>NZ_JACCDD010000002.1 GCF_013415115.1 Vreelandella zhaodongensis | reverse complement strand
CTACGCATTTCCTGGTGTTTGTCAATCACTGTTTTGAGTGAGTGAAGCGAGTGCGTTAAGAAAGCGAGATAACGTTGCTTTCTTTTAAACTCTCTTAACTTCCTGACAAACCGAAGGTTTTCACCTTCAATCACCACTGGTAACGCTGTGCGTCCCCGGCAGCGGATGCGTACTTTACGGATTCGCTGCCGTCTTGGCAAGGGCTATTTATAGATAAATGCAAAAAAGTTTTAAGGCAAACCGTTTTGCGTTTGAAAGCGCTTCGACGGCACTCCATTGACGGTTACACTTACTCAAGCTTTATAGCACCCAACGCCCACTTCATTTTGAGGTCCGTGATGAGCCAGCATCTATTAACTGTCGATTCATTACAGCGCGAAAGCGTTGACCACCTTCTACGCGTTGCGGCGCGTATGGAACCTATTGCCAGTCGCCGCCAAGTTACCCGGGTGCTGGAAGGTGCTGTGCTTGGTAATTTGTTCTTTGAAGCAAGTACACGCACACGCGTGAGCTTCAATGCCGCGTTTTGCCGCTTAGGAGGAAGCGTGTGTGACACCACCGGTTTTACCTTCTCTTCTATGGCCAAAGGTGAGTCGCTGTACGATACCAGCCGAGTGATGAGTGGTTATTGCGATGCGATTGTCATGCGCCATCCCGATCAAGGATCGGTAGCGGAGTTCGCGGCCGCCACCAATGTGCCGGTAATTAACGGTGGGGATGGCCCAGGTGAACACCCAAGCCAGGCACTGCTTGATCTTTATACGATTGATAAAGAGTTTCAGCGGCTGGGCAAATCACTCAACGGCGCGCATATCCTACTCACCGGCGATTTGAAGTATGGCCGTACGGTACATTCGCTAATCAAGTTACTGTCTCTCTATGATCCACTGCGCATCACCCTGGTATCACCGCCGGGCCTGGAAATGCCAACCGCGCTGATTGACCTAGTGACATCGCGTGGGCACCGCGTCGAGCAACGCGACTCACTCGCCAGCGACTTCTCAGATCTAGACGTGGTGTACACCACGCGTATCCAGAAAGAGCGTTTTACCGATGAAATGAACGAGAGTTTTCAGGGGCTTTCTGATGACTTTATGGTTAATCGTGACTTTCTTGATCAGCGCTGCAGCCAGAGCACCATTGTCATGCACCCACTACCCCGTGATAGCCGCCCAGGCGCTAATGACCTAAACGTGAACCTTAACGGTGACCCACGTTTGGCGATTTTCCGCCAAACCGATAACGGGATACCGATGCGTATGGCTATTTTTGCCACACTATTAAAGGTAGATGAACTGATCGAGAAAGACCTGCGACCAGTGCGCTGGTTTGTGCCTGGGCAAGTCGGAACATTAGACCACTAATGCACATGACGTTTTAGTAGCGCCCAGCTCTTAGTTGAATCTAGCGCTTTAGTTAAGCGTAGCGGCTAGTAGAACGAGCGTCTTAGTGAGCTATCCGCCCGCCGGGAAGCCCTTCCTGGTGGGCAAACCACCCTTCTAGAATCAGCACGGCAGCAATGCCATCGACGCTTTCTTCTCGGTAGTTGCCACGGTGGCCCGCGGCATGGGCGATCTGCTTCGCTTCGCGAGTAGAACCACGCTCGTCAACCATTTCACAGGGCTTGCCATAACGCCCGTGCAGGCGGTTACCGAACTTTCGTGCCCGCGTGCTCATCGCTGATTCAGTACCATCCATATTCAGCGGCAGGCCGACCACAAACAGGTCAGGCTGCCACTCCTCGACTAACCGTGTAACAACGTTCCAGTCAGGAATGCCGTCGCGAGCGGTTAGCGGCGTTAGCTCGCGTGCACTATTCAGCAACTCGTTACCTACCGCGACGCCAATACGCCGAGTACCAAAATCAAACGCGAGTATTAGCCGTTGCCCACTATCAGCCATGCCATTTAACCATCACGCATGCCCCGCGTTGCGAGTCATCAGGTTTAGATCAACGCCAAGTATGCCAGCGGCAGCGGCTAAACGCTCCGCGGGCGGGGTACTGAACAAGACGCTGCCCTGGCCTTCGACGGTCAACCAGGTGTTCTCTTTTAGCTCATCTTCCAGCTGTCCAACATCCCAGCCAGCGCAGCCTAGGCACACCAGAAAATCCTCGGGGCCGGTATCGTCGGCAAGCGCCTGAAGAATATCCATGGAAGTGGTGAGCGCAATACCGTCCTCCACCTGAACACTGGAGTCCCACTCCTGGCTATCACCGATATGCAGAATGAAGCCACGATCCTTATGCATAGGGCCGCCATAATAGACCGGCGCGTTGCGATGCGGGCTGTCATCTCCCCCTAGTGAGAGCTGCTCAAACAACGCGTCCAGCGTGATTTCAAGCGGGCGATTGGCAATGACCCCCATGCAACCATTGTGATCATGGTCGCAAAGATAGATCAAGCTACCCGCGAAGTTGGGGTCTTCCAAGTGCGGCATGGCCATCAAAAAGTGATGCTTAAAACTTTGCATGCGTCTCCTACGGCTCGCTGAACACTCAGCGAGCCTCGCGTTATTTGGCGAATAGAACGTTCAACGGCATCGGTTAGTGAAGGCGACGCTCAATGGCATCCAGCAGCATTCCAGCAATGTTCGTGCCGCGCTGATCATCAATTTCACGTACACAGGTGGGGCTGGTGACGTTAATTTCAGTGATGTAGTCACCAATCACATCTAAACCAACGAACATTAGTCCTTTTTCACGAATCATGGGCTGCACCTGCTGAATCAACCAGTGATCGCGCTCGGTGAGCTCGCGACTAACGCCACGACCGCCCGCTGCGAGGTTACCTCGGGTTTCACCCGCCGAGGGAATCCGCGCCAACCCATAGGGCACGGGTTCACCGTCAACCAGTAAGATGCGCGTATCGCCATCCTTGATCTCGGATAGGTAACGTTGCGCCATGATTTGTCGCTGGCCGCGCAGCGTCAACTGCTCAATCACCGCACCAATATTGCGGCCATCGGGGCCAATATGAAAAATACCGGTGCCACCCATACCATCAAGCGGCTTGAAAATCACATCACCGTGCTCCGCGTGGAAAGCACGCAGAACATCATCACGACTGGCAACAACGGTGGGCGCGCAGCACTGGGGAAACTGTTGGGCAAACAATTTTTCATTACACTGGAGCAAAGCAGCCGTTGGGTTGACCACCAACACGCCTTCGCGTTCAGCAAACCCCAAGAGATGAACCGCATTAGTAAAGTCAGCATCTACCGGCGGATCTTTACGCATTAACACAACATCTAGTTCCACCAGCGGGCGCTGAGCCGCTTCACCAAGGTCGTACCAATGATTTGGGTCGCGATGCACCGTTAGCGGGCGCATACGCGCATACGCCTGCCCCGCGTTCAAGAAAAGATCTTCTTGTTCCATGTAGTGCAGCGTGTAGCCGCGCTCCTGCGCCGCCCACAGCATCGCCATGGTGGTATCTTTCTTGTAAGCGATGTCGCTGATGGGATCCATCACCACACCGAGATGCAACGTTGATTGGCTCATCGGGGTAACATCCATACATAAACAATAGGTAAGCAGTATGCCGCACTGCCTGCACAGCTCCAACCGCCGCTAGTGGCTACTCGCCTTGCCCATCTGTTAACGCACCAGGCACAAGCCGGATAGCGCCAGGTTCCAGCGTGATTAACTGCTGTTTATAAAGCCGCCCTATGGCCTGCTTATAAGCGCTTTTGCTAACACCTAGTCGCGTCTTAATATCATGTGCAGAGCTTTTATCACCCAACGCGAGATACCCCCCACTTTCACGCAACGCCTGCAGCACTTTATCGCCCACTACATCTAGACGTGCCACCCCCGGAGGTAGTAAACAGATATCAACTCGGCCGTCTTCGCGACGCTGCTTTACATAGCCTTTCAGCGACTGCCCGCGGCGCAGCGGTTGGGTAATATCATCTTGATAGATCAACCCCCAATAGCGGTGATTAACCACGACTTTCATCCCAAGGTCGGTGCGGTCGGCCACCACCACGGCCACTTCATCACCTTTTTCCAGCGCCCAGGCGTCGTCTGTTAAAAAACGATCCAGGCGCATGGTAGCCACTGGCCGCCCCTGGTCATCGCTGTACAGCATGACCAGTACTCGCTTACCGGGGTCGGGGCGAAAGCGCTGCTCGCTATAAGGCAGCAGTACATCTTTGGGCTGCCCCCATTGCAGAAACGCCCCCGTGCTATTAACCGCCGTCACGGTTAAATAGGCCACGTCACCCAGTTGGGCAGCGGCGTCGCTAGCTGAGCGGGGAGAAGAGTGTGACTCACGGACCATGGGTACCGTCCTTACAGAAAGTAGATCTTCATTATGGTGCCTTGCGAACGCAAGGCAAAGCGCAGCCATTATCAGTCAATTCGACAGCGCATAAATAGCGGTTGCTGCCGCTTAACAGGGCAGCAACCAGTCAGTAAGCACTTACTTTCGAAAGCCCCTAAAAATAAGTTCTTAAAAAGAAAGTCTTAAATAATGAGCTCTTAAAAGCGAGCACCTACCAGCGAGCACTTAAAAATGAGTGTTTAAAAGTGAGTACTTACACATCACCGAAGTGGTGCTGCAGCAGTGTTAGTGCAACAACAGGCGCCGTTTCGGTGCGCAATACTCTTGGCCCGAGCGTCAGCGGTGTAAAGCCGCCCGCAACGGCAGCATTAATATCCACATCGCTTAAGCCACCCTCTGGGCCAATAAGCAAGGCGACAGAAGCAGGGTTGTCTTGCCGATCAAACGCATTACCGGTAGCCAAATGCAGCATCAAACGTAGCGGTTCGTGTCGCTCGGCTAACCAATTATCAAGCGTTTTTGGAGGATAGACAGGCGGGACAACCGCGCGCCCACTCTGCTCACAAGCGCTAGCCGCAACAGCCTGCCAGTGAGCCAGCTTTTTCTCTTCGCGATCCCCTTTAAGGCGCACATCGCCCCGCTCGGTATAGAGCGGGGTAATCGCTGCAACGCCCAGTTCCACGGCTTTTTGAATGGCGTAATCCATTCGGTCGCCTTTCGAGATCGCTTGGCCAAGGTGCACGGCTAGCGGTGACTCACCGCTGCCTTGCCAGATAGCCTCAATAGCCACGGTGGTGTGCTTGCGCCCCACCTCAGCTAGGCATACTCCTGCCTCTTGGCCATGGCCATCAAACAGCACCAGAGGCGCACCCACCCCCATCCGCAGCACCCGAGTCACGTGTCGCGCAGGGCCTTCGGGCAGCGTTAATATTGCGCCCACTGAAAACTCAGCGGGCACATAAAGGCGGGGCATCTTGCCGTGTAGCGCAAACCAGTCAGCGGCGTGCAACGTTTCCGACATAGCTTAGTGCGTATTCTCAGCGGCTTGCTGAGCTTCTTGCGCTTCACGCTGCTTGCGCTGGGCGTACATGGCTTCAAAGTTCACCGGCGCCAGCATTAACGGCGGGAAACCGCCACGATTGACGAGATTATCAATGCACTCACGGGCATAGGGGAACAGCAAGTTGGGGCAGAACGCACCCAGGGTTTGTTCCAGCTGTGCACCTTCGATACCAGAAATACGGAACAGGCCCGCTTGCTCTACTTCAGCAAGGAACGACGTCGTGCCGGTTTCACTATCGTTGACCTGAGCCGTCACCTTAACAACCACTTCGTACTGATCGTCAGCCACTTTCTGGCTAGTCGTATTCAGGTCCAGGTTTAC
Organism: Vreelandella zhaodongensis; assembly: GCF_013415115.1. GTDB lineage: Bacteria > Pseudomonadota > Gammaproteobacteria > Pseudomonadales > Halomonadaceae > Vreelandella > Vreelandella zhaodongensis. Next base: position 668,054 of record NZ_JACCDD010000002.1, on the reverse strand, counting down.
CTTCGGCTTAAACGCCTGCTTGAATACGGAAGGAGAGTTCGGCGCTTCAAACGAAATGTCTTTTACGTAGATGCGCTGTAAAGAGAATTTCAGCTGAGGTTTTTCGCCTTCTGCGGCAGCTGCCTGCGGGGTGTTGTTATCTTCCGCCATCGGGATACTCCTAATTGTTTATCCAATAAAAAAGATGCGCGCCTGCGCATACAGCTTAATTAATTTCTGCGTAATTACTTTTTCACCACCGGAAGGCCATCCGCCTGCCACTGCACCATACCGCCTTTAAGCTTGTTGGCACGCTCAAAACCTGCTTTAGCAAGCTTTGACTGGGCAGCGCCAGAGCTCTGGCCATGCTTACATACCACGATGATCGGCTGGCTTTTTACTTTCTCCAGTTCACTCATGCGGCTGTCGAGGCTGCTTTGGGGAATATTGCGTGCCCCTGCAATATGCCCGGCTTTGAAGTCTTTGCTTTCACGGATATCCAGTACCACCGCGTCTTCACGGTTGATAAGCTGAGTAGCCTGGGTTGAAGTCACGGCATTAGTGGCGGCACTGCGCGCTTCGTACGCCACCCATGCTATTAATACCAGCAAAAACGCCCCGACAAGTAGGGGGTGGTTCATTACGAATTCGAACAGCTGATCGATCATCGCGAACACAATCTCTTGGTCTATGCAGAAAAAAGCGGCCTAGCCGCCTCCAGAAACGCGACAAGTATACACGTCACACGGCATACCGCGCAGGCCATGACGACCAACGGCTGCCTGCGTTATGATGCCCCATGCGCGCGCGCGTCGCGACCCCGATTATAAGGTGTTGTCTGAAAACGGCTTGAGCAGCCTTCACCCGCGTTTCAAACAGCACCTCACGTCGCTTTAGCTGACCAACATAACGAGGTTTTTCATGGCTACAACTGCACCGCGCCCTGTGGCGCTGATCATTCTAGATGGCTACGGCCACAACCCCGATAGCGCTCACAACGCGGTGGCCGCTGCCAATACGCCCAACATGGACAAGCTGTGGGCCAACCGCCCTCATGCCTTTGTGCACACCGATGGCCGCCATGTGGGCCTCCCTGACGGGCAGATGGGTAATTCCGAAGTAGGCCATATGAACATTGGTGCCGGACGCATTGTGTACCAGGACTTCACCCGCATCACCAAGGCGATCGAAGACGGCGATTTGGATACCAATGAGGTACTGACCAAGCCCATCGACGAAGCCGTTGCCAATGGCCGCGCCGTTCACTTGCTTGGTTTGCTTTCTCCTGGCGGCGTACACAGCCACGAAGATCACTTTATTGCCATGGCTGAACTGGCCGCCCGCCGCGGCGCACAGCGTATTTTTGTACATGCGTTTTTGGATGGCCGCGATATGCCGCCGCAAAGTGCGCTACGTTCGATCGAGCGAGCCAACGCCCGTCTGGCGGAGTTGGTTGGCGCTGATAACGGCTTTGTTGCCTCAGTGATTGGCCGCTTTTATGCAATGGACCGCGATAACCGCTGGGAGCGCGTAGAGAAAGCCTACCGCCTGCTGACCGACGGCCACGCAGATTTTATCGCCTCCAGCGCGGAAACCGCACTACGCGATGCTTACCAGCGCGGCGAAACTGACGAATTCGTGGCCGCCAGCAATGTGCCAGTCAACGACAAAGCGATGACCTTGCAAGATGGCGATGCGGCTATTTTCCTTAACTTCCGCTCTGACCGTGCCCGTGAGCTAACCCGTGCCTTCGCTGAGCCTAACTTCAACGGTTTTGAGCGCCGGGTGTGCCCAACACTGGCTGGCGATGGCTTAGTCATGATGACTCAGTACGCTGCTGACATCCCAGCACCTGCCGCCTTTCCACCATCTGACCTCAACGACACCCTAGGTGAAGTCGTCGCTCAGCGCGGCTTAACGCAGCTGCGCATTGCCGAAACTGAGAAGTACCCACACGTCACCTTTTTCTTTTCGGGAGGTAATGAGTCCGAGTACGAGGGCGAAAAGCGCATTTTAGTGCCCTCACCCCGTGATGTTAAAACTTACGACGAAAAACCTGAGATGAGTGCCTTTGAGATCACCGATCATCTAGTCGAGGCCATCGACAGCGGTCATTTTGATTTGATGGTATGCAACTATGCCAACGGCGACATGGTTGGCCACACTGGTGATTTCAACGCTGCGGTAAAAGCGATTGAGACTGTCGATACCTGCGTGGGTCGCGTGGTGGACGCCATTGAGAGAGTCGGTGGCGCTTGCCTAATTACTGCCGACCACGGTAATGCCGAGCAGATGGTGCACCCAGAAACCGGCGCCCCGCAAACAGCCCACACCACCTTTATGGTGCCGCTGATTTACGTAGGCGAGCGAGCAGGCAGCTTGGAGGACGGACGCTTGTGCGATTTAGCACCGACGCTGTTAACCATGATGAGCCAATCCATTCCCGATGCGATGACGGGGAAACCACTGATTAATTTCGATTAATGCTTATTCGGCGAACGTTAGCTACCGCACTCATGCTGGCACTTGGTTATGCGCCAGCAAGTGTTGCCCAGCAAGATGAACAGGCAGCGCGCCAGCAGCTAGATACGATTGGCCAGGAAATTGACTCCATGGCTCAGCGCCTCCGTGAGACGGAGCAAGCGCGTGACAGCGCCGAACGCGAGCTGCGTAAAGTGGAAACGGAGCTTGCTCAGACTCACCAGCGCCTAGACCAACTGCAATCTGAACGCCGCCAACTGGCCGATGAGATGGATCAACTCCAACAGCACCGCGAGCGTCTACAAGGCGAGCGTGACGCCCAGTATGCTGCGCTAGGCCAACAGTTGGCAGCCCTTTATCGGCTGGGGCCAACGCCTCAGCTTAAATTATTGCTGAACCAAAGCGACCCCGCCGAACTAGACCGCATGCAGGCATACCTGAATAGGCTCGCCCAGGCACGTCAACGGCGCCTTGACGATATTGGCCGTCTGGATACAGCCCTAGCTGACACCGAGCAGGCACTTGGTGAGCGTCAAACACGGCTGGATGCACTAGGTGATGAACTAGATGCGCAGAGTAGACTGTTGGCGCGCCGTACTGAAGAGCGTCGTGGCGTTGTGGATACGCTGGATGACCGCTACGGTAGCGAAGCTGACCGCCTAGCCGATCTTAACCAGAGCCGCGAGCAAGCTGAGCAGCAGCTACGCGCCATTCAGGCGGAGCTAGCACGTTTAGCTGAGCCCACGCCCAGCACGCACATCACCCGCACCCAGGGCGACCTACCCTGGCCAGTACAAGGCTCCATCACGGCAACATTCCAACGTCGAGACGGCGTCCACTATAATGGCATTGTGATTCAAGCAGACTCCGGCAGCTCAGTGACGGCTGTGCATAGTGGTCGCGTGGTATTTGCTGACTGGATACGCGGCTTTGGCAATCTGCTGATCATTGACCACGGCGACCAAATTATGACCCTTTATGCCCACTTACAGCAGTTTAGCGCTCGGCCTGGTCAACAGGTAAATCGTGGTGCTGAAATCGGCCGCGTTGGCAACAGCGGCGGCCAGTCACGCTCTGCTCTTTACTTCGAAGTGAGGCGTGGTGGTCAGCCAATTAACCCGCAACGTTGGATTGCACGCCGCTGACGGGATAAGCTGGCTCATATGAATTTACAATTCAACGTATCAATTAGCGCAGCGCCACCACACGCTGCCCCTCGCATAGCGGAGTCTGCATGACGCTTTCTGTTACCAAGGTATCGGCCCCTGCCAAGCGGTTATTGGCTACCCTGCTTCCGTTTGCGCTACTGTCGGCTCCACTTCCCCTATTGGCTCAGCCAACGAATAGCGTTGCCGATGACCTTCCGCTCGAAGAGATCCAGACGTTTGCCGAGGTGTTTGAGCGTATCAAGCGCGGCTATGTTGAAGAGGTCGACGACCGTACACTACTACGCAACGCCATGCGCGGCATGCTGAGCGAACTAGACCCACACTCTGCCTACTTAGATGAAGAGGAGTATAAGAGCCTAAGAGAGTCCACGCAGGGTGAGTTTGGCGGCATCGGTATCGAAGTTGGCAAAGAAAATGGTCAGTTGATGGTGGTGACGCCTATCGACGACACACCCGCTGCAAGGGCAGGCTTACTGTCGAGGGACATCATTGTTGCCATTGATGGCACGCCTACCGATAGTATGTCGTTACAAGAAGCGGTCAACCTGATGCGCGGAGAGCCCGGCAGCCAAATGCGCCTTTCTATCCTGCGTGCTGGGGAGGACTCGCCACGAGAGTTTACGCTGACCCGAGAGGTGATTCGTAGCGAAAGTGTCCGACACGAATTATTAGAGCCTGGCTACGGCTACCTGCGTGTTAGCCAGTTCCAGTCTCGCACCCCTGAGCAAGCACGCCAGGCATTAAATAGAATGGCGCGTGAGCAGCCGCTTGAAGGGCTGATCCTCGACTTGCGTAATAACCCTGGTGGCGTGTTGCAAGCGGCAGTTGGCATTGCCGACTTATTTTTAGATGAGGGGCTCATCGTCTACACCGAAGGGCGGATTGCCGATACAGAGATGTCGTTTTCAGCATCACCCGATACCGCCGCCGGCGATGTGCCGCTCGTTGTATTGATTAACAGTGGCAGCGCCTCAGCGGCAGAGATCGTCGCCGGTGCCCTGCAGGATCAACGCCGCGGCGTCATCATGGGTACTGAAAGTTTTGGTAAAGGCTCGGTGCAACAGATCATGCCGCTTGGCAACGGTGAAGGCCTAAAGCTAACGACCGCTCTGTACTACACGCCTAACGGTCGCTCTATCCAGGCCCAGGGCATTGAGCCCGATGTAGAAGTCGTGCGTGGCCGCCTGGAGGTTGCCGAGGATCGCCGGGAAGTCCGCGAATCAGATCTCGACGGCCACTTGGGTAATCAAGGCGCAACACCACGAGAGCGAGCTGCCATGTCGCAGCGGCTACGAGACGATTACCAGCTCAGCGAAGCGCTTAATCTCCTCAAGGCTCTCAACGTGGTTGACCGCCGCCGCCGTTAACGACATGTCTGCGGCAGGCGCCCTCGCTCTCCGATCGCCTGCCGCATGACTATTCGCTTTAGCGGCACCAACTGATTCATCCCGCTCATCCCCATATTACGCGCTAGCGTCAGTGCGGGCACTTGGCTACCAAATAACACTTTAAACCCTTTCATCAGCCCCAGCATGGCGCTGTTATCAAAACGCCTACGCCTCTCATAGCGAGTCAGCGTCGTGAGCGCTCCCCAGGGTGCACCTCGCTGCCATGCGTTAATCACCTCCTCAGCTAACACCGCTGCATCCATAAAGCCCAGGTTAACCCCCTGCCCCGCGAGCGGGTGAATGCTATGGGCAGCATCACCCACCAGTGCAAAGTTGGGCTGCACGTAGTGGGCGGCATGGCGCTGTACCAGTGGAAAGCGATAGGCCGAGTCCACCGCGTTCACTTGACCCAGGCGGTGGCCAAGGGCATCACTGAGAGTGTGACCCAACGCATCAGAAGAAAGCGTGGTGAGTTCATTTGCGTGTTCAGGCGTGGTCGACCAGACAACCGAGCAGTAACGGTCATCGCCATTCACCGTTAGCGGTAAAAAAGCCAGTGGGCGCCCGTCGATAAAAGCCTGACGAGCCGTACTTCCATGGGATTTTTCACACCTCACGGTGGTCACGACAGCTTCCTGCTCCATCGATTCTTCAGCCACCGAAATCCCGGCAAGCTCTCGCAAGGTGGAGTGTGCACCATCTGCAGCAATTAATAACGGTGTGTGCAGCTGACGCCCATCCTTCAGCACCAGCCAACGTCCGTTATCCGAGGTTTGCAAGGCATCTACGCCAACACCAAAGTACGTACTAACACTAGGCAGCCCGAGCACCCGCTCATTGAGCGCCGCCAACGTTACATCGTTTTCCACAATATGGCCGAGCACTGGCGCGCCCGCCTCATCAGCGGAAAAATGAATACTACCGCTCCCCTCCGCATCCCATACGTGCATATAGCGGTAGGCGGTTACTCGCACAGCTGCCATCTCGGACCAAGCACCCAGATGAGTAAGCAGTCGCTGTGAAACCGGTGTCAGGGCACTTACCCTGGGAGCAGGCGGGTGGTCACCAAGGGTGTCTAACTTGAGCGGCTCTGATTTGGCTTCTACCAGCGCCACTTCCAGGCCTGCGTTGGCAAGCAACCCTGCCAGCGCAACCCCTACCATGCCCGCTCCAACAATCACTGCGTCGAAACGTTCAACCGGCGCATTTTTCGCCGCTGTTTGCGTTTTCATCACGTTCCCTTAGTTGCTTTGCTGAGTCAGCAGCTACTTTTTTTATCAGCGCTCCAGCCCCATTGCCCGACGCGCCAAACCTCGGCGCAGTGGTCCAACCAGGTTGAGCCCAATTAACCCAGCGGCTCGAGCATGGGGTAATAAAGGCAGCGAATAACCAAATAACCGTACCAGACCATCACTAAACCGAATCACATTGGAGCGGTCTTGGGCACGACGTCGCTCAAAAGCAAGCAGCGTTTCCATATCGCCCAGGGTGTGTTGGTTCTGGGCACCCTGCGCTAACTCCTCGACCAGATCCATCACTGAGCGTAGCGCGAGGTTGAATCCCTGACCCGCTACTGGGTGCAGCGCATGGGCAGCATTACCCAGCACCGCCAACCCTGGCCGAACCGGCTCCTCAGCAGTCACCAGGGAAAGCGGGTAGCTGAAACGCTGACCCACGCGGGTAAAGCGCCCGACTCGATCGCCAAAGGCAGTTTGCAGCTGGCGCAAGAACGCCTGGTCGGAAAGCGCCAAGCGCGCTTGCTCGGTACCGCTGGCATGGGTCCAGACCAGCTCCATGGCTTGCCCTGGCAGCGGCAGCAATGCAATCGGCCCTTCTGCCGTAAAGCGTTCATAGGCAACTCCCTGATGGGGCTGGCTGACCCCCACGTGAGCGATCACCGCAGTTTGCTCATAAGAGCGGCGACGGCTGTTAATCCCTAGCTGCTCTTTCAGTCCGGAGCGTCCACCATCTGCCAGTATGGTGAGCGATGCCATAAGCTCGCTATCATCTGACAGCAAGAGGTGATGGCCACCCTCCTGCGGCGTCATTTTTGCCACCGTCGCAGGGCAGTACCACTCAATAGGCAACTGCTGTAAATGCTGATGCAACACACGGCCCATCCAGGCATTCGGAATCACATGACCCAATGCGGCAACACCTAGCTCTTGGGCACTGAGGCGCGCGGCACCCAAACGCCCACGCTCACTAATATGAATACGCTCAATAGGCGTCGCTTCATGGCGCATCGCATCCCACACACCCAACTGGCGAAAACGTTGAGCAGACCCTTCGGCAATGGCGCTGGCCCGCGCATCAAAGCTTGGTTGCCACGACACATCCTCTGCGTTTTCAGGCAAAGCGGTAGACTCAATAATCGCCACACGCCAGCCGTGCCGCTCAATAAGCGGGGCCAACGCACACCCCAAGCTGGCACCCACCAGGCCGCCACCTACGATCACGATATCGTAGGTAAGTGCCTGTTTCTGTTGGCTCTTTATTGCCTGCTGAGCCCCGTGCATTGGCATCTCCTACTGATTAAGCACAAACCACACAGATCGTAATTTCGTAATGTAAATTACATAATTAATAATCTGGATAATTTTACTGGTTATTTATTAGCCATTAATTGCTCTATATCAGCAATCTGCTTTGGTACTGCCGAGGTAAGCACCTCATGACCATCACAGGTCACAACAACATCGTCCTCAATACGAATACCTATACCGCGATAGGCCTCAGGGATATCATCGTCATTAGGGATATAGAGGCCAGGCTCAACGGTGACCACCATGCCATCTTCAAGCGGGCGCGGCGTCTCTTCATTTATGCGGTAAGCCCCCACATCATGAACATCTAGACCCAGCCAATGTGACGTCGAGTGTAGGTAGAAGCGTCGGTAGCTCTCGTCGTCAATACGCGCCTGTTCATCGCCCTCCAACAACCCAAGAGCGATCAGTCCTGACGTTAAGTCACGTACCACACCTTGATGGATATCCCCCAGCGTGGCTCCAGGCTTAACCGCCTGTACAGCACGCTCTTGGGCGCCCAACACCACTTGGTAAAGCGCCCGCTGAGCGTCATTGAACTGACCACTAACTGGAAACGTGCGGGTAATGTCCCCAGCGTAGAGATCAAACTCCGCGCCAGCGTCAATCAATACCAGCGTATCAGCCTTCAGCTCATCGCTGTTTTCAATATAGTGCAATACGCAAGCGTTAACGCCACTACCAACAATGGTGCTGTAGGCCGGCCCACTGGCGCCTTGCCAAGCGAACTCATGCTCCAACTCCGCTTGCAGCTGATACTCGCTTAATCCTGCCCGGCAGGTACGCATCGCGCGGATATGTGCCTTGGCTGAAATAGCCGCCGCATGCCGGAGCAGTGCGATCTCACCCGCACTTTTGACCACGCGCATCTCATGAATTAGCGGACGGCTATCCAACCATCCTTTTAGCGCTGGCTTACCCCTGCGCAGGCCGGCCTGAGCGTGAGTTAGTGCCTCTTCCGCAATACTAATGGCCTCGGGGTTATCCAGCGGCGCGTAAAGCAACTCGCGCCCCTCAAGTAGACCAGGCAGCAGCTCGTCCCGCTGGGCGTTTTCAAATGCTTGATCAATGCCGTGTTGTGACTCAACGCCCTGAGCGCCTAGGCGCCTACCCGTCCAGGCTTCCATGGTCGCGTCACGGTCTTGGCAAAACACCACGCTTTGCCCTGCCTCACGACCAGGCAACAGAACCAGCAATGCGTCTGGCTCTTGGATACCAGTCAGGTAGTAAAAATCACTCTGCTGGCGAAACGCATACTCGCTATCGTGGGAGCGCGTTACTAGGGTTGCGCCAGGCACGATCAGCGCTGCAGTGGCGGGCAGCTGCGCAATAAGCGCTTCACGTCGCTGAAGATACTCCTCAGGGGTAATAGCAGCAGGCCGAGGTAGTGGCTCAGGCAACATAACAACTCCTAAAAGTTAATGAACGGGGGCGTCAGCTTGCTCGACCTGAGGCTTACCAGGATGCTGCTCAGTGTAGAGCAGCATGGCCGCCATACGGACATGCTCTGTCAGTGCAAACAAGTCATTCTCGTTTTCAGGGCTATCGTCGATGTCCGTTTCGATTTGCCCAAGGCCCGCCAGGTCATCAATGGCTTCTTGCAGGGTCTGAGACCAGCGCTCACGTAGCGACTCGTCGGTCACTTCTTCAACCACTTCCATAAAGCCTAGCGTCCACTCTTTTAGCCCCTGGGCTTGTTCCGCAAGGGAAAAAAGTTCGTCGGGTAGCAGCGGCGCATAATTCAGGTCGCTGGCGCTCAATGCATCAAGGGTTTGACGCCGCCATCCCAGTAAGCGTTCAGCGCTCGGCGAGTCTCGGGGCTGCTCGACCCCCAGACTTAGGCATACCTCTTCCAGCCAGTTTTCAGCCGTTATATCGCGCAGCGCTAATAGGGCGCAGAGGCGGCCATCCAAAAAAGCTGGGGACTGCATACTGCCGTGAAGAAGAAAAACATCCGCGACGTCAGAAAAATCCTGGCGCTCGTTGATAAGGGACATGGTCATTGCTCGCTATACAAATAAGGGAAATGAATGCGTCGAAGCAGAGTGTCAAAAAAGGACGTCGAAACATAGCAGGAATAACACCGTGCTTGCGCCTACGCGTTGACCCCACATAAGGCGCTCTCTTATAGTGAACGCCAACTATCCTTCCTATGCAGTGATGTTAACGCATTGGTCAAGAAAATGACCTGTGCTGGAGTCTTTGATGAGTAACGCGAAGCGGCCAACCAAAGAAATTACCCTACTGGGTCGCAGCTACATGATTGCTTGCGACACCGGCGAAGAAGCCAAGCTGGAACGCGCTGCTCGCTATTTAGACCGCGCTATGCAAGGCATTAATGCCCAAAGTAACACCCTTGGTAGCGAGCGAGTGGCAGTGATGGCAGCTCTGAATATCACGCATGAGCTACTTGAGGTACTGGATGAGCACCGCGCGAGTGAAGCAAACTTAAGCCGTCTCAATGATCGGCTTGAACGAGCACTGGCAGGCACACCTCAGCACAAAGAACCATAAGAACCTGCTGACAGCCCTTTGGCATTAGTACTGGCTCTGTTAGGATAGCCCTGTTCTCTGGGGTGTACGCCAGTCGTTATAGTCCCTCGAGCCTATGCGCAGTACCCAGGGGGCCAAATGCTAGCCAAACCCGTGTGCATGTCCGTGCGTCGGAAAGCCTGACGGTTTGGCTGCGGCCACCCACCTGAACCAGTAGGTTCAGGGCCAGAACGGCAGCGGCATTCTGGGGAACACTTAGTTTTAGTTATCTCGTCACGAGTAGCTCGTTATGAACGACACTGCAGATTGCAGCACACTCGGCGATAAAACTGCGCTGCGCCGAGAACTTAGGCGTAGACGCCGCACACTCTCCCCAAGCCAGCAAAAACAAGCCGCTATCACCCTGTGCCAGCGCTTGAAACAGCTACCTGAAATTCAACGATCCAAACGTATCAGCCTTTACTTGCCGGTTAATGGAGAAATTGATCCCACGCCATTACTACCTTGGCTACGTCAACGCAAAGTAAGTATTTACTTACCTGTATTGCGCCCATTTTCGGCTAATTGCCTTTGGTTTGTTGCCTACCGCGAGTCTACCCCCATGGTGAAAAACCGGTTTGGCATCGCAGAACCCTGCTCACGGTTTGCCGCCGATAGGCGAAATCGCCTGCCTGCCTGGGCGCTAGACACGCTTATTGTTCCGCTTGTGGGGTTTGATCAGCAAGCAAACCGCATGGGCATGGGAGGCGGCTTCTATGATCGAAGCCTTGCTTTTATGCGTTACCAAGGGCCGGCACCAACGTTGATTGGCGTTGCTCACGCCTGCCAACAAGTGGCTACGCTGCCTGTCGAGCCTTGGGATATTCCGCTAGGCATGGTGGTCAGTGACACAATGGTTATTCGACCAACGAAAACGGGCTGATCAGTGTGATCAACCCGTTCAAAAGCTAAGTACAGCGTCCACGCTCAAAAGCGTTACTTATCCACGTGGTAAGTTAACTTCCCGAAAGCGCTTGCGCATATCCAGTGGCCAGTACTCCGAGTAAGAACACCACCGTTAGCGCCATCACCATATCAGGCTTTTTCCGCCGCATGCCTCTTCTCCAACGTCTTTCACAGTTGCCAAACACCTTAGTGCGTCATCTAGGCGCTATTTTTCAAGCGCTACCTTTGACGAGATGACACACCTCCTAAATTCGCTCACGACTATAGGACCATTAGAGGGCATCTGACAACTGCTTTCAGCACTATTTTTAACGCTCCATTAAACGTATCGATTAATTAACATTTCCTAGCTGCTCTGACATTTCAGGTTGGTAAGCACTTACTTTTATCTAGGCCATGAAAAGCCGATACGCTGGGTTATCGCTCTCCCGCCAGTAACGGTAACCAATAGCATCTAAATACTCAGCGACATGAGTGCGATCGCTGCTAGGCACTTGCATACCGACCAGCACTCGGCCGTAAGCAGCACCATGATTTCGGTAGTGGAACAGTGAAATATTCCAGTCATGGGGCAACTTGGTTAAAAAGTTCATTAGTGCACCAGGGCGTTCAGGGAACTCAAAACGGTAGAGCTCTTCTTCAAAACGTTCACTGGGTCGGCCACCGCTTAGATGACGAATATGCAGCTTTGCCAACTCATTATCGGTTAAATCTTCAACCTGATAGCCAGCTTCACGGAGCTTATCAATCACCGCCTGGCGATCTTCCCCGCCGGGTTTGACTTGCACGCCAACAAAAATATGCGCTTCGCTGTTATCTGCATAGCGGTAGCTGAACTCGGTGACCATGCGCTTACCTAATGTGCGGCAAAACTTTTTAAAGCTCCCCGGATTTTCTTCAATGGTCACTGCTAAAATCGCTTCGCGTTGCTCCCCTAACTCGGTGCGTTCCGCAATATGCTGCAAGCGATCAAAATTAGTATTCGCGCCGGAGTTAATGCATAGCAGCGTCTCGCCTTCTGCACCCGTTTGTTGGACGTACTTTTTTAGACCCGCCAATGAAAGCGCGCCGGATGTTTCCGCCACGGCGCGGGTATCCTCAAAAATATCTTTCACTGCGGCGCACATCTCATCGGTATTCACCGTGATAACGTCGTCGATTAAGTCACGCACCAATGAAAATGGGACTTCACCAATTTGTGCGACAGCCACCCCTTCTGCAAAGACACCGACCTGATCCAGCACGACCCGCTCACCCGCTTCTAATGCTGCTTTAAGGCAAGCGCTGTCTTCGGCTTCTACGGCGATGATTTTGATATCCGGGCGCAGATATTTCACATAAGCCGCCACGCCTGCAATTAAACCGCCACCACCGACGGGGATAAAAATAGCGTCCAATCGGCCACCGTGTTGGCGAAGAATCTCCACACCGATGGTGCCCTGACCCGCTACCACATCGATATCATCAAACGGTGGGATATAGGTATAGCCGTGCTCTTTTATCAATTCCTGGGCATGTTCGGCGGCAGCGGCAAATGCATCACCTCTCAAAATAACCTTCGCACCCCGGGCACGCACTGCCTGAACCTTGATATCGGGCGTAATACGCGGCATCACAATGACCGCTTTAACGCCCATGAGCTTGGCGGCCATGGCCAGCCCCTGGGCGTGATTTCCTGCCGATGCCGCAATCACGCCCTTGGCCTTCTGCTCTTCAGATAACTGGGCCATTTTGTTGTAGGCGCCACGAATCTTAAAAGAAAACACTGGCTGAAGGTCTTCGCGCTTAATCAAAATTTGGTTATTGAAACGACGCGACAAAAAGGGAGCGGGGGAAATAGGAGTCTCACAAGCGGCTTCATAAACGCGGGCTTGGAGGATCTTTTTGACGGTTGCTTCGAGCATGCGGGAATCCCAGAAAAATAACGTGACCCTGACGGGGTGCGAGCAAAGCCCTTATTGGTAGCAGATTACGCCTAGCGTCGTCTAGCGGCGTTTCCATCGGCAGTGGGCGCTAAGGCCGTTATACTAGGGAGCACTGCCAACCCCTGATGCTGGAAAATATGATGACCCAAGATGAATTGAAAGCAGCCGTAGCAGACGCTGCGATTAAAGAAATCGAACCCCACCTAGAAAAAAACACCGTGCTAGGCATTGGTACAGGCTCAACAGCCAACCTGTTTATTGACCGCCTAGCGCCGCTGAGCGAGCGTTTTAAAGGCGCCGTTGCCAGTTCAGAAGCCAGTGCCAAGCGCTTACAGGCGCTAGGTATCGAGGTGTTCGAGCTGAACAGTGTTGGCGATGTGCCTTTTTATATCGATGGTGCAGACGAAGTGAACGCTAACTTACAAATGATTAAAGGGGGTGGCGCAGCACTCACCCGAGAAAAAATTGTCGCGGCCTGTGCTAAGCGTTTTATTTGCATTGCCGATGGTTCTAAATACGTTGCTCAATTAGGCAACTTCCCTCTACCGGTAGAAGTAATTCCCATGGCGCGCTCCTACGTCGCTCGGGAATTGGTCAAGCTAGGCGCAGACCCTGTCTATCGCCAAGGTGTCGTCACCGATAATGGAAACCAGATTATCGACTGCTTTGATTTTATGATCGACGATCCAGCGTCCATGGAAGCACGTATTAATGCCATTGTAGGCGTGGTAACAAATGGGTTATTTGCTCAACGCGGTGCTGATGTACTGCTGCTGAGTACAGAGAACGGTGTTGAGCGTACAGCCTTACGTTAGCCACTGGCTGAGCCCATCTAGCGTGCGCGCCAGCGCTCCTCGGTGGGTCTCAACAACATCTCGCCCAGTATGCCCAATGTGCTGAGCATTCTGTGGGTTTGCCAATAACTCGACTAGCGCATCAGCCAAGGCATCAGGTGTTTCCACCACGCTTAATGCGCCTGCCGCCAACAGCGGCTCAGCTACATCGCTAAAATTCTCAAGCGAAGGGCCGCAGAGTACCGGCTTACCCAACGCAGCAGGTTCCAGCACGTTGTGGCCGCCGAACGGCACCAAACTGCCCCCGACATAGGCCACACGGCCTGCTGCATACAGCATTGCCAGCTCCCCTAGCGTGTCCCCCAGGTATATCTGCGTTTGTGGTGTGACGGCCTGCTGCTGGCTGCGGCGGCTAATTGTCCAGTCGTCCTGGGCACACAGGCTGGCCACGTCATCGAAGCGCTGGGGGTGTCGCGGCACCAATACCAGTAATGCTTCTGGAAACCGCTTCAACAGCTGGCGATGAGCCTCTAAGAGCAGCGCCTCTTCTCCTTCACGGGTGGAACCCGCCACCCACACAGGGCGCGCACCCCACTCCTGAAGTAAGTACTCACCCTCCTCCAGACTTCTTTCCTGACAAGGCATCTCAAATTTTAACGAGCCCACGACATGGGTTACTTCTGCGCGACATCCTAAGGCTTGAAAGCGCTCAGCGTCTGCCACAGATTTAGCCGCTAACCAGGTAACGTTAGCCAAAGCACTCGCCATTAGCGGACGCAGGCGCTGGTAACGTGCAAAGGCTCGCGGCGATAGCCGCCCATTCACCACCGCCACAGGCACCGCTTGCTGGTGGCAGGCGTGCAGTAGGTTGGGCCACAGCTCGGTTTCAAACAAAATGGTAAGGGTGGGCTGAACGCGGGCAATAAAGCGTTTGGCCGCCCCAGGAAAATCCAAAGGTAAAAAGCAGTGAGCGAGCCTTACTTGGTCAGGCGCAGCTTGTTCACCGATGAACGCCTGAACTTGCTGGGCTCCAGTCGCGGTCATGGTGGTAAGCAACAGGCTGTGATGAGGGTAGCGCGCCAGCAAACCTTCTATCAGCGGACGCGCAGCGCGCACTTCCCCCACCGAGGCACAGTGCAACCAAATTCGTGGCGCTGGAGGAAGCGCCCCCAGGTGCATACCAAACCGCTGCAAGCGGGGGTAAGTAAGTACTTGCTCTCGCCAAATACGCCATAAAATCAGCGGAGACAACACATAGAGCGCCGCTGAATAGACCAGACGCGGCCAAGTCGGCGACGCCATTAACCCTCACGATCCAAAATCGAGCTGATCATTGCGGTAGTCGATACACCATCTTCAAAGCCCAATACTTTAACGTCACCACCGTTGGCGATAACGGCTTCACCACCGGCAATATCTTCAGGGCGGTAATCGCCACCTTTCACCAAAATATCCGGTAAAACGGCTTCAATTAGCGCTTGGGGAGTATCATCACTAAAGGGTACGACCCAATCGACAGCGCCTAACCCTGCCAGCACCTGCATACGACGGTTAAGCGGGTTTATTGGCCGTTTGGGGCCTTTCAAACGGCCTATCGAGGCATCGTCATTTACCGCAACGATAAGACGGTCGCCCAGGCGTTTGGCCTGCTCTAAATAGGCCACGTGTCCTGCATGGAGAATATCAAAGCAGCCATTGGTCATCACCACGCGCTCGCCGCGCAGCTGGGCAGCGCGCACAGCATCGACCAGCGGAACCTGGTCAATCACCCCAAACTCAGCCAGCTTGTCGCCGTGTAGCGCAGTGTAGAGTTCAGCGATCGAGAGCGTCGCCGTTCCCGGCTTGGCGACCACCAAGCCTGCCCCCAGGTTGGCCAGCATCATTGCTTCAGGCAGCGCATGACCTGAGGCCAGCGCAAGTCCCATCAGGCCAATCACGGTATCGCCAGCGCCGGTTACGTCGAATACTTCCTGGGCTCGGGTGGGTAAATGTAGCGGCGCATGGCCTTCTCGGATCAGGGTCATGCCTTTTTCACTGCGGGTGATCAATAGCGCTTCTAACTCAAGCTCAGCGCGCAGCGTTTCACCACGCTGGGCAAGTACATCATCGTTAATACAGTGGCCAACAACCGCTTCAAATTCGGTTAAATTAGGCGTAATCAAACTCGCCCCATGGTACTTGCGAAAATCCTGGCCTTTCGGGTCAACCAGCACCCGCTTGCCGTGAGCACGGGCCATCTGAATCAGCTTCTCCACCTGATTCAGCGTCCCTTTACCATAGTCGGAAAGAACCATCACATCGCACGCTGGCAGCGCTTTTTCGACCTGTTCCAGCAGAGCTTGAGTGTCGACCCCATCGAGGCGCTGTTCAAAATCAAGGCGCAGCAGCTGTTGATTACGGCTCATCACACGCAGCTTGGTAATCGTTGGTACCTCTGGGCTTCGCTGGAAGTAAGTGCTTACATTCGAGGCCATCAAGCGAGACGTCAGCAGCTCGGCGTTTTCGTCCTCACCGACTACCCCCGCCAAAGCGGCATGACCGCCTAGCGAGGCTACGTTCAGTGCCACGTTTGCCGCGCCACCAGGGCGGTCGTCGGCTTCATCTACCCGTACCACCGGTACCGGTGCTTCTGGTGAAATGCGCGACGTGCCACCATGCCAGTAGCGGTCAAGCATGACATCCCCCACCACCAGTACACGAGCATGCTCTAGGGCGGTTAAATCAACTTTCATCCGAAGGTCCTGTTGTTGGCTGCGCCGCGGTATACGCCAGCAGCGCATCTAGCTTAGCAATCACGTCGTCGGCCTTAATCAAATCCATGGCATCAGCATGGCGCACCCGCTGTCCCCAGCTAACGTCGTCTACTGACTTATTCAAATACATACGCACCGCATCGGGGTAAGCATTTACTGCAAAATCGCGCCAACAATAGGGCGCTGCACGTTGTGGGTTCGTTGTGGCGTAGAGACCAAGCGTCGGTGTCCCCATGGCGTTACCCATATGCGCAGGCCCTGTATCAGGCGCGATAACCGCTCGGGCATTACCGATCAGCGCCAGTACCCCTTTGAGCGACGTACCACCGATAGCATTAATCACGCTACCCGGCTGACATAGCGCGTCAACCTGATCGCCAACTTCACGCTCAAGCGGACTGCCACCACCGGTCAATACGCTCTTCAGACCGTGCTGCACCCAGGCGTGTTCAATCACGCTGGCATAACCTTCCACCGACCAGTTACGGAAATTACGCAGCCGCGCATTACTACACGGATTAATTACCAGATAAGGCGCATCGCCACTAATCACTCGCGCTTCATCATAAGCGACAGGAGGTACCGACAAATTCCACTCTAGATGATCGTCCTCTACTCCCAGCAAGCGAGCGAAATCCATAAATGACTCAAGCACATGGGCATTTGGATGTGGCACGAGCTGCTGCTGAGCAAACCAGTGCTGCTTATCTTTGGCGCGAGCTTTGTCATAACCGACACGTACATTGGCTTTGAGCCCAAGCGAAAGCACGCTTGCACGTATTGCTTGCTGCATATGCAGCAGTACATCAAAGCGAGTGTCCGCAAGCTCCTTCCAGAGCGCGCGCATGCCAGCAAGGCCGGTAGATTTGTCGTAAACAACAAACTCGACCCCAGAAAGCCCCGCCAGTAAACTGTGCTCCCCCTTGCCGATTATCCAGGTAATGCGAGCGTGCGGCCATTGGCGCTGCAACGCCCGCACCGTGGGCACGAGATTGCACACGTCTCCCAACGCGGAGAGGCGCAAAATGGCAATATGGTTAGGTTGAGCAGGCAGAGAGGGCTTCATGCGCTTAGCGGCACTCCGGCAGAAAAATTGGCTGATGTTATATGATGCAGACAGTTTAAGTGACGCTGCCACGTCACACCAACTTCATCCAGATCTATTCCATCAGGCGTATTGGCGTGAACGCAACCTAATCGTTGGCGAAGCGCCTGGACGGGGGAGTAGCTTATTCCTAGAGACAGACAATAAAGAACAGTGGGTACTGCGCCCTTATCGGCGCGGTGGGTTGGTCGCCAAACTAAGCGAAAAACGCTATATCTGGCTGGGTGAAGAGCGTACCCGTGCCTTTCGCGAGCTGCGCTTAACCGCTACTCTTTACGACCAGGGTCTACCGGTTCCGCGCCCTGTCGGCTGCTGTGTCACTCGATATGGAGCTACTTACGAAGCGGCCCTGCTAACGGTCAGGGTTCCTGGTGCCCAGGCACTCGCTTCGTTATTGGCCACTGGCGAAGCAAACGACAGCTTGCTTGAACGCGTCGGTGTAATGATTAAACGCTTTCACCAGGTGGGGCTTGATCATGTGGATCTTAATGCCCGCAATATTTTAGTCGACCCCGCTGGCAAGCCTTGGCTAATCGACCTAGATCGCTGCCGTTTACGCCGAAAAGGAAGTTGGCAAACACGGAATTTAAATCGGTTAGAGAAGTCAGTAGTAAAGTTTACCGGTTCACCAGATACATTTTTTAAAATAAAGAGCAGCTATCACTCAAGCGAAATCATTCCACATTAGGCTTTATATGTTACTTGAAAGCGTAACACCCGTCATTATTTCAAAGAATAGTGAAAATACAATTAAGAGATGTCTAGAGTCTCTTAAAAACTTTAAACATATTATTGTTTATGACAATGGGTCGAATGATGGCACCATCAGCATATGTCGCTCATTCGATAACGTCATTTTGGTTGAGGGCGATTTTTTTGGTTTTGGTCCGACTAAAAATTTAGCTGCTGATAAAGCACCAACAGATTGGGTGCTCTCCCTTGACTCAGATGAAGAGCTTCATCAAAGCACGTTGGATGAACTATCCACCTGGCACTTAAACGAAGTAACATCAGTTGGTTTGATATTAAGAGAAAACTGGTTTTGTGGAAAAAAAATCACCACTAATGGCTGGGGAAACGATTTTATCGTTCGGTTATACAATAAGAAATCGCACAAATTTACCGACAGCCAAGTCCATGAAAAAGTTGAAATAAATAAAAACACCAAAACGATAAAGCTAAAAGGTAAGCTCATACACAATGCTATTTTTGATATAAAGCAAACGCTGGATAAAGCACAGCTTTATTCAGAAATATATGCTTCCTCTGATAAAAAAGTAAAATACAGTTTCTTTTTCATTGTGCTAAAAACATTTTTTGCATTTTTCAGATCCTACCTACTCAAACTAGGTATTCTTTCAGGTTGGCGAGGGTTTGTTATTTCCTTTGGCGATGCCATTGGCGTTTTCTTCAAGTATGCCAAGGTATATCAGAGATCTGAGGTAAAAAAATGAAAGTTAGCCTTATCATTACTACCTATAACTGGCCGGAGGCTTTGGCGCTTGTATTAAAAAGCGCTATTAATCAAGATTACAAAGACTATGAGATTATTATCGCCGACGATGGCTCTGGAAAAGAAACCCAGTTATGCATAGATAACTTCATCCAACACAGTAATGTTACAATAAAACATGCGTGGCATGAAGATGCTGGCTTTAGGGCTGCTCTTATTAGAAACAAAGCTGCTTATTTATCCGAAGGTGACTATATCATCTTTATTGATGGTGACTGCATTATTCCTCCGGCTTTTATTTCTGACCATGTTGCTTTGTCTCAAAAAGGATTTTTCATTGCAGGCTCTAGAGTCAAACTGTCCGAACACTATACCGAAGAGCTCGTTGCCAGAAAAATTGCTCCCAGCTTTAATCGTAAAGAAATCTTTCAGCTTTGGCTAAAGAAAAAATTAAAAAGAGCGCATCCAGCCCTAAAGTTACCCACTGGCTCTTCATTACGATTCAAAAGAGCCAGAAAATGGCAAGGTGCAGTCACATGTAACCTTTCACTATGGAAGCAGGATCTCCTTGCTATCAACGGCTTTGACAATGATTTTATTGGTTGGGGACTCGAGGATAGTGATTTAGTTATTAGATTAATAAATAACAGCATTTACCGAAAAGAAGGCAAGTTTTTTAGCTACGTCGTACACATGCACCACAAAGAAGCCTCACGACTAAACGAAAGTCAAAATACTGCTAGATTCCAGCTTTCTTTAGAAGACAGAAAAACTCTATGTACCTCTGGTATAAACACTTTTTTTGAGAAGAAAAATGAATCTATCTAATACTTTTCAAAAATTCAGTAAAAACTCAGAAAAACTAAAGCGTTACTACAAATACGCAAGAACCAAGACAACGCCAAAAAAATGGCACGAAAGAAGAATGGAACTCCTGTTTAATGAAAGGTATTTACAAGCACCTTCTTGCGAAAAAAACAGCATATTAGAAAGACTCAACTATTACAACAAAGTTAACCACACCTTTTCAATTGATCAAAAACTGCCTATTTACCAAGCCACCGGTCTAAAAAAAGAAGGTAGCTGGTTTTATCATTACGATTTAACTATGCAGCTAGCCGCATTTTCGGGTGATTTATTATTTCATTACTTACCTGGCGATGTTCAATCGATACCGAGTGCGCCAACACTCGTTAAGAGCAGGCCCATCTTAGATGCCAATGAGAACTCTATTTTATTGAAATTAAACACTATTCGGCATTTCAATTTTGTGAAGGATCCTTTCCAGTACGCCGACAAGAAAGATATGTTGGTTTGGCGTGGTGCTTGCCATCAGCCACACCGACGTTTTTTTATTGAAAATTTCTTTTCTCATCCCCGCTGTGATGTAGGGGATACGAGAAAAGATGCAGGTCTTGGAAAGCAATCCTTTATGAGCATACAAGACCAATTGAAATATAAATTCATTTTAAGTATCGAAGGAAACGAAGTCGCAAGTAACTTAAAATGGATTATGGCCTCAAACTCTTTGTGCTTTATGGTTAAACCGAAGTTTGAAACTTGGTTTATGGAAGGCACGTTATCGCCTGGCGTACATTACGTGGAGTTAAAGGAAGACTATTCTGATCTTGACGAAAAGATTACTTTTTACTTAGAAAATAAAGATGATGCTACTGCAATAATAAAAAATGCAAATGATTACGTTAGGCCATTTTTGGACCATGACCGAGAAGCATTGATATCTCACTTAGTTTTAAAAAAATATTTTTCAAATAGCGGACAATCCTCTGAGTTCAACCACCTAACATCGGTTTAAACTTTATGAAAGAAATACATATTTTTAATAGCTTTAAAACCGAATTTGGAGGAAGCGAGCAAGAAGCTCTGCATTTATCTAATATTCTTTCAAAGCATGCTAATGTAACACTATGGGCAAGTACCTCTCGCGCCTGCCCTAAACTGATGAAAAAAAATAATATTAGAAAAGTTTCTTTTTTACAAAAAAATGGATATCCAAAGAAAGGCACCTATATTTTTGTAGGTTGTCATTGGAGAAATAAACTTTGGCCCTACTTAATCGGACGCCCAGATAGGCTAATAAATATTTATAATACATTCCATCCCAAACACGTCAAAATCACTTCTCATCATCCTAAACTACTCAAATGGCCTGATGTTGAATATATTGTAGTATCTAACTATCAGAAAAATTCTGAACGTATAGATGCGACCGTTTTTCCCTCCCCAATTGATATTTCAGAGTTTTCTAGCATCGCCACCCATAGAGGTGATAGCGGAATTACTATTATTGGAAGAATGAGTAGAGATGACCCAGGTAAACATAACCTTCAAGACATTGAGCTTTATAAAAAACTGGCACGAGATAATGTCAAAATAATTCTTCAAGGAGCCTCTTGCTTAATAAACGAACTAGAGAATACAAAAAATATAAAAATATTGGAAACCGGCACTTTAAAAGCCTCAGAATTTTATAGCAGCATAGATATTTTCTATTATCGCACCGGCAAGCATGTAGAAACCTTTGGCAGAGTTATTTTTGAAGCGATGGCAGCAGGATTACCCGTAATAGCTGAAAATAAGGGTGGCTACGTAGACTGGATTGAACACGGAAAAAATGGCTTTCTTTTCAATACGACAGAAGAAGCCCAAGCTTTATTAGAAATGTTAATAGAAGATAAATCCCTTAGGCGCTACATTGGAAAGAATGCTGTTGATACCGTTAACACTATGTATGGTGAAGGCAGTTTGCAAGAACAAGTAAATTTTTACCTTAAGTAACTATAGCCTTACAAACAGTTTATCCGGCCAGAGGTTTATAATACGCATAATAAATACGTTCCCATGGCAAGGTAGCGTGAAAAGTACAGGAGACATATGAGTCACTTAACTTCATTAAAGTTTACCCCCTGGCTGCCGTTCGTTGTCATTGGCGCATGTTTGGGCTATGCCATTACAACGATGACCCGCTTACCATGGTGGACACTATTTATTATCACGGGCTTATGGCTAGCCATCAGCCTAAAGCTTAATTGGGGGACATCACCGATCAATCCCCCCTACCGCAAGACCTTGCCCTGGTCGCTACTACCGCTCTGCTTATGGGGCTTGTATGTCTATCTGGCTGATAGCTTCGGTATTGTCGACTTAGCTGCCGTTTTCTTCCACCTGCAAGCGGGTATCACCGATCATGGTGGTTCAGGACGTATGGTAGCTGCGGTGATTTACACCATCAGTATTTTGGGCTTATTAGCTGCCTTTACTTGGCTTATTCACCATGATCGCCGCTGGAGGCGAGTGGAGCCTTTGGTCGCTATTGCCCTGCTGGTTACCAATCCGCTGATCTTCGGCATAGGCCAGCGTAGCGCTGCGGTTGTTACAGACGACGGTAGTTGGTTAGACCGCCGCTATGTTGAACCTCAGATTACTGCACAGGAGAATCCTCCGAATCTACTGCTGCTTTATCTTGAAAGCATCGAGCGCACTTACGACGACCCACGTTTTGGCGATGCCTACGCAGACTTAAACGCTATTGGCGAAGCAGCAATCGTCTTTGAAGGGGTTCGCCAAGTCGATAATACCGGTTGGACCATGGCAGGAATGATTGCTAGCCAATGCGGAACACCTCTTATGCCAGCGGGATTACTACACGACCGTCAATTTGAGCCACTCTCCACGGTCGTCCCCGGCATTCGCTGCCTAGGCGACCTCTTAGCAGATCAAGGGTACCGACTCAGTTATTTAGGCGGTGCAAGTACTGAATTCGCTGGAAAAGGATTATTCTATAACGACCACGGTTTCAATAATGTTTACGGATTAAAAGAGCTACAACCACGCCTAGACGACCCTGACTACGTAAATAACTGGGGCCTATATGATGACTCACTGTACGACTTCACGGCGGCAGAGATTGAGCGTTTAAGCGCTGAAAGCGAAGGTCCATGGGGTGTTGTTAATCTGACCATTGCAGGACACGCTCCTAATGGTTATCCCGCTCAGCGCTGTATTGATCGGCAAGGAGAATGGGATGGCGTGGATATTCTGTACTCTGTCGAGTGCTCAGCATGGCTTGCGCATGATTTGCTGGAACGCCTTGAAGAGCAAGGACTATTAGATAACACGGTTGTCGCTATTGTGAGTGACCATCTCACCATGCGTGTTTCTGTCTGGGATGAACTTACTACGATGGATCGCGACAACACATTTATGCTGCTGGGAGACGATCTTCAACCTGAACGGATTATTCGTGAAGCGTCAATGGTGGACGTATTTCCGACGCTGTTAGATTCCATGGGCTATATGCCGAAGGACTCCCGCGCTGGTTTGGGAGTTTCACTTCTCGACAGCGAAACACGCACATTACTTGAGCGCCATGGTCTTACGGACATCAATGCACGTCTGAGGGAAGAGAACGCTCTTCAGCAGCGCTTGTGGGATGGCCTTGCTCCTCAGCGTCGTGACGCCGACATAACACCAAATAAAGGGGAACAGGTAGTAGAAAGTCCTGGCGACAATGCTGATGAGCTTATTATTTCGCATTAGTATATTGAAACACTGGGCAGCCCCTTAGCACTGCTGCCTGGTGTGCCGCCCTAACCTTCCCTCCGTCTATGAAATATGCCTCTTCACTGCTTGATACACTTGCTCAACGCTCAGCTCATTCAAGCAATTGGTGTGGCCCAGCGGACACACTCGCTTGAAACAGGGGGAACAGGAAAGCCCCAAATAGTGAATAACCGCATTATCAGTCAATGGCGGCGTATAGACAGGCGTTGAGGAGCCATACAAGGCGTGAATGCGCGCCCCTACTGCCGCTGCTACGTGCATTAAGCCTGAATCATTGGTGACCACTTGGTGGCAGTCTGCCAACAGATCAACCGCATCAGCTAACTGTGTTTTACCGCATAAATTATGCGCGTGGGACAACCCTGCCACAATGCTCTCACCGGCTGCATGATCTTTCGCCCCGCCCATGACGCGCACTTCAAAACCATCCTTAATTAGCCGCGCCGCTAACTCATGGAAGTAGCTTATGGGCCACTGTTTGGCCGGTCCATACTCTGCCCCAGGCATCATACCAATGGCTGGGCGTGACGATAGTGCGTGAGTAAGGCGCAAGTTGACTAAGTTATTTCGGTCGATAGTCAACCGCGGCTGAGGAATAGCGAAATCACCGCGCATGGCCTCATCCAACGGCAGGCCCAGAGACACGAAACGTTTGACGGTTTGATCCAGCACCTGTTTATCTAGCTTGCGACGCTCTTTAAGCAACCCGTAGCGGTGCTCGCCTAAAAAGCCAACTCGCTCGGGAATACGCGCCATAAACGGGACTAAAGCCGCTTTCCAGGAACGCGGCAGCACAATGGCACGATCAAAGCGGCCACGTAGGCGAATAGCCAGCTCACGACGGCTGGCAAGACCGAACTCACCATGACCCACCGCTAGCGGCAACACCTCATCGACCTCAGGCATACGCTCAAGGATAGGCTGTGACCATGCCGGTGCGATCACCCCAAGGATTGCGCCGGGGTGTCGGTCTTTCAAGGTCATAAACAGGCTTTGCGCCATCACCATATCGCCGACCCATGAAGGGCCGACCACCAAGATGCGCTTGGCAGAATTAGCCATTTAGCCACTCCAAATAGGCGTTCACGCCTTGGGCGACGGTTTTGAACTCAACATCGCATCCAGAAGCACGTAGATGACTGATATCTGCACGCGTGTAGCTTTGATAGCGCCCTTTAAGTTCTTCGGGGAACGGTATGTAGTCAATTTTACCCTGGCCATAAAAGCCGATCACCGCCTCACCAATCGCTTTGAATGGCTCTGCACGGCCGGTCCCCAAGTTAAAAATACCGGACGCATGGGGGTTATCCAAAAACCATAGATTAACGTCGACCACGTCACCCACGTACACAAAGTCACGACTCTGCATACCTGCCTCGTAACCGCCGTAAGCGCCAAACAGCTTTAAGGTTTCCCCATTTCGGATTTGTAAATGGTTATGGTAGGCAACACTCGCCATCTTACCCTTATGCTGCTCACGGGGGCCATAGACATTGAAGTAACGAAAACCGACCACTTGCGTCGTTAACTCGCTCCAGCGTGAGCGTACATGTTGATCAAACAGCAGCTTAGAGTAACCGTACACATTTAACGGCTTCTCATGCTCAGGTGCTTCTTTAAAAATATCACTACCACCGTAGGTCGCCGCTGACGATGCATATAAAAACGGAATGCCGAACTTGTCACAGTAGTTGAGCAGTACTTTGGAGTACTCGTAGTTGTTCTCCATCATGTAGTGCCCGTCCCACTCCGTCGTATCGGAGCACGCACCTTCATGGAAAACAGCATCGATCGTTGGTAAGTCTGTTGGTTTGCCCTCCAAGGCGGCTTTTACTCGCGCTAGAAAGTCATCTTTATCCAGGTAATCGGCCAGCGTGCAGTCCGCCAAATTAATAAACTTGGTGCCATCACGCAAATCGTCGACCACCATCACATCATCACGACCGCGAGCGTTAAGCGCTTTGACAATATTCGCGCCGATAAAACCGGCCCCGCCTGTTACAACGATCATCGCGTTCTCCTTACCAAAAGCGGCTCTGTTAGCTAACGTGCCTATAACCCATCTCTCTGTGATTGTATACTTGACGGCTTATGAATTCATGGCCAACGGTGCTTTCCGCGATGAGTGTCTCGACAAACCAATCGACACCTGATGTGTCGACCTTTCAAGGCTTGATCCTTGCTCTGCAACAGTACTGGGCAGAACAGGGCTGTGTCATTCTCCAACCTCTCGATATGGAAGTCGGCGCGGGCACCTTCCACCCTGCCACCTTCCTACGGGCAATTGGCCCAGAAACCTGGAACGCTGCCTATGTACAGCCTTCCCGCCGACCAACAGACGGTCGCTACGGTGAAAACCCCAACCGCTTGCAGCACTACTACCAGTTCCAGGTGGTGATGAAACCCTCACCAAGCAACCTGCAGGACCTATACCTTGGTTCATTAAAGCGCCTGGGGCTCGACCCGCTCATCCATGATGTGCGCTTTGTGGAAGATAACTGGGAATCCCCCACCCTGGGGGCCTGGGGTCTGGGTTGGGAAGTGTGGCTCAACGGCATGGAAGTAACTCAGTTCACCTATTTCCAGCAGGCGGGCGGCATTGAGTGCTACCCCGTTACCGGCGAGCTCACCTACGGGCTTGAGCGTATCGCCATGTACCTGCAAAACGTCGATAGCGTATATGACCTGGTGTGGGCCATCGCGCCTGATGGCAGCAAGGTCAGCTACGGCGACGTCTACCTGCAAAACGAGCGTGAGCAGTCAGCCTATAACTTTGAGCACGCCGATGTTGGTCAGCTATTTGCCGCTTTTGATCACCAGGAAAAAGAGTGCAGCAAACTCCTGGCAGCCAGCCTACCGCTACCTGCCTACGAGCAGGTACTCAAAGCGTCTCATACGTTTAACCTACTGGATGCTCGCCATGCGATTTCAGTGACCGAACGCCAACGTTTTATTCTGCGCGTTCGTACCATGGCACGGGACGTCGCCACCGCCTACTTCGAGTCTCGTAAAGCAGAAGGATTCCCCATGGCACCCGAGGCCCTGCGCCGCGAACTGCTAGCTGACCAGGGAGACGCATAATGGCTGTTGATACTCTTTTATTAGAACTAGGCGCTGAAGAACTTCCACCGACAGCGCTGGATGCGCTGTCTGATGCGTTTGCAGCTGGCATTGAAAAAGGCCTGCAAGAAGCAGAGATTCCCTTCCAAAGCGTTGCCGCTTACGCCACCCCGCGCCGTTTAGCGGTGCAGGTTATGGGGCTTGCAGATAAACAGCCTGACCGTGAAGTGGAGCGTCGTGGCCCTGCCCTAGCAGCCGCGTTCAAGGATGGAGCGCCGACCAAAGCGGCGGAAGGCTTTGCACGTTCTTGCGGCGTCAGCGTTGATGAGCTGATTCACCTGGAAACCGATAAAGGTACCTGGCTTGGCTACCGCGAACAGCAGCAGGGAGAGAGTGTACAAGCGCTGCTGCCAGAGATGCTTCGCAAAACGCTACAGTCGCTCCCAGTTCCTAAAAATATGCGCTGGGGTTCCTCTCGCGTTGAGTTCTCCCGCCCGGTTCACTGGTTAGTCGCCCTTTATGGCAGCGACGTTATTGCCGCAGAAGCGCTTGGCCTGCAAGCTAGCCGTACCACCTACGGTCATCGCTTCCACGCGCCAGATGCCATCCAGCTAGAACATGCCGATAGCTACCTCACTACGCTAGAAAATGCCTATGTACTAGCCGACCGCCAGCGACGCCGCGAGCGCATCCGTGAGCAGGTGTTGGCCGAAGCCGAAGTGCAGGAAGCGAACGCCGTAATCGATAAAGACCTGTTGGTAGAAGTAAGCGGTTTAGTCGAGTGGCCGGTCGCATTGACGGGTAGTTTCGATGAGCGCTTTCTTGAAGTGCCTGCGGAATGCTTAATCTCTTCAATGAAAGCCAACCAAAAGTACTTCCACCTGTTGGACGACCAAGGCAAGCTGAAGCCACTGTTCATTACCATTTCGAACATTGACAGCGCCGATCCTCAGCAAGTAATTTCCGGTAATGAAAAAGTCATTCGTCCGCGCCTCGCGGATGCTGCTTTCTTCTATGACACGGACCGGAAACGCACCCTAGCTTCGCGCATTCCTCAGCTAGAAAGCGTGGTGTTTCAGCAGCAACTTGGCTCCCTGGCTGACAAAGCGCGTCGCAACACAGCGATCGCGACTTATATTGCCGAGCAAATTAACGCAGACGTGGGCCATGCTCAGCGCGCGGTAGCACTCGCCAAGTGCGACTTGGTCACCGAGATGGTGCTCGAATTCCCAGAGCTCCAGGGCATTATGGGCCGCTATTATGCCGAGCAAGATGGCGAACCTGCCGACGTAGCCCAGGCATTAGAAGAGCAGTACCTACCCCGCTTTGCCAGCGACAACATTCCGCAGAGTCTCACTGGCCAAGCGCTAGCGTTGGCTGATCGCCTGGACACGCTTGTCGGTATTTTCGGCATTGGCCAGCGTCCGACCGGCGCAAAGGATCCGTTTGCCCTGCGCCGTGCTTCCATCGGTGTGCTGAACATCCTGGTCAAGGGTGAGCTTAGTCTAGACCTCCGCGAGCTACTTAACGTGGCCGCAGAGCAACATCAAGGGCTGCCCAAAGCGGAAGGCTTGGTGGAAGACGTGCTGACCTATATGCTGGATCGCTTCCGTGCCTGGGGCCAGGAAGAAGGGATTAGCGCAGAAATGTACTTAGCGGTTCGCGCTCGCCCAGTGACCAAACCGCTGGATTTTGCTCGCCGTTTACGGGCCGTTAAGGCCTTTGCTCAGCGTGAAGAAGCCGCCGCACTAGCCGCCGCTAACAAGCGTGTTTCCAACATTTTAAGCAAGCAGGAACACGATGGTAGCACCCAGGTCAATCAAGACCTGCTGCAGGAAGGTGCTGAGCGAACGCTGTTCAGCGCTGTGAGTGCTAGCCAGCAACAGGTGGCACCGCTATTTTCAGCGGGTGATTACCAGCAGGCGCTGGATGCATTGGCAACGTTACGTGAGCCTGTCGATGCTTTCTTCGATCAGGTAATGGTCATGGCCGATGATAATGCCGTTCGCCATAACCGCTTAGCGCTGCTTGCCAGTCTGCAAGCGCTGTTCCTTGAAGTGGCGGATATTTCCCAGCTACCTCAGTAGTACTCAGTATCAGACGAATAGCGTTCTGAGCAAAGCCCGGCTAAAGTGCCGGGCTTTTTTATATAGACCTCCTTCCCTGTACAGATCCTGATAAATGCTGGCAGCGATTTTTTTGTTTCACGTGAAACATCGGGATAGGATTAGTTAAATTTGATAGCGAACACTCTCATCAGGTAGCCAAGCAGCGCATTGCTTGGCCAAGGGAATGCACTATGTACGATTTTTTTCTTTTTGAAACCTTTCCTCATCAGCAAGCTAGCATAGCTTCTTATACCCTTGACGGAAAAAAGGTATGGTTAAAAAAAGCCAGCAAACGTAACTCGCGCCTTGCCTACCTTCCTCTCAGCTTGCTTGCTAAATGGCTCCGTGTTGAGGCGCTTAAGCCCGTGCCGAATATAGGCGGACAGCAAAGCATTACTAATGAATCAGCACGAATAAAAGCGCTTTCTAAGGCAGGCATTGCGGTGCCTACTATATTGGCCGAATCGCCTGATGCGATATTGCTTGCTGATGTGGGTAGTGAGGAATCGCCTTCACAGACGCTGCTTGATAAGTTACTTGCAGCGCAACAGGTTGAAGAAATTGATCATTACTTAACAATGGGTATCCAGGCATTAAACGATGTTCATGCGCGGCAGTGTTATTTAAGTGAAGCCTTTGCCCGCAACATCTTAGTGACTCAAGAAAGCATTGTGTTTATCGACTTTGAAACCGACCCAGGCAAATACCACACGCCTATTAATTGTATGGTGAGAGATTGGTACTGTTTTATTTTCTCTCTTTACGGCAAGCTGAGTAAGCGCGAGCTTCATCGTGAGCAATTGCCCCCTGCCCTATTAGCTGGATTAAACCAAGCACAGCCTCAGGTTCGAGAGGGCTTCCTGACATCGCTGTCACGCCTTAAGCGATTAAGGCGTATTCCTTTTCATCGTTTTGGTAGCGACGGAAAAAAAATCGCCATCACACTCGATGCGTTATCCACATTAGATCAACAATTAAGAACCACATAGAGTAGCGCAATGCCTCTTTCAAACAAGCACAGCCTCAAGATACGTCCTAATAAGCTCGTGATTTTAGACCGCGATGGCGTTATCAATCATGACTCTGATGCCTATATAAAAACATTAGCAGAGTGGATCCCTTACCCTAGCGCTATCAGTGCGATTGCCAAGCTAACCCGCTCAGGGTTTACCGTTGCTGTTGCGACAAACCAGTCGGGGATCGCTCGGGGCTATTATGATGAAGCCACGCTACATGGGATGCATGAGCGCTTAACTGCTCTAGTGGAAGCCGAGGGAGGTAGCATTGCCTGTATTGCTTACTGCCCCCACGGACCTGATGAACAGTGTCAGTGTCGTAAACCTAAACCTGGGCTACTCCTACAGATTCAGCAGTATTTAGGAATGGATAGCCTAACGGGCAGCTGGATGGTAGGTGATAGTCTGCGCGATCTTCAAGCAGGTGAAGCTGTTGGCTGCCACACTGTACTGGTTAAAACAGGTAAGGGAGAAAAGACGCTGACCAACAACGTCGGTCTTGAGAAAGCGGCTATTTATCACGACCTGGCTCAATTTGTAGACTGGCTTTGTCACGATTAACAGCTCCCACTCTCTTCCACAATGGAGCGAACTCTTCCAGAAAATGTACTCTTTATAAAACCAACCTTTTTTAAAAAAACATACCTTCCGATCATGCCCTTCGCTTTGCCTCTCATCTTTTAACAAAAAAGCGCCGCTTCTAAGAAAGAAGCGGCGCTTTAGGTATTTAAGCCATTTTTAGTGTTTCACGTGAAACACTAAAAACACAGACCGTCAGATATCGAGATTAGCGACCAGTGCATTTGTCTCGATGAAATCACGACGCGGCTCAACCTCATCACCCATCAGGGTGTTGAACATCATATCAGCCGCGACCGCATCTTCTATGGTCACGCGCAACATACGGCGACTGTCAGGATCCATGGTAGTTTCCCACAGCTGATCAGGGTTCATTTCACCCAGACCTTTATAACGTTGGAAAGAGAGCCCACGCTGGCCTTCTTGCATTAGCCAAGCTAGCACCTCGGAAAAGTGTGAAACAGGCTTCTTGCGCTCTCCACGGGCGATATAAGCCCCCTCTTCGAGCAAGCCGTTCAACGTTTCACCTAAACTTCCAATAGCGCGATAGTCCGCACTTTCAAAGAAGTCCAGACCCCACACGTACTCGGTAGTAACGCCGTGAGCAATCAACGATACCGCAGGTAAATATAGGCCACGCTCGGTGTCTTCTTGAAGGTAGAAGTGATAACGCGGACCACCTTCATAAGCCACCATATCATCCATAGCTTTCTGCAGTTCGGCAATCCAGTTTTCCATGGTGACGCGATCTTTCAGACTTGGCTCACCTTGAAGTGCTGTCGCATGAACCGCTTGCTTAAGCACTTCGATAGGATATACCCGTGCCAGGCGGTCGATTCGTTTCATCACATTGCGATACTGATTAACTAACGCCTCTAGCTGAGAACCTGCAATACCAGGGGCATCAGCATTCACATACAGCCTTGCCCCATCGAGAGCGGTGGTGGTCAAATAGTCGACCATTGCCTGCTCATCTTTCAGATAGAGCTCTTGCTTGCCCCGCTTGATTTTATAAAGCGGCGGCTGAGCAATAAAGATGTGGCCACGCTCAATCAGTTCGGGCATTTGACGGAAGAAAAACGTCAACAGCAGCGTGCGAATGTGCGAACCGTCGACATCAGCATCGGTCATGATAATGACCGAGTGATAGCGCAGCTTGTCGGGATTAAACTCTTCTCGGCCAATGCCGCAGCCCAGCGCCGTAATCAGCGTACCCACCTCTGCTGACGACAGCATTTTGTCGAAGCGCGCTTTTTCAACGTTTAAAATCTTACCTTTCAGAGGCAGGATCGCTTGAGTGCGACGATCACGGCCCTGTTTAGCACTGCCGCCTGCCGAATCACCCTCGACAAGATAAAGCTCTGATTGACTGGGATCTTTCTCTTGGCAATCAGCCAACTTCCCAGGCAGCCCTGCAATATCTAGCGCGCCTTTACGGCGGGTCATATCTCTAGCTTTACGGGCGGCTTCACGTGCACGTGCCGCTTCCAGCATTTTATTAACGATTGATTTAGCTTCGTTGGGCTTTTCAATCAAGTACTCTGAAAACAACCGTCCCATTTCCTGCTCAACCGCTGTCTTCACTTCGCTAGACACCAACTTATCCTTGGTTTGCGAAGAGAACTTGGGATCAGGAACTTTAACGGAAATAATTGCCGTTAAACCTTCACGGGCATCATCGCCAGAGGTATTGACCTTAGATTTTTTGAGCAGACCTTGCGCTTCAATATAGTGGTTGAGCGTACGGGTTAGCGCCGCACGAAAACCGGCTAAATGAGTACCACCATCGCGCTGGGGAATATTATTGGTGTAGCAGAAGATGTTTTCAGTGAACGTATCGCTCCACTGCATAGCAACTTCGACTTCAACGCCATCTTCACGGACGGCATTGAAATGAAAAACAGGGTTTAGCGCTGTTTTATTCTTATTCAGATGGTCAACAAATGCTCTTAGGCCACCTTCATAATGGAACAGCTCCTCTTTTCCACTACGCTCATCCATTAAACGAATGGCAACGCCAGAATTTAGAAAGGAGAGCTCACGCAGACGCTTAGCGAGAATATCGAAATGGAACTCGATATTAGCGAAGGTGTCTGGCGAAGGACGAAAATGTACGCGGGTACCGCTTTTTTCAGTTTTACCCACGACACCCAGCGGAGCCTGAGGTACACCGTGGTGATAAATCTGCTCGAACACCTCACCTTGGCGCCAAATCGTTAAACGCAGCTCTTCTGAAAGCGCGTTAACGACCGATACGCCTACCCCATGAAGACCGCCAGATACTTTATAGGAGTTGTCGTCGAATTTACCGCCAGCATGCAGCACCGTCATGATAACTTCTGCTGCGGAAACGCCTTCCCCTTCATGCAACTCGGTAGGAACCCCCCGGCCGTTATCGCTTACGGTTACCGACTCGTCCGGATGAATGATTACTCGAATTTCACTGCAGTGGCCTGCCAAAGCTTCATCGATGGAGTTATCCACCAGCTCGAAAACCATATGGTGCAGCCCGGTGCCATCATCAGTGTCACCGATATACATACCTGGACGCTTGCGTACTGCGTCTAGCCCTTTGAGCACCTTGATGCTTGATGAATCGTAAGCCTGCTCGCTCATTGACCACTCCGTCGTGAAGTCTGTCTCGTTCCATGTCGCCTACCCATCCGGCAGTAACTGGCTCAACCCAAGTTCAGTATGTTTCACGTGAAACATGCCGATATCTGTAGAGGGTTTCCATATACCTCGAAGCGCGGTGGGTTCGACGCTAGTAATAAATGCCTGACACTGCATCTCTTCAAGCAAATTGCAAAATTTAAGGCGATGCTGTTCATCTAGCTCCGCAGGCAAGTCGTCAATTAAATAAACACAGTGTCGTTGTGCAATACTTTCCAGAAGCCGACCTTGAGCAAGCTTCAATGCGCTTACCACTAATTTTTGCTGGCCTCTGGAAAGTACTTCAACAGCGGGTTGCTTGTTTAGCCTAATCCGTAAATCCGCTCGCTGGGGGCCTTGCTGGGTAAAACCCATTTGCTGATCAGTTTCACGGCTATCGTGAAGCACGTCAGCAAGAGAGCGCTGCTTATCCCATCCTCTTGCATACCGCAGCGTTAAACCTGGCAAAGGAATCAGCTTGTTGAGCGTTGCATCAAATACCGGCAAGAACTCACTAAACCATGCCTGCCGCAGCATATCCATTTGCTCACCCCATAGCGCTAGCTCGTGCTCCCATACCGCTATTTCACTTGGCACTATTCTACCACGCCTAAGAAGCGCATTCCGATGTTTCACTGCTCGACGTGTCCGCTTCCAAGCTTCGAGGAAATGATGTTTCACGTGAAACACTCCCCAATCCAAAAACTCCCTTCGCCCAGCAGGCGACCCTTCAAGCAGACGAAAAGCATCAGGATTAATAAGCTGCAGCGGCATCGCTTCAACCAGCTCGGCTAAGCGTACACCTTTTTCACCTCGCAAGCGCAGCTCAAGCTCTCGCTGAGCACGCAAACGCCTCACCCCTATGGAAACCTCAGGGTCACCTGACAATCGGCCGTAGAGCGTCATATACGGCGCTTCAGCTTGAATGGCATGCTTAAGCTGTCGGGTGCGAAAAGACCTTCCCATACCAAGAATATGAATGCCTTCCAGCAAGCTAGTTTTACCACTGCCATTCATGCCGTAAATCACATTTATTCGTGATGATGGACACATCTCGACAGGCGCTAGATTGCGCAATCCTTGGAAGTTAAGCCGCTTCACACTCATCAGCCATTGCCATTAAGTAAGACCATTAATCTTGCCACCCGTGCTAAACGCGAAAACGGCGCTTCTACTCTGAGAAGCGCCGCCATCGTTAGTGACTTATAGCAGTTATAGACGCATCGGCATAACAACATAGAGCGCATCGCCGCCGCCCGGCTCTTCTAATAATGCACTGCTATTTGGATCCGCTAGCGTCATCTGAACGCGATCTTCATCAAGTACCGACAGTACATCCACTAGATAACCAACATTAAAGCCAACTTCCATGGCGCCACCATTATACTCAACGGCCACATTCTCTTCGGCTTCTTCCTGTTCAGGGTTATTGGCCATTACCTTCAGGTTGTTTTCCTCAAGATACAGCCGCACACCACGGTATTTCTCGTTAGAGAGAATCGCGGTGCGAGATAAGACCTGTCGCAGCTCAGCGCGCTCGGCGATTAATACCTTATCGCCGTTGCGTGGCACAACGCGTTCATAATCAGGAAACTTGCCGTCAATCAGCTTAGAGGTAAACGTAAAGTCACCTGTGTGGGCACGCACATGGGTTGAACCCAGCGTCAGGCTCACCGGTTCATCGCTGTCATCTAACAGGCGAGAAAGCTCTAAAATGCCTTTACGTGGCACAATGAGCTTCTGAGACTGATCAACCACAACATCAATAGGCCGTGAGCACATCGCCAGACGGTGACCATCGGTAGCCACCGTGCGTAGCAAGTTACTTTGTATTTCGAGCAACATACCATTGAGGTAATAGCGAACATCCTGCTGCGCCATGGCGAATGATGTCGACTCGATCAAGTGCTTCAAAATGCCTCGTGGAACGCTTAACTCTTGGCTTCCATCAGCATCTTCAATATTGGGGAATTCAGCAACCGGCAACGTTGAAAGCGTAAAACGGGAGCGGCCACTGCGCAGCACTGCTCGCCCATCTTCAACACCCAGTTGAATCTCTGATTGATCAGGCAGCGATTTACAGATATCCATCAGCTTACGGG
Source organism: Vreelandella zhaodongensis (assembly GCF_013415115.1). GTDB lineage: Bacteria > Pseudomonadota > Gammaproteobacteria > Pseudomonadales > Halomonadaceae > Vreelandella > Vreelandella zhaodongensis. The sequence goes on along the minus strand of NZ_JACCDD010000002.1, from coordinate 632,922 downwards.
CAGGAACAGTCGCCGCGCCCTCTTGATCTACTTGGCTTGCCACCGTACGCCCGATCAGTTCAACTTCTAGATCTGTGCCCGTTAAAGCAACCTGATCACCCTCTACTTGGATCAGTACATTAGAGAGCACAGGCAGCGTTTGGCGTCGTTCGACTACGCCTGCCACCAGAGTCAGCGGGCGAAGCAGCGCCTCTCGGGAAATGGTAAATTTCATCGATACTCCGGTTTTGTATCATCAAGGGCCCACATGGCAGGCCCAAATAAAATGGGTTAACTAGTTAGCAGGCGAAGAAGATTTTTGTAATCCTCGCGGATATCCGCATTTTCTTCTTGTAACGCTTTTACCTTACGACAGGCATGAAGCACGGTGGTATGGTCGCGCCCCCCAAAAGCATCACCTATTTCAGGCAGGCTGTGGTTAGTCAGTTCCTTGGCTAGCGCCATTGCCACTTGCCGTGGTCTCGCGACGGAGCGAGAACGCCGCTTTGAAAGTAAATCAGCGACTTTGATCTTGTAATATTCAGCAACGGTACGCTGAATATTATCGACCCCCACCTGTTTATCCTGCAGCGCCAATAAATCTTTAAGCGATTCGCGAATAAAGTCCTGGGTGATGGTTTTACCCATGAAGTGCGAGTCAGCAATAACTTTTTTCAGCGCCCCTTCAAGCTCACGCACGTTTGAGCGAATTTTCTGAGCGATAAAGAAGGCAGCGTCATGTGGGAGATCTACTTTCGCCTGGTCTGCTTTTTTCATCAAAATAGCGACACGGGTTTCAAGCTCCGGTGGCTCAATAGCCACGGTCAGACCCCAGCCAAACCTTGACTTCAAACGCTCCTCAACACCACTGATCTCTTTGGGATAACGATCAGATGTCAGGATCATCTGCTGACCGCCCTCTAACAGTGCATTAAAGGTGTGGAAAAACTCCTCCTGGGAGCGCTCTTTACCAGCAAAAAACTGAATATCATCAATCAGTAGAGCATCCACACTGCGGTAAAAGCGCTTGAAGTCGTTAATCGCGTTTAGCTGGAGTGCTTTCACCATGTCTGCGACAAAACGCTCAGAGTGTAGATACACCACACGGGCATTCTCACGGCGGCCAGCCAACGCGTTGCCTACTGCGTGCATCAAGTGGGTTTTACCCAAGCCAACACCACCGTATAAAAACAGTGGGTTATATGCGCCACCAGGGTTTTCAGATACCTGGCGTGATGCCGCACGAGCAAGTTGGTTCGATTTACCTTCAACAAAGGTATCGAAGGTAAAATTAGGATTGAGACCACTGTTGTGTTTCAAGCTACCTTCAACTTGAACTTGGCGTTCATTGCCACGACGGTTTGCAGAATTATCTTCCCGCAGCCTATCTATATCACGCTCGTCGCTATTATCACGACGTGATGATGTATGAACCGCTGGCGCTGACGGTCGAGCCGGAGTCGCTGAAATGGGGTTCCCTAATTCTCTTGGCTGCGGGGCGGGCGCAGCCGTCTGGCGACTCCCCACTGTTAAACTAACTTTAGGAGGTTTAGACGGCGCAAGCTCACGCATTAGTTCACTAATACGCTTTGCATACTTATCACTCACCCAGTCGCGCACAAAGCGGTTCGGCGCCAATAAGCGAAGCTCATTGGTCTCTCCTTCTTCTGCCTGCAGCGGACGTATCCAGGTATTGAACTGCTGTGAATTCAGTTCGTCCTGCAGGTAGTCCAGGCACTGTTGCCAAAGCGCGAGTGACACTCATCTCACCATCAGTTGAAAACGGCCGACCATTGTAGCGCCCAACGAGCCGGTTATCCACACGCACTCAGGCCTCTTTTTACCCTGTGGACAACTGCTCGTAAGGGCTAAGGAAAAATCGCTGGTAGCTTGAGGACAACTCTACTCCGAGCCAAGTTCTTGCCTGTTGATCACACCTAATCAACAGCTTATTTAAGGCTTATTCGTTGCTTATCCACAGATTTTTTATATCTTCAATATCTTGATATTAATCATTTAAAATCGCTTATCCACAATTAGTATCCCCACTATTAATAACAGTTGGTTTTAAATAACTTAATTAGTAATAGTAGTGATATGGTTGGTTAACGTGAAAACGACCCATTGCCCTCCGGCATTGCCTTGATCACGCTTTTTATGCAAGGAAAAATTGCACCTAGCGCCGGAAGTCTCTACAATTTCCGGTCTTGAATTGAAACTCCCCGGCTAGTTCCTCACTGGACCGGGCCTTTTGGAATTCAATTTCCGTCCTAAACCACGTGGGAATAACGAGTTATGAAACGCACTTTTCAACCTAGCGTTCTCAAGCGCAAGCGCGCGCATGGCTTCCGTGCTCGTATGGCAACCAAAAACGGCCGTGCCGTTATCGCACGCCGCCGTGCCAAAGGCCGCAAGCGTCTGAGCGCCTGATCTCGGATTGCGTGTGCTGCATCAAGGCTTTCCCCGGTGCTTACGTTTGTTAAATGCCGGGGACTATAGTCACGTGTTTGAACAGGCAGACCTGAAAGTTCATGGTAAAGGTATGATGGCGCTAGCGCGTCTGACTACCCGCGGGCACCCTCGCGTTGGACTGGTGGTCAGCAAAAAAAATGTGAAGCTTGCTGTTGATCGCAACCGCTTTAAGCGACTTGTTCGGGAATCCGTTCGTCACCGCCAGGATCACCTACCCTCTGTGGATATCGTGATATTGGCTAAACGTGGCGTACAGGATATCGACAACGAAACGCTTTTTCGCCAGTTACACGGCATGTGGAAACGACTTCAGCACGACGCAAAGGCGGTCGCCGTTTCTCCGCCTAATGGCGTAACACGTGACGCTTGACGACACACCTCGCCGCTCGACCTCGGCCTGCCGTTTGGCAGGCTTTCGCGTGTCTTGGGTCGAGTAAATGACACTGCGCCATTAGCATGTTCACCACCCATCGGGCAGAACCCTCATGGACGTAAAACGACTTTTATTACTGATTCCACTAGCATTACTTGCCTACTTATTGGTTGTGCAGTGGAATCAGGATTACGGGCAGACAACCTATGATTCGACGCCTGAGATCACTCAACGTAACAATGGAGCCCCCGTCAGCGATACTAGCAATGACGGCGACTTCGCTGTACCCAGTGCATCAGCACCACAAAATGCCATCAGCGAAGGCATTCCAGATGCGTCCGAGAGTGACACCGCAAGCCGAGATTTTATTGCGGTCACCACGGATGTCCTAGACCTGCGCATTGACCCGCATGGCGGCGATATTGTGTATGCAGCGCTACCACAGCATAAGTTGACTTTGGATTCAGATCGCAACTACGTGTTGCTGTCGGACAACGCGACGCGTAGCTATGTCGCTCGTTCAGGTCTCCAACTGGATGGTCAAGCTAGCCGTATTGTCTTCACACCTGAGCGTACAGAGTACCGTCTGGGTGATAATGACGATCAGCTAAGCGTTGATTTGGTGGCCGAAATCAACGGTGTCGACGTTATCAAGCGACTTACCTTTGCACGCGGAAGCTATGCGGTCGATGTCAGCTATTATTTAGCGAACAATACAGATGCACCGGTTAGTGCGCGTTTCATCGGTCAATTAGCGCGTGATAACAGTCCAGATCCATCCAGTGGCGTCGCTATGGGCATGAGTTCCTACCTGGGAGCTGCCTACTCAACGCCGGATACTCGCTACGACAAAATCGATTTTGACGATATCCAGCGTGGCCGTTTTGAGAACCGCGATGCCCAAGGTGGTTGGGTAGCAATTATCCAGCACTACTTTGTATCTGCCTGGGCTCCCCCGCAAAACCAGCAAAACCTTTACTACGCAACGACTGATTCACGCGATCGTAACGTAGCCGCTTTTGCAGGCCCCACAACAAGTATTGCCGCCAACAGTGAAGCTTCTTTAGGCGCGACTCTCTATATGGGTCCTAAGGTTCAAGACTATCTTGAACAGGTCGCTCCGAATCTACGCTTGACCGTGGATTACGGCTGGCTTTGGTTTATCGCCAATCCGCTGTTCTGGTTACTGGATAAAATCCACGACATCGTCGGTAACTGGGGCTGGTCAATTGTACTGCTGACCGTATTGGTGAAATTGGCCCTCTTCCCGCTTTCCGCCAAGGCCTATAAGTCGATGGCGCGTATGCGTAAGCTCGGCCCGGAAATGCAGCGTCTCAAGGAGATGTATGGCGATGACCGCCAGAAAATGTCTCAGGAGATGATGAAGTTCTACCAGAAGGAAAAAATCAATCCTCTGGGTGGCTGTTTACCCATTCTGGTACAAATGCCGGTGTTTATCGCACTTTACTGGATGTTGTTAGAGTCGGTTGAACTGCGTCACGCACCGTTCATGTTCTGGATTCAGGATCTGTCGGTTAAAGATCCCTACTTCATTTTGCCGATCTTGATGGGTATCTCGATGTATGTTCAGCAGCTGCTGAACCCAACACCGCCAGACCCCATGCAGGCGAAGATTATGAAAATGCTGCCAATCATTTTCACCTTCTTCTTCCTGTGGTTCCCGGCTGGTCTCGTTATCTACTGGGTGGTCAACAACATTATCTCGGTCGCGCAGCAGTATGTTATTACGCGCAACATTGAGAATGACCCAAGCGTGGGTAAAGGGATGCGAACCAAGTAACGCACTCTCCTCACCACACCAGACCCCCGCTCAAGCGGGGGTCTGGCGTTTCAGGCCCAACAACGCCACACTCTTTTAAGATCCGGAAATGGAACTCGCCATGGCTGAACGACTTTATACCCAAGACACTATCGCCGCCTTGGCAACGCCTCCAGGCCGCGGCGGTGTTGGCATTATTCGCGTTTCAGGCCCTGCCTGCCACGATATCGCCACGACGATACTCGGACAGCGCCCCCCTTCTCGTCACGCCCACTATGGCCCGTTTAAGGGCGCTGAGGGCATTATTGATGAAGGGATCGCCCTACTGTTTAACGGCCCGAACTCCTTTACTGGGGAAGATGTACTGGAACTGCAAGGACATGGCGGTCCCATCATTATGGATATGCTGTTGGAGCGTTGCTTACAACTCGGTGCACGCCTAGCACGACCAGGCGAGTTTTCAGAGCGCGCTTTCCTCAATGACAAGCTCGATTTAGCTCAAGCCGAGGCAATTGCCGACCTGATCGATGCAACCTCCCGTTCAGCGGCTGAAAATGCGGTACGCTCGCTGCAAGGCGAATTTTCCCAGCGAGTATCAGCCCTGGTTGAGCGACTGATTGAGCTACGGGTCTACGTAGAAGCCGCCATCGACTTTCCTGAAGAAGAGATCGACTTTCTAGCAGACGGTCACGTCGCAACACATTTAGAAGGCGTCCAGCAGGCGCTCACGGCCGTACGTAAAGCCGCAGGGCAAGGAGCCCTGCTACGCGAGGGAATGAGCGTGGTGATTGCTGGCCGCCCCAATGCGGGCAAGTCTAGTCTGCTCAATGCACTAACCGAGCAGAACACGGCCATTGTTACAGATATTGCCGGCACCACCCGAGATGTGCTGCGAGAATATATTCATATTGACGGTATGCCGCTGCACATTATCGATACGGCAGGACTTCGAGATACCCCCGATGCGGTAGAGAAAATAGGCGTTGCCCGCGCCTGGGAAGAGATCGAAAAAGCCGACCGAGTACTACTTTTGGTAGATGCTTCCACTACTGATGCCACCGACCCCATGACCATTTGGCCAGAATTTGTCGCAAGGCTCCCCGACCAAACGCGCCTAACGCTGGTACGTAATAAAATCGATACCAGCGCCGAACCGGCTGGAATTGAGTTATCCACAAACACACCTATCGTCAGATTATCAGCGAAAACCAATGCGGGTGTGGATAATTTAAAAACCCACCTAAAGGATGTCATGGGGTTCTCTGCCACTACCGAAGGGCGCTTTTCTGCTCGAAGACGCCACTTGGATGCCCTGGATCGTGCAATGGCCGCACTGGAAACAGGGCGTGCCCAACTCGATGGCTATGGTGCAGGCGAGCTACTCGCCGAAGACCTGCGTGACGCCCAGCAAGCATTAGGCGAAATCACCGGTGAATTCAGCGCTGATGACCTGCTTGGCGAGATCTTCGGCAGTTTCTGTATTGGCAAATGACCGCTAAGCAAGTGATCGACTACTCCTCAACCAGCCACTCTGCTCGGTAGCCACATTCCCCGCCTAGTAGCGGCGTGATGTGTGCCATCGCCGCGGCTAGGCGCTCATCTATCCCCCAGGGCGGGTTAATGACTAGCATGCCGCTGCCATACATTCCACGGCCTTGTTCGCTTGGCGCGTGCAGTTGAAGCTCGCTACGCCAAATTTTACGAATGCCGCTCTCCTTCAAACGAGCGAGTAGTGTGCAGTGGTGGCCTGCTGGTAATAATGGGTACCAGATTAACACGATCCCATGGCGAGCTTTTGCCAGGGTGTAAATGGCCGTATCAGCCACCTCCTGATACTCCTCTTTACGCTCATAACTCGGGTCGATTAGCACGCATAAGCGCGGTGTTGCCACCGGAACTAGCCCACACATACCGGCTAAGCCATCCCCATAGACCCGCTGTGCCTGCTGGGGAAGCATTTGCGTACGTAAATGCTCATGCTCACCCGGATGAAGCTCAAACAGTTTAAGTTGATCTTGTTCACGTAACGAATACGCGAGCCACCAGGGCGAGCCAGGGTAATGGGTAAGCTCACTAGCCACCGGTTGGGCGCGTTCCAGCATCGTTAGCCAGTGGCTTAGCAGAGGGTCTGTTAGCCGTTGGCGAGCTTGCCACAGCGGCCAGATCCCTTCGCGGTACTCTTGTAACCGCTGAGTCTCTTTGGTGGCTAACGGATACAGTCCTCTACCCGCATGGGTATCGACATATGTAATAGCCGATTCTTTACGTAATAAATGATTAGTGACTACACACAGCGTTAAGTGCTTTTGTACATCGGCAAAGTTACCGGTGTGGTAAGCATGTTGATAAGACAGCATGGCAGTCTCGCTAGCAATGAATCGAAAAAAAGCCCGCTATGTGAGCATAGCGGGCTTTTTTCGGCAATGCCGAGAGTGAATAATTCGATTAGCCTTGACCGTTACCCGTCGGTGTTAAGGTAATTTCTACGCGGCGGTTTTGTGCACGGCCTTGCTCTGTGTCATTGCTAGCGACAGGCTGATTGGCACCATACCCCATCGTGTTAAGACGCGTGGATGACACCCCATTCTGGCTTAGGTAGCTGCCTACCGACTGAGCACGCCGCTCAGATAAGCGCTGGTTATAGTTAGGGTCGCCAACGCTGTCGGTATGACCGGCAATGTTGACACGCGTATCCGTATATTGAGCTAGCACGTTGGCCACTTCATTAAGTGCACTACGTGCGTCAGCCGTTAATTCTGATGAGTCGAAACCAAAGGTAACGCTGCTAGGCATATTCAATACAATGTCATCGCCGCGGCGATCAATTTCAATCCGCGAGCCCTGCAGGTTATTACGCAGTTGCTGCTCTTGACGATCCATATAAGCGCCTATACCAGCACCTGCTGCTGCACCTACGGCAGCACCAATCAGTGCACGGTCACGACGACTTGTGCTGCCACTACCAGAAAGCGCACCCGCTGCCGCGCCAACCGCCGCGCCAATGCCCGAACCCGTTGCCGTGCTTGAGCGTTGCGTCTGACCGCCGTAGGGATCAGAGGTGGCACAGCCAGCGACCAGAACGGCAACCGCTAACGGTGTCAGTAGTCGAGAAATACGCATCACTCACTCCTAATTTATCTTTTGGGGTAATTGCACTGTTCATCGCTGATCACTGATCAATGCCAGCAACTCGTTCAAGAATAATAGACCTTGTGGCGACGCACGCAGCTTTTCCGGCATTTCCATTAAAAGTCCTTTTTCATAAGCACTTTGTAACCGTGTTAGTAACACAGTCTGGGGCAACCCTGTGTAGGTGGTCCACACATCCATATTTACCCCGTCGGTCAAGCGTAGTGCGTTCATAGCAAACTCAAGAGGCAGCTCTTCCTGCGCAATTGGCTGCTTGCCTGCCACAAAACCTCGTGGATCATTTGCACGGCGTAAATACGCCTCTGGCTGACGTGTTTTCCAGCGCCTTTCAATATGCCGCTGCCCCTGGCTATCGACCGTGGTCAGCTTGCCATGAGCTCCCGCCCCAATACCCAAATAATCGCCAAACTGCCAATAATTGATGTTGTGGCGACTTTGTTGTCCCGTTCGCGCGTAGGCGGAAATTTCATAGCGCCGCAAACCGGCTTGTTCAAGGCGTTGATGGCCAGCTTCTTGAATGTCCCAGAGAGCCTCTTCTTCTGGTAACACAGGCGGATGAGAGAAAAACGCCGTATTAGGTTCAAGCGTTAACTGATACCAGGAGAGATGCTCTGGCTCCAGAGCCAATGCTTGATCAATATCCTCCATCGCTTGAACCGGGGTTTGTTGTGGCAGCCCATGCATAAGATCAATATTGAGATTATCGAATCCTGCCTTACGCGCCTGTTGAACAGCGGTGATCGCTTCTACGCCAGTATGAATGCGTCCAAGTGCACTGAGCTGTTCAGGACGAAAGCTCTGAATGCCCAGCGATAGACGGTTAATGCCCGCTTCTCGATAGCCAATAAAACGTTGCTGCTCAGTCGTTCCTGGATTCGCTTCAAGGGTAATTTCAATCCCAGAAGAGAACGGTAATCGAAAGCTTATCTCTTTGAATAATTGATCATAAAAGTTTGGCGATAGCAGACTTGGCGTGCCACCGCCAATAAATATCGTTTGAATTTCTCTCCCGCTGGCCAGGTGTAAATCACCGTCCAAATCACTCAACAGGGCATTCAGATAAGCGGCTTCAGGCAGCTCGCGAGAGCTTGGCTCGTGAGAATTAAAATCACAATAAGGACACTTACGCACACACCATGGCGTATGAATATAGAGTGATAGGGGTGGCAATACCTCAGCCATGCGCCACCTTCAAAAGCTCGACTAAGCCCTGTAAAGCACGGCCACGGTGGCTAAGACGATTTTTAGTTTCACTCGGTAATTCGGCAACACTCATGCCTTGGTCTGGCAACCAGAATAAGGAATCATAGCCAAACCCACCACTGCCACGTGGATGAGCCAATATTTCTCCCTCCCAGTTACGCTGGACAATAACCGGTACTGGGTCGTCTGGGTGCCGTAGGTATACCAATACGCACCAGTAACGCCCGCCGCGCTGGCCTTCAGCACAGTGACTAAGCGCGCTTACTAGCTTTTCGTTATTTCGTTGATCACTTTTTGGCTCACCCGCATAACGCGCTGAATAAATACCAGGCGCGCCTTGGAGGGCATCAACTTCAAGACCTGAGTCATCTGCCAATGCAGGCAACCCACTAATTCGGCTAGCTTCACGTGCCTTTAACAAGGCATTTTCCACGAATGTCAGGCCTGTCTCTTCTACATCAGCCACACCAAACTCAGATTGTGGGCGAACATCTAGTCCAAGAGGAGATAGCAACTGATTGAATTCTTTCAATTTACCTGTATTGCTACTAGCCAACACAAGCGTATTAGGCGAGGACATCGCGATATCTCCAGATGAAAGAGAATCAGTTTACGCAGATACAATTCTCTTCTAAAGCACTTAAAACGTTACTAAATGTAAGCAACACTTACTAATATATAGATAGCTAATAATAAAAAAATAAACCAATAAAAACATATATTTATTAACATTATTTCCAAAAAGAATAACACTGTCTGAATTGATTTCACCAATTTCATAATAACAAAACTTTACGAACTGTATCTTATAGGCAACAATTTGATGAGTACCCACTCACTATTTCTTTCCACGAGGGCTTACCCATGTCGCAGGAAAAGACCACTGGTTTGGTGTATATCATCACTGAAAAAAGTCCACAATCGCAGCTATTTGCAGACTATTTGCTCGAGCATACTGGCTGTAGAATTAGCATCTACTCACCGGAAGCAGCGCTGCCATCTTCCAACGCTGAAAAGCTACTTATTCTTATAGATAGTGATCATATCAGCGTAGATACATTACCAGAGTGGCAAGAAAAACTACCGGAAGCCCTAACCAAAATACCGTTAGCTGCATTCAATATTCGTGATATGGATCACGCTCTGGAAGCCCTCTCATGCGCTCAACTAAAAGGAGTTTTTTATCGCAATGAGAGTTTAGAGGTCTTTTGCAAAGGTATCCATGCCTTATTAGATGATGAGCTTTGGATGTCTCGTGATTTAATGGCAAAACTCATACTTTTTTATCGTAAGTACCAAAGTAATGCATTCCGGCCTGCCTGTGGGTTAACTAATCGAGAAATGGAAATCATTTCTTTATTAAGTGCAGGATCATCTAATCAACAAATTGCTGAAAAGCTTTTTGTTAGTGAACACACCGTAAAATCCCACCTTTACAATATCTTTCGAAAAATAAATGTACATAATCGGATTCAGGCACTCAACTGGATTCATCAAAACCTGGGCCCCATTCTACCCAATATTGAAACGGCTCGCAGCTTACAGAGAAACCGTTAGCCATTAAGGGGAGGACATAGTTATGTATTTACTTCGCTGTTGTTTAATTTTTTTGGCTATCTACTTTTTACTTACTACTAGCGTATTAGCTAACGAACCCGCCAGTTCATTACCAATAAACGAACAAGCGGAAGTCGATGCCATTAATGAGTTATCAAGCCCTGATGGGCCAGAAGTTCAAGGGCATTCAAATAGAAGCAGCGAGCTTACCGGCATTATGGTCGACCGGACCGTCACCATGGCAGGTAAAACGTTCTATCGCGCGTTTAGTCAGCAGGCAATGGATAACCTAATTATTGGTAATGCCACCATTACTATTCAAGAGCGCCCTGATGCACGTTGGGGTAGCCAAATCGCAGTATTAGAAGGTAATCGATTGTACTTCAGAACACAGCTCTCTCCCAGGATTAGCGAAGCTGACCAAGTAGCAGGAGAAGCTGTACAAGTTGTCGAGGAGGCACTTATCCGGCAGCAGCTGGCATCTGCCCTGACCTCAGACAAAGACCTGGGAAAAGAGGAGTTATTCTAATGAAAGCGAGCAAAAAAATCGGCTGTGCTGCAGTAATTGCTTTAATGGGTGTCGGCACCCAAGTGCACTCGGGAGAATTGATTTATCGACCAATTAATCCTTCATTTGGTGGAGACCCCTTTGTTGGCAGTTACCTCCTAGGTAAAGCTCAGGCACAGGATAAGAATACCGACCCAAGTGCCCGCCGAGCTCAACCAACATCATCAACAGATAGATTATTGCAAAGCTTAGAAAGTCGTTTGATATCGCAATTAATATCGGATGTTAGCCGTGGAGAAGTGAGTGAAGGAAGTTTCGATAGCAACGAGTTTGGTGTTGTAGTGAGCGATAGTAGCGGCCAATTAGTCGTTAGAGTTGTAGACAAGGTAACTGGGGATATAACAGAGATTAGCGTTGGAGGGTTATTTAATCCCTAGTTCTACAGGGAAGGCTAATAACTAACCATCAGAATAACGACTAACGCTATCTGCTTTGTCAGGGGATCACCATGAAAATTATCGCCTCAATTGTCATCGCCAGCCTACTTAGCGGCTGTGCTGGGATGGTGGCAACGTCTGAAAACTTAGAAGGTGCGGAAGCGACGCTTACCCCAAGGGGAGCAACCTACCAAGACCTCATATCATTACCACCGCCATCCGGGAAAATCTTTGTCTCAGTCTATGACTTCCGCGACCAGACTGGACAATACCGACCCGCACCCGCCAGTACTTTTTCGACCGCGGTAACCCAGGGAGCGGCCGCAATGCTCACCGGCGCGCTGTCTGATTCTGGCTGGTTTATTCCACTTGAGCGCGTCGGGCTACAAAACTTGTTAACTGAACGTCGCATCATTCGCGCAGAGTTCGAGCGCTTTGGGCAGCCCGATACGCTGCCATCGTTAAGAGCCGCATCCGTTATGCTCGAAGGTGGCATTATTGCCTACGAGTCGAATATACGTACTGGTGGTGCAGGCGCTGAGTACTTTGGCATTGGGGCATCGGGCCAATATCAGGTGGATCAGGTCACCGTTAATTTACGCGCCGTCGAGATATCAACCGGTGAAATATTAGCCAACGTCACGACGACCAAAACGATCTATTCCAAAGAGCTACGTGCTGGGGTTTACCGCTTTATCGACTTCAGGCGTTTATTAGAAGCTGAGGTGGGTATTACGACCAATGAGCCTGTTCAGCTGGCGGTAATGTCAGCCATTGAATCTGCGGTTATTCATCTTGTCGCTCGGGGTATCGAAAACCGTCTGTGGAATTTAGCACCAGGGGCTAACCTTCAAGACACGATTTTAAATGACTACCTAAATGCACCAATACCTATGCTGTAGCTTTCCAGCGTAAATATGAATTGCAAAACTGCAGTAAAGTCGTTGGCTAGTAACCATTAATCCAAGGGAACATAATAAATTATTTATTATCGACCACTCATTGAGTGGTCTTTTTTTTATCCAACAAAATTCAAAAATTTATAAGTCAAATAACCAGATATCTAATCACTTGATGACTATATTGTTAAAAAAAAATATTTCATATTAATCAAAAAAACTAATCTTAAGATTAATAAATTTTCTTATGGCGTCATTTTTCAAATAGTCCAAACTCAATCCATGAAACAAAAAGACACACAAAGTTTCAAAAGGAAAAACAAATGAAACCCTTAAGCCGCCACTCAGTAACTAGCAAAGCAAGCGCTAAGAACTATGGCGCTTCGCTAGTAATGATTGGCTTGCTAACAAGCAATACGGTTTCAGCAGAAGCAAATAGTAACTTGTTATCCCTAGCAGAGAATGCAAGAGTGGCTCAATATGCACATCAAGTAGATATATCTATGCTGCAAAATAATGTAAGCATTATAGAGCAACAAGGTATCAACAACCACGCAAGTGTTACTCAATCACGTTCAGCAAGCTATCAGTTTGCAAATTTTTCGAAGATATATCAGCGCGGAAATAACAACCAGGCAAGCATTATTCAGAACAACGGCAATAACGTTGGTGTTATATGGCAAGTTGGTCATAACCATACTGCCAATATTTCCCAACACGGAAACAATTTTTCATTTCAAGCTGATATCTACCAATTAGGTGCCAGCGGAGACGTAACGATTTCACAATCGGGCAGTGGCTTACGTGGTGTAAGTGTCCAGCAACAAAATCATTCGGGCAACGCACGACCGGTCACTATCGATACCTACTGAGTAGCCAGCTGCTTCTCAGTAAACAACCAAAGCAAGCCGATCGAAAAAAGGGGAAACACCATGAAAACTCAAATGACTGTTATCGCTGCTGCTGTTGCAATAGCTGTTAGCTTCTCTGCACAGGCACGTGACTATGACGACTCTACAACAACACAGACAGCTAATGATGTTGCAAACCCGGTTTTTGATGCTCAAAATGCTCTACGTGCAAATATGGATGGCTTTTCCCACCCTAGCATTCGTACGTCCTTAATTACTCAAGTAGGCGACGATAACTATGCAGAAACAACACAAGCAGGACCTCGTCAATTCTCTCGGGTAACTCAAACGGGTGATGACAATACGTCAGATGTGCATCAAACTGGCAATAGTCAAGAGTCGATTGTATATCAGACTGGCAACAACAATACTTCCAGTGTAGATCAGCTAGGTGGTCAGCTGAACGACTCCTGGGTCAATCAAACTGGTGATTACAATAGAGCAGACGTCCAGCAGATTAATAACTCATCCTGGAGTGACTCTATTATTGAGCAAACAGGCAATTACAACGAAGCCGATATTCTTCAGACCAATAATAGTGATGAAACATGGAGCTTTGTCTCTCAAACAGGTGACTTAAATAAAGCAGATGTGACTCAAGAGTTTGCTGATTTAAGTGCATCTTGGATTTACCAAAACGGTGTTGGTCATGAAGCCGTTGTATACCAGACAGGACAAAATAACGTATCAACTATCCGCCAAAATAGCGGTGCTGCCTATGCGAACCACTCACAAGTAGGCAACAACAACTCTGCTATCACTACTCAGTGGTAAGAGGCTTACTAGGTACGTTTATAAATACTTTTTTAAGTACTTACTTAGCTCAAGAAACCGCCCCGAACGGGGCGGTTTTTTTATACTTAACGCACGACAACCGACAGTGTGCCACCTTTCCCCTGGGTAGAAGAACGCGAGCGGTTACTACCTTTAACGATATCTACTTCTAAACGCTCGTCATCACTTAGCAGTTTTACCGTGCCTTCTAAGGTGGTGCCTTCAAAGGTAAATTCAGCGGGCACTGTGCCACGCGCTTCGGGGTGCTCAATGCTTTCATCGTTGTGAGTAATGCGCCACTGGGCTGAGAATTCCGCGCCGGGTGTGCCGCCCATGGTGATGTGGATCTGGGTCATCTCCTGCTCCTGTGCGGCCATCCCCGTGAACGGTAGGCCAAGGGTGAGAACAGCGGTTAACAATATGTCGTTAAAACGTGAAGCGTTCCAAGCCGGTTGCCGTTTCATAGTGTGTTTACCTCACTAACCAAAGAGCCGCTCAATAGGAGCGGCTCTTGCAGTGTAGCAGGCGCTTTACTTTATGTTACATAACGGCAAAGGCTTTTTCTGCGGCATCCAACGTTAACTGGATATCTTCCGGCGTATGGGCACTGGACATGAAGCCCGCTTCATAAGCAGAAGGAGCTAGATACACACCATGGTCTAGCATAGCACCAAAGAAACGACGGAAAGCATCAGGGTTGCAGGCAGTCGCCTGGGCAAAGTTATCCACACGGGATTGTGAGGTGAAGAAAATACCAAACATGCCGCCCGCTGACTGGGTCATCATCGGCACACGCGCTGCATTAGCACGCTCTTGCAGGCCAGTGCATAGGGTTTGCACTCGCTGGGAAAGGGCGTCGTGGAAACCTGGCACCTGTAGCTTGGTCAGCAAGGCAACGCCTGCCGCCATGGCCAGTGGGTTACCCGAAAGTGTCCCTGCTTGGTAAACCGGCCCCAGTGGTGAAATGTTCTGCATAATTTCACGCTTGCCACCAAACGCGCCAACGGGCATGCCACCACCGACGATTTTACCCAGACAGGTGAGGTCAGGAACCACGCCGTAATGCGCCTGAGCACCGCCCAGCGCGACACGGAAACCCGTCATCACTTCATCAAAAATCAACACACTGTCGTACTCGTTGCACACCCGACGCAGGGTTTCTAAAAAGCCCGGCTGAGGTGGAATGCAGTTCATATTGCCTGCAACGGGTTCCACAATAATGCAGGCAATTTGCTCTCCAATCTCAGCAAAACACGCTTCGACACCTTCGGGGTCATTAAATGAGAGCGTGATGGTGTGCTCAGCCAATGAAGCGGGGACACCCGGCGAGCTAGGTTCGCCATGAGTGAGTGCGCCAGAGCCAGCTTTCACTAACAGTGAATCCGAATGGCCGTGGTAATTCCCTTCAAACTTCACAATCTTGTCACGCCCCGTCGTGCCACGTGCCAGGCGAATCGCGGACATTGTTGCTTCGGTACCCGAGCTGGTCATGCGCACCATTTCCATGGAAGGAATCATCTCGCAGATGAGATCGGCCATGGTGGTTTCAACAGCTGTCGGTGTACCGAAGGAGAGGCCATTATCTAAACGTGCACGCACGGCGGCCAGTACATCCTGGTCGGCGTGGCCAGTGATCATTGGCCCCCACGAGCCGATATAATCAACGTAGCGGTTGCCTTCCACATCGAATAAATAGGCACCTTGGGCACGCTCCATAAAAACAGGCGGGCGATGCAGACCTTTAAAGGCGCGAACGGGGGAGTTAACCCCCCCCGGAATGTGACGGCTTGCGAGGTCAAACAGTTCAGCAGATGTGGTCATGGCATCCTCAACATTAATGGCTTACTACCAATGAAATCAAAAGCGTACGGGGCGTGGCAAGCGATTCGGTAAACACTGACCACTAGGCGGCTGATAACCATGAGACAAACTCTCCCAGGTGTAGTGCTGAGCTTGTTCACAAGCAGTTGGTAAGCGTTCACCAACGGCTAAACGTGCGGCAAGCGCTGATGCTAACGTACAGCCAGACCCGTGAAATACATCAGGTAACCGCGGCCACTGCCATTGGCGTGTTGTGTCAGGAGAGTGCAACGTATGCACGACCTGCTGAACATTACCCGGCGGCAATGGATCGTCGGTGGCAGTGACTAATACTCCCTGACAGCCCTGGGAAAGTAGCGCAACAGCGCGAGCCGTATCATCATAAGGGTCAGTTATCTCAGGCGTCAGCGCCGCGAGCTCAAACCGGTTTGGCGTTAAAATATCCACAAGCGGTAGTAAACGATCACTATAAAGTTTCTGCAGCTCGGGTGTGGATAACTCAGCACCGCCCCCAGCTTTTAGTACGGGGTCTGCGACCACCGGCACGCCAGGAAAGCGGCGAATAATTTGTTCCGCAGCACGCAAGGTCGCCTCATTGGCCAACAAACCTAATTTAATGGCAGCAATCTGCATGTCGCCTAACGCCTCTGCCGTTTGACGCATGACGGCTGGGTCAGCCGGCCATATACGTATCACGTTATGGCAGTTTTGAACGGTCAGTGCGGTTGGAATGGTAACTGCCCAACCACCACAGGCGGCTATCGCTTCGCTATCAGCCACTAGCCCAGCTCCACCGGTGGGGTCATGGCCTGCTAACACTAAAACAACGGGGGGAAGAGGATGGCGCATCAAAAGGGCTTCACCACCGCCAGAATTATAATCGCGATCAGAGCAATCACGGGCGCTTCATTAAACCAACGGAAAAACACGTGACTTTTGGTACAGCGCGCTTGTTCAAATTGTTTCAAATAAATGAGACAGACATGATGATAGGCGATCAGCAGTGCCACCAGCGTCAGCTTGGCATGCATCCAACCTTGGCTAAACCAGGCAGGCACTAGGTAAAGCAACCAGCCACCAAAGATCAGCACAATAATCATCGACGGCGTCATAATCCCACGGTACAGCTTACGCTCCATGGTTTTAAAGTAAGTCATCGCTTGCTCATCGCCTGTATCCCGCGCCATAGCGTGGTACACGTATAGCCGCGGCAAATAAAACAACGCAGCAAACCAGGTAACAACGGCCATTAAATGAATGGCCTTTACCCATAAATACATGGTCTCTCCTTAGGCATTGGGCTCATTGCTGGGAATCAGCATCACGGGGATCCACATAGTGATAATAACGCTCAATAGATCCACGGGTAATAATACCTGAAATTCGTTGCTGCTTTGGCCGATAACCGTGCACGACATAGAGCGCACCCAACGCATTATTCTGAAGTGATAGAAATGCTTCCGACAGCGTTGCCTGCAATCCTATTGGAGCCATCTCGAGCCGCTGGCCCGGTATTTCAACTAAATCAATTAATTCATCTTCTGGCGGAGCTTCCCCTTGCAGTGCCTCATCATGCTCTAGTAGCCAGCGCGCAAGCTCTGCGGCTTTTAGCGCTAGCACCGGCTTTTCTGCACTGGAACGCTCAATCACCAGCCATATAGGACCGCTCTCCAGCAGCCGTCGTGCTTGGTCGAGCGTAATCATGCGTTCAGTGCGAACTAAACGACGTTCCATGACGGCTGGCACAGAAACACGAGAAAGCGCCTGCATCAAAGGCTGCTGTAACGGATGCAATCCATAGCGCACTGAGCTAATAAAAAAGCCTTCACAGCCGGTAAGCTGACGGGACGTCAAACAGGCAACCACGACGACTAGCATGCCAGGCAGCATGATATGAGGTGAATGCGTTAGTTCTAGCAACGCCATCAAAGCGGCAAGTGGCGCTTGCAGTACAGCCCCCATCATTGCCGCCATCCCTAGCATGGCATAAATCCCAGGGTCTGCGGCTTTGTCAGGCCATAACCAACCGCCTAATATTCCTCCTAACGCGCCAGTGGCAGCACCTACGACTAATACAGGGCCAATAATGCCAATCGGTACGCCGCCGGCCACAGTAATCGCCGTTATCAGTAACTTCGCAATCACCAGTGCCAGCAATACATTAACGCCAAGCTGGTTATTCAACATGGCGGCGACGCTGTCATAGCCAATGCCTTGTACTTCGGGAAACCACCAAGCGACGGCTCCTGTTGCTACACCGACCACGCCTAACCTCAGCCATAGCGGCCATTGTTGGAGGTACTGGCTGCGAGAAATATGAATAAACAAGCCTGCCAACAGACCGATGACCAAACCAATAATGACAACCCAAGGAATGTTCATCAACGAACCAAGGGCAACTTCAGGAATGCGGAATGCTGGTTCATTGCCGTACACCAGTTGTGCGACTAACGCCCCCATCGTAGAGGCAAGAATCACCGGCATAAAGCTCATCAGGGTGTATTCCATCATGACCACTTCCATGGCAAAGATAACACCCGCGATTGGCGTATTAAACGACGCCGAGATACCTGCTGCCGTTCCGCAAGCAACAAGAACTCTTAAGCTGTTATTGGGTAAGCGAAGCTTTACCCCCAGACCACTCGAGGCCGCCGCTCCTAAATGAATAGCAGGGCCTTCACGACCCGCTGAAAGCCCACCCAACACAGAAACAACGCCCACCCACCATTGATTTAACCAATTTCGTAATGGAAAGCGCCCCTGATGATAGGTGAGGCGCTCTATCACGTGACCAACACCTAATTTACGAGCTGTGGCTTTTTGGCGATAGAGTAGCGTGCCAATTAACGTCACAGCGATAATCGGCAGTAGCGAGCGCAGCCAGGGTGAGAGTCCTTCAAATGCCTCTGGGTTACCGTCGGGCATATAGAGCGCAGCGCCTGCTTCTAGCAACAGGCGAAAAGCAACCATCACCGCGCCTGTCATCACCCCGGATACCAGACCCAGCACACAAAGCTGGGGCAAAGCATCCACGTTTGCTAATTGGCGGCGAAAACTCTCCAGCGTAAAGTCTGATCGCGAAAAACGTGCCACAACGTCCGTCCTTGCACTAATTGTTCGTTTTTGAGCGGCATCATGCCTTGCCACTGAATGTATTGCCCTACATGGGCTTCTTCTGCGTAGCGCTCTTAAGCAACTACTCTCTTGTGTATCATAGCTAGATACCGTTCGACAGCCTGTCGCCATCTCTCTAGGCTGTTAATCATTGATATGTTTTAACACGCAAAATGCGCAAGGAGTCGTTTGTGATCAAGGTTGGCATTGTGGGTGGAACCGGCTATACCGGCGTTGAGCTGTTGCGGTTACTCGCCCAGCATCATCAAGTAAGCGTTGAAGCGATTACCTCGCGCTCGGAAGCCGGCGTGAAGGTATGCGACATGTATCCCAACCTGCGCGGCCACTATGATGCGCTCACGTTCAGCGAGCCAGATGCCAAGGCACTGGGTTCAATGGACGCGGTGTTCTTTGCGACCCCCCATGGTGTGGCCCACGCGCTAGCAGGCGAATTGCTCGACAATGGCACTCGGGTAATCGACTTGTCTGCTGACTTTCGGCTACGCGATGCCGACGAGTGGAGTCGTTGGTACGACCAGCCCCACGGCGCGCCGGAATTACTAAATGAGGCCGTATATGGCCTGCCAGAAATGCATCGGGAACAGATCAAAAAGGCCCGTTTAATTGCTGTTCCAGGCTGCTACCCTACAGCGGTTCAGCTGGGCTACCTGCCGCTTTTAGAAGCCGGTTTGATCGATCCAGGCCATTTAATTGCTGACTGTAAATCAGGCGTTACCGGCGCAGGCCGCGGTGCCAAAGTCGCCTCGCTACTAGCCGAAGCCAGCGAATCGATGAAAGCCTACGGTGCGTCCGGCCATCGCCATTTGCCTGAAATCCGTCAAGGTTTGGGTGATATGCAGCCAAGTGCAGTGGGCCTTACCTTTGTGCCTCACCTGACGCCGATGATTCGTGGCATTCATGCCACCCTATATAGCACGCTGACGAGTGAGTCGGGCGATTTACAGGCGCTATTTGAGCAGCGCTATGCCAACGAGCCGTTTGTTGACGTCATGCCTGCAGGCAGCCACCCAGAAACCCGCAGCGTCAAGGGGAATAACACCTGCCGTATTGCCGTTCATCGTCCTGGCAACGGCAATACCGTGGTAGTGCTTTCGGTCATTGATAACCTGGTCAAAGGTGCCTCGGGCCAAGCCATTCAAAACCTCAACCTTATGTTTGACCTTGAAGAAAATATGGGCCTTAACGCCCCAGCCCTAATGCCTTGAACCACACAAAGCACTAGCATGCAGAGGGCAACTCAGAGAGGAGGTCATTTGCCAACGCCTCCTCAGCGAGCTGTCCTTTGCTTGATGATCCAACACAATAGTTGACCATTTTGCTAGGAATTACCCATAATCACACTCCAATGCCGATTATTCGTTCTTAAAGCTCGCGGGAGGTACCCATGAGCGGTGCAGAAGCTTTTGTTCCAACCCCACTACTGTTATCCGACAGCGCTCGACAACGTATCCAAGCACTCATGGCCGAAGAGGATAACGCGGCGCTAAAGCTCCGCGTATATGTCACCGGCGGTGGTTGCTCGGGTTTCCAATATGGCTTTGATTTTGCTGAAAATGTTGCCGAGGATGACACACTTATTGAGTTCGGCGATGCGACACTGGTCGTCGACCCTCTCTCCTACCAATACTTGGTAGGCTCAACGGTTGACTATGAAGAAGGGCTAGCAGGCGCCCGTTTTCGTGTTCAAAACCCTAACGCCACGACGACCTGCGGCTGTGGTGCTTCGTTCATGGTCTAACTAACGTTGGCGGTAACCTCTCCCCGTGACTTGACGCCTTGGCGGTTTCTCGCCAAGGTTAAAAGGTCAATAACGGTTGCTGATACTGTTGATTAGAAAATTCTTCTTTGAATGGTGTCGCTAACCAAATAAAACACGGGGAAACTAATGAAACTTACCTTTACCAAGACAGCCATTGCCACCGCCATCACCGTTGGCTTTGCCAGCTTGGCAACCTCCGCAACGGCTGATACGCCTACCGTAAATGTGGTAACAGACCCAAGTTTCGTACCCTTTGAAATGATGGATCCAGAAACCGGTGAAATGATCGGTTTCGATATGGATATCATCAACGAAGTGGCTGAACGTGCTGGGTTTGAAGTAAACCTCACAACGATGGAGTTCGCAGGTATTATTCCCGCGGTGCAAACCGGCAGCCAAGAAATCGCCATTGCAGGCGTTACCATCACAGAAGAACGTGCTGAAATTGTTGATTTCTCTGACCCCTACTACGACTCAGGCTTACAAATCATTGTTCGTGCTGATAACGACGATGTTGAAACCCTTGAAGACCTAGCCGGCCTCTCTATTGCCACCCGCATTGGCTCCACTAGCTATGATTTTCTTCAAGAACAGCTAGGTGATGACGCCGACATCACTCCTTACCCTGGCAACAGCGACATGTACATGGCTCTATTAGGCCGTAATGTTGATGCGGCTTTCTATGACGCACCGAATGTTGCCTACTTCTCCCAAACACGTGGAGAAGGCCGTACTAAAGTGGTTGGCCCGCTGTATGAAGGTCAGCAATACGGTATCGTTTTCCATAAAGGTAGCCAGTGGGTAGAGCCCGCCAACGAAGCGCTCGCTGCAATGCGCGAAGACGGCACCTACGATGAGATTTACGAAAAATGGTTCGGTGAATCTCCTAGCGACGATTAATACATCGCACAATGCACTGAACCTCTAACACAGGGTCGGGCGGCCTAGCCCCCGGCCCTGTGTTCTTTTTGCGTTATTTTTTCGAGTCGTGCTTTTAAGGAGAACCCCACGTGGAAGTCACTTTTCAGTTTGATTGGGCGGCTGCGTTTCGCTCAATCCCCTATTTGCTACCAGGGATACCCTGGACATTAATGATCTCTTTTGGCGGCCTCGCCATTGGTTTCTTTATTGGTATCTTTTTTGGCTTGCTGCGCATTAGCCGCGTGCGCTGGTTACGCTGGCCAGCCATTTTCTATATCGAAGTGTTTCGCGGCACCCCGATACTTGTGCAAGTACTGTTTATTTTTTATGGCCTTCCGCAATTACTGGGCGGCCCTATTAATGCGTTAGTTGCCGGTATCGCTGCCATCGCGATTAATTCAGGAGCGTATATTTCCGAGATTGTTCGCGGTGGAGTTCAGTCCATAGAGCGTGGTCAACGGGAAGCCTCACTCTCGCTAGGCCTATCGCGAACTCAGGCATTTCATTACGTCATTTGGCCTCAAGCATTCCGCCGCATGATCCCTTCCCTAGGCAACCAAGGTATTATCAGTATCAAAGATACATCTCTCTTTTCCGTCATCGGGGTGGGTGAGTTAGTGCGCCAGGGGCAGATTTATATTGCCACCACGTTTACAGCCCTAGAGGTCTATTTCATGGTAGCGCTGATGTACCTTGCGATCACCTGGACCCTCTCTCTCCTACTGCGCCAACTAGAGCGCAGAGGCCTCGTTGGACAATAAGGACAAGTGCAATGAACAATGTCACACAACCCATTGTGCGTATGCAGCAGCTCAATAAGCACTTTGGTAGCCTGCACGTGCTGAATAATATTGACCTTGAAATTGTCCCTGGCGAAGTGGTGGTGGTGATTGGTGCCAGTGGCTCCGGTAAGTCGACCCTTATCCGTTGCATTAACGGCCTGGAAGAGTTCCAGTCAGGCACGTTAGATGTCGATGGCAACGAGCTATTGCCTAATGGTAAAAGCAGCAAAGCACTGCAAACTATTCGGACAGAAGTGGGCATGGTGTTTCAGCAGTTCAACCTGTTTCCCCACTTAAGCGTGCTCGACAACATCACACTTGCCCCAATGAAAGTGCGTGGATGGAACCGTCAGGATGCTGAAGAAACTGCCAAGCGCCTATTAAAGCGTGTTGGGATTTCCGACCAGGCGGATAAGTACCCAAGCCAACTCTCAGGTGGACAACAACAGCGCGTAGCGCTGGCGCGCGCACTGGCGATGGAACCCCGCCTTATGCTGTTCGACGAGCCTACGTCAGCACTTGATCCCGAAATGATCGGCGAAGTGCTAGATGCTATGCGTGAACTCGTCAAAGAAGGTATGACCATGGTGATTGTCACCCACGAAATGGGCTTTGCCAGAGAAGTGGCTGACCGCGTTATCTTTATCCATAAAGGTGAAATTACCGAACAAGGACCACCTGAGCAGCTGTTTGATACGCCTCAACATGAGCGAACCCAATCCTTCCTAGCGCGTGTTTTAAAGCACTGATGTAGGTTATCCAGCCTCTTTTTCTTCATTTTTTAGCCCATAAAATGGCCTGTCGTAGTGACAGGTCATTTTTTTTGCCTGTGGATACTATTTTTTTCTGTCACCAGGTACTCCTCTGTGATCCCTGCTATGAGCACTGTTAATGGCTTTTATACTAAGTCAGCAGAAATGTTCACAGGTGCGGTAACAAACTCGGTATGAGCCGGTGGATAAGACGTCAATAGCTGCGCCTGTGGATAAAGACCACTTTCATCCACAGGCTCAACACGACTTCTACGCAGGCACTCCGCCGTTTAATCATGTAAAAGCTAACAATTTAACATCATGAAGAATTTGAGTTTTTTTCAGTTATCAACAGAATTTGTCCACACTAGTAGTAACAACATCAATAGAACTTCTCTTATATATTTTTATTTTGTTATTAATAATAAGTGACGAGGTTATTTTGGGTGTGGAAAAACCTGACGGTTACCCACAGGAGGTTTATACTGGCTCGCTTACGAAATCAGCGCCGATACGCTGACTCACATCATCCGTGCCAAAAGGCGCAAGACGAGGTGTCTCTTGAACTATCCCGACCGCTTTGACGTTATTGTCATCGGCGGTGGCCATGCGGGAACCGAAGCCGCATTGGCCTCTGCTCGTATGGGCTGTCAAACCCTGTTATTGACCCACAACATCGAAACACTCGGCCAAATGTCGTGTAATCCAGCGATTGGTGGGATCGGCAAAAGCCACTTGGTGAAAGAAATCGATGCACTCGGTGGTGCAATGGGGCTAGCCACGGACTTAGGCGGCATCCAGTTTCGTGTACTCAATGCACGCAAAGGCCCAGCAGTTCGTGCCACACGTGCTCAGGCTGACCGCATTCGTTACAAAGCCGCCATTCGCGGAATGTTGGAAAATCAACCTAACCTGACCATTTTTCAGCAGGCGGCGGGTGACCTGATTGTGGATAACGACACTGTTCGCGGTGTTGTAACGGAAACTGGTATTCGCTTTCATGCGGACTCTGTGGTCTTGTCCACAGGCACATTTTTAGGTGGGGTTATCCATATTGGGCTGGATCAGAGCCGCGGTGGCCGTGCCGGTGATCCGCCATCCAATGCGCTAGCAGATCGGCTTCGTGCACTGCCGTTTCGCGTGGATCGATTAAAAACGGGGACTCCACCACGCATTGATGCCAAAACGGTTGATTTTGCACCGTTGGAAGAACAGCCTGGCGATACGCCGACTCCAGTCATGTCGTATCTTGGTTCACGGAATATGCATCCTCAGCAGGTGAGCTGTCATATTGCTCACACCAATGAGCGCACCCATGAAATTATCATGGCGAACCTTGACCGTTCACCCATGTATTCTGGTGTTATCGAAGGGGTTGGCCCGCGCTATTGCCCATCGATTGAAGATAAAGTCCACCGCTTTGCCGATAAAGCCAGCCATCAAGTGTTTATCGAACCCGAAGGGCTAGATACCCATGAGCTGTATCCCAACGGGATTTCAACCTCACTGCCTTTTGATATACAACT
Source organism: Vreelandella zhaodongensis (assembly GCF_013415115.1). Classification (GTDB taxonomy): domain Bacteria; phylum Pseudomonadota; class Gammaproteobacteria; order Pseudomonadales; family Halomonadaceae; genus Vreelandella; species Vreelandella zhaodongensis. The sequence continues at coordinate 608,183 of NZ_JACCDD010000002.1, read as the reverse complement.
GCAGGTAGTTCGCTCAATTAAAGGGCTTGAAAATGCGCATATCACTCGCCCTGGTTATGCCATTGAGTACGATTTTTTCGATCCGCGGGATTTAAAACACTCCCTGGAAACAAAATTTATCCACAACCTGTTTTTCGCTGGGCAAATTAACGGTACCACCGGCTATGAAGAAGCCGGTGCCCAAGGGCTTCTGGCAGGCTTGAATGCCGCTCGTCGCGCTAAGCAGTTAGAGGCTTGGTATCCTCGTCGTGATGAAGCCTATCTTGGCGTGTTAGTAGACGACTTAATCACTATGGGTACCAAAGAGCCCTACCGCATGTTTACTTCACGGGCTGAATATCGGCTGCTGTTACGTGAAGATAACGCCGATCTTCGCCTAACTGAAAAAGGTCGTGAGCTTGGGCTGGTAGATGACAAGCGCTGGTCGGCTTTTAGTCAAAAACGTGAAGCTATTGAGCGTGAGACAGCGCGTTTGGCAACGGTGTGGGTGCAACCCAACACGCCCGCAGCCGCTAAGATTGCTGAAAAAACCGGTAGACCGCTTCCCCGAGAGTATTGCTTAAGTGACTTGTTGAAACGTCCAGAGCTGACCTACGCAGATATCACTGGGTTACCAGGTATTGAAAGCGGTGATGTTGATGACGACGCCGTCGCCGAACAAGTGCAAATTCAAGCAAAATATCAGGGGTATATTGATCGCCAGCAAGACGAGATTGATAAACTCAAGCGTCATGAAGCCACACCGCTACCTGCCGAGTTGGATTATCAGCGGGTTGAAGGGTTGTCCAATGAGATTCGTCAGAAACTTAGTGAAACCCGCCCAGAAACCCTGGCTCAAGCCGCTAGGATTTCCGGTGTGACGCCTGCTGCGGTTTCAATTTTATTGATTCATTTAAAAAAGCGTCGACTCATTAGCAATACTGAGGTGGTTAACGGATGAGTCAATTACAGACGCTGATTAACACGCTACCCAGCGTTGTTGCCACCCGTTTAGATGAAGGACTCAAGGCGCTGGAGTTAACAGTTAACTCCGTTCAACGTGAACAGCTGCTAGGGTTACTTGCTCTGTTGCACAAGTGGAACCGGGCTTATAACCTCACTGCAGTGCGTAATGTTGAAGATATGGTGTCTCGACATGTACTTGATAGCGCCGCAGTCGCGCCCTATGTATATGGCCCTCGGCTACTAGACGTAGGGGCTGGACCAGGCTTGCCTGGCCTAGTTCTCGCCATTTTAAAGCCTGAGTTACACGTGACGTTGCTTGATAGCAATGGTAAGAAAGTTCGTTTTCAGCGCCAAGCAGTGATGGAGTTAGCGCTGACCAACGTCACGCCAACCCAAGCACGCGTCGAGCAGTTCAATGATCAGGCATTTGATCAAGTTATTTCCCGAGCGTTTGCCAGCTTGGTAGACTTCGTTACATTGACCCAAACATTACCGGCAGCTCACGGGCAGTGGCTTGCCATGAAAGGGCCAAGTGCTGATGATGAGTTGCGAGAGTTGCCTGCCTACGTTGAACTCCAGACGCGACTTTTATTAAACGTCCCCTTTGAGACGGCCGAGCGGCAGCTGTTGATCCTGACCCCAAAAGGAGTTGAGTAGTGAGCCAGATCATTGCCCTGACCAACCAAAAAGGCGGTGTGGGCAAATCCACTTCAGCCGTTAATCTTGCCGCTAGTTTGGCAGCACTGGATCGCCGCGTACTATTGGTAGATTTAGATCCTCAAGGCCACGCCAGTATGGGCAGTGGTATCGATAAGTACGAGCTTGAGAAAAGCGTGCTGGACGTTTTACTTGGAGAAACAACAGCAAGTGATGCCATCATTCGTGGGCTTCCTGTGAATTATGACGTCTTACCGGGGAATGGTGATCTCACTGCTGCTGAAGTAGAGCTGCTTGATAGTGACCAGCGGCAAAGCCGTTTGTCGTTAGCGCTACAAACCGTTGCTGATGATTATGATGTGGTGTTAATTGACTGCCCGCCATCACTTAACATGCTGACAGTTAACGCGTTAACCGCTGCTCATGGTGTGCTCATTCCGTTGCAGTGTGAATTCTACGCGCTGGAAGGGCTCTCAGCGCTGCTGGACACCGTTGAACAGATTAAGCAGAGCATCAACCCAGAGCTGGCCGTTTCTGGCATTCTGCGTACCATGTACGATAAACGCACCAGCTTGACGCGAGAAGTCGACAAGCAGCTAAGGGACTTCTTTGGGGATGCGCTGCTGAACACAACCATTCCGCGCAACGTTAAAGTTGCTGAAGCACCAAGTCATGGTGTACCAGTGACTCAATACGCTCGTTTTTCGCGGGGGAGCCAAGCCTATCGTGTGCTGGCAAAAGAGATGATTCGGCGGCTATCGCTATAACGTACAGTACGAGGGGAAGCGAATGACGCGTAAACGCGCGCTAGGACGTGGCCTGGATGCCCTGATTGGTGCGGGCGCCCGTCGTCGTGACAGTTTAGATATTACCGGTGGTGTAACGCTTGATAGTGCAGAAGCCTTACCGTCGTCTGTTGCATCAACAGAAATGGGGGCTGATCGGCTTGAAAGATTACCGTTAGGCCAGCTCACTCGTGGTAAATACCAGCCTCGCCGAGACATCCAACCAGAAGCGTTGGAAGAGCTTGCTGACTCCATTCGTGCTCAAGGGGTAATGCAGCCCATTGTGGTTCGCCCTGTGGGGGAAAACCGCTATGAAATCATAGCGGGTGAACGACGTTGGCGTGCTGCACAGTTAGCAGAGTTAGATGTCATTCCTGCGGTTATTCGCGATGTTAGCGACGAAGTTGCGCTTGCATTAGCACTGATTGAAAACATTCAGCGTGAAAACCTTAATGCCATCGAAGAAGCGCTGGCTTTAAAACGCTTAGGCGATGAATTTGAGCTGACTCAACAGCAAATTGCTGACGCCGTAGGTAAATCGCGTACTCAAGTCGCTAATTTATTACGTTTGCTGGCGCTAGACCCTGAAGTACAAACATTGCTAGAACGTGGCGATTTGGATATGGGGCATGCACGCGCTCTACTATCGCTTACCAGTGCCCAACAGCGCCAAGTTGCCCATGAAGTGGTCAATAATGATCTGACCGTGCGTGATACTGAAGCGCTGGTGAAAAAGGTACAAACAAACCAAGCGCCTACCCAAGCACAACCGCGTTCTGCCAAAACACCGGATGTTGCACGACTTGAGACGCAGCTGGGTGAGCTATTAGGTGCGCCTGTTTCAATAGACCATGGACAAAAAGGCAAAGGAAAAGTGACGATTCGCTATACCAGTCTCGAAGAGCTGGATGGAATCTTGGCACATATTAAATAGCAGGCTTACGAAAGATGCGGTGTTTTCTTAACCCTTTGGTCGCAAGTTGATGCCTAAACAAGCGAAATCCGTGCAACTTCGGTTGAAGGTGTGGTAGCGCTTCCCTATAATCCGCCGGTGTTTGTCGAAAGATGAGACAAAACGATAAACCAAAGGCAATGTTGCCTGAGACAGCTTTACGCCGGTAGGGAGTAGTGACGAAGATGCAACGCGTATCTACTGCTCGACGCCGATCGTTAAATTTTAAAAGACTATTTCAAGCGCAGTTGGCAGCAACAGCTGCCATCGTGGTGCTTGCTAGTGGGGTGTCCGGAGCGTCGGCAGCACTATCAGCATTGCTAGGGGGGGCTGTCAGTATTTTGCCCACGATGTACTTTGTCTGGAGAGGGTTGCGTCGCACTGGGAAACATCCTCGACATAACGTGTTGAACTTTTACCAAGCAGCGGCAGGCAAGTTTGGTTTGACGGTGGCGTTATTTGCCATTGTGCTGATATCAGCGCCCCCTTCAAACCCAGCTTTTTTCTTTGTCGCCTATGTGGTGGCCCAACTCGTGCACTGGCTAGCACCTTGGCTCGTGCGAGAGCGGTCAACCCTTTAAACCTGAGGAAGCAGTATGGCAGCAGATAACGAAATATCGGCCATCTATTACATACAGCATCACCTCCAGAATCTTACATTCGGGAAGCATCCAGAGAACGGTTGGTCGCTTGCGTCCACCTCTGCGGAAGCGACTGAAATGGGCTTCTGGGCTATTCACCTTGACACCATGGGCTGGTCAATTGGAATGGGGGCGTTGTTCCTGTGGCTATTCCATAAAGCTGGCAAAGTGGCAACAACGGGGGTGCCTGGCGGCCTGCAAAATGCCGTAGAAATGGTCATTGAGTTCATTGAAAACCTGACACGCTCAACGTTTCACGGCAAAAATAAGCACATCGGCCCTATCGCTCTCACGCTGTTCATGTGGATTTTGCTAATGAATAGTTTGAAGCTACTGCCGGTTGACTATTTCCCCGAAATGTTTGGCAAGCTTGGTTTTGAGTACATGAAAATAGTACCCACAACCGATATCAACGCCACTCTAGGAATGGCGATTGGTGTATTTTTGATGATTATTTACTACAGCTGCAAAGTAAAAGGTGTGGCTGGGTTTGGTAAAGAGCTTGCTTTAACCCCTTTCAACACATGGTTGCTGGCGCCATTCAATCTGATTTTGGAAATTGTTGGTCTGCTGGTTAAGCCCATCAGCCTCGGCTTCCGTCTGTTCGGTGCCATGTTTGCCGGTGAAGTGATTTTCATCCTTATTGCCTTGCTGCCGTTTTGGGCAATCTGGATGCTGGATGTGCCATGGGCCATCTTCCACATTTTAGTGATTTCGTTGCAGGCTTTTATTTTTACGACGCTATCCGTCGTTTATTTAAGCGCCGCTCACGAGCATCATTAATCTAGAGCAACGTTTTGCATAATACCCTAAACCCTTGAAACTAACGCACTACCAGGAGTTTTATCATGGAAATCGTCTACATTGCTGCCGCCATCATTATCAGTGTTAGCGCCCTGACCACTGGCTTTGGCTTTGCTATGCTGGGTGGCAAGTTATTGGACAACACCGCACGTCAGCCTGAGCTGAGCGACCAGCTTCAAACTCGTACCTTTATCATGGCCGGTCTGCTTGATGCCGTTCCGATGATCGGTGTTGGTATTGCGATGTACCTGATCTTCGTTGTTGCCGGTTAATGCAGCTTGACCGAGCGGACAACCGCTCGGTTTTGTTTCACTCCGGTCGCCACGAATTTGTCAGAGGTACATCCCTGTGAATATCAACATGACGCTTATCGGGCAGACGATCGCCTTCGCGATCTTTGTCTGGTTTTGCATAAAGTATGTGTGGCCTCCGATCAGCAACGCGCTTCACGAGCGTCAAAAGAAGATTGCTGATGGCTTGGACGCTGCTAGCCGTGCTACTCGCGACCTTGAGCTGGCTCAAGAGCGTGCAGAGCAAACGCTGCGTGAGAGCAAAGAGCAGGCATCTCAGATTCTCGAGCAAGCCAACAAACGCTCTGCCCAAATGATTGAAGAAGCACGTGAACAAGCGCGTGCCGAGGGCGAACGTCTGGTAGCAAGTGCTCGGGCTGAAATTGAGCAAGAAATTAATCGCGCGAAAGACGATTTGCGTGCGCAGGTTTCTCACCTTGCGATCGTAGGCGCTGAGCGTGTTCTTGAAGCCTCTGTTGACGAGAAAGCGCACCGCGACTTGCTTGATAAGCTTGCCGCTGAACTGTAAGGAGGTGACCCATGGCGGAACAATCTACCGTCGCTCGTCCTTACGCCAAAGCGGCGTTTGAATACGCGCGCGATCAACAGGTGCTTGACGCTTGGTCACAGTCGCTAGCAATGGCTGGAGCGATTGTTAAAGATCGCCAAGTTGCTGGTCTGTTGGGTAGTCCTAAACTTAGCAGCGAACAGAAAACGAGTCTGTTAGCAGATATGCTGTCAGACAACGCAAATGAAGCGTTCAAACGTTTTCTGACCACGTTAGCCGATCAACGTCGTTTGACGGCATTAGACGCTATCGCTGATCAGTTTGAACACCTTCGCGCAGAGTACGAGCAGCGTATCGACGTCACTGTGGTGTCAGCCTACAAGCTGACTGCCGCACAGCGAACCAAGCTAGCAAACGCGCTCAAGAAACGTCTGAATCGCGAAATCTCCATTACTACTCGGGTAGACAAGTCGCTTATTGGCGGTGTCATCCTGCGTGCCGGCGATACCGTCATTGACGGTTCGGTACGTGGTCGATTGAATCGCCTTTCCGAAGCGCTGACCGCTTGAGTCTGAGGGACATGGCATGCAGCAACTGAATCCTTCCGAGATCAGCGACATCATCAAGCAGCGAATTGAGAAGCTTGACGTCGCATCTGAAGCCCGTAATCAGGGCACCATCGTCAGCGTATCCGACGGTATCGTGAAAATTCACGGCCTCGAAGACGCGATGTTTGGTGAGATGATTGAATTTCCCAACAGCATCTTTGGCATGGTACTGAACCTGGAGCGTGACTCCGTCGGTGCTGTTGTCCTGGGTGACTACCTGCAACTTCAAGAAGGTATGACCGCGCAATGTACCGGTCGTATCCTTGAAGTACCGGTAGGTCCTGAACTGGTAGGCCGTGTTGTCGATGCGCTGGGTAACCCCATCGACGGTAAAGGCGATATCAACGCTAAAATGACTGACGCGGTAGAAAAAGTAGCGCCTGGCGTTATTACCCGTCAGTCCGTTGACGAGCCAATCCAAACTGGTTTGAAGTCCATCGACGCCATGGTGCCGATCGGTCGTGGTCAGCGTGAGCTAATCATCGGTGACCGCCAGATCGGTAAATCCGCCATTGCTATTGATGCGATTATCAACCAGAAGGGCAAAGGCGTTACCTGTGTTTACGTTGCTATTGGTCAGAAACAGTCAACCATTGCCAACGTAGTACGCAAGTTAGAAGAGCATGGCGCGATGGATCACACCATCGTTGTCGCTGCTGGCGCTGCCGACCCGGCACCCATGCAGTTCTTGGCCGCTTACTCTGGCTGCACCATGGGTGAGTACTTCCGTGACCGTGGTGAAGACGCGCTGATCGTTTATGACGATCTGTCCAAGCAAGCCGTTGCATACCGTCAGGTATCCCTGCTGCTGCGTCGCCCGCCGGGTCGTGAAGCCTATCCCGGTGACGTTTTCTACCTCCACTCGCGTCTGCTTGAGCGTGCTGCTCGTGTTAACGTTGACTATGTAGAGAAGTTCACCAACGGTGAAGTGAAAGGCAAAACCGGTTCCTTAACCGCGCTGCCGATCATCGAAACTCAGGGTGGTGACGTGTCTGCGTTCGTACCGACCAACGTGATCTCGATCACTGATGGTCAGATCTTCCTGGAAACTAACCTGTTTAACTCCGGTATCCGTCCGGCGATTAACGCAGGCCTGTCGGTTTCTCGTGTAGGTGGTGCAGCGCAGACGAAAATCATCAAGAAACTGGGTGGTAGCGTGCGTCTGGCGCTGGCTCAGTACCGTGAACTGGCGGCGTTCTCGCAGTTTGCCTCTGACCTTGATGAAGCCACGCGTAAGCAACTTGAGCATGGTCAGCGCGTTACCGAGCTGATGAAGCAGAACCAGTACTCGCCGATGTCTGTGGCGCAAATGGCGCTGTCTCTGTACGCCGCTAACGAAGGTCACCTGGATGATGTGAGCGTCGATAAAGTGTTGGACTTCGAGCGTGCTCTGCACGACTACATGAAGTCTGAACACGGCGACCTGCTCGACAAGATCAACCAGACCGGCGACTACAACGGCGAGATTCAGGACGGCTTGAAGTCGGGTCTCGAGAAGTTCAAGGCGACTCAGAGCTGGTAATGTCCAGCCCGCCTGCGGGCGGGCTTGCATGCTTTCTGAGAGCCACGAACGAAGGGTAGATCGCTATGGCAGCTGCAAAAGAGATACGCACCCAGATCGGGAGCATTAAAAATACGCAGAAGATTACCAGCGCCATGGAAATGGTAGCTGCGTCTAAAATGCGTAAAGCACAAGATCTGATGAAGTCCAGTCAGCCCTATGCAAATCAGATCCGCAATGTGGTTGCTCACATTGCAGACGCTGACGTGGAACAGGAAGACCAGCACCGCTATATGGTGGAACGCCCCGTCAGCCGCGTTGGCTACATTGTGGTATCTACCGACCGTGGTTTGTGTGGCGGTTTGAACGTCAACTTGTTTAAGGCGGTGTTGAAAGACGCTATGGCCTGGAAACAGGAAGGCGCTGAGCTGGATTTCTGTGCCCTCGGTTCTAAAGCTGGTGCTTTTTTCCGCAACTACGGGGGTAACTTAGTTGCCGCCAAGAGTGGTTTAGGGGAATCGCCAAGTGTTGAGGGGCTGATCGGTAGTGTTAAGGTCATGCTGGAAGCCTATGACGATGAACGTCTAGACCGTCTGTACGTGGTATATAACGAATTTGTTAATACCATGACGCAACGGCCCGTTGTACGCCAAATTCTTCCGCTGTCGTCAGATATGGGCGCAGACGAGAAGCATGACGAAGAAAACGCCCGTCCCGGAAGCTGGGACTACCTGTATGAACCGGATGCCAAGGCGTTGCTAGACAGCCTGTTGGTTCGATTCATCGAATCGCAGGTGTATCAGGCGGTAGTCGAAAACGGTGCGTGCGAACAGGCCGCCCGAATGATCGCTATGAAGAGTGCCACTGATAACGCGGGCAACCTGATCGACGATCTGGAGATGGTATACAACAAGGCCCGTCAGGCCGCCATCACCCAGGAAATTTCCGAGATCGTCGGCGGCGCTTCTGCCGTATAACGCCTAGGGAGCTAGCCATCGCTTAGGTGGCTCCCGGCAGACAGGTTTCATTTGCAGGTTTTTGAGAGGAACCAAGATGAGCGGACGTATCGTACAAATCATCGGCGCGGTGATTGACGTAGAGTTTCCGCGGGACACTGTGCCCAAGGTCTACGACGCGCTGAAGGTCTCCAATGCTGAGACTATCCTCGAAGTCCAGCAGCAGCTGGGCGACGGCGTGGTGCGCACCATTGCCATGGGCTCTACTGAGGGCTTGAAACGTGGCTTGGACGTGACCAACACAGGTGCCGCGATTTCCGTACCGGTAGGTAAGGAAACGTTGGGTCGCATCATGAACGTACTCGGCGAGCCGATTGACGAAGCTGGTGATATCGGTGAGCAAGAGCGTATGCCGATTCACCGCAAAGCGCCGAGTTATGCCGACCAAGCAGCTTCTAACGAGCTGCTGGAAACCGGTATCAAAGTTATCGACTTGGTCTGCCCGTTTGCTAAGGGTGGTAAAGTTGGTCTGTTTGGCGGTGCCGGTGTTGGTAAAACCGTTAACATGATGGAGCTTATCCGCAACATCGCCACCGAGCACAGCGGCTACTCTGTATTCGCCGGTGTGGGTGAGCGTACGCGTGAGGGTAACGACTTCTATCATGAAATGACTGAATCCAACGTTATCGACAAGGTAGCGCTGGTTTATGGTCAGATGAACGAGCCGCCCGGCAACCGTCTGCGCGTAGCGCTGACTGGCCTGACCATTGCTGAGAAATTCCGTGATGAAGGCCGCGACGTACTGTTGTTCGTCGATAACATTTACCGCTACACCCTGGCCGGTACGGAAGTATCTGCTCTGCTGGGTCGTATGCCGTCTGCGGTAGGTTATCAGCCGACACTGGCGGAAGAGATGGGCGTTCTGCAGGAACGTATCACCTCGACCAAAACCGGTTCTATTACGTCTGTGCAGGCCGTTTACGTCCCTGCGGATGACTTGACCGATCCGTCGCCGGCGACCACTTTCTCACACCTTGACGCCACCGTTGTACTTGCGCGTTCGATTGCTGAGCTAGGTATCTATCCGGCCATCGACCCGCTGGACTCTACCTCACGTCAGTTGGATCCGTTAGTCGTCGGTGAAGAGCACTACAACACTGCTCGTGGCGTGCAGAACGTTCTGCAGCGCTACAAGGAGCTGAAGGATATTATCGCGATTCTGGGTATGGACGAGCTGTCTGACGAAGACAAGCTGGCCGTATCCCGTGCGCGTAAAATCCAGCGCTTCCTGTCGCAGCCGTTCTTCGTTGCTGAGGTATTCACTGGTTCGCCCGGTAAGTATGTTTCTCTGAAAGATACTATCGCTGGTTTCCAGGGCATCCTCGCGGGTGAGTATGACGATCTGCCGGAACAGGCCTTCTACATGGTCGGCTCCATCGACGAAGCTGTCGACAAAGCCAACCAGATGAAGAAGTAATCCCGTCCATTAGGGGGATTCGCTATGGCGAATAGCTTCACTTGCAATATCGTCAGCGCTGAAGCATCTATCTTCTCAGGTAAGATTGAGCAGGTAGTTGCTTCTGGGATTATGGGTGATCTCGGCATTTTGCCGGGGCACGCCCCGCTGCTGACCGAGCTTAAGCCGGGCCCGATCCGCGTGATCCACGATGGTGGCAAGGAAGAAAACTTCTTTGTCTCGGGTGGCTTCATGGAAGTCCAGCCGGATGTTGTGACGATCCTGGCAGATGCTGCGGCGCGTGCCGGTGACCTCGATGAGGCCGCCGCCGAAGAAGCACGTCAGCAAGCGCTGAAAGCCTTTAACGAGAAGTCAGCAGAGCTGGATTATACTCGCGCTGCTGCTGAACTTGCCGAAGCTGTTGCCCAGTTGCGAACGATTCAGCAACTGCGCAAGAAGGCGGGTAAAGGCTAAAAACACGCATTAGCGTGAATAAAACGCTCCTTGAACCCGCTAGGGTTTAAGGGGCGTTTTTTTTGTCTGCTAATATGGGGAAACTTTTTTCGCGTAGAGAAGCTCGTCGGTAATACCCGTTCGTAACACGTTAGCTGCACAATACGCGTCTGCATACAGGGAGATAGCAATGTCATTGAACGATGAAACCTTGCAGGAACTGAAAACAGAGCTGCTTGACGAGCTGGTTAAAGAGGATCCAAACAAAACGCTATTAGCTGAGCGTTTAGCCGAGATTCGCTCGGCGGATATTGGCGAAGTACTAGAAGAGTTTATCGAAGAGGACGAACAGCTTCCTGCAGCACTGTCTATACTCGATATTCTCTCTACCGAGCGTGCTGCCAACGTACTGGGTTATTTGCCTGGTGAAAGTCAGCTTGAAGTGGTGGGAGAGCTGTCGGATACCCAGGTGCTCAAGCTGCTCGAAGAGATGGGCTCTGATGAACGGGCGGATTTGTTTAATCTGCTTGGAGAAGACCGCCGCGAAGCTTTACTGCGGCGTATGGCGCACCAGGAGAGGGAAGACTTAAAGCGTCTATCGAGTTATGAAGAGGGTACCGCAGGCGCCATCATGACCTCTGACTATGTGGCAATAGCCAGTGGCATGACGGTGTCGCAAGCCATGATGCGGGTACGCCAAACCGCCCCTGATGCTGAAACGGTTTATCAGCTCTATGTGCTCGATAGCGACGGGCAACTGATAGGTACCATGTCATTGCGCCAGCTAATGGTGGCCCGCCCGGGGGCATTAGTTGACGACATCATGATTAAAGATGTCATCAGCACACCTGTTGATGAAGAGCAGGAAGAAGTTGCACGTATTGTTGCTCGCTACGACTTACTTGCGCTTCCCGTGCTAGATGCCGATGGCCGAATGGTCGGTATCGTCACCCACGATGACGCCATGGATGTTGCCGAATCGGAAGCCACCGAAGATATCCACAAGGGTATGTCTATCGGCCAATTGGAAGATGGCGTTAGCCGAGTGACGTTGTGGACCCTTTACCGCAAGCGTGTCACTTGGTTGGTACTATTGGTGTTTGCCAATCTTTTTTCAGGGGCAGGCATTGCCTACTTTGAAGATACGATTGCCGCCCAAGTCGCGTTGGTATTTTTTCTACCACTACTCATTGGTAGTGGCGGTAACGCAGGGGCTCAGGCTGCCACACTGATGGTACGTGGTATGGCAACTGGTGATATCGGTGTGAAAGATTGGAGTAAGATGCTTGGCCGTGAACTGCTGGTGGCAGGCTCATTAGGGCTTACGATGGCCATTGCGGTCGCGCCTATCGGTGTTATCAGGGGCGGCGAGGCCGTGGCGATGGTGGTTGCCTTTAGCATGGTCACCATTGTGTTATTTGGCAGCATGATCGGCATGTGCCTGCCATTCGTACTAGAGCGTTTCAAGGTCGATCCTGCAACCGCGTCAGCTCCGTTGGTAACCACGCTTATTGATGCCTCGGGGGTATTGATCTATTTCAGCATTGCCACCGTTATTCTATCGGATGTGGCTATGTAAGCGGTTGCGTAAATGGCCGTCAAAGGTAAATGATTAAAAACAGGCTAGAAACGCTAACCAGCATGACGCCTATCACCGGCCAGTGACGCAGCTGGCGTTCTACCCTCCAGGCGAACCGACTACGGGTCGCCTGGCGCCAGGGGAACTGAGTCAGAGGTGATAACGTGATTGGTTTAACCTGGAAGGTAGCGCACCGGTAAAGAGTAGCCACTGCCACGCTCCCACTAACGGTGATGACGCCGAGTGCTTTTATGTTCGCGGCCATCCAGCTACCCGGATAGGGTAACCACCACTGCCATATGAGTGGTACCAGCCACGCACTGGCACATAGTAGCCACCAGCCTGCCCACAGCCAACGGCTTACCAAGGGGGCAGTATTCAAAGGGGCATCGGCGGCGGGTTGTTTCAGTAACAGCCAACCATAACGCAGCATTGCACCTGCGGTCGCGATACTGGCAAACGTCAGCAGCTCACCGGCGAAACCTTGAGTGCTGATGGCATAAGTTAGCCAACTTTTAATATAGAGCCCGCCACTGAACGGAACGCCTACCAGTGTGAGCGCAGCGATTGTCATGCCAGCACCGATGATCCGGCGTTGTCTGCCAGAAAGTGCCCCCCACTGCCCGGCACCTATAAAGAGAGCTGATTTCGCCAAGCCGTGGCTGATCACCAGCAGCATGATGAGCGTGCGCAGTGTGTCATTGCCAGGTACTAGTAGCAGGATGCCCACCCCTGCAGAGAGCAGGCCTATTTGGCCGACGCTAGACCACGCCAACACAGTTTTAGGCGTTCCCGAAAAAGTGCCTTGCACACCGCCATAAAGGGCCGCTAAAACACCCCAGTAAAACAGCATCTCGCCAGCGGTTACAGCGGAAGCATTGTCAGGTGTTAAGCGCAGCGCACCTAGAACCCCTAGTTTGATCATCACACCAGAAAGTAACGCACTGGCCAGCGCCGGTGCCGCAGGATGAGCGATAGGTAGCCAGCCATGGACACCCAATACACCTGACTTAATGGCCAAACCGCCTCCCACAAGTAGCGCAGTGGCTACTGATAGGGACGCAAAGGTGGCCTTTTCAAAGGCCAGCGACCCCTGGAGCGCCATGCTGGCGGTGGCCGCAAATAGAAGTACTTCAGCCACTAGCATCATGGCTAAATACGTTCGGCCTGCCTGTGGCGTTGTACTGGCCTTACCATGAAGTATGAGTAGCCAACCCAATATTCCCAACCATGCTAGCGCGGTATAAAACGTTAGCCAGTCTTGAGAAGTGAGAGCAATGACATGGAATAGTGCGGTTAGCCACAGTATGACAGCGAAAAAACGCGAGGGAGGTGACGGGTGCCGATACTGCCAAAGGAGTATCAATGGCCAAATCAACAGCGCAGGGAGCGCAAAATAACGGGTGGTGCGATCAATGCTAGGCAATGCAAGATAACCATTCTGAATCACCAATGTCATACCGACCCCCCACGCCAGACAGCCGAGTAGCAACGGAAGTAGCCCTGCATAAGAACATGCTGTGGCTAACGGAAGGGGCGCTGGACGTAACGCAATGGCGATCACTCGGGTTAAGTAGCCAGCGGTAAGCAGAGTGCCTAGCAAAAAAACCGTGGCGCTTAGCCAGCGCTGCTGCTCCCACAACCCCATAAATAACCACCACTTACCAACAAAGCCACCACTGGGAGGCAGCCCTACAAGGCTTGCTGCGCAAAGGGCAAACCCTGCCCAAAGCCAGGGGAGCCGATAGGTGCTGCCAGTGAATTGCTGGAGTTGATCCCCTTGATGATAAAAAACCAAGTAGCCGGCGGCTAGAAAAAGCCCTGCTTTTGCTAAACCATGGGCTACCAGTAGCGTCGTGGCACCCTGTTGCGCTAACGCGTGGGAGCTGGCATCCGTAGATAGGCTCAGGAGAAGCAGCGCGTAACCCATCTGGGAAATTGTGGAATAGGCAATCAAACGCTTCAGCTGTGTTTGTTGAAGTGCATTAACGCCTCCCCATAACAGCGAAAGTCCGCCTAAAAAGGCAAACAACGGCTGCATGGAAAGCATCTTGAATGGCCCCAGCCACAGCTGCCACAGCCAATAGAGTGCAACGGCGACGACCACAGCTGACAGCATCGCACTCACTGCAGGAGACGCACGCGAGTGCGCTTGGGGCAGCCAGCTGTGCAACGGCACGAGCGCCGCTTTCATCATCAGTCCGAGCGTCATGCACAGTGCTGCAATAGCATGCAACGTATCAGAAGTTGCCCGCTCGTTGAGTAAGTCGATATCCAGCGTGGCATGGGTGCCATACATCAGCCCCACCCCAAGGAGATACAGTAACGATGCAATCAGTGCCACCAGCACATAGCGAAGAGCGGAAAACCCATAAGGATCTTTGGGTGACAGTGCCACCAAACCCGCTGCACTCAAGGACAACAGTTCAAGTGCGACGTACACATTAAACAGGTCTCGCGAAAGCCATAGCGTGTTAAGTGCTGCCCACATTAACCACCATAGCGTCCAGTATTCATGCCGTTTAATTCGATCACCTGCGCTAGACAGGCTTGCGGCAATAGCCACTACCGTGGTTAACGTCAGCAGGACCAATGACGTTGGTTCCAGAGCCCAACGGATACCGATTGGTAGTGCCCAGCCTCCTAATAGCCAGCCATCTAGAACCAAGGCAAGGTTATGGTCGACCAACCACGCCCCTGTCGCATTGCCTAGCGCAATCAATGGTATGCCAATCACCAGTTGATGACGGATGCTTAAAAGGCGAGTGAATGCCGCAATTGACAGTAATAGCGGCACGATGACCAAAAGCACAGGGAGGGTATTAAAAGCTAAAGAGGCATTGATAGAGGGGAGCATTAGCATGGTGGCTCCCGACGATAGCGACGTAAATAGAGGGCTAATACAACCGCGGTGGTGCTAACCGCGACCACGATCCCCGTCAGTACCAACGCATGAGGAACCGGGTCGATACCATTAGCGGTGCGAGCGGTTAACACCAGGAGCAAAAAGACAGCACTGGATAGAATATTAAGGGCTAGTAGACGACGAATGAGGTGGCGAGCCGTGAAAAGGCTCACTAGTGCCATTGCCGCAAGTATAGAAGCAAGCAGGGCGAAAAGTGCGTCTGTTGTGCCAGTAACGTGGATGAGCGACTGCGTCATAGTTGTTATCACGGCTAACTTCTCGGTCGCCCAAATAGGTAAAAAGTCATCAGCATAAGGGCGATCGACAGCGCAGCGGCGACTTCAATGGCAATAATAAAATAGCCTGCCAGTTGCGGCGGTAGGCCGTAAAGTGAACCTGTCATCAGTAAGCCAGCGAGCGCCGTGGCAAGAAAGAGTAATAATCCGGCGGCTAATAACCAGCGTAAGAGTTGGTTGTAATAATGACGATACATCCACCCAATACTCCCAGTGAGTAACAATAGTACGCCGCCAGCTCCCAATACGGCGCCTGCTGGAAAAGCACCGCCCGGTGCATGGGTACCCTGCCAGAGAAAGTAGCTAAAGGTTAATAAAAACAGGGGGTGTAGCCAGCGTGCCAGCGTTGTAAGTCCAGGGTAGTTGAGCTCTAATGCGGGCGGAGGAATAGCTCTCTGAAGAGACCAAATCGCCGCAACAGCGCATAGCATGACGGCAATTTCCAATAAGGTATCGATACCACGCAAGTTAAGTAATATCGCCGTTACTGCGTGCTCAGCACCGCTCTCAGGGAGTACAGCCGCTATTTCCTTAACTAGCCCTACTTTAGGGAGAGCGAGCATTGTCGCCCACAGCACACCTCCAACGAACACCACGATAATCGTCATTGGAATAAATCGCCGTGGCACACGGTAGTGCTCATGGTGCAGCTGTCGCTGAGAAGCGGGAAGTTGCCCCACGGCGGTGAGTAACAGTGCGCCCGTAATGCCAGCGCCAATCGCAGCTTCCGCAAGGGCCACATCAGGGGCATCTAAACGGACCCAAATAAGCGCCATCACCAGACCAAAGGCCATTAAATTGGCAACCGCACGAAATAATCCAGGAAGTAATAGACACTGCCCAGCGGTCGCAAGCGCTGCCAACGTAAGTAGAAGGTCAACGGCCAGCATGTTTATCCACGTCATTACGTTGTCTGGGCGGGTGGCCGTGACGTAAGGCTGAAGTGGAAATAAGAGTGGCTCCCGTGCTGGAGGCTAAAAGCAATAGCCCCCAAATCAACACTATTTTAAGTCCAACGGCGACACTGTCGGCCTGCACGGCAAGGCCTAAGCAAATGAGTCCTAAGCCAACGTTATCCGCTTTAGTAAGTGCATGAAGCCGCGCATAAACATCGGGAAAGCGCAGCAAGCCAACCGTACTGGCAATAAAAAAGGGCAGGCTTAATAGAATAAGGGCTATACCTAGCAGATCACCCATCATCATTAGGCTCCTTCCGTTGAGATGAATGATGGCGAACAACAAAATTAGCCGTGCCCAGCGCGGCCAATAGAGCAAAGAGCAGAGCAATATCGATCAGTGCCGGTAACGTAAAGTAGGCGCTAAACAGCAATACAATGGCCAACGTCGAGGTCGTGAAAAACTCCACTGCCAGCATACGGTCAGCGTTGGTAGGCCCAAGATAGAGTCGCCAAAGCGATACCACCGCATTTGCAAGCAGCACAGCGCTGGCAATGATATAAACAAGCCGAATCCACTCTTCAACGCCCATGCTTTAAACCATAAAGTTCAGCGATACGGCTTTCAAGTTCGCGAAGCTGAGCCGCTATCTGAGGGTGGTGGAGAATGTGAATATAAAGCGTGTCGTCACTAATGCGTAGGGTGAGCGTACCAGGCGTTAGATTAACCAAATTAGCCATTAATAATTGATGAGATGGACAGGTAAGCAAGCGGAAATAATAGACACGTGTATGCGTATTGGCATCACAACGTCGGCTTAACGCCAACTTAGCAACTTCTACTGCACCGCTTACGCTTAGTTTCACCATAAAGCCGATAAAGGCAGGAAGTTTCCACCAGCGTAAATGAGCTGACCATGTGTTGGTATTAAGTGGCGCACAAAGCGCAATAGCAAGTGCCAGAGGAACACCTATCCAAACACTGCCGGTACCTTCTGTCAGTACCCACCATAAGCCGCTGTAGAGGGTGGTGCGCCATAGTAGAGTGCGCCAGGGTGGCACTTTCCAGCGTTGTAGAACAGCGTGTAACCCATGGATATTAAGGTGCATTACTTGCTGCGCGAGTAATAAACAGAATTTCTACGTGGCCTAACCACTCGATATCGCTAGCCAATCCCTTCAGTTGGCTGGCCAAGCACTGTGGCGGTTGATTAACGGCATCACCAATCACCAGGGAAACCGAGACTTTGCCGTCAAGGTAGTGCAGCTGAAGTTCACTCAGCGTGCGCCACACAGGATGCATATACCATCTCTCATTCAGTGCCGCTTCCACTTCAGGACGCAGCGGCAGTCCCGGTAAGCGGCTGGGGTCACCTTCTCCGGCGTCATCTTCTGGGTCAACGTGAAAAATAACATCGGTGAGAAGCGGAAACTCATGGCGTAGACGGCGGCTCACTTCGTTACCGATCTCGTGTGCCTCCGATACGGTAATTTTTGGTCCAACCACAACATGCAGGTCAACCATTACCCAGCCAGCTGACTGGCGGGTACGTAAGTCGTGAACGCTATCGACGCCCGGCACGCTACAGGCAACGTCATGCATCTGTTGCTGAACGTTTTCAGGCAACGCAGTGTCCACAAGCTCTCTGGCAGACTCCCACAACAAATCCCAGCCGACTTTACCCACTAGCAAACCGACGATAATCGCAGCAACGGCATCTAACCAGCCAAAACCAAACTGTGCGCCAATCAGCGCTATTAGCACCACTAGTGTGGAGAGTGCATCGCTGCGCGAATGCCAGGCATTGGCTTCAAGAAGCTTTGAGTTCACGCGTTTGGCAACGCGCATGGTATAACGAAAAATCCACTCTTTGCTAAGCAGGGCCGCGATGGTGATCACAATAGCAATAATCCCAGGCGCGCCTACCGCAGTGCCGCTAAACAGACGATCTAAGCTAGACCACGCAATCCCCCCAGCAACAAAGATAAGCACACTGCCCAGCAGCAGCGTCGTCAGTGTCTCAATTCGTCCATGACCGTAGTGGTGATCGTCGTCAGGCTCCTGGCGCCCATAATGGATAGCAGCCAGCACGAAGCCGTCAGTTACAAGATCCGACAGAGAGTGGATACCATCAGCAATCAAGGCGGCTGAACCAACCAGAAAGCCTACGACTACTTTGACAACGCTAAGAATGCCATCCAGCCACGCCCCAATGTAGGTGACGCGCTTGGCTTCTCGGCTATCTAGCTCACGTTTGGGAACCACTGGTGATTCTACGGTCTGAGTCATGAGGTACCTTGTCGGGACGCGCACTTCTAATAGATGCCTATTGTAGCTTACGACGGCCCTGGCTCTATACCTTCTTACGAATTTGCGTGTATCCCGAGTACGGACAACGAATAAAGGGATGTGTATCCTTAGCGCCACTGCACGTGGGTAAGCTTCATTTAACGACGTAACATTAACAGGACGACCTATGGATTGGCTCCAGGTAGTGGTGTTAGCGGTAGTACAAGGACTAACAGAGTTTTTGCCTATTTCGAGTTCAGCGCATTTGATTTTGGTGCCCGTTCTCACTGCTTGGGAAGATCAAGGCCTTGCTTTCGACGTTGCGCTGCATATTGGCAGTTTAGCGGCAGTTATCCTCTACTTTCGCCATGAAATTTTCCGCATGGTCTCAAGCAGCCTAAGTGCCATACAAGGTAAAGGTGTTGATGAAGACGCCAAGTTGGCGCTATGGGTGGTACTCGCGACGCTTCCCGTTTGTGTTATTGGTTTTCTTGGGCGCGACCTTATCGCCGACCATATGCGCTCGACGCTGATTATAGGCATTAGCCTTATCGTTTTCGGTTTGCTGCTAGGCTACGCGGATTGGAAAAAACGCGGAAGTCGCAGCGAGTACCATATGCGCGTAAAGGATGTGCTCATCATTGGCTTCGCGCAGGCGTTGGCACTGATACCGGGCACCTCTCGCTCGGGGATTACGATCACGGCCGCGCTGCTGGTGGGTATGAGCCGCGAAGGTGCGGCACGCTTCTCTTTTCTTCTCTCAATTCCTGTCATCGTTCTGGCAGGGGGATTAGAAGTAGTTGGGTTGATAGGCACCCCAGAGCCGATAGATTGGCCTGCCATGATTGTTGGTACGCTTCTTTCGGGAATTAGCGCGTACCTCTGTATACACTACTTCTTGGTTGTCATTAAAAAGCTAGGTATGCAACCTTTCGTGGTGTACCGAGTGCTGTTTGGTGCTTGGCTGTTGTGGTTTTTCCACTTCTAATAACAGCGAATATTGCTCAAGGGAAATACGATGAAAAGCAATCACCGGTTATTGCGTGTTAGCAGCCTAGTGCTGGTGACCACCTTTATACTAACTGGATGCTCAGAGAATGACCGACCACTCGATACGCCTGTTCGCTTTGAAGGCGGGATCTTTGGCTCTTTCTATCAAGTAACGTTAGCGGAGCCTCTCACCCAGGGTGAAGCAAACGCGCTGGAAGAGGGCTTTCTTGCCGAGCTTGAGAGTGTTGATCAAGCGATGTCAACATATCGTGATGATGCGGAGCTTATCGCCTTTAACGAGGCCCCACTTAACGAATGGCAGCCGCTTTCCAATGAGTTGATCGAAGTGTTGGCGATTAGTCGTTCAGTGGCAGAAGCAAGCCATGGTGCATTCGATATCACCGTGGGCAGTGTCGTTAACCTATGGAGTTTTGGCCCTGAAGCACGCCCCGAAGAAGTGCCTTCAGAGGATGAGTTAAATGAACGCTTGGCAACCATTGGCTATGACGCTGTGGATGTTGACGTCGAGCGAATGCAGGCTCGGCGTACTCGCGATGTGTTCGCTGACCTTTCCGGTGTTGCTAAAGGGCATGGAACAGATCGCGTCGCTGCATATCTTGATCAACAAGGGATCGAAAACTACCTCGTCAACCTGGGAGGCGATATCGTTGCCCGTGGTTACCGTGATGTCGAAGATCAGACCCCATGGCGCATTGGTATTGAAGTGCCGGAAGATGGTGAGCAAACGGCCCAGCACATTCTACCCCTGAGCGATATCTCAGTTGCCACCTCGGGTGATTACCGAAACTACTTTGAAGTCGATGGTGAGCGTTTTTCCCACACCATTGACCCGCGTACTGGTCTGCCAGTGAAACATGATGTTGCCTCAGTATCTGTTTTCCACCCGTCGAATGCTTGGGCAGATGCTTGGGCTACAGCGATTATGGCGACGGGCAAAGAAGAGGGATTACAAATGGTGCTCGAGAACAATCTTAGCGCGCTCATTCTAATTAAAGATGGCGAGCACTGGCGCAGCTTAGCAAGCCCAGCATTTGTCGATGACTTCGGTGAAGCGCTAATGGATGAGCTGGGAATTAACGCTTGGGAAACGCTCGCTGACAACCGCTAAATTGCTAAGGTAAAAAACCATGCAGGATCTTGATATTGTCATACTTGCCGCGGGAAAAGGCACCCGTATGCGCTCACAAATACCCAAAGTGCTGCATACCTTGGCCGGTAAATCCATGGTGCAACATGTGTTAGACACGGCCAGTGAGCTTAACCCTACTCGAACTCATGTTGTGATTGGACATGGTGCTGACCAACTTCGCGCAGCGTTGGCAGAGAGCGCAGTATCGTTTGCTGTGCAGGAAGAGCAAAAGGGAACCGGCCATGCGGTTGCTCAAGCGCAACCTCAGCTAGGAAACGGAAACGTGCTGGTTTTGTATGGCGATGTCCCGATGATTCGCCGTGAATCACTGACGGCGCTGCTTAGCCACGTTGATGAACAGCACATGGGCTTGCTGACCGTTACGTTGGAAGATCCTTCTGGCTACGGGCGTATTGTTCGCAATGATGAAGGTGAGGCCGTGGCTATCATTGAACAAAAAGACGCCAGTGCTGACCAGCTTGCCATTACCGAATGCAACACCGGCATTATGGCCATGACCAGTGCTCAGTTGAAACGGTGGTTGCCTCAACTTTCTGCTGAAAATGCCCAGGGCGAGTACTATTTAACCGACGTAATCGAGATGGCTGCAAACGAAGGCATCAAGGTGTGTACTGCCCAGCCAGCTAGTGCGGTAGAAGTTGAAGGGGTGAATAACCGTGCGCAAATGGCTCGTTTGGAACGCGCTTACCAACAGCAGCAAGCCGACAAATTAATGGAACAGGGCGTTGCACTAGCTGACCCGGCAAGAATTGATATACGCGGTAAGCTCACCTGTGGTCATGATGTGTTTATTGACGTTGGCTGCGTGTTTGAAGGCGACGTAGAGCTGGGTGAAGGGGTACATGTTGGGCCTTACTGTGTTATTAAAAACAGCACGATTGGCGCTGAAAGCGCTATCGACGGCCATAGTGTGATTGATAGCACGGTAGCTGCTGGCCTGAATCAAATAGGCCCCTTTGCACGGCTACGCCCCGGCACACGCTTGGCAGTTAAAGCAAAGGTGGGTAACTTTGTTGAAACTAAAAATGCTGATGTTGGTGAAGGAAGTAAAATCAATCATTTGAGTTACATTGGGGATGCCCGCTTAGGTCGCGATGTGAATGTTGGCGCGGGCACCATTACGTGTAACTATGACGGTGCGAATAAACACCGCACAGATATTGGTGACAATGCGTTTATTGGCTCGAATAGTGCGCTGGTAGCACCGGTGACGGTGGGCAAAGGAGCCACGATAGGCGCAGGTTCAACAATTGCGAAAGACGTAGCAGAGCATGCGCTAGCGGTAACCCGTGGGCGTCATTTAGAGAAATCAGACTGGCCTCGCCCAGTTAAAAAAATCAAGTAAATCAACTGGTGACGTCGACAGTTTATAGGTCGACAGTTTGTTATTAACGCCTCTAAACGCCCAAGGGAGAAATGGCTATGTGTGGCATCGTCGCGGCGGTAGCACAACGTAATGTGCAAGAAATACTACTGGAAGGACTCAGGCGCTTAGAGTATCGCGGCTATGACTCCTCTGGCATGACGGTGCTGAACAGTGGCGCATTAACGCGCCACCGCGCCTTGGGCAAAGTAGCCTCGCTAGCAGCGCAGTTGGCTACCTCTGCTTTGCCTGGCACCTGTGGTATCGCTCATACCCGCTGGGCTACCCACGGTAAACCTTCTGAAGCGAACGCGCATCCGCATCACAGCAGCAACCAAGTCGCAGTCGTACATAACGGCATTATTGAGAACTATGAGCGCATAAAAGATACCTTGCAGGCCAGTGGCTACTCCTTTACTTCCGAAACCGATACCGAGGTAATTGCCCACTTACTTGCTGAAAAGCTAGCAACCGGATTGAATTTATTCGAAGCGACTCAGCAAATCGTTAACGGCTTAGGTGGGGCCTATGCACTGGGCGTAATGAGTGCTGCAGAACCAAGTGTGGTGGTCGGTGCTCGTCAGGGCAGCCCTCTGGTCGTGGGTGTTGGGATCGATGAAGCCTTTTTAGCCTCTGACCCGCTCGCACTGCTTCAGGTGACCGACCGCTTCATTTATTTGGAAGAGGGCGATTTAGTCGAGCTTCGTGAACACGGAGACATCCGCATCGTTGACCGTCAGGGCAACGCGGTGGAGCGACCAATTCAAACTTTTGAACACGGTGATGGAGCAGCCAGTAAAGGCAACTACCGCCACTATATGCTCAAAGAGATCTTTGAGCAGCCTGACGTAATAAGCGCTGCACTTGAAGGGCGCTTAAGCGACAGCAGTGTGCTGGTTGAAAGCTTTGGCCCTGATGCCCAGGCACTGTTTCAGAGCACCCGCCAGGTTCATATTATTGCTTGTGGAACTAGCTATCATGCCGGCCTAGTGGCGCGTTACTGGTTAGAGCGCTATGCCGGTGTGCCCGTGCAGGTAGAAGTAGCATCTGAGTACCGCTATCGTCATCCCGTAGTACCAGAGGGCACGCTCTTTGTAACGTTATCCCAATCCGGCGAAACAGCGGATACGCTGGCGGCATTGCGTTTTGCAAAAACGCTCAGTTACATAGGGTCGCTGGCTATTTGCAACGTACCAGGCAGTTCGCTGGTGCGTGAATCAGATATGTCACTGATGACACGGGCAGGCCCAGAAATCGGTGTGGCGTCGACGAAAGCGTTTACCACCCAGTTGGTTGCTCTGATGCTGCTAACACTGTCAGTGAGCAAAGCTAAAGGTCAGCCAGAGCAGCAAGATATTGTTACCGCCCTGGGCGCGCTCCCTGCACTTTGCCAGCAGGTATTGGTGCTGGATAGCCAAATTGAAACGCTTTCCCAAGCGTTTGCGGAAAAACATCATGCGCTATTTTTAGGCCGTGGTGCTCACTACCCTATTGCGCTGGAAGGCGCGCTAAAGCTTAAGGAAATTTCCTATATCCATGCTGAGGCTTACCCCGCAGGTGAGTTAAAGCACGGCCCGCTGGCGCTGGTAGATAGCGAAATGCCGGTGATTTCAGTCGCACCTAACGACGACCTGCTCGAAAAGCTTAAGTCGAACCTGCAAGAAGTCCGCGCTCGTGGTGGACAGCTGTTTGTCTTTGCCGATGAGCGAGTGGGTATTAGCGAACAGGATGATGTTCGCGTGCTAACGCTTCCCCATGTCCATGAAGCACTGGCGCCGCTGTTATACACGCTGCCACTGCAGCTTCTGAGTTACCATGTGGCGGTTTTGAAGGGCACTGATGTGGACCAGCCACGTAACTTAGCCAAGAGTGTTACGGTCGAGTAGGCAAATGATAGCGCGGGTTGAATTGCCGCGCTTAGTAGCATTTTCTTACGCTTGGTGTTCTCGGTATACTAGCGTGAAACGTATGTCTTGGCGTCTCGGCTGCGAAAGATGCGTGATGGTGCTGTCGCGCGCAGGGGTTGAGCACAAACGATTTATGACAAAACTCAAGAGGTGGTGAGAGTGAAATCTAAGCTGATCATGAGCGGGCTGGCGGCCCTAGGCGTCATGGCAGGCACATCGGGTGCTTATGCCGATGACGCAGCACGTGACGCAATGGCCGAGCGTCTGGCACCGGTAGGGCAACTCTGTTTGCAAGGGCAGGACTGCGGTTCTGCTGCAGCGCCGGCAGCCAGTGCCAGTAGTGGTGACGAAATAGACGGTGCGGGTATCTACAACCGTATCTGTATGGCGTGCCACGAAACAGGCGCTGCGGGCGCGCCGGTTCGCGGTGATGAAGCGGCTTGGGCTGAACGTACAGAACAAGGCTTCGCCACGCTACTTGAACACTCGATCAACGGTATTGGCGCTATGCCTGCCCGTGGTGGTAACCCCAACCTTTCTGATGCTGAAGTTGAAGCCTCAACGGCTTACTTGTTAGAGCCAGTGATGGATGTTCCAGAACTAGGTGCTGGTGATGAGCAAGCCAGTGCTGAAGCAGTAGAAGAGAGCGCCAGCGATGATGTTGCCGCAGCGGATGATAGTGCTGCGGATGAGGCGGTGAGCGAAGACGTGGCTGCCGCTGATGCAGACGCCGCCACTGATGAAGAAGCGGTTGCTAGCGAAGACGCCAGCAATGGTGGCAACGGTTTAGATGGTGAAGCGCTTTACGGCAGCCTGGGCTGTGTCGCTTGCCACGCTAACGGTGTCGCTGGTTCGCCACTGATTGGTGATGTTGACGACTGGGCTCCA
Source organism: Vreelandella zhaodongensis (assembly GCF_013415115.1). Lineage (GTDB taxonomy): Bacteria > Pseudomonadota > Gammaproteobacteria > Pseudomonadales > Halomonadaceae > Vreelandella > Vreelandella zhaodongensis. Next base: position 583,342 of record NZ_JACCDD010000002.1, on the reverse strand, counting down.
CGTCTTGAACGGGGCGTTGATGCGCTGTATCAAAGCGTTTTCGATGGCATGGGTGCCATGCCGCCTCGCGGTGCAAGCTCCGGTTCTGATGAGGAAATCATCGCTGTTGTTGACTATATGGTGTCAGAAGTACAGTAGTACAGTAAGTCATGACCCTTATTGGTTGACGACAAATCTATCCACAGGTGGGTTTTTATCACCCCCTGTGGATATTTTTTTGCGTTGCGGTTGGCCCAATAAAAAGCGCTCAGCCCAAAAGTGAGCGCAAACCGGCAATGGCATCTTTACCACGTGCCTGCTTTTTTTCGGGGTCTTCTTTATCGGCACGGCCTTCCCACTCCAAATCATCGCCGGGCAGTTCGTCTAAAAAACGGCTGGGCTGGCAGTCCATCAGCTCACCATATGCTTTGCGCTGGCGGGCTAGCGTCAGCGTCAGCGTGCGCCTTGCCCGCGTAATGCCGACGTAAGCCAAGCGGCGTTCCTCTTCCACAGTGCCCATTTCAATGGCGTTGCGGTGGGGAAGCAGATCTTCCTCTAAGCCCATCAAGTATACATGGGGAAACTCCAGCCCTTTCGAGGCGTGCATCGTGAGTAGCTGCACACGATCGGAGTCGTCTTCTTCAGCCTGCTGCTCAAGAATATCTCGTAACACCAAACGGGAAATGGCGGCTTCTACGCCATCGGTTTCCGTCGCGGTGGAATCATCGGTATCTTCCGGGTCTCGGTTAAGCGACTTTTCTAGCTGATCAATCAAAACCCATACGTTGGCCATACGCCGTTCAGCGACGGTTGGTGCGCTGGCATTCTGATAGAGCCATGCCTCGTAATCCATATCACGCAGCATGTCACGAATGGCCGCGATGGCATCGTCTTGATCCATGCGCTTGCGCACGCCATCAATAAAGTGGGTAAAGCGTGAAAGCCGCTCTACGGCTCGAGTCGGCAGCGTTTGCTCTAACCCCAGCTCGTAGCAGGCAGCAAATAGCGAAATAGAGCGTTCTGTTGCATAGTTGGCCAGCTTTTCCAGGGTGCCGGGGCCTATTTCCCGACGGGGTACGTTCACAATGCGTAGAAAGGCGTTATCGTCGGCAGGGTTAATCAACAGCCGCAGGTAGGCCATGGTGTCCTTGATCTCGTTGCGGGAGAAAAACGACGTACCACCGGAAAGCTTGTAGGGGATTTGGTAGTGCTGCAGCTTGAGTTCCAACAAGCGTGCCTGGAAGTTACCCCGATAGAGCACCGCAAAGTCTCGCCATTCCGCCTTCTCTTTGATACGCCGAGTCAGCATTTCACTGGCTACTCGCTCCGATTCTGCCTCTTCATGACGGTTAACGATGACCCGAATGGGTGCGCCATCGCCCATATCCGACCACAAGGTTTTATCGTAAACGTGGGGGTTGTTGGCAATTAACGTGTTGGCTGCGCGCAAAATAGTGCCGGTCGAACGGTAGTTCTGCTCTAGTTTGATGACGTTCAGGCGTGGGAAATCTTCACCAAGTGTCACCAGGTTTTCAGGCCGTGCGCCACGCCACGCGTAGATCGACTGATCGTCGTCGCCGACCACGGTAAAGGTCGCCCGCTCGGCCATCAGCAGTTTCACCAGCAGGTACTGGGAAACGTTCGTGTCCTGGTACTCATCCACTAGCATGTAGTGGATTTTGTTCCGCCAGCGGGCCAGTGCTTCTGGGTCACGCTGGAGCAGAACCACCGGCAGTAGAATCAGGTCGTCGAAATCTACCGCGTTATAGGCTTTCAAGTGGCGCACGTAAGCTTCATAGACCCGTGCGGCAAAGTGCTCGTCATCATCCGCGGCAAACGAGAGCGCATCGCTGGGTAGCACTAAATCGTTCTTCCACGTGGATATTTTGCTCTGCACTGCGTTGATCTGCTCGGCGTCTACCTGAGCGTCTTTGTTCATCAGATCGCGCAGCAGCGCCTTGGCATCTTCCGGGTCGAACAATGAAAAGCCCGGTTTGTAGCCCAGGGTTTTTAGCTCGCCACGAATAATATTCAGGCCTAGGTTGTGAAACGTTGACACCGTTAGCCCATGGCCCTCTTTGCCCTTCAGCATTTGCCCAACGCGCTCTTTCATTTCCCGAGCGGCTTTATTGGTAAAGGTCACCGCAGCAATTTTGCGCGCGCTCATGCCGCACTCTTGCACCAGATAGGCGATTTTAGTGGTAATAACACTGGTTTTACCGGAACCCGCGCCCGCCAGGACCAAACAGGGGCCATCGATATAACGCACCGCTTCCTGCTGGCGCGGGTTTAGCCCTTTAATGCGACTAAGAATGCTCTTTGGCGGTTGGGGCGTCATGGTTAAGGGTGACCTCTACAAGTGTTTCTTGGCAAATTCCATTACAATCAGCGGCGCTGGGCGAACGCACAATGAGTTAATAATAGGCAGGTGGTAATGTTTGAAGTAGCGCTATTTGAACCGCGTATGGCACCCAACACGGGTAACATTATGCGCCTGGTGGCTAACAATGGCTGCCGATTACATTTAATTGAACCGCTGGGCTTTGATCTCGAAGAGAAAAAGCTGCGCCGCGCCGGGCTAGATTATCGTGACCTAGCCAATGTTACCCGCCATGCTGATTTTACGGCGTTTCAAGCGGCAATGCAGGGGCGCACGATATGGGCGATTACCACCAAAGGCACCCGTGCTCACAGTGACGCGGCTTTCGCGCTGGGCGATGTGCTGCTGTTCGGTTCGGAAACCGCAGGCCTTTCGCCCCAGGTGCACGCAGCGTTGCCTGCCGAGCAGAAGTTGCGCATCCCCATGCAGCCCAATAACCGTAGCCTGAACCTTTCCAACGCCGTTGCCATCGTCAGCTATGAGGCGTGGCGCCAGCAAGGCTATGCTGGCGCACTAGGCTGCGAGTGATCGTAGCACTTAGCCCGCGATGCCGTAGCGATCGCGGTAAGCGCGAACGGCCTCGGCGTAAGCAAGCATTTCGCCTCCGGCATGCTCTTCAAGGTAAGTAAGCACTTGCTCTAGGGTGACAATACTCACTACTGGCATGCCATACTGAGCCTGCACTTCCTGGATGGCACTTTGTTCGCCTTGGCCGCGTTCTTGACGATCTAGTGCAATAATCACGCCGCCTGCGCGGGCACTGTTTTGTTCAATCAGGCCCATGACTTCACGGATAGCAGTCCCGGCAGTAATCACGTCATCAATGATTAAAATATCGCCAGCCAAGGGAGCGCCGACAATATCGCCGCCTTCGCCGTGGGTTTTGGCCTCTTTGCGGTTAAACGCGTAGGGCATATCGCGGTCGTGATGGTCAGCCAGCGCTGCTGCGGTTACTGCCGCCAGGGGAATGCCTTTATAGGCAGGGCCAAACAGCACATCCGCCTTCAGGCCGCTATCGACAATCGCTTGGGCGTAGAATCGGCCCAGCTTGGCCAAGGCGCGGCCGGTCTGAAACAGGCCCGCATTAAAGAAGTAAGGGCTTACTCGCCCCGACTTAAGCGTGAACTCGCCAAACTTGAGCACGCCCTGTTCAATAGCGAAGGCAATGAAATCGCGTTGGTAGGGTTGTAGAGTGGTAGCCACAGCGGTCTTCTCTTGTCGATAGGAATGTAAGTCAAACGCAATAATAAAACGGGGTTAAATAGCAAGATTTTGTTTGTCTATTTACCCAAACGTCTAAACGTCGGGTATCATACAGCAGCGACGCAAAAGGGACGATTTATGAAAATTGCCAGCATCAATGTCAATGGTATACGTGATGCCGTCGACCGTGGCTTCCTGGACTGGCTGGCTCAGCAGGACGCCGACGTGGTCTGCGTGCAGAACATCAAGGCAAAAAGTTTTGAACTGGGTGACCATATTCTCTATCCGGAAGGCTACGAAGGCTACTTCCTGGATGCCGAAGAAGATGGTTTCTCCGGTGTGGCACTCTATTGCCGCAAAATCCCCAAGGCCATTATGTACGGCTTGGGGTTTCCTCAGTGCGACCATGAAGGGCGTTTTCTGCAGGCGGATTATGACCGCTTCAGTATTGCTACCTTCCTGATGCCTGATGGGAGTGATCAAAAAGCCAAACAAGCGTTTATGGAACAGTACCAAGAGTATCTGACGAAGATGTCACGCAAACGTCGTGAATACATCATCTGTGGTACTTGGCATATTGCCCACAAAACGGTCGATTTGGCTAACTGGTCGGACAACCAGCTGACCTCTGGTTTCCGTCCGGAAGAGCGCGCCTGGATGGATCAAGTGCTTGGCCCAACGGGCTTTATTGACACCTTCCGCGAAATTAATCGCGATGCGGGTGAATACACCTGGTGGCCCAAGCTCAATCAAGACGTGCCCCGTGAGCGCCAAGAAGGCTGGCGGATTGACTACCAACTGGTCGGCCCCAACTTCCGTCGCCATGTGGTAGACGCGTGGATTGATTACGATGCGACCTTCTCTGAGTTCGCACCGCTGATCGTTGAGTATGACTTAGCGCTGTAAGCGCTCACTTTCCCGCGTCGCGTTACCCGTCTCAGCAACAGGCCAGCTTAAAAGCTGGCCTGTTTGCGTAAGCGCGTAGGGTACTTGCTAAGTAACGCCTTAGCCGCGAATACCCAGTGCTTCACGCTGTGTTTCGCGCAGCTCGTTGCCCGCTTTCTCCGCCAGATCAAGCATCGCATTCAGCTCGGCACGGTTAAACGCACCTGCTTCCGCGGTGCCCTGCACCTCAATCAGCTCGCCACTTTCAGTCATCACCACGTTCAGATCGGTGTCGGCTTTGCTATCTTCCGGGTAGTCCAGATCTAGTACCGGTACACCTTTATAGATACCCACCGAAATCGCGCTGACCAGCTGTTTAAAGGGGTCACCTTTGATCTTCTTCTCACGCTGCAAATAGCGAATAGCATCCACCAGCGCCACACAGCCACCGGTAATTGACGCGGTACGGGTTCCGCCGTCGGCCTGGATTACATCGCAATCCACGGTAATGGTGAACTCGCCCAGTTTCTTCAAGTTCACTGCCGCGCGCAGACTACGGCCAATCAAACGCTGAATTTCCAGCGTACGACCACCCTGTTTGCCACGCGTCGCTTCACGGCCACTGCGAGTGTGCGTGGCACGGGGCAGCATGCCGTACTCAGCGGTGATCCAACCCTGATTTTTGCCACGCAGCCAGCGTGGTACGCCCGCTTCCACGCTCGCGTTACACAGCACCTTGGTATCGCCAAACTCCACCAGTACCGAACCTTCTGCATGACGGGTGTAATCGCGAGTTATACGAATCTCACGGAGCTGGTTGGCTTCGCGGCCGCTAGGGCGAACAACATCAGGACGCATAGCACCTCACATTATCTTGGGGTAGGAAAGTCCTCCATTGTACACGTCAACGCCGTCACTGATGGGCCTATTCAAGGCAGGCGTATCAACCAGCACAAGATCGGGTAGACTGACCTAAATGCGCGATGAACAGGAATCTTTAATGGCCAGCCCACGCCACGTACACAGCATGACCGCCTTTGCCCGCACCGAGCAGGCCGCTCCGTTTGGCACCCTCCAGGTGGAAATACGTTCGGTGAACCAGCGTTACCTGGAACCGCACTTTCGCCTGCCTGACGCCCTGCGCGAGCTAGAACCGCTGCTGCGCGACGCTCTACGCACGCGTCTAGCACGAGGCAAAGTAGAGTGCAGCCTGCGTTTTGAAGCTGCCGAAGCCAACCAAGCCCCCGCAGTTAATGCCCAGCGTCTGAAAGAAATTGCCGATGCCCTAGCCGCTATTCAGCAACAAGTGCCCAGTGCCGTACCGCCCACCACGCTGGCATTGCTTAACCAACCCGGCGTTATGGAAACCCAGCACCTCGATCAAGATGCCATTAAAGCCGCCGCCAAAACGCTATTTGATCAAGCACTGAACGAGTTGATCGACGCCCGCGCCCGGGAAGGCGAAAAACTCGCTGAGATGATCACGACTCGCCTGACCGCCGTGAGTGAGCAGGTGGCCACCGTGCGCAGCCTGCTGCCGCAAATTTTAGAGCGCCAGCGCGCCCAACTACTGGAGCGCTTAGACGTCGCCAAAACCGAACTCGACCCCCAACGTCTGGAAGCCGAACTGGTACTGGTGGCACAAAAAGCCGACGTAGATGAAGAACTGGATCGCCTCACCGCACATATAGAAGAAGTGAGCCACCAGCTGGCTCAAAAAGGCCCTAAAGGCCGCCGTTTGGACTTTCTAATGCAGGAACTCAACCGCGAAGCTAACACGCTGTCGTCAAAATCCGTGGTGGCTGAAACAACCCGCTGCGCGGTAGAGCTAAAGGTGCTGATCGAGCAGATGCGGGAGCAGATTCAGAATATTGAGTAGGCATCAGGCCGCAGAAAAATCGCTGAGCGTTATGACCTCTCAACGGATAAGCTTTCTAACCCAAGGATCTTCGCCGCTGTATTCAGCCCTACCTCACGCAGCTCCTGGGTGACCAGCTTATCCGTCGACAGGGCTCCCTCGATCCAGAGCCCATCGATCATGCCATTGATCGCCATCGACAGGTGGCGCAGCTCCCGATCAGAGACCACTCGCTGCTCGGCGGCCAGCGCCTCTCGGATCAACTCCCTCAACGACCGAGTGGTCATGTTGTACCACTGCTCGCGGATTTCGGTCATTCGAGCATCTTGGTAGGTAAGAGGCAGAAAGTTGGCCCATAACAACACCATCTCCGGGGTCACGATCGGCGGCGAGAGGTTGGCCCCAAGAAAGGTACGCAGGCGCTCTACTGGCTCGCCTTCCCGTTCCTCCATGGCTTCATAGGCCGCATTGAAGATACGCTCGAGAAAGCGCTGGTAGGCAGCCTGAATGATTCCGTCCTTAGTCTTGAAGTAAAAGCGAATCAAACCGTTGGAGACACCCGCATAGTTGGCGATCTTGCGCACCGTCGCGTTTGATATGCCCTCTTCGGCGATACAAGTCAACGTCGCCTCAATTAGCCCATTACCACGTTCATTGCGGTCGGATAGTGTTATCTCGGCCAAGCTCATGCCTCTCGCAGAATCGGATTGGTTAGACAGGTGGGGCCCCCTTCGCACGCCATGCACAGGGCGTCACCCTCGAAAGTACGCACCCGAACGCCATGCGCTTCCATCACGGCACGGGTACCAGGAAACCCATCTATCATGACACAGTCCCGAGGGCTGAAGGGCATGACGTTGAGGTTCAAACCAAGCGAATCATGAAACTCCGCTTCCGGAGCGGCTATGAGCTCGATGCCACGTTGCTTCATCAGTATCCAAAGCGCAGCTGGAATCAGCTTGGGGTGCACCAAGTAAAGATCATCAGCCAGAGGAGAAATGACCGACATCAAGTGCAAGCATGCCGTCTCTCCTGACCAGACTGGCAGATCGAAGCCTAGCACCTCAATGCCATGAGGGTTCAGTAGCTCATTTAATTGGCGTACCCCTTCTCGGTTGGAACGGAAGCCCAACCCCACCACCAGCGTGTGCTCATCCAGCCAGAGGGTATCTCCTCCTTCCACCAAGGCCTCACCGGTCAATCGCCCGAGAACTGGAATATTTGCCATCGCGTAGGCACGCCCATGGCTCTCGGGCTCGGGGGCACGCAGTGCCTTTCCCATCTTCAGCAGAACCGCCCCAGCCTTGGTGATCAAAGAAGCATCACGCGTAAACATGCCGTCCGACAACCCATCGTTGCCGTCTTCGAGCCAGAGGATCTCGGCACCCGTTGCCTCGACCATTTCCACTAGCGCCTGATACTGAGCTATTGCCTTCTCTGGATCGAAATATCCATTGTAGTTCCAGAGATGTGGATCCGCTTGGCGCAAGCTATCCCCGGGGCGGCGCATCAGTACGCGGCTCATGGGGGCAGCCATTGATTGGCAACCGTAGTTTTTCATGGGGTCTCGCTCCGTGGCATCCAAGTTAGTTGACGCGGGTGTTATACAGATGCATAGTTTTATACAGATGCATAGTTTTATACAGTTGCATAGTTTTATGCAACAGCATAACGACGACAGCAATGCCTGTCAGGAGGATACCTGCCTTGTCCAGCGCACCGAGCAAAAGGGGGTCAGGCGTTACTCCCGTCATTGAAGTAAACGACGTGCACAAATCCTTCGGACAGGATGAGGTCTTGAAGGGCGTCAGCATCATGGCTTATCGAGGAGAAGTCATTGCCCTGATCGGCAGCAGTGGCTCGGGCAAGTCCACCATGCTGAGATGCATTAACCTGCTTGAGACACCGACGCGCGGCACTCTGCGTCTGTTGGATCAGGAAATTGTCTTCCCTCAGCATGGTGCTCAGAGGCAACCGATTGATCGCAAAAAACTTCGCCGCCTCCGTGCTCGTCTGGCGATGGTGTTCCAAAACTTCAACCTCTGGCCGCACATGACTCTGGAGGCCAACATCATGGAGGCTCCCATCCAGGTGCTCCGAAAGTCCCGAGCCGAGGCCCGTGATGAGGCTCAAGCATGGCTTTCTCGGGTCGGTCTCTACGCTCACCGGCATGCCTATCCCGACACTCTGTCCGGCGGCCAGCAACAGCGCGGCGCCATCGCTAGGGCGCTCGCCATGTCCCCAGAAGTATTACTTTTCGACGAGCCCACTTCGGCACTCGACCCTGAGCTCGTTGGTGAAGTGCTGGAGGTCATACGCAATCTGGCCGATGAGGGCCGCACTATGATCATCGTTACCCACGAAATGAAGTTCGCTGCTGAAGTGGCCGATAGGGTTATCTTCCTCAACCAGGGGGTCATCGAGGCAGAGGGTTACCCGGAAGCAGTCTTTGGTGCCACCACATCCGACCGACTCAGGCAGTTTATGGGCTCGGCCTATCCACTTAATGGAGAACAACAATGAAGCATCTACTGCTTGTCCCTATCATCACCACTTGTCTCATCACTGCCTCTCAGGCGGAAACAGTTCGCGTCGGCTTCGGTGCTGAACCTTACCCGCCCTTCGCCACGCCAGACGCCGCTGGCGAATTGCACGGCTGGGAGGTCGATATCACCCGAGCTGTCTGTGCAGCGGCTGAGCTTGACTGCGAGATCATCATGACCTCCTGGGATGGGCTCATCCCGTCGCTGACCACCGGCAAGATCGACTTCATCGCTGCCTCACTGACCATCACACCCCAGCGGCTTAGAGCAATCGACTTCTCTGACAAGTACTACCAGACCAGCGCGGCCATTCTTGGCCCCCAGGGCGATGATCTATCCGCCACGCCTGAGGGGGTCGCGGGGCGAACCATCGGTGTGCAGTCGGCCTCGATCCATCAAGCCTATGCCAACCATCACTTCCAGGAGGCGAGAATTCGGGAATATCAAACTCAGGACGAAGCCAACCAGGATCTCTTCTCTGGCCGACTCGACGGTATTCTGGCCGATCAGCTGATTCTCGCTGACTATCTGACCACCCACCAGGGGCAGATCTGCTGCGAACTGAAAGGCAGCGTCGAGCACGATGAGGCGATTCTGGGGGGCGGTGTCGGCTTTGGTGTGCGCAAGGGAGATAACGCGCTACGCGAGACACTCAATGCCGCCATCGCTGACATTCGGGAAGATGGTACCTATGACGAAATCAGTGCGCGTTATTTTGATTTCGATATTTACGGCGATTGAACTCATGTCCCGCCGTTCATACTAGGTCAGGGACAACTAAGGGAAGCCTCATATGGTGAATTATCGGGATATGAGCATAGGCGAGCTGCTCGCGTTGACGCCACCCGGCTGGGGCGGCGCTCTACTGAATGGCCTGTCACTGTCATTGCAGGTCGCGGGTGGCGGCTATTTACTGGGTCTGCTGATCGGCGTGGCCGGGGCTGCCGGTAAGCTCTCTGGTGGCCCCGTGACCCGCGACCTGCTGACCTGCTACACCACCATTATTCGTGCCGTACCGGAGTTGGTGCTGATCCTGATGATCTACTTTGGTTTTCCGCTGGCGCTGAATCAACTGCTTACTACCTTGGGGTTTGGCAGGGTTGAGGTTAGCGCCTTCGCCGCAGGCATCGTGGTTATTGGTCTGGTTCAGGGAGCCTATGCCACCGAAGTAATTCGGGGGGCCATTCGGGCTATCCCCAGGGGACAGCTCGAAGCCGCCTACGCCATGGGTATGTCCTCCTTCCTTACCTTTCGCCGGATCACCATACCTGCCATGTTGCCTGGGGCTATACCGGGGCTCTCGAATCTGTGGCTGATTGCCACCAAGGATACTGCCTTACTGGCTGTCGTTGGGTTCACTGAGCTCACTTTAGCTTCTCGACAGGCGGCGGGTGCCACCAAGCACTACCTGCTTTTTCTAGGTATCGCGGGTCTCCTTTACCTGTTCGTTTCATTTATATCAAATCGGCTATTCCGAACCTTAGAGCGCCGCGTCACTCCAGGTGAGCGGCATGCCTAGTTTTCACCTGCCACCCCACCGTATTGTCCTGCTCCTCATCGGCCTCGTCATTATTGGCCTCATGGCTATCAACATGCGCTGGGATTGGATCCCCGCGTATCGTGCGGATATTCTCGCTGGCTTGCGCCTTACCCTGGTTTTGCTCGTAACCACCAGCGTGGCGGGGTTCCTGCTGGCCGTGCCGCTTGGTTTGGCGCAGGCAGCCGGACCACGACCGTTGGCTTGGCTCGCCCGTGGCTACTGCACGCTCATTCGCGGAACCCCGCTACTGCTGCAGCTATGGTTGCTTTACTACGGCCTCGGTTCACTCTTTCCATATTTGCCAGGATTGCGAGATAGCTGGCTATGGCCCTATTTGAGCGAACCATGGCTCTACGCTTTCCTGGCACTGACCCTCTCCTTTGCTGGCTACGAGGGGGAAATCATGCGCGGTGCTTTTGCCAGAGTACCTAAGGGAGAACTGGAAGCGGCTCGCTCCCTGGGTATGCATCCCTTAACGACGCTACGCCGTATCTGGTTGCCTCGGGCCGTGCGACGGGTCTTACCGACCCTTAACGGGGAGCTGATTATCCAGCTCAAAGCAACGCCATTGGTGGCCACAATAGCGGCGGTAGACATGTATGCAGTATTTGGCCGTATCCGCCAGGAAACATATATTGTCTACGAGCCTCTTTTGCTGATGGCACTGCTTTATTTGGTATTGGCTGGGTTGATCACGTTAGCCTTCCATGCTGTCGAGTCACGCCGTTCGCACTAGCCTGGGTTCTCGTCGCTAGCGCTACGAGCCCGCGAATTCAACCAACCTAAAGAGGCGCTATGGAACCCACGATCGAGCTGATCTCGTCACTGATTGGATTCGATACCACCTCGGATCGCTCCAACCTACCGTTGATCGATTTCGTCGCTGATTATCTGGCCGATTTGGGCATTGAGGCCCACCTGGTCCCTAGTGAGGATGGTCAGAAAGCCTCGCTCTTCGCAACCATCGGCCCTATGCTGCCTGGCGGTGTGATCTTATCCGGTCATACCGACACGGTCCCCGTGTCAGGCCAGGTATGGCAGTCGAACCCCTATCGGGCAGTAGTGCGCGATGGCCGCCTGTACGGGCGTGGTGCCGTAGACATGAAAGGCTTCATCGGCGTGTGCCTCGCCATGGTGCCAGTATTTCTCGATTCCCAGCTGAGCCGTCCGATTCACCTCGCCCTATCCTACGATGAAGAAACCAGCTGTCGTGGCTGTCTGCCCCTCATTGACCGAATGAAGGCGGTGCTGCCACCGGTTGAGGCGGTGATCGTAGGCGAGCCTACGTCCTGTTCTGTGGTCTCGGCCCACAAAGGTGTTTACTCCTGGCGAACTCGGGTTACTGGAGCACCCGCCCACTCCAGCAATCCCAGCCTGGGAGTCTCGGCGATCTCCTACGCGGCTCGCCTGGTAGGGGAGCTAGACCGCATTGCTGATACGTTGATGTCTAGCTCGACCCGTAACTGCCTCTTTGACCCACCTTACTCCACCATGCATGTGAGTTGCCTGACAGGGGGCAATGCCCCCAACATCGTTGCTCGCGATGCCGAACTGCATTGGGAGCTGCGTAACCTCCCTGAGGATGATCCTCTAGCGATCCTAGAAGAGTATCGGAATTTTTCATCAGAACTGGCCCAAGAGATGCGAGAGCGATCTCCGCAATGCGCGGTTGTCACCGAAGAGGATTATCCCCCCATTCCCGCCTTTAAACTCCAGCAGAACAACTCTGCAGAGACGCTCGCCTGGCGCTTGGCAGGGCAGGAGGAGCGGCGTGCTGTAGGCTTCTGTTCAGAAGCGGGCTGGTTCCAGGAGCGAGGTTTTCCTACCGTGGTCTGGGGACCAGGGGCAGTTGATCAGGCGCACAAGGCAGACGAGTACATCACGCTGGACGAGCTCGACAAGTATCGGACCATGCTCTTTCGCCTTGCCTCCGAGCTGCGTGGAGCTGAAGGTTGATTGAGAAGATGTGGGGGGAGATTCAGAATATTGAGTGATTTTTTATGGCTATGGAAGGCCGATATGCCAAAGTAATTTACGGTGGCTCTCCACGAACTAGCTAAGCCGTGTATCGCCTATAAAACCGTTGCCGATGAGGTAGAACCTGTCTGAACGTTGAGCATACTTCTGCCCACACAACTCACTCAGTGACCTGCCGCCCGTTGATTATGCTCAAAGGGCGGCATAATGAGGAGAATCTCATTGAGCCAGTGGTACAAATCTAGGGGAAAGAGCAGTGCCAACCATCACACCGCCACCTTTTTGTATACTTCGTCCACATCAGAGAACCTGATGACATTTTCTAGCCTAGAAAGAGTAGTCAGTTTCATTGAATGTGAGAAATTTCGAAGTGGCACATGACTTACTGCCAGCTGTAGCGTTAGTGGCTTACCAAGCTCAAACAAATAGTACAAACTATCCTTTTTAGACGTTACTCCCGCTTGTTCCTTGGTGATAGCGTAACGTGGTAACAACGATACTCGCTTTATCGGCCATACCTTATCTATTTGTTTCGTATTGGGATACTGTTGTGACGGTGAAGCTAGAGCTAAATAGCGAATCTCATCAACAATGTGAGTTCCAATTTGCCCCTCTAGCTGCCGAATAGCTTCTTGCTTAATGTGATACCACTTAGCAGCACCATTCTCGAACCTTTCCAGATAGCTTTCATCACGACCTTTTTGGGGACCTAAAGCAGCTGTGAGAGTTAAATCAGAGTACAACATTTGGCGCATCCCGTAATAAGGTATGCGAGCGGCCTCTTGCACGTATAATCGCTCTACCATCCCTGCTACTGGGTACATGGCTTCATTGGTTTTTCCTGGTTGCGTGCTTGGTGAGTTACCGATTTGGGTTTGCAAAAACTCCAATAACCATTGATGACCGCAATAATTACTAGCGGTTTGGCTGGGTAGTAGAGCAAATGCGCCAATACCTACTTCCTCGATAGCATTCGCGTAAGGGTTGGTCTCTTGAGTTTGATCAAAAAAGCCTGGGTATAATGCAAACGCACCAAATACAGGCCGACTTTTCTTATAGTGTTTTGATGCAGTGTAATCGTTTGATTTCTGAGTCTTGTTGTCGGGTGTGGACAAGCGAATTAACGCATCTCGGTAACGGTGCATTTGGTTAATAGCATCGTCGGGTACGTAATCTATTTCCGCGATATTTTCTTCGTTCGAATCAAAGCGGTTCTTATCGGTTTTAATGCGGTATTTCGCATCAAACAGCCAAATAAATTTCTTCTTAGTATGTGAGTCATTTGATTTAGGTAAAGTTACTTCTAAGACAATGTCAGGTTCTTGATTTACCAAATACGATCGAATGGACTTGCCCTTTTTGGTGAACTTGGGCTCATGGGCTAGCTTTGCTGTCACGCCATCATCACGCTGAAAGCGGAAAGCCCCAGCAAAACCATCTTCTAATTGATATTCAAAAAATTCATTTTGCGACAATGTCGCTACGCTATTACTGATTAATTCAAAACCAAGGTCGCGTTCTAAAATCTGTTTCAGGCAGAGAAAGCACCACACTTCGTAAATTTCAGCCACTGACTTCATTGAAATGCTCGACTGATTACCAAATACATCTAAATAAAATTTGAGCTCTTGCCATACACGATAAACGGCGCTGTACCCTGTTTTTTGTTGCAGCACTAGAGACTCACGGCTCAGCCCGCCATACGCACCTACATCTTTTAAAAAACTTCGATTCAAAACCTTTTGCAACGGTTGCTGCCAACTGTGCAGCTCAATTAAAAAGGATTCCGATAAGCGTTGGCGTTCTGGCGCTTGATTGCTAGCACGCAACGTAGCTTCAAACTCGGCCAATTGTCGCTTGCATCGGTTAACTGCCATTTTAATAAAGCGGTTTTCAGGTGTATCCACGCTAAGCTGCTTCTTCTCTATCCGATAGCGTTTATCATATTGGCCATTGGCAAAGTCTTGCTTAACCTGCTCAGTGAGCCTATAGGGTAAACGCCCTTTTAATTTGGCCGCTTTTATATTGACAACCGTCGGTTGTAAACGACTATGTGGTGCGGCACAGATCACCTTGAGTCCTTGTTCAAAGCGTTCCCTTAAAGCAGCAAAGTTGGCCAACCACATTAGTGGAAAGTGCCCCCGCTGTTTGCTGGATGCCGCATCTTGATCGGTTTTTTCAACCAAACTAAAACGCCATAGCGGGTAAACAGCATCAATTTCCTGGTACATGGCTGGTAAATCTTGATGCAACGCAATTTTGGTAGGTAATACTTCAAACGAAATATGTTGCGAGTGCGTTTTACCATCTATTTCAAAGCTCAAAGGTAAACGCATCCAGCCGACATCATTTCCTGTGTTGATCGTGCCTGTTAGGCGAGCTGGAAGTGGGCCACGTTGAGCAGCAAAACGAAATGCTTCACTAACGCTTTGACTGCGGTGTACTAAACGGGCATTCGAAACTGCCCCAAAGAAGACCCATTCAAACTGATACAGCGTGTTTTCAAAAAACAATGGGGAATGTAAGCTGAGCGTTGCCCGTTTTTCAGGCGAAACTACATCTGATACCAAAACGTCTTGTGCTTGAATCAGACTATTATCTAGCTCAAGACAGTGATGCTTATCATCAATAATGGCAATATCGACCAACTTAGCTTCTGGTGCAAAGCGCAGTGCTGGTTTAGGGGGTATCGGCTCGGGCGTTGGCTCCACACCATGCCTAACCGTTAAACTTGCTCGCTTTGCAACAGTGTCCTGGTACACCTTTGCACGGGCGCTGATATCATTGGTCCAAACCGAAAATTCAAAATCAGGCGTTTGTATTCTTAGTAGTTCAGGCATGGGCACCTCTTGCGACAAAAGGGACTAGCAAAATAGCCTGAATCGTTTTACACCCATGCTTCATGCGAGGTACCCCTTAACTTATGGCCAAAAGCTCGTGAAGGTCGCGCTGTCCAAGCGCTGCTTCATCCATGCAAGCTTGTATTTCGTGCGACAAGCAATGTGGAGGACTTTGTCTTCCTCTGATACACCCTCGCTAACGTTTCTCTCTCGATACAAATCTGGCCGCTGGCTGACTTGATTATTATCTTGCTCAGCATTCCAGATGGGAGATAGCTGTACAGATAAGACTTTATTCAGCTCAGCTAATAAATTTTCACCCGTTGCCGTTCTCAGCTTGTCGCTATCCCCTTCAATGCGTGGCAGTACTTTACACATCATAAAGTCATCCCATACAGCTTTCAGAGTGAGCTCATCCTGTGGCTGGTTGCTGACCACAGCCAGTAATAACTCATTAAGTGCGCGGTAGGCTAACTCAAATGGGGTGGTCTTTAATGCCGTATTCACAGCACTCAAAAACGCCAATGTTTGCGAGCCATCGACATCATACGTGTTGGTCAGATCATCTTTTCGCGCTTGCGACCAAATAGGGTAACTGAGTGGTTTATTATGACTGGCTGGGGCGAAAAACGAGTCGTAATCATTTGGAAAAAACTCACCAAAATCAAAACTTAAAGCGCGGTCGATAACTTTGCGCGAAAAGCCATGGGTGGTTTCATCCATATTAACCGTGCCCGCCACTATCAAGTTAAATGGAATAGCCAAACCATGCTGACAGATTAATTCCCAAAGCTCATCATAGTCTGGCAATTCAAAGCCCAAATCGGCTCTTAATTTATCCGTATCCGCAACGGCGTTAATCGTAGCAGGCTTTAATAATGCATCGCTGCTGTAAATGAAGGTATCTCCATCCCAATCCCATTCACGGGTTTCGAGCACCGACAGGTAATCAGCAAAATACTGCTCAACAGGTGCAAGATTCATTTCATCTAAACAAAGCCAATAGGGCAACACGGCTTGCAGAGTACTCCGGTCACCACTGACCACCAGACGCTCACCTTGGTCATCACTATTTTGTACATCAATCGTTAAGCTACTATCGGCGATGGCACGCCAAGCTTTGGCAATAAACTGAAGTACATCAGTAGTAATATATTCTGCCTGGCCGCTACTTGAGAGTCGCGAAATATACCCTAATAAATCACTGGGTTCATGCCAATCAGGGCGCACCGAAGTTAAACAATAGGTTTCATTAAATTGGCCCGTGGATTTTGCCTGTTCACGAACAAAACGGGTTTTGCCAGTACCAGAGATACCAGCCAGGAGTAGGAAGGGTTTGGGCAGAGAAGAAAGAGTAGTATTGTTTTTATATTTCAGAAACTCTGCTAATTTTTTACAAGCACCACTATACATAGAGTTACCATTCTTATCTGCTTGCAACCAATCATTTATTTTATTTAATTCATTAAGTGAATTTAATACTTGTTTGTGGTTTAATCTATAAAGATTTACTGCATTTATATTAGTGCTAGCTAAATATTTGTTACAAAAGGTGATTCCTGTTTCCGAATAGGATGACGCAGTTCGTTCAGATAAGCCATTTTTTATCATCCAAATTCTGAAAGATTCTTTTATGTTATCATTGTTTATTACTCCTGATTTTGAAGGAGTAATAACCACTATGTCATCCCAGTTTTCAAGAGCAACCTTGATATAATCTTTATCAAAAAAAGTATTTTTTTCAGGGGATTCATAATTTTTTCTGCTTAAAAAACCAATTAATTTTGCAATTAGCTTTGTCAAAGCTTTGGTCTGGCTGCGACCGGCTGAAGATATTATTTTCAGCTCTTCGTCGCTAGCTGATTTATATATCTCCCTGTATGATTTTTCTTCATATTGATAAATATGTTCTTTTCTTGTTGATACTTTCTCCCACGAGGAAATAACTAAATCAAAATTGTTTAGCAAAAATAAAAGGAAAACCCTGATGCTCTCCGGTGATATGCTGAATGCCTCATTCTTAGAGTTAGTGTATGTTAATAATAAAGTTTTTTCTGATTTTATCTTCTGGCCATCCTGAATCGAGTCACAGTATTTTTGAAAATTCATAGGGCATCCCTTATAATCTTTTTAGCTATTTCCTCGATGATTGGAACAACTACAGAGTTACCGAATTGTTTGTACGCAGGTGTTCGAGATTTAGGTACGATAAAGCATTCAGGGAATCCTTGGAGTCTGGCGCATTCTCTTGGAGTAAGGAGTCTTGGGTTTTTATTTTTCTGAGGGATTAAGCACTCTTTCCCATCTTTACCATAGCGAGCCACTATTGTGTTAGAGGGTTTGTCAAGATCAGCGGTATGAGCCGTAAAACCGGTCCCTCGCTCTATATTTCTCTTTGTTCTATTCATATGGCCAAGCCATAGCCTATCAGATATTGTATATATATCATCAACTTCATTTTCAAGTATCAAGCTAAGGGGTTTCGGCTCACCATGAAAATCTGGAAAACAGAATTCAACTGATATATCAGACCGTATGGCCACCATATAACAACGAACTCTTCTCTGAGGAACAACTGAACTAGAGTCAATTACTTTGTAATAAAAATTATAGCCACTCTTCTCGATAGTTTCTTTTATTGTCTGAAAAGTGCGACCTTTGTCATGCCTTTCTAAGTTTCTAACATTTTCAAGGAAGACTATTTTCGGCTTTTTGGAATCAATAATACGCATTACATCAAAAAAAAGAGTGCCTTGAGTATCACAAAGAAAACCATGTTTCTTGCCAACAGAGTTTCTAGCCGATACTCCTGCATTTGAAAATGGCTGGCAAGGGAAGCCAGCTAGTAAAACATCGTGCTCAGGTATTCCCTCTTCATCTATTTTTGTTATATCGCCAAATGGAAACTCACCATGATTGACCTTGTATGTTTTTTGAGCGGACTTATCATATTCCGAAGAGAAAACACAAGCGCCCCCGTTGTGTTGAAATCCTAGCCTAACACCGCCAATTCCAGCAAAAAGATCAATAAATCTAAACTTTGCATCCAGGTCGGGCTTCAACTTTAAACCGCTGAATACTTCGTCAAAAAATGATTCCCTCGATAAGAACAAGTTTTTCTCTTGCAAAAGTGATAAAGTTTTTTCTTTGAGCTTCTTTGGCTCAGCCAACGTGGGATTGCAATAAAATTGACTATCAGTTGCGAGTGCATGCAACCACTGGTCAATAACCGCATCAACGTCGCTTTCTTGGGGCACATGAGAAAGCGCTAATGGTTTGATGAGCTCTTCTGCTTGTTGGAGGGCCTTGGATCTATTTTTCATCATTCACTACGACTAAAAAATCTTGATGGGTGGTTTTAGGGCAAAGCATTTTTTTTGCGCTCTGCATCTCTACCAGATTGTATTTTCCTAAAGTCTTCAGCGTTCTCGATACATTACTTACCGCCCGACCTGTCAGTTCGGCTAGCTCGGTGACTGACTGTGGCTGCTGTTCAGCGATCACTTTTAATAAGTGTTGGTTTTCTTTAGACAGCACGTTGGCGATTGATTTTAGTGAGTCAAACCAAATATCTACTGGGTAATCTGGGTCGGGTGTTTGGCCGCGTATGCCAATCACACAGCGCTTTTGTCCTGTGCTTTCCATGACGCTCTCTTTGGCTAGTTTGTTAAAAACTGTACACATATACATAGGACGGATATCTTATCAACTGGTGATAATTGAGCAAGTGAATTTTCCTGTTAAAACGACATGGCCAGAAGGTACTGGGGCGGTATTATCAGGTGGGTTGGCTTCACGCTCGTAACCAACACTCGCACGGTGGTGGGCTTCAATCTATCGATAGATATCGCTCAACGAAGCCACGATACGGGATCCAATAAGAATGGAGTGCGGAAATCACCACTGGTCATCAATGCTTTAATGGTGCAGTGGACAAGTTAATAATGCGCTGCGGCTCTGAGAAATCTTGGTTTACATCGATGCTATCGACGTAAAGTTATAGGCTCCCCTGCATGCAGAGTGAGCAAGGGGGCAATTTGCAAACAGTAGGGTGATTTTAAAAAAGCGTTGTCATAGGAAAAGCTAAATACGCCGCCACGACTAGAATCACTATAAGCCAACTGACCAATTAATAATGGTTGCTCAATGGGATGCCAATCCGCATAAACCTCTACCAACTCACGGCTCATTTTGAACCTTCCAGAAGTTTGATGTTTTGCAGTTTGATGCCTAGCTAGTCATGTGCAGCCACTTCAGAGAAGTTACTTTCCATGCCCAACACAGCCATAATTTTCAAATAGGTACCAATTGCCACACCAGGATCGCCAGCAAACACCTTGTTCACGGTTTTATGATCAAAACCTGTTCGCTCGCAGAGCACTTTTTTGGTCAATCCTCGTCGCTTCATCGCTAGCAACAAATCCTCCCCAAAATGAGTGAGAATTTTGCGCTGCTTTGGAAACAGCACACGGTGTAAGTCTCGCTTTGCCATACAATCACCAAGGAAGGGACTATATTCCCATTTTTTTATTGAATTATGGGAATATAGTCCTATCTATGCACTAGCTCTGCAGCTTTGGTTGATCGCCTTTGCAAATACCCGTCGAGGGCTTGGGTATTTTCTATTCGCAGAAGGGTGCGATAGTGGGTCCAGCTCAATTCGGTATGCACTGCGTTCCGTTTTGGAAAGCTTTGATAAAAAAGCTTTGATAAAACTGGTGCATATTGCGTAGGTTGGTGACATCAAAGCCTTTGTCCAGCCGCTCGGTAAGCTGTTGTGAGAGCTGCTGTAGCTGTTGGGTAATGGCGCTCACAAGGTGACTAAAAGCGATTGGGCTCTGCTCGGTTATAGGCTTACCCTTGGCGTCATAGAGTAATTACAGCTGGCTTATGTCTAACAATATCAAATTTTGCCGATTTAAATGGTGGGATAAATATCAGCTGCATCGAAAGGCTGTGAGGCCCGCAGCATTGTTGTCTGCTCATACTGATTAGAGGACGCCCTCATGCCTATCCTACGCCACTTCACGTTAGTCCTGCTGCTTGGTGTGTTGTCGGCCTCGGCCCAGGCAAACGAATCAACCTGGCAGGCGCTGCAGGAGGGTGGTTTGGTGATTTTGATGCGTCATGCGTTGGCCCCAGGCATTGGCGATCCGGCTGGGTTTGAGCTTTCTCAATGTGGCACCCAGCGCAACCTTTCAGCCCAGGGGCGTGCTCAGGCTGAGGCCATTGGACGGTCGTTTCGTGAGCGGGATGTGCCCATTGCCGCGGTGTATTCGTCTCGCTGGTGTCGAGCGCTGGAAACCGCTGAGCTGATGGCGTTGGGCCGCGTGGAGCCAACCCCATGGTTAGATTCGTTTTTTCGCCAGCGCAGCGAGCGAGATGCTCGCACGCAGACGGCGCGTGAACAGATTACTGCTTGGCAGAGTCCAGGCAATTTATTGCTGGTGACCCATCAGGTTAATATTACGGCGCTGGCAGGCGGCGCAGTTAGCTCAGGCGAAATGATCGTCGTGCGCCCATTGGCTGGTTCGTTTCAGGTGGTGGGGCGGTTGAGTGATTAGCAGACGTGGTGAGTAGTGTTAATGCTTCCTTTATAGTTTGAATTAAAGCGTTAAAAAGCATGGTATTTAAGAAATGATTTTTAGCGATTCAATATTTTCATGCTTTTTTATTACGGGTGGTTAACACGCAAAGTGTTTCTTACTGTTTATTTTTAGGCTTCTTGTGATATTTAGTTGCCCGTTTTTTGAGGCTGGTATATAAAAGCTGAGCTATATTATAGGTGCTCGGTTAAATGTGCTTCACACTGAGTTATCCATAATAAAATTTAACACTTTTTCTGATTCGGGCCTTTACTAGCCAGGTTTTAAGGGCTTTTCAATAGCTTTTTTAAGAGCTTGGTTTTAAACGTGCGGGTTATTAAAAGTCGGTTGTTAAAACAGAGCGGTTAAAAACTGTTTTCTTCTTAACTAATTAAAAAATACCGTGCCCTGAGTGCGTGCATTACTGCGTGAACAACAGGTGGCCATAACGGTGCTGGGTTAGGTGGCGCGGTATTCCCAATGGTGCGCGGGCACTAAGGAGAGGGTTGTGAAAAAATATGCAGCGGAGCTAATCGGTACGTTTTGGTTAGTGTTGGGAGGGTGTGGCAGTGCGGTGTTGGCAGCGGCTTATCCAGACGTAGGTATTGGTCTGTTAGGAGTATCGCTGGCGTTTGGTTTAACGGTTGTCACGATGGCATATGCGATTGGGCATATTTCGGGCTGCCATTTAAACCCTGCGGTATCAGTAGGGCTTTGGGTGGGTGGGCGCTTTCCAGCTAAAGAGTTGCCTTACTATATCGGCGCGCAAGTGCTGGGTGCTATTGTTGCTGGCGGCGTACTGTATCTCATTGCCAGTGGTCAGGCGGGGTTTGATGTATCGGCCGGGTTTGCCTCCAATGGGTATGGTGAGCATTCACCCGGTGGCTACAGTATGACGGCGGCGTTACTGGTTGAGGTTGTGATGACCATGATGTTTATCTTTATCATTATGGGGGCAACCGACGGTCGCGCACCGGCAGGCTTTGCGCCTTTGGCGATTGGTTTGGGCTTAACGCTTATTCACCTAATCAGCATTCCGGTTACCAATACTTCGGTGAATCCGGCACGTAGTACGGGCGTTGCTCTGTACGTGGGGGATTGGGCGACGGCGCAGCTATGGCTGTTCTGGGTAGCACCGATGATCGGCGCGGCGTTAGGGGCATTAGCTTATCGCTTTATCGCTCAGCCTGAGGCACTCATCGCGCCGCCATCACCTTCTGATCATGACGATGATCTAACGGGTAAGGCTGTTCCTTAAAGCGGCTCTCCTCGGTAGTAGTGCCATAGAAACAGCGAACCCACGCTGCGCCAGGGAGCCCAGTGTTCGATTAACTGGCGAGCCTGTTTAGGCGTGGGTTTGTCTTCCAGCTTCTTTAGGCGGCCAAGCGCTACGCGTAAGGCAAGGTCGTCGGCCGGAAATATATCCGCGCGCTGGAGCGAAAACATCAGGTAAATTTCGGCGCTCCAGCGGCCAAAGCCACGCAGTTGAGTGATGGCGGCAATCGCTTCGCCATCGCTCAACAATTCCAGCCCGTCGGCGCTGAACGTGCCTGCAAGCTCGGCTTCCGCTAGCCCTTTGGCATACTCAACTTTGCGCCAGGAAAGCCCTGCATCTCGAAGCGCCTGCTCTTCAATATCCATCACCGCCTTTGCATTCAATTCGGGCAGCAGTGCCTTCACACGGCTCATAATGGCGCGGGCTGCTTCCGTCGAAATTTGCTGGCTAACAATCGTGCTAAAAAACGTGGCGAAGCCGGGGTCGCGTTGGCGCGGTGCGGGCGCGCCAACGAGTGGGTAGGCACGGGCGATATCTGGGTCGGCCTCGGTGAGTGCCGCCATGGCGTGCTCAATAGTATCTAGTGTCATGAACGTCTCGCTTCTTTAACAATTTAAAACGCACCTTCCAGACTGCTGAGGGTTATAACTAACCCGAGGTTTAACGACAAAGCCTAAAACCGCGCATGCCCAGGTGAAAATGATCGGCATGTGCGGCGTTATAGTCTGGGCCTAGCACATTGCCAAAGGTGTTGCAGGCACCATCTCTGGCCGCTCTTAAGAACTCTCCCGTTTCGCCTTCATCATCCCAGTGATCGATCAGCGTAATGCGTTGGCCGTTTTCGAACTGGAACCCCGCTACATCTAACGCTTCAGCGGTGGCGTGTTCACTGCGTCTGCCTGTTTCTCGGCCATAGACGTTACGGCAGGCAAAGCTGCCAACGTGATTTACCTGTGCCACACGACTGCCCATGATCTCCTGGGCGGCAGGTTGTAGGGCGTGACGCTCGTACATCACCCATGACAGTGCTAATGGGCAGGTGGCCACAAAGCTTTGATTGAAGCGAACGCTGCTAGACTGCATGCGGACAATATTGGTGAGCGGACAGCTTTCGGTTGGCGAGTAATCTGCTAACGGTGTGTAATGAAGCTCTCCCTCTGGCACGGTGTCCAGTGCTGCTAGGCAGGCTTCTGGATCATTGTTTAGGCGCTTGAGTTTTATCTGAGTAATGGGTGTCACTGGGTCGTCGATATAGAGCGGTGCCCAGGGAGCCCAGTGGCGGGGGATCTCAATGAGTCCTTTTTGTAGCGCTACTCCTAAGGCAATTAAGCATAAAATAACGATAACACTGCGCATAGTGAGCTCCTGGTGACTGCGTCGAAACGCTACAGTCCATGGCATGTGTGTGCGATACTGCGCGCAACGTTTTATATGGCAGTATGTACGCCGGTTGTCTTACTGGCCTTGGCCAACTACTCGTCCACTATTTTTTTCGCCAACTGTTTGTTGCTAACTATTTTTGCTAATTAGGGAAGCGCTTCATGTCCCAGGGTACGCTTTTTATTGTTTCTGCCCCGTCGGGTGCTGGTAAAACCAGTTTGGTCCGCGAGCTGATCGAGAGCCTTGATGGCATACAGGTGTCGGTATCGCATACCACACGCGCTAAACGCGAGGGCGAAGTGGATGGCGTTAACTACCACTTTACTCACGTAGCCGACTTTGAAGCGATGATCGAGCGCGGCGAGTTCTTTGAGTATGCCAAGGTCTTTGATAATTACTACGGTACGTCTCGCCGTGCGGCGCAAACCGTGCTGGATGCGGGGCAGGACGTTATTTTAGAGATCGACTGGCAAGGCGCTCAGCAGGTACGTGAACAAATACCCTCGGCGGTGTCGATTTTTATCCTGCCGCCTTCGCGTAGCGAGCTGGAACGTCGCCTTTCTAACCGGGGTACCGATGAGCACGCTGTCATTGCTCGGCGTATGCGTGATGCGGTGAGCGAAATGTCCCACTTTGATGAATATGACTACTTGGTCATCAACGATGACTTCACTACGGCACTGCAAGCGTTGCAGTCGCTGGTGATCAGTCGCCGCTTAACACGTGAAGCGATGCAGGCACGTCACGCACCACTGCTCGATGCGCTCTTGTCACAGGCGCCTAGCGTCGAGTAATCTAGCAGGTTCCATTACCACTTTTTTGCTGGGTCAGCGGCGTTTCACCACAACGCTGGCCCAGCGTTGTCATTACAGGAAGGCCCCATGGCTCGCGTAACCGTTGAAGATTGTCTGGAAAATGTTGAGAACCGCTTCAAACTGGTGATGATTTCTACCCAGCGCGCGCGCCAGCTTGCCCGTGGCTCCCGTGAAGCGCAACTCCCCTGGGAGAATGACAAACCTACCGTTATGGCACTGCGTGAGATTGCCGCTGGCCTAGTAAATCACACCGTGCTAGATGAGCCGGTTGAAGCTCCAGTTCGTGCGCGTCCAGCGATGGCACCGACCACACATATCGACGACTAAGGTTTGTGAAAGAGAGACTGGGCTTAGAAGCGACTAGGGGCGCGGTAAATGTTCACCATTGATGACCTGGCCGATCGACTCGGCGGCTATTTACCTCCAGACGAAATACAGCAGGTCAAACGCGCTTTCTACTATGCTGAACAAGCCCATGACGGCCAACGCCGTCGCTCCGGTGAGCCTTACGTCACTCACCCATTAGCGGTCGCTAATATCCTGGCCAATATGCACATGGACCATCAAAGTTTGATGGCTGCCATGCTGCATGATGTCATTGAAGATACCGGTGTCTCAAAAAAAGCCCTGTCTGCGCAGTTTGATAAACCTGTCGCCGAATTGGTGGATGGCGTTTCCAAGCTGACCCAGATCACTTTTGAAGACAAAGCCGTCGCCCAGGCGGAAAATTTCCAGAAGATGGTGTTGGCGATGTCGCGGGATATCCGCGTCATTATTGTTAAATTGGCTGACCGCCTGCATAACATGCGTACGTTAGGTGCTCTGCGCCCAGATAAAAAGCGCCGCATTGCCCGTGAAACGCTGGAAATTTATGCCCGTATCGCAGGGCGTCTAGGCATCAATACCATTCGTGTTGAGCTGGAAGACCTCTCTTTCCAGGCGATACACCCTATGCGTGCAGAACGCATTAAGCGCGCGGTGGCTAGCGCGCGGGGTAACCGTCGTAGTGCGATGCGAGAGATTCAATCATCGCTACAGCAGAGTCTGGACGACGAAGGGCTTAAAGGGACCGTGATCGGTCGGCAGAAGCATTTGCTATCGATTTATAAAAAGATGCGCGACCAGCGTAAACCGTTTGCGGAAATTATGGATGTCTTCGGTTTTCGCATCATTACCGAAGATGTCGCTAGCTGTTATCGCATCTTAGGCGTTGTTCATAATCTCTATAAGCCTGTGCCAGGGCGGTTTAAAGACTACATCGCCATTCCGAAAGCCAACGGCTACCAAAGTCTTCACACCACGCTGTTTGGGCAGGGTGGAATGCCAATTGAAGTACAGATCCGCACCCGTGAGATGGAAGCGATGGCGAATAATGGCATCGCTGCCCACTGGCTCTATAAAGCAGGGCAAACCACCCATCCCATTGCTGAAGGCAGCCATGCCCGCGCCCGTGCTTGGGTCAAAGGGTTGCTGGAAATGCAGCGTCATGCGGGTGATTCGCTGGAGTTTATAGAACACGTCAAAAACGACCTGTTTCCAGACGATATTTACGTGTTTACCCCCAAGGGCGACATCATGGAGCTGCCCCAGGGGGCGACGGTGATCGACTTTGCTTACAGCGTGCACACCGACATCGGCAATAATTGCATCGCTTGCCGCATTGATCGTCATTTAGCACCGCTCTCGACTCGCCTTGAAAGTGGTCAAACGCTGGAAATTATTACTGCTCCTGGGGCACGGCCTAACCTGGCATGGCTTAACTTTGTCACCACTGCCAAGGCGCGCTCTGCGATTCGTCATGCTTTGAAGCACCAGCAGCAGGCGGAAGCCATTACATTAGGGCGGCGGCTGTTGAACAAAGCCCTGACACCGTTTGAGACAAGCCTGGAAGAGCTGGACGAAAGTATATTTACGAAGGCGCTGAAGGAGCTGGATGCCGCTTCATTAGATGCGTTATTGGAATCCGTTGGGCTGGGCAACCGTATGGCTCATGTGGTGGCACGGCGCTTGGTTGATGTCGCCCACGGGGGGACTTTCGACTATGTTCTTAGCACCGATAGCGAAAAAGCGGTAGTGATCAACGGCAGCGAAGGCATGGTGATTAACTTTGCTCGCTGCTGCCACCCGTTGCCAGGCGACCCTGTCGTTGGACATCTATCGGTTGGCAAAGGGCTGGTGGTTCATCGTAGCGAATGTAAAAACCTCGCCGAGCGTAAAAATGACCCTGAGAAATTGTTTGCCCTTGAGTGGTCAGATATTGTCGATGAAGACTTCCCAGTCGCGCTGCGTATTGAAATTGAGAGCCGTCGTGGGCTGGTGGCTGAACTGGCCGGTGTGGTAACCGATGCTGATGCGAATATTGAGCGCATTGGTATTGAAGAGCGTGATGCACGGCTTTCCATTGTTAATTTGACCTTATCTGTAAAAGGCCGTGTTCATCTTGCCCGCATTATTAAACGCATTCGTAACCTGCCTAACGTTGGCAAAATAACAAGAATGACCAATTAATCACCCGCTTATCTACCGCTGGCGACAGGCTGGCGGCGAAGGCTATGGCGGGCCACAAGAATTAATGCCTAACCCATACAGGAGCATAAGATCTTATGAGCAACAAAGCGGTTATTAACACCGAAAAAGCCCCCGCGGCGATTGGCCCTTACTCTCAGGCGATCAAGGCAGGCAACACCGTGTATCTGTCGGGTCAGATTCCGCTGAATCCAGCGACGATGGAAATTGTCTCCGACGACTTTGAGGCTCAGGCGCGTCAAGTGTTTACTAACCTGCAGGCGGTTTGCGAAGAAGCAGCCGGCTCGCTTGGCGATATCGTAAAGCTTAACCTGTACCTGGTTGATCTGGATAACTTCGCGATTGTTAACAAGGTGATGGAAGAGTTCTTCTCTACGCCGTTCCCCGCTCGCGCGGCAGTCGGCGTAAAAGCGTTGCCTAAAGGCAGTCAAGTAGAAGCAGAAGCCGTGATGGTCATTGGCGACTAAATATTATTTTTAGGTGCGCTGGTGCGCTCGCCCGTGCTTGGCCCTTGCTCGCGTCAGATCCAGCCCAGCTCGATGCCGCGTAGCACCGCACGCACCCGGTCGCGTACGCCCAGCTTGGAAAGAATGCTCGAAACCTGATTCTTCACCGTTCCCTCGGCAGTACCCAGGGCCAGCGCCACCTCTCGGTTGTTGAGCCCACTGGCCAGCAGGCGCAGGATCTCGGTTTCTCGCACGGTCAGCTGGGAAGGCGGATCGAGGCAGTCGAATTCAGACACCGTCTGGCGGACGCCGGCCAACACCCGTTCGGTAATCGAGGGGCGGATGGCCGTGCCTCCCGCGGCGACATGCCGGATATCATCGGCCAGCTGTTCCAATGAGATATCCTTGAGCAGAAAGCCGCGAGCCCCTGCACGGATGCCAGCAAGCAGCGCCTCATCATCGTCGAAGGTCGTCAAAAGGATGGTCGCTGGCAACCGCTTCTCCGCGCTCAAACGGGTAAGAACCTCAATGCCGCTCATGACGGGCAAGCGTACGTCTAGCAGCATCACATCGGGTTCTCTGGCGGCAACCAGCGCCATGACTTCCTCTCCACTCGCTGCCTCGCCGACAATTTCGATATCATGCGTGAGCCCCAGCAGCCCGGCGATGCCACTTCGCACCAGATGCTGATCGTCGACCAGGAGTACTCGAATCATGCTTTTCCACTCTCCATAGGCAGCCATAGCCGAACCTGACAGCCTGCACCAAGCTGTGCTTCTACCTCCATACTGCCGCCAACCTCCTCGGCCCTTTCACGCATCCCCGTGAGCCCATTGCCGGGCAGGATACTGGCGGCGCCACGACCGTCATCGACGATGCAAACGTGAATGTTGCCGGCTTTGCACCCCACGCTGATCTCGACCTTGTGTGCATTGGCATGGTGCAGGGTATTGGAAAGCGCCTCCTGCACACTGCGGAAGATTACGTGTGCCAGAGCCGGATCGCGCACCTGGCAGCGTGGATCGTAGTGCAACTCGATGTAGGGCTCGGGTATCCCAGAGCAGAGCGTCTGCAGGCTGCGAGAGAGATCGATCGGCACGGCAAGGCGCTCGCGCTCGATCGTTCTCCTCACTTCCTGATAGAGCTCCTTGGCGATGTCTCGCGCGGTGCGCACCGAGGACATCATGCCCTCCGGCTTGCGTATGGCAAGTTCCAGGTGCAGGTTCAACGCCGCCAAGTGATGGCCGAGCCCATCGTGCATGTCGCGGGAGATGCGCAGGCGTTCACTGGCGCGCGTGCTATCCGCCAGCAGCTGACGAGTGGCCGTGAGTTCGGCGTGGGCCTTGGCCAGTCGGTAACGTTGGCGGCGTTCGGACATGGCCATAAACCCCAGACAGAAGGCGAACAGCTGCCAGAAGAAAAACATCAGGAAGGCCATTCCCAGTAGGCTCATCAGGCTGATGACCGGCAACTCGATATCGGCCAGCTCGGCCGCTATGAGGACAGCCTCCATCGGATCTGCCGTCATCAAGATCACACCCCACAACAGTGCCTTGAGCAGGGCTTGGGTCAGTAACCAGGTAAACGCCAGAGGCAAGGGGTAGAGGAAGGGAAGCTGAGCGGCCACGATCAACAGAAGCTCTTCATTGAATATCAGACCGATGCCGATCTGGACGGCCAGCACCCAGGGCGTTCGGCTCTGACGGTAGGCATACGGCGCCATCGCCAGACAGAACGCCGCGACGAAGATGACGAAGCCAGCCAGAACCGACGTTTCGCTGAAAATTAACGTCGCCACCGCGTCACTGAGCCATTGGCGCGCCAAGGTCTCGCCACTTAGCGTGAGGATCAGCTCGTTTTCCGTGGACAGTGCTTCGCGTATACGATGCAAGGCATAGATCGCCACACAGGCGATCAGGCAAATGGCGCGAAATAATCCGGTCGGAGAAGCGAAGAAGCGCACGAAGGCGTGCCATCCCGCGAGGGTTCCATGGCGCCAGTCCGGTATCGATGATCCGGCACTCATCCGACAGTTCTCCTATGTACTGGCTTGCCTGTACCTCCCCGCAAGGCACGGCTGACACCGATTTCCGCAAGTCTATCAGGTTCTGCACAGCCTGGCGTATGCAAGAAGTCACATGAGCGGCACCTGACGGACGGGACATGTGGATGCTTCTATAGCGCTCTATTCTGGCGTCTCGTCGAGGCCGGTTCAGGTGACCGGCCGACTATTAACGAGGAGTTAAGAATGAAGAACATTTTCATCGCGGTGGCATGTCTGACAACCCTATCGTCTGCCGCGGTCCTGGCGGAGGGGGGCACTACTGGCTCAGGCGTCTTCGTCTACAGCAAACTCGGCACTGGCGTAGGCGCTGGCGTCGGCTATGCCATCGACAGCCAATGGGCACTGCGTCTAGGAATAAAGGCCGAGACCAACGAGTTCAAGACGGACCGTACCTTGGAGGAGATTGAGTACGAACTCAAGCGCAAGCAGGGTACTGCCATCGAGGCGCTGGTCGACTGGTATCCCATTATGGGTAGCGGTTTTCGTGTGAGCGGTGGCTTGCTGTTCGCCAACCCCGAGACACGTCTAAAGGGTAACCGCGACAGCCAAGGTGGCTATACCATCAATGGCACGCGCTACTCCTCGGCGGAAGTGGGCGACCTGCGAGGCAAGGTGGAACACAATCGGGTCGCGCCCTACTTGGGGCTGGGCTGGGAGTCGTCCCCACCCTCGCAGCCGGGCTTGCGCTTCACCAGCGACGTGGGCGTAGCCTACCACGGCAGCGGCAGCGCTATCCTGGAGGCCTCGCGGAGTGGCAGCAATAGCAACTTACGCGCAGACCTGCGCGCCGAGAGCGATCGGCTCTCGCTGGAGAAGCAGGACGAGTTCGGCCTGAGCATGTCGATTGGCGCCGCTTATACCTTCTGACGCAGGCAACATGTCGCGGCTGTCACCTTGGTAGGGAATAACCATATGCAACGAATTTTGCTTCGCCGCCTTGTCGCAGCGCTGCTGCCGGGTATTATTCTGCTGGGCGCCCCAGAGATGAGCCAGGCCGACGGCTACATCACGCTGGGCACCACTAGCGAGGGCACTCCGGCCGTCAGCCTGGGGCTGGATCGCACCTTCGACCTTGCTCGCTGGCATCCGCAACTGACTCTAAGGCTCGGCAGCGGGGTATTGCTGCTGCCGGGGGATGATGGCGAAGATAACGTCGCCTGGACGCTGACTCCAGCCCTGCGCTGGAGTTTTGCCGGTGAGCGCGGGGTGTTCGTCGAAGCTGGCATCGGTGCGGCGCTGTTCCTCAACACCCATCATGAGAAGCGCCGCCTCTCCACCGCCTTCCAGTTCGAAGACCGCCTCGCCATCGGTATGGCACTGGGCAGCGGTGAACTTTTGGCCAGTCTGATCCACTACTCTAACGCGGGGATTAAACGACCGAACAACGGCTTCGAGACCCTATCACTCGGCTACCGCCACCCTTTCTAACGGCGCAGCGCTGGGCGCGTAACGCCTGGCGCCATCGCCTACGCCTGGGTGGGCAGAAAGCCGCCCTCCTTGAGCACCTGGGCATAGCCCTCTTTATAGCTTGGATAGCGAAACTCATAGCCCGTTTCACGGATACGGCTATTATCGCAGCGTTTGCTGGTTCGGCGGCGCAGTGGCGACTGCATGGTCTCGGTAGATTCAACCTTGAGCTGTTTGGCTAACCACGCCATAACATTATGTAGGGTGACCGGCTCGCAGTCGCAGCCTAGGTATAAGTCTGCCAGCGGAGATCCGCTTTCCTGACAGCGAATTAAGTGCGCCAAGATACCGGTACAGTCATCACGGTGAATGCGGTTGGAGTAAATAACCGGCGTTACGGCAGCAATGCGGCCTTCTATCACTTGGTGAATTAAACGGTCACGACCAGGGCCATAAATGCCAGCAAAACGCACCACCGTGCCGGGAAGCGGGTGATTAAGCAGCGCCTGCTCAGCGTCGCACATCAGTTTACCTGAGAAGCTAGTTGATTCCGTCGGGCTTTCCTCGCTAACGACTTCGCCTTCTTGCTGACCATAAACACTGGTCGATGAGACAAAGAAGACGCGCCGTGGCGGTGTTTTGTGCTGCTCTAATACGCTAAGTACACGCTTTAGACCGTCAGGATAGGCGCTTTGGTAAGCGCTTTTCTCAAAGTGGTCTGCGCTGACGGTGTAAACAACATAGTCAGCTTGAGGCAGCGCGCTAGCGTCAGCCCCTTCAAGATCGTTGAGATCAAGTGCTAACGGCTCGATGCCCGTATCTTTTAATGCGTCGACCTGGCGGCGTACGCCAATGACGCGATGTCCTTCACTGAGTAGCTCACGCCCGAGTGTTACGCCGAGATCTCCACAGCCAATAATCAGTACCGTTAGCTTCACCTTGCTCTCTCCTGTTGATAAATATTCCCTATCAGATACAAAGTCCCTATGAGATGTGCCATCTTCATAGGAGAATTTGTTCTTTTCCATACCGTAACCACGAATACGTGTAACGAGCTGCAACGAGAGGATGCCACTGGCACCGCTATGACTTTAACAGAACTACGCTACATCGTAACCCTTGCCCAAGAGCGACACTTTGGCCGCGCCGCAGAACGTTGCCATGTTTCACAGCCAACACTCTCGGTAGCGGTGAAAAAGCTTGAGGATGAGCTTGATATTCCATTGTTTGAACGCTCCAAGTCGACCGTTCAGGTTACCCCGCTGGGTGAAAAAATAGTGGCTCAGGCGCAGCGCGTATTGGAGCAGAGCCGCCTGATTTACGAAATGGCCAATTCGGGTAAAGACCAATTAGCCAACCCGCTGCGTATCGGCGCTATTTATACGATAGGGCCCTATTTATTTCCCCACTTGGTGCCAGCCCTGGCGAACGCCGCGCCACAAATGCCGCTGTATATTGAAGAAGGGATGACCGGCTCGCTGAGGGCGAAGCTGCGCAGTGGCGAGCTGGACGTGATTATCGTGGCGCTTCCTTTTACGGAGACCGATGTGGTGACCAAGCCGATTTACGACGAGCATTTCGAAGTCTTGATGCCCGCCAGCCATCGTTGGGTAACCCGTGACGCGATCCACAAAGAAGATTTGCTCGAAGAGCGGCTGCTGCTACTGGGAGAAGGGCACTGCTTCCGCGATCAGATTTTAGAAGCGTGCCCGGCGATTACGCAAAAGCTCAACAGCCCGAATAATACGCTGATTGCTGAGGGCGGCTCGTTGGAAACCATTCGCCACATGGTTGCCTCGAAACTGGGGATTACAGTATTACCCCAGTCGGCGTTGGGAACCGACCAGTATGAAAACGCCATGCTGGTCAGTCGTCCCTTTGCTGACCCTGCGCCCTCGCGCACGGTCGCCATCGCCTGGCGGGCAAGCTTTCCCCGCCCGAAAGCGATTGATGCGCTGGCCAAGGCAATTAGCCAATGCCAACAACCCGTCCACAAGACCCGCGTATCCTCATGAGTGACCTTTCTGCACCAGTTTCGTCGTTGAAAGGGGTTGGCGAGGCGCTTGCGCTAAAGTTGGCGCGGTTGGGCGTAGAGTGCGTCAGCGATTTGCTGTTTCACCTGCCACTGCGCTATCAAGATCGTACACGGCTAACGCCTATTGGCCTTTTGCGGGCCGGTAGCGAGGCCGTCGTGGAAGGAGAGGTCACTGCCTGCGACGTGGTGAAAGGGCGTCGGCGTAGTTTGTTAATCCGATTGCGTGATGGTAGCGGTATTTTAAGCCTGCGTTTTTTTCATTTTTCCCCTGCCCAGCAGCAACAGATGCGCCCTGGCGTGACAGTGCGCGCATTTGGCGAGGCGCGCGCGGGGGCAACCGGCCTGGAAATTTATCATCCGGAGTATCGGCTAAGCGGCGGCAGCGAAACGCCGGTAGAGGAGTATTACACGCCGATTTACCCCACTACGGAAGGCCTGCACCAAACACGCCTGCGCGCACTTACCCAGCAAGCGCTAGCGCTATTGCAGCGCTCCCCTGAGTCGCTGCCGGAGGTGATTCCCGAGACTCTACGCCAGCGCTTCAATCTACCTGAGCTACACGCTAGCCTACAATTGCTGCATCAGCCGCCGCCGGATGTGGATATAGAGCAGCTTGCCCATGGCCACCATCCCGCCACGCGCCGGCTGGCGCTGGAAGAGCTGCTGGCGCACCAACTCAGCCTGCGTGAAGTGCGTCTGCGTATTCAAGCAGATGGCGCGCCGACGCTTCCTTCTGGGCGCAGTCTGCAAACCCGCTTTTTAGCCCAACTACCGTTTGCCCTTACTGGGGCACAGCGGCGCGTGCTGGAAGAGATAGCCCTGGACCTTGCGCGGCCTGCCCCGATGCTGCGGCTCGTGCAGGGCGATGTCGGCTCAGGGAAAACCGTTGTCGCCGCGATGGCGGCACTCTCTGCGCTGGCGGGCAACTGCCAGGCGGCCATGATGGCCCCAACGGAAATCCTCGCTGAGCAGCACTATCGGGCGTTTAAAGCCTGGTTTGAGCCGCTGGGTATTGAAGTGGCCTGGTTGGCAGGCAAGCTAAAAGGTAAAGCGCGATTAGATGCTAAAGCCGCTATTGCCGATGGCCGTGCGCGCATGGTGGTGGGTACTCACGCGCTGTTTCAAAGCGATGTGCATTTTCAGTGTTTGGGGTTAGCAATTATTGATGAGCAGCACCGCTTTGGCGTTCATCAGCGCTTGGCGCTGCGCGAGAAAGGCGAAGCCGGTGGGCTAACGCCGCACCAATTGATCATGACCGCGACGCCGATTCCCCGCACGCTGGCCATGAGCGCTTACGCTGACCTGGATGTATCGGTGATTGATGAGTTGCCGCCAGGGCGTACGCCGGTCAAAACCGTGGTGGTGTCTGATGAGCGACGACCTGAAGTGGTCGAACGCATCCGCAACGCCTGCAGTGATGGTCGCCAGGCCTACTGGGTGTGTACGCTGATTGAAGAGTCAGAAGCGCTGCAGTGCCAGGCTGCCGAAGTCACCCGCGATGAGCTGACCCAAGCACTGCCTGAGCTCGCCATTGGCCTGATTCATGGGCGTATGAAGGCCAGCGAAAAAGCCGAGGTCATGGAGGCCTTCAAGACCGGCGAACTCGACCTTCTCGTGGCCACCACGGTGATTGAAGTGGGCGTGGACGTGCCCAATGCCAGCCTGATGATTATCGAGAACCCTGAACGTCTGGGGCTTTCCCAACTGCATCAATTGCGCGGCCGGGTAGGGCGCGGCAGCACCGAAAGCTTCTGTGTGTTGCTTTACCATCCGCCGCTATCGAAAAGCTCTCGTGAACGCCTGGGGGTAATGCGCGAAACCACGGACGGCTTCCGCATTGCCGAAAAAGATTTGGAAATTCGTGGTCCAGGCGAAGTCCTCGGCACCCGCCAAACTGGGCTTGCTCAGATGAAAATTGCCGACCTTGAGCGCGACGCCGACCAGCTAGAGCGTGTTACCGCCCTTGCCCAGGCGCTTCAGGGTAATGCAGAAGTCACCGCGGTATTAGTGCGGCGCTGGCTAGGCGAAGCTGCCGGACGTTATGGGCAGGTCTAGGAAGAGACACAATGCTTAAGCGGCGGGGCTTGCTTCATGGTGGTTTTCTGCTGGAACGTCAGTTAACCGGTTGGCAGCGTCACCAAGGGGGCCTAGCTGCGCGGCGATCAGGCGTAGTTGGCTTTGAATGGGGCGATAAAGAGTAACGGCTTTTTCATTTTCCTCTTGGGCCTTTTCATCCACAGCCTTCTTCTCTGAAGAATCTGAGGCATTCTGCTCAAGCTGCGCTAGTAGATTGTTGACTTGATCAGCTAAGGGCGTGACGGGCTGGCGCTTGTTGAGTTGTTCTGCCAATTGCTCAAGCAGCTCGCTAATGCGCTTGGCAAGCGGCACTAAGGCAGCGTCGTCTTCATCGTCTGCCAGCTGATGGCGGTGAGCGCCAAGGGCGGATAAATGGCTTAGTAGCGTGTTAGAAAGCACTAGAAAGCGCAGGCCGTTATCAGCGTCTTGTTTGCGGTAGTGACCTGGCTCGTGGAGCATATTGGTGAGCAGCGTTGACAGCGCCGCATCGGCATTGTGGGCATTGCGGCGGGCTAAACGGTAAGCCAGATCGTCCTGCTTGCCCTCTTCGTACTGGTGAACAATTTCATCTAAATAACGGCGGTGATTGTTGAGCACGTTGGCCGCTTCCCGATACAGTTTGCGGCCCTGCCAGTCGGGTAGAATAAAAAATACCGCGAGTCCTGCAATTAACGAGCCGATCAATGTATCAAATAGGCGTGGCCAAATCAGATTAAAGCCGTCACCTACTTGGTTAAAGCTGCACAGTACCAGCAGCGTGATAGAGGCAGTGGCAATAACGTAGTGACGTTCGCGGTTAGCAAAAAAGCAAACCCCCGCGGCCACCGCAATCATGCTTTGAATGCTGGCCTGGGGAAACAAGCTAATCGATGCCCAACCCGCAATGAGGCCCAGCACAGTGCCTAAAATGCGCTGTGAGAGAAAACGGCGCGTGGTGGCAAAATTGGGGCGGCAGACAAACAGGGTGGTCAGCAAAATCCAAAAGCCCTGTTCAGGGTCGAGCCACTGGAGCAGCCCATAGCCCACCAACAGCGCGGTAGATAAGCGCACCGCATGGCGAAACGTAGGTGAACCCAGCGTCAAATTTAGCTGAACGCGTTTCCACGCTTCTAGCGCGCTAGAGGGCGAGCGATCATAAAGTGAGCTATCGAGGCGGTTGTCAGCGGTATCGGGATTATGGGCGCTGGCAATTTGCGCTTCTAAGATGGTGAGGTTGTCGGCAAGCGCGTTAAGCGGATGCATGAGCGGACGCCACTCTGGCTTGCCCTGCTCGCTTAGGTTGTGGATTGAGGCGCGCAAGTCGGCCAGCGCTTGCTCGCTTTGTTCATGGCCAAAGGGGCGGTTAAGCAGTAGCGATTTGGCTAACTGGCGACAGGCGCGGCCTTGCTGGTCTAAGAGTCGCTGGCAACGAAACAGAACGTCATGGTGAAAAAACGCTTCGGTGAGCGCGCTATAGGGGTAGTGGGTAGAGCTTGCCCGCTCGTGGATATCCTGGGCAATAAAGTAAATCTGCAGGTAGCGGTTTAGCTTGCGGCTGCCGCGCTGCCCTTCTAAACGGCGAAAAATCATCTCTTTCGCTTGGTTGAGGGCATCGACCACCTTGCCGTTTTGCCTGGCTAGCGCCACACGACGCGCCTCCAGATCTACCCCACGGACAGGCTCAAACAGCGCAGACTTCAAGATTAAAAACTCACCTAGCGCTTTATATACCCGCGCCATACTTTGTTTAACTGGCTGGCGCGAAAAGAGGGCGCACCATAGGATTGAGATAACCCCATACCACGCGGCTCCCGCAAGCAGCAGCAACTGCCGGGAAGCCACATCTTCATCCACGCCACCATGCTGTTCAATATTGATCATGGAGTAGATCGAGAGAATTAACGTGCCTGAGGCAATCGTTGCGTAACGCTGGCCGATGGCTCCCAGCATAATCAAGATAAATGTAGAGATTGCCAAGCCCACCGCAAATAGCCACGGCCAGGGGAACAGCCACTGCACCACAAACGAGGCCGACGCAAAGCATATAAGCGTTACCAGCAGCGCTTGTAAGCGCCCCTGCCAGCTGTCATCGGTTTCTGACAGGGCGCAGGCGATAATACCAAGAAACAGGGGGATCACTAGCCCGACATCACCCATAAGGCCGCTAAACAGTAGCGCCCCGCTGAACGCAATAAACACGCGCAGGCTGTAGGCGAACTTGTCTAGGGTCCAAAGACGCCTCAGGGGCAGTGAAATAGGCATAGAGTTTCTAATGGATCCCTTTATTAGACTTTAGTTTAATCTCCAGTATGCGGGTTACGCCGTGCACTTGTCTTCAACGATAGTCTAACAATGAGAGGTTTGTGATTACTCAACCAACGGCTTAGCCAGCATGAAGCTTGGCAGCCCGTGATGATACCGATCGATGGGGAACGCGCTGGGGGAGGCTACTGGGAAAAGTGGAGAAGAACTAGTGAGAAAATAGCAGGAAAAATCACGCCACCTTGAGGTGGCGTGGCGTGCTGATTGTTACATATTTTTCAACAGCTTTTGCAGCTTGGTCATATCGGCGGAATCGCCTACCAAGCGGACTTCACCTGCCACCATGCCATCGAGAAATGCCTGTTGAGTGGGCTTCTTGAGAATTTTTAACGCGGCATCCTGGTCGCGAAAACGAAGCTCAAGATCCAGGTCAACGGGCAAACCTTTGCCAGTGACAATACTCTTCGGCGTCATCCGATAATAACGAGCAATGCTTAAGTCTTCCGTAGCAATGCCCCAGTCCAGGCCGCGCATTCGTTCAAGCTGTTCACGAAAGCGCGGCTTGCGGCGCAGGGCTCTTTTGAGTAAGAAGCTCAGTAGCCACAGCGTCAACTTGAGTTTCATTAGGAAACGGCGTCCTTGAGCGCTTTGCCCGGCTTGAACGCAACATTTTTGCTGGCGGGAATCTGCAGAGGCGCGCCAGTTTGTGGGTTTTTGCCGGTACGTGCGGCACGCTGACGTACGGTAAACGTACCAAAACCAATGAGAGCGACATCTTCGCCTTTGGCAACGCTGTTAGTGATTTCGTCCAAAATAACATTCAGGACCTGGCCTGCTTTGTCTTTGGATAGATCAGCGCTTTGAGCAATTGCGGCGGCGAGTTCAGGTTTGCGCATAAAGGTATCTCCCTATGTGAAAATCAAGCGTAAGCTCATCAGTGTTGTTAGAAGCACTGCCTGGCTGGTTAGCTATTTTAGCCTAGCCGTGAATGCGGCGAGAATCAGCCTAGCAGCGCAGGTGCTACTCTGGAAAGCTCCACTTTCCTTCTCACGCAGCCGCCTGTCAACGCAAATCCAATCAAACGTCCGTCTTTATTTTCAGCAATCGCTGCCATTTCGCGCCCTTCTCCCTCGATTCGCCACCGTGTTGGCGTGGTTGCTGGTGGGTAGGCAACCACCGGTAGCAATGCGGTTTTTACAATAATTGGCCACGCGCCAAAGCTGACGCTCGCCGAGTTTCCGGATAGCGTTGAAGCCAGTGCTTTAACACTTGCTTGCAACGGCTGCACGTACATAGCGTTAACTCCCTCAACGCAAGCCACATCGCCCAACGCAAATATGTTCGGTTGAGAGGTGCGCAATTGTCGATCAACCACGATACCGCGGTGGGACACCGCCAGTCCG
Source organism: Vreelandella zhaodongensis (assembly GCF_013415115.1). GTDB lineage: Bacteria > Pseudomonadota > Gammaproteobacteria > Pseudomonadales > Halomonadaceae > Vreelandella > Vreelandella zhaodongensis. Next base: position 544,882 of record NZ_JACCDD010000002.1, on the reverse strand, counting down.
GCTGCTTCAGCAAGCTGAGTGCGCGGGACTAAACCGGTGGCCAGTAGTGCGATGTCAGCAGAGTAGTGGTCATTATTATCAAGGCGCAGCGACAGGGCGCTGTCTGCGTCAAGTGCCAGCGACTGCAGGTTGCGCCCTAGCGCAAGTTGGATTCCAGCTTCCTGGAAAGCATCAGCCAACGCTTGGCCTAGCGGTTCGGGTAGCAAGCGTCGCAGCGGTGTGTCCTCTGGCGCAATCAGTGTGACTTGATGGCCGCCAGCATGTAGATCATTGGCGAACTCGCAGCCTACCAGCCCGGCGCCTACAATCGCTACGCGGGTAGGCGCTGGCCCTAACGCGGCATAAAAACGGCGATATTCGTCTAAGTTGTTCACCGTGAAGCATTGTGTGGTGACGCTTTCAGGCACGCTGAAAGGCGTACGTGGTGCCGCGCCAGTCGCCAGTACAAGATCATCGTAGTGGAGCTGATGGCCGTTACTGAGCTCTATGCGCTGTTTATCCACATGCAGTTGTACTACTTGGGTGTGGGTAATTAACTCGGCATTGAGCTCTTGCGCGACGCCCCTGGCATCCCGCTGGGTGAGCTGGTCTGGCGCTAAGCGTTTTGTGAAGCCAGTGGATAGCAGCGGTTTACTGTAATCATCGCCACTATCAGCGCTGATAAGGGTAATGGCACGGGTATCACCTTGTCGGCGTAGGGCGCGGGCAAGGCCGATCCCCGCCATACCGGTGCCAACAATAATCAGCGCTGATGGCGAATGGGAGGGAGTTTGTGTCTCGGATGCGGGCATGCAGTCACCAAAAGTCGGTGGAACAAAAGCCTGTGAGGTCACCATGTTACACTAGCTTTCTCTGTATTGACCGCCTTGGAGACCCTGGTGATCGCCCCTATTTTTCGGCAAGCCTCTTTATTTCCTCACTGGCTCCCCGTTGCTGCGGCTCGTCCCGCGATGAGCGCTTCTTGGTGGCAATGGGTGGCATCGACGGATTCCTTAACGACGCGACTAACCGTTGCTGGCGGCGCAAAAGCGTTTCGGGTGCGCTTGCTACGTCAAACGATTGGCTTGCCCCGGCGGGACGAAGCGCTAGCGTTGGGAATTGCACCGCGCCGCAATGCATGGCTGAGAGAAGTCGCGCTGTGCTTGGACGATACACCTTGGGTGGTTGCGCGCTCGGTAGCACCGCTCAGCCAGTTACAAGGTAAGGGGTTAGAAGGGCTTGGCGAGCGCTCATTAGGCAGTTGGTTGTTTCAACAGCCTGACTTGGTGCGTGGGCCGCTCTACGTCACCCGCCACCGGCCACGCTTTGTCACCGAACAGTCAGCTTCACTTTCAGACAGCGTATGGGGGCGGCGCTCCGTGTTTCAGCACAGCGGACTGTCGCTACTGGTACAGGAATATTTTTTATCGGCCATGGCAGATGATCTTGGCCTGCCTTCGCGCTAGGCTATCGCCAGCGTTTTCTTTCTGAGAGGTAAGCATGGACCGTTCTCTGTTGCGGCCAACGGGATGGGCCCGAGTGGCAGATTTCTTACATTTAATGCGGTTGGACCGCCCGATTGGTACTTGGCTATTGATGTGGCCCACCTTATGGGCACTATGGATAGCGGCAGAGGGCGTGCCTGGGCGGAATGTGCTGTTGATCTTTATTGCCGGAGTGTACGTGATGCGTGCCGCAGGCTGCGTGGTCAATGATTACGCTGATCGCCACTTTGATGGCCATGTAAAGCGTACTAAGCATCGCCCTTTAGCCACTGGGCGTATTAGTGAAACCGAAGCACAGCTGTTGTTTGTGGCGCTGGTGGCTGCTGCTTTTATTTTAGTGTTACTCACCAACTGGTTTACGGTGCTGCTCTCGTTTGGTGGCGTGGCGTTGGCCTTTATCTACCCGTTTATGAAGCGCTACACCCACTTTCCCCAGGTGGTCTTGGGAGCGGCCTTCTCTTGGGCGATTCCCATGGCATTTGGGGCGGTATTGGGGCATGTGCCTTTGGAGGCGTGGCTGTTGTTTAGCGCGAACTTGCTGTGGACAGTGGCTTACGACACCCAATATGCCATGGTCGACCGCGATGATGACTTGAAGATCGGTATCAAGTCGACGGCGGTACTGTTTGGTAGTGCTGACCGTCTTATGATTGGCTTGCTGCAAATGGCCACGCTGGTGTTGCTCGCATGGGTGGGGCTACGCGTTGGTTTAGGAGGCTTTTTTTGGCTTGGGTTAGCAGGTATGGCCACCACGTTTGTTCACCAACAGCGGTTAATTCTTCACCGTGAACGTGATCGCTGCTTCCAGGCGTTTCTTAACAATTACTGGTCGGGCTTATTGATTTTTGCTGGTATTGCACTGAATTGGTGGCCGATAACTGGCTAAATATCGTGAGTGTCATAAAATTGTCATCAGGTCATGGTGTTATCGTCACTGACATGTCATTTAACTATTTTTTGAACTGTTGTTTGAACTAGTTTTCATTGGACACCGTGAGGCTCTGGAATGACCGCCAAGACCGTTTTGATTGTCGATGATGAGGCGTCTATTCGCGAGATGATCGCAGTGGCGCTGGAAATGGCTGACTATCGCGTGCTTGAGGCGGATAACGCACAGGATGCTCACGCTATCGTGGTCGATCACCAGCCTGATCTAATATTGTTGGACTGGATGATGCCAGGCACCAGCGGTATCGAGCTGGCAAGGCGTCTGAAGCGTGAAGAGGCCACTGCTGAAGTGCCCATTATTATGCTGACGGCTAAAGGCGAAGAGGACAATAAGATTCAAGGCCTCGAGGCAGGGGCTGATGACTATATTACCAAGCCTTTTTCGCCTCGTGAGCTGGTGGCTCGTTTGAAAGCAGTGTTGCGCCGCACTACGCCTCGTGGTGTTGAAGACCCTATCGAGATCAATGGCCTGCTTTTAGATCCCGTTAGTCACCGGGTGAGTGCTTACGGTAAGGCGCTGGAAATGGGGCCTACGGAGTATCGTCTCCTGCAGTTCTTTATGACCCACCAAGAACGCGCTTACACACGTAGCCAACTGCTTGATCAAGTATGGGGCGGTAATGTGTATGTCGAAGAGCGTACGGTAGATGTTCATATTCGCCGTTTACGTAAAGCCTTAGGGGAAGCCCACCAAAACCTCATCCAAACGGTGCGGGGCACGGGGTACCGCTTCTCTGCTCGGGTTTAACTGTGCGTTTGTGGAGCCGAGAGCTATGGCGAATCGTGTGGTGGGCTATTCTAGGCGTTTGTTTAGGATGGTTCTTAGATGCTCCAGGCCTTGGGTTGGCTGCGGGGGTTGCCATTTGTCTCGTCTACCATTTACGCCAACTGCGCGCACTATTCCAGTGGTTAACACTCCAGCCCCACGATGAGCCGCCCGCCGCTAGGGGAATGTGGGGGGAGCTGTTCGACCGCTTGTACCGTTATCAAAAGAGCCAGCGGATAACTCAGAGCCGTTTGCGCTCTACCCTTGCACGTATTCAAGAATCATCCGAAGCTATGCGTGACAGTGTTGTCATGCTTGATCGGCACGGAGACCTTGAGTGGTGGAACAGCGCCGCTGCTGACATGCTGGGGCTGCAAACCGCTCACGACCGCGGTCAACATATCACCAACCTTCTACGTGACCCGCGTTTTATCAGCTATTTCAATGCGTGCAAATATGGCGAGCCATTAACACTGACATCGCCGATAGATGAACGGCGCATTCTTCAGTATCAAATTACCCTCTATGGTGATGATGAGCGCTTGTTGATGGCGCGTGATATTACTCGTTTACATCGTCTGGAGCAGATGCGCCGTGATTTTGTTGCCAACGTCTCCCATGAGTTGCGTACCCCGCTCACGGTGCTAACTGGTTATTTAGAAACCTACGGCGAATTACGGGAACAGCTGCCACCACGATTAGGCCGAGGTATCGGCCAGATGGAGGAGCAGACCAAGCGCATGCAAAACTTGGTCAACGACTTGTTACTACTTTCGCGGTTAGAAATTGACCAGGGGGGAGAGGATCATCAGCCGTTGGCGGTAGGGCCTATGCTAGATCGTATTCGCCGTGATGCGCTGGCGCTTTCTAGCCAACAGCATAATGTTCAGGTAGTGCTTGAGAGCGATGCCCGTCTGGTTGGCAGCGAGCAGGAGCTACACAGTGCAATTTCTAACTTAGCGTTTAACGCTGTTCGTTATACGCCAGAAGGTAGCCAGATAACACTTCGCTGGAAAACCATGCCGAATGGCAGTGCTTGCATCGAAGTCGACGACGACGGTGAGGGTATTGACCCTGTGCATATTCCACGCTTGACCGAGCGCTTTTATCGCGTGGATAAAGGGCGTAGTACTGCAACGGGCGGGACAGGACTCGGGCTGGCGATAGTGAAGCATGTGCTATTAAGGCACGATGCGTTGCTACAAATTGAGTCGCATCCTGGCGAAGGCGCTCTTTTCCGCTGTGTTTTCCCTTCTATTCGCGTTGTTCACACCTAATATTTGACCAGAACCACCTGCCTGAAATGTAGTTTTTGTATAAGTGTGTCATGTTGTCATATAAGCATGGTCAAACAATGCTCATGTGTCATTTTTAAACACATATTAGTGTGCGCTAGCTAATAGTGACAATGAAATAGTATCTCTATTTTTTTGTTAGATTGTTGTTTTATATATATTTATTATTATTTAAATATTTATTGGCATGATGGCTGCAAAGTTATAGACAAGAAAGGAAGAATAGCGCTAGAACTGGTAAGCCATTAAGGCAGTCTTCCTTGCTTAAGCGGTATCAAACAGCGATCGAGGAGATGGAATATGATGTCCAAGGAACTACTCAAGAAAGCTGGTATTTTAAGTGTAGCGTTCGGTCTAGTTGCTAGCCCTGCGGCATTTGCTCAAGAGCCAGCAGACCCAGCGAATAATATTTCTCCAGATGAGCAGCCTGTAGAGTCACATTCAGGAAGTGATGCAGACCCTGCTGAATATACCCAAGATGATCTTATTCGTGACGAAGGCGAGCATCCTAGCGATATGGAGCCAAATTCAATGAGTCATGATGACAGTGATGCAACGTTTGATGGCCCAGATGACTTGCCAGAAGAGAACAGTGGGATGTAACATTAACTTTGGTTACATATCTTTTCATAAAGTAGTAAAGCTTTTACGCTAAGAAATGAGCCAATGAATGGCAAGGATGTCTATATTGAAAGGATGCTCTTAGATTCAAGGATTGAATCAAGTAACGATCAAAGCGTTAGTCAGGGTTAATTCCAAGGTTGGAGCCCCTCAAAAGGATAGGAAGCTAGCGTTACGCATCGCGAAAAGTAATAAGTGCTCAGAACCCCACTTCGGTGGGGTTCACTTTTTTGATACGTTGTTTGGCAAAACGCCAACTTACATGATTAATGATGGTGGTGGTGAGCATCCGCATCTTGACTGCCTTGCTCGGCGCTTTGCACCCAAACTTCTACCTCAACGTCGCCATGTTCAGCGAACTCTAGTGTCATGGGAAACCGCTCGCCTTCTACCAGCGGCTGCTGTAGTCCCATGAACATGATGTGGTAACCACCGCCTGGGCGCATCGTCAGCGTTTCTCCCGCGTCAACGCTGATTGAGTTGACCTGACGCATCTTCATCATATCGCCTTCCATCTGCATATCGTGCAGCTCAACGCTCTCACTTACTGGCGAACGCACGCTGACCAGGGTGACGGAATCAGAGTAGGCTTCTATATCTAGGTACGCAGCGCCGTTGGTGACACTGGGAGGCGTTGGGGTGGCAAAGGGATGAGCAATCCTTAAGTGTTCGGTTTGGACATCGTGAGCCGAGGCAAACGAGATAGAGCCAGTGAGTAGAGCTGTCAACCAAAGAGCGCGGGTTAGCATGGTCATATTCCTTGTATGAGCCTTATCGTTAATCAATGCCTGTCAGCCAAGCAACCTTAAGGTAGCAAATAGGTTTTGCCAGCGTTAGAACAAGTTAGCCATTAGCGATGAGGCGAAATGTCGCGCGCGCCTCGGTAGTGGTGATCCCACATCAGCACTGCGCCGGCCACCGCGCCGGGAATCAGGAATAAATTGGCCAACGGTATCCACGTCACTAGCATAATTAGCCCACCGTAGGTGAGGCTGGGCCACCAGCGCTGTGATAGCCGAGCACGCATATCCCGAAACGTTACCTTGTTGTTATCCATCGGGTAGTCTAGGTAGGTAATAGCCATGATCCAGGCGGAAAAGAGCACCCATAAAATAGGCGCTACGACGTTGATGCCAGGAATCCAGCTAATCACAAATAGGGCTGCCATGCGAGGCAGGATATAGCCTAGCTTGACTAGCTCCCGCCCGATGGCATCGACCGCTGTTTTCGCTAGCCCGCGGTCGTCCAGCGGTTCGCGCCCCGTTGCTTGGCGCTCTACTTTTGCCGCTAGAAAGCCGTAAAAAGGCGCAGCAATAAGGTGTGTTATCAAGGTGAAGGTAAAAAAAATTACGACCACCAAGCTGATGAAAAACAGTGGCCAAATCAGCCAGGATAACCAGTCAAGCCAGCCAGGTACTGCGGCCATAGCGCTATCAAGCCAGCCAGAAAAACGGTTAACCACGACGCTGAGCATGCTAGCGTAAACGATGAGATTGACCAGAATCGGTAGGAATATGTAGCGTCGCAATCCCTTTTGATAAACCAAGCGAGTGCCGCGGGTTAACGCCGTCATGGCATCCAAGATGCTAACTCCTTATGAAAACGCCCAGATAAAGTATCTGGGCGTATTGCAGGAGGAAATGCGTGTTTGGTCAAGATTTTTTCAGTACTTCCTGATCTAGTTTGTCTGGATCGCTATGCCGAATGTCTAAGCCTTTCACCAAATAAACAACGTACTCCGCTAAGTTATTGGCATGATCGCCTACCCGCTCAAGTGCTCGCAGCACCCACATGATGCTGAGTACAGAGCTAATCGAGCGCGAGTCTTCCATCATAAAGGTCATCAACGAGCGCATGGCACTGCCATACTCGTCGTCAACGAGCTCATCTTCGCGAACGACCTGCATCGCTAGTTCTGTATCGAAACGAGCGAAGGCCGTGAGGGCATCACGCAGCATTTTACGCACATGTTCGCTGATATGACGCACTTCTACCAAGCCACGAACATTGCCATTGCTTTCACTTAATAGCATCGCGTTACGGGCTATTTTGCTGGCTTCATCGCCAATCCGTTCAAGGTCTGAGGTAGCGCGAATAACTGCTAGAACCAGGCGTAAGTCAGAAGCCGCTGGTTGGCGGCGTGCCAAGACGCGAGTACATTCATCGTCAATTTGCAACTGTAAGTCATTCACTTGACGATCGTTGTCGCGCACTTTTTCGGCTAGATGACTGTCGCCTTCTAACAACGCAAATACGGCATCTTGCACCTGCTTTTCCACCAGGCCGCCCATGGCCATCAGGTGGGTTTTTAGCTCTTCCAGCTCTTGGTTAAACTGGCGGGAGATATGCTGGCTGTGGGTATCGCTCGTAATATCCATTGAGCACTCCTGACATGAGGTCTGTGGGGCCTAAGTGGTGCGGCCGGTGATGTAGTTTTCGGTGCGTTGTAAACGCGGGTTGGTGAACACTTGATCCGTTGGCCCATACTCAACGAGTTCGCCGTGCTGCAAAAAAGCCGTGTAGTCAGAAACTCGCGCGGCTTGCTGCATGTTGTGGGTAACCAGCACAAGCGTCAGCTGTGATTTTAGGTTACGGATTAACTCTTCTATTTTGAGCGTTGAGATTGGATCCAACGCTGAAGCCGGTTCATCGAGCAGTAGCACATCCGGTTGAATGGCAAGCGTTCGCGCAATGACAAGGCGCTGCTGTTGCCCTCCGGAAAGCTGCCATGCCGAGCGGTGTAGCCGGTCTTTAACCTCATCCCACAGCGCGGCCGATGTAAGCGCCCACTCGATGATGTCATCTCGTTTTCGCTTGGGTAAGCGTTGCTGTAAGCGCAGGCCAAAGGCGACGTTTTCATAAATCGACATAGGAAACGGGTTGGGTGTTTGAAATACCATCCCAACCCGTTGCCGCAGTTCGGTGACGTTCATTGTCGCGTCATGAATGTCTTGTCCTTCGAGCTGAATATGGCCGCTGTGTGTTACCGATTCGTTAAGGTCGTGGAGCCGATTAATCGCGCGCAGCAGTGTCGACTTACCACAGCCTGAAGGGCCAATAAACGCCGTCACTCGGTGGCGAGGTATATCCAGTGTCAGGTCGCGCAACGCCGCTTTCCCTGCATAAGCAAGGTGAAATTGGGCGATGCTCAAACAGCACTGTTCCGCTGAGAAACGCATCACCGGCGCTGAAGCCGCATTGGCAGACGAAAAGGACGCTAGCATTCGTTTCCTCGTTGACGCCTAAGATAATGACGCAGAAATATGGCAGTTAGGTTAAGCGCCAATACAATGAGCACTAACAGTAATGCGATGGCGAACACTAACGGAATTGCGGCTTGTACATCTTCACCATGAAAAGCCGTATCAAATAAATGATAGCCGAGGTGCATAAACTTGCGTTCTAGATGCAGGTAGGGGAATTCGCCATCGACGGGCATTTGCGGCGCTAGTTTGGCCACTCCCACCAGCATTAGAGGGGCAACTTCGCCTGCGGCTCTGGCCACGGCTAATATCATCCCGGTCAGTATGGCGGGGGTCGCCATGGGCAATACCACTCGGGTTAACGTTTCAAGCCGAGTGGCACCCAGAGCAACAGCGCCTTCGCGCTGAGTATCGGGTATCCGAGCAAGTCCCTCTTCGGTGGCAACAATCACCACTGGGAGCGTTAACAAAGCCAGCGTTAGCGACGCCCATAACAAACCGCCGGTGCCAAAGGTGGGTGAGGGTAGCTCGTCACTAAAAAACCAGCTATCGATAGAGCCGCCGATGCCGTAAACAAAGACGCCAAGGCCAAACACGCCATAAACAATTGAGGGCACACCAGCAAGATTGCGCACGCCAATGCGCACCAGGTGGGTTAGGCGGTTTTGGTGAGCGATTTCGTTCAGATAAATGGCTGCCAGTACGCCAAAAGGAGTGACGATAACTGACATTAGAATCACCATTAATACGGTGCCAAAAATAGCCGGCCACACCCCACCGCCCGTATTGGCCGCACGAGGCCCTTCGCTGAGGAACTGCCAAATACGCTGTCCCCAAGTAACCACTTTTTGCCCCCATGACATCGCATTGGGTGTTTGAAAGTGAGTCACGCTATCCAGCGACTGATATAGCGTTTGACCATCGGCAGTGGTTAACAGCAACTGCCCGGCAGGCCGTTGGCTGGCTGGTTTGGCAAGGGTGTTGTTGACGAAGGCCCAGGCTTCTTGACCCGTTAGTCGTTGGCCCTCGCTCTCTACGGCGGTCAGGCGGCCAAGAAAATCGCCCCATGGGGAACGCTCTAAACGAATCAAGTCGTTTGGCACGGTCTGGTGACGAATATCTTCGATCGCTACCCACCGCCAATTCGCCCCGGTAATGTCCCGGTTGCCAGTGAAATAAAGCCGTTCCAGGCTGTCTGCGTTCGGCAGCGGCGCTTCTCGTACGGGTTGTCCTATGACAACGTCCCCTGATACCAGGGTGACCTCTTCAAGCGTTGCTGGCCAAAAATGCCCCAGCCCTCGGGTGATCAACAGGGTAAGGAGTGCTGTCAGCATTAGCAGCGATAACGCCACGCAGGCAGCGCAGAGCCAAGGCCATAGCCCGCTGTGGAGGGCGTTATAGAGGCGAGGAGTCAACCTGCGCATTAGAGTGCGCCCCCTAAGCGTTGGTAGCGCCGTCTCAGTCGTTGGCGTACTACTTCTGCTAACGTATTGACCACAAAGGTAAAGATAAACAGCGCCAAGGCGGCCAAGATGAGTAAGTGGTAGGTGAGACCGCCTGGGGTCGCTTCAGGTAACTCAATAGCGATAGAGGCCGAAAAAGAGCGCAGCCCCTCAAACGGACTGGCGCTGAACAACGCGGTATTACCGCTGGCCATCAATACAATCATGGTCTCACCGACGGCGCGCCCAGCACCAATCATGACGGCTGAAAATACCCCAGGCCCCGCTGTGGGCAGCGCCACTTTCCAAAGCGCTTGCCAGCGGCTTGCACCTAGCGCCTGGGCTCCTTCCATTAGGCTATGCGGCACATCGGCTAACGCATCTTCTGCTAACGAGTAGATACTGGGAATGATCGCAAATCCCATGGCAATGCCTACGATTAGCGCGTTTCGCGTTGCATAATCTAACCCGTAACGTTGGTCGAGTAGGCGTCGCAAGTCGCCACCTAACCAGTGCTGTTCAATGAGCGGGGCCAACCAGAGTGCCAGCGCGGCCATGCAGGCAAGCCAGGGAATAAGCCATATACCAGCTAAAGAGAGCGGCAGCCGCTTGCGTAGTCGCGCAACAGCAAGGTGCCACAAGCCACCGGCCAGCGCTGCGCTAAGCGGCAACCACATAATCAACAGTAAGGTGCTGGTCAGGTTTCTCTCAACCCATGGGGCGAGCAATAACCCTGCTATAAAGCCAATTACCACACCTGGGATTGCTTCCATTAACTCCAGCGTGGGCTTAATTCGACTGCGCAGTCGCGAGGACATAAACAGTGCTGAATACATCGCCGCCCCTAGCGCGATGGGCGTTGCGAACAGCATAGCCGCGAGCGCAGCTTTTAACGTGCCCCAGGCCAGCGGGGAAAGTGTACTGAGCGTTAAGGCATCACCAAAGGACAGGAGAGGCAGCGTTTCCCAGATAAGAAAAACACCGATGGCAAGAATGGCCAATAATACGCCTATGCCACCGGCGGTAATGAGCCCGGTCGCGATGCGGTCTTGCAGTTGGCGCAGCGGCTGACGCGAAAGAGGGAGCCGAGGGGGAGTCATGTCGACATCATAAAGGAGCAAGTGCAATCACAAAAATGAGCATGCATGGGCGATTCCCTCATATTACGGCACTTTTATGACAGTTAGGTGACAGTTTATGGCCACTGTTGTTGAGCACCTCGATGATGCTCGGGAAGTGGCACAAAGCCAGCGGCCTGAACAATTTGTTGCCCCTTGTCGGAGAAAATAAGCGAGATAAATGCTTGTTCGGCAGGTGGTAGCACGTCACCAGGTGGTAGGTTAACGTACAAATAGAGGTAGCGTGAAAGAGGGTATTCATCGCGTTGAATCGCCGAGACGCTCGGCGCAATGGCATTGCCCTGTGCATCCATTAGGCTCAGCCCTTTCACCATCGGGCTTAAGTGGTTGTAGCCTGCGTAACCCATGGCATTGGGAGATTCTCCGACTGCCGCAATGACGGCGGATGAGCCGGGGTGTTCACTGATATCGCGGCGAAACTGGCCATTGCACAGCGCACTGGACTGAAATAAGCCATGAGTGCCCGAAGCAAGATTGCGACCATGCAGTGCGATTTGTCCGAAAGGCCACTCTGCCGTGGCGGGAAGTGCATCCCAGCGTCGGATTGGCTGTTGGGCGCCGCAGGCAAGGCTGGTGGAAAAAATCGCATCCACCTGCTGGCGGGTTAAGGTATTCAGTGGGTTATGGCGGTGTACCACGACAACTAATGCATCACGTGCAACGCGCAGTTCAAGTGGTGGATAGCCATAGCGGTCTAGGAACTGCTGGCGCTCGTCTTGAGTCATTGGGCGTGACATGGGAGCAAGACGTGTCGTACCAGCTACCAGCGCAGGAGGTGCGCTGGCGGAGCCACCCGCTTGGAATTGCAAGGTAATATCTGGATAGCGAGTGTTTAGCGCTTCTCCCCAGCGCAGCACCAGGCCCGCCATGGTGTCCGAGCCGACGGCACCTAAAGTGCCGCCCACGGTAGCGGTTTGTCCCGATGCCATCGTTGTCACGAGCATTAGCCAACCTGTGAGTAGCAGGCGGTACTTATTGCCACGCCGTATACAGTAGCTCTTCAAACGACACTCCTCTTATGATTAACTAGCCCCAGCCTATTGCGATGCAGCAACTTCACAACAATAACCTTACGAAGCGACCACCTTATGACACCGCTGGACTCCGATTTAGACGACGCACCTGCACCTCAGGGGCAGCTCACCTTAAAGTTACTGGCTTCTCGACAAGATACCAATTTCTATGGCGATATTCCCGGCGGGTGGCTGGTTAATCAGATGGATCAAGCGGCTGAGCTTGCCGCAGGTCGTGAAGCGGGCGGTCGCACGGCGACAGTAGCGATTGAAGCGATGGATTTTTTGAGCCCTGTGCGCGTGGGGTCAATGGTTAGTGTGTACACCAACGTGCAGGAAATCGGTCATAGTTCGATTAAAATTGACGTTGAAGTCTGGGTGAGACCACCCCATGGGCGCCATGTAGAAGAGCGCCAAAAAGTGACGGAAGCGCGGTTTGTGATGGTCGCACTGGACGATAATGGTCGGATTCGTGCGGTTCATGGCTGAGTGCCTACCTGACGTACGAAAGGGCGCCTAGGCGCCCTTTTTGGTAGTGCGATAGTGCTAGCTCTCGAGGCTTCTAGCCTCGCTGTTTTCAGGCACCGACGCTGTCGCGACCTTTTAAATAAGCGTACTCGCCAATATCGCTGAATGGGCGCACTACTTTCTGGAAGGCTGAATAGGACTCCCAGACGCGACGTGATTCATCATCGTTGTCGACTTGGCGTTGGATAGCTTCTTTTGAAGACTCATATAACGCCGCCATCACGTCTTCTGGGAACGTACGCAGTTGCACACCATGTTCATCCACCAGGGTTTCCAGCGCCTGGGCATTACGGTAGGCAAATTCGCTGATCATGGCGAGATTGGAAGCTCGCGCGGCTTCTCGGATAACGTCTTGCAGGTCGTCTGGTAAGGCATTCCAGGCATCTAGATTGACAGTGCCTTCCAATACGGCCGTCGGCTCATTCCACACGGAGGTGTAGTAATAGTCAGCCACCTGATGCAGGCCAAACGCCATGTCGTTGTATGGACCTACCCAATCGGCGGCGTCGAGGACACCGGTTTGCATCGAGGTAAAAATCTCTGAGCCGGGCATATTAACCGTCGTCACCCCGATACCATTCATTGCTTCACCCGCCAGTCCAGGCAGGCGAAGACGAATGCCTTGCATGTCGGCAAGTGAATTAATCTCTTTCTTGAACCAGCCTGCCATCTGCGTACCAGTGTTGCCGACGGCGAAGGGCTTCAGGTTGTGGTTGGCGTAGATGTCATCCCACAGCTCCTGGCCACCGCCGTGATACAGCCACGCATTCATTTCAGTGGTGTTCATACCGAACGGTACCGCGGTGAAAAACTGTGAGGCTGCGACCTTGCCGCGCCAGTAATAGGAAGCGGAGTGGCCCATTTCGGCAGTGCCTGCAGCGACAGCATCAAAGACTTCAAGCGCTGGAACTAATTCACCCGCGCCGTGCACACGGATGCGCATACGGCCATTGGAAAGCTGTTCGACGCGACGTGCAAAGTCGTTGGCACCAGTGCCAAGGGCGGGGAAGTTTTTCGGCCAGGAGGTGACCATATCCCAGGTGTAAGTTTCACTGGCATTAGCCGTGGCTACGAAGGGGGCGGCAGCGACACCGGCGGCACCTATGCCGGCGGTTTTTAAGAATTGGCGGCGTTGCATGGCGGGTATACTCCGAAATTATAAGATGTTTTTATCAGCGCGCAGTTGAGCGCAATGTCCGTTAGCCAGTATGCGCTAAGCAGGTTTTAATCGGCAAGTACTCGCCTTCCTGCTTTACGCTTACGTTAACACCGCTTAAAGAGGGGTGAGTTTGGCAAACCCCAACACCAGCCATTTTACGCCTTCGCCTTCAAAACTGACCTGTACGCGGGCGCGAGCGCCTTCACCTTCTGCGTTAAGGATTATCCCCTCGCCAAATACCGGATGAGCAACCCGCTGGCCCACATGCAGTGCCGGTAAGTCGCCGTCACTTTCAATGCGTTGCTGTGCAAAGCTTGAGCGTGAGGCGGTAACAGGGCGGGAAATATGGCCGCGTAGACGGACTTCTTCCAATAGGTGTGGCGGAAGTTCGCGTAGAAAACGCGATGGCCTGGGGAAGACCTCTTTGCCGTGTAGTCGGCGGGTTTCGGCGTGGGTCAGGTAGAGTTTCTGCATAGCGCGAGTGACGCCCACGTAACAGAGACGGCGCTCTTCCTCTAGCCGCCCAGGCTCCTCAATGGACATTTTATGAGGGAACAAGCCCTCTTCAACGCCCGCAATAAACACCACGGGAAACTCCAGGCCTTTGGCGGAGTGCAGCGTCATCAACTGCACACTGTCTTCAAACTCCTCGGCTTCGTGGTCGCCAGCATTGAGAGCTGCTTCGGAAAGAAACGCTTCCAGTGCCACCATGCCTTCACCTGCTTCAGGAGTCTCGAAGGCATCACCATGGGTAAAGGCGCGAGCAGCGGTCACCAGTTCTTCCAGGTTTTCCACCCGTGCTTGGCCTTTTTCACCACGCTCGCTTTTATGGTGCTCAATGAGGCCGGTATGAGCGGTGACGTGGTCAATGATTTCGTGCAACGGCAGCCCAGAGGCGTCGTTGTCTAGCTGCTCAATTAAGTTAGCAAACGCTTGCACTGCATTGGCGGCGCGGCCTTTCAAGGTGCCATCATGAATCGCATCGTGCAGCGCCTGCCATAGTGAAACGCCTTGTTCACGAGCGCGGTGGCGTACAATTTCGACGGTGCGCGTGCCAATCCCCCGTGTGGGTACGTTAATCACGCGCTCAAGAGAGGCGTCGTCATCGCGATTGAGTAGCAGGCGTAAATACGCCAGCGCATTTTTGATCTCCAGGCGCTCATAAAAGCGATGACCACCGTAGATTCGGTAGGGCATTCCTTGGCGTATCAGTGTCTCTTCCAGCAGACGTGACTGAGCGTTGGAGCGGTAAAGAATGGCAATATCGCGGCGGTTAAACCCTTCATCGACCTTTTCTTTGATGGTATCGATGATGTAACGGGCTTCTTCTAAGTCGTTAAACCCAGCGTAAACCGAAATAGGGTCGCCTTCGACACCGTCAGTCCACAGGTTTTTGCCTAGCCGCTCGCTGTTATGGCTAATCAGTGTGTTGGCTGCCTCAAGAATAGCGCTAGTGGAACGGTAGTTTTGCTCCAGGCGTACGGTGTGAGTGTTAGGAAACTCCTCCTCAAACCGGCGAATATTTTCCACTTTGGCACCGCGCCAGCCATAGATTGACTGGTCATCGTCGCCTACCGCCGTCATGGGTGTTTGCAACCCTGTGAGAAGTTTTAGCCATGCATACTGAAGCGTATTGGTATCCTGAAACTCGTCTACCAGCACATGACCAAAGCGTTCGCGGTAATGATTTAAAAGCGGCGGGTTATCGCGTAAAAGTTCTAGACTTCTTAACAGCAGTTCGCCGAAATCCACCAGTCCGCCGCGTTCGCAAGTAAATTGGTAGCGCTCATAAAGCTCTACCATTTGACCAAGATAGCCGTCGCCGTCCACGTTCACTTGGTGGGGGCGTAACCCTTCTTCCTTGCAGCCTGAAATAAAGTGCTGCACTTGGCGGGGTGGAAAACGTTCATCATCGATGGCGTAATCTTTAAGCAGTCGCTTTACCAGCCGCAGTTGATCGTCGGAATCAATGATTTGGAAGTGTTGGGGCAGCCGAGCATCCTGCCAGTGAGTGCGTAAAAGACGATGGGCGATGGAGTGAAACGTGCCTACCCACACATGGCGCATGGAGATACTTAACAATGCTTCCAGCCGCGTGCGCATTTCCCGCGCGGCTTTGTTGGTAAACGTAACCGCCAGCAGGGCATAGGGGGACAGCCCTTCAGCCTGCATGAGCCAGGCAATGCGATGAACCAGCACTCGGGTTTTACCGGAACCGGCTCCTGCCAGTACCAATAAATTACCCTGAGGAGCGCTCACCGCCTCCCGCTGAGCAGGGTTGAGCTGATCAAGTATCGCCGTGACGTCGTCCATAATAAGCCGCTGCCGGTTTGAAAAAAGGGGCAGCCAGTTTAGCACAGCCATGGAACTGGCTGTGCATACAGGATCGGTGATTAGGTATCTTCAGGATAGCGTAGGGGATTCAGGCTCTTCTTAACCGCTTTCAGCTGTTCAGCAAGCTTCGGGCCGCGGGTTTTGGCAACGCCAACGGCGAGGACATCAATGAGTACCAAGTGGGCGATACGTGAACTAAGCGGTGTATAGATTTCGGTATCTTCGTGAACATCAATATACAGCGGAAGACTTACTTCGCTGGCCAGCGGTGAATCACTCGGGCAGAGGCCAATAACGGTCGCTCCCGCTTCACGGGCTAAGCGAATGCTGGCAACCAGCGCTTTCGTTCTTCCCGTTTGTGAAATGGCCACCACCACATCGCCTTCTTTTAGCGTCACCGCCGACATATTTTGCATATGGGGGTCAGCGTAGGCCGAGGTCGATATTTGCAGGCGGAAGAACTTATGTTGCGCATCGAAAGCCACTGCGCCTGATGCCCCAAAACCATAGAACTCAACGCGATTCGCCATCGCCAGTGCATTAACGGCTCGCCCTAACGCATCGTTATCGAGTCGATCGCGCACCGACAACAGGGTGCCGACAGTGGAGTCGAAAATACTGTGGGAAAACTCCGCCACAGAATCGCTGTCGTTCATGGAAAACTGCGCAAACTGACTCCCGCTAGCCAGCATCTGAGCAAGTTGAAGCTTAAAATCCTGAAACCCGTTGCAGCCGAGTGCACGACAAAAGCGCACAACGGTAGGCTCGCTCACTTTGGCCTCTGTTGCGAGGTCGACAATCCGCATGTGGATGACCTCGTCGGGGTTGCGCAGCACGAATCGCGCTACCTTTTGTTCGGAGCGACGAAAATGCTCCATGCGGCGTCTCATTTCATCGAACAGGGCGCGACTCACGTTCAGCTCCTTAAATTCTTTGTCGTGCGTATGCTTTCACCACAACAGTATGCCTGAGTGATAAAGCACGAACAGTAGGCAAGTGATTCACCCATGCGTTTAAATGTCGTTAATACATTTCAGCAGGATTCGTCATCATTTTGTCAAGTAGGTTATAGTAAGAAGTGAAGTGCCGCACTGCATCATTTGATGATAGTCGTCATGGATGCAGGTGGACGTAGGCATATTCACCTGGAGGAACGTCGATTATGAGAAACGTCGAACGAATTACCTCGGTAAAAAGCGAACTACTCGACATCTTTATGAGCATGGAGGTCGATGAGCATGCCCAGCGTCGGCGCAGCGCCGCCCAGCGGAGCCTAAGAGCGCGCCGAGGCATTGAGCTGCATCGGGAAATTCAGAAGTTATCGCGGGATATCGCCCCCTTGCCAGAAGAAGAGCAAGAAAGCGAATTGCATTAAAAAAGTGCACTAAAGAGTGCACTTAAAGATAGTCGGGCGGTGATGCAGATCCGCCCCGTTCATGCACAGGGCGGCAACCTGCTCAACAGTGCAAAATGCCAGCGAGGGCTTAAAGTAGCCCTGTGACGAACACAATGATAACGCCAACGGGCGCAATATAGCGCGCGATGATGTTCCATACGCTAACGCCTGTAGACGATAGCCCCAGTTCGGCTTCTACGCTGTCACGCTTCAAACACCACGCGACAAATATAATCGCCCCGAGACCGGTTAATGGCAGCAGTATTTTGCTGGTAAACGTATCTAGTAGGTCGAAGATATTAAGACCGAAGAACAGCACATCCGCCCACACGTTAAACGACAGCAAGGCAGCTACCCCGAGCGCCCATACGGCGACGCCGCTCGCGAGTGTCGCCACAAAACGTGACATTGAGGTGCGCTCTTCCACGGTTTCTACCACGGGCTCCAATAGCGAAATCGCTGATGTGATAGCAGCAAACGTGAGCAGCAAAAAGAACATCAGGCCAAGAATAGTACCGCCTGCCATATTGCCAAAGGCCAACGGCAGCGTTACAAAAATCAAGCCTGGACCTTCGCCAGCACTGAGACCATTCGCAAACACAATCGGGAAGATAGCCAGCCCCGCCAGCAAAGCAATCACCGTATCCAGAATGATCACCGTGCGTGCCGTGCTAATGAGATTAACGTCCTCCCCCAGGTAAGATCCATAGGCCATCATGATGCCCATGCCCAGCGACAGCGTGAAGAAAGCCTGTCCCATCGCCGCTAACACAATGCCGCCGTTAAGTGCGCTCCAGTCGGGGCGGAACATAAAAGCTAATGCTTCGCCAAAATAACCGCTGGCAACGCCGTAACCGACTAGCACCAACATCAATACGATGAGGGCGGGCATCATCAACCGTGCGGCACTTTCCAAACCCTTGGTAACACCACGTGCAACGATCCCAATAACAAGCACCATAAAGGCGGTGTGCCATAGCAGCAGCGTTACCGGGCTACCCAGCATGCCGCCAAAGAGGCCGCTAATAGCGTCGGCGTCTTGACCATTAAACGTGCCAATCACCGAGCTAAGGGTGTAGTTCAACGACCAGCCGCCAATGACGCTGTAAAACGACAGGATCAAAAACGCTGCTAATACGCCGCTTACGCCCACTAGCGCCCATGCCTTGGATTTACCGTGATTGGCTGCTAACTCTGCCATGGTGTTAATCGGGTTTTTCTGACCACGGCGGCCGATCATCCATTCAGCAACCAAAATAGGCAGGCCCACTAACGCCACGCAGGCAAGGTAAACGAGCACGAAAGCTGCGCCACCGCTGTCGCCCACCATATATGAGAAGCGCCAAATATTGCCTAAGCCAACTGCCGAACCCGCGGCAGCAAGCACAAAGGTCATGCGTGATGACCATTGTGCATGTGCAAGTTTTGCCATAAATCACCTGTGTTTAATCGATTGTAATGAGGCGTTATTAGCCTGATGTGCTGATTTTCGGAAAACAGAGGGATTGCCAGCGTTATTTTCCGAAAGTACGGGCAATTTATCCGATCATGCCTGTGCTTGCCAGTCAGTTGTCCTAAAAAGCCAAGTTAAAATAGCTGGCTTTGCTGATCACTGGCAAATGAACCAAGCGCTGGTAGTGGAAATTGCTGTTGCACGGCGTGATACAAGCTGCGCGCCATTTCAGGTGACTCTCGGTTATCTGCAGTATGCACAAATAAGAAAGGGGTTTTCCCCTGTTTTATCCACAGGATAAGTCGGTCTATCCACGGCATGAAGTAGCCAGTATTAATCGTTTTGTCAATATGCCCAATAAAGCGAATGACCGGTTTATCTGCTGTGGAAAGCACGTGTAGTGGGAGTTTCGGCTTTTCTTGTTGAGCATGGGCAAGCCCAAGGTGGCCATTAGCGGGTGTTGAAAACACTGGGCGAACATCAAGCATCACACGGTTGGCCGAATAAGTTATCAACAAGCGGTTGAGGGCTTTTTCAGCGTTACCTTTGAGGTAAAAATCAGGATGACGCACTTCCACTGCGCAGGGCAAATGAGCAGGCCACTGCGCTAGTAATGCTTCTAACCTGGGGAGCTCCGAAGGGCCGAAATCTCGGGGTAACTGCACCATGGTGGGGCCAAGACGGCTATGCAACGGCGCGAGCGCGTTCAAAAACGCCCAAGCATCATCTAGCCGGGTTAAGCGCTGGTCATGAGTCACCATCGCGGGCAGTTTAAAGCAGAAACGAAAGTAATCGGGCGCCTGGCGTGCCCAGGCGGCCACCGTTTCTGGTTTGGGAGCACCGCTATAAAACGTGGTATTGCCCTCAACGCTCGAAAACACGGCGGCATAGTCGCTTAACAGCTCTGTTTTTGCGTGTCGCGGATACAGTGTGCCAAGCCAGTCCTGATTGGCCCACATGGGCAGGCCGAGGTAAAGCGGAAGCGTCATGAGTGCCTTTTATTCGTATTTAGTGGGTACTAGGTGGGTCGGTACTAGGTGAGTTAGTACCCAGCGAAATAATTACAAACCTAGAGAAACTGATCTAGATCAAGTGACAAGTAGAACTTAGTCACTACGCTTTATATATAACTATTTTAATACACATCTACATTGGTGTGTTCTTCCCTTGGGGAGTCACTAATGCTTAAAAAATCTCATCCAACAGCGGTGGAAAAAGCGCCCCGAAAACGTCAGGAGCTGGGACTATTTCTCTTTATTGTCGTGTTGCTATTTCCCATTTTGGCAGTAGCGGTGGTAGGGGGGTATGGCTTTTCGGTATGGATCTTTCAAATGTTTACAGGGCCGCCTGGTTCGCCGTTGTAACGCCGCATACCGCAACGTTTTAAAGGAGCAGTCACTGTTTTATGCACTGTTCATAAAACAGTGCATAAATGTTTATTAATGCTAGGAATGCTTATGACGCGCACGGATAACAATAATAATCGGCGCAATTTCTTTCGCCGCTTGTCGGGGCGTGGTGATGTACGACGTCCCCCCTGGAGCTCTGCCGCCTTTCTCGACCGTTGTAGTGGTTGTGATGCCTGTATCGATGTTTGCCCGGAAGGCATTTTGACACGCGGTGGTGGTGGCTATCCCGAGCTTAGCTTTGCCCAGGAGGGGTGTTCACTGTGCGGTGATTGCGTGACGGTATGCGAACCGCAGGCGATACAGCCGCTCGGTAGTGTCAGCAAAGCCTTCCCATGGCACGCCGAAGTGCAGCCGCACTGCTTGGCGCTTGCCAGCATCCATTGCCAAAGCTGCCAGGACGCCTGCGAATCGAACGCGATCCGCTTTCCGCTGCGCCCCGGTGGGTGGCCGCCGCAACCTGATATCGATTTAGAAAGATGCACTGGCTGCGGTGCCTGTTATGCCGCCTGTCCTAACCAAGCGATCTCACTGTTAACAAAAGACACCGCCCATGTCTGAACAATTGCTGCACATCATTAGCTTTATCGTTCATACGCGACCCGAAGCGCTGACACGGACGGCGGAGTGGGTTAACCAAAATAGCATCGGAGAAGTGTTGGGCGAAGATGTGGCAGGGAAGCTCGTGGTGGTCGCCGAACATACC
Source organism: Vreelandella zhaodongensis (assembly GCF_013415115.1). Lineage (GTDB taxonomy): Bacteria > Pseudomonadota > Gammaproteobacteria > Pseudomonadales > Halomonadaceae > Vreelandella > Vreelandella zhaodongensis. The sequence continues at coordinate 523,989 of NZ_JACCDD010000002.1, read as the reverse complement.
GACGAACAACAACTATTGGCTTTAATGGATCACGTACGCGAGCAGCCTGGCGTCATTAACGCCGCGTTTGTTTACCACGAAGTCATCGACGCCAAGGCAGCGGATGAGCCGCACGTCCAGGAGGGGGAGCAATGAAACTAACACGCCGAGAGTTTGTAAAGGCGAATGCAGCGGCGGTGGCCGCTGCCACGGCAGGCATGTCTATTCCCGCAGGCGCCAGCAATCTAATTACCCAGGCGGACATGAACCGTTTGCAGTGGGATAAAGCACCCTGCCGTTTTTGCGGTGTCGGCTGTAGCGTCATGGTTGGCACCTATAACGGCCAAATCGTGGCGACTCACGGTGATAACCAGTCCGAAGTGAACCGAGGCCTTAACTGTGTCAAAGGCTACTTCCTCTCCAAAATCCTCTATGGAGAGGACCGATTAACCCAGCCACTGCTACGAAAGCGCAACGGCGAGTACGCTAAAGACGGTGATTTTGAGCCGGTCTCCTGGGACGAAGCACTTGATCTGATGGCAGAAAAATTTACCAGCGCCATTCGTGAGCACGGCCCGGAGAGCATCGCGCTGTTTGGCTCTGGTCAGTGGACCATCTGGGAAGGTTATGCGGCCAGTAAGCTATTTAAAGCGGGGCTGCGCTCGAACAATATCGACCCTAACGCCCGCCACTGTATGGCTTCGGCAGTATATGGTTTTATGCGCAGCTTTGGCTCGGATGAGCCGATGGGCGTGTATGACGATATCGAACATGCGGATGCTTTTGTGTTGTGGGGCTCTAACATGGCCGAGATGCACCCGGTGCTCTGGACCCGTGTCACCGATCGGCGGCTCTCTTTCCCAGATACCCAGGTGGCTGTGCTGTCGACCTTTGAACACCGCAGCTTTGAGTTGGCTGATATTCCCATGATTATGTCGCCCAATGCGGATATCGTAATTCTCAACTACATCGCCAACCATATTATTCAGGCCGACCGAGTAAATCGGTCATTTGTTGATAAGCATGTCAACTTCGCCCGAGGCACCGATGATATCGGCTATGGCCTGCGCGAGGAGCACCCGCTGCAACAGGCTGCAGAGAACGTCGATAACGCCAATAGCTGGACGGACATGAGCTTTACGGAGTTCGCTGACTATGTCGCGCCTTACACCTTAGAGCGGGCCGCGCGGGAATCCGGTGTCTCTGAAAGTCGTCTTGAGGCTCTGGCGGAGCTGTATGCCGACCCTGATAAAAAGGTAATGACCTTCTGGACCATGGGGGTCAATCAGCATACCCGCGGGGTGTGGATCAATAATCTGATTTACAACCTTCACCTGCTCACCGGCAAGATCTCTGAGCCTGGCAACAGCCCTTTCTCCCTCACCGGCCAGCCGTCTGCGTGTGGCACCGCACGGGAAGTGGGCACCTTCGCCCACCGCCTGCCCGCCGACCGCGTGGTCACCAACCCTGAGCATCGTCGCGATGCGGAGAAGATCTGGCAACTGCCCGAGGGGACGATACCAGCATGGGTAGGGTTTGATGCGGTGGCCCAAAGCCGTCACCTTAAAGATGGTGATATCAAGGTCTACTGGACCCAGGTGACAAATAATATGCAGGCTGGGCCCAACGTTATGCAGGAGATTCTGCCTGGCTGGCGCAACCCCGAAGCCTTTGTGGTGGTCTCTGATATCTACCCCACCGTTTCAGTACAGTCGGCGGATCTGATATTGCCCGCAGCGTCCTGGGTGGAAAAAGAGGGTGCCTTTGGAAACTCCGAGCGGCGCACCCAGTTTTTCCATCAACTGGTAAATGCACCCGGCGAGGCACGCTCGGATCTCTGGCAGACCGTGGCGCTCTCCCAGCGCATCCGCGTGGCTGACGTATGGCCCGAGGAACTTCTGGAGGCTGCCCCTGAGCTACGCGACAAAACCCTGTTTGATTTACTGTTTGCCAATGGGCAGGTAGACCAGTTTCCCACCTCCGATATGGAAGAGGGCTACGCCAACGCCGAGGCAGATGATTTCGGTTTCTATATCCAAAAAGGACTGTTTGAGGAGTATGCCCGATTTGGCCGTGGCAAAGGCAAGGATTTAGACCACTTTGATGCTTACCACGCCAGCCGTGGTAAGCGCTGGCCAGTGGTGGATGGGCAAGAAACCCTCTGGCGCTACCGGGAGGGGCTCGACCCTTACGTAGAACCCGGTAGCGGCTGGCAGTTCTATGGGAAGCCCGATAACCGTGCTTTGATTTTTGCACTACCGGCCGAGCCACCCGCCGAAGCCCCAGATGATGACTTCCCCTACTGGCTCTGCACAGGGCGGGTATTGGAGCATTGGCACACCGGCTCCATGACCCGCCGCGTGCCTGAATTGCACCGGGCAGTGCCTGCCGCGCTGTTATATATGCACCCAGAAGATGCCCGCGCCGAAGGGTTTCGGCGGGGAAGCGAGGTCAACGTGGCGAGCCGCCGCGGGGATGTGAATCTACGGGTAGAAACTCGCGGGCGTGTTAAACCGCCTCGTGGCTTGGTGTACGTGCCCTTTTTTGATGCCTCTTATTTGATCAATAAGGTCACCTTGGATGCCACCGACCCGATTTCCAAACAAACCGATTTCAAGAAGTGCGCGGTGCGCCTTGAACTCGTCAATCTGGCTTAAACAGACCAAGGAGAACGACGATGAAATGGCTTTTTCCTCTCTGTTTATCCATGTCCTTGTTGGCTAGCGCGACCAGCGCTGATCAAACCCGTGATGCAACAGCCCCAGATGGCTTGCGGCTTGGCGGCACCATTAGCCAAACCCTATCCGCTGCGCCTATCGCCGGCGAACCGCGGGATAGCGGCCGCGAGGTGCGCAATTACCCAGAACAGCCGCCAGTGATTCCGCACTCGATCCGTGACTATCAAGTCGATATGCGGGTCAACCAGTGCCTAAACTGCCATAGCCGGGAACAGGCGGTCAGCGCGGGCGCCCCCATGGTGAGCATTACCCACTTTATGGATCGCCATAAGCAGGTATTAGCGGCAGTATCGCCGGATCGCTACTTCTGCACTCAGTGCCACGTGCCTAAAACAGACGCTGACCCGTTGGTACCCAATCGTTTCAAGTCCGTGGAAGAGGTGATTACGGAGGTGCTTAGTGAGCATCAGGAGGGTGGGCAATGAAGCGCTTTTTTATCCGTTACTGGCGTATCTTAAGCCGTCCCAGCGTTCACTTTAGCCTAGGGTTTTTAACCCTGGGCGGCTTTATTGCAGGTATTATTTTTTGGGGTGGTTTTAACACGGCCATGGAAGCGACCAATACTGAGCAATTTTGCGTCTCTTGCCATGAAATGGAGCGTAACCCGATGCAGGAGCTTAAAACCACCATTCACTACACCAACCGCTCTGGGGTTCGGGCGACCTGCTCGGACTGTCATGTTCCCCATGGTTGGACGCATAAAGTGGCGCGCAAAATGGAAGCTTCTAAAGAGGTATGGGGCTGGGTATTTGGCACGATACGCACCGAAGAGCAGTTCGAGGCAAAGCGCCGCGAGCTAGCTGAGCGCGAATGGGCGCGGCTAAAGGCGAATGACTCACTAGAGTGCCGTAACTGTCACGAATTCGACTCTATGGACTTCACTCTCCAGAGCACGCGTGCTGCTCGCGCCCACTCCACCAACCTTGCCTCGGGTGATGCGACCTGCATCGACTGTCATAAAGGCATAGCCCACGAGCTACCGGATATGAGCCCTAGAATAGGCGCTGCTATGGGAACGCCTGATATCGTGTCTTGGGCAGCGCATTTAGAGCTGGAAAGTGGATCAGTCGGGGCATCGTCGATTGAAAAGGCGCTGGCGGAATAGACGCATTAAGTGCTAGAACAGGCTATATCGTCAATTCATGTGCCAATGCGCAGGGTGGAAGAGAGAATGAGTCAGGGAAAAGTCTTGGTTTTACATGGGCCTAACCTCAACTTGCTGGGTAGCCGCCAGCCAGAGATATATGGCTACGACACCTTAGAAAATGTGAATAATCTTCTACGGGAGCAAGCGGTGATGGCGGGGTGGGATATTACCTGTCAGCAGAGTAATCACGAAGGTGAGTTGATCGATGCTATCCACGCGGCACGCCTGGATGGCACCCAGGCAATTATTATTAATCCGGCGGCTTATACCCATACATCTATTGCAATACTGGATGCGTTGAATGCGTTTGATGGCAAAGTGATTGAAGTACATCTATCTAATGTGCATAAGCGTGAAGCTTTTCGGCACCACTCCTACGTTTCACTTCGTGCTGACGGTGTGATTGCCGGATTGGGCGTACAAGGTTATCGCGCTGCGTTAGACGCGGTAATGGCTAATTAATACGCGAACGGATTTGCGCGCCGGTGTTTTACAACACAAGTTCGTATAGTTACCTATGTGTAAGTAGGCATTAACTAATTAGGCTCGTCTGTTGAATTTCAAGAGTTGACAGCCGTATATGGTTACATGTAATTGTAATGGCTAATAAAACTTTATATTGCTCGGTAAGGTTGCACGCAATACGCTGAAATAAGAGCGCAATAAATACTTGCTATAGCTGGTGAGCTCGATCGGAACCCCCGTCATTCGGAGAATAACAAAAGGGAGTATGCGATATGGCCATGTGGGAATGGATGTTGGAGATGCTCCGCGAGCATCCAGAACTGGCGATTTTTCTCACGCTTGCTGGGGGGTACTGGATTGGCGCCAAAAAGTTCGGCAGCTTCAGTCTTGGCGCGGTGACCGGCACTTTACTCGTCGGTATTCTGATCGGTCAGGTCGGCATCGACATCTCGCCACAGATCAAGTCAATCTTTTTTATCATGTTTCTGTTCGCGATCGGTTTCGGTGTGGGACCGGAATTCGTTCGTGGTATCGCCTCGAATGGCCTACCGCAGGCTCTGTTCGCCGTGGTGGTCTGTGCACTATCTCTTGCTTGTGTCTACATCGCCGCCGTCGTTGCTGGTTACGGCCCGGGCTTGGCTGCAGGGCTGCTGGCAGGCAGTCAAACGATTTCGGCCTCGATAGGCCTGGCGACTGACGCGATCGCTAGGTCCGGCATGAGCGCCGAAGAGATCACGCAGCAAACCGATCTGATTCCTGTCGCCTATGCGATTTCCTATATTTTTGGCACGGTTGGCACTGGTTGGATTTTAGTTTTCCTCGGGCCCAAGCTGCTGCGTATCGATCTGGCTGCGGAGTGCGCCCGCTACAAGCGTGAGATGTCGTCTGGGGAGCCCGAGTCAGGCATGGAAAGCGCTTGGCACCAGCATGAAATACGCGCCTACCGCATCCATGAGGGTGGCAAGGTTGCTGGCAAGACAGTTCACGACGCCGAGGCGCTCGCCGGTAACGAAAGGTTGTTTATCGAGCGGCTGCGCAGCGACGGTAAGCTCATCGAATTCGACGATACCACTGTTCTAAAACCGGGCGATGTGGTTGCCGTGTCCGGCCGGCGTGAAGCACTCGTACACCTGTCGCATGCCGCCGATGAGGTCGAGGACCGAGAGCTTATCGACATTCCCGTTGAAGCAGTCGAAGTGCTGGTCACCACGAAGTCGGTTAATGGCTCGAAGCTGATCGATCTCGCTTCTGAACCATTTGCCCGAGGGGTTTATGTCAATTCGATCCGCCGTGGCTCGAACGCAGTCAACATCCCTATCTTGCCGCAGACGCAGCTACACCGAGGCGACATTGTCCGCATCAGTGGTACCAAGGTGCACACTGACCGAGTCGTCGCAGCGCTTGGCTATGCTGATCGACCGGCCACGGTGACCAATATGGTGCTGGTTGGTCTGGGCATTCTTTTGGGGGGGCTCATCGGTTCGGTGGTCATTCCGGCCGAGGGCATTCCGATCACACTAGGCACCTCGGGTGGCGCATTGATCGCTGGCATCCTGCTCGGTTGGTACCGCACTGTGAACCCGAAGATTGGTAATGTACCGCAGCCAACACTGTGGTTCATGAACTCAGTTGGACTCAACGTTTTCATTGCGGTGGTCGGCATCACGGCAGGCCCGACCTTTATCGCCGGACTGCAGCAGGCGGGCTTTGCTCTGTTCTTTTGGGGCATGTTCGCCACCGCTGGGCCGATGATCCTCGCACCTCTGGTCGGCAAGTACCTCTTTCGCTTTGATCCCGCCATCAATCTCGGTTGCTGCGGCGGGGCGCGCACCTCGACCGCAGCCGCCGCGATGCTCTCCGAGCAAGCCAAGAGCGATATCCCCATGCTTGGCTACACGGTGCCTTACGCAGTGGGTAATACGCTCCTCACCCTCTGGGGCATGGTGATCGTGATGCTTATCAACTGAAGGGGCGTCTAATCCTGAAGCAATTCACCAGTTGAAGGGACAGAATATGGACAACGCTCAGTATGTATCGCTTGAAGGTCTCAGTCCTTTCGAGATTAAGGACGAACTTATCAAACTCGCTCGCGAGGAGGCGCAGCGTTCCTCTAGGATGTACCTCAATGCTGGACGCGGAAATCCTAACTGGATCGCAACCCGCCCACGCGAGGCTTACTTTCTGCTTGGCCAGTTCGCGGTCACAGAGTCCAAACGGGTACATGACGCAGCGTTTGGTATCGGTGGCATGCCGGCAGCGCCTGGCGTGGCCGAGCGGCTCGATACCTGGTTAGAAGAGCATAGTGACATGCCGGGCGCCGATACACTTAAGGCCTGCGTTGATCATGCAATCGCCGCTTTCGGTTTCGAGCCTGACGCCTTTGTACACGAACTGGTTGACGGGATTATTGGGGACAACTACCCAGTGCCGGATAGAGCCTTGTTGCATACCGAGCAGGTCGTACATGAATACCTGATGTGGGCGTTGTGCGCCGGTCATCGCCCAGAAGGCCGGTTCGACCTCTATCCAGTGGAGGGCGGCACGGCCGCGATGTGCTATCTATTTAAGACGCTCAAGGCCAATCGTCTGCTCAACCCCGGCGACACCATCGCTCTGGGTACGCCGATCTTCACGCCCTATATGGAAATGACCGAGCTTGAGGATTATGCGTTGAATTCGATTCATGTCCCAGCGATCCAGGAACATGGCTTCCAATTTACCGAGGAGGCCTTCGCCCAGCTCGAGGATCCTAAGGTTAAGGCATTCTTTCTCGTCAACCCAGGCAATCCGTCAGCGGTCGCGCTCAACAGTGAAACGATTGCGCGACTGGTCAAGCTGGTTCGAGAAAAGCGCCCCGATCTGATGATTCTGACCGATGACGTCTACGGCACCTTCGTACCCGACTTCGAATCGGTCATGGGGCATCTGCCACAGAACACCATCGGCGTTTACTCTTACTCCAAGTACTTCGGCTGTACTGGCTGGCGGCTCGGCGTGATTGCCGTACACGAGGACAATATCTTCGATCGTGCCCTTGCCGCACTGCCGGAGGAGATCAAAACTGAGCTCGACCGGCGCTATGCCACCCTCTCACTGACACCGCGTGCCATCAGGTTTGTCGACCGGGTCGTGGCCGACAGTCGCGATGTGGCGCTCAACCACACTGCTGGGCTATCGCTACCTCAACAGATCATGATGAGCCTGTTTTCTCTGGTCGAACTGGTCGACACCGAGAAGCACTATCAGAAGGCTTGCATGTCGATCCTCAAGCGCCGCTTCGACCTGCTCGTCAAGGGCATGGGCATCGAAGTCAGCCCGAGCAAGCGCTACGACGCCTACTATGGGATCATCGACTTCGAGTTTTGGCTGCGTCGCTACGTTGGTGAAGAGGTTGTTGACTGGGTAAAGACTAATATCCACCCTCTCGACATCAGCTTTAAGCTTGCCGAGCACCACGGGATCGTGCTGCTCAACGGTTCTGGGTTCGATGCGCCAAACTGGTCGGCGCGGGTTTCTTTCGCCAACTTAAACGATGAGTCTTATGAAGCCATCGGGCGCTCGGTACGGGCTATCGCCCGGGGCTACGTCCAGGCCTATCAAGCATCTAAGGGGGAAGTGAAGGCATGATTTTAGCCAGTAGGGTAGGCCACCCTCTTCATTTTTGGTCGGCGATCCTGCTGGTGCCAATGATGCTTTCGGGGTGCTCAATACATGCTCATTCGCCGACACTTTCCTTGTACGGTTCGTTCTTTCCTGTCTGGCTAATGGCGGCCCTGCTCGGAGTGATCTGTACAGTCGTCCTGCGGCTACTGTTCATCCGTGCCGGATTGCACGAGCATCTGCCGATGCCGCCGCTGACCTATCTCTGTGCGGCAATCTTCAGCGGCATCATGATATGGGCGTTTTGGACTGGAGTGCTGGCGCTATGAGCAACCAGAACGACATGGGTAACGAGAATGATACACCCGCACCACGCGGGCCCAGAATGCGAATGCTCCTCGCGCGCCTGATCGGCTTCGCGCTGATCGCTAGTGCCATTGTTGCTATCATCTTTGTGGCTATGCAGCGCACAACTACCCTGCGTACAGACCATGCCGAGGTGAGCGCCACGATTGTACCAGTATCGACCAACGTGCCGGGGCATGTAACTGAGGTTTTCATTGAGGACAATGTTTTCGTAGAAGCTGGAGATCTACTGTTTCGCATTGATCCAGAACCTTACGAGCTGCGAGTGGAACAGGCGCGCGCAATGCTACGCACTGCCGAAGCCGAACTCGAGACCGGTGGTCGCTTACTCTCCGTTCAACAGACCAATGCTGAGATTGCCAGTCGCCAGATCGATCGTGCCCGCAATCACGTTGATCTCACTCGTCAGTCGCTGCAGCGACTGGAGAACCTGCTGCCGCGAGGCATGGTGACCGCCCAGCAAGTTGATACCGCGCGCACGGTTCACGGGGATGCCTTAATCTCGCTTGATGAGTCATTGAGCCAGCAGTTGGCAGCGCAAACCATGATCGGGACGCTCGATGCCCCTCAGGCTCAAGTGGATCTGGCACGCACCAGCCTGGCACTGGCCGAACGCGAACTGCGCAGAACCGAAGTGCGCGCACCTATCTCGGGTCGCATCACTGGGCTTGATCTCGGTGTCGGCACGTATGTGGTGACCGGTGTTTCGCTGTTCTCGCTCATTGACACCGAAGACTGGGTGGTCACGGCTCTGTTTCGTGAAACCGAATTACCGCGCATCCGTGTCGGCGCGCCGGTCGATGTCTTCGTAATGTCGGCGCCAACGCAGCGCCTGAGCGGTCGTGTCCAGAGTCTCGGCTATGGGGTCAGAACCACTGATAGCATCAGTATTCTTGGCCTGCCGATCATTGACAGCTCGGTCGATTGGGTACGGGTCGCGCAGCGGTTTCCAGTCACCATCCGTCTCGAAGAGCCACCTGAAGCGCTAATGCGCGTTGGTGCCTCCGCTTCCGTCATCATTCATTCGGCTGAAGAGCATGAGTAGCCACGCTGCTACATCGTCGAACGGTATGTTGCAGGCAATTATCGACGACCTACGCCCCTATGACGGGCGTTTGGAGATGACGCTGCACATTGCGTTGCTATGCGGACTGACGGCGGTTGTTGCAATGGCGCTTCAGGTGCCTCTGGCGCTGCTCTCGTGTTATCTGATCTTCCTGATGTACCGAGACAATGCGGGCGAGAACATTGGGATTGGCGTCGGCCTGATCCTTGCGGCGACAGTCCTCATCGCTTTAAGTATCCTCCTCATGATGTTCGTCGCCGATGCGCCTGCACTGCGGCTGGCGATGATGGGAGCGGTGACCTTCGTCTTTATGTGGCTGGCACGGGCTAGCAAGCTGGGTGAGCCCGCCGGTCTACTGGGTTTCATCATCGTGTTTATCCTGACGTTCTACGACTACATCTCTATGCCGGAGTTGGTGTTGCGTGGCTTGGCCTGGGTATGGATGGTGGTCTTTGTGCCGATGGTACTGCTGGTTGTCCTCAACGTGTTTGTCGGCCGCAGCCCGCTGCGCCTTGTGCGCAAGCGGGTGCGTGAGCGGCTGTGCGAGTCGGCGCGCCTCATCGAAGGTGGTGATCCTGCACCGACCGACCGGTTGTTACGGGAAGGCAATGAGGCGGCCGAAAAGCATGCTGGTATGGCGCGTCTGCTTGCTTTGGTGTCGAAAAATGAGCACGACCGGCTCGTCGCGGAGCTCACGGCGAGCTTCGATTTGCTTGCTACCGCGCAGGCGGCTACAGCAGCAGGTCGATCCGAGCCCGAACTGGCTCCCTTGCTACGCCGGATGGCCGAGGGCTCGGTGCCGCCCCTGCCTGTGGGTGGTGGCCCGGTTGCCGATGCCGCCCGTACTTTCGTTGCCGCCCGCAGCGCCGCTAACGTAACTGGCCTCGCTCCCGCCGAGGATAAGAGTTCATTTCTGCAGCCGGATGCTTTCGAGAATCCTATTTACACTCAGTTTGCGCTCAAGGTGTTGCTTGCTGTCTTTCTGACCTATGCCTTGTACACCAGCATCGGCTTGTTCGAGATCCATACGGCGATGGTCACTTGTTTCGTCGTCGCCCTCGGCACCTCTGGCGAGACCTTTCACAAAAGTACCCTGCGTATTATTGGCTGCCTGATAGGGGCGGCGATGGGAGCCTTTGCTGTTATCTTCGTGATGCCGCACCTGAATGACCCTGGACACCTTTTCCTGCTCATCGCCACGGGCAGCCTGATTGCGGGCTGGGTAGCGATGGGGTCGTACCGCGTGCAGTACGCAGGCTTTCAAATGGCACTTGCCTTTTTCATCTGCGTACTGCCTGGATCACCACTGGAATTCGGGCCGAACTACGACCTCTCTGACGCGGGCTATCGAGTGCTCGGTATTCTCGTGGGCATCGGTATCATGGGGCTAGTGTTCTCGTTGGTCTGGCCGGAGAGTGCAAAGGATACCCGTGATAGTGAGACTGACGCAGCGCTCGGGGTTATGGTCAAGGTGCTACGCGGCGAGGATCGTCTTGCTGATGTTTATCACCATATTGGCGCGGCACACCATGCCCAGGAAGTGATGAGATTCGAGTGGCTTGGGCCTGCTGCTGGTCAGCAGACAGCGGGCGCCAAGCGACTCGTTGCCACTGAGCAGCTAGCACGACTGCTGCCGCTCATGAGTGGGCAGAACGCAGCTCTCCTTGCCACTGCTCTAGAGACAACTGAACACCCATCGGCGGATTCCTACACAGCCAATGGTACCAGTGACGCCATATATGACCGTGCACGAGTTCTGGTCGGGATACTGACAGGGGAAGGGAAAGTGAATGAGAGTTAAGCTTCATCGAATAGCGTTTTCCGCCATCTGTGCCGCAACAGCGGGCTGCGCGCAACAGACTATCCACCCGACCTCGCCCGACGCCTCGACTCCCCTGGGTTCGATGCAAACGGCAACCGGTGCCATGGATTTTTCTCTACCTGCCGATCTGTCGCTGGCAGGGGGGCAGGCCTCCACGCTCATCGGCCAGCAGCTGCCGACCGAACAGTTGGTCGCCATCGACCCAGAGCGGATTTACACTCTACCGGAGTTGATCGACATCGCTCAGCGCACTAAACCGGCCACACGCGCTGCTTGGCTGCGTGCCCGTGAAGCCGCACTTGCTGTGAATGTCGTCGAAGCTTCCTACTTGCCACAGTTGTCAGCCAATGTGCTAGCGGGTTATGAAACCGTGTCACGTCCCGAACAGGCAATTCCGGAACTCGGAATCGGAACAGGGCGATTGACCGCGACCGGATACCAAGTGATACCCAATCTTGCCGTGGAGTGGCTGCTGTTCGACTTCGGTGCGCGTGATGCCGCTATGGAGATGGCAGAGCAGGCTGCTATCGTCGGCAATATCGCTTTCCACGGCGCTCATCAAAGGGTCATCTTCGAAGTCAGCGAGGCCTATTTTCAATACTCGGCAGCACGTGCGGAAACACGCATCGACCGAGAGCGGGTGGAAGATGCCCGAACCTTACTCAGCGTTGCTGAAGGTCGATTACGAGAAGGCTTGGCGATTAGGGCGGAAGTTGCCCAAGCACGCCAGATCGAAGCCCGGGCCCAGTTCGATCTGACGCGGGCCGAAAGTCGCGAGGAAAGCACCCAGGCGGCGCTGATGCACGCCATGGGCTTGTCGCCAGCAACCGATATGCAGGTGGCGGAGCTCTCTGATCGGCGACTGCCGGAAGAGGTGCCGATGCCGCTCGAGGAACTGATTGAGACCTCTCTGGCTCAGCGGCCCGATATTCAGGCAGCGCTGGCCCGAGTGCGAGCTACCCGGTCCGAGGTGGATCTGGTGGCCGCGTCTTCTAGGCCTAAGATCGCGGCGGTAGCAGAAGTGGGTAGGGCAATTGGCGGTGTTAGCCTACGTGATAGTCGCTTCGGCGGGAGTGCCTCGATGAATAGAACACTTGACGAGGCCATCGCTGGCGTTGTGTTTACCATGCCCCTTTTCGATGGCGGTTTACGCCAGACACAAGAGCGGCAAGCGCGTATACAGGCCGAGGCCGCTCAACAGGATCTCCTTGAGATCCGCAACTTGGCTGCACAGGAAATTGTCGAAGCCTACAGCCTTCTTCACAGCAGTCTAGCGGCCTACACGGCCTCGGGCCCACTGCTCGAAGCCGGCCGAGAGACCTATGAGACTGCGCTTGGGCTTTACGAAAATGGCCTCGCGACGCTGGCTGAGGTCAGTCAGTCTAAAATCGGTCTAAACGACGTTCGTCTGCTACGTGAGCAAGCCTTTGCTGATACCTTCGCTGCTGCGACAGCCCTGGCCTTCGCGACGGGGCGGCTCACCAATCGCGATGTGCCGACCCAATTGTGATGTTGCGTTCGATGTGTGGATTAGCGCTCTGGTCTACAGTGTTGATATAAGATGCGTATACACTGTGCCCAGACGGATCATTAACAAGCATTGGAGTGCATGAGATGAAACAGTTTTTGTGGGTAGCTGCAGTTGTATTCCTCGCTGCTTGTGGCGGGGAGTCTGAACCGGAATCGGAACCGGCAACGGAGGTCGAGATCACCGGTGAGGCGCATTACATGGAACGGATTATGATGCCACCCGACTCGGTTCTCGAGATTGCACTGGTCGATGAGGTTAGCGGTGACCGTTTGGTTGTCGAGCGAATGGAAGATGTGGGGGCCCCACCTTATCCGTTTGACTTGCGCATCGACCAAGACTTGATGAGCTCGGATAATCAATATCTGCTGCAGTTGACCCTGTACTTGCCCGATGCGACTCCCCGGTTTTCGGCTGAAGTGCCGGTTTCATCAAATCAGACCAACGTATCGGAGGTCAGGCTGATCGGCGTCGATTCCAGTGCACAGGGAATGGGCTCAGAAACGTTGGCCGTCGAATGGCACTCTTTCCAGTGCGGTGATGTTGCCGTGGACGCAAACTTTGAGATGGACGATCAGGTCACCCTGTCCTTGCCCTGGGGCAAAGCCGAGCTGCCTTTGGTGCCCGCTGCATCAGGGGCTCGATATGACGACGGTGAAATTGAGTTTTGGACCCGGGGTACCGATCAAGCCCACTTGACCATTGCCGATGATGACAGCGTCGAGTGCTCGCTGCGCGACAGCATGTCTCCTTGGACCCAGGCGATGCTCGATGGTGTTGATTTCAGGGCCGTGGGTAACGAGCCGGGTTGGCACGTCGAAGTCATGGAGGAAGAAGGAACCATGCTCCTGACACTTGACCATGGCGCCAATCGCCACGTTTTCGAGGATGTCGAGGTGTGGGCTGACCAGGCAGGCTACCACGCTGAATCTTCGGATCATGAAGTCACGGTCACGCTTGCCCCAGAGCCTTGCCAGGACAGCATGGTGGGGTGGACCTTCCCCTTCACGGTCAGTCTTGATATCAACGGGCAGGCACTGCAGGCGTGCGGTCGCTTTCTGCACTGAGCTCCCTGAGGGGAATTCTTAGCCACGGGTATCTTGGGCGTCTCAATCTCGTCCCTATTTCTCTTGGTTCGACCCCGGAGCGTGGCGTTTACCACAGACTGGAGATGAGCAATGACAAATCGTTCCCACAGCATGAATGATGAAATCTACGGTTCTAGCACGCTGGCGCAGCCGCTCCCCAAATCTGGGTTCCCCGACGATGAGCAATCGCCGCGCTGGGTCTGCGCTGCCGTGCGCGACGAATTGATGCTGGACGGCAATGCACGCCAGAATCTCGCAACCTTCTGTCAGACCTGGGAAGAGCCAGAAGTGCACGAGCTGATGGATGCATGCATCGACAAGAACATGATCGACAAGGACGAATATCCGCAGACTGCCGAGATTGAGGCACGTTGCGTCCGCATGCTAGCTGATCTCTGGAACGCGCCCGAAGGGCCGGCGACGGGCTGTTCGACGACGGGCTCGAGCGAGGCCGCTATGCTCGGTGGGCTGGCCATGAAGCGGCGCTGGGAGGCCAAGCGCCGCGCGGATGGTAAGCCAACCGATAAGCCCAACCTCGTGACTGGTCCGGTTCAGGTCTGCTGGCACAAATTCACCCGCTACTGGGATATCGAGCATCGTGAGATCCCGATGGAGCCGGGACGGCTGCTGATGACCCCCGAGGAAGCTTTAAAATACTGCGACGAGAACACGATCGGCGTGGTTCCGACCCTCGGCGTGACCTTTACCGGTGAGTACGAGCCTGTGAAGGCCGTTAGCGACGCGCTCGACCAGCTGGAGCGCGACACCGGTCTTGATATCCCGATCCATGTGGATGGTGCCAGCGGAGGATTTTTAGCGCCATTCTGCGCACCAGATATTGAATGGGATTTCCGCCTTCCGCGGGTGCGCTCGATCAACGCGTCAGGCCACAAGTTTGGTCTCGCGCCCCTAGGGGTGGGATGGGTGCTGTGGCGTCAGGAAAGTGACCTACCTGAGGAGATGATTTTCTGGGTCAATTATCTGGGCGGTAACATGAAGGACATTGCCCTTAATTTCTCACGGCCCGGCGGTCAGATTGTGTGCCAATACTACAACTTCGTCCGGCTTGGCCGCGAGGGCTACGAAAAGGTGCATGGGGCCTGTTATGACAGCGCGGAATACCTCGCTGCTGAGATCGCTGCATTGGGCTCGTTCGAGATCGTTTTCGACGGAGATCGCAGCCGCGGCATCCCTGCGGTGTCTTGGAAGCTGAAAGATGGCAGTGATCCAGGCTTTACGCTGTTTGATCTTGCCGACCGCTTGCGGGTGCGTGGTTGGCAGGTGCCAGCTTACACACTGCCCTCGAATTGCGAGGATCAGGCAATTCAGCGCATTCTTGTGCGCAACGGCGTCAGCGGGGATTTATGCTCGCTACTGATCGATGACATGAAAGCGGCATTGGCGCATATTTCGGCCCATCCCAAGCAGGTGCCCCTCGCAGAAGAGGACGCCTCAGGATTCCATCACTAATATCGAAACCTGATAACGTTTGAAGTTACTGTTTCTGAAGCGGATCGCGGGTTTTCAACGGATCCGCTTCAGAGTGAAGGATAGAGTGAAAGCAAGCGTCTGCACGAGGTTGCACGGCAAGCCAACACTGAATAGGGCTTGCGTGTCTTTAAAGGATGTCGACCTCGATGGTCTACTGCTTGGCCTTCGCCGCAGCCGCGATCAATTGTCTTTCGAGTTCGAGAGTGAGGAAGTTCAGCGTGCCGCTGTCAGCGAACTTGCCGCTGACTTCGCCGGCGATTCCGTGCTCGACAGTCAGTTCGTTCACTAGGTTGAGCTTCAGCTGGGGGGCACCCTCGGTGAGGTCTAGGTCGCCCAGGTCGACCCAGACAATGTTAGGGCGGGTGGTCGACTCAAAGACGAAACGCTTGTTGGTCAAATCGCTGACAGTCTGCCAAAGGGTCTGGGACGCATCGGGCTTGCCGGGGTCTGGGATACGGAACGGCTGTGCGGCGTTACGGATGACGCTAAACATGGCCGCGATGGCCTGTAGCTGTGTCTGAGGCTGGTCCAGGCGACTCACGTAATACGTCGCACGGGCGAATCGGTCGCTTGCGAGGGTCGACCCAGGAAGGGGTTGGTCGCCACCAAGTCCACTGATGGTCCTGACCAGCTCAAGTTGCTGATCGTACGTAGGTGAGTTCGTCATCACGCGGTATTCGCGGCTGTGGTAGACCTTGGGCTTCCCATCACTGTACTCGATGATGCACGAATCGCCGGTGGCGTCATCAAGGGCCAGGTGGATCGCCGGCGGTGCCCCACCGGTGGGGTCCATCATTTGCACCACTTGAACGTCCGACTTTTCAATCCATTCGACGGCTTCTGCTACGGTGGCGTAGTTGTCGAGGAAGTACTGCATCCAGATGGCCTGACTTAACTGAGTGCGGCTGTCTTCTGGGGTGCCGTAGTCCGACTCCGCCAGCCACAGCACATGACCTGCCAGGCCAGCCTCATTCAGGCCATCGACCGAGATCATGTCGAAGGCGGTCGCAACGACGCTCCCGTACTTCGATGTCCACGTCAGCTTTCTCTGCACCCCATCGTCGCGTGTGATGCCTTTCGGCTGCGTCCACAGGTTTGTCATCAGGTCTTTGTGAAAGTCCATATTACGGCCGACGATGACCGCCCCGTTGGCATCTGGCCACACCACTCGTGTGCACATACGGCTACTCCTCTCGTTACATTGCAACTAACACATTGCCAGAATAGGCCCGACATTGCCCCTCCATGTTGTATAGGCAGTATACGTCACCTGCTGGGCGGTCGGCTTTAAAGGATTGGCCCCAGCATCGCGATGGTGTTGTTGATTAACCGGCGGTGACGGGGCCAGTTGGCAACATCATCAGGGTCAACACGCACAGCGCTGTCGAGGTAGTGCTGCTGACGTTGGCGGATCTGCTGGGTCAGCTCTGAGTCGTAGATCAGGATATTGTTCTCGTAGTTGAGCTCGAAGCTGCGTCGGTCCATGTTGGCGGAGCCGATGAGGCTGATCTCACCATCGAGAGTGAGTGACTTGGTGTGCAGTAGGCCACCGACGTACTCGTAGATTTGCACGCCGGCGGTAAGTAGTTCGGCGTAGTAGCTGCGGCTGGCAGCGGCTACTACGCGGCTGTCATTGCGTTGAGGGAAGATAATGAGAGTCTCCACGCCGCGACGGGCGCTGGCACAGAGCGCGGCCTGTAAAGGTTCATCCGGCACATAGTATGGCGTGGTGATAACTAGGCTACGGCGGGCACTGTATATCAGCGCTTCGAACATCTCTGGCATAGCCGAGTCGCGTACCGTGGGGCCGGTGCCGATTACCTGGGCGCTGATGCCAGGCTGGGTGGTGGGGAGCGGCCTGAGCAGTAGAGCGCGGATGTCGTCGTCGACATGCGTCATCCAGTCGCTGGCGAACAGGTGCTGGTTCTGTCGCGCGATCGGCCCTTCGAAGCGGATCATAAGATCGACCCAGGGGGCGTACTTGGCCTTGACGAGAAACTCAGGGTCGGCGCAATTTTGGCTACCGCAGTAGGTAATGTGGTCGTCAATGACGACGACTTTGCGGTGATTGCGCAAATCGATGCGACCGCCGAGCACACGCAGGATCGGATTGCCGATGGGCAAGGCGCGTGCTAGCCGAACGCCAGCAGTTTGCATCGCCTGCCAGTGCTTGGAGTGGATCATGGCTCGCGCGCCAAGGTCATCGGCCATGGCGCGGCATGTGACGCCACGCGTGGCGGCACGCATTAGAGCCTTGGCGACTTTGAGGCCGTTGCCATCGGGCAACCAGATGTAAAACAGCAGATGAACATGATCCTGGGCGGCGTCGATATCAGCAACCAGCGCCTCGATGACGTCATTGGAGTCATGCATGAGTTGGGCGTGGTTACCGCCGACCGGTTTAAACCCGCTGATGGAATGGCCCACCTGAAACAAGTGCTGGTAGCGTTTCGGGATCTGAGGAGCTAGGTTGGGTGAATCGTCACCGGGCACTGCCTGTGATGTTGGTGTTTGCGCGAGTACCGCGCGCATCCGCTCGGCGCGCTTGCGGCCAATGTTGGTCTCGCCGAATAGTAGATAGGCGATGATACCGCCAATGGGAAGGGCGATGATGACTACCACCCAGGTCAGCCTTGCCCTTGGGTCGCGGTGTGGCTTGAGCAGAACACGAATGATCAGCAGCCACTGAATCATTAAATGCAGCACAACGCTGAGAGCAGTGAAAACGATAGAGTCGCTGATGCCATTCATTTTAAGTGTGCTTCCTCATGTCGATACGGCAGGGAAATCAACACTAACCGCCTATTCGTCCCCAGGCGGCCTGCGCTGGTCTGACACTGAACCGTCAGTGACTCATTGTTCCTTTAATTGCTTTATTGGCCACCAGCCAGCCTGTCGGTACCCTGGAAGGTAGCAGTCGCTGCCTTGGTTGAGAGTACGGAGTGTCGTTAAGTTTAGCCTAATAAAGAAAAAGGGTGCCCGCGATGGGCACCCTTTTTCGGTGACGGTTTTACTAACGACATTAAGCGCGTTTTTTAACCGCTTTTTTGGATTCGCCCTCTTTGCTGTCGTTGGCATCGCTTGGCTGAGGTAGCGAAGGCAATGATTTTGCAAGCATATCGACACTATGGCGATAGTAGAGCTGGCTCTTGTTGTGCTCCCCCAGGCTTGCATAGAGGCGAGCAAGTTCGGCGCATACTTCACCATTGGGGCGTTGCCGCTGGCTGGCTTCGAAATACTCTAGAGCTTTTTCCCATTGGCCAGTACGTAGTGAGAGGCGGCCACAGGCCAACAGTAGCTCTGGGTCATTGGGACGCTCTTGCAGCCACTTTTCCGCTTTTGCTAGCTGGCGCGCAGCATCAACGTTAATCAGGCCATAGCGCTTAACCAGACGGGCATCCCAGTGGTTATCCAGTGAGTGGTTAAGCAGGCGCTCAGCAATCGGCTCTTCGTTTGCTTGTAAAAGCGCTTCTGTGTAGAGCACGATCAGCTCGGTATTGCCGCGTAGGTACTCCGGCATATCGGCCCACAGGCCGCGCACCCGTTCGATATTGGTCGGGTTTTTAGCTTCGAAAATAATCAGTTCACGGTAAGCTTTGAATTCCAGCTGCTCGCGTTCTTGCTGGGCAATCAGCTTTTGTGCAGCCAGACGCGGGATCAGGCGGCGTAAGCCTTCCCAATCATTAACGCTAAGGTGTACTTGCTTAAGCAGCTTCAACACTTGGGGATGGTTGGTCAGCTTCTTATCCAGGCGGCTTAGAATGGCAAGCGCTTCTTCGGGTTGCTGGCGATCAATCATCAGTTGGGCCTGCATCAGGCCAATGGCGGTGTCAGCACCGTCGGTCGTGAGCTGAGCCTGGTTCAAATGCTCCTGGGATTTCTCATGGTGGCCTTGGTAGTGAGCTGCCAGTGCAGCAGAAAGGTAGTTCACCAAAGGGGTGCTTGAGTCGCCAGCAGCACCGACCAAGGCTTTCTCTGCTTTTTTCCAGCGGCCTTCCGTTAGGGCAACTAAACCATACACGGTACGCTTCATCGCACGACGGTTGCGAGCACGGCTATTCCAGGTACGAAAGCGGCCTAACGGGCGAATAATGCCGGCAAGTAAGCGTAAGGCAAAGTGCAGTACGATGAAGGCTCCCAGCAGAAGCACCAAGCCAAACCAGAATGACGTTTGTACAGAGGTGTCACCTACCCGTATCAGCCAATAACCGGGCACTGACATCATCAGGTGCCCGAACAGTGCGCCGACCGCCAGGCCGGCAACAATTAGCAGAATAAGTTTTCTCATGCACCACCTCCACCTTGGCGACGCGACTCAAAGCGGTTTTCAATGAAGCCAGCCATTGCTTGTTGAGATGCACTGATGTCCGGTAGCTCAGGCTGTACCTGGACCTGCTTTAGCTCTTGCAGCCTCGCAATAACCCGTTGGGTAGCCTCGCTTTCGGTGTCGTAGTACCCGTTTAGCAGCGTCAGCGCTTTATCGATACTTGCTTCGAAGAGTTCTTGCTCTTCTTTCAGCAGTGCCAGCTGTGACTGCTCAAGAATTAAACGCACGCTCTGGCGTAAGTAGGACTCTTGTTCTGGTGTGACTAGCGTTTCCAACGCGCCGTCATGTTGGCGGATAACAACCAGATCTTTCAGTTCTTCACCGAAGCGAGCCAGTTGACGCTGGAAGGTGCCGGAGGGCGGCTGCTCAATGCTGGATGTGACAGCGCGCTCTTCAATCTCTTGTGAAAGACGTAGGCCAGCAATGCGCTCTTGCTGAGCATTCAGTGCGAGATAAATACCGGTGCGATCTACCTGCGGAACGTCATCCAGGGCGGCAAGCTCATTGGCGATTTCACGACGTACAGGTGTTAAGGCTGGGTTGTCGGCATCTACTAAGCGAGCATCAGCGGTGCGTAGCAGGGCAGCTGCACCATCTACGTCACCCTCTAGCTGCAGTCGCTGGTTCGCCAAACGTAGCAGGTAAGCGGCTTCTGCATGGAGCCAGTCGCGTTCGTCAGCGTCCTGCTCTTGGGAAAGCTGCGCTAGCACGTTGTCTAGTGTGTTATTGACGTCGCTGCGGTAGCTGTCTAGCTCACTACGCAGTTCACTCAGCGTGCTGTCCAGCGCTTGGTTGCGTTCAGTCTCGCTACTTTCAATACGCGCTGCTAAGTCGCTGACAGATTGCTGTGTGGCGCTGTTTTGGGTTTGCTGGGTAAGTTCGTCAATACGCTGTTGCTGACTATCCAAGCGCTCCCAGCCTTGCCAAGCGACAAAGCCAACGGCGAGTGCCAGGATAATCACCAGCACAATGGCGATAGCACCGCCTTTACCGCCACCTCCGCCACTGGCGGGTGGTGTGGGCGGCACTGCTTTTGCTGTGCTGCCAGAGGCGGATGTGTTGCTATCGGCCTTCTTGGTATCTGACGGTTTGGCATCCGTTGATGATGAGGTCTCAGCGGTAGAGGTGGGCACTGTATTGGCGTGAGTCGCGTTGTTGCCCCCTTTATTGTTGCGGCGACGCGAGCGGCTGTTCTTAGCGGCATAAGAAGACGCAGAGGTGTTGCCTGGCGCTGTCGTCTCACTGTTCGCCGAGGCTGACGCTGGTGTGGCGTCGCCTGAAGATGCATCGGCAGACGCGTTGTTGACGCCTTCCTGATCGTTTGGTTGTTTGCTCATCTGTCGCTAGCCCTTATTAAGTTCCTTGATCGACATCGGCACCCTTAGGGTTGCAGAACCGACTCAACACCGCTGCCAGCGCAGCCGGCGTTGCTCCCGACGCCACTTTTAAGTCACAAAAACCCAGTGTACCGGCCAGTTTAGCTAAACGGTGACTGGAAACGATTAGCGGTTGGTTCAACGCTGCTTGTTCACACCATTTTGCCAGATGTTCAAGCAGTTCGCCGCTGGTCGCGATTAACGCTCGGTAATTGCCTGTTAACAGGCGCTGTTGCATAGCGGGCGTTGGTGGTTGATATACACGTCGATAAACGGCTAGCCGGGTAACGTCGGCGCCTCGTGCTCTTAATGTATCGGCTAACAGTGTGCGACCTCCTTCTCCAGCCACCAACAATATCCGCTGACGTGTCAGCGTTTTGAGTGAGGCAAGTGACAGCAGCGCTTCACTGGTGTCCTCACCGTGACTTAGTGGAGGAATATGCACACGCACGCCTAGTTGCTCAAAAAGTACACTCGCCGTTGAACGACCTACGCTGTAAAAGTTCATGCCGATAGGCAATTGCGGCCAATAGCGGTCAAGTGCGTCGCTTAAACAATAAGCGGCATAGGGACTCACTACCACTATCTTATGGTACTGATCGATATCCATCCACACACGACGCTGAATGTGATCTTCAGGCAGCGGCTCTAAGCGCATGACATCCAACTGCTCAACACAGGCTCCTTGTTCACGCAGTAATGCCGCTAACGCATTGCCACGATCGCCAGGTCGGCAGATCAGTACCGGTTGACTCATACGTTGTTGCCATATACCTCAGCTAAAATATCACCTGCCCCTTGGTCTAGCAGGTCTTCGGCGATACGGATACCCAGGGCTTCTGGCTCATGGATGGAGCCGCTGCCTTCAGCACGTAGCACCTCAGTGCCCTCTGGGTTGCCCACTAACCCTCGTAGCCAAATGGTCTCATTGGCTTTATCCAGCACCGCATGCCCCGCAATAGGCACTTGGCAGCCGCCTTCCAGGCGGGTGTTCATGGCGCGCTCGGCGCGAACACGGGTAGCGGTGTCGGGGTCATCTAATGGGGCTAGTAAACCAATTAACTCTGGATCGTGCAGGCGACACTCGATGCCTAGTGCCCCTTGACCACATGCGGGTAAGCAAACTTCAGGAGGAAGGGCTTGGGCAATGCGTTCATCAAGCCCTAAGCGCTTTAAACCAGAGGTGGCTAAAATAATGGCATCAAAATCACCCGCGTCTAACTTTGCCAAGCGGGTCTGCACGTTGCCGCGTAGACTTAGGATCTGTAGATCAGGGCGCGCTTCGCGCATTTGCAGACCACGGCGTAAACTGGCAGTGCCGATTCGCGCACCCTCAGGTAGCTCTTCTAGGCTGTTATAGTGGTTCGAAACAAATGCGTCAGTGGGATCAGCACCCTCTAAAATAACGGAAAGGCCTAGTCCTTCGGGAAAATGCATGGGGACATCTTTCATCGAATGAACGGCGATGTCGGCGCGGCCATCGAGCATGGCGTCTTCTAATTCTTTGACGAAAAGACCTTTACCGCCGATTTTTGAAAGAGGGGTGTCGAGAATTTTATCGCCTTTCGTGGAAAGCGCGATGAGCTCGACTTCCAAGCCGCTGTGTGCCGCCATTAAACGGTCGCGGACGTACTCTGCTTGCCACATGGCTAACTGGCTTTTACGCGTAGCGATGCGCAATTTAGTAATGGATGACACGTTATTCTCCCTTTGTCGCTGACACTGTGCGACGAACTATGATAAGTCTCATCATAAAGCACCCAGGCACACAGTAAAAATAACCGGCCTAATTTATGACAGCGCTGTGGGTCATTCACATGTTTAGGTAATGCCATGCCCTTTGTTAAACCTCAAGGCAAGCTAGACCACTTTTTCCTGCTGTCACAAGACTTATTCTGCTGCATTGATTTCGCGGGCACACTACTTAATGCCAACCCGATGTTCGAAACGTTATTGGGCTATGCAGCTGGTGAGCTGGTGGGCAAGTCATGCGGCACGGTCGTTGAACCGAGTGATATTGCGGTCATTGAAGCAGCGTTAGCACGTTTGCAGTCTCACGAAAAAGTAACGCCGTTTGATGTGCGCGCCTTAACGAAAAGCGGAAACGTCTTATGGCTAGAAGTCACGGCCACCGTGGGCGACCAGGTTATCTATGTCATCGCCCGAGATATTTCGCGTCGAAAAACCATCGAGAAACAGCTAACTCGTAATCAGCGGCTTTTTCAAATCGTCGGAGAGACCGCGCTGATTGGGGGCTGGTATGTTGATATGTCCGAAAGGCTGCCCATTTGGTCGAATGAAGTGTGTCGCCTGCATGGGGTTCCTGAGGGGTTTCAGCCCACCATTGAAGAAGCCATTGGCTTTTATGAACCGAGCTCTCAGCCACGTATCCGTCAGGTATTTGAAGCCTGTTGCGAACAAGGGCTTAGTTTTGATGAAGAGTTGGAAATCATCACTCGGCAAAAGCAAAGGCGGTGGGTAAGAGTGATCGGCAAAGCCATGCGGGACGAGTTGGGGCGGATTATTCAGGTGCAGGGCTCAACCCAAGACGTTACTGAGCGCAAAGCGACCGAACGACAGCTCACGCTGCTTGAGCGTAGCGTTGAATCAAGCACTAACGGTGTTGTCATAGTAGATGCCCAGCAGCATGATTTACCCATTGTCTATGTGAACGCGGCTTTCGAGCGCATTACTGGGTATTCGCGCGATGCGGCACTTGGCCAAAACTGCCGTTTTCTTCAGGGTGAAGGGACAGATCCCACTACCCTGAAGAAACTGCGCAAAGGGATCCATGCCCAGCAAGAAGTGCATGTCGTTATACGTAATCATCGCCGCAATGGGATGCCATTTTGGAATGACCTGTATATCTCTCCCGTGCGTGATACAGCCGGTATTGTGACGCACTTTGTTGGTGTGCAAAACGATATCACGACCCAGCGTGAGTATCAGGCCCAGCTTCGACATAATGCCAGCCATGATGCATTAACGGGGTTACCTAATCGGCTGTTACTTGATCAGCGGCTGGCGAAAGGGTGCCTACTGGCGAAGCGATATCACCGCTACATCGCCGTGCTATTTGTTGACCTCGATGACTTCAAGCCGATCAATGACACGTTAGGACATGATGTAGGCGACTACATTTTAATCGAGGCCGCCAAGCGTCTTGAAGAAGAGCTGCGTCCTTGGGATACCGTGGCGCGTTTTGGCGGTGATGAATTTATCGTTTTGCTGCCTGATTTAGCTTACGAGAAAGATGTCATGCAGGTGGTTGAGCGGCTTCTCGCTTGCCTTTCAGCGCCCTACTGGTATCGAGGCAGTGAACTGCGCATTACCGCGAGTATGGGCATTGCCACCAATGACGGAACAATAAGCGATCCCCGCCAGCTTATTCAGCAAGCTGATTTGGCGATGTACAAAGCCAAACGGCAAGGGCGGAACACCTACCAATGGTATACCGATGAGCTGAATCGCAAGGTCGCGGAGCGGGTCAATTTACGTCATGCACTGCAATACGCTATTGAGCAGTCGCAGTTTGAGCTGCACTACCAGCCACAAATACATGGCCCTTCCAGCCGAGTGACAGGTGTGGAAGCACTGATCCGCTGGTACCACCCTGAGCGTGGCAACATCCCTCCTGGGCAGTTTATTAGCTTGGCAGAAGACACTGGTCAGATTATGCCGATCAGTGAGTGGGTCTTGGAGAGAGCCTGCCTTGATGCAGTCAAATTGAATGCGAATGCCACGACCCCAGTGACCATGGCGGTTAATATTTCGCCCATGCAGTTTCAACGGCCAGGGTTTTTGGCATCTATTCAACAAGTGCTAGAGAAGAGTGGCTTAGCGCCTGAGCTATTAGAGCTGGAGCTGACCGAAGGCGTACTAATGGATAGCACCGAACACGCCATACAGACGTTGAAAGACTTGGGTTCGCTGGGTGTGCATATTGCGCTGGATGATTTTGGAACGGGGTTTTCGAGCCTCAGCTATCTGAAGCGTCTACCGATCAACAAGCTTAAAATCGACCGCTCCTTTATTCGCGATGTCGTCAACGATTCCCGAGATGCTGCAATTGTCGATGGCGTGGTAACCATGGCAGCCAAGCTGGGTTTGGAGGTGTTAATCGAAGGCGTGGAAACAGCAGAGCAGTATGCGTACCTCAATGCCCGCCATAGCACGCATTTCCAGGGCTTCTACTTTGCCCGTCCGATGCCATTGTCAGCGATCAGCACCTACCTACAGGAATCTCAGCATCCCCATAATGATTCAGAGCCACACCCCACTTGAAAAACGACTAAAAAACGGCATGCCGCTGAGTGCGGTGACTCTGGTACACTTTCTTATAACGAATCCCTTAGTTTTGTCAGCAGGATATGTCTCCGATGAGCCAAGCTACGAACCAGTCTTGGGGCGGTCGCTTTAGCGAGCCCACCGATGCTTTTGTTGCACGCTTCACCGCGTCTGTGAATTTCGACCAGCGCCTGGCGCGCCAGGATATTCAGGGCTCTATTGCCCACGCCACCATGCTGGCTCGGGTCGGTGTGCTGACCGACGATGAGCGTGACGCTATCATCAACGGCCTCACCGAGATTCAAGGCGAAATTGAGCGAGGCGAGTTCAACTGGTCGGTACCGCTTGAAGACGTGCATATGAATATCGAAGCACGACTGACTGATAAAATTGGCATTACTGGTAAAAAGCTGCATACCGGCCGTTCGCGTAACGATCAGGTGGCAACCGATATCCGTCTGTTTATGCGCGATGAGATCGACGTGATTGAAGCGGAGTTGGTTCGTCTGCGTGAGGGCATGATTGAGCTTGCCGACCGTGAAGCCGATACTATTATGCCGGGCTTTACCCACTTACAAACGGCGCAACCGGTTACCTTTGGCCATCACCTACTGGCGTGGCAAGAGATGCTAACCCGTGACCACGAGCGCCTGCTGGACTGCCGCAAGCGAGTTAATGTCATGCCTCTGGGTGCAGCGGCGCTGGCAGGCACCACGTATCCCATCGATCGTCACGTGACGGCAGAACTGCTTGGCTTTGATCGTCCAGCAGAAAACTCGCTAGATGCTGTCTCTGATCGCGATTTCGCTATCGAATTCACCAGTTTCGCCAGCATTCTGCTAATGCACTTGTCACGGATGAGTGAAGAGTTGGTGCTATGGACCAGTGCTCAGTTCGACTTTATTGATCTACCTGACCGCTTCTGCACCGGTTCTTCGATCATGCCGCAAAAGAAGAATCCAGATGTCCCCGAGCTGGTGCGTGGCAAAACAGGCCGAGTCTATGGCCACCTGATGGCGCTGCTAACGCTGATGAAGTCTCAGCCCCTGGCTTACAATAAGGATAACCAGGAAGATAAAGAGCCGCTGTTTGACGCCGTTGATACCGTGCGCGACTGCTTAAAAGCATTTGCCGACATGGTGCCTGCTATTGAGCCGAAAAAAGACAGTATGTATGAAGCCGCACGGCGCGGATTCTCGACCGCCACTGACCTTGCGGATTACCTGGTACGCAAAGGAGTAGCCTTCCGCGATGCTCATGAAATTGTCGGCCAGTCAGTAGCTTATGGCTTAAAGACCAAGAAAGATCTATCGGAAATGACCCTTGAAGAACTGCAGCAGTTCTCTGCCACGATTGAGCAGGATGTGTTTGAGGTGCTCACACTGGAGGGTTCAGTGGCCGCCCGGAATCATATTGGCGGTACGGCGCCTGACCAAGTGCGTGCTGCTGCCAGCCGTGCCCGTGGGGCGCTGGCGTCGCTGAAAGGTGCCGCATGAAGCGTTGTGTCACCACGTTTAGTGCGGTGCTGCTGATCACGCTACTGTTAGTTGGTTGTGGTCAGAAAGGACCGCTTTATTTGCCAGATGAAGCGACTGCTGAGCAGGAGGGGTAATGGATCACTTTAACTACCGCGATGGCGTGCTATTTGCTGAAGACGTCCCGCTTACTCAGGTCGCCGAAGAGCTGGGCACGCCCTGCTATGTCTACTCAAAAGCGACGTTAGAGCGCCACTTTCGAGCCTATACCGAAGCACTGGGTGGCCATCCTCATCTGATTTGTTATGCGGTAAAGGCCAACTCTAATTTAGCGGTACTGGGCCTGCTTGCTCGGCTGGGCGCTGGGTTTGATATTGTCTCGATTGGCGAGCTTGAACGCGTGCTGAAAGCGGGCGGCGACCCGTCAAAAGTGGTGTTTTCGGGCGTTGCCAAGCAGCCTCACGAAATGGCGCGTGCGCTAGAAGCAGGCATTAAATGCTTTAACGTTGAATCTCGTCCCGAGCTTGAACGCCTCAACGCTGTGGCGGGGGAGCTTGGCAAGGTGGCACCCGTTTCCCTGCGGGTCAACCCGGATGTAGATGCAGGCACCCACCCGTATATTTCGACAGGGCTAAAAGATAACAAGTTTGGCATTCCCGTCGATGAAGCGCTGGATGTTTACGCGCTGGCCGCCAGCTTGCCCCACCTGCGGGTGAAGGGTCTTGATTGCCACATTGGCTCTCAACTAACCGAAACCGCCCCGTTTTTGGATGCCCTAGAACGCCTGTTAGTGCTGATGGAGCGGCTGCGTGAGCGGGGTATTGAGATCGATCATTTGGATCTAGGCGGTGGCTTAGGTGTGCCTTACCGTGACGAGACGCCTCCCCAGCCGTTTGATTACGCTAGCCAGCTACTAGCGCGCCTTTCCCGTTGGGAAGGTGGAGAAACACTCACGTTGCTCTTTGAACCAGGGCGCTCGATTGCGGCTAACGCTGGTCTGATGTTGACCCGCGTGGAGTTTTTAAAACCCGGCGAAACCAAAAACTTCGCGATTGTTGATGCCGCCATGAATGACCTGATCCGCCCAGCGCTGTATCAAGCATGGCAGGCCATTGTGCCGGTGGATACTCGGCAAACGCGCAGCAGAGCGGTATACGATGTGGTTGGCCCTGTCTGCGAAACCGGTGACTTTCTCGGCAAAGAGCGCGAACTGGCAATTGCCGAAGGCGATTTACTGGCCGTTCGATCGGCGGGCGCTTATGGCTTTGTGATGGCATCTAATTACAACAGCCGCCCGCGTCCGCCGGAAGTGATGGTCGATGGCAGCAGCATCCACGTGGTGCGTGCACGGGAGAGCCTGGAAAATTTGTGGGCCGGTGAAGCGCTGCTACCAGAAGGGGAGCGCTGATGCTGCTCCACTTCACCAAAATGCATGGTCTGGGTAACGACTTTATGGTGGTGGACCTGGTCACTCAGCGTGCTCGCTTGCGCGATGAGCAAATTCGCCAGTTGGCGGATAGGCGCTTTGGTATTGGCTTTGATCAGCTGTTGATCGTCGAGCCGCCCCGAGACCCCGATATGGATTTTCGCTACCGTATCTATAACGCTGACGGTAGCGAAGTCGAAAATTGTGGTAATGGCGCGCGCTGCTTTGCACGCTTTGTTCGTGATCAACGCCTGACCCATAAGCACGAAATTCATGTAGAAACCGCTGGAGGGCCGCTGGTGTTGAATGTGCAGCACGACGGTATGGTGCGTGTTGATATGGGCAGGCCGCGCTTTAATCCTGCCACACTGCCGTTTGAAGCGGCGGGTGATCAGCCATTGCATCGTGTTGACGTGGAAGGCGACACGCTGGCGCTTGGGGTGGTGTCAATGGGCAACCCTCATGCGGTGCTACAGGTCGAGAACGTTGATAGTGCCCCCGTTGAGCGTCTAGGGCCGTTGCTGGAGTCCCATGCCCGCTTTCCCAAGCGAGTGAACGTGGGCTTTATGCAGGTTGTGTCACCCAGCGAGATTCGTCTGCGGGTGTATGAGCGTGGTAGTGGCGAGACGCTGGCCTGTGGTACCGGTGCCTGCGCAGCAGTGGCCAGCGGCATTCGTCAGGGGCTTTTAAAAAGCCCAGTAGACGTTCACCTGCCGGGCGGCCAGCTAAGTATTGAGTGGCCCGACCCAGAAGGATCGCTGGTGATGGTTGGCCCTGCCACCCGCGTCTTCGACGGCCGTGTTACTCTCAACTAATTCGAGGAGAACGGCGATGTCTCAAGCCCCCGAGCCACGCAAAACGCTTGACCCTGATCAAGTGGCGTTTTGGCTAGCTCGTCACCCTGATTTTTTTGTGGGACGTGAAGGGCTTCTTCAACAGCTCACGGTGCCGCATCCCCATATTGATGGGGCAGTGTCGTTGTTAGAGCGGCTGGTGTTTGATTTACGCCAGCGTGCTGAAACGGCAGAAGGTCGCCTGGAGCACCTGCTAGAAACTGCACGGCATAACGAGTCTCAATACCGCCGCCTGCGCGAAACGCTGCTGGCGCTAGTCGAGGCGCAAGACCGCGATGCGCTGGCCCAGGCGCTGGCAACTCAGCTAAGTGAGCACTTCCAAACACCTATGATGGCATTATGGTGCCCTGCCTCACTCAGCGATAATGAACCAACGCCGCCACAGCCACCGCGCCATGTATTAGATCAGCACGCTAGCGCACGTTTGGCGGCGTTGCTAGATGGCCGCACTAGCCGCTGCGCTAAGCTAAGTGTGAGCGATTGGAAGTGCTTGTTGCCGCATACCAAAGCCCCCCGCAAAGCTGGCTCCTGTGCCATCTCACGGCTTTCCGCGGGTGAGCAACTTGGTTATTTGTTACTTGCCAGCCCTGACCCCGACTGCTATCGGGCCAGCATGGACACCTTATTCACTGAATACCTTGGTGATTTTGTGTCGCGGCTGTTAATACGCCTTGGGCACCATGGGTAGTAACCCACTTGAAAGGCAGGTGGCGAGCTACCTAAGCGCACTTGCTGCCCATGCAAGCCCTGCGACGGTGGCAGCTTATCGCCAGGACTTAACCGCGCTATGCCGATTCGTTGAGCAGCAGGGCGTGACCGATGGTGCGGCTTTAACTACAGCGCTGCTCAGGGCTTTTCTCGGCGCAGAGCGCAGCCGTGGACTCGCGCCCAGAAGTCTTGCACGCAGGCGCGCGGCGCTATCGCGCTTTGCCGACTACCTTGTGCAGCAGCAGGTGCTCGCTGATAACCCTGTGGGATTGCTACGCACGCCAAAGCAGCCCAGCCACCTTCCTCGGCCGCTGGATGTTGATGCACTGTCGCAGTTTTTGGATATGCCCCATGATGGCACTCCCCTGGCCGTACGTGACCAAGCGATGCTGGAGCTGTTTTACTCCAGCGGTCTGCGCCTCGCTGAGCTAGCTGCGTTGGATCTTGGCCACTTAAATGCCCACCATGTGCGCGTCATAGGTAAAGGAAGCAAGCCGCGCCAAGTACCGGTGGGCAAACGTGCCGATCAGGCATTAAATGAGTGGCTGAAATGCCGTAGCCTGCTGGCGGCTGACGCTGAAATAGCACTATTCGTGAGTCAACGTGGCCAGCGATTAGGGCATCGTGGTATTCAAAAGCGTTTGGCACAGCTTTCCGTTGTGCGTGGCTTGCCCGAGCATTTGCATCCCCACCGGCTGCGCCACTCATTTGCTAGTCACCTGCTGGAGTCTAGCCAGGATTTACGCGCGGTTCAGGAATTGCTTGGCCACGCTAATCTGTCGACGACACAAGTCTACACGCGTCTGGATTGGCAGCACTTAGCCGAAAGCTATGATGCCGCCCACCCTCGCGCTAAACGCCGCCCTACCCGGAGTTAACCATGGTTTCTCTACAAGCGATTACGTTTGATTTGGATGATACGCTGTGGGATAACCAAGGGGTTATGCTGAAAACCGAAGAGGGCCACTACCGCTGGTTGCTTGAGGCTCTCGTGGCGTGGCGCGCTAAACGCCAGGAAGCCCCCTTAGCGTTGGGCTATGAACAAGGGCTGGCAGATTATCTACAGCGCCGCCAAGCGTGGGCGCAACAAGTACCGGAACGCCGAGGCGACTTTACTTGGTTGAGGCTGCGCGCGTTGGAAGAGCAACTAGAAGCTCACGGTCTGACGCGCAGTGCTGCACTGCTGTGGGCCGCGGCGGCGATGAACGAGTTTCATCGCCTGCGGGTACAGGTCACGCCGCATCCTGAAGCTGCAGGGCTATTATCCACGCTAGCCGAGCGTTACCAGCTAGCCGCTATTACCAACGGTAATATACATTTAAAGCGCCAGCCGTTAGCCGCGTACTTCCCTGTGGCCATTGCCGCTGGCGAATTGCTGGCACCGAAACCAGACCCAAAGCCATTTCTCACGGCACTTGAGAGGCTGAATGTCGTGCCGCAGCGTGCTATGCATGTGGGTGACTCCTGGCAAGAGGATGTGGTACCCGCTCAGCAATTAGGTATGCATGCCGTGTGGATTGCCCAGCAAGGCGATCAGCCACTGCCCGCACGGGTTCACCGAATTGCCCATGTAAAAGAGTTGCCAGAGGTCATTCAGTGGTTAGAGAAGCGCCATTAATACGTGGTTTATTCCTGTCGCGTGGTTTCTTCCGCTGGCGTATGTAACCAGTGGTCGAGTTTCTGAGAAAGCGTGTCGACGCCATCACGTTTCAATGACGAGAAGAGCTGTACCGAGACGAGGTCTTCCCACTCTTTTAAGCGCGAACGCACTTTTTGCAGCGCAGCGCTAGCAGGGCCTCGTTTCAATTTGTCCGATTTGGTGAGCAGAATATGCACAGGCATTTCCCGCTTATCGGCATAGCTGAGCATCATTTGGTCGAACTCGGTCAGCGGGTGGCGCACGTCCATTAGCAGTACAAGGCCACGCAAACTAAAACGGCCGCGTAGATAGTCAGACAGGTGCTGTTGCCACTCTAGTTTCACCGCTTCAGGCACTTTAGCGTAGCCGTAACCGGGTAAGTCGACCAAGCGACGCGATTCGTCGTTCATGATGCTGAAAAAGTTGATCAGTTGGGTGCGCCCAGGCGTGCGCGAGGTACGCGCCAGCGCTGTTTGCTGAGTCAGCGCATTGATCGCGCTTGATTTGCCAGCGTTGGAGCGCCCGGCAAACGCCACTTCCGCGCCAGTATCGTCTGGGCAAAGCGCAAGGGTCGGGGCACTGACCATAAAGCGGGCAGTGGGGTAGTTTAGTCGAGAGACTGGGCTATCATGGGGGGTAGGCATGGATTAATCCTGAAAAACAGACATATAGAACGGCCCCGCTTCACCATTTTAGGTAGGTGAAGAGTGGTACCGCGACGAATTACCCCAAAAGCAGTCCTGGACTTGCATTCCCGCCGCTAGGGTGATTCGTTATAATGCAAGCGGTTTATAACTGCGACCTGGGGCGCTAGTGTACCATCGCGCTCTAGCCTGCAGCGACCAACACGACATGTTGTTCGTTTTGGCGGAGCTGACCCTGGTAAAGTGCTGAACCTGGGCAGCGCCCAGGGTGCGTACCAGTCAATAATCAAACGGCATAGTGGAATAGCAATGAGAAAGTTACTGGCAAGCCTGGCAATTACCATGGGTGCCGTTGGCACCGTATACGCTCAAACCGACTACCAAGCCGATGCAGACTCGGCAGCTGGTCGTGAACTCGCCCAGACCTGCGCAGCCTGTCATGGTCAAGCGGGTGTCAGTCCATCGGGCGCTTTTCCAAACCTGGCAGGGCAGCAGATGTCCTATCTGGCCAAGCAGATCAAGGATATTCGTGACGGTGATCGCATGGTTCCCACTATGGCAGGGCAAGTCGATGACTTCTCCGATCAAGATGCCTGGGACGTAGCGGCTTTTTATGCGGGGCAAGATGCTAACCTCGGCCAGACCAGCGATGAGGATGCTGAGCTGCTTGCGCGGGGCGAAGAGCTTTATCGGGCGGGTGACATGGCGAAAGGCATACCGTCGTGTAGCGCCTGCCATACACCTACCGGCGCAGGTATTGGCAGCGCAGTATACCCAGCGCTTTCAGGCCAGCATGCTGAGTATACCATTCAAACCCTACAGGACTTTGCTTCCGGTGAGCGTTCAAATGACCCGAACAATATCATGCGTGATATTGCGTCCAAAATGAGTGACAACGATATGGAAGCCGTAGCGAACTATCTGTTAGGGCTGCATTAAACGCGATGCGTTAGGTTCCTCATCTAGCCTAACTAACTTGGCAGGGTGGGGAACCTGTGGCTGTTATCTGCAGTCACAGCCTTCGCTTATCCTCGGAGAATTCTCGCTATGTTTAAAACGTTAATGACCGCGTTGGCTGGTTTAGGTCTTTCTGCTGCTGTGAGTGCCCAAGAGTTAGTTGAAGGGCAGCACTACACACTCCTTGAGTCACCTGTGTCGACCCAAGTAGAAGAAGGGCAGATTGAAGTGACTGAAGCGTTTTGGTTTGGTTGCCCTCACTGTTACCGCCTGCAGGCACCAGTAAGTGAGTGGTTCGAGACGCTTGAAGATGATGTTAGCGTTGTGCACTTACCGGCCACTATGGGTGGTGACTGGAATACCCATGCAACGGCGTTTTATGCAGCTGAATCTTTAGGTATCAGAGACGAGTTACATGCGGATTTCTTCAGCGCTATCCACGAAGATGGTCGTTCGTTAACGGAAGCTGATGAGATTGCTGAGTTTTTCTCGAATTATGGTGTGAGCACCGAAGAAGCAAAGCAGGCGCTGGGCGCATTTAGTGTACGCAGCGACGTTAATAAGGCACATAGCCGCATGCGTGAGATGCGCCTGATGGGCGTGCCAGCACTAGTCGTGGATGGCCGCTATGTGATTACTCCTAGCACCGCGGGTAGCCTCGAAAATATGCCGCAAATTGCGGATGCCCTCGTTGAGCGGGTGCGTGCCGAGCGCGCAGAGTAATAGTGTTGGAGCATGGACATGCAGGTGGGCCAATACGCTCGCCTGCATCACCTACTGCTTCCTCTCTGGTTGAGAGGGGCCATATACGCCTGTTGACATTTAATCTGCAGGTGGGCATTCAAACGTCGGCCTATCATCACTACCTGACGCGTAGCTGGCAGCATGTGTTACCCCATCCGGAGCGGCTTAAGCGCTTGGCGTTGATGGGTAGCGTGTTGGAGAAGTTTGATGTTGTCGGGTTGCAGGAGGTTGATGGTGGTAGCTTTCGTTCAAGCCGCGTCAACCAAGTGGAATACCTCGCTGCACAAGCTAGATTTCCCCATTATTTTCAGCAGCTAAACCGCAACTTAGGGCAGTTTGCTCAGCATAGTAATGGGTTACTTTCCCGTCTGGTGCCGTGTCATATTGAAGAGTATCGGCTACCGGGCATGTTGCCCGGGCGAGGAGCGATTCACGCACGCTTTGGTGAAGGCCCCGACGCCTTACATATCTTTGTCGCCCATCTGGCACTTAGCCACCGTGGGCGGGTGCGCCAGTTGAACTATCTGAGTGATATTATCGAGCCTCTGCGCCATGTTGTTGTGATGGGAGACCTGAACTGCACGCCTGAGCAGTTGCACGCTCACGAACGGTTTAGCACCTCGCTGCCGCTTCACCCAGTAAAGCCGCTGCTCAGCTATCCATCTTGGCAGCCGCGCCGCGCCCTGGATCATATTTTGCTGTCGCAGACCCTTGAAGCCGCCGACGTGCGCGTGCTGGATCACCTGTTTTCTGATCATTTGCCAATTGCGGTGGATTTACCGCTGCCTAGCGCCTGTCTTGACGCGTTGGCTAAAGCCGATGCTAGGCGTTTGGAAAAAAAATCTAGCGAGTAGCCTCTCATGTAGAGTATGGCAGACGCATATGGCGAACCTTCATTTCGAAGGTCAGCTCAGAGGGTGACGGCAGGCCCAGAATCAGCGATGATTCTGGGCCGCTGCTTATTTATGTAGGGATTCTTCTAATGAACAATAATACCCTGGAACCATGGTTACTACGTTGGCTTGACGGTTTAACCGAAGGGGTTGGCCGAGCAGTAGCCTGGCTAGTGATTATTATGATGGTGGTGCAGTTTGCCGTTGTCGTTATGCGCTACTTCTTAGGTGTTAACAGCATCGTGATGCAAGAGTCGGTGATGTACATGCACGCTGCCGTGTTTATGTTGGGAGCCGCATGGACACTGAAGCGTGATGGGCACGTCCGTGTAGATATCTTTTATCGTCGTTTAACTGCCCGGGGTCGAGCCTGGGTCGATTTTTTGGGAACGCTACTGTTATTGATCCCTGTTTCACTGTTTATTGCGGTGAGCAGTTTTCAATACGTGCGCAGCAGCTGGGTCATCATGGAGCGTTCGCCAGATGGCGGTATCCCGGGGGTCTTTCTGCTGAAAACACTCATTTTGGCGATGGTTGGGCTGCTGCTT
The DNA here is from genome assembly GCF_013415115.1 of Vreelandella zhaodongensis. Taxonomy (GTDB): domain Bacteria; phylum Pseudomonadota; class Gammaproteobacteria; order Pseudomonadales; family Halomonadaceae; genus Vreelandella; species Vreelandella zhaodongensis. The sequence goes on along the minus strand of NZ_JACCDD010000002.1, from coordinate 488,821 downwards.
GTTCAGGCAGTGGCGCAGCTAATACGCCAATTGCTTATTATTTGCGGCAAATTACCCAATGTACCCCACGGGCATGAGGAGGTTATCTAGTGCTAGCACTTTTATTAGACTTCATGCCGTTGGTGCTATTTGCGACGGTATGCGCGGTGCTGATGCTAGGTTACCCAGTGGCTTTGTCATTGGCGGGAACCGCGCTGGCGTTTGCAGGCCTTGGGTTATTGCTTCAGTCGATGGGGGTTGCTGTTCCCTTTGAGTCGCGCATGATGAATGCGATGCCTAATCGGCTATACGGCATTATGACGAATCAAACGCTGCTTGCGGTACCGCTATTTGTCTTAATGGGCGTTTTGTTAGAGAAGTCACGGGTCGCTGAAACGCTGCTAGATGCAATGGCGATGGCGTTTGGTGGGCTGCGCGGCGGTCTGGGGATTTCGGTTGTGATTGTCGGTATGTTGCTGGCGGCATCCACCGGTATTGTCGGCGCAACAGTCGTCACAATGGGCTTATTATCGTTACCCACGATGTTAAAACGTGGTTATTCGCCCGCCTTGGCAACCGGCACTATTTGCGCGACTGGTACGTTGGGTCAGATTATTCCGCCTTCCATTGCATTGGTGTTATTGGGCGATGTGTTATCAAACGCCTATCAGCAAGCGCAACTTTCGATGGGCGTGTGGAGCCCAAAAACGCTCTCCATTGGTGACCTGTTTATTGGCGCACTGGTGCCGGGGTTACTGCTGGTAGTGGCTTATATTACTTATCTGCTCATCGTGGCATGGCTAAAGCCTGATGCTGCCCCCGCTGCGGATCGTGCCGCTTTAAAAGCAGAACTTGGCCATACTGGCAGTATTTTGCCGCTGTTACTAAAAGGCTTACTGCCACCTGTCTTATTGATTGTTGCCGTTTTGGGGTCCATATTAGGCGGTTTTGCGACGCCCACGGAAGCCTCTGCGGTAGGTGCGTTTGGCGCACTGTTATTGGCAGCCGCCAACCGTCGTTTGAACCTTGTCATGTTGAAAGAGGTACTCCACTCCACGGCACAAGTGACCAGCATGGTATTCCTCATTTTGATTGGGGCAACGCTGTTCTCATTGGTATTCCGTGCTTATGGCGGTGAAGACCTCGTTACCGAGTTATTTGAATCGATGCCTGGCGGCGTTGTTGGCGCCACATTAGTGGTCATGCTGGTCATCTTCTTGCTCGGCTTTATCCTCGACTTTATTGAAATCACCTTTGTTGTTGTACCTATCGTAGGCCCAGTGTTACTTGCCATGGGAATTGACCCTATTTGGCTTGGCATCATGATCGCGGTGAACTTGCAAACGTCGTTCTTGACGCCTCCTTTTGGGTTTGCGCTGTTCTATTTGCGGGGCGTCACACCTCATAGCGTGCCTACCTCCGCCATTTACAAAGGGGTGATTCCGTTTATCCTGCTGCAGCTAGGTATGCTGCTGGCGCTGGCATTTTTCCCGGGAATTGCCACTTGGCTGCCGTCTATCATGTAAGAGGTGTGTATGACCCAGATAGTCAATGTACTGACCATTGCTGGTTCTGACCCTTCGGGCGGCGCTGGCATTCAGGCGGACCTGAAAACCTTTTCTGCACTGGGCACTTACGGCACCAGCGTAATTACTGCGCTCACGGTGCAAAACACCTGCGGTGTTGCATCGGTGTACCCTGTGTCGCCCCAGGCAATACGGGAGCAGCTAGAGCATTTGCTTGGTGATGTTGCCATTGATGCAGTCAAAATTGGCATGGTAGCCAGTCGTGATGTCGCTGAGGTAATTGCTGACGTGCTTCGCCAGCACCGTCCTCGCTGGATTGTATTGGACCCGGTGATGGTGGCTAAAAGCGGCGATATTCTGGTCGATGATGCTGGCATCCGCGCGGTGCGAGATATTTTGGTGCCTCTGGCGGATGTTGTGACCCCGAACCTGCCGGAAGCGGCCGTCTTACTAGATGTTGAGCCACCAACAACACTCGATACGATGGAGGCGATGTTGCCTGGCTTGCTTCAACTGGGTGTGCCCTATGTGGTCCTTAAAGGCGGACATTTGCGTGGTGAAACCTGCCCTGACCTATTGGCAACGCCGAGCGGTCACACCTGGTTGCCCGCCTCGCGAATTGCCACCGACAATCTCCATGGCACCGGCTGCGCACTTTCGTCTGCGATCGCGGCTTGTTTAGCGAAGCTACCCATGGATGCAGGTATCGATGCTCCGACCCAGGCCATTAGCGAAGCAAAGCAGTGGCTACATGCCGCGTTAGAAGCGAGCGTCAGACTAAGCGTCGGTAATGGTCGAGGGCCGGTACATCATTTTCATGCTTGGTGGTGAAAACATGTCGTCGCTTAGGAAACGCGCTGTTTGGCACAGCAGAAGATAGAAGATGCCTTGCGATATGCGCAAACGGGCACCATGCTGAAGGTTGCCCGTTTGATTGCCTGTCAGGCTGAGCTGTTCGGCCAAGGAGTTGCCCAATGTCTCGCACGCTGCTTTTTGCCACAGACCTTTCCGAGGATAACCGAGCCGCATTCGCTCGTGCCCTGCGTTTAGCTTACGCCCAGGGCGCGCAGCTGGATATTCTTCATGTGCTCGATCCCTACCTGCCCCACCGCATGCTTCATGACCTTGAACGCGCCGTTAATGAGGATATCAGCGCTACGCTGACGGATTTGCGCGAGGACTACGCCCTGGAAGAGCCTTCGCTGATGATCCAAACGGTGGTGGGTTCTCCTCATGTTGAAATTGTTCGTGAAGCCCATGAACGCCATGCATCGCTGATTATTTTAGGGATGCACCGCAAGCGTGGCCAGAAAGACTTGCTCGCGGGCACCACCTTAATGCGTGTACTGCGCAGCGCGCCCTGCCCTGTGGTTGTTGCGTCTTACCTGCCTACTCAGCCGTGGCAGCATATTGTCGTGCCGGTTGATTTCTCGCTGACGGCTCGGCAAACCATTAAAGAGGCGCTAGTTCGGTTCCCCGAAGCCAAGTTGACACTGCTGCATGCCTGGAGCCTGCCTGGAGAGCGGGAGCTGGGTACCCAAGCTTACTATGCCCACTGGCGTGACTACGAAGTGACGCGTCTGCGCGAAGCACTAGATAGCGAAGTGGAAAGCCTAATGCGAGAGTTAGATAGCGTTCCCGATATCGAACTGGTACTGGAGCCCGGCCAGCCCTGCGATGTATTGCACGACTATGTGAAGTGTCGCTCGCCTGACCTTGTGATGCTCGGCAGTCGTAGCCGCCCGCATCAGCCTAACCCGCTTATCGAGATGTTGTTGAGTGAACCTCACTGCGATCTTATGTTGTGCCGGCCTTGGTAAATGTTATACGGAACCTTTATGTGTCTGGCGTGTATGTATAGCTAGCAGGTGTTAGCGAACATGCCGCGCAACTGGGAGGTTCTGACTGTGTTTTTACGTGAAAAAATAGGTGAGAGAAAAAGTATCGGTTTAGGTGTCATGCTCTTTGGAGCCTCAGTGCTCTTCGCGCCGCTGGCGTCAGCCGCGAGCGTGACTGAGCGAGGCGAACGCTTCGACCGAGTGGTGGAAGATAATGGCCAACGTTATGCATTAATCGGTAGCGGTGTATTCCGTTATATGATCTGGACCGCTTATGCAGGAGCCTACTATCAGTTGGAGGCAACGCCTGAGCCCCAGCCACTAAGCAATACGCCTCGCCGTTTAGAGCTGGCTTACTTTCATGACATCGATGCGAGCGATTTCGCCGAAGCGACCGAAAAAACGCTCAAAGAGTCACTTACGTTGTATGAGTTTAACCAAATCCAGGAGCCTCTTGAGCGACTTAACCGGCGCTATCGCGATGTGACGCCCGGTGACCGCTATCTGCTTAGCTGGGACGGTGAACTGCTGCAGTTAGCACTCAATGGAGAAACGTTGCTTGAAGAAGACAGCGCTGAATTTGCCAGCGCCATGTTTGGTATCTGGCTAGGCGAGCGTCCGCTGAGCAAAGGCTTTCGCGACGCGTTGCTCGGGCAAAACTAAACGAAAGCAATGCTTTGCCTGAAAAGTTAGCTTGTGCTTACACTAGTGCCAACAGCGGATAATAGGGCAAGGAGTAAGCGTGAAAGCACTGATTCAACGGGTCAAAAATGCCAGCGTAATAGTAGATGGCATGGTGGTAGGGGCAATTGATCAAGGGTTGCTGGCGCTGGTAGGCGTTGAAAAAGGTGATAATGAAGCAGATGCTGAAAAATTACTTCATAAGTTGCTTCACTACCGCGTCTTCAGCGACAACGACGGCAAAATGAACAATAACTTACAGCAGGCTAATGGAGGCTTACTGCTAGTATCTCAGTTCACTCTGGCCGCCGATACTCGAAAGGGGCTGCGGCCTAGTTTCTCTAGCGCAGCACCGCCTGAGGAGGGAGAGAGGTTGTTCGATTATTTGGTGGCTAATGCCCGCGCCGGTTGGCCTAACGTTGCCACCGGCCAGTTTGGTGCTGATATGCAGGTGGTGCTGGTTAATGATGGGCCTGTGACCTTTTTGTTAGAGAGCTAGCTAGCAGCGTCCGAAAGGTTAAGCACTGTCGCTGGCCAGTAGCTCAGTCTCCATGGTTTCTAGTGCTTCTTCAGCGGCAAGCCACGCTTGCTCGGCGCTATCCAGTCGGCTTTTAATGTCCGCTTGTTTAGCGAGCACCTGGGTGAGTTCTGTTTTACGTGTACTGTCGGTATAGAGTTCTGGGTCGGCAAGTAACATCTCTACTTCTTCAAGTGCTTGCTGCGCCTTCTCCATGGCTTTTTCAGCGTGATCACGCTGCTTTTTTAGTGGGCGTAACTTTTCACGCAATTCCGCTGCGGCCTTCCGAGTGGCCTTGCGGTCACCGCTGGGTTGTTGGTTCTGACGCTCATTTTTCTCGCTGCGCGAATCTCGGCGGCTCTCTTCCAAACGGGCCTTCAGCCATACTCGATAGTCGTCGAGGTCGCCATCGAAGGGTTCTACCCGATGGTCGGCAACCCGCCAGAACTCATCGACCGTGGCGCGCAAGAGATGTCGGTCGTGGGACACCAGAATGACGGTACCCTCAAAACTTGCCAGCGCCTCGGTCAGCGCCTCGCGCATTTCCAAGTCCAAGTGGTTGGTTGGCTCATCGAGTAGCAGCAGGTTGGGTTTTTGCCAGGCGACCAGAGCCAGCGCCAAGCGCGCTTTTTCACCACCGGAGTAGGTGGCCACTTCGCCAAAGGCGTCATCGCCTTTAAAGCCAAAGCCACCGAGGAAATTGCGAATTTCCTGGTCGCTAGCGGTGGGAGAGAGTCGCTGTACATGGACAAACGGCGTCGTGGTCACGTCCAGGCTTTCCAGCTGGTGCTGGGCAAAATAGCCAATGGCCAAATGTTCGCCAGGCACCCGCTTACCCGCCAACAGCGCAAGCTCACCGGTCAGTGATTTGATCAACGTCGATTTACCCGCGCCGTTGGGGCCTAGCAGGCCGATGCGGCTACCGGGTAATAGCGTAATGTTGACCTTCTCTAATTGGGCGACATCGCCTGCTTCCCCGCGATAGCCGAGGGTGGCTTGGTCAAGCACGAGCAGCGGGTGTGACGTCTTATCAGCGGCGGGCAAGGTGAAGTGAAAGGGAGAGTCTGTGTGGGCGACGGCGATATCCCCCATACGCTCCAGCATTTTTACACGGCTTTGCGCCTGCTTTGCTTTCGTTGCCTGGGCGCGAAAGCGCGCAATAAAACGCTCAATTTCTTCGCGGCGGGCCTGCTGTTTGGCCGCTTCGGCTTGCTGTAGGGCGAGCTTTTCAGCTCGTGTGCGCTCAAAGCGGGAGTAGTTACCACGGTAAAGCTCGAGTGTTTGGTGATGCATGTGCACGATGTGGTCGCACACAGCATCGAGAAAGTCGCGGTCGTGAGAAATCAGCAGCAGTGTACCTGGGTAGCGGGTTAGCCACTGTTCTAGCCAAAGCAGGGCATCGAGATCCAGGTGGTTGGTCGGCTCATCCAGCAGTAATAAATCAGAAGGCATAAACAGCGTGCGGGCTAGATTCACCCGCATACGCCAGCCGCCGGAAAAGTCTGACAGGGGGCGTTGAAGATCCGTCTGCACAAAACCGAGCCCCACCAGCAGTTGTGACGCCCGTGATTCGGCGGTGTAGCCATCCAGGGTTTCGATAAGCCCGTGTAGCTCGGCTTCTCGGTGCGCATCATCTGCTTTGCGCGCGGCCAGCAGATCCGCTTCCGCTTGTCGCAACGCATGATCGCCATCCAGTACGTACTCCACAATAGGACGATCCAGGGCTTCAACTTCCTGTGCCATGTGGGCAATCCGCTGGCCACCGCTCATTTCAACATCGCCTTGGTCGGGGCCGAGCTCGCCTAGCAGGAGTTTGAATAAGCTCGACTTACCGGCGCCGTTTGCCCCGATAATGCCAGCCTTTACGCCGTTGTGGAGCGTAAGGTCAGCGTTATCGAGTAGTGTTTGTGTGCCCCGTTGCAGGGCGACTTGGCGCAGTGCGATCATGCATTCTCCCGAAAAAGTGGGTAAATCAATGTTCGATTCTAACCGATTCCAGCGCTTACAGCAGGCTCCGCTATGGGATTTTGCACTGACGTTTTATGCCCAGCCCGAGGTAGAGCAGGCAAGCCTCGTTCTGCAGGACAGTGCAGCAGTTGATGTGTGTGAGCTTCTAGTGCATGGCTGGCTCTACCAGTACGGTCTTCAGACAACGCCAAACGCGCTGGCAGTGGAGCGCAAAGCGCGTGAGCGTTGGCAGCAAACGGTCACTGTTACGTTGCGGCAGCTGCGTCGTGATCTTAAACCGCAGGCAATCGGCAATGAGGCCATTGCCGAGCTGCGAAAGACGATTAAGCAGGCAGAGCTTCAAGCCGAGCGTGAAAACCTTCAACGCTGGCAGCAGTGGGCACTGCAAGCTTCAGAGAATAACCACCGATTAACAAACTGTGCCATAAGTAAGCACGATGTTGCGAAATGGCTGCAGAGTAAGCTGTTTTATCGCCTACTTGATTCCGATGGCTCATTCGTGTCACCCGTGCGCGAGGAGTGTTGGGAGGCACTTAATACGCTAGCGAGGCAGCTTGACCACCACGAGCGACCGCGCTAGCCTGAAATTAAGCTATTTTTGAATAACGCGTGTTACATCATTGTCCTGATAGCTGAATTCATAGCTGCGCTTCGTTTTTTACTATTCTGGGAAACACAGTTTTAAGAGGTGATTTTCTGGACGTAATTAGCGATGAAAGCCATCAATAAAAAGCTATCGGTAATGTGTAGCGTGTTAAAAAGTGGCACGCATTATACAAAAATTAGATTCTTGCGCACTCGTATAGCGCGCTTACCACTGCAAGGGGAACTCTGCATGAAGGCAAGCAAAACTGTTTCTACTCGTTCAGTAACTACCAAGTTAATGACCACCGCAAGCGTTGGTGCCTTGCTGTTCGGCCTAAGTGCTGCTGCCCAGGCGGACAACTGGCGTTACGCTCATGAAGAGTATGAAGGCGATGTGCAAGACGTTTTCGCCATGGCGTTTAAAGAATATGTTGAAGATAACTCTGACCACACCGTTCAAGTTTACCGTTTCGGTGAGCTAGGTGAGTCTGATGACATTATGGAGCAGACTCAGGCGGGCATTCTTCAGTTTGTTAACCAATCACCTGGTTTTACCGGTGCGTTGATCCCTGAAGCGCAAATCTTCTTTGTGCCTTACTTGCTGCCAACCGATGAAGAAACCGTTATCGAGTTCTTCAACTCAAGTACCGCCATTCATGAAACCTTCCCAGAACTATATGCCGAGCAAGGCTTAGAGCTTCTAAAGATGTACCCAGAAGGCGAGATGGTCGTCACACTGGATGAGCCGATTACGACGCCTGAAGAGCTGCGCGGTAAAAACATCCGTACTATGACGAACCCGCTACTGTCGGAAACATATCGCGCCTTTGGAGCCAGCCCAACACCGCTCCCATGGGGTGAAGTATATGGCGGCTTGCAAACCAACATTCTTCAGGGCCAAGAAAATCCGATCTTCTGGATTGAGTCAGGTGGTCTTTACGAGGTCTCTCCGCACTTGATCTTTACCGGTCACGGCTGGTTTACCACCGCAATGATGGCGAACCAAGACTTCTATAACAGCCTGTCTGAAGACGATCAACAGCTAGTGCGTGATGCCACTGAAGCTGCTTATGAGCACATTCTGGAGCACATTTCTGGCTTGGCAGATGAGTCGCTAGAGAAAATTCAGGCGGCATCGGATGAGGTGACGGTGACTCGTCTGACTGAAGAGCAGATTCAAGCCTTCCGTGATCGTGCGCCTCAGGTTGAGGAGCGCTTCGTTGAACTGACCGGTGAGCGCGGCGCCGCTTTGCTGGAGCAGTTCAAGCAGGACTTGGAAGCCGTACAGAACGACTAACCTTAAGCGTTAATCAGCATTGTTTGTATAGGGGTAGCCGTTGGCTGCCCCTTTTTCATTAAAGGCCCCTGCGGCCAATCAGCGTTGAATGGTTGGTAGTGGTTAGTCGTTACAGTGTAGAGGGTTATGTATTAGCAACATATGCCTTAAACATGTCGACGCTAGACAGACGCTGACGTAATAAACAGGGCGCAGTAGCGTCAGGGGAACCAAGAGGAGCATTTGCGATGGATATGAGCGAAGACGATATTGCCGAAAAAAAATATCGCTCGATGCTGCCTGGTCCACTTGGAGTGCTAGATACCTGGATCAGTAAGGCAGAGGCATTTATTTTAGCCTCTGGGGTAATTTTGATGGCGATTAACACCGTAGCCAATGTCATTGGACGGTTTGCCTTTGGAGAAAGCCTCCACTTTTCCGAAGAAGTCAATCGGATGCTAATCGTTCTGGTGACCTTTGCCGGTATTGGCTATGCAGCTCGTCATGGGCGACACATTCGCATGTCAGCCATTTACGATGCCTTACCCACAGGGGGGAGGCGCGCGCTGATGATCTTTATTAGCCTGTTTACTGCACTGGTGATGTTTGTGCTGTGTTACTACTCCGTCGGTTATATCGACACCATTATGGGTCGTGGCCGCAGTCTTCCGTCTACCGGTATACCTGCTTGGTGGATGTACGTCTGGGTGCCCGTCGGTTTTGCAGTAACCGGTATTCAGTACGTCATGACGGCCTATACCAATATGATCTCGAAAGATGTCTATCTTTCGACCCATGTGGTGGACGGTTACAAAGATACTGAAACGGAAGTTTAGCCAGCGAGGAACGACCCATGACTGCAACAATCATTACCATCATGATCGTGCTGCTGCTGCTCGGCTTCCCGATGATGATTCCTCTTATGACTGCCGCTTTTGTCGGCTTCTTTATGAGCTTTGGCGGCTTGGGGCAGATGGAAACGCTGATTCAGCAGATGATGCGCGGGATCAGCCCCACGGCATTAATCGCGGTGCCAATGTTTATTTTGGCGGCAGATATAATGACACGTGGCCAGTCGGCGAACCGCCTGATTGATATGGTGATGTCGTTTGTAGGCCACATCAAAGGCGGTTTAGCGGTAAGTACGGCAGCATCCTGTACGTTGTTCGGTGCCGTGTCTGGTTCTACTCAGGCCACCGTCGTAGCGGTGGGTTCTCCACTGCGCCCCAGAATGCTCAAGGCGGGTTACAAAGACCCCTTTACCCTTGCACTGATTATCAACTCCAGCGACATCGCTTTTTTGATCCCACCCAGCATTGGCATGATCATTTATGGGGTCATTTCGCAAACCTCGATTGCTGAATTATTTATTGCAGGTATCGGCCCAGGCTTACTTATTCTTGGCATGTTCTCGATCTACTGCATCATTTATGCAATCGTCAATAAAGTACCTACAGAGCCAAAAGCGTCGTGGAGAGACCGCTTAGTCGCGGTTCAAAAGGCGTTATGGCCGCTAGGCTTCCCTGTATTGATTGTCGGTGGTATCTACGGGGGAGTGTTCAGTCCTACGGAGGCTGCCGCTGCATGCGTGCTATACGCAGTTCTGCTTGAGTTCGTCATTTTCCGCTCCTTGAAACTGCCAGATATGTTCACTATTGCTAAATCAACTGGCTTGATTACGGCGGTGGTCTTTATTCTGGTAGCCGCGGGCAATGGGTTCTCGTGGATTATCTCATTTGCTCAGATTCCCCAGGCGGTATTGGGCGCTTTTGGCATAAACGAAGCAGGGCCAGTAGGTGTATTAATCGCTATTTCGATAGCGTTCTTCGTGGCCTGTATGTTTGTTGACCCGATTGTGGTGATTTTGGTGCTGACGCCGATCTTTGCGCCGGCCATTGCCGCGTCAGGGCTTGATCCCGTGTTGGTGGGTGTGTTGATTACGCTGCAGGTAGCCATAGGCTCGGCGACTCCGCCCTTTGGCTGCGATATATTTACCGCGATTGCGATATTTAAGCGACCCTACTTGGAAGTGATAAAAGGGACGCCGCCTTTCATTTTCATGCTGGTATCGGCGGCGGCACTGATCATCGCATTCCCGCAAATTGCGCTATTCCTGCGTGATCTTGCCTTCCGCTAAGCAGTCACAAGGAGAACGCGGATGTTTAACCGCATTTTAATTCCAGTGGATGGCTCGAAGGGGGCGATCAACGCGTTGGAAAAAGCCGTTGGCTTGCATATGCTCACTGGTGCGGAGCTGTACCTGCTGTGTGTATTTAAGCATCACAGTTTGCTTGAAGCGTCGCTTTCCATGGTGCGCCCTAATAAACTGGATCTTCCGGATGATGCACTCAAAGAGTACGCGACAGAAATTGCAGTACACGCAAAATCCTATGCCGTCGAGATGGGAGCAGACAGTGCGCGAGTAAGGGCGTTTGTGAAAGGTGGGCGCCCGTCCCGCACTATTGTGCGTTTTGCTCGCAAGCGAGAGTGTGACCTTATTGTGATAGGCGCCCAAGGCACCAACGGTGATAAAAACCTGCTAATGGGCAGTGTTTCTCAACGCGTCGCGGGTGCGGCACACTGCCCCACGCTGGTGGTGTAATACGCTAAACCTCCACTCACTTCTGTGGTCTGAACAACACCCGTCGTTTCAGGTAATGCAGCCTGAAGCGGCGGGTGTTAGTCTTTGAGGCATTCAACACATTTGGCGCGTAGCGCATTGGATAAGGTTTTTTTCATGAAAGTATTGTTCTCTTCAACCGCTCTTGCGGGCTTGCTACTGGTTGCTCCGTTTGCAGCAGCGGCACCTGAAACTGATGAACAGCGTTTGGCCTACAGCTTGGGTGTGACCCTGGGCGAAAGTATGCAGGCAGACATTGAAGATCTCGATCTCGATGCCTTCACGGATGGCATGCGTGACGTGTTTGATGGCAATGAACTCGCGCTAAGCGAAGAAGAGATGATGGAGGCGCTAGTTGTTTTCCAAGAGCGTTCTATGGAGGCACGCGAGCAAGAAGCAGCGGCAATCGCTCAGTTAAACCTGGAGGAGGGGCAAGACTTCCTGGCAGAAAATGCTGAGCGTGATGATGTTGAAGTCACCGAGTCTGGCTTGCAATATGAAGTGATTGAGTCAGGTGATGGCGCATCCCCCGGCCCAGAAGACACCGTCGAAGTTAACTACGAAGGTATGCTTCTGGATGGCACTGTATTCGATAGCTCCTTTGAGCGTGGCCAGCCGATTAGCTTCCAGGTGAATCAAGTCATTGAGGGCTGGCAAGAAGCCCTACAGCTGATGAGCGTTGGTGACAGTTGGATACTCTATATTCCTGCTGATCTTGCCTATGGTGAAGGCGGACAAGGCCCCATTGGCCCGAACGAAATGCTGACGTTCCGCGTTGAACTACTAGGCGTCGAATAAATGATGGCTTCCGCCGCGTGCAAGTCTCGCTTGCTGAGTGTGCTGGTACTGCTGGGTAGCAGCGCTGCCTACGCAGAAACAGGTGAAGAGCCTAGAGGACTGCCTGCATTGAGCGCCGCAAGCGATCATGCCAGCGTCGTCGGCACTTCCTCTGGTGGCTATATGGCCACTCAGTTGGCTGTTGCATGGCCTGAACGCTTTAGTGGCGTCGGTGTACTCGCGGCGGGACCTTGGAGCTGTTCCCAGGGCGCATTAAGTTTGGCACTTAACCAATGTATGAGCACTCGCCGCGGCCCTCCCTCTTTGGATACGTTAGACCAGAGGTGGGAGCGCTATGCGTCGCTTGACCAGGTCGGGGATCAGGAAGCGCTTAGTCAGCTGCGTGTCTTTGTATGGCACGGAGAAGCGGATGATGTCGTTTTGCCTGAACTGGGTGGCCTGCTAGCCGAGCAGTGGCAGCGCTGGCTCGTTTCACCTAAGCAGTTGCGCTATGTACGTAGCGAAAATACGGGACATGGCTGGCCTATCAGGCTACCAAAACATGTGGACGCTAACCCCCAGGCATTTGGCGGTTGCCGCCAAGGTGGGGGAAGTCATGTGCTGGCCTGCGATGAAGACGTGTCGGGCGATATGCTAACGTGGCTTTATCCTGATCGCGAAGCTAATGCCAGCGAAGGCGAGTTAATGGCGTTTGACCAGTCCGACTACGCTGTTAAAGGTTTTGCTGACGTGGGCTACGTTTATATTCCCAAGGCCTGCGAAGAGGGTGGTTGTCCGGTGACGGTTGCACTGCATGGTTGCCAAATGAGCGTTGATGCCATTGGCGATACTTTTGTACGTCACAGTGGACTGAACCATTGGGCCGCGGAGCATGGCCAGGTGGTGTTATATCCACAGGCGAAAAGCAGCATGGCCAACCCCCAAGGGTGCTGGGATTGGTGGGGCTTTTCAGAAAGTACGTGGCAAATCAATCCGCTTCATGACACGCGAGAAGGCACTCAAACTCGTGCATTAATGAAAATGTTGGATCAGCTGCAAAGTGCTCCATAACAGCTGCACGTGGCTAACCTCCCAGGGTGTTCTCCAACGCCGACACTAGACCATGAGGCGTTGGAGAATACAGCACTCGCTGCAGAACATCGCCTTCACGGTTTACCAAAAATAGCGATGCGCTGTGATCGATGGTGTATGCCATAGCGGAATCTGGCGCTTCAACCCGCCGCCAAATAACGCCATAGCGTGCGGCGACTTCCTCTAGCTGTTCTTGGCTGCCCACCAAACCGATAAACTCATCGCCAAAGTACTGCATATACTCTTCCATGCGAGCCAACGTATCGCGCTCGGGGTCAACGGTGATCAGGATAGGCACCACGCGCTCCCGCTGTGCGTCGTTAAGCTGGTTCAACGCCTGGCGCTTAACGGCTTGGTTCATTGGGCAAACGTCGGGGCAGTAGGTATAGCCGAATGACACAATGGCTATATCGTCTTCATCTAGCTGAAAGAGGGAGAAGTCACCCTGAGTAGACGGCATTTCTATAGGGCCGCCTACCACGTCGCCGTCGTCGGTTTGGAATGCAAACTGGTAAAGGCCGATAGCGGAAACGGCCAGCAATGCGAGTAGTAGGACTAGGCCCAGCCATAGCAGTTTACGATTGTTTGATTTAGCGGCCATGCGCATTAACTCCTGATCACGTCAAAGTCGAACCAGCTACCCAGTTTGCCTTCTGGTGTTTCTAAAATGACCCGCGCCCGCCAGGGCATCACTTCTTGGGTACAGATACCGACTTGCCCTTGGCCATGGAACCGGCCGCTCGCAGCAGCTGTTAACCCAAAACGATGCAAGCCCATGTCCATATTGCGGCCAATAAAGTCGACGGTTACTTGGCTTGGCGAGAGTCCATTCACTTCTACTTCCAGCGGTAAGATATCAAGTGCCTCTATGCGGCCATCAGCACCAATGGTCAGCGTTAGCTGACCTTTAGCACCTAGCGTTGCTGAACATGGGCCTGTATGCAAGTCACAGTTCGCATTTGGGCTAAACCACACAACATCACTGTCATCGCGTAGCCAGTTGGCGAACACGTACCAAGTGCAAGCCGCCAGCGCGAGGCCGGTGATCAGAATGAACACTTTTAGCGCTGGAAAACCCGTAAAGTAGACAGGTTTAGACAATTTCTTCATGGCAGAATGGTCGCTACGCAGGCCGAAAGGCGGAAGTTCGTTTCATGGTAACAGCAATTGTACAGATGTCGCTGTGCTGGGATGTCGCAGTCATTGAGGAACACTAATGGAGAGCATTACTGGGGCATTGGGGCCGCTGTTTTTATTAATTTTGCTGGGTGCCGCCATTGGCTATGGCCGCTGGCCAAACACAACGTTCTGGCCACAAATTGAACGGCTGATTTACTTTGTGTTGTTTCCCGCGATGCTGGTGGGGATCTTGGCAACCGCCGATGTGAGCCAAGTGCCGGTTGGGCGCTTAGCGTTGGTACTGCTCGGCACTATGGGGCTTTTTGGACTGCTGCTATGGTACTTTCGTGGTTATCTGGGGCTAACACCTTCAGCGTTTACCTCAGTGTTTCAAGGTGCCGTGCGTTTTAACACCTACGTGGGAGTAGCAGGAGCAGCGTCGCTGCATGGCAGTGTGGGGGCGACTACTGCCGCCGTGGTAGTGGCAATCATGGTGCCGGTAGTGAACGTAATGTGCGTTGCAAGCTTTGTAGTGGCGGGCACGCTGGGAAGTGGAAGTCTTGGTCAAAGTACTCGAGCGCTGGCCAAAAATCCGCTGATTTTGGCCTGCTTGGTGGGGATTGGGCTCAATCTGTCTGGGGTTGGCTTGCCCGGGTGGAGCCGAGATACAGTAGAACTGTTAGGTCGTGCGGCGTTGCCGCTAGGACTGGTTGCCGTGGGGGTGGCGCTGCGCCCAGCGGCACTGCTGCGGTTTGATCGTGGCGTGATAGCTACCAATGGTATCAAGCTGCTGTTAATGCCTGCGTTAGTGCTGCTATTGGCATGGATGGTGGGATTAGATCCCATCAGTCGTGATGTGGCACTGCTGTTTGCAGCGTTGCCTACCGCCACATCTGCCTACATTCTTGCTCGCCAGTTGGGTGGTGATGCAGAGCTGATGGCGGCGATTATTACGGGGCAAACATTATTAGCGATGTTGACGCTGCCCTTTTGGTTGCAGTTGGTCAGTTAATACACACGCCTAGTCTAAAAATAAATAAAAAGTATTCGCATTTGGGTTGACGGAGTAAATGAGAATGATTATATTGTGATTGTCAGCGTTTGATGAGACGTTGGCAACCACGACAGAAACCGCCAGTTTCCTGTCATGGTTTCTCCCTCTCATTGCTAGTCACGGTCTTTTGCCGCTCCCCTTGGAGCGGCTTTCTTTTTTTCTAGTGACTGTGTTTGCTGAAACATTGGCAACCACGACGCTATTGCAAAGATCAGCGCCAGTTTCCTTTTATGGTTTCTCCCTCTTCTCATTGCTAGTCACAGTCTTTTGCCGCTCCCTTGGAGCGGCTTTCTTTTTTTCTAGTGACTGTGTTTGCTGAAACATTGGCAACCACGACGCTATTGCAAAGATCAGCGCCAGTTTCCTTTTATGGTTTCTCCCTCTCATTGCTAGTCACGGTCTTTTGCCGCTCCCCTTGGAGCGGCTTTCTTTTTTATAGCGACATCTTTCTTTGACCTCGGTGAATACTGTCGGCGTTGTTTAGGCAGACAATAGGCAAATTGCCTATGCTGACCTTTAGTTCCGAGCCAGGAGAGCTGACATGCGCGTTGCCGTTTTTAGCGCCAAACCTTACGACCAAACCTTTCTTACCCGTGCCAATGCCGCGAAGCGTCATGAACTCTGCTTTTTTGATGCGCGCTTAACCGTCGATACGGCGCCTCTCGCGAAAGGGTTTGAAGCTGTATGCGCTTTTGTAAATGACCATTTGTATGCGGATGTTCTAGAGCAGCTACACAATAGCGGCATACGATTGATAGCACTGCGCTCGGCTGGGTTTAATCATGTTGACTTGGCGACGGCCGAGCGTTTGGGAATTACCGTGGTGCGGGTGCCCGCCTATTCACCCCACGCGGTGGCCGAGCACGCGGTCGCCCTTGTGTTGAGTCTGAACCGCATGACCTATCGCGCTTACAACCGAGTGCGCGAGGGTAACTTCGCTCTGGATGGCCTACTGGGGTTTGATCTGTTTGGGAAAACCGTTGGGGTGATTGGTACTGGGAATATTGGGCTGATTTTTGCTGACATCATGCATGGTTTTGGCTGTCGCATCGTTGCCAGTGACCCATTCCCAAACCCACAGGCGAAGCCGTTTGTGGAGTACGTGCCGCTGGAATCGCTTTACGCTCAGGCGGATATTATCTCGCTGCACTGCCCGCTTACCCCTGACACCGACCACCTGATTAACGCCGATGCCATTGCGCAGATGAAACAAGGCGTGATGCTAATTAATACGGGTCGTGGGCGAGTAGTGGACACACAGGCGGTGATTGCCGGGCTAAAAAACGGTCGTATTGGTCGCCTGGGACTGGATGTCTACGAAGAGGAGGAGCAGCTATTTTTCGAGGACCTATCGGACAAGATGATCGATGATGATCAGTTCATGCGTTTGACAACCTTTCATAACGTGCTGATTACTGGGCATCAGGCGTTTTTCACTAACGAGGCACTGACCAATATTGCCGAGACCACATTGGCGAATATCGACGCCTTCGAAAGTGGTAGCGGTACGCTGCATCGCGTCGTTTACGATAAGCGAACATAAACGACGCTTAGCTACCTTTAATTGCTACTTTTAAACGTCACGGCGGTAGATCAAATCCCACACGCCGTGGCCAAGTTTTTCGCCACGAGCTTCAAACTTGGTGAGCGGCCGGAAGTCTGGGCGCGGCACGTAGGGCGCTGTTTCTGAGCTAGCGGTATTCGCGTAGCCGGGTGCGGCGTCCATCACCTCGGCCATCCACTCGGCGTAGGCTTCCCAGTCGGTTGCCATGTGGAAGGTGCCACCAAGCTTTAAGCGCGTACGAATAAGCTCAACAAACGCGGGCTGTACAATGCGTCGCTTGTGATGCTTCTTCTTCGGCCACGGGTCGGGGAAAAACAGCTGCAGTGTGGTTAGCGAGCCTTCAGGCAGGCACTGCTCCAACACCGCTAGGGCATCTTCGCGGTACACGCGCAGGTTGGTTAGGCCGCGTTTATCTACCTCATCTAGCAGCTTGCCCACCCCTGGTGCGTGAACCTCAATGCCAATAAAGTCAGTATCTGGGTGGCGCTCAGCCTGCTCGATGAGTGAGTTGCCCATACCAAAGCCGATTTCCACCACCCGTGGTGCTTGGCGGCCAAACAGGGCGTCAAGATCCTGACGCCCATCGGCAATCGTCAGTCCTAAGCGTGGCCAGACATCTTCTAGGCCACGATTTTGTGCTGGTGTCATGCGCCCTGCGCGAATCACGTAGCTCTTAATGCCCCGCCGGTGCAGTGGGGCATCGGCGCTTTCAGGGCCAGTAGCGCTGCTTTCGGGTGTGGTGTCGTTCGTATCGGTCATGATGTCTCTGTATCAGCCGTTAATCCGGCCTGCAAAAGGCGAAGAGGGGTCGGCGCTCTGGCGGCGCGGCATACGACCCGCTAAGAAGGCATCGCGGCCAGCTTCTACGGCCAGTTTCATGGCGTTAGCCATACGCAGCGGATCGCGGGCGTGGGCGATAGCGGTGTTGAGCAGCACGCCGTCGCACCCTAGCTCCATTGCCATGGCGGCGTCAGATGCAGTGCCAATGCCAGCATCCACTAGTACGGGTACACGGCTTTGCTCAACAATCAGGCGTACATTATGCGGGTTTTGAATGCCGTGCCCCGAGCCAATCAACGAACCTAGCGGCATGATAGCGCAGCAGCCCATAGCTTCTAATTCACGTGCCACAATGGGGTCGTCGCTGGTGTACACCATCACGTCGAAGCCGTCAGCCAGCAGTGTTTCGGCGGCTTTTAGCGTCTCGACCACATTGGGGTAGAGCGTATGATCGTCGCCGAGTACTTCCAGCTTGACTAGGTTATGGCCGTCTAACAGCTCGCGCGCCAAACGGCAGGTGCGCACAGCATCTTTGGCGTTGTAGCAACCGGCGGTGTTGGGCAGCAATGTGTAGCGCTGGGGGGAAACCACATCGAGTAGATTAGGCGCGTCGGCGTCCTGACCTAAGTTGGTGCGGCGTACGGCAAAGGTGACAATTTCTGCACCGCTTTGGGCAATGGCCGCGCCGGTCTCAGTAAAGTCTTTGTACTTGCCAGTACCCACCAGCAGGCGGGAGCTGAACTCGCGTCCAGCAACGGTAAACGGTGTATCAGTCAGTGACGTCATAGCGGTTCCTTGTGAAAGCAAAAACGGGTGACGGGCTACGCTAGCCGCCGCCGATGGCGTGAACGACTTCTATTTGGTCGCCATTGGCTAACTGCGTTTGAGCAAGCTGGCTTTTAGGCACGATCTGTTCGTTAATTTCCACAGCGATACGGCGTCCGGTCAGGCCTAGTTGCTCAATCAGATCGGCGGCACTAAGTCCGGCTGCCAGCGTATGCGATTCGCCATTGAGCGTCAGTTGTATCGACTCATTAGGAGTAGGCATAACGGTAAGTGTCCCATTCGGTGAGGCAAAGCAGTGTCTATTGTAGCGGTTTCGTACCGCTCAAGGTATGTAACAACGTTAATCATGTCAGTGAAATATCGAGTGCGTATGTCGAGGACTTATCCAAAGCACTTATCCCAAGTACTTATAGTAAGTATTTATAAACAGGAGTAACGCATGCAGCGAGCAGACAAACCCTGGTGGTGTTTAGTGGCCCTCTCGGGGGCGTTAATGGTGATAGTAGGGGCCTATGCGGCTCACGGGTTGGCATCGCGTACCAGTGCTGCAATGGTCGACATCGTCGAAACCGGCGTGCGTTACCAAGCTTGGCATACCCTAGCCATGTTGGCGGTATTGGCTTGGCGCAATCACTCCCCGCAACGAGGGCAGCACATAGTGTTGGCGCTATGGGCGTTAGGCATCACGGCGTTTTCAGGCTCGCTTTACCTAATGGCACTGGCAGGCCTGAGCGCTGGTATTGTGACGCCCATCGGTGGCTTGCTGCTGACAGCAGGCTGGTTAGGATTAGCCACCACTGCGCTATTCAGCCGCTAGCGCGGCGGTTGGCCAGCTGGGTTGTCTGGCAGCGCATAGCTGGCGGTAATATGCGCAACGGGTTTAGTGTCATCGCTAGCAGAGAAAATCTGCACTTCGCCTACCGCTAAGCGGCGGCCTAGCTTGATGAGTTTGGCGTGAGCAATAATATCGTGCTCGCCTGAGGCGGCGCGCAAGAAGTGGCAGTTCAAGTCGCTGGTGACCGCCATCGCTTCAGGACCTATTTGTGCCAAAATGGCCACATACAGCGCCACATCTGCAAAGCCCATCATGGTAGGGCCAGACACCCGTGGGCCAGGGCGAAGGTGCTCATCGCCGATGGTTAGTCGAAGTGTGGCTGTCATCTCGCCGACGCGTTCAATACGCCCCATTCGCTGGGGAAACACGTCATCAAGAAAGTGCTCAATCTGCTCGGCGGTCATAACAGTCATTGTTGTTTTCCTTATATAAAAAAGCCCCGAGGCATGCGCCTCGAGGCTGATGACAGCGTAAAGCGCGCTTACTTCGCCTTATGCACCTGACGCCACTCGTGGAGTAGTGGCTCGGTATAGCCAGAAGGCTGTACGCGGCCTTTGAAGATCAGGTCTGAGGCTGCTTTAAAGGCTGTTGAGTCCTCAAAGTTGGCGCTCATGGCAGTGTAGGTGGGGTCGCCAGCGTTCTGCTCATCCACCACCTTGGCCATCCGCTTGAGTGTTTCTTCCACCCGTGGCGCGTCAATAATGCCGTGGTGTAGCCAGTTGGCGATATGCTGGCTGGAGATACGCAGCGTGGCGCGGTCTTCCATCAGCCCCACGTTGTGGATATCCGGCACTTTTGAGCAGCCTACGCCGTGTTCTACCCAACGAACCACATAGCCAAGAATGCCCTGGCAGTTGTTATCCAGCTCTTGCTGAATTTCTTCATCCGACCAGTTGGCATTTGCCGCCACTGGCACAGTTAGCAGGTCATCTAAAAAGTCGGGTTCGCCCTGGGCTTCCAGCTCGCGCTGAACGTCCGTTACGTTGACTTGGTGGTAGTGAAGCGCATGCAGTGCCGCTGCCGTGGGAGAAGGCACCCACGCGGTATTCGCACCTGCCTTCGGGTGACCAATTTTCTGCTCTAGCATATTGTGCATCAGGTCTGGCATGGCCCACATGCCTTTACCAATTTGGGCACGACCACGCAGGCCGCAGGCTAAGCCCACTTGCACGTTATTCTTCTCGTAGGCGGTGATCCACGCAGCGCTCTTCATATCGCCTTTGCGAACCATCGGGCCTGCTTCCATGGCGGTGTGCATTTCATCACCGGTGCGGTCAAGGAAGCCGGTGTTGATGAACACAACCCGAGAAGCTGCTTCAGCAATACACGCCTTCAAGTTGACGGTGGTGCGGCGCTCTTCATCCATGATGCCCATTTTCAGGGTGTCACGGCTCATGCCTAGGATGTCCTCAACGCGACCAAACAGCTCGTTGGCGAACGCGACTTCTTTGGGCCCGTGCATCTTCGGCTTAACGATATACACGGAACCGGTGCGCGAGTTGCGCGGCTGGTCGGCGTCTTTCTTCAGATCATGCAGCGCCAGCAGTGAAGTCACCACCGCATCAAGGATGCCTTCTGGCAACTCGCTGCCATTCTCATCCAGAATCGCCGGCGTGGTCATCAGGTGACCCACGTTGCGAACGAACATCAGCGAACGACCGGGCAGTTTAACGGTGTTGCCATCGGTAGTTTGCCAAGTGCGATCAGCGTGCAGCGTCCGCTTGAAGGTCTTACCACCCTTGTCGATGCTCTCTTCCAGATCGCCCTTCATCAGGCCGAGCCAGTTGCTATAAACACCGACTTTATCTTCAGAATCGACGGCGGCAACGGAGTCTTCACAATCCATAATCGCAGTCAGCGCTGCTTCCACAACCACGTCTTTTACGTGAGCGGGGTCGGTTTTACCGATCGGGTGACTGTCATCAATCTGGATTTCCAAATGCAGGCCGTTGTTGGTCAGCAAAATGGAGTCAGGGGCCGATGCATCGCCGTTAAAGCCGATCAGTTTGCCGGAATCTTTCAGGCCGGTTTCGCGGCCACCGTCCAGACTAACCACCAAATGGCCGTCACGAATAGCATATTTCACCGCATCTCGGTGAGAGCCAGTGGCCAGCGGGGCAGCACGATCAAGCACGCCGCGAGCATAAGCGATAACTTTCTGACCACGCTTCGGGTTGAAACTGGTGCCTTTTTCAGCGCCGTCTTCTTCTGAGATTGCATCGGTGCCGTACAGGGCATCGTACAAGCTGCCCCAGCGCGCGTTGGCTGCGTTAAGGGCGTAACGGGCATTGCTAACGGGTACAACCAATTGTGGACCCGCTTGAGCGGCAATTTCACGATCCACATTGGCGGTGGTGGTTTTAACACTGTTCGGCGCTTCAGCCAGATAACCTGCTTCTTTCAGGAAGCTGCGGTAAGCGGACATATCGCTCACCGGGCCGGGGTTTTCACGGTGCCAAGCATCAAGTTTTTCTTGAAGCGTTTCGCGCTCTTCGAGTAGTTGGCGGTTTTTTGGGGTCAAATCGTGAAAAAGGGCATCGACACCAGCCCAGAAGGCGCTCTCGTCGACGCCGGTGCCCGGCAAAGCCTGCTCGTTGATGAAACGGTCCAGGTCGGCTGCCACCTGTAAACGGTGGCGCGTGATACGCTCGCTCATGAGGTTCTCCTGTAAAGGTGCCCGTGGTTAACTTTTTTATTACAGTCAGCTTATCACGGTCAGGTAAATGTATATTTGTGGAAAATACTTCCACATCTACGGTGGCATGTAAACAGCGTGGACCCTAAAGCGGCAAAATGCTCGACCAAATGATGAGAACGGTAGAAGTTGCTGCTGTCGCTCAGCCAATGGAAGTGTGGCGCTCACGGAGAGACGTTGATGCATAATTTCCAACACTTGGAAGGCTTGTTTAGGCAAGCGGCAGGCGAGTCGTTGCTCTCCCGGTTATCCCCAGGAGGAACACTGACACAGGCCATGCATGACTACTTTCGCCACTATGGCTTGGAAACGCTATTAAACGACACCAGCGAGGTACATGCTGGGTTTGTCGATACTGGGCGCTTTGCCTTGTGGTGCCAGGTCTGGAGCCCACCGGCCCCCACTGGCACCGCGTTTGTGATTCACGGTTACTTTGACCATTTAGGCCTTTACCGCCATTTGCTCGGCTGCCTATTGGCCAAAGGGTGGCGGGTGGTGTTGTGGGACCTTCCCGGTCACGGTCTTTCCAGCGGCCCGCGGGCAGAAATCGAAGATTTTGACGATTATCAGCACTGTCTCGCGCATTTGCAGGCGACACTACATGCCCAGGGCATGGCTCCCAAACCGTGGCTAGGCGTCGGACAGAGTACTGGTGCGGCGATATTGGCGACCGACGCGCTTACCCGTCGTGAGGCGGCAGGCTGGGCAGGTATCGTGCTGCTTGCACCGCTGGTGCGTCCCTGGCGCTGGAGCCAGTCTAGCTGGCTGCATCTTATTGCCAGCCCCTTTTTAAAAGAGCTGCCGCGTAAATATCGCCCTAATTCTACTGATGAGCAGTTTACAACGTTTCTGCGTGACCAAGACCCGCTTCAACCTGAGCGGTTAAGCGTTACGTGGATAACCGCGATGCGACGCTGGATGCCGCGTTTGCTGGCACTGGCACCCAACCCGCTGCCGACGCTGATTTTGCAGGGTGAGCAAGACTTGACGGTAGACTGGGAGTGGAACCTTACAGTACTGGAGGAGAAGTTTCCCAATGCCGAGATCCACCGCCACCCAGAAGCCCGACACCATTTGGTTAATGAGGCTGAACCGATTCGGCGAGAGTTGTTTGATGCATTGGATAATTTTGTCGAGAACGTTCACTAAGCCCCTTTCAATAGCCTATCCAGCTGTCGGTAGCCGATGGCTTCGATAAAGTGCGGCTGGCTGGGCTTGGGTTCGCCTTGTAGGTCGGCTAGAGTCAGTGCGACTCGCAGGACGCGGTGGTAAGCGCGGGCGGAGAGCTTGAGCTTTTCTAATACGCCTGCCAGCCAAGCGCGTTCTTCGTCGTTTAACGCGCAGGCGGCTTCTAGGGCTTTGCCACTCAGTTGGCTATTGAGCGCGCCCCGCGCCATTTGGCGCTCTCGGGCGGCCATCACTCGCTCGCGCACGGCGCTGGAAGGTTCACCCTGAGTCTGGGCGGTGAGCTGCTCGGGCGGTAGGGCGGGCACTTCTACTTGTAGGTCAATACGGTCTAATAGTGGCCCAGAAAGCCGCGCTTGGTAGCGCTGAATCTGGCTGGCGCTGCACTGACAACGCTGGCGTGGGTCGCCTAGGTGCCCACATGGGCAGGGGTTCATCGCCGCAACGAGCTGGAACTGCGCTGGGTAACGGCGCTCATGGCTAGCACGTGAGAGGTGAATTTCCCCTGTTTCCAGGGGCTGCCTTAATACTTCGAGCACGTTGCGGGAAAACTCCGGCAGCTCGTCTAAAAACAGCACGCCGTGGTGAGCAAGTGAGATTTCCCCAGGTTTGGGTTTTGAGCCCCCGCCTACTAGTGCGGCGGCGCTGGCGCTATGGTGGGGCTGACGAAACGGCCGCTGGCCCCAGTCTGCTTCCAGGGGCAGCCCACACACTGAACGTACGGCGGCCACTTGCAGCGCATCGTCTTCGCAAAGCGGCGGTAAAATGCCCGGTAAGCGGCTAGCGAGCATGGTTTTACCGGTGCCTGGAGGCCCTGCTAACAGCAAGTTATGGCCACCAGCGGCCGCCACTTCCAGCGCGCGGCGTGCCTGCTGCTGGCCGCGCACGTCGGCTAAATCGGCAATGGGGGCAGTGGATCTCACTGAGGCAGACAGCTGGTGGGGCGGGATTTTCTCTTGCCCCAGCAAATGAGCCACGACTTGCCATAGGGTGTCGGCGGGTAGCACCGGTAAATCGCCCGCTAGTGCGGCTTCATCGGCACAGGCGCGTGGAATAATCAGTGCTTTATTGACGCGCCGTGTGGCAAGGGCAAAAGGCAATACGCCGGGCACGGCGCGTAGTTTGCCATCCAGCGCCAGTTCGCCAGCGCACTCCATGCCTTCTAGCGCATCTACGGGAATCTGGCCGGAGGCAGCCAAAATGCCGAGCGCAATCGGCAAATCGAAGCGACCACCCTCTTTAGGCAGGTCGGCAGGGGCAAGGTTGAGGGTAATCCGCTTGGTGTTGGGGAAATCAAACCCGGCATTGATCAGTGCGCTGCGCACCCGCTCGCGGCTCTCTTTGACGGCGGTTTCCGGTAGACCCACTAGCGTTAGTCCCGGCAACCCGTTTGCTAGATGTACCTCAACGTGCACCGCCGGTGCTTCCAAACCCACGCCCGCGCGCGTGGCAACAATCGCAAGTGTCATGGCGTTCCCTCGCTCATTAATGTTTCCTTAATACCTCTAAACCGTACGTTATTGCCACCGTTTAAACCTAGTGCTCTTAAGGAGAAGGTAGTGTATTACGGGATAAATCCTTGTATGACGAGAGGATAGGCGTAGGCGCGTGCGTTGGCGGTATCGTGTTATGGCGTTAGAGAGGGTGACGTGTGGTGAGGTTGTCTGCTAGCTGCTCTCTATTGGTGCTTTTGTAGTACGGCAACAGCAGTGAAGTGTTATTAAAGCAGCGGCAAGGATAGCTTGCCGCTGATAAAAGCGCCTGAATTACTCTGAGTTTTTAGGGCTACTTGGTGTTGCGCTGTCGGGTTGAGCAGGTGCTGGCGGCGCCTCTGCTTCAACGGGAGTGGCGCTCGCGGAGGTAGACGCTTCAACTGCTGCTTCAAGGCTGGCCACTTGGCGTTCCAGTGCTTCAACGCGTGCGCGCGTGCGCTGCAGCACATCCATCAAAATATCGAAGTCTTCCCGTGACACCAACTCCAGACGGTCAAAGGCGCCGCGCACCACTTGCTGTACGCCTTTTTGGATGTCTTCCGGGGCTTGGGACGCGTTCTGTAAACGGTCTCCAATTTGCTGTGCTAAACGACTAATGCGGTCTTGGGGCACCATCACGTTCTCCTTAAATGCCACGCGTCAATGTGAGCTGCTTACAACAATATTAATAAGGATACGCAACCCACCGCTATTACGCATGTGTCGTTTGCAATTAAGGCGCATGTTGCACTGCATCGAAATGGAGCGCCTTACTTTTATTAATGTTCCTTTATGGTGCAGGCACATGATTGAGCGCGCGCAGGTATACCCCATACCTTCTGTGGATTATTAATTTATATAAAACAACCTGCTGACTTTTAAGCGAAAAAACTTGGGTGGCACGGTATGCGCATTGACGAGGTAGGCATCTTATTCGGGCGGCGCTGCCGCTACCTAATCCAGCAGGGGAGATCTGGGATGAAACTCATCACCGCCATCATCAAACCATTCAAGCTTGACGACGTTCGTGAAGCGCTCGCCGATAACGGTGTTCAGGGCATTACGGTGACTGAAGTCAAAGGCTTTGGTCGTCAAAAGGGGCACACAGAGCTGTATCGAGGTGCAGAGTATGTTGTTGATTTTCTACCGAAAGTAAAGGTTGAAGTTGCCGTTGATGATGGTCGCTTGGAGAGCGTTCTTGATGCTATTTGCAGCGCAGCTAACAGCGGCAAGATTGGTGACGGCAAGGTGTTTGTGACGCCGTTAGAAGATGTCATTCGTATTCGTACAGGTGAGCGTGGTGCTGATGCGGTGTAAATCACGCGCCGAACAGCACTGACCTTAGTACGCATCATTTCTTTTAGCATAACGGGGAACACCTCATGAATGAGTTAGCTGATTTGAGCTACGCGATCGATACGTTTTATTTCTTGATCTGTGGCGTGCTCGTAATGTGGATGGCCGCTGGCTTCTCTATGCTTGAAGCGGGCTTGGTTCGTTCCAAAAACACCGCAGAAATTTTGACCAAAAATATCGCGCTGTTCGCGATTGCCTGCACCATGTATCTGCTGGTGGGTTATTACATTATGTATTCAAGCGGTGAGGGTGGCTTCTTGCCAAACCTCGGCTTCTTGATCGGTGCAGAAAACAGCATAGATGCGGTGACCGCAGGCGGTGATGATGCGCCTTACTACTCTATGCGTTCTGACTTTTTCTTCCAGGTAGTGTTTGTCGCAACCGCCATGTCGATTGTGTCCGGTGCCGTTGCCGAGCGTATGAAACTATGGGCATTCTTGGCCTTCGCCGTTGTGATGACTGCCTTTATTTACCCAGTATCTGGTTACTGGACCTGGGGTGGTGGCTGGTTAGATGCGGTAGGTTACTCGGACTATGCGGGATCTGGAATTGTCCACATGGCGGGCGCTGCTGCTGCGTTAGCGGGTGTATTGATCCTGGGTCCACGTAAAGGTAAATACGGTAAAGATGGTTCTATCCATGCAATTCCGGGCGCTAACATGCCGCTGGCAACGTTGGGTACCTTCATTCTGTGGATGGGCTGGTTCGGCTTCAACGGTGGTTCTGAACTGAAAATGTCTGATGTTGGCTCCGCTAATAACGTTGCACAGGTATTTGTGAACACCAACGCGGCCGCTGCGGGTGGCGTGCTTGCCGCACTGATTCTTGCCAAGCTATGGTTCCGTAAAGCGGATCTCACGATGGCCCTCAATGGTGCGTTGGCTGGCCTAGTGGCGATTACGGCTGATCCATTGTCACCTTCTGCATTGAGCGCTGTCATTATTGGTGCCGTGGGCGGTCTGATCGTTGTTGTCGCGATCATTACGCTGGACAAACTAAAGCTTGATGACCCGGTTGGTGCGATCTCGGTGCACGGTGTTGTGGGTATCTGGGGTGTGCTGGTGGTGCCGCTAAATAATAGCGATGCCTCTTTTGGCGCACAGCTGATCGGTATCGTTGGTATCTTTGGCTGGGTATTCGTTGCGAGCCTGGTGGTATGGCTAGTGCTGAAAGCCATCATGGGTATCCGCGTTAGCGAAGAAGAAGAGTATGAAGGTGTCGATATCGCTGAGTGTGGTCTTGAAGCCTACCCCGAGTTTAGCGTTAAGAAATAAGCTTGCACTCATGCAATGAGCAAGCGTGCTCTTTTGGCCTCCCTAACCGGGAGGCCTTTTTGTCTTGGCACATTCTCGCGGCACATTTGCGGTGATTTTTTATTCTCTGCCAGTAGCGGTGTATGCTTAATAGTAACGGGCTTGGCTAACTGCAGTGGCCCGCCAACCTTTGATAAAAGGCCACCAAGCTAGAGGATGTCGCAATGAAATTGATCACAGCCATTATCAAGCCGTTTAAGCTTGATGACGTACGCGAATCGCTCTCTGATATCGGCGTGCAGGGCATTACGGTAACGGAAGTGAAGGGCTTTGGCCGTCAGAAAGGCCACACAGAGCTATACCGTGGTGCAGAGTACGTGGTGGATTTTCTGCCTAAAGTAAAGTTGGAAGTCGCGGTAGATGACGATATGGCAGAACAGGTAATCGATGCTATTACCCAGGTTGCCAATACGGGAAAAATCGGCGACGGCAAAATCTTTGTGATGCCGCTGGAGCAGGTGATCCGTATTCGTACTGGTGAAACCGGTAAAGACGCGGTTTAACCGCGACGGGCGCTCAGTCGCCTAAAGTTACCAAAACGCCCCGCTAAATAGACAGTTTAGCGGGGCGTTTCCTTGTTAGCGCTGGTGTTATGAGCGCCACTGATTGTCGAGCTAACTTTTCACAGCTTTTTTTGCCTACTTCTCGACAAAGGCTCGCTCAATCACGTAATCGCCTGGCTCGCCCATGCGCGGGGAAATATTCAGGCCCAACTCGTCCAGCAGTGCGCTAGTGTCGTCGAGCATGGCGGGGCTGCCGCAAATCATCGCACGATCCTGGCGCGGATCAATTGGCGGAAGACCGGTATCTTCAAACAGCTTGCCGCTGCGAATGTGATCAGTCAGGCGTCCCATGGTGTGGAACTCTTCACGGGTGACCGTGGGGTAGTACACCAGTTTCTCGGCAATTTCTTCGCCCAGATATTCGTGAGCAGGCAGCTCTTTGGTGATGAAATCGGCGTAGGCCAGTTCAGATACCTCGCGCACGCCATGTATCAGCACCACTTTTTCAAAGCGCTCGTACACTTCAGGGTCTTGGATCAGACTCATAAACGGTGCAAGGCCAGTACCGGTGGAAAGCATGTAAAGGTTGCGGCCAGGAAGCAGGTCATCGCATACCAGCGTGCCTGTAGGTTTGCGGCTGACCATGATTTGGTCGCCAACTTGAAGGTGCTGCAAGCGCGATGTGAGCGGGCCATCGGGCACTTTGATGCTGAAAAATTCCAGATGGTCTTCGTAGTTGGGGCTGGCAATGGAGTAAGCGCGCATCAGCGGTTTGCCGTTCACTTCCAGGCCAATCATCACAAATTGGCCATTTTTGAAGCGCAGGCTGCGTTCGCGGGTGGTGCGAAAGCTGAACAGGGTGTCGTTCCAGTGGTGAACGCTGAGGACTTCTTCCAGGGCAAACTTGCTCATGCTGACTCCTCCAAGGGCAGAGTGGCTTAAGCCTCGTCCGCCATATTCTAAAAAAGAATAAAAAATAGCTAAATATGATGCTGCTAATTCTAAATACAGGGTGGTATATCTGTTAAGTGAATTATACTGATAACCCTTATCTAAATAATAGATATAAAGTTTCCTGAGCAGATGAGTCATTGCCATGCATTACACGTTGCGCCAACTGGAAGTTTTTGTCGCGGTTGCCCAGCACGAAAGTGTTTCACACGCGGCGCGCGCCCTCGCGATGTCGCAGTCCGCCACTAGCACGGCGCTGGCTGAGCTTGAGCGGCAATTTGATTGCCAGCTGCTTGATCGTATTGGCAAGCGCTTAAAACTGAATGCGCTGGGTTTTCAGCTGTTGCCGAAAGCAGTTGCCCTGCTGGATAGAGCCGAAGAAGTAGAAGAGCTGTTGCGAGGCCAGCAAGGGGTCGGGGCGCTGGATGTGGGAGCGACGCTGACCATTGGCAACTATTTGGCCACGCTATTGATCAGCGATTTTATGCAGCGCCACCCCGGCAGTCGTGTGCGTTTAGCCGTGCGAAACACACGACACATTATCGAGGGGGTGCGCCAGCATTCGCTTGATCTGGGGTTGATAGAAGGCCAGTGCGACGATGATATGATCATCAGTCAGCCCTGGGTGGAGGATGAGCTGTGCGTGTTCTGTTCGCCGCGCCACCCGCTGGCGGGTCGCGAGCATCTAGAGCTGGAACAACTGCTGCGTGAAGACTGGATTATGCGCGAGGAGGGCTCTGGCACTCGCATGACCCTTGAGCACGCCGCGCGGCATCGGCGTAGCCGGTTTAACACCCTGCTGGAGCTTGAGCATACCGAGGGCATTAAGCGGGCGGTAGAATCGGGTCTGGGCATCGGCTGCGTTTCCAGGCTAGCGCTGCGTGATGCTTTCCGGCGTGGCAGCTTAGTGCCGCTGCCAACACCGGAGTTAGACTTAAAACGTCAGTTCACCTTCATTTGGCACCGTCACAAGTACCTAACCACGGGGGTGCGTGAGTTCTTGCGACTGTGCCGAGAGATGACGGCGGGCGCTAAGCGCAGTGATGATATTCCGCTACCGCCGATTCCTTAGTCACTCAATACGATGGTAAAGCGTTGGTCGAGTTGACAGTTAGAGGAGCCGAAGGGTGTTGAGACAGCTTGAAGCTGCTGATGGTGCCCGTAAGATGGTCGGCCTGCTCTTTCAGCTGTTCGGCGGCGGTGGTGGACTCTTCCACCATGGCAGCATTCTCCTGGGTCATACGGTCAAGTTCAGACACGGCAATATTGATCTGCTTGATGCCATCGCTCTGCTCACTAGTGGCGGAATTGATTTCCTCTAGCACATCGGTAACGCGGGTGATGTGAGCGACAATATCCTGCATGGTGGCGCCTGCGTTTTGCACTAATGCAGTACCGTTATTCACTTTGCTTTGTGAGTCTTCAACGAGTTTTTGAATATCGTTGGCAGCTTCACTACTGCGTCCCGCCAGTTTGCGAACTTCGTCGGCAACCACGGCAAAACCGCGGCCATGCTCGCCTGCCCGGGCGGCTTCTACAGAGGCGTTAAGGGCCAGTAAGTTGGTTTGGAAGGCAATGCTGTTCATTAACGTAACGATTTCGCCAATTTTATGGGAGGCCTGGGAAATGTCTTCCATCGTGGTGACCACATTGGCGACCGCTTGACCGCCCTCTTTAGCGACTTTCGAGGCCGTATGGGAGAGCTGGTTGGCTTCTTGGGCCGAAGCGGCGGTGTGCTCCACCGTGCTGGTTATCTGTTCCACCGAGGCGGATGTCTGCTGCAGGCTAGAAGCCGCGTTATCGGTACGGCGAGATAGATCCTGGCCGCCCAGGGCAATTTCGTTAGCGGCATGGTGCACCGACTCACTGCTGGTGCGCACATCAATCAAGACCGCTTCCATTTTGCCTACGAAACGGTTGAAGGCACCGCAAATCTGGGCCACTTCATCGCGGCCTTGTTCTGGTAGTCGGCGGGTCAGGTCCCCTTCGCCACTGGCGATGTCATTTAAAGCATCTCGGGCTCGTTCGAGGCCGGTGAACGCGCGCTTGAGCCACAAGCTCAGCAGCAGAGCGGTGACAGTAATGATGGCGATTAACGTGAACAATGAAGACTTGAGGATGGCGCGCAGCCCTGCAGTGGCTTCACGCTCGTCTAGCGCCACGCCGAGCTCCCAGTCGGTACCGGCGATAGAGGTCACTGAGAGTCGTTTAGTCTGGCCGTCGACTTGGATAGGCTTCCATGCATCCCGAGCCGCGCTCAGTTGCTTGATAGCCGCAGGGGATAAGGTGTCGCTAATTCGACTCAGAGGCTCAAGTGCCAACGCAGCGTCGGGATGCGCAATCACCGTCTCGCCACCGTGACTCAGAAAGGCAAAGCTCGAAGGTGTCGGCTGAATAGCGTTGACCTGGCTGACGAGGTTGTCGATGACGACATCGCCGCCGATCACCCCATGCAAACGTCCATTGTGTTTGACCGGCGTCGCAAAGGTAACCACTAGCTGATTGCTGTTGGCGTCCACGTAGGGCTGCGAGAGGATAGTACGATCCTGATCTGTTGCTGCTTGGTACCAGTCACGCTGTCGAGGGTCATAATCACTGCCTGGTATCCAGCCATCGGAAGACAGGTGGCTACCATCGGGTTGGCCGAAAAAGGCCGCTAGGAAGCCGCCGGACTCTGCTAACTGGATGAGAGGCGCAAGCGGGTCATTATCGATCACGGGCATGCGCGCTGCTTCTAGTATGGCGGTGCGGGCATCAATCCACTCCTCAATTGCCAGGGCGTTACCCTGTGAGATGGATGCCAGCTGTCGGGCTACCTGTTGGTCGTTATGTGTCTGCAAGGTCAGATAACTGACCGAGGCATTAATAGTCAGTGCTAGCGTGATCACCAGCAAAGTGATCATCATGATGCGCAAGCGTAGGGACGACAGCATTAATTAAGTCTCGCTATTTAGGTAAAGTCAGGTCGGAAGTTGACCGCTTGGTAGGTAACATCTGCTGTCATGCTATCGGCGTCGATTGATACGACTTTAGGTGTAGGTTGCGGTGAGTGCAGATTTTTAGACGAGGAAAGCACGCACGGTCTTAAGGCACGCGAAGAATGGAGACATCACAGCGGGAGCCTCAACATAAGGCCTGGGCAGGGTAATGACCGCCGGAGCCAAGCGTAGCGATAATATTTCGCTACTGTCGACGCCCTGGCGGCCTGATTTTATAGCAGTTTAGTGCTGTGACAGCGCTGGCGCTGGCAGTGTGTGCTGGTGGCTCTGGGTGTGGCGGCTGTCATGTGCTTCAAGCGTGAAGCCACCCACCAGTGCATCGAGCCGATCCGCCTGATCTTTTAGCTGTTCGGCAGCGGTGGTGGACTCCTGCACCAGAGCAGCGTTTTGCTGAGTCATCTGGTCTAGGTCGGTGACGGCAATGCTTACCTGACTGATACCGTCGTTTTGCTCTCTCGCCGCCGTGCTGATATCGCCAAGCATTTGGGTGACTCGCGTCACGCTTTGAGCCAGCTCATGCATGGCTGCTTCGGCATCACGCACCATTTGGGTGCCGCTTTCTACCTTGCCCGCCGAAGCATCGATGCGTTGGCGAATATCTTTGGCGGCGTCGCTGCTGCGCGAGGCGAGTTTACGTACCTCATCAGCCACAACAGCAAAACCACGGCCATGCTCTCCAGCACGGGCAGCTTCTACGGAAGCGTTTAGCGCGAGCAGATTAGTTTGGAAAGCGATGCCATCAATGACACTGACAATGCTCTGAATTTCATCAGAGTTGGTGCGAATATCCGTCATCGTGGCGACCACCTGCTCAAACGCACTATCAGTACGGGACGCTAGCTCTGACGCCGTTTGGGAAAGCCCACTGGCTTCCTGAGAGGCGTGGGTGGTGTGACCAACGGTACTGCTGATCTCTTCCATGGCAGAAGAGGTCTCTTGCAGGCTGGAAGCGGCCTGTTCGGTACGCCGCGATAGATCGTGCCCTCCTTGGGTAATCTCATTGGCCGCATGGTTGACTGCTTCGCTGCTGCGACGTACATCCAGCAAAATGGCTTGGATTTTTTCAGCGAAGGCATTGAATTGTTCTGCCACGGCTGCGCTTTCATCGCGTCCATGAACCGGCAAACGTTGGGTAAGGTCGCCATGCCCTGTCGCGATCTCTTCCATACGGTTAGCCAGGCGCTTAAGAGGACGTGCGATTCGTCCACCAATCCACCACAGTGCGCCGACACCAATGGCTGCCAGTAGCAGACCCACCAGTGACATGCCTAGCGTGTTTTGCTGGCGCTGCTCGCTGAGTACGTCTTGCAAAGCGTTCAGTTCGGCCAGTGCCACTGACTCAGGGAGCTGTAGTACCAAGACCCAAGGCTGGTCTGTATTGCCAAGGGTGATGGGCTGATAGCGCTGAAGCATACCGTCGGCCATGCTGCTATGGAGGCTGCCCTGTGACACTGCCTGTTTAATACCTGCCAATAGCGTGTCGCTTAGCGAATCGCTAGCGGGTGATCCTAGGGCTTCTTCGCTAGCGGTATCGGCTACCAAGCCGCCACGCCCGGCTACCAGTGTCATTCGTCCCGCACCATCATAAAGCGTCTGGTTAGCATCGCTTAATAAGGTTTGGATAAAGTTAAGCGCCAAATCAATCCCTGCCACCCCACGAAATTCACCATCTACCAAGATGGGGGCATTGAACGAGGTGACTAGCTGGGTCTCGCCGCCGAAATCATAAGCCGCGGGGTCGATAATACAGGGAGCCAAGGTTTCACGCGGGCACAGATAGTACTCACCTTCGCGCACGCCGCTGGCAAGGGGAGTTTCGCTCTCCATGTCCTCACCTAGCGGTAGTATCGCCAGCTCGCCATCATCAGTACGGTACCACCAGGGCATAAATCGGCCGCTACCGTCATGGCCGTAGCGTTCGTCACCCGCGTAGCGAGCGTCACTGCCAAAAGCGTTGGGCTCCCAGCCAATATAGGCATCCAATAGTTCAGGATTATCGGCGACGGTTTGGCGTACGAGGTTTGATAGCTGTCGACGGCTTAAGTACAGCGCGCGTTGGCCTTCTGCATCTTCCATGCCCATTAACGCATTGGTCGTGGCGAGTTGGCTGGCCAGCGTCATCGCTTTGTCCAGCTCGCGTTGAATGCGTTGGCCTTCCGCTTCGGCAATGGCGTTTAAGCGGGCATCCAGCGCGCTTTCCATAAGCTCACTGGTGTGCTCATCCACGGTTTGTTGGGTGTGAGCGGCGGCGATCAGGTTATACATCACCATGGCGGCCACAATGGCTAACAGGCAAGGGCCTGCTAGTGCCACGACAAAAGAGCGTAACGAGCGAAAATGCATAGTGTAATCCCTAGGCGGTATGGCGACGTTGGCTGTTAGGTGCTTGATAGGGCACTTGCAAAGCAGTCGGAGCGGTGTGGGACAGTTTAAAACTGCTGATAGTCCCCGCGAGATGCTCCGCTTGTTCTTTCAGCTGTTCGGCGGCGGTGGTGGACTCTTCAACCATCGCAGCGTTTTCCTGAGTCATGCGGTCAAGCTCGGCAACGGCAATATTGACTTGATTAATGCCGTCGCTCTGCTCGCTGGTGGCTGCATTAATTTCCTCAAGTACATCGGTAACACGAGTTATATGGGCGACAATATCCTGCATCGTCGCCCCCGCATTTTGTACCAGAGAGGTGCCGTTGTTGACTTTGGATTGCGAATCCTCGATCAGCTGTTGAATATCGTTGGCGGCTTCGCTACTGCGTCCCGCCAATTTGCGAACTTCGTCGGCAACCACGGCAAAGCCGCGACCATGCTCGCCTGCCCGAGCCGCTTCCACTGAGGCATTGAGTGCCAGCAGATTGGTTTGGAAGGCAATGCTGTTCATTAGCGTGACAATTTCACCAATTTTATTAGAGGCTTGGGAAATGTCTTCCATTGTCGTGACGACATTCGAGACGACCTGGCCGCCTTCCTTCGCGACGTTTGAAGCTGCATGGGAAAGCTGGTTAGCTTCTTGGGCGGACGCTGCCGTGTGCTGAACGGTGCTGGTGATTTGCTCAACCGACGCAGATGTTTGTTGCAGGCTGGAGGCGGCGTTATCGGTGCGGCGTGATAAATCCTGACCGCCCATGGCAATTTCGTTGGCTGCATGATGAACGGCTTCACTGCTCGTGCGGACGTCAATCAACACGGCTTCCATTTTGCCGACAAAACGGTTGAACGCACTGGCAATTTGGGTCACTTCGTCGTTGCCTTCTTCCGGCAGACGTTGGGTTAAATCTCCTTCTCCCGAGGCAATGTTATCCATCGCATTACGCACGCCAAGCAGGCGGCGAAGCATCAAGGACAACAGCACACCAAATATAACGGCGGTAATGGCCGCGACAATCAGCAGGGTGATAATCGAGGTAGTCGCAATGGCGCGTAGGCCAGCAGTGGCTTCGTGTTCATCAAGCGCCACCACCAACTGCCAACCACTGTTGCCACCCACGCGGCTGCCCATAAGCAGCTTATCGCTGTTTTGCAGCTCAAGCGCTTGGGGCTCATCGGCTTGGATAATCTGAGCTAAGTTGTCGTTGGTCAGGTCTCTGCTCAACACCGAAGAGGGCTCAAGCGTTAGCGCGGCGTCAGGGTGTGCAACCAGGGTGCCATCTTCGGTTGTCAGAAAGCCAAAGCTGGAAGGCGTTGGGGAAATATTAGCAACAATATCAATAACATCACCGATCGTAATGTCAGCCCCAATAACAGCGACAAGCTGCCCATTGCGGTAGAACGGGCGTGCAAAGGTAACAATCAACCCACCTGATTGGGCGTCGATATAAGGTGGCGTGATAATGGTGTCCTGGGCCTTGGCCGCGTCCTGATACCAGGGGCGTTGGCGAGGGTCGTAATCACTGGGTGGCTGCCAGTTATCAGAAAAAACAGCGTCAGAGGTAGATGGGTAGGCGATATAGGCGGTCATGAAACTACCGGAATCAGCCAACTGACGCAGTGCGGCAAGCGGGTCACTACTGTTTACGGCATCCTCCATGCTGGCCAGCATCGTGTAGCGGACGTTAAACCATTCATTGATCGCCTGAGTGTTACCGTTAACGACGGCACTGAGGTTGCGGCTTACCTGTTGGCTATTGTGATGTTTGACGGTGGTATAGCTGGCAATGCCATTAATGATGAGGGCTAAAATAATGGCCGTGAGGGCAGCTAATAGAATGCGGGCTCGCAGGGAGGAAAACATGGTCGCTCTCTAATTCGTCAAGGGGTCAGACGACTATCGGCGAGAGCGACCACTTCTTTAGTAGAAAAGCCTCGGCAATGCTAAATGTTGTTAGCGCAGGTCGCTAACCGCGTTTTGAATATCGCTCACTGACGCTTTGCTGAGGTCTTTCGATAAGGTGTGAATGACCAGCTTTTGAGTGGCGTTATCTAACTTATTGCGCAGTAAACCAAGAAATTTGGGTGGCGCCACCATGATCAGCTTTTCCATGCTGTTGCCGACGCGGGCACTGTATAGGCGCTGAGCCACCTCTTTGGCGAATAGCTCATTTTCATGCTTAGATGCAGCGCCCTCCTCACCAGACGAGCGCGATGATGTTGACGTTGATTCATGGACATCGGCACCGCGGCTGTCGGTGATCAAGTCGCCTTCATGCAGCCTTCCTGCCGCGTGGACAAGGCTTTCATGCTCGGCGAGATTCAACGCATCACGGGTGAAAATACGTGCGCGGGCGGCATCAGCTACCACAATATAGGTGGTCATCGTCATACGTCCTCCTTGCCGTTAGTAGTCACTTAACCATGGCAAGCGTTTGGCGTTTGGTCAAACGCTTGCGACAGGTTATAGCACCTTGCTACGGAGTAAGCTGGTAATTGCCTCGCCAATCAGTACCAAGACGATAATCGCCATTAGAATGGTGGCGACGGTTGGCCAGGCAAAAGTATCGATAGCACCTTGGAGAATTACGCCGATACCCCCAGCGCCTACCAATCCCAATACCGTGGATTCGCGAATGTTGATGTCCCAGCGCAAAATGACGATAGCAAAAAAGGCGGGCATCACCTGGGGCACGATGGCGTAGGCAACCACTTTTGCCTTGGAAGCACCGGTAGCTTCCATCGCTTCCACTGGTCGGCGGTCGATTTCCTCAATCGCCTCACCCATTAACTTGCCGATAAAGCCAATTGAGCGAAACACAATTGCTAAAATCCCAGCCAGTACGCCTGGACCAAAAATAGCCACGAACAGTAGTGCCCAGATAATCGTATTGACCGAACGGCTCGACACCAAAATAAAGCGTCCCAGCCACAGGCAAGCACGGTTAGGCGTGGTATTTTGAGCAGCGATATAGGACACAGGCAGCGCTAAAAAGATCGTTAGAAAGGTTGCCAAGGTAGCAATATGCACTGTTTCCAGCAGCGCGTTGAGAATGTTGTTAAGCCCTGCTGGGCTAGGCGGCCACATGCGGGCACCTAAATTGGAAATTTGGTTGGGGGCATCCCAAACCCACGGCCAAAAGATATCGATATCGCGAACTGCCCAAACGACCAACATGAGCGTTGCGAGCAGAACGCCGTAGCGAATCAGCCGTGTTTTGCGGTTATAACGCTGCCAAATCCGGTCGGCAAGTTGCTGTGCGTGATCTACCATATTTTTTTCCTCACCCAGCCGCTAATGCCTTCACTAAGCAAAATAACCGCGATAATGATCAGTAAAATGGCAAAGGCGAAGTCGTAGTCGTAGCGCCCAAAGGCATTCATTAGCGTGCCGCCAATACCACCAGCGCCGACAATGCCGACCACCGCAGAGGCGCGCAGGTTACTATCGAGTTGGTACATGGAAAGGCCTACTTGACGCGGCAGGATTTGCGGAAAAACCGCATAAAACAGCGTCGCTAAGTAGCCAGCCCCTGTTGCTCGCATTGCTTCAACCTGCCCCCAGTCGATCTCCTCAATCTCTTCGGCGAGTAGCTTGCCGACAAAGCCAATGGAGTAAAGGGTAAGCGTTAGAATGCCTGCTAGCGGCCCAAAACCGACTGCTGCCACGAATAAAATAGCCACAATCACTGGGTGGAAGCTGCGCGAGATAATAATCACCGAACGGCCAATTAAGTAGATCGGCAGGGGGGCAATATTACGTGCGGCCATCACCGCAAAAGGAATTGAGAGCAATACACCTAAGAGCGTTGCCAGGATGGCGATTTGGAAGCTCTCTTTAAACCCGGTGAGCAGTAGGCCGAAGCGCTCAAAGCTGGGAGGAAAACCACCACTAAAGATGCGCGCTGCCCGTGGGAGGCCTTCGGAGATACGCGCCCAGTTAAACGGCAGCGAGCCGAACGCCCATACCAGATAAACCACCGCCACAATGAAAATCCCGTAGCGGAGCAAAGGGTTGGCGATAAAAGGTGGTTTTTTCCAAGTGCGAGGCACACTGGGTTGGGGGTCAGGCGGAGTCATGGCGTGCTACCTCCGCTGAGCTTTGTGGCTGTTCGGAAACCGTTTCATCCGGTGCTTCAATACCGCCATAAATGGCATCTAGCGCGTCTTTATTGAAGTCGGCGGGCAGGCCATCGAAAATCATCTTACCGTGGCGCAAGCCTACAACGCGTTCGGTATAGGTTTTGGCTTGTGCCACATTGTGAATGTTAATGAGCACCGGCAGCGAAAGCTCACTGGCAAGGCTCTGTAGCAGCATCATGATTTGTTCGGAGGTACGCGGGTCTAGTGACGCAGTTGGTTCATCGGCCAGCAGTACTTCAGGCTCTTGCATTAACGCCCGTACCACGCCTACCCGCTGGCGCTCGCCGCCGGACAGCTCATCGGCGCGCTTATTCGCGTAATGGGCAATGCCAACGCGCTCCATTAGGCTAAAGGCGCGCTCAATATCGGCTTGCGGGTAGCGACGCGTGATTGCTTGGTAGAGGTTGACGTAGCCAAGCCGCCCGGCCAATACGTTTTCCATCACGGTGAGACGGTCAAGTAAGTTAAAGCCCTGGAAGACCATGCCAATTTTGCGTCGAGCGCGACGCAGTTCGGCACCTTTCAGGTTAACCAGCTCCGTGCCGTTGAGTTTGATCGAGCCTGAAGTAGGTTCCACCAAGCGGTTGATACAGCGCAGCATCGTGCTTTTACCAGCCCCCGATGCACCTACGATCGAAACAACGCTATTGCCCTCTACCTTGAGATCAAGGCCTTCAAGCACAGGCTTACTTTGGCCATAACGTTTGACCAAGTTACTAATTTCCAGCATGGGTTCGCTTCCATCAATAGACGAAGGGACGCGCCGCGAGCAGCGGCGCGGCACGCATTACTCTAAGTTTTCACGCGTATAGCGAACGTCATTGGCGGCTTGGATGGTGCGAATCACCTGCCAGTTATCTTTGTAGTTAATGGGGATGAATTTCTCGACCCCCTCAAACTCATTGCCAAGCTCGGTGCCGACAAAATCGAAGGTAAAGAACGCCTCTTCGATTTTCTCAACCAAGTCTGGATGCAGGTTATGGGCATAATTATAAGAGGTCGTCGGGAAGCGATCGGATTCATAAATCAGCCTGACATCTTCCTCATCGTAGAGACCGCGTGCGGCCATGCGTTCGACAACTTCAGAGGCAACCGGCGCTGCATCGTAGTCTCGCGCTACGACACCCAACATGGACTGGTCGTGGCTACCCGAGTAAACCACGTCATAATCCTCGTCGGGGGTAATACCAAGCTCTGGCAATAAAGCACGAGGCGCTAGATTACCGGAGTTGGACGTTGGTGAGGTGTGGGCAACGCGTTTGCCTTTGAGGTCTTCTAAGCTTTCGATGTCTGAATCGACATGAGTGAACAGCTGTAGCGTATAGCCGAACTGGCCATCATCCGACCCCATTAGAGCGAAGGGCACCGCGCCTGCCAGGTTAACGGCAAATGGCGTTGGGCCGGTTGAGAAGCCTGCAATATGTAGCCGACCGCTGCGCATGGCTTCGACCTGTGCCGCGTTAGATTGAACAGCAAAGAAGCGCACATCGCGCTCGGTGACTTCAGATAAGTGGTCTATAAAGGGCTGCCAAATATCCGAATAAATGGCAGGATCTTCGACTGGTGTATAAGCAAAAATAAGCGTGTTTGGATTTGCCCACTCTGACTCATCACTTGGCCGATCAGCGACCATGTCACCATTTTCATCGCAGTAAAGGGTATCAAGGTCACCGCGTTCGCATTCCGCGAGGGCAGGA
Organism: Vreelandella zhaodongensis; assembly: GCF_013415115.1. Lineage (GTDB taxonomy): Bacteria > Pseudomonadota > Gammaproteobacteria > Pseudomonadales > Halomonadaceae > Vreelandella > Vreelandella zhaodongensis. The sequence continues at coordinate 449,149 of NZ_JACCDD010000002.1, read as the reverse complement.
GGAGAGAGCAGTACGAAGGGGAGTAGTGATGCAGCCGTGAGCATAGCAAGCGGGCGCTTGCGGAAGCGTGATGTTTGCATAGTTAGCCTCGCGTTATTTTTGTGTTGTGCTGTCCACTATCGAGTAGGGGACTTTCTTTTGCTTAGCGTGCGTTTCGTAAGTGGACATTTGTAGCACTAGATGTTTATTTTTCGAAAATTAACTTTTTCAATTTAGGATTTGTTACAAAGCGATGTCAAACACTTTCATAACTTCCTCCTACCATTGGCGAAACCGCTATCTCTTGATGCGCCATGGCCATAGCCAAGCGAACGAACAAGGGCTCATTATTAGTTCGCCTGAATGGGGCGTGCCCAGCTTTGGGCTTTCTGAGCAGGGCGAGCAGCAGCTGGCCGAGTTGGTGGCGCGCTGGCAGGGGCTAGCGCCTACTCGGGTGGTGCACTCGGATTTTTTGCGGACAACACAAACCGCTGAAAGAGTTGCCAGTGCCTTTGGCTTAACGTTGGAGAAAGACGAACGCCTGCGAGAGCGTTATTTTGGCGCATTAGATGGCCAAGCGGATCGCCATTATCCCGATGTATGGGCGTTAGATGCTCAGGATGCTGACCATCAACAGCATCAGGTGGAGGCGGTAAGCCATGTCTCCAAGCGTATGTGCGCAGTGATTGAGGAGTTGGAGCGCCGCTGTGAAGGCGAGACGGTGCTAGTGGTGAGCCATGGCGACCCATTACAAATACTGCTCACAGCGCTTGCCAACAAACCGCTGACGCAGCACCGCGAGCAACCTGCCCTGCAGCCTGCCAGTATTACTCTGTTAGGGAGTTAGTCGGTTTCTTGCGCGGGTGGAATCCAGGCAATCATATCCACCTCTACGTCGGCACCACCGGCAAGGCCGGTGACGCCAATACAGGTTCGGGTAGGCAGTGGCTGCTTGAAGTAGCTGGCGTAGACGCTATTAACCTCGTCAAAATGACCCATATTGGTAATAAATACCCGTGACTGAACCACGTATTCAAAGCAACTGCCGACTTCTTCCAACACGATAGCTAAGTTTTGCATCACCCGGTGGGTTTGTTCGGTAAACGTGCCCAGTAGCATTTCATTGGTTTCCGGCACGGTGGGCATCTGGCCGGTAATAAACACCAAATCGCCCACTCGGCAGGCGTGGGAAAAGGGAGCAATCGGCTGTGGGGCGCGGTCAATAAATAGCTTTTCCATCTTAAACGGTCTCTCTTGGGTCGATGAGTCGGTGTCGCTAGCTATACACTAAAGACAAAAATGGGCCTTCAAAGAGGCCCACTGTCTTACCAAGAGCTGTACTTAGTGCCCCAGAATCTGGCTTAAGAATAGCTGGGTACGCTCTGATTGCGGGTTATTGAAGAACGGCTCGGGGGCGTTTTCTTCAATGATTTGCCCTTGATCCATGAAGATCACACGGTCAGCGACGGTTTTGGCAAAGCCCATCTCGTGGGTAACGCAGAGCATGGTCATGCCTTCTTTCGCCAGCTCGACCATGACGTCCAGCACTTCCTTGATCATTTCCGGGTCAAGCGCGGACGTGGGTTCATCGAACAGCATCACATCGGGGTGCATACACAGCGAGCGGGCAATAGCCACCCGCTGCTGTTGGCCGCCCGAGAGCTGGCCTGGGTACTTCTTGGCCTGCTCGGCGATGCGCACCCGTTCGAGGTAGCGCATGGCCTGCTCTTCGGCTTCTTTGCGAGATTTTTTCTGCACCCACATCGGCGCGATACAGCAGTTTTCCAGCACCGTTAAGTGGGGGAAGAGGTTGAAGTGCTGGAACACCATGCCTACGCTACGGCGGATCTGTTCGATACGTTTGACATCTTGGGTGAGCGGTATACCACCTACCACGATATCGCCCTGCTGGTGCTCTTCCAGGTGGTTAATGCAACGAATCAAGGTTGATTTGCCCGAGCCAGATGGCCCGCAAATGACGATACGTTCGCCACGCCTGACTTCCAGGTCGATATCGCGCAACACGTGGAAATCGCCGTACCATTTGTTCACGCCGCGCATTTCAACCATCAGGTCAGAAGTACTGGTGTCAGAGATGTTGGTGGCTGTTGTCATGTCTTTTTCCTGCTAAAAATCGTTAATAAAAGCGGCGTTAGCGCTTGTGGCCGGTGTGCAGCTTGCGTTCTAAGTACTGGCTATAGCGCGACATGCTGAAACAGAAGACCCAGAACATGAAGGCTGCAAAGACATAACCTTCCAACGAGAAGCCCAGCCAGCGTGAGTCGGACAATGCCGCTTGTACGATCCCCAATAGGTCAAATAGACCGATGATCATTACTAGCGTGGTGTCTTTAAACAACGAGATAAAGGTATTAACGATGCCGGGAATCATCATCTTCAGTGCTTGGGGGAGCACGATAAGCCCCATGCGCTTCCAGTAGGTCATCCCTAGCGCAGCGGCGGCCTCTTCCTGACCTTTAGGGATAGCCTGTAAGCCACCGCGAATAACCTCTGCCATATAGGCGCTTTGGAATAGCGTTAGACCGATCAGTGCCCGCACCAGGCGGTCGACGCTCATTTCGGACGGTAGGAACAGTGGCAGCATTACCGAGGCCATAAAGAGGACGGTAATCAGCGGTACACCGCGCCAGAACTCAATGAATACCACGCAGAAGCTTTTGACAATTGGCATATTGGAGCGTCGCCCCAGAGCCAGCACAATACCGATTGGCAGCGCACCTACCATGCCCACGGTTGCCAGTAGCAGCGTCAGCATCAAACCACCCCAACGGTGTGTTGATACGCGAGGTAGGTCGAAATAACCGCCGTGTAGCAGTACATAAGCAATGACGGGGAATCCCACCAAGGCAAACACGGCCACCCAGCGCTTGAAAGGCAGACGAGGAATGGCCAACCAAGCAATTAGCGTAAAGAACCCCGCGAATACAATATTGGCACGCCAGATCTCCGAGCGTGGATATAGGCCATAGATAAACTGAGTAAAGCGGGCATTGATAAATACCCAGCAGGCCCCTTCACGAGAGCAGTCGTCACGGGTGCTGCCCACCCAGTCAGCGTTGATAAACGCCCACTGCACGGTGGGAACAACGAGCAAATACAGAATGTAAAGGCCAATCAACGTAAAGAGAGTATTGACCGGCCCGTTGAACAGGTTGGTGCGCAGCCACGCAACAGGCCCAACAGCGCTGCTGGGGGCTGGCCGCTCTTTAATGATTGTTTGATTATGAATCATGTAACGTTCCTCACCGTGGCCTAGCGTTCAACCAGCGCCACACGGGCGTTGAACCAGTTCATAAACATGGATACCAGCAAACTGATAGTCAGATAGACGGCCATGGTCATGGCAATGACCTCAATGGCTTGGCCTGTCTGATTCAGCGTGGTGCCTGCAAAGACCGAGACAAGGTCTGGGTAGCCAATGGCGGTTGCCAACGACGAGTTTTTGATCAAGTTTAGATATTGGCTGGTCAGCGGGGGGATGATGACTCGCAGTGCCTGAGGAATCACTACCAAGCGCAGTACCAGGTTACGAGGGAGGCTAAGCGCTTGGGCGGCTTCCGTTTGTCCATGGGAGATGGCTTGAATCCCAGAGCGAACAATTTCGGCGATAAACGAAGCAGTATAAATCGATAGAGCAAGCCAAAGCGCTAGGAACTCTGGAATTATCGTGATACCACCACGGAAGTTAAATCCTCGAAGCTCTGGTATGTCCCAGGTAATGGGGACGCCGGTAGCGACGAGCACTAACAGTGGCAAGCCAAAAATTAGCGCAAACGAGATCCAGTAAGCGGGCAGGCGTTTGCCAGTGGCTTCATGGCGTCGCTTGTTCCAGATCACCAGCGCAATACTGGCAATGATGGCTAGGATAAACGTCGCAGGAATCAAGCCAAAGCCTGATTCAAACAGTGGCTCAGGCAGATAAAGCCCGCGTACGTTGAGGAAGATAACTTCACCAAATGCCAGGCTATCGCGGGCACTCGGTAGCGTACGCAGCACGGCGTAATACCAGAAGAAAATTTGCAGCAACAGTGGGATATTACGAAACGTTTCGATATAGGCATTGGCTAAACGTGCCAGCAGCCAGTTCGGTGACAGGCGGGCAATGCCAACAATAAAGCCGATGATAGTAGCGGCTAGAACCCCTAAGCCACCCACCAACAGCGTATTCAGTAAGCCAACCAGGAAAGTACGGCCATAAGTGCTCTGGGACGAGTAGTCGATCAGACTCTGTACAATCCCAAAGCCAGCGGTGTTGCTCAAGAAACCAAATCCAGTGGTGATACCGCGGGCGGATAAGTTGTCTTGAACATTACCGACAATATAGAGCAGGAAAGCTGCTACAGCAGCCACGAGGAGTAGCTGGAAAATGAGCGCTCGTTTGGCGCGATCTCGCCAAAACGGCGGCTTGTGGCCAGCGGGGCGAGTGTTAGGTCTTACGGACATGGGAGGCGTCTCCGCGATACGGACGATCAATCAAATGGCCCGCCAAGGCCCCTGAAATGAAGGGCGGCGGGCCGGGGTCAAACGAGACGCTTAGCGAATCGGTGGTGCGTACTGAAAGCCACCTTGATTCCATAGGGCGTTTACGCCGCGCTCAATTTCAAGCGGAGAGTCCATGCCTACGTTGCGCTCAAAGCTTTCGCCGTAGTTACCCACTTGGCTAAGAATGTTGTAAGCCCAGTCAGCTTCTAAGCCCATGCCTTCGCCGTAGTTGCCATCCTGACCAAGCAGGCGAGCAATATCCGGGTTCTCAGATTCCAGCATTTCTTCGGCGTTTTCACTGGTAACGCCGTACTCTTCACCGTTCAACATGGCGAAGAGCGACCACTTCACAATGTTAAACCACTGGTCGTCACCTTGGCGGACAACGGGGCCAAGCGGCTCTTTCGAGATAACATCAGGTAGGATCATGGCACCAGACGGATCGTCTAGCTGAATACGCAGTGCGGCGAGCTGGGAGGTGTCGGAAGTGAGAACGTCACAACGGCCAGCCTGGAAGCCACCCACGGTTTGTTCAGAAGTGTCGAATACGATGGGATCAAACTCCATGCCATTCGCACGGAAGTAGTCGGCCAAGTTCAGCTCGGTGGTGGTGCCAGACTGGATGCAGATGGCCGCGCCATCTAGCTCAGAGGCGCTGGAAATACCCAGGTCAGTCGACACCATAAAGCCTTGGCCGTCATAGAAGTTAACGCCAGTAAAGTTTAGGCCCAGGGTGGTATCGCGGGTGGTCGTCCAGGTGGTGTTGCGCGACAGTACGTCCACTTCACCAGACTGCAGGGCAGTGAAGCGCTCTACAGCGTTCAGGGAAATGTAGTTCACCGCGTCTGCATCGCCCAGAACGGCAGCCGCAACGGCGCGGCATACGTCAACATCGAGGCCCTGCCAATTACCATCGTCGTCTGGCGCGGAAAAACCTGGCAAGCCATCGCTGACACCACACTGTACAGCACCACGTGAGAGGGTATCCGACAGCGTACTAGCTTGAGCAGTCGCAACGCCAGCAATTGTGATGGCACCAGCGGAGGCCAGCAGTACCAAGTGTTTTTTATTTAGCATTGTAGTTCCCCTTCCTATATTTAATGTCGTTATGCATGCAGATGCATGACACTAAAAGCTAGCAAGGAAGATGCCAGAAAGGATATGTCTGCATATTCAGCGCTTTTCAACGCAAAATGAGCGACTTATACGAAAGAATGGGTGCAAAAAAGAACATTAGCGGCTACCGGATGCCCTGTTTTGGTGCGTAGCCGCTAAGTTCGCCGCTTGTTTCACTTATCTAGCGTTAGCGAATTGGTGGTGCGTACTGAATACCGCCATCACTCCATAGGGCGTTTAAGCCTCGGGCAATGTTGAAATCAGAGTCTGCACCGACGTTTCGGTCGTAGATGTCGGCATAGTTGCCCACCTGTTTGACAATTTGATACGCCCAGTCAACGTTGACGCCCATCGCTTCGCCAAAATGGCCGTCTTGTCCGAGTAGACGCATGACATCAGGATTTTCAGAACTAAGTTGTTCGTCAACGTTAGCTTGGGTGATGCCCAGCTCTTCCGCATTGAGCATGGCAAACAGCGACCACTTCACAAGATTGAACCACTGGTCGTCACCCTGACGAACGGCGGGCCCAAGCGGCTCTTTGGAAATGATTTCGGGCAACACCAGCGCCATACTGGGGTCTGCCAGTTGCATGCGCTGAGCGTACAACTGAGACGCATCGGAACTTAAAACATCGCAGCGACCTGCTTCAAAGCCAGCGATGGACTGTTCGGGAGCGTCGAACACCACAGGATCATAGGTCATCCCGTTGATGCGGAAGTAGTCTGAAAGGTTGAGCTCGCTGGTGGTGCCTGACTGGGTGCATACCGCTGCGCCATCGAGCTCTTTGGCGCTTTGTACGCCTAGATCACTGGCCACCATAAAGGCTTGGCCATCGTAATAGCTGACGCCGGTAAAGTTCATTCCCATCGTCGTGTCACGGCTTGAGGTCCAGGTCGTGGTGCGCGATAGAACATCAACTTCGCCAGACTGTAAAGCGGTGAAACGCTCTACCGAGTCGAGTGGTACGAAATCCACTTTTGTCGCGTCGCCAAGCGCCGCAGCGGCAATGGCACGGCATACATCGGTGTCCAGGCCTCGGTATTGGTCGTCGTCATCTAATGACGAAAAGCCTGGCTGGGCAGCGTTAACGCCACAGCGCACGCTATCGCGCTCTTTAACGGTTTCCAGCGTGCTGGCCATCGCTACCGTCGGTACCAATATACCGATTCCTACTCCCAACCAACGAACGGTTTTCATTTGTTATTCCTTAACGTGAAAGGGCAAGTAAACGTAAGCACATAAAAAAGGCCGAGCAATGCTCGGCCTTGTTGGCTATACGCAGTCGCAGGTTTATGCGAAGGCTTTACGCATAAAAGGCGGCAGCGATAGCGCACCACGGTGAGCATCACCTGTGTAGTACTGTAGCGGCATTTCGTGCTCAGCGGCAGCCTGTTCGCGGAAGCTTTCAACGCTGGTCGCTTTACCGGCCAGCGTGACACTCCACCAGCCAGACGGATACACCGGCTGTGGGAAGGGCAGTGTGGCCACGCTATCAAAGCCCGCTTCACGCATGTCGTTGCGCAACTCGCGAATAATAGAGCCGCTGTGGTACAGCGGTGATTCGCTCTGCTGAACCATCACGCCGCCACTTTTTAGAATACGGTGACAGCGCTTCAGAAAGTCGGTTTTAAACAGACCTTCGGCAGGGCCGACGGGGTCGGTAGAGTCGATGATCAGCACATCGATGCTCTCATCAGCAGCATCGTCTACCCACTTCACACCATCGGCAAACAACAGCTCGGCACGTGGGTCACCGTTGGCTTCTACTAGCGCCGGGAAGAAACGCTCGGCGGCTTTGGTGACTTCTTCATCGATATCGATTTGGGTCACTTTTTCAACGCCAGGGTGGCGCAGCACTTCTTTTAGGGTGCCGCAGTCACCGCCACCAATAATCACTACCCGCTTGGGGTCTTGGTGGGTGAACAGCGCTGGGTGAGCAATCATTTCGTGATAGAGAAAGTTGTCGCGATCAGTCAGCATCACGCAGCCATCTAGCACCATCAGGTTGCCGAAGGTTTCCGTGTTATACACTTCCAGGTGCTGATAGGGGCTTTGTACATCCAGCAACTTTTCGGTGACTTTCAGCGAGAAAGCGCTGCCGTGGCTATCAAATACTTCGGTAAACCACTGGTCGTCGCGTAAATCGCTCATTAGTTGGCTCCTGGGCGCGTGGCGTTCGTTTGAGTAGGAATGCCTTGATGATACTGCGGGCTTAAATCGTGCAACGCCTCCATAAAGGCGGTGACGTTATCAGGGTTGGTAAACTGGCTAATGCCGTGCCCAAGGTTGAATACATGACCAGGGCCGTGGCCGTAGCTTTCCAGCACGCGGGCAACTTCCGCGCGAATGGCAGAAGGCCGGGCGAACAGTACGTTGGGGTCGAGGTTGCCCTGCAATGCCACTTTATGGCCTACCCGTGCGCGGGCATCGGAAAGCTCGGTAGACCAGTCGATTCCCAACGCGTCGGCACCGGCGCAGGCGATATGTTCCAGCCATTGGCCGCCATTCTTGGTAAACAGAATGACCGGCACGTGGCGGCCATCGTGCTCACGAATCAGGCCGGAGACAATTTGCTCCATGTAGCGCAGCGAGAATTCCAGGTAGGCGGGGGTGGAGAGTGCGCCGCCCCAGGTATCAAAAATCTGTACCGCCTGAGCGCCTGCGCGAATTTGCGCGTTCAGGTAGTCAGTGACCGACTGTGCCAGGGTATCCAGCAACTGGTGCATGGTGTCTGGCGTATCGTAAAGCATGGTTTTCAGGTGGCGGAAGTCCTTGCTTGAGCCGCCTTCCACCATGTAGGTAGCCAGCGTCCAGGGGCTGCCCGAAAAGCCAATCAATGGCATGCGACCGTTCAATTCACGACGAATGGTCGATACCGCGCGCATCACATAATCGAGATCGCGCTCGGCGTTGGGCACCGTTAACGCCGCAACCTCTTCCGGGGTGCGCACCGTTTTTCTGAATTTCGGGCCTTCGCCAGTTTCGAAATAGAGCCCCAAGCCCATGGCGTCGGGAATCGTCAGAATATCCGAAAACAGGATGGCGGCGTCGAGCGGGTAGCGCTCAAGGGGCTGCAGGGTGACTTCACAGGCCAGGTCATGGTTGCGGCATAGATCCATGAAGCTGCCAGCATCGGCGCGGCTGGCGCGATATTCTGGCAGGTAGCGACCCGCTTGGCGCATCATCCACACCGGAGTGCGGTCAACGGGCTGGCGAGCCAGCGCGCGAAGAAAACGATCATTTTGCAAAGGTGTGGTGGTCATAAACACTTGCTCTTGAGAAATTTGCCCGCATTGTAAGGGAGTCATTGTACTTGAAGATAGGAATTGTACGTAAAGATAGGGGGGCGTAGAGGCTCCCTTGGTGGGGGAAATCGTCGCACCCTGCTCATACCGTGAGGCCGCCGCCGCTTCCTGGTAAACTAACTGCTTATTTTGCCAACACCGGTGTGGTTAGCTGGTTTGGTTAATCAACGAGGTAACCTGTGACCATTCGCTTCATTGCCGCTTCCCGGCTGCCCACTCCTTGGGCCACATTCACCATGCACGGTTTCGAAGACGAAGCCACGGGTAAAGACCATATCGCCTTAACGCTAGGTGATGTGAGCGGCGGCGAGCCCGTATTGGGACGCGTGCACTCAGAGTGCCTAACCGGCGATGCACTGTTCTCAATGCGCTGTGACTGTGGTTATCAGCTGCAAGAAGCGCTAAAGCGTATTGCTGAAGAGGGGCGTGGCGTACTGCTTTACCTACGCCAGGAAGGGCGTGGTATTGGGCTGCTGAATAAAATCCGCGCTTATCATCTGCAAGACCAAGGTGCCGATACGGTCGAGGCGAACGAACAGCTCGGCTTTGGTGCCGACATGCGCCGCTATGACCTGTGTGTGCCGATGCTCAACCACCTGGGTATCACGGCATTAAAACTGATGACCAATAACCCGCGCAAGGTGGATGCCTTGACCCGCGATGGGGTGAATGTGGCAGAGCGCCTGCCGATCACCACGGGGTTGAACCCACACAACGAACACTACCTCTCAACCAAAGCTGGCAAGCTGGGGCACATGATGGCCTTAGACGATTTCAAGCATGCCAGCGACGTCGATATTGAGCGTAAGGAGTAATCTCCAAGGCCATCACAAGCAGCGTTAACCCTTAGTGGCTGCCTGCTCTTTCTCTGCCGCGCGCGCCAGTGCTGGGCGACCCGCATGTCGTTTGCTGTAGGCAACCAGGGATTCAGGTAAGCGGTGCTTCATACTGGCCGCCCACATCAGGGTGTGGGTAAAGAAGATATCTGCCAGGGTGAAGGTATCGCCGACCAACGTTTCCTGACCATGGTAGCGACGTTCCAGCGCTTGCAGCGCGCGTTGAAATTCCCACGCAGCGGTAGGCAGAATGGTCGGTACACGCCGTTCTTGAGGGAGTGCAAATTTATGCTTGGCCTGTAGCCAAAGCGGTTGCTCGATTTCGGTGACGATAAAGCTTAGCCACTGGTCGACTTGCGCTCGTTCAGCGGCACTTTCTGGAAGAAGGCTGCCATCACCGTATTGCTCGGCTAGATAACGGCAGATAGGTGCCGATTCAAACAGCGTTAGCTCGCCATCTTCAATAACCGGCACCTTGCCATCTGGATGACGGGCTAGGTGTTCAGCGGTTTGTCCCTCGCCTTTATCCAGCGCTACATGCTGGCAGCGGTATTCCAGACCAAGCTCTTCAAGTGTCCAGGCAACCCGCACCGAACGAGAATTAGGAAAGCTATAGTGCGTGATCATTCATCGGCTCCATGGCAGTGTAGATAAGCTTTTTATAAACGAGCTTTTATAGTTAAGCATCTACTGTAGCGAGTGCCTGGATGGCTGTCACGCGCTACTGGTCCCGTGCGCTGCGGATGCGCTCGTAGGCGTTGCCAATTTCGCTGGTGCGCGCTTGAGCCACTTCGCGCATGCTATCGGGTAGCCCCTTGCCAGCCAGTTTATCTGGATGGTTTTGGCTCATCAGACGGCGATACGCCTTTTTAATGTCGGCGTCGCTGGCCTCTTCACTGACCCCTAGTACTTGATAAGCATCTTTAAGGGCCTCTGCACTGGACCCTTGTGAATTCGCGGCGGCACCGTGAAGCATGGCTTCTATCTGTTGAACTTCCGCTTCACTACAGCCTACGCCGCGGGCCACGCGCAGAATCATCTCGTGCTCTGCTGGGTGAAGCACGCCGTCGGCCGCGATAGCGGTTAACTGAACCTGTAAAAATACTTGGCGTAATATCGGCTGGCGCTGGGTCAGGCGGTTAACGGCAGCCAACTCTGCATCCAGATTGAAATCGTCGGCGCGTCCACGCTCAAAGGCGGCCCGTGCTCTGGCACGCTGCTCGCCTTGCAGGTGCATTTGGTCGAACAGTTTTTCGGCCAAGCTCAGTTCGCCATCGGTGACCTTGCCGTCGGCTTGGCACAGGCAGCCCATCACCGAAAAAATCGATTCCAAAAAGCCTTCTTGGATGCGCATTCGGGCGATGTTTAAGCGACGTTTAATACGCCGCCCCAACCACCAGCCCAAAACGCCCCCCGCTAGCAAGCCCCAGGAGCCGCCAATGGCTAGGCCAATCAGGGCAAACAGAATAATCAGAAATAGCATGGCACTCTCAACGGTCTAAAAGTAAAAATTACGGAAGGCGGGCACGAATGGCGCGCTCTATACCGTCGGCATCCAGCCCGCAGTCGCGTAGCAGTTCGGCGGGGGTGCCATGCTCAACAAAGGTGTCAGGCAGGCCTAAATTAAGCACTTCGATTTGTACGCCTTCCGCGTGGAGCAGCTCGTTCACAGCGCTACCTGCGCCACCGGCGATAACATTCTCTTCCAGGGTAACCAGCAGCTCATGCTCATCAGCAGCGTGGAGGACGGTCTCTCGGTCCAACGGCTTGATAGAGCGCATATTGATGTGCGTTGCGTTAAGTTTTTCGGCCACTTCAGCAGCGGCGCTGTTAACGCTACCAAACGCCAGCAAGGCAATGCGCATGTCTTCGCTGGTGCTCTCACGTCGCACGTCTGCTTGGCCAATGGGCAGTGCGTCTAAGTGCGCTGGAATGTCTGCGCCAGGACCGGTGCCGCGTGGGTAGCGAACGGCAGCAGGGCCTGGGTGATGGTAGGCGGCGCTTAGCATGGCGCGGCACTCTGCTTCATCAGCAGGGGCTAAAATCACCATGCCTGGGATGCAGCGTAAAAATGACAAATCCATGCTGCCGTGGTGGGTTGGGCCGTCTTCACCCACTAGGCCTGCGCGGTCAATCGCAAACGTGACGTCTAAATTCTGGACAGCCACATCGTGAATAAGCTGGTCGTAGCCGCGCTGTAAGAACGTGGAGTAAATCGCCACGACAGGCTTCATGCCTTCACAGGCCATACCAGCGGCAAGGGTCACCGAATGCTGCTCGGCAATGGCGACATCGAAATAGCGCTCTGGATATTCCTGGGAAAAGCGAATTAAATCTGAACCTTCACCCATGGCAGGGGTGATACCCATCAGTCGTGAATCGCTGGCGGCCATATCGCACAGCCAATCGCCAAACACGTTGCAGTACTTTTTCTTGGCCGCCACCTTAGGCGCTGCCGATGGTTTCACCAACGGCGCATTGGCAGTGGCGTTAGGCTTTTCTAGCTTGGTAATGGCGTGATAGCCAATCTGGTCGGCCTCTGCGGGCAGAAAGCCTTTGCCCTTGACCGTTTTGATATGTAGAAACTGTGGGCCGTCCTGGTCGCGCAGATTGCGCAGGGTTTCAGTCAGCGCTTCCAGGTCGTGGCCATCAATGGGGCCGATATAGTGGAAACCCATTTCTTCAAACAGCGTGGCAGGGCTCACCATGCCTTTCATATGCTCTTCGGTGCGTTTGGCAAGTTCGAGCGCGCCGGGTAAATGAGAGAGCACTTTTTTGCCCTCTTCACGCATCTTAAGGAAGGGCTTGCTGGATAGCACGCGAGCGAGATAGGTGGCGATGCCGCCAACGTTCTCGGAGATCGACATTTCATTGTCGTTCAGTACCACCAGCATATTGGCGTTCACGTGGCCTGCATGAGCCAGTGCTTCAAACGCCATGCCCGCGGTGAGTGCACCATCGCCAATAATGGCACATACCCGGCGCGGGTCATTTTGGGCGTTGGCAGCCAACGCCATGCCCAGGGCGGCCGATATTGACGTACTGGAGTGGCCCACCCCGAAGGTGTCGTATTCGGATTCTTCGCGACGCGGGAAGGCGGCCAAGCCGCCGTATTGGCGAATGCTGAGCATCGCATCACGTCGTCCGGTCAAGATCTTATGCGGGTAGGCCTGATGGCCCACGTCCCATACTAAGCGATCTTTGGGCGTATGGAAGACATGGTGCAGCGCGACGCTAAGCTCGACCACACCCAGGCCTGCGCCGAAGTGGCCGCCCGTCATGCCAACGCTATACAGCAAGTAGGCACGCAGCTCATCAGCCAGCTGGGCAAGCTGTTTAGCATTCATGGCCCGCAGCGCAGCGGGATGATCAAAAGAGTCGAGCAGCGGCGTCGCTGGCCGCTCGCGGGGAATCTCGTCGAACAGCTTCATAGGCATGTTTTCATGGGTATGTTATTAAAGGCATCGTTTAGTGGTCGCGCTCGATCATGTAGCGGGCAAGGTCGGCCAGCGGTGCGGCCTGCTCGCCAAGTGGGGCGAGAGCGGCAATGGCCTCTTCAATCAGCGTATTTGCCTTGCGCTGTGCGCCGGACAGACCCAGTAAACTGGGATAGGTCGGTTTAAAACGTGCTGCATCAGCGCCGGATATTTTACCCAGCGTGGCGGTATCGCCTGTCACATCAAGGATATCGTCATGAATCTGGAAGGCTAGACCAATGGCCTGGGCGTAGCGAATCAAAGCGGTTAGCCGGGGGTCGTCCTCATTGACAGCGGTCAATCCCCCTAAACGTACGGCAGCCACAATCAGTGCGCCGGTTTTGTGGGTGTGCATATGGGCCAAGGCGTCTACGTCCGGATGACCTCCCACGGCGGCCAGGTCTAGTGATTGGCCTGCGACCATACCATCTCGACCAGAGGCAACGGCCAACGTAGTGACCATACTACCAAGCCGTGGGTGGGGATTACTGGCCAAGACTTCAAAGGCCAACGCCTGTAAAGCATCACCCGCCAGAATCGCAGTGGCCTCGTCAAACGCCTTATGTACCGTAGGCTGCCCGCGCCGTAGGTCGTCGTCGTCCATGGCAGGCAGGTCATCATGAATCAATGAGTACGCATGAATCAGCTCAATCGCTGCTGCGGGGGCGTCTAACGCATCTTCCCGCGCACCTAGCGCTTTACCGGCAAGATACACCAGTAATGGACGCAGACGTTTACCCCCTACCAGAAGGCCATGATGCATAGCGGCTTCAAGGCGCGGTGCAATAGCAGGGCGGGTATCAAACAATGCAGTGAGGGTGGCTTCCACTCGGGCATTGCTTATTTGGCGCAGCGTAGCAAGCTGAGAGGCGTTAGCAGTCGTTACCATGGCGGCGTTTCCTCGTTGTCGCTGTCGTTGCTGTTGTCGAGGGCGTTTGCCATACCTGAACTGCTCGCAAACGAGGTGACCTCCAACTGGCCGTCTTGATCCTCGCTTAAGGCACGTACTTTCAGCTCAGCACTATCAAGGCGTTGCTGGGCATCGCGGGTCAGCTGCACGCCCTGCTCAAAAGCCGCCAGTGCATTTTCCAATGAGAGTTCGCCGGACTCAAGGCGTTCCACAATGGTTTCAAGCTGTGAAACCGTTGTCGCGAAATCTTGTACAGGTGAAATGTTGTCGCTCATTGGGTAATGCCTACCGTTTTGCTGGTGCCCAGACGCTACTATAAGGGCGGCGAGTGTGGCTACAGTCGTGTTATCAAAGATAAACGCACAGTATACACCGAGGCGAGGGGGTGACGTCTGCCCTCAAGCAGGGTCAATTCTTCGACTTGCGCCGCGTTCATCTTGTAAACGCACACTTTTCATCATCTCAAGACGCCGAGAACGGCATGTGCTGTGCTACCATATTGGCCTTCCGTGAACCGATACACGGCGCATGCCGCCGACCATAGAGGTTGATTCAGCCATGGCCAAAACGTCCCTGGACAAGAGCAAGATCAAGATCCTGCTGCTCGAGGGCGTCCACCAAAGTGCGGTGGACAATTTTCATAACGCAGGTTACGAGAACATCGAGCACCTGCCGACATCGCTAGATGAAGCGTCGCTGATTGAAAAAATCCGCGATGTCCACTTCATCGGCATTCGCTCGCGTACGCAATTGACTGAGCGCGTATTTGAGGCGGCAGAGAAGCTGGTGGGCGTTGGCTGTTTCTGTATCGGAACGAACCAAGTTGATTTAACGGCAGCTCTTAAGCGCGGCATTGCGGTGTTTAACGCGCCGTACTCTAATACCCGCTCTGTGGCGGAGCTCGTGCTGGCAGAAGCTATTATGCTGCTACGTGGCATTCCAGAGAAAAATGCTCGCGCCCACCAAGGCGGCTGGCTGAAATCAGCGAAAAATTCCCACGAAGCGCGGGGCAAAACCCTGGGTATCGTTGGTTACGGCAGCATTGGTGCGCAGCTCTCGGTATTGGCCGAATCGCTAGGCTTCAACGTCATTTACTATGATGTGATCACTAAGCTAGGGATGGGGAACGCGAACCAGGTCGCGAGCCTTGAGCAGCTGTTGCAGCGCTCAGACGTAGTCAGCTTACATGTTCCTGACCTGCCCTCTACGCGTTGGATGATTGGCGAGAAAGAGATTGCGGCCATGAAACAGGGCGCCATCCTGATTAACGCCGCTCGCGGTAGTGTTGTTGAGATTGAGCCGTTAGCGGCAGCGATTAAAGCTGGCCAGCTGAATGGCGCTGCGATCGATGTTTTCCCCGTCGAGCCTAAAGGTAATGATGAAGAGTTCCAGAGCCCGCTACGTGGCCTGGAAAATGTGATTTTAACGCCGCATATCGGTGGCTCTACCCTGGAAGCCCAGGAGAATATCGGTATTGAAGTGGCAGAAAAGCTCATTACCTACTCCGATAATGGCACGACCATCACGTCGGTCAACTTCCCCGAAGTGGCGCTCCCTTCACACCCAGACAAGCATCGCTTGCTGCATATTCATGACAACGTGCCCGGCGTGCTATCGGAAATCAACCGCGTATTGTCTGAAAACGGTATCAACATTTCAGGCCAGTACCTGCAAACCAATGATAAAGTTGGCTATGTGGTGATTGATGTCGATAAAGCCTATGGCCCCCAGGCGTTAGAAGCGTTGAAGAAAGTTGAGCACACACTGAAAATTCGCGTGCTTTACTCGGCGCACAACAGCTAGACAATACTGTCAGTGTAACCATCTAAAACGGCCCCTCTTTCGGGGCCGTTTTAGGTTTCCAGGTTTCTAGAGTTGAGCGGTTGGGACTGGTCTAGGCTAAATCGAACAGCAGCACCTCAGCCGCTTGGCCTCCGGCTACGCTGAACGATTCACCTGGTTGAAATGCGGCAGCATCTCCAGCACTAAGGGGGGCACCGTTAACGTCGATCGTGCCTTTCACCACATGCAGCCAAGCATAGCGTGAAGGCGGTGCAGCCGCCTGTTCGCCAGCGTCGAACAAGCCAGCGTAAAGATTCACGTCCTGGTTAACGCTCACCGACCCTTCGCGACCATCTTGAGACGCGACTAGGCGCCACTGGCCTTGGCGTTCAGCGGCAGGAAAGGCTTTCTGCTCATAGCTAGGGGCAATGCCACGCTTGGCCGGCTCAATCCAAATTTGCAGGAAGTGCAGCCCGTGCTCTTTAGAGTGGTTAAACTCGCTATGTAGTACGCCAGTGCCTGCAGACATACGCTGCACATCGCCTGGGCGCATGACTTCACCGTTACCCATATTGTCGCGATGCTCCATTTCCCCTTCCAGTACATAGGAGATAATCTCCATATCCCGATGGGGATGAGCGCCAAAGCCATTGCCAGGGGTTACCCGGTCTTCATTAATTACCCGCAGCGATCGGAATCCCATATGGTTAGGATCCACATAGTTGGCGAACGAAAAGGTGTGGAAAGAACGCAGCCAGCCGTGGTCGGCGTAGCCTCGCTCGTTAGAACGGCGGATGTGCATAGCGTGCTCCAAAAACATCATTAAGAATAATGTTCAATATACGCCCGCTCGCCTGAGCCGTGGGGTGAAGCTTTTTAGACGGTCAGATCGAATAAATCGACGATTAATTTGCTAGACTATGCGCGTTTATTTACCCGGTCCGCCCTTTGCGAGGGCGACTACCAGGAGAATTCCATGACGGAAACCACCCAAACACCGCCGATTGTGGTCGCGGCGCTATATAAATTTGTCACGCTGAACGACTTTGAAGCGCTGAGAGAGCCACTGCGCCAGACGATGATCGATAACGGCGTCAAAGGCACGCTGCTGCTCGCCAAAGAAGGTATTAACGGCACCGTGGCGGGCACTCGCGAAGGCATTGATGGCCTGTTGGCTTGGCTGACCGCCGACCCCCGCTTAAGCGATATCGACCATAAAGAGTCCTACTGCGATGAAACGCCGTTCTATCGCACTAAGGTGAAACTGAAAAAAGAGATCGTCACCTTAGGCGTGCCGGATATTGATCCCAACGATACCGTCGGAACCTACGTGGAGCCGGAAGATTGGAACGATGTGATCTCTGACCCAGAAGTGCTGGTCATTGACACCCGTAACGATTACGAAGTGGCGATTGGTAGCTTTGAGCGGGCGATTGACCCGAAAACGACCACCTTCCGTGAGTTTCCTGAGTACGTGCGCGAGCACTACAACCCGGAAAAACACAAGAAAGTCGCCATGTTCTGTACCGGCGGTATCCGCTGTGAAAAGGCTTCCAGCTTTATGCTGAAAGAGGGCTTTGAAGAGGTTTATCACCTAAAAGGTGGCGTGCTGAACTACCTTGAAAAAGTGCCGGAAGAGCAGTCTTTATGGCGCGGTGAGTGTTTCGTGTTTGATAACCGCGTCACCGTGCGTCACGACCTAAGCGAAGGCGAGCATGAACAGTGCCACGCCTGCCGGATGCCGATCTCAATTGCTGATATGCAGTCGCCGGCTTACGAGCCGGGCATCAGCTGCCCCCACTGCATTGACTCACTCCCCGAGAAAACCCGCGCTGCCGCCCGCGAGCGCCAACGCCAAATCGAGCTGGCCAAGGCCCGTGGCGAACCCCATCCGCTTGGTTATAACCATCGCAAAGACGTGCGCGCAAAAGCGTAAATAGCGTGGCTTTCTGCATGGCAGGAGGCCGCTTTGGTCGAGCCCAGCTAATACTGGCCTATCCACAGGCGCGCTACCATTGGTGGAATTTGTTTCCGTAAACGCGACAGCGGCCACGTTGGCGCGTTATCCTCACCCACTTTATGCCTTCAGGAGAGGCGTCTTCAGGAGAGAGCAAGGTGAGTGAAGCAAAGCGCAGGTCAGTTGGGCGTCCGGCGGGGACCACCAAAGCGAGTGGTGGGCATAGCCAATCGTTGGTGCGTGGCCTCACGATGCTTGAGTATTTGTCAGCGAGCCCGCTAGGGTTGGCCCTATCAGAGCTAGCGGAAATGGCCGATCTCGCACCTTCTACAACCCATCGCTTGCTACAGGCACTGCAAAGCCAGGGATTCGTGACTCAAGAGAGCGATCAAGGGCTCTGGCGTATTGATGTAAAAACCTTTCGCATCGGTAACAGTTTTCTGGAAGCACGTGATGTCGTTGCAAAAAGTCGCCCCTTTCTACGCCGCCTAACGGCAGAAACGGGGGAGACCGCCAATCTCGGCATTCGCGATGGTGCAACAGCGGTATTTCTTGCCCAGCATGAGTCGCCGCAGATGATGCGAATGATTACCCGCTTAGGCTCGCGGGCGCCGCTGCATGCTTCAGGGGTGGGTAAAGCCTTGCTGGCTTGGATGAGCGAAGATGAGCGTAGCGAGCTACTGAAAGGGTACGACCTTGCCCGGGTGACTGAAAACACCCTGCATCAACCAGATGCGCTATTGGCCGAAATGGCCACTATACGTGCCCAAGGCTTTGCCTGCGACCGTGAGGAACACGCGGTGGGCTTACACTGCGTTGCCGCCTGTATCCATGATGAGCATGGCACGCCGCTGGCAGCGATTTCGGTGTCCGGGCCAATGGCTCGTATCCCTGAAGAGCGCTTGTTGGCGCTGGGGGCGCTTGTGCGTACCGTTGCCGATGAGATCACCTTACAGCTTGGCGGCCATCTGCCTCGGTGAGTGAGGTTTTGTTGATGGGTGCTTCAGCGAATCGTTTCAGCTAGCCAAGGCGACAGCGACGATGTTCAGTTTATTCTGGGTGGCGCTGGCCAGTGCCACGCTCTTGCCTGGTGGTTCTGAAGTTTGGCTAGCGAGGCTTTGGTGTCTCGGCGAGCCACCAGTCGCCCTATGGTTTGTGGCGACGGCTGGTAATACGTTAGGCAGCATGGTTAACGTTGTGATGGGGCGTTATGCTCGCCAGTTCCAAGATCGTCGTTGGTTCCCTGCGTCACCTGCTGGCTTAGCGCGGGCAGAGCGTTGGTACCACCGTTTTGGTGAATTCAGTCTGCTGATTTCCTGGGCGCCTGTGATTGGCGACCCCCTTACCGTGCTGGCGGGTGTGTTCCGGTTACCCTGGTGGCGAGCGCTATTATGGATTGTGGTTGCTAAAGGCGCGAGATACGCGTTAGTACTCGCCCTAGCTCACTATTGGCTAGCGCCTCTTTGTGGTTAGTACAGGGCATGGGGCGTAGCCTAAATGTATCGGTTATTCAACATCGCTTGCGTTGATCAAAATCGGCGGAGAGCGCGCTTGTCTTAAGCCACCTATTAATTCTCATGTTACCCTGATAATTCTTTTATAGGCTTGCATCGCCAACGTGTGCGCTAAAATAGGGTTATTGACAGCAAGTGACTAAAGTGAATAAAACACTCATCCAAAGGGAGATTTAGGTGTGACGCCATTACGTTTATTCCCCTGGCTAGGCGTCTGGATACTGATGCTATTTGCCTTTCTAGCAACACCTGCGCTGGCGCAAACTACGCCAAGCACTGACGATAGCGTTGCCGCTGAAGAGCAGCCTTCTTATGCGGCACTTGCTGACTTGCTTGAGGATGAGCAGGGGCGCCAGGAGTTGATTGAGCTGCTGCGAAATCAGGCATCAGGGTTGCCTGAAGTGTTGGCAGTGGAGCTCTCTCCTGAAGCAGCCGCTCAAGGTAGCAGTATGGCACCTGAGGATGTCTCGCTGCCTCGCCAGCTTGCAGAGCTAACCAGTCGTATTGTTAGTGATATTGGTGGGCAGTTTGAGCAAACTATTACCATTATTGGCAATCTGTTTACTGGCCAAGGTGCCGGTACGTTTGATTCGGAAGCCTTTTTTAGTGCGGCGTTTAACCTGGGTATCGTGATTGTTGCAACGTTTGCAATATTTATGATGTTCCGCCGCGTTGCTAAGCCACTATTTACTAAAATTAGTGGTTGGTCGCTGCATGGCAGTGGACTGACACCTGTACTGCGCTTGGTGCTATGCGTTGCGCTTGCGGCTGTTGTGGATGTATTACTGGTCGCTTTAGCGTATGTGGGTGGTAACTTACTGGCGGCATTTGCCGTTGGGGAAACAGGCGAGCTTTCTACCCGTGCATCGCTATTTTTAAATGCCTTCCTGGTGATTGAGTTGCTCAAAGCCGCCATGCGGATGCTGTTCTCCTCACGCTATGAAGGGCTGCGGCTGTTACCTATTTCAGCCCGCGAGGCATCTTATTGGAACCGCTGGATAGCGCGGCTGATTGGTATGGTAGGTTACGGGCTACTGGTGGTGGTACCGTTGGTTAACTTCTACTTGGCTGTCGCTTTGGGCCAAGCAGTGGGCACATTAATTATGGTGATGGCATTTATCTATGCTGTCGCGGTGGTACTCAAAAATCGTACTCGCTTGCGAGACAACATCGATAAAATGGCTGGGCGTGCGACGATGACCGCCAGTCGGGTATCGCTGCATCTGTTTGCTCGCACTTGGCACCTGTTTGCGCTGACCTATTTCCTAGTCGTGCTGGTATTGACGCTGACTCGTTCTGAGGACGCGCTACCGTTTGTGCTGTTTGCTACACTGAAAACCTTGGCTGCTGTCGTTATAGGGCTACTAGTGTCGATGTTCCTGACACAAACGATTGGCCGTCGTATCCAGCTTTCCGATGATTTGCGTCGCAAACTACCGCTGCTGGAAGTGCGCTTAAACAGCTACGTGCCCAATGCGCTGCGTGTACTGCGTACTGTGCTGTTAGTGGCGGTCATTATGGTCGTGCTGGATGCCTGGGGAGTGTTTAATTTAGCGGCTTGGTACGCCTCGGACCGTGGCGCTAATCTGGTTGGTAACCTAGTCGGCGTGGCGGTCATTTTGCTAGTGGCCTTTGGGGTCTGGCTGGGGCTGGCGAGTCTTATTGAGCACAAACTTAACCCAGAGACAGGGCATGGCGAGCCGTCTGCGCGTGCAAAAACACTGCTGAGTTTGTTCCGTAACGCCTTGGCCATTGCCATGGTGACGATTACCGGCATGATTGTGTTGTCGGAAATCGGCATTAATATCGGGCCGCTGATTGCCGGTGCCGGTGTTCTCGGTTTAGCGATTGGTTTTGGTGCCCAAAAACTGGTGCAAGATGTGATTACCGGCATCTTTATTCAGGTAGAAAACGCCATGAATACCGGCGATGTGGTGACCGTTGGCGGCGTAACGGGGACAGCCGAGCGGCTGAGTATTCGTTCGGTAGGTATTCGTGATCTGTCAGGCACTTACCACATCGTGCCCTTCTCCAGTGTTGATACCGTTTCAAACTACATGCGTGAGTACGGCAACCATGTGGGTGAATACGGCATTGGCTATAACGAAAGCATTGATGAGGCTATCGAGCAGTTACAGCTGGCATTTGAAGATCTGAAAGCCAGTGAAGAGCATAGCCATAAGTTGTTGGCTGACCTGACGGTTGCCGGCGTCACCGCGCTTGCCGACAGCTCTGTCAATATTCGTGTGGTGATCAAGACAACGCCGGGCGATCAGTGGGGCGTTGGCCGTGCCTACAACCGACTAGTGAAGTTGCGTTTTGATGCAGCCGGTATCGAGATACCGTTCCCACACACCACGCTCTATTTCGGTGAAACCAAAGGTGGCAAAACGCCTCCCGCCAATGTGCGTGTGTTGGAGTCCACCGCAGAGCGCAAAAAAGTTGAAACGTCGCCGGTTCGTCAAGAAAATGAACGACCATCGGGTCAAGCCGCTCAGGAGTCTCAGGCAACCAACGAGCCTGACCACCTAAAGCCAGACCATAGTGATGTTGACGATCTGTAAGTAGTGCTCACCGAGACGACAAAGCCGCCCAAAAGGGCGGCTTTGTTGTTGGTACATCATATGTGGTCAGTATTAGTTAGAGCACTCACAACATTTACAAATTATCTAAGTCGGGAGCCTGTAGCGGCCGCACAATCTTAATTTTTTCTGTCAGCAGCGCTTTCATCAGTGAAAATACCATGGCAAATACCATGATGAAGATGGGGAGGCCGATCACGGTAATTACCTGCTGTAGTGCCACTAGCCCGGCATCACCCGCCAGGACGATCAGCATAGCGGCAACAGCACCCTCGGAGACGCCCCAGAATATCCGTTGATGGATAGGGCCAGGCTCAGTATCACCGGTACACAGCAGGTCGATGACCAGCGAAGCCGAGTCCGAGGAAGTCGCAAAGAAAATGGCCACAATCACCACAGCAAGTCCTTGAATCAACGTCGCAGCGGGGAAGTGCTCGAAGAACGCGAACATTGCTAATGGCACGCTCTCCATAACGGCGGCCGTCATCATGCCAGCTTGATCGCCCAACTGTTCACGAGCGGCAGCGCCGATGCCGTCGATTTCCATAGCTGACCAGCCAAAGATGGCAAACCACACCAGCGTGAATACCGAAGGTGCAAATAGAACGCCAAGGACAAACTCACGAATGGTACGACCCTTGGAAATACGTGCGACAAACAGGCCGATAAAGGGAGACCAAGTCACTGTCCAGGCCCAGTAAAAGACGGTCCAGTTGCCTTGCCAGCCCCAGCTGCCTTCTTCACGGGTATATTGCGCGAGAGTATCGTTCCAGAAAGATAGGGGCACAATATTAGATACGTAGATACCTAGCGTTTCAATAATGCCGCGTAACAGAAAGACGGTAGAACCTGTAAACAGTACGAACAGCATCAACCCTACTGCCAAACCAATATTGAGATTGGAAAGCATTTTCACGCCTTTATCCAATCCGCCGGCGATGGACGCCACCGCGACTGCGGTCAACACGGTAATGATGAGCACCTTACTGGTCACGCTGTCGGCAATGCCAAATAGCTCGCTTAAGCCTGCATTAATCTGAGAAGTACCCAGTCCGATGGAAACGGCCACGCCAAACAGCGTGCCAAGCACCGCAAAGATATCAATGGTTTTACCGATAGGGCCGTAGATGCGCTCATGGAGAAGCGGATAGAACACCGAGCTGACACGCACCGGCAGGTCATAGCGGTAAATAAAGTAAGCAAACGCTAACCCTGGCAGCGTAAAAATGGTCCAGGTATGTAAGCCCAAGTGGTACAGCGAAAAACCCATGGCTTCACGAGCGGCTTCCACCGTGTGTGGTTCAATATCCCCATGGGGAGGGTTGGCAAAGTGGAATACTGGCTCGGCTACCCCCCAAAACATCAATACTGTGCCAATACCACCGGCAAACAGCATGGTGAACCAGGAAATATTGCCGTAGGCAGGTCGGTCATCTTCTTTGCCTAGGCGGATATTTCCGTAGCGGCTCAATGCCACCCAAAGCAGAAAAACCAGCCAGAAGCTAACGCCGAAGATAAAGAACCAGCCCAGATTAGTGACTACCCAGCTGCGGCCTGTGGCAAAAACGTTTCCGATAGCCTCGGGTGCAATGATTAGCGCCATCAGAAATAGCAGCATCAATCCTGCAGAGACAAAGAAAATGGTGGGGTCTGTGCGCAGCCCCAGCCGTTGTGCGAGTTTTTCCATAAAGAATTCCTGTTTATTGTTGGAATAGTCGACTCGAAGGGTTGTATGCCAGCTGAAAACAGACGACTTTTAGGAGTCTACCGACAATCCTTCTGCGCATGGAAGAAGGGAAATGTGGCCTTTAGTTAAATCGTCCAGCGCTTACCAGTGACCCATAAAAGAACTGCCGGATGCCTTTAACAGGCACCGGCAGAGAGCAATCGATAAGGGGGGCGTTCTGTCGTTCGGATAGTTGTTTAGATGGAATGGAATAGTTTAGGTGGAATAATTGCTTAGTTGGAATAGTTCTCTGAGTGACGCCCTTCAAGATTGATCGATTCGCCACCGTCGACGAATAGAATTTGCCCAGCAACGAAGTCATTATCCATTAGGTAGTGCAAGGCTTGTACAAGGTGGGTTGGGCTGCCCTGGTGCTGAACGGGGATACCTTCAATACGCCATTGAATATAGTCGCTGGTACGTTGAGACGCGGGCAGTACCACACCAGGAGCGATGCCATTAATGCGCAGGCGCGGCGCAAACTCCAGTGCCGCCATGCGTGTCATATCGGCAAGGCTCTTTTTGGACAATAAATACGCCGCATAGGGGTATTGGTGGTAAGCCACTTTATTGTCAATGATGTTGATGACCTGTCCGTTCTCGACGGCGTCTGCAAAGTGCCGAGTCAGCAGCAATGGCGTAAACATATTGACCCTAAACTGCGTTTCCAGCATGGCCATGTCGGTATCTGCAATGGGGGCAGGTTCATAGGCAGATGCGCTATTAAGCAGCACATTTAGACTCGGGAACTGCTGTTTGGCAGCGACCACAAGCTCTTCAAGAGAATCGTTCAAAAAATTACAGGGCAGTATTTCGCAGCGCCGACCTTTGGCTTGAATCGTCTTGGCGACGTCTTCAGCTTCAGTGCGTGAGCTGTTCACGTGTAAGGCAATATCATAGCCCTTATCCGCCAGGGCTTCGGCGAAAAAGCGCCCCAAGCGCGTCGCGCCACCAGTTACGAGTGCAGCAGGTGTGCTCATCTAGGGTTCCCCATAATGGTTTAACGGTTCATCGTATTAAGCTAAGCGTTAAGCATGACTTTCTGCGTGAGCGTAGCGTTTGTCAATAACTTGTACAGAGCTTGCACAAATTAGCAGGCCAGCTAATCTTATAGACATATACATAATTCGATCATCGCTCTTGGGTTATGCCTCCATGACGAGGGCCTTTAAGATTAGGAAGTAGCTATGCAACACATGTTGTTACAAACGACCCCTGGTGCGGCCCACCATGAGTGCCTAATCTCTTTGGGCACCAATATTGAGCCAGAACACCACTTTGTTGAAGCGTTGACCATTTTGCGCAGCGAATGTGAGCTCATAGCGAGTTCAGAGGCGATTCGCACAGCCCCGGTGGGTTACCAACACCAGCCCGACTTCCTAAATGCAGCGCTACTCGTGCGAACACCCCTGGTTTACGACGCCTTCCGCGCTTACTTAAAAGACGTAGAAAATCGTCTTGGGCGTGTACGTGGCCCCATTAAATCAGGGCCGAGAACCATGGATTTAGATATCGTGGCGTGGGATGGGGAAATCATCGATGAAGGATACTATCAGCATAGCTATGTGCGTCGTCCAGTCGATGAGGTGCTGACGGCCAGTTGCCGCACGCTTAAGCAACGAGAGCATTCATGATTTTGGCGTGATGGCCGATAGTAGGTCTATAGCCTCCATAATGTGGGCAGGCTAACCTTCCTCGGAGGCGCACGTTGTTAAGCCTAAATACGAACCTGATGTCTCTCATCGCGCAGAACAATTTGCGCGGCAGTCAGCAAGCCATGCAGACGGCGATGGAACGGCTGTCCTCTGGGTTGCGCATTAATAGCGCTAAAGATGACCCGGCAGGGCAAGCGATCGCTAATCGTATGGGGGCTCAAATTCGGGGTATGAGCCAAGCTATCCGTAATACCCACGATGGTATTTCCATGGTGCAAACAGCGGAGGGCTCGCTCGACCAAATTAACGATAACTTGCAGCGTATTCGTGAACTGAGTGTGCAGGCGGCTAACGGCACTAACTCTTCTGATGATCTGGTCTCAATCCAAGATGAAATTGGTCAGCGCCTAGAAGAGATTGATCGCATTGCCGGGCAGAGCAACTTCAACGGCATCGGGTTGTTTGATAGCACCAAGGTGGTAAATATTCAGGTAGGTGCTAACGATGGCGACAGCATTGCCGTTCGCTTCGAAGGCATGAATAGGCAGGCATTAGGGCTGGAAAGCTATAGTGTTTTAGATGATGGCAGCGCAACGGATAACCCGCTAAAGGCGATGGATGACGCTATCAAACGAGTGGATCGCCAGCGGAGCTATTTAGGCGCAGTGCAAAATCGCTTCGAAAGTGTGATTGATGGCCTCAATACCAACATTATCAACACGTCTGCTGCTCAGTCGCGTATCCAAGACGCTGATTATGCCCGTGAAGTTTCCAATCTAATTCGCGCGCAAATTCTACAGCAGGCCGGTATCGCTATTTTGGCTCAGGCCAACCAGCAGCCGCAGATGATTCTGCGCCTACTGGAAGGTCTATAACATAAGGACTATCAACCGTTACTCGATAATGCCTTGCTCGCGCGCCATGGCGTAGGCTGCTTGAGGACCGTTCCATAGCGATGGAAGCAAAATCAGTGAAACAGGAATCGCAGTAATCACGATAAACTGCTGTAATGCGCCAATCTGCCCAGCGCCCATATGCAACAGCACCGCCGCCATTAGCGCCATGGCAATTCCCCAAAAGGCTCGCACGTAGGGGCTTGGGTCATCATGGCCAGCTCCCACTACTGCAATGGCATAACTCATCGAATCACCTGTGGTGGCCACAAAAATCGTAGTTAGTAACAAAATTGCCAGCGCCATCCAGGTGCCGCCGGGTAGTGCTTGGGCCACGGTGAGTGTCGCCACATCAAACTGGAAGTTATTCAGCGCCTCAGTCAGGTCGATCACGCCTGTGAGCTGGTAGTAAATGCCCGAACCGCCAAGTAGGGTAAACCATATGGTGGTAGCAATGGGGGCGAGTACCGCCACGGCAAGAATCATCTCGCGAATACTACGCCCACGTGAAATACGCGCCACGAAAATCGCCATCAGCGGTGCATAACCAATAAACCAAGCAAAGAAAAAGACCGTCCACCACTGCATCCACCAGTCGGGGGCAGTGTCGGCAGTCATGGTAGCCATGGTGAAGAACTCACTCATATAAGCACCCATGCTCGATACATAGGTGTTGACCAAAAATAGCGTGGGGCCAAACACAATAATTACCGCACCAATAGCCAGTGCCAGCAGTACGTTAAAGCGACTAAGCAGTTGAATGCCTTTATGAATACCGCTCATGGAGGAGAGCACGTAAATGCAGCCGAGTACCGCTAGGATAATGAGTTGGCCAGGGTAACCTTCGGGGAGGCCGAACAGCTCATGTAAGCCAAAGCTGACCTGTGTGGCCAGAAACCCAATGGGGCCAACCGTACCTGCTACCAGCGCAATCACGCAGCAGGCATCTACCAAGCCACCAAGTGGGCCGCGCATGAGGCGCTCGCCAAAAACAGGGTAAAGCAGCGTGCGCGGCTTTAATGGTTGACCTTTTACGTAGTGCGCATGGGCGAGCACTACTGCGGTTAGCGAGCCAAGTACTGCCCAGGCTAAAAAGCCCCAGTGCATAAATGACTGCGCCATTGCTCCAGCGACTGCGTCGGCAGTGCCTGCTTCAGAGTCAAATGCTGGTGGTGTCACTACAAAGTGATATATCGGCTCGCCGGCGGCAAAGAACACACCGCCACCCGCAAGCAGGGTACACAGAATAATCGACAGCCACTTAAACGTGCTCATTTCTGGTGCATCAAGGTTGCCGATTTTGGCCTTCGATGCAGGGGAAACGGCTACGCCTATGGCAATGAAAAAAGTTAATAAAAGCAGCAGCTGAAAATAGCTGCCAAGCACCAGTGCCGTCCACGCAAAACCAGCGCTAATCGAATTAGCGACTAAATCAATGTCGTAAAAGGAGAGTGCAAGAAAGGCCACAATGAAGCCAATACTGAGTAGCAGCACGATGGGGTCGCCAAGGGAAAACCGCGAAGGACCCTCGCTATTTGGGGCAGGTTGGTTCATTACGAACACCTATGTTTGATGTAATGAGAGGTCGAGAAGCAGAGCATTGAGCTTAGAAAAACCAGGCGTAGGTAGGCTTAATACCTAGATATGCTTGATTTTTAAAGCAAAAAAAAGCGCCATTCATTGAATGGCGCGAGGACAGGAAACTGAGAGCATTATATCGTGAATATAGACGAAGGTCTAATGATAAGGGAGAAAAATGCATAAAAATGGTGCGCCAAGGTGTGGGTGTGCACCATGATGGACATAATCGTGACAGCAGTGATTGCTTGGAAAATTAGCTAACTATCTGATAGTGATTGTAAATAAGTTCTAGTGCTGATGGCAAAGTAAGCAATGACGCTTCACCAGCGATACAGCAGCGAGGCGCTGGTGGTGGAATCCGTGCGTTCGCTGGCATCTTCAGGTGGCTGGGAGTTGTGCTTAATCTCATGGGATAAACGTAGCGAAAGACGTGAATTAAGCCGTGCCGTTAACGCTGTTAGTGAACGTGACGTAGTGTTTTCATGGGTATATTCCACCGATACTTCCTGGGCAATATCCGCATAATTAGAAATCCCAAATCGATAGTCGAGCGCCGTGTAGGCGACAGCGAGCCGCTCGTTCTCATCATCACGCAGCCGGTCATGACGATAACCAGGCCCCGCTTCCAAGGAAAGGTAGTGGCGCCCATCCAACAATTGCCGGCCATAACCACCTACGACTGAAAGCTGCTGGTCGTAGCCGGCAAACCGATCCTTCTCCCAACGGGCAAAGCCAAATAAATAGTGTGGGCCGTTAAAATCATAGCGCTCGCGTCCTGCGAATAAGTACTGCTCGGCACTTGTCTTGCCATCCTTGCTGACGTTTCGCACTTCACCGCGTAAGGAGTGGGTAAAGTCGCCAGTGAGCCATGTTAAGCGGGTTTTGCCGATCAATGTTTGACTATTGGTATTGCCCGAGAGGTGGGTAAAGCCAAGTTCAGCATCACCGCTAAAAATAGGCGTGTCTTCTTGTGGTGGGGGTGGCGCGTAAAACGGGCTAGCGGCAGCAGTAGCTGCCCATAACAGGCAGCTAGCTAGCACGGTATTTCTTAAAAGGCTTAGCACGGAACTCCTCCTTGAGTGTAGAGCGGTGCGAGCGATTGAACAGGGGTGCGCATATTGAGTGATGTGAGTGTATAAGTCGACGCGAAATAAGAGGTTGCTATATAAGCAAAATTACAATGAAGTGTAACGACTAACGTCGTTTGGCGCTGCATGCCATAATGACGCTGTCGCGCATTGTGAGTTCCGCTATGACTGCTCCCCGCCCCCGTATGCTAGTTGAATTACAGCGCTGGCGTCGCCCTCGTGCTAAGCGCCGTTGGTATAAGCGTAGCTTCCGGTTGCAGGTTATGCTGCTAGTGGGCTTGCTGTTGGCGGGTATGTTGCTTGCCCAAGGCACTTATTTAAATCACCGCAAAGCGGAAATCATTACCTACCAAATGGGCGAGCGAGCGCTGGCTGTTGCCAAAACCGTGGCTGGCATGCCGCAAATTGTTAATGCGTTTTCGACACCTGATCCCTCATTGATTATTCAGCCCCTTGCTGAACGTGTGCGCCAAGAAACCGGTGCTCGCTATGTAGTGGTGGGCAATGCGCAGTCGATTCGCTACTCGCACCCTGTGCCCGAACGTATCGGCTTGCCGATGGTGGGGGGAGATAACGACCAAGCGTTGATTTATGGTCAGTCCTATGTGTCAGAGGCGACCGGCAGTTTGGGCACGGCCATGCGCGGTAAAGCGCCTATTTGGGACGAAGAGGGCAATATCATTGGTGTGGTGTCGGTGGGCTTCATGCTTGAACGGGTGGATATCGATGTCGCTCGTCACACCAATATCGGATGGGCTCTGATAGTACTGATGATTGTATTGGGATTTGCAGGGGCCTACTGGTTATCACAGCACCTTAAAAAAATTATCCTCGGCTTAGAGCCTCATGAAATTGCCCGTTTAGCGATGGAAAAAGAGGCCATCTTGCAATCGATCCATGAAGGCATTTTAGCGGTTAACCGCGACGGACAGATTACCTTGGTCAATCAGCAGGCGCGGCGCTTTTTAGGGTTGCCCGATGAGCAAGTATTATTAGGCCAGCCGATTCGAGAGGTGGTGCCCAACTCAAGGCTATTAGAGGTGTTAAAGCACGGCGAGCAGGAGTTTGATCAGGAAATGTGGCTAGGAGATCACCCAGTGGTGGCCAATCGCGTGCCTATTCTGCATGAGGGCGAGATTGAAGGTGCTGTGTCGACGTTTCGTAGTCGCCGTGAAATTATTGATCTTTCACAGGCATTGACTCAGGCCAGTCGGGATGTCGATATGCTGCGTGCCCAGGCGCATGAATTTTCCAACAAACTCTATACCATTTCCGGCCTGTTGCAGCTTAATCGGATCGACGAGGCGTTAGCGCTTATCCACCAGGAAACCGAGCGAGCCCAAGCGCAAATGAGTTTTTTGATGCGCCATGTGGCGGATGCGGTGTTAAGCGGTACGCTACTGGGTAAGCTTACCCGTGCCCGTGAGCTGGGCGTTACACTGGAAATTGATGAGCAAAGCTCGCTTTCCTGTGCGCTGACGGTCACCGGGCAGGAAGTAATGATGAGTGTGGTTGGCAACTTATTAGATAATGCCTGTCATGCAGCCCTCAATGGCCCAAACAGCGATGCACCAAACGTGCGACTGTTTTTCACCGACTTGGGAGAGCAGTTGCTCATTGAGGTAGAGGACAATGGTGCAGGTGTGCCCAGTGAGCACGCGGAGTCAATCTTTCAAGAAGGTTTTTCTACTAAAACTGGCAAACATCGTGGCATTGGTTTAGCGCTCGTCGCGCGGCTTTGTCGTCAACATGGCGGGGCGGTGACGCTAGAAGAGAGCGAATTAGGCGGTGCGTGTTTCATTGCCGTGCTGGACCGTTCTCTTTGTGCTCAAACGGACACTATTTCTTAATCATAATAATGACGCCAGCAAGAGGAATCACTATGTCTGCGACGCAATACGGTATTTTGGTCGTCGAAGACGACTTTCGCATTGCAGATATCCACAAAGCCTTTATTGAGCAGAGCGAAGGGTTTTATGTGGTGGGTATGGCACGCAATGGTAGCGAAGCCAAAGCACTGATGGCTCAGCATGCTGAGGCTATCCAATTGATCTTATTAGATGCTTACTTGCCTGACGTGGAAGGCCTGGAGCTGTTATGGACCATTCGCCGCGACTATGTGCATGTGGATATCGTCATGGTAACCGCCGCCCGTGAAGTAGAAACAATCAGTGAAGCGTTACGCGGTGGTGTCTTTGATTATCTGATTAAACCCATTGAAGCGGCGCGCATGAGCCAAATGCTGACTCGCTTTCGTCGCGAGCGAGAAGCACTGGCCAATCGGGCTGAAATGAATCAAGACGAGCTGGATCATGTGCTGGCTCGCCTTCAGCCGGGGGAGCCCCAGCGGCTTGCCACACGCGCATTGCCCAAGGGTATCGACCGCTTAACGCTGCGCCGAGTTATCGATTCGCTAGCCGCCGAGCAAGAGTCGCAGACGGCGATGCAAGTAGCGAAAGCGATGGGAGCCAGCCGCTCAACCGCGCGACGTTATTTGGAGTTTTTGGTGGCTGAACAGGCCGTTAGTGCAGCGCTTGGTTATGGCGATGTCGGACGTCCTGAACGGCGCTATCGGTTACTTGAAACAGCGCAAGGGTGGCTAGAAGCACTATGACGTGATGGGCAGTGAACAGAATGAACAAAACGCACACAACGCACATTTTGTTATTTATGGTCACAAACTTGTCTCAGAGAGAGACACTCTTCTAATGTTTAAAGCGTAACCACCATATAACAACGCGATTATAACAACACAAACTAATGTGGAGAACGCCCATGACCACGCTTTCACTGAAGCGCTTTGCCGTGCTTGCCCTACCGATGGCTGCTCTCGCCATGACAACCTCTGCTCACGCCGATGAGTGGACGCCTAGCCGCTCAGTCGAGTTCGTTGCACCCGCTA
This sequence comes from Vreelandella zhaodongensis, assembly GCF_013415115.1. Taxonomy (GTDB): domain Bacteria; phylum Pseudomonadota; class Gammaproteobacteria; order Pseudomonadales; family Halomonadaceae; genus Vreelandella; species Vreelandella zhaodongensis. The sequence continues at coordinate 417,343 of NZ_JACCDD010000002.1, read as the reverse complement.
ACCCAGGTGGCGGTTGGGATACCTTGGTACGTACGGTGTCTCGCGTGTTACAAGAAGAGCAGCTTGCCGAGCGTAATTTTGCTGCCATTAACGTTCCTGGCGGCGGTGGTGCTGTCGCATGGGCACAAATAGCCCGTGATAGCGGCAATCCTCATAAACTGTTCGCAACCAGTCCGCCGATTATTCTGGTGCCACTGGCTGGCGCATCGCGCCATGATCACACCGACTTTACCCCGATTGCCCGACTCATTACGGATTACTCGATCATTTTGGTGGAGGCTGATTCCGAGTATCAAACCATCAACGACTTGTTTGATGCGCTGAAAGAGAACAACAGCCTCAGTATCGGTGGCGGTAGTGCACCAGGCTCCATGGACCATATCTCGGTGGCGGGCTTGGCTTCAGCTGCGGGCCTGGATGCCTCTTCGGTGAATTATATTCCCTTCTCGGGTGGTGGCGACGCCATGACCAATCTGATGGGTGGTCATGTTGAGGCGGTCATTACTGGTGCAGGCGAGGCGGTAGGTCAGTTAGGTGAGGGCAGTCAGCTACGTGCGCTAGGCGTCTCTTCTCCTGAACGCTTAGGTGGTGGCTTAGCCGATGTGGCCACTTATCAAGAGCAAGGCGTGGACTACACCTTTGATATCTGGCGCGGCGTGATGGGCGCTCCTGATATGCCGGAAGAAGCGGTTGCCTATTACGAAACCCTGTTTACTGAGATGTTAGAGACTGACGGTTGGCAGCAGGCGCGTGATCAGCTGGGTTGGCTGGATGCTTACCAGGATAGCGAAACCTTCGGCGCTTTCTTGGATGAGCAAAAAGAGCAATTTAGCAGCGTGCTAAGCGACCTGGGTCTATTGCGCCAGTAACCTGCCGCGTTAGCTGATACCCCATGAAGTCTCTCGGCGGCGGCCTGTCGCCGGGATCTTACGTCTGATACCGCGAGGACCTGAGCTTAATCGCGACAGCTCCTTCGGGGAGATTTCACATGACTCGTTTCAATACCAACCAATGGCTGGCGCTTGTATTAGCGCTGGTGGCTGCCGCCTATCTGGCAATGGCGTGGCAAATTCCTAACTTTCCGCTGCCGCGGCCAGTCGACTCTGACTTGTTTCCCAAAGTGCTGGGTATCTCTCTGCTGCTACTTGCGGTGTGCTTGTTCTTTGAAAAACCGAGTGCTGTTGCCGGTGCCGACGAAGTGGATGAAAGCAGTCACGGCCCGTTGCTACTAACGCCTTGGGCAAGGGTAGTGGTGACGGCTATTGCCGTTGCAGCTTACGCATTATTGTTGGTACCGCTTGGGTTTGTGCTGGCGTCGACACTGTTATGTTTCGGTTTGACTGCCTATTACGGCTACCGTCGCCACGGGGTTAGCTTGGCAACATCGCTGGGGATAGTGTTGGCCCTATACATCACCATGACGCGGGTAATGGATGTTTATCTACCCACCGGTGTGCTGCCGTTTTAATGACGGCGAAATAACGCACGGTTAGCGGTTTTATTGAGAGATACGCCCATGGATGCCTTTAACAATTTGATGTATGGCTTTGGCATTGCGCTAGAGCCAATGAATATCGCTTACGTATTTGCTGGTGTATTTGCCGGCACAATTATCGGCATGCTGCCCGGCCTTGGGCCGATCAGCGCACTGGCATTAATGATCCCGATTACCTTTGCCATGGAGCCCTCTTCAGGGCTGATTTTGATGGCTGGGGTGTATTACGGTGCCATCTTTGGTGGTTCTACTTCTTCTATCCTGCTCAATGCTCCGGGCGTTGCAGGAACGGTGGCCACCTCGTTTGATGGTTACCCTCTGGCCAAACAAGGCTTGGCAGGTAAAGCGCTGGCGATTGCCGCTTACTCCTCCTTTGTTGGCGGCACTATTTCGATTGTTTTCTTGATGTTGGTAGCACCGCTGCTGTCTAAGGTCGCGGTGAGCTTTGGCCCTGCTGAATACTTTGCACTGATGGTGCTGGGGTTGACGGCCGTGGTATCGCTTTCCGATAAATCACTGGTAAAAGGTCTGATTGCGGCGGTGATTGGGGTGATGATTTCGATCATCGGCATTGACCTACAAACCGGAACCGAGCGCTTTACCTTTGGTTCTGCCCACTTGCTTGACGGTATCGACTTCCTGGTAGTGGCGCTGGGTATTTTCGCCTTGGCAGAAGTATTTTATATGTTGCTGCGTGGTGGTGGCGGTAAAGAAGCGCCGCGTAATGCGATTGGTTCGTTAAAATTGAGCCGAAGTGAAGTAAAGCAGATAGCAGGCCCTGTTAGCCGTAGCTCGGTATTGGGTTTCTTCACTGGTGTGTTGCCAGGGGCGGGCGCGACGATTGGCTCATTTCTTGGCTATAGCATGGAAAAACGCATTGCCAAAGACGGCGATACTTTTGGTAAAGGCAACATCAAGGGCGTAGCCGCGCCGGAAGCGGCAAATAATGCGGCGTGTACCGGCTCGTTTGTACCGCTTTTAACCTTAGGTGTGCCGGGGTCTGGCACAACGGCCGTCCTGCTGGGGGCGCTGCTGGTAATGGGGGTCACACCTGGCCCGATGATGCTGGAACAGCGCCCAGATGTGTTCTGGGGGGTTATCGCCAGTATGTATATCGGCAATATTTTCTTGCTGGTGCTTAACTTGCCGCTGATTCCTCTGATCGCCAAGATTCTTGACCTGCCCAGGCCGCTTCTGCTGTCGCTGATTCTTATCTTCTGTATGGTCGGCGTGTACGGCATGAGCTTCAGTATATTTGACCTGCTGCTGCTGCTTGGTTTTGGCCTGCTGGGGCTGGGGATGCGTTTATTCGGTTTCCCTGCTGCACCGCTGATTCTGGCGCTGATTTTAGGCAACATTATGGAAGAGTCCATGCGCCGTGCGTTGCAGATCTCGGGAGGCGACTGGATGACGTTCATTGATAAACCTATTTCGCTGTCGCTGCTGCTGATCGCGCTGCTATCGCTTGCGTTACCGTTACTAAAAAAGCGTCGCAAAAAAGTGATGTAGCCAGTGCTGAGCGACGGCTAACGAGCCCTCCTGCGATTAAAAGCGCCCTAGTTACCTAGGGCGCTTTTTTATCGGTAGCTCACCGGGCACCTTGTTGGTGCGGGGTATCGTCGTGGTGCATGGACGGTGTGCATTTTTCAGAAGCTAGCGCGCCACGATAGTGCGAAGCGTGCTAGAGCCGCCGTTATATTCAACGCTAACTGATTGATTTAATTTTTTTTAAAGTTGTTGGTTTTGAAGTGGCGCAAACCTTGCAGATCATTATTGCTAGTGGATGCGACAGGTCTATCAATCCCCGCGATCGCCTTGTGCGATGGGAAGATGACTTGGCCGCGACGCTCATATAACGAGCCCTTCTTATAAGGGGCGCAAGGAGGTTCAAGTGACCACACTGAAGCGCAAGACACACCCGCGTACTGTTGGCCGTTTCGCTACTGCTTTAATCGCCGCCGCCGTCATGGGGGCCAGTGCTCAAGCAGTTGCCCAAGATGACGACCCGATTAAGGTCGGCATCCTGCATTCACTCTCTGGCACCATGGCCATTAGTGAAACCGTCCTTAAAGACACCGTTGAAATGTTGATCGAACAGCAAAATGAAGCCGGTGGCCTGTTGGGTCGTCAGCTTGAAGCTGTTGTGGTCGACCCTGCTTCTAACTGGCCACTGTTTGCGGAACGCGCTCGGGAACTGCTGGCACAGCATGAAGTAGACGTGGTGTTTGGTAATTGGACCTCCGTATCTCGCAAAGCCGTATTGCCTGTCTTCGAAGAGTTGAACGGCCTGCTGTTCTACCCAGTGCAGTATGAAGGCGAAGAGTCATCTGAAAACGTCTTTTACACCGGCGCAGCACCCAACCAGCAGGCGATCCCTGCGGTTGAGTATCTAATTAATGAAGTCGGCATTGAACGCTTTGCGCTTGTCGGCACCGACTATGTTTATCCGCGCACCACCAACCGCATCTTGGAAGCATTCCTCAAGGATGAGCACGGCATTGCGGAAGAAGACATCATGGTCAACTACACGCCGTTCGGTCATTCAGATTGGCAGAATATCGTGTCAGAAATACGTCGCTTTGGTGAAGAGGGGAAACCCACGGCGGTGATCTCAACAATTAACGGCGACGCCAACGTGCCGTTTTACACCGAGCTTTCTAACCAAGGCATCGACGCTGCCGATATCCCGGTCATCGCCTTCTCAGTGGGCGAGCAGGAGCTCACCGGTATTGATACGGGGCCGCTGGTTGGCCACTTGGCAGCCTGGAACTACTTCATGAGCGTCGATACTGACGACAACTACGACTTCATCGATGCCTGGATCGACTACACCGGTGACGAAGATGCCGTGACCAACGACCCTATGGAAGCGCACTACATTGGCTTCAATATGTGGGCCGAAGCGGTGCGCAAAGCGGGCACCACAGACGTTGATGCGGTGAAAGACGCCATTATCGGCGTGACGGTGCCGAACCTCACCGGCGGCTATGCGGCGATGATGCCCAACCATCACATTACCAAGCCGGTACTGATTGGTGAAATTCAGGACAACGGCCAGTTCGATATCGTCTGGCAAACGCCGTCTACTGTGGCGGGCGATGCATGGTCTGACTACCTGCCAGGATCGCGTGACCTGATTGCTGACTGGCGTGCACCGATGCGCTGCGGCAACTTCAACGTTGTGAACGGCTCGTGTGGTGGTAGCACCGCCGCAGAAGAAGCCGAAGCGGCTCTTGCTGAGTAACTAAAGCGATATATAGCAGGGAAATGACCGCAGTTAACGCCGTGGTGTCAGGACAGGTTGAAGCGAGGGGCTTTCGCCATGGCTGGAAAATGTTCCGGACCGTTCCAGCATTTCCGCCATCCATGGCGGTCAGATGGCGAAAGTAGCGCCCATGGATGGGCTCACAGCGCCCTCGCGGAAACTTGTTCTTGGCACCGTTATATTCAGTTCCCCCTTTTTGTTAACCAAAGGAAGAACCCCATGAGGCGTTTCCTTTCCTTAGGGTTGCTGTGCCTGCTGTTGTTCAGCGTCACAGTCACCGCTCAGGCACAAACAAGCGCCACCGTTGAGGCTGATGACGCAGCGGCGCTTGAGCTACTAGAAGCGCTGGACGTGCGTTCCTATCCTGCCAAAGGCGAAGCAATTATCGCTATTTTGCAAAGCGATGATGAGCGCGCTCGCGACTGGTTGCAGTCATTGTTAGATGGTCGCTTACAGCGCACTGACGATGGCCGCTTCGTGGTGGTGCTCGAAAACCGAGGCCGCGATTGGCCAGTTGCTGATGCCTTAACCGGCGAGCCACTTGGCGACATGTCTCGGCGTGATTTAGACCGTATCGGTATCAACAATGCCCTGCGTAATCAGTTGCGTAGCGCTATTGCTGTGGTGGATCTCTATTCACCAGACGTAGAGCGCCGTCGCACCTCGGCTACCCGGCTATTGGGTGAGGTCGACGAAGAGCTGGCCGCACCGCTCAGTGAACTGATCGCTGAGGAAGAAGATGCTCAGGTAAAGCGCAGGCTGACCCAAGCGTTGGCTATTTACCAAGTGGAAAGCGGCGAGCTGGAAGGGGTGGAAACACTGCGAGGCAGTTTGCACCCACGTGTTCGGGTAGCGCTTAACCGAGCCGCTAATGGCGATGACCCGATTATCGCCGATGCCGCCAATGAAGCGCTGATCAGCATTGAGCAAAATCTAAAAATAAACCGTGGTCTGGAAACGCTCTACTTCGGCTTAAGCCTGGGTTCGGTGCTAGTGCTCGCGGCAATTGGGTTAGCGATCACCTTTGGCGTCATGGGCGTAATTAATATGGCTCACGGCGAGCTGATCATGTTGGGCGCTTATACCACCTGGGCAATGCAGCAGTTATTGCCCGGACAACCAGGTTTGGCGTTGATCCTGTCGATTCCAGCAGGCTTTATGGTTGCAGCGCTGGCGGGGGTTGCCATCGAACGTAGTGTGATTCAGTTCCTCAAAGGCCGCCCGCTGGAGACCCTATTAGCAACCTTTGGTATCAGTTTGATTCTTCAACAGCTGGTTCGCACTGGTATTTCGCCGCTTAACCGCACGGTCATTACCCCTGAGTGGATGAGCGGTTCATTGGTGGTCAATGATGCACTATCGCTAACGCTCAACCGTATGTATGTACTGGGTTTTGCGCTGGTGGTGTTTGCAGGCCTGATGCTGATTATGCGCCGCACGCGACTTGGGCTGGAAGTGCGTGCCGTGACTCAAAACCGCGCTATGGCACGCTCCATGGGTATCCGCGCAACGCGGGTCGATATTATGACCTTTGCATTGGGTTCCGGCGTGGCAGGCTTAGCGGGCGTTGCGTTGTCGCAGCTTACCAACGTCGGCCCCAACCTTGGGCAGAACTACATCATCGACTCTTTCATGGTGGTGGTGTTCGGCGGCGTAGGCAATCTTTGGGGAACGCTGGTCGCTGGTCTATCGCTTGGGGTCATCAATCAGGTGCTGGAACCCTGGGCGGGTGCGGTGTTGGCCAAAATCATCGTGCTGGTGTTTATCATTCTATTCATTCAAAAACGCCCGCGTGGACTCTTCCCGCAGAAGGGCCGGGCTGCGGAGGGCTAAGCGATGTCATTGACGACAGAATCATCGACAAATTTTTGGCTAACACGCCCGTTCAGCGAACGCTCAACGCAGATCTTTCTCTCTGTGCTGTTAGCTGCATTGGCACTGGTAACAATCTTGCACGTGGCGGTGCCGCCGGATAACCCGCTGCATGTGGGGGCATACACCGTTAACTTGTTCGGTAAGTATTTAAGTTATGCGCTGCTAGCTGTTGCCGTGGACTTGGTGTGGGGTTATCTCGGTATTTTAAGCTTGGGGCATGGGGCGTTTTTTGCCATCGGCGGTTATGCCATGGGCATGTACTTGATGCGCCAAATTGGTGAACGCGGCACCTACGGCCACCCAGTATTGCCGGACTTTATGGTGTTTTTAAACTGGGACAGCCTGCCCTGGTACTGGCTTGGCTTTGATATGGCCTGGTTTGCCTTTGCGATGGTGCTGATAGCGCCAGGGTTATTAGCACTAGTGTTCGGGTTCCTGGCCTTTCGGTCGCGGGTAACCGGCGTCTATTTGTCGATTATTACCCAAGCATTAACCTTTGCCCTGATGTTGGCGTTTTTCCGCAACGAGATGGGCTTTGGTGGCAACAACGGCTTAACCGATTTCCGCGAACTGCTGGGCTACAACCTGCGCAGTAACGACACCCGCTTAGGGCTGTTTATTGCCACCGGCGTTGCGCTGGCGCTGGGCTACATCCTGTGCCGCGCGATTGTCACCAGCAAGCTAGGCCGAGTGTGCGTGGCAACCCGGGATGCCGAGGCGCGCACGCGTTTTATTGGCTACCGAGTCGAACGCTTCCAGCTGTTTGTGTTCGTGGTTTCCGCCATGCTGGCAGGCTTAGCTGGTGCGCTTTATGTGCCTCAGGTGGGCATTATCAATCCTAGCGAATTCTCGCCAATTTTCTCGATTGAAATCGTGCTGTGGGTAGCGCTGGGTGGTCGCGCCACGCTATATGGCGCGGTTATCGGGGCGATTCTGGTCAACTACGCTAAAACAATTTTCACCGGTGTAATGCCCGATGCATGGCTGTTTGCCCTGGGCGCGATGTTTGTCCTTGTTACTGTGTTTCTGCCGAAGGGCGTGGCAGGGTTATTTCGCTATCTCAAACGCAAAACCCGTGACGACCATCCGCCCAAGGAGGCAACCGCATGAGCTTATTGCAATCGCTAACCACGCGGGATCGGGTGTTTGATTTTATGGCGCCTCAGGCGTCGCCGGTGGATGTGCGCCATGGCCCGATTCTGTATATGGAAGATGTCTCAGTGAGCTTCGATGGCTTCAAGGCGATCAATAACTTGAACCTGACCATTGATGACGGCGAGCTACGCTGCATTATCGGCCCCAACGGGGCCGGTAAAACGACCATGATGGACATCATTACCGGCAAAACGCGCCCCAATGAAGGCAGCGTGTGGTTTGGCAGCCGCCATAATCTGCTGCAAATGAATGAACCGGATATCGCTAGCTTGGGGATTGGCCGTAAGTTCCAAAAGCCCACGGTATTTGAAGCGCTTAGCGTGTTCGAAAACCTGGAGCTGGCGATGGCGGCGGACAAGCGAATTTTTCCCACGCTAACCGCTCGTATGACCGGTGAAATTAAAGACCGCATCGATGAAGTGCTAGGAACCATTGGCCTGATCGAGCTGCGTTTCCAACCGGCAGGTATTCTCTCCCACGGCCAAAAGCAGTGGCTGGAAATTGGCATGCTGTTAATGCAGCGCCCGCGATTGTTGCTGGTAGATGAACCCGTTGCCGGGATGACAGAACAAGAGATGGAGCGCACCGCAGAGTTGCTGACGGGACTGGCGGGTAAGCAGTCGGTTGTTGTGGTAGAGCACGACATGGGCTTTGTACGTTCCATTGCGCGTAAAGTGACCGTGCTTCACCAAGGCAGCGTGCTGGCAGAAGGCAGTATGGATCAGGTCGCCAGTGATCCCAGCGTGGTCGAGGTGTATCTGGGTGCGGATGACGAGGAGGCCGCCTGATGCTGGCAATCGAACAACTCAACCAGTTCTACGGGGAAAGTCACACCTTGTGGGATTTAAATCTCGACGTGCCTGCAGGCCAATGTACCTGCGTGATGGGCCGTAACGGGGTGGGTAAAACCACCTTAATGAAGGCCATCATGGGTGAAGTGGCGGTGACAAGTGGCCAACTGCGCTACCAGGGCGCTGGCGGCGAGATTGAGCTGACCAAAAAAGCCGTGGAAGCGCGCTCTCGTTTGGGAATTGGTTTTGTCCCCCAGGGGCGGCAGATTTTTCCGCTGCTTACGGTGGAAGAGAATCTACGCACCGGCTTGGCAGCGCGCAGCGATGGGCTGAAAAAAATCCCCGAGCGCATCTATGAGCTGTTCCCTGTTTTAAAAGAGATGAGGCATCGCCGTGGTGGTGACTTATCCGGCGGGCAGCAACAGCAGCTAGCCATTGGCCGCGCGCTGGTGATAGAACCCAAACTGCTGATTTTGGATGAGCCAGGGGAGGGTATTCAGCCCAACATTGTGGCACAAATCGGTCAGGTGATTCGCCAACTGATCAAAGAGGATGGTCTGACGGTATTACTGGTGGAGCAGAAGCTGCCCTTTGCCCGTAAATACGCTGACCGCTTCGTGATTATGGATCGCGGCCGTCCGGTCGCCAAAGGCGATATCGCCGCGCTTTCCAATGAACTAATTAAGCAACATTTGACCGTCTAAGTTATCCACAGCCAGTTTCACTGGCACCCGCCACTGTCTTATTCACAGCGTTGTCTGATTCACAATCGTGCCCCACTCAAGGCAATGGCGGGCTTATGATGAAAAACCTGAGCTGAGTACGCATTGGCACTATTATTTTGCGTGTAAGATGATGCGTCTTCTTAATAATAATTGGGTGCGCAATGCGCTATAAAGATAAACATCAGCTCGCCGCCGAATGGCAAGTGCTTTTAGAGCGCACGCCAATATTGCTGCGCCAAGCAGTGGAAACGTTGGTAGAGCTCCACTGTGACCGCTTTGCGGATCATTTTTATGGGGTAATGCTGGAAGATCCCCATGCGTCGCTTTTTCTCTCCAATGACCAAGTGCGGGAGCGTTTAAACCCGTCTATGCGGCGGTGGCTGAAAGCAATGTTTGCCGTTGAACAGGTCGATTTTTACGGCTTGGTAGAACAGCAGGAGAAAGTAGGCCATGTGCATGCCCGCGTCGATATTCCCATTAATTTGGTGCTAAACGGGGCAAGGCAGTTAAAACAGGCATTTTATCAACAAATTAACGCTACGTTTGCCACGCCTCTATCGCCAGGTGATGCATCCGTCTACATCTCAGATCATATTGATATGGCCATGGAAATCATGAGCCACGCCTACTCAGTCGCCAATGACCGCAATGCACGCACCGAAGAAGCGTACAAGCTATTTGCTCTTACCCAGAATATTGGGGACGAACGCGAGCGTCAGCGCTCTGCGTTATTGAACTGGGAAAATGAGCTGATGTTTGCCGTTGCTGCGCAGCAGGAAACGGCGACGCTGCCCAAGCTTTCCAAATCGGAGTTTGGCTTGTGGTATTTTCACAAAGCCTGCCATGCCTTTGAAGGCTCGCCAGAAATCAACACGATTTCGCGCCATATTCGCCAAGTGGATCAAGAGTGGCTTGTTGCACTGGGGCTAGATGACATGACCCAACGGCTTAATGCCCTGAGTGATATTCGCGATGCAGCGCGCACCATTTTAATGCTACTGGACGACGTGCTGGAGCGTGCCTCGGGACTAGAAGCAGGGCGCGATAGCCTGACTCGCCTGTTGAATCGCAAGTTTCTTCCCGTGGTGCTGAGCCGGGAAATTGAAATTGGCCGCCATTCAGAAAAACGCTTTGCCCTGCTGATGGTGGATATAGACCACTTCAAGGCGATTAACGATACCCACGGCCATGATGCTGGCGACAATGTGCTGCAGCAGGTGGCCAGTATCCTCGATCGTTCCACCCGTGGTGGTGATTATGTATTCCGTATGGGTGGCGAAGAGTTTTTGATTGTGTTGGTCGACACTGATCAAGATGGCAGCCGACTATTTGCCGAGCGCCTACGCCGTGCAGTGGCCAAAGAACCCATGCTGGCCGCCGCCGATACGCTGCTTAACGTAACCGTCAGTGTGGGTGTAACGCTTCACGACGGCCACCCTGATTATCAGCGTTCAATGCAGCTCGCTGATCAAGCCCTTTACCAAGCGAAACGTAGTGGGCGTGACCGAGTGGTCGTACAAAACGCATAAATGTGCGATTGCGGTGCAGGCTGTCTTGGCTTTGACTTTTGTGGTGCAGAAAGGGCGGGGTGAGACTGTCTTTTTCCACCTCTCGCGGCTGTTGAAGCGGAGTGTCAGCCTTTTTCACCATTTTGGCGCATTCCTTGCATTTCAAGTTGAAATGTTGATTAACAGGAAGCAAACGCTCCCATGATTCTGTGCGAACTCGCGACACCTGCCGCTGGCTCGGGTCACCGCTTTGACGAAGAGCGCCATTGGGCGGCATCGCTGGCGCTTCGCTTTGCCAACCGCGATGGCACAACACGGCTGATACAAGCGCGTCACCAGGGGCCGCTGAGAGTGCAGCGCCCGTTTTACCCTGAAGGCAGCACAGAAGCCTGCCATGTGTACGTGTTGCACCCGCCCGGCGGCTTGGTCAGCGGGGATGCACTAACGATTAGCGCCCACATCGAGCGTGGTGCCCACGCGCTGCTCACCACACCTGCGGCCAACAAGCTTTATAAAGCTGACAGCCAGGGCGTCGCTTGGAACCAAAATACCGAACTTAACGTGGAAGATGGCGGCATCCTTGAATGGTTGCCCCAGGAAACCATTGCCTTTGACGGCTCTAAGGGCACCCAGCGAACGCATATTGCGCTGAATGGCAATGCCCGCTGCCTGGGCTGGGAAATCATGGCGCTGGGCCGCCCAGCAAGTGAGCTACCCTATGTATCAGGCCGTATTGAGCAGCACTTTCGTTTAACCCTGGATGGCAAGCCGCTGTGGCTTGAACGCCAACCGTTAGACCCAGCACATCCGCGTTTTAACGGGCGCTGGGGACAGGGGGGCGCCACAGTGCAAGCCACTTTGTGGGTGGTTGGTTTAGAAGATGCCGGTGCGGCGGTTGATGAGCTACGCGAAGCGCTGCCGGACAACCCTCGCTGGGCAGTTACCGTACGCCATGGCGTTCTGCTGCTGCGCTACCTTGGAAACTCCCGTAATGAAGCCTGGGCGCTGTGTGAACAGGCCTGGCACCTATTACGCCCGCGCTGGATCTCACGTGCCGCCCACACACCGCGCATTTGGTTAACCTAAACGTTGTGCAGCAGGTGCTAAATAAGTTACTTACACTAATGCAAATGAAAAGCTTTTGCATTAAAGTGGTGATTTATGGCTCGCACCGAGATGCGCAATGTTGTCCAACGTTTCACTCCCCTCTTATTGGGTGCTTTTCTTCCGCATCCTGGCCGCGACGCTTGGCGGCTATATAGTCGCTGCACTGTTCTCGGTAGCCGCGCTTAGCTTACCGCTAGATATTATGATGTCTCTGCGTATCGGAATGATGGGGAGCTTCATTATTTGGGCGGGCGTGGCTACCTGGTCGTTTATCACGCCGAGCCTAGTACGCCTTTGGGGCGCTATTGGTCTCGCTGCTTGCGGCCTACTGTTGGTAGTTAGCTATGGCATCCACTAAGCACAGCGTGAGGCGTAACATGGCTCAGCTGCACACATGGTGTGGCTTGTTAGCCGCTTGGCTGCTGTTTGCCGTTTTTCTGACGGGAACACTGAGTTACTTCAAAGAGAGCATCTCGTTTTGGATGCAGCCCGAACTACCGAGTGTCGCCGCGAACGCTGAGTGGGAGAACCGACGTCTGGCTGATTACTGGCAGCACTATCTTGCTGAACATGCCTCATCAGCGAGAAGCTGGCAGATTACCTTTCCTAATGAGCGCATGTCGGTCTCGACAGCCGTTTGGTTTGGGGCGGATGGGAGAGAGCAGGTGGTGCTGGACCCAACCACCCTGGCGTTGGTAACCCCGCGTGAAACGCGTGGGGGGGATTTTTTCTACCGATTCCATTTTCAATTGCATCACCTCCCCGCCGTCTATGGCCGCTGGATCATTGGTATCGCCACCATGATGATGTTCGTGGCAATCATCAGCGGCGTGATAACCCATAAAAAAATTCTGCGCGATTTTTTTGCTTTCCGACCCCAGAAGGGCGCCCGTAGCTGGCTAGATGCTCACAATGCATTTTCTGTCTTAACGCTGCCTTTTCAGCTAATGATTACCTATACCGGCTTGATAACGCTCATGTCACTCTATATGCCTTGGGGAGTAGAACGCGCATTTCCCGATGCTGATGAACGTCGCCAAGCGATCAGTGAACTGCATGCCTTTCCCCTCTCTGACTCAGCCACAGGGCAGCCCGCAGCGTTACACGCCCTTGGCGAGCTGGTCAGCGATGCCGAAAGATATTGGCAGAAGCCGGTGCAGTCCGTGAGGGTCAGTCATCCCGGTGATGCAGGTGCGCGTGTCGTGGTATGGCAGAGTGCCCACGAGGCGTTATCGGCACACCGCCCACAACGCATCTATGAGGCAAGTTTGGGCGCGTTGTTAGCAGAGACTCAGTCGCAACGTGTTGATGAACAAGCACACGGCGTTATGGTGGGGTTGCATGCAGGACGTTTTGCCGACTGGGGTATGCGCTGGATCTATTTTGCGTTGGGCGCTGCTGGGTGTGGCATGGTGGCAACCGGGCTATTGCTATGGACGTCAAAGCGTAAGTACAAGAAGGGCAGTGTGGTGGGGATATGGTGTGTCGAGCGGCTTAACATAGCGACGCTGGTCGGCATGCCGATTGCAGTATTGGCCTTTTTCGTCAGCAACCGACTTTTACCGGTGGCGCTTAGTGGGCGTGCTCAATGGGAAATCCACATTTTCTTTGCCGCCTGGCTGCTCGCGTTGCTACATGCGGTCTTAAGGCGCTCTGCCTCACAGGCGTGGCGGGAACAGCTAACGCTGACCGTTATCTTGTTGCTTTGCCTGCCGCTACTGAATGTTTTAACCCCCTCCTACAGCGTTCTAGATGACCTAGCTGCAAGTAATTGGCAGCGCGTTAGCGTTGACCTGATGTGCTTAGTCGGCGCGCTGATCATCGGATGGCAGATGAGACGAGCCGCTAAAAAAGCGCTTTCCCGTGTGCAGCCCATTCAGGTGGCATCATGATGCTCATCACGATTCTGGCACTCTGTACGCTGGGTTTTGCGTTAATTGCGCTATCGGATAGCCGCCATCGCCGCCGTTGCGGCTTTAAGTCTGTTCAGCAAAAACCTTGGTCCTGGGTGGGAAGCGCGGTACTAGGTGGGCCGCTTTGGTTGGCAATGGAAACCTGGAGCACAGGGCTTGCAATAACACTGTGGCTAGGCTGCCTAAGTATCTCGGCAGGGTGTGTATTTGTTGGTCTGGCGGTGATTGAGCGTCACCGCCAGTGGCAGTAGTCAACCCAGCGCTTGCAAGCGCCGATACGTGCTTAATCTGCGCATCCCCAAGGGCAAATAGCTTCGATCACTCACCAATCCCAGTTGATGGACATAACGGCGCTACGAGGTTCGCCAATCCAGTATTGGCTGTAGAAACCAATTTGCTCGTAGTAGTCCTTATCAAACACATTATTGATGTTCAATTGCGCGCTTAATTGATCGTTGAAGCGATAGCGTGCCATCAGATCAGCAACGGCGTAAGCGTCTTGCCCAACCTTCACCTGCCCATTGGGACTGGACGTGTTCCGCCAAATATCGCTTTGCCAGCGTGCCCCGCCTCCTAGTGTTAAGCCACTCCATGCGCCCGGCAGTTGGTAGGTGGTAAACAGTTTGATCTGTTGGCGTGGGTGAGAGGTATTGGTGCGCTTGCCGTCGGCATTTTCTGCATTGGCAAGCGTGTAGCTGGCACTCAGGTTCCAGCCAGTCGCCACTTCGCCAATCAACTCGACCTCTACGCCATTGACCTGGTTTCCATCGACACTACGGTGGGCTGACGTTCCAGGCTGGCCGATTACGTCAACGCCAGGAATAGCTTCAGCGACGTTGTTTTGATCCGTTCTAAACAGCGCAATGCTGCTATCTAGTTGGCCATTCAGAAGGGTTGCCTTAGCGCCTAGCTCATAGCTACGACCCTGGATGGGATCGAGTAGAGAGCCATCCTCACGCCGGGCATTCTGAGACTGGAAAATCTCGGTATAACTCGCGTAAACAGACGCGTAGTCATTAATATCGTAAATAATGCCCGCATAAGGCGTTAATTCATTGCTGTACCGGTATTGCCGCTCAGTTCCATAGTAGGTCTGATCCAGTTCCCAATCGCTCAGGCGTACGCCTAAAATGAGATTAAGCGGGTCACTCAGCGAAAAGCGCGACACCATATAGCCACCACTTTGCGTTACCTGCATCTTATCCGAGCTATTGAACGCTCCCCACTGAGGCTTGGCCACCACACTGTCTCGCCAATTAAAGTAACTACCCGTGGAGGGCGGCGCACCAACAGGCGTGGCCAGTTTTATCTCAAAGTCATCCTTATTATGCATCCAGCCAATGCCCAGCTCATGTTGACGGCCGAATAAGCTGAAATCACCTTCGGCCGTAACGTTCACGGTTTGTTGAGTACGATTGCCGCGGTAATTCAAGAAGGAGCTGGACATACCGAGACCTGTCTCCCTGTCTGGGAAGCCGCCGCGATAGAGGTATTCCATACCGTAGTTGCCATCGTTATGGCTAACGGCGGCGCGTAACGTCCAGCCGTTATCCAGTTGGTGGCTAAGGTCAGCAAACACGCGGGTGGTCTCGTTATAAAACGTTGACCAGTGGGTGTTGTTCGATGCGCTGCGGTCAAAGTCCGTTCGGCTACCGTCAGCATAAAAGGCCGGGACACTGGCCCCTGCGCCGACCGTTTCGTTGTGCTGATATTCAACACCTGCTGTCAGTTGAGTAGCGGGTGTAAGTTCGCTGCTGATAACGCCATAAAGCGTCTCATGGCTATCTTCGAGATGAGAGATAAAGCTATCGCTCTGGCCTTTGGCCACGACAAAACGAGCGCCTGTCGTACCATCACTGCTTAACGGTACCGACACATCAGCAGTTGCACGACGACGATCCCAACGGCCGATGCCTGCGGAGACAGACGCGGCAGCCTCTGGTAGTGGTCGTTTGCGAATGAAGTTAACGCTTGCCGAGGGCTCGCCAGCGCCGGTCAACAAACCGGTTGCCCCCCGAACCACCTCAACTCGGTCATAAATCGCCGCATCCCAGTCGGT
This sequence comes from Vreelandella zhaodongensis, assembly GCF_013415115.1. Classification (GTDB taxonomy): domain Bacteria; phylum Pseudomonadota; class Gammaproteobacteria; order Pseudomonadales; family Halomonadaceae; genus Vreelandella; species Vreelandella zhaodongensis. The sequence goes on along the minus strand of NZ_JACCDD010000002.1, from coordinate 401,450 downwards.
ATCGCCAAAATTCCAAAAGTGGCTAAGCGGGATGTTTAGTCCGTCAAACTGGACGCTGCGTATTGAGAAACCACGCGCGGCATAGCTAATACGGTTGCTGTCAGCTCGGCTTGGCGAAATGCCAGGTACTTGGGCTAAAACATCTCCCCCTGTTTGTACAGCACGATCGTCGATTTGTTGGCGAGTAATAACACTCGTTGATTGAGGGGTCTCGCGTGGCGTCAATGAAAGCCCTACGGCACTTCGGCTAGCGGGAACTGTGTAGCGTTGTGTTCCTTCACTGTTGGAAGTGAGGCGCTCACCGGTCACTAACAAATTGTCTAATGTTTCGTCAGGAACGTCAGCGAAGGCAAGCAAGGGATAGGAAAGGATAAGGGCAGTGCATGTGAGTCGATATGAAAAAGGCATGGAGTGGTTTTCCAAAGAGGGTGTTGCCAAGATTTGGTTTTAGTAATGAGAATTATTCCACTTTGGATCCATAGGCAGTTATCCTTATCGCGCTAATTATTATGCGGAAACAGCAAGGGGATAGCGGTTGACGATGGTTGATCGCACTACTTTGGTGCGAATGAGGGGGTGATTAATTAGCTTGGTGCAATTTTAGCGCGACAAAGATAATTTCAGTTTTTTGTAAGATGTTGAATAATATTGGTTATTTTTCTTATTCACCATTTTGGTACGACGGTTGCGCTACATTGCTTCAAATAGGTGTGCTCGATTTTCGATAGTCTGGGAGCGTTGTTCCGAATCCTGCACCGTCGTTTCTGTTGAGCGCTCCCACTGATCAAGCCAATGGAGCCCCCATGGAACTGACCCCACGAGACAAAGATAAGCTGCTGCTGTTTTCTGCCGCCCAGCTTGCCGAGCGCCGCAAAGCTCGCGGCCTAAAACTTAACTATCCCGAAGCCGTGGCGCTGATCAGCTTTGAAATTATCGAAGGTGCCCGTGACGGCAGAAGCGTTGCCGATTTAATGAGCTACGGCCGTGAAATCCTTAGCCGTGATGACGTGATGGATGGCGTGGCGGAAATGGTTGATGAAGTGCAGGTAGAAGCCACCTTTCCGGACGGCACCAAACTCGTGACCGTTCACACGCCAATCAACTAGTCGTCAGCAACCAGGAGGCTGCCATGATTTCCGGCCCAATGATTCCAGGACAGTATCAGTTAAAAGACGGTGATATTGAGCTATGCGTGGGACGCGAGCGAATCACTGTAGAGGTGGCCAATACCGGCGACCGCCCCATTCAGATCGGCTCTCACTACCACTTCGCGGAAGCCAATCCCGCGTTGGTATTTGATCGCAGCAAATCCCGTGGCTTTCGCTTAGATGTGGCAGCGGGCACCGCGATTCGCTTTGAGCCTGGCCAGACCCGCGAGGTTACGCTAATTCCCTTCGTCGGTAAGCGCGAAATTTACGGCTTCCGTGGCGATGTGATGGGTGCGCTCGATGGAGATAAACAATGAAACCGGTTAACAAAATCAGCCGGCAAGCCTACGCCGATATGTATGGCCCCACGGTGGGCGACCGTGTGCGCCTGGGTGATACCGAGCTGTGGATTGAAGTGGAGCAAGACGCTACCCACTACGGCGATGAGGTGAAGTTCGGCGGTGGTAAGGTCATCCGCGACGGCATGGGGCAAAGCCAGCGTAACGACGCCTCGGTGATGGATACGGTGATTACCAACGCGCTGATTTTAGACTGGTGGGGCATTGTGAAAGCCGATGTCGGCCTGCAAAACGGTCGTATCGCGGCGATTGGCAAGGCAGGTAATCCCGATACCCAGCCGGATGTGGATATAGTGATTGGCCCCGGCACCGAAGTGATTGCCGGTGAAGGTAAAATCCTCACCGCTGGCGGCATCGACGCCCATATTCACTTTATTTGCCCCCAGCAGATTGAAGAAGCGCTGATGAGCGGCGTGACCACCATGCTGGGCGGTGGCACTGGCCCTGCAACGGGCTCTAATGCGACGACCTGCACACCTGGGGCGTGGCATATCGGCAAAATGCTGCAAGCGGTGGATGATATGCCGATGAATATTGGCCTGTTGGGCAAAGGCAATGCCAGCCTGCCGGAAGCGTTGGAAGCGCAGCTGGAAGCCGGTGCCATGGGGCTCAAGCTCCACGAAGACTGGGGCACCACACCTGCTTCCATTGATACCTGCCTCAGTGTGGCAGAAAAGTACGATGTGCAGATCGCGATCCACACCGACACACTCAACGAATCCGGCTTTGTGGAAGACACCCTGGCGGCGTTTAAAGAGCGTGGCATTCACACCTATCACACCGAAGGGGCAGGCGGCGGTCACGCGCCGGATATCCTGACCGCCTGCTCAAAAGAGTACGTGCTGCCGTCCTCCACTAATCCGACGCGGCCTTATACGGTTAACACCATCGACGAACACCTGGATATGTTGATGGTCTGCCACCACTTGGACCCCAGTATTCCCGAAGACGTGGCCTTTGCTGACTCACGTATTCGCCGTGAAACCATCGCTGCCGAAGATATTCTCCACGACCTGGGCGTGATCTCGATGATTGCCTCGGATTCCCAAGCCATGGGGCGCGTAGGCGAAGTGGTCTGCCGTACCTGGCAAACGGCCCATAAAATGAAAGTGCAGCGCGGTTTATTGCCTGAAGATGAAGCGTTGGGCGCTGATAACCTGCGCGCCAAGCGTTATATCGCCAAATACACCATTAATCCCGCCATTACCCACGGCATTGGCCATGAGGTAGGTTCCATCGAAGTTGGCAAGCTGGCCGACTTAGTGCTCTGGAAACCGGCGTTTTTTGGCGTTAAGCCCTCGCTGATTTTAAAAGGCGGCATGATTGCGGCGGCGCCCATGGGCGACCCCAATGCGTCGATTCCTACCCCTCAGCCGGTGCATTATCGCTTTATGTTTGGGGCGTTTGGAAAGGCCGCCAGCCAAACCCGGCTACACTTTGTTAGCCAAGCAGCCATTGATGCGGGAGTTAAAGAGCGCCTGGGTCTGCATAGCACGTTGTCGGCATGCAAGAACGTGCGCGGCGTGCGTAAAAAAGATATGAAGCTCAACGACGCCTGCCCAGAGCTCACCGTTGACCCACAAACCTATGAAGTGCGCTGCGATGGCGAGCTACTCACCTGCGAGCCCGCCACCGAACTGCCGCTAGCCCAGCGTTATCACTTGTTCTGATAAAGGAGCCCTTATGCTGAAACTGATAGAACGTTTAGGGCCGGTGGAAGAGCCCGCCGCCAGCGACACGCTGACACTGCCTTTTGAATTGCGCATTCGCGGGCGCCTAAAAGCCCAAAGCGATAGCGGCCGCGAGCTGGGACTGTTTCTAGACCGTGGCCCGGTGCTGCGCGATGGCGAAGGCTTAAAAGCTGAAAGTGGCGAAGTGGTGCGCATACGTGCCGCCATCGAGCCGGTGGTGACCGCGCGAGTTAGTGCTGGTTTGCCTCTAGCGCGGTTGGCGTACCATCTTGGCAACCGCCATGTACAGCTGGCGCTGGGCGAAGACGAAAAGGGCGACTGGGTGCGTTTTCCACCCGACCATGTGCTAGAAGAGCTGGCGGAACTACTGGGGGCTAAGCTTGAGCATCACAACGCCACCTTCGACCCTGAACCAGGCGCCTATAACCAAGTAGGTGGCGGCGGGCATTCTCATGGTCATGGGCACTCCCATGACCACGACCATTCACACGCGCATGAGCATCATCATGCCCACTGAGCATGCCGCACCAGAAAGCCATGATTTAGCCCTGCTAGGGCTAATGCAGCTGGTCAGCCCCGCGCTGCCCATCGGTGCCTTTGCGTTTTCCCAAGGGCTGGAAAGTGCCTTTGAGTTAGGCTGGGTAAGTGATGAACAAAGCCTTTCTGAGTGGCTTTCTGGCGTACTGGAAGATGGCCTAACCCGCTGTGAACTGCCGCTGATCGCGCGCTTGTACACTGCCTTTGAGCAGCAGGACAGCGATGCAATCGCCCTGTGGGATGAGTGGCTGGCAGCTACCCGAGAAACCGCTGAACTCGCCGCCGAAGACAGCCGCTTGGGCGCTTCACTTAAGCGCCTGCTGGGCAGCCTGGACTTATTACCCCGCCAGGATGAGCGAAGTGAAGGCTGTCTGACGCCTTTATTACCTACCCATGCAGGCTATGTGACGCTATTTAGCTATGCCGCCTACATGCGGGGCGTGCCCCCGCGCCAAGCGCTGTTAGGGTTTGGCTGGGCGTGGCTAGAAAATCAGCTGGCGGTAGCTTGCAAAGCACTGCCCCTGGGCCACACCGCCGCACAGCGGGTGATTGAACAGCTGCGCACGGAACTGGTGGCGGCCGTCGACCAGGCACTGTTGCTGGAAGATGATGATCTTGGCCCGGTACTGCCCGGCGTGGCGCTGGCAAGCGCTCTGCACGAAACACAATATTCACGCTTGTTTAGAAGTTAAACGTTTATCTATTCTAAATGCTTATTAGTAGGAGAGAACAATGACGCACTGTTTACGTGTAGGTGTGGGTGGCCCGGTGGGTTCCGGTAAAACCGCACTGCTCAAGCAGCTCTGTTCGGCACTACGGGATTACTATGATATCGCTGTCGTAACCAACGACATATACACTCGCGAAGACGCCGACTTTCTGCTCAAACACGATGCGCTACCTGCCGACCGCATCCTTGGGGTGGAAACCGGCGGCTGCCCGCATACCGCCATCCGCGAAGATGCCTCAATGAATCTGGCGGCCATCGACGAACTGCACGCCCGCCATCCAAAACTAGAGCTGGTACTGGTGGAGTCCGGTGGCGACAACTTATCGGCCACATTCAGCCCTGAGCTTTCCGATCTCACGCTGTACGTGATTGACGTTTCCGCAGGCGATAAGATCCCCCGTAAAGGCGGGCCAGGCATTACCAAGTCAGACCTGCTGATTATCAACAAGATTGATATTGCCGAGCAGGTACATGCCTCTCTTGAGGTGATGGAACGCGACTCGAAGAAAATGCGCGGCGAACGCCCTTTTGTGTTTACCAACCTCTACGATGGCGTTGGGCTTGAGGAGATCATCCGCTTTATTCTCGATAAAGGCATGCTGGAAGAGCGCCGACCCCAGGCAGAAACGGCATAAACGTTGCGAGTATCGCCCCCAATAAAAAACTGCCCTGCCCCAAAAGGGGGCAGAGCAGTCAAAAAGACGTGGCTAGCGGCTTGCTAAAACGGGCCGTCCCTGGCCACCACACCCCTACAGTGAACGGGGAGGCCGCAGATATCCTTAACGTAGGTTATGAAGCCTTATGTTTTGGCATTAATAGGCTGTTCATACAGTAAAAAGTACTCGAAATAGCTAAAGGTGGTACCGGTTAGGCCGATAGGAAATACATAAAACTACTAATAAATTCTTTCCTATGACCTACTGAGAAACGCTTAATGGCAACTCCACCTTCATCTTCGACGGCGACCTCGCAAAAACGAAGCCTTAGCCTACAAGCTAAAGTGCTGACGCTTGTCCTGCTACCGCTTTTCATCGTGACCGCAGGGCTAGTCGCGTTTAACGCCTATGAGCGCATTCAAAACACCCGCGATACGCTGGCGAATCAGCGTGAGGTGCTGATTGAAGAGCGCCGCAATGCAGTGCGCGACATTGTTCAAGTAGCGACGACCGCCATTTCCCCCATTTATGATCAGGCGGGTGCCAATGATGAGGAAGCCAAGCAGCAGGTAGCAGAGATAGTGCGCGCCATGCGCTTTGAAGGTGACAACTACGTTTTTATCTATGACTTTGATGGTAACAATATCGTGACGGCCCCCGCGCCAGAGCGTGAAGGTACCAACATGATAGACGTCAGAACTCCGGACGGTAACTATCTCATTCGCGATGTCATTCAGGTTGCCAAGAGTGGCGGCGGTTTTCATAGCTATTTATGGGAGTACCCAGGCACCAATGACATTGAGCCCAAGCACTCTTATATAGACCGACTAGAAAAATGGGACTGGATGATTGGAGCGGGTGTTTACGTCACGGATGTTGATGCTGTCGTTGCCGAACTTGAGGCGACCGCCAATGCGGATCTCCGCCAGTCCATCTTGTTCGCTATTTTGTTAGGTGCTGTCTTATTGGTGGCAGTGGCACTGCTCGCGTTTGGCTTTGTACGCCGCACTGTAGGGCCGATTAAACGCACCGCCAGCGCTATGCACGATATCGCTCAAGGCCGTGGTGACCTTACCCGCCGCTTAGCGGTAGAAAGCAATGACGAGGTTGGTAATTTGGCGGTTCAGTTCAACGCTTTTGTCGAGCGCATGCAGGAAACCCTGCGTGATGTGCGCCGAAGCACCATGAGTGTTTATCACTCAGCAGGGGAAATTTCCCATAGCTCCGAGGAACTGGCCACTCGCACTGAGCAGGCCGCCGCTAACCTGCAAGAAACCTCGGCTTCCATGGAAGAAATCACCTCGACCGTGAATCACAGTGCGGATAATGCCCAGCAGGCCAATCAGCTGGTGCAATCCACTGCTGAAGTGGCTCACCATGGTGAGGAAGCCATGGGGCAGGTCGAGCGGACGATGCACGATATTAACGACTCCGCGACGCGTATCAGCGAAATCATCACCATGATTGACGCCATCGCTTTCCAAACCAATATTCTGGCACTTAACGCCTCGGTGGAAGCCGCACGGGCGGGTGAACATGGCCGTGGCTTTGCAGTCGTCGCGCAAGAAGTACGCACACTGGCTAGCCGCTCTAGTAACGCGTCGAAAGAGATCCGCACGCTGATTGATAGCTCTGTTAAGCACACCCACACTGGTGCTGAGCTAGTGCGTAAGGCGGGCGCGACGATGCATGACATTGTGGAAAGTGTCTCCAAGGTGACCGATGTGATCGGTGAGATTACGGCTGGCGCCAAGGAACAAAGCAGCGGTATTGGCCAGATCAACACCGCCGTCGCGGAAATGGATACCATGACCCAGCAAAACGCTGCCATGGTGCAGGAGTCCACCACGGCTGCTGCCAACATGCGCCGTCATGCGGAGCACCTCAATGAGCTGATTAACACCTTTGTACTCGGCGATGATGAGCCACAAGCCTCGCCGACACGACAAGCACCAAGCCAGCCGCGTCACACACTGCCTTCTGGCGCGCCAAGTACGCCCCAGGAGCTCAAGCGCCCCGCGCTCTCTTCCAAGCAAGCCCCTGTTAAAGCAGGGAACGACGATTGGGAGGAGTTCTAAGCCTTACGCTGTACTCACTGCTGGCTGAAAATACACGTTGTTAAAAAGCCAGCAGTAGCAAATAGGTGAAGTAGAAAAAGGGGCTGCCACATGGCAAGCCCCTTGTTCATATCAACGCATTTCATATCAACGCATTTCAGCTCAGCGTTAACTGCTTGCTAACTACCCGACCAGCCCAGCAGGATCGGTACGTAAACCACCAATAGCAGCACGCCAATCAACCCTAACAGATACGGGATAATCGCCTGGGTGATGCGCTCCAGCGGTAGCTGAGTGACTGACGAAGCCACATAAAGGTTGATTGCCACTGGTGGGGTAATCATGCCAATCGAAAGCCCCACCACAATAATCAAACCAAAATGGATCGGGTCGATCCCCAACTGCAGTACCAGCGGCAGCAGCACCGGGGTAAGAATAATCAAAGCGCTAGCGGTTTCGATGAACACCCCCGTTAGCAGAATAACCGCCACTACCAGCAGCATAATCACGTAGGGGTTGGTGGAAAGCGACAGCACCGCCTGGGCAATCGCGCCGGGTACCTGCCAGCTTGAAAGCGTCCAGCTGAGTACTGCTGACATGGCTATCACCAGCATAATCACCGCGGTGGTCATCGCCGAGCGAATCAGCAGCTTATACACCTGGGGCAGAGTTAAATCCCGATACACAAACAGCGACACCAGCAGCGCGTAGTTGACCGCCACCACCGCCGCTTCCGACGGCGTGAAAATACCCGAAAAGATACCGCCCAAAATAATCACCGGCGTCATCAGCCCCCAGCTGGCCGCTTTTAGCGTGCGCCAAATGGTAGGCAGCGACAGCGGTGTGCCTTTAGGATACTGGCGCTTATAGGCCTGAGTGATGGCGATAGCCATCAGTCCCAGCCCCATCACCAGCCCCGGCAAAAAGCCGTTCAAAAACAGCTTCGATACCGACTGCTGAGCAATCACCGCGTAGATAATCATCGGCACCGAAGGGGGAATCACAACACCAATCGTGCCGCTGGCGGCAATTAAGCTCGCCGCAGAGGCAGGGTCGTAGCCTTTACGCTTAAGCTCTGGCACCAGGCTTGAACCCACCGCGGCAGTGGTGGCCGCACCAGAGCCGGAGATAGCCGCGAAGAACATGCCCGCCATCACCGAAACAATTGAAAGTCCGCCGCGCATAAAGCCGACTAACGAATCGGCAAAGCTCACCAACCGCTCGCTGACCTTACCCTGGGCCATTAAGTCACCGGCCAGAATAAACATCGGGATAGCGACCAGGGCAAACGAGTTAATGCCCTGGAACATCTGTTGGGTGACCACCATCAGTGGCACACCCGACTGGTACAGCGCATAAAGCGTGCTTGCCCCAATCGCAAACGCAATCGGCACGCCCAGCAGCATAAACAGGAAGAACAGCCCGAACAGCACCAGAGTCATAGTGGCTCCTCCGGCGCGGCGACCGTCGGCTCACCGTTCACCAGTACGTCAATCATATCCACTAAGGCGTACCACGCCATAATGGCCGCAGAAAGCGGTATAACCGCGTAAACGTAGGTCATCGATAGCCGCAGCGAGGCGGATTTCTGAAAGCTCTGCACCTGCATATAGCGGTAACCAATCACAATCAGCATGATCATAAACGCCAGCACCACGGCAAGTGCCGCTAAGCGCGCCAGTTTGCGCAAGGGCAGGGGAAGCGCATCCACCGCAAAGGTCACAGCGATATGCCGCCCGCGTTGGAAGGCCAGCGTGCTGGCTAAAAATGTAATCCACACCAACAGAAAGCGCGCGACCTCTTCTGTCCAGCTCACGGCGCTGAACAACACCCGCGACACAATCTGCAGCGTAATCACGCCAATCAATGCTGCCATGCCCGCAAACACCACGGGCTGGATGATGGCATCCAGCCCGCGCTCAATGCGTTGCAGCAGCGTCAAAAGAGGCTGTGCAAACGCCATCACTGATTCAGAGCCTCCTGAATACGTGGTAGGTAGTCACCGAACTGCTCGCCATACTTCTCGTATACAGGCGCCACCGCCGCTTGGAAGGCTTCGATATCCGGCGTTTCATTAATTTCCATACCGGCTTCGCGTAGCGCCGCCAACTGGTCGGCTTCCATATCCGCATTCATCTGACGCTCATGCTCGGCAGCTTCTTGGGCAGCTTCTTTAAGCACAGCCTGTGCGTGTTCTGGCAGCTGGTTCCAAACGGGCATGCCCATCACAAAAATCGCCGGTGCGTACGTATGGCGCGAAAGGGTCATATAGTTCTGGGTTTCATTCAGCTTGAACGAATGGATAACGTTCACCGGATTTTCCTGGCCATCGATGGTGCCCTGCTGCATGGCGGTCAGTGCTTCTGTCCACGCCATGGGAATAGCATTGGCGCCCAGCTCGCGGAAGGTATCGGTGTACACCGGGTTTTCCATCACACGAATGCGCAGGCCATCCAGGTCTTCCGGTGAATTCACCGCCCGCTCGCTGTTGGTTAGGTTGCGGAAGCCGCGCTCGGCGTAGGCCAAGCCTTTCAGGTTCACGTCAGACAGCTTATCCAGCAGCTCCTGGCCGATCGGGCCATCTAGCACGCCATAAGCGGCTTCTGGGGAAGGGAACAGGAACGGCAGTTCAAACACCGCCATCTCTTCCACAAAGTTGGCCACCGGTCCGTTGGTAATCACCCCCATCTCTACCGTACCGATCTGCATGCCCTCCAGCAGCGTGCGTTCGTCACCCAATGAAGCGTTGGGGTAGATATCCACGGTCACCGCGCCTTCAGTGCGCTCGGCAACCAGTTCTTGGAATTTAACCGCTGCAATATGGAAACCATCCTGCTCGTTAACCACGTGGGCCAAACGCAGGGTGACAGGGTCCATATCAGCAAAATCAGCGGCATTCGCGGCGCTTACCAGTGCCAGTGAAATGCCCAGTGCCAGCGTGTTACGTGCAAAAGTTTTCATTTTATTATGTTCCCAGTTTCACTAAGGATAGGAAGTGCTTTCAAAGCATGCACTAGAGAAACGAAAACGGTCAATCAAAGCGCCTGTAAAACCCCTGACTCGCTGGACACAGCGCGTCCACGCGGGTACGATACGCACCCAAAGCGCCCGTAGCTCAGTTGGATAGAGTGTCGGCCTCCGAAGCCGAAGGTCGTAGGTTCAATTCCTACCGGGCGCGCCAAAATGCATAAAAAAGGGTCTGCGAGAAATCGCAGACCCTTTTTTGTGCGCGCTAAGTTTATTCCTCTGGTGGACCCATGATAGCCAGATTGGGGAAGCCTTGATAATCCTGATCTCAAATCTGACTTAGTAGGGCTGCATCAGATTTTTCAGCTCATCCGCGCGTTTGGTGGTTTCGTTGAGTAAGCATGAGTTGGCATTGATGCGGGCTAGCGTTCCCCCTTCTGGATCGGCATAGAAGTCGCAGTTGGCTTCCTTGTATGTAATCCATGCGCGCTGGGCGGTAAGCAACTGGTCGCGCCGTTCGCTGCTCAACTGACTACGAAGCTGCTGGTAGTTTTCATTGAGTCTCTGATCCTGACGCTCATATTCGTTTGAAATGCAGGTGACCATATCGAGAGTGCTATAGGCTTGCTGCATGCATGCCTCATACGAGAGCGATGTTTTGTTACCGTAAGCGACAGTGCTAGCCAGTAGAGTAGCGACGAGTAAGGGGAGGTGAATGTATAGACGTTGCATAGCGCTATTTATCTCTTTCAATGATGTAGTGTAATCATGGATATAAGAGTGAGCTGTCTTTAATAGCCATCATCTGCGCGTGGCTGCAGGCTCCTGACCAATGAGGAACATGGCTACAGCTTCTATTATTAGAGTAGCTAATTATTCTAAGGTTGATACATAGCTTGGCGATTAACTGACACAGGTTCTATCGAAAAGCACAGAAGAGGGCACCGAGACGTGCCCCCTCGATTTTCATCAGATCACGCTCACGAAAACCAGTGATTTAAGAAAATGAGAAATGCAGGTAAGACACTGCCAGACGCGCCAGAATGAACGAAAAGGGTCTGCGAGATATCGCAGACCCTTTTGCGTTTTGCCTGTTATCGGCCAAGAGCAAGAGCGGATGTTGAGGAAATACTGATATAGCGCCCAATTAAGTTGTGAGCAACACAGCCACCTTACTCAAACCCTGCACGGTAATCACCAAACAAATTGAAACCAAAAGCGCCAAGTGTTGCGAATCAGCTTGAATTGTTTGTTATGTTATGTTTTGTTCTTGATCAGTTCAGCATGCCTTGTTCAGATGCTCTCTTTATGTTGTTCAATGGTTCCGAGCAGCCCGAGAAGTATATATTGCGGCGTATTTCAGAGTCCATTTTCAAGACCTCTTGTACTGCATAACCTAAAAACTCTATGTGACTCTCCGGTTTGAACTCAGGACTTTTTCTGACCATAGATATCATTTGAGCAAATAAGTCTGAGTCAGTATCTCGACCCGCCTGGTTTGTCAGCTCCCAGCACACATAGGCCATTGCGATTGGACTTTGGCTCATGTCTTTAGGCATATTACTACTCACATTGCTATCACACTTTATCTTTTTCAGCACCCATAAGGCTAGCGACTCATCTGGACGGAATGTATTCTTATTTTGGTTCTGAGCCCACTCAATTTTCTGGCATGAATTATAATGTTCAGGAGCTTTAGCCATTTCCCAAAAACCATTAGCAAAAATCCAAAGGCAAAGCGCCAAAAGAAAACCCAAATACTTCATTATGTACTCCTACATTAAATTATTGCCACTGGGTTGAAAGCCCATGGTAAAAAAATAACGCCCAGCTAAGCGGGAAATTGGAGCGCAGCGTAGATTGATCCGCTGCAGCTGTTTGTTAAAGGGTACTGGCAGGACGCCACCATTCATATGCCAACCCACTTATCAAAACAAATGAGGCTATGTATAAGATTGAAACGACAACTGTACCTTTTATGGGCGTACCAAATTTATAAGTTCGTAGGGATAACCAAAACCAAAACGACCGACCTTGAACGCCCGATACAACCAAAGTAGATGAAGCCATATAGACGAGTGAAAGAAGGATGAATAGCCATGAGCCATATAAGACAATAAACCCCATAACTTGAAAAAGAAGAAAAGAGATTCCCTCGGTACCATAGGTTTTAAGGAGACCAGTAAAACCTGATTCTGTAGCCACTTGCTGAAGGTTAGTTATTCCATCTGGCGAGTGAATTGGATTTAATGACAGGTACAAGATTGGTAAAGCAGACAATGACAGAACGCAAACAGCAATAGTATATATGGCCCACCCGCGACCAGAAATTGTCCCTTTTAATAAAGAAAATACTACTGTTGCCAACCAGAATCCGAAGAGTGACGTTGCAGCAATAACTGAGTAGTCCAATACTTGATCTTGAAAACGAGCATATCCAACAGACAAGAAGATTAGCCCTATTGAAAAAATCCAGATAAAACCATCATCACCAGACGGTCTTGTACTAGCAGGCCTATTGGCAGGTGCGGATTGCTGATTCGGGTGCCTATCCAATTCAGACTGAATTAATTCCTTTACTTCAGTTAAAGTTAGCCCTTTGCCTATCTTGGGTCTTTCTTTTTCAGCGCTTCCACCTCTCAGCATTATGGCGAGAAGAACTCCCCCTAAGACTGTTACTGATAACGGCGACCAGAATACGTCCACACCCCGTGCTGACGCAAAAAAGGCAATTAACTCCTGAAACAATGTACGGTCTCCTTCCTCGATTGGCCTTTAACGCTGAGCTCACCGGTGGCCTTTACAGAGCGAAGCGGCGTAAAGGCCATCCGAGTGGCGCGGCTGGTTAGGGCTTCACTCCAGTCCAAGATCCTTCAGCGTGAGCTCGTTGACATTTTGCCGCTTTCTAAATGTGTCGATCAGAACCCACGAGTTAGTTTCGGTGTCGTAATACTCCCAAAACTCCCACCCGTTTGTGCTTGAGGCAGAACCTTTCGCACCAGCTAGCTTCTTCGCGTGAATCCCAGCAGAGGACGGGTTATCAAAAACTTCATCGTCAAACTCAATACCTTCTGAAGTGACTTTAGCATCAAATTTAAATGCTTTATTGCCACCTCTCGGCTTGTAGGTCGCACGAAGGTTTCCGAAAGGAATCGTGGCACCACGGAATGAAGCAAACCCCTTTTCACTGGTCGGTGCTTCTGGCCTTGCCCCCTCTTGATCTGAACTTAAGGCCTGTTCAATCAATCTCTTAATTACGCTACTCGGGGTATCGACAAATGGTTTTGCCAAACGCTGCAGCGCTTCGAATACATCTCTATCCAACTCAATGCTTACGGTATTAGCTGACATAACAACCCTCACTCCAAAGAAACTATAGTTACTATAGTTTACTCCAAGTAAAGGCAAGAGTTTTTTGCCCTAACAGTGATTATACGCCCCCCTACATAACCTGAATGAACTCGGCGGCGCGTTCACTCAGGTTATGCCGCCTTTCATTCACGCCTATCCCACTGAAATTTAAATAAATTAAGTATAAATAGGCAGCATGGCATAGATTATCGTGCCGGCTGCATAACACTGCTGAACCAGCATACCGCTTCTACCGGGACGTCAGCTTTGAGCCGTTAGCAGCCTTTATACCTAGTTCTCTACTAAACTTAACCTAGCACAAGCTGGTTTAGCAGGCTGGGGCTCGCGAGAATAAGTTTCAACGGTTCCCTTTTCCTTCAGTTCGCGCTGGGCGTACTACCAATGCCTACTTCGCTGAGATCCTCGTGGGTTAGGCCGTGGAACAGTTAGCTGCCACTGCACCCTCAACGCTTGGCAGCTCCCGAGTGATTCACGTCTCATCTTGGATACCCTGTTTTTAGTGATACTATTCTGGGTATTTGCATCTTGTGATTTGCGTTCCACGCATAAGGGTGGCCGAGCAATGTTGGGATTCCTGCAGGGATTTTCCTATGGTCTTTTTATGACCTGCCTGCCCTGGCTGTTGGTAGGGCTCTTCAATCCTGGCTTGGCGATTCCGGTGGCGGCGCCCGGTCGGCTGCATGTTATTTTGCGCTATTGCCTGACAGTGCCTTTCATCAGCATGTTGCTGTGGCTGACCTCGCTGTGGGGCGGTTTCAGCCCAAGCCTGCTGGGGTGGCTGGCGGGGATTGTCGCTATCCCGGTGGCACTGCCCATTGAGCGAACCCTGAGAGGCTGGCTGGCCCGCCGTCGCGCGCGTCGTCAGCAGGCCGAAATGACCGCCAGAGCGCAACAACGCCGTGCTCAACAAGCGCGCAATGCCCATGAAGCAGGCGTGTTGGTGCTCAACCCGGCAGCGCCGCCCGAGGGAGCCGATGATTTGGTAATGGCAATGTGCCACGCTAAACAGCGCTTGCTCGACGTTCAGCGTCCTGATCTGGCGATCCTGGCTGACCGCCTCTATAGCCGTTACCACCATGTGATGGAGGTGCTCAGTGGCCGATTTCAACGTGGTGAGCTGGCTTTTGAGCGCTCGCAAGGCTTGGTCGCGCAGGTGTGTCTTGGTTCGGTAGATACGCTGACCACCATGGCCTCTCAGGCGCGCAGCGTGGTGAGTGTGGACGGTAATTACGTTCGCGACCGTCTGACACGGGAAAGCCAGCGATTGAGTACGGAAGAACGGGCTGCCTTGATGCGGCGTCTGGATCTGCTCGGCGAGACTGAAAAGCGGCTTCAGGAGCTCTCGGCTCAGGTGGAGTCGGCGTTGACTGTGCTCGACGACACGGCCGTTTCCATGGCGCGTATCGAGACCGCACGCCCTCAGGCATCGGTCACCACGGAGAAAGCACTGGATGACTTGCGCCATTTCGTCGAAGGCGCGGGTCGCTATGCGCGTAAAGATTAATTCGATAGCGTACTGCCATATGGTTTTTAGGAACGGTTTCAAGAACGATTTTCAAGGACAGTGGAGATGCCAATGACTCAGCCATCCGATGACACAGGTCGCCTTTCCTTACCGTCAGTCGAGGAGATTGCTGACGCGGTTACCTCCGATGATCCCGGTGCTGATCCTGAACTTGAGGCCATGGCTGAGCGCTTTGTCACGGAAATTCTGGCTGAAGGTGACGAAGCTTCGGTGGTTAACCAGCGTCGTGCCGTGGACGAGATGGGGCTTGAGCTGCAGCAGCAAGCGGCCCACCGCAGTGCCATGCTACAGACGCCACTGCGACAGCTGGCGCATCAAGGCGACGAAGGCGGGCCAGTCGCCAAGGCACTATCTGATCTGCGTGGGCGCATGGAAGGGCTTGACCCTGCCCGCCATCGTCTGGCACCGAGTGCCCTGGATCGTGTGATGGCGATTATTCCTGGCCTCGACAGCCGCCTGCAGCGCTACTTTCGCAAGTTTGAGAATGCTCAGCAGGCGCTGGATTCGATCATCGACGAGTTAGAGAGCGGTCGCGACATGTTGCATCGTGACAACCTCACCTTGAACGATGACCAGCAAGCCCTGAGGAACATTTTGTCCCAATTGAACCGCCAGGTTACGCTGGGTCGCCTGATTGACCGTCGCTTGAAAGATGACATCGACACGCGCGCTGTCGATGATCCGCGGCGTCACTTTCTTGAGGAGGAACTGCTCTTTCCTCTTCGTCAGCGCATCGTCGATCTTCAGCAGCAACTGGCTGTTAGCCAGCAAGGCGTACTGGCGCTGGAAGTCATCATTCGCAACAATCGGGAGTTGATGCGTGGGGTAGACAGGGCCATTAACGTCACTGTCTCGGCGCTCACCGTTGCGGTCACCGTGGCGATGGGCATGGCTAATCAGCGCCTAGTGCTGGATCGCATTGAAGCCCTCAATACCACCACCTCGCAGATGATTGGCGGAACCGCCAAGGCGCTGCGTCAGCAGGGCGTGGATATCCAGAAGCGTGCTTCTTCGGCGATGCTCGATATGCAAATGCTGGAAGACGCTTTTGGTGAGGTGATGGGCGCCATTGATGATCTCTCGACCTATCGCCAAGAAGCGCTGCCGCGGCTGGATGAGCAGATTGACCGACTGGCGACCTTGTCCAAACAGGGCAGCGCCTCCATCGAGCGCCTCCGCGAAGGCAGCGAATCGCACCTACAGGACGACCGAAAAGGCGGCTGATCGCGTTGTATCACCTAGTCATCTGGCCGCAATTCCTTGGGGCTGGGTGGGCTGCCGACGCGTACTTCGCTGAGGTCCTCGTGGGCGAGGCCGCGGAACAGTGAGAACATCATGGCAAACACCAGAATAAACATCGGTAGGCCAACCACGGTAATCACTTCCTGCAATGCGCTAAGCCCTGCATCGCCCGCCAGCACGATAAGCATGGCTGCCAGCATACCCTCAGAGACACCCCAAAATACCCGCTGGTGCCAAGGGCCTGGGTCCGCTTTGCCGGTACACAGCATATCGACAACCAGCGACGCGGAGTCTGATGACGTGGCAAAGAAGATGGCGACGATCACCACCGCTAAGCCCTGGATTAAGGTGGCGGCTGGGAAGTTTTCGAAAAATGCGAACATGGCGAGCGGGATACTTTCACCCACGGCAGCGGATAGTGCACCGGCCTGATCTCCCATGGCTGCTCGGGCTTCAGCGCCAATCCCATCGATTTCCATTGCCGACCAGCCAAAGATGGCAAACCAGACCAGCGTAAAGATGGAAGGCGCGAACAGTACCCCAAGGACAAACTCGCGGATGGTTCGCCCACGGGAAATGCGCGCCACGAAGATCCCGATAAAAGGTGACCAGGTGACTGTCCAGGCCCAATAGAACACCGTCCAGCTGCCTTGCCACCCCCAACCGCTGCCGTCATTACTGGTATAGCTCGCCAGCGTGTCATTCCAGAATGCCATGGGCAGCAGGTTCGATATGTAGAGGCCAAAGGTCTCGACTACGGCACGCAATAGGAAAACGGTCGATCCGGTAAACAGTACAAACACCAGCAGGCCGACGGCCATCCCGATATTGATATTGGAGAGTCGTTTCACACCGGCATCCAGCCCCGCGACAATCGACCCTACAGCGACAGCTGTCAGAACAGCGATGATGATCACTTTTGTCATCACGGCATCCGGTACACCAAACAGCTCCGTTAGCCCTGCATTGATTTGCTGGGTGCCCAGGCCAATGGAAACCGCCACACCAAAGAGGGTGCCAAGAATGGCAAAGATATCGAGGGTTTTGCCGACAGGACCGTAAATACGCTCGCCGATCAGTGGGTAGAAGACCGAGCTGAAACGCATTGGCAAGTTGTAACGATAGATAAAGTACGCAAACGCCAGCCCTGGCATAGCGAAAATCGCCCAGGTATGTAGCCCCAAGTGATAGATCGAAAAGCTGATGGCATCGTCGGCGGCGGCCACAGAGAACGGTTCGACATCCGGCCGTGGGGGTGTTGAAAAGTGGGAAATAGGCTCGGCCACGCCCCAGAACATCAATACTGTGCCGATACCGCCCGCGAACAGCATGGTAAACCAGGAGATATTGCTATAGGCCGGCTTCGCATCGTTGCCACCGAGGCGGATTGCCCCGTAACGGCTGAGCGCTACCCACAGCAGGAACGCCACCCAACTCGTTACCCCTAAAATAAAGAACCAGCCAAGGTTAGTAACAATCCATTGCCGTCCTGCGCCGAAGGCTTCGCCTATTGCGCCTGGTGCAACCAACAGCGCCACCAGGAAAAGAATCATGATCCCAGCAGACGTGAAAAAAATGGTGGGATCTGTCTTGAGGCCCAGCTTTTTCGCAAGAGCATCCATCATTTATTCTCCCAGTGCCTTTTTAACAGCCGTCTTTTCAATAATTGTCTTTTCAACAACATAGGAGTTATTCGAGGATCACGCCAAGCGCCACTCATAACGAGCAGCTCAGTGAACAGGTGGGTTACATGGTTGGTTAAGGTTGCGTGCTGACTTTCATCTACAGCTTATTCAGAGTGCAGTTTAATCTTCTGTATTTTTGTTTGGATGTGGAATTTTACGCTGCTTTGCCCAGTGCTGGCGGTGTCTTCGATAATGGGAGTGCCCACGCCTGAATGATAAGCTCTTGGGCCTGTACAAACGCGACCTTTGAGGCAACATCACTGTGAGCAGAAAGATTTGGCTGCGTGCCCTGGTCCTGGCGTCTTTGATGGTGCTGAGCCTTTTGGGTCTATGGTGGTTATGGCACTGGCAGTACAGCCAAGCCCACGCGGATGCCCAACGCCACGCTAACAATCGCCTTGCTCTCTACGCCAGCAGCCTGCAAGGCGCGCTAGAACGCTTTACTTATCTGCCCGACCTGTTGGCGCGACAACCCCTGGTGCAGGCCGCTCTGCTCGACTCCGCCGAGGTTTTCCTGCCCCAGGTTAATGCCCATCTTGCCCAGGTGGCAGAGAGCTCTGGCGCGGAGTTGATCTTTCTAGTGGATAACCAGGGAATGACCTTGGCCAGCAGTAATTATGACCTTCCTGAAAGCCTGATCGGCCACGACTACCGCTTCCGTCCCTATGTCCATGACGCCCTGGCTGAGGGGCGCGGGGAGTTCTTCGCTATCGGTAGCACCACGGGTCGCCCAGGTTATTTTATTGCTGCCTCAGTGGGCCAAGAGCGGGAGACAGCCACCGGGGTGCTGGTGGTCAAGGTCTCGCTGGAAGCACTTCAGGAGGATTGGCGTCGAGCGGAAGAAAACGTCATTTTGTCGGATGCCAATGGCGTTGTGATACTTTCTAGCCGTGAGAAGTGGCGCTTTCATCACCTTGATGGGCTCTCTGGTGACGCTTTGGAGCAGATTAATGCCCAGCGCCAATTTCTTGATAAACCACTGCCCCCACTAGGTCAGCGTCTGGGTGACGATACGCGGGTAATAGGCAACCAAGGGCAAGGCGGGGGCGAACGTTTTCTGGTCGCTTCCTTACCGCTTTCCACACTGAGTTGGTCGATGCATTACCTGAGCCCAGTGCGCCCGCTTTATATTAGTGCCCGCAACATACTCCTGGCTGGCTTAGTCACACTTTCCGCTCTCTTATTGTTCGGCTTGTGGCTACGTGAACGACAAAAACGTCAGCAGATGCGCGATGCACAGGCGAAAATCATCCAGCAAACCAATGTCCGCCTTGAAGAGCGTGTCCAGGAACGCACCCAGGCCTTAGAGGATGCGCAGGCGGAATTGGTCCAAGCGGGTAAATTGGCTGCCTTGGGTACCATGGCCGCAGGGATTGCCCATGAGCTCAACCAGCCTCTTTCTGGCATACGCACTTACGCGGCCAACGGCGAGCGGTTGCTGGCACTAGGCCGCGAGGAAATGGCAGGCGACAACTTTCAACGTATTCAGGTATTGAGCAAACGTCTCGCTCGGCTAATTGAGCAGCTCCAGCTCTTCGCTCGCAAGGGAGGGAGCCGAGAAAGCGTGGATCTCCCCGCCAGCCTGACCTTCGTACTGGAGCTTCTGGAGGAGCGTTTTCAGCAGCAAAAAGTGCGCCTGGAGCGTGACGGTGATTGGCAGCAGTCACTGTTGGTACGTGGCGATGAAATTCGCCTTGAGCAGTTGCTCACCAACCTGCTGCGTAATGCGCTGGATGCCTTGAACGACACGCCGAATGGCATCATTCGACTGCATGTCGAGGTAACGCCGGCGCAAGTACTTTTGACTATCCATGACAACGGCCCCGGCTTGCCTCACGAAGTTATCGAACAGATGTTCGACCCGTTCTTCACGACCAAACCGGTTGGTGAAGGCCTCGGGCTGGGGCTGTTTATCAGTTACGGCATTGCTCAGGATCTTGGCGGTAAACTCAGCGCTGGCAATCATCCCTCTGGAGGCGCTTGGTTTCGTCTGGCATTACCGCATGGTGAGGAGACACCTTCATGACGCAAGCAGCTTCTAGCCCCTTATCTCGTATCCCTGCCGCTTCTCTGCCCGTCTGGCTGGTGGAAGATGAAGCCGATGTCCGTGATTCACTTTGCCAATGGTTGGAAGTGTCAGGATTAGAGGTCCGAACGTTTTCACGTGCCCGCAAGGCCCTTAGTGCGCTTCAGAACGGCCAGCAATGCGGTGTTGTTGTCAGTGATATCAAAATGCCTGAGATGGATGGCCTGGCCTTGTTTGCTGCCGTGCAAGCACTCAGCGCTCCGCCCCCGGTGATTCTGATTACCGGCCACGGTGATGTCCCCATGGCGGTTGCCGCGATTCAGCAGGGGGCTTGGGATTTCGTGCAAAAGCCCTTCGACCCTGAACGCCTTGAAGAGTGTGTACGTCGGGCGCTGGAGCATCGCGCCCTAGCACTGGAAAACCTACAGTTACAGCAGGCGTTACGCCATAACTATTTGAGCACGCGTCTGCTCGGCGACTCTGCGCTTATGCAAGAGCTGCGGCGCCAGGTGGAAAACCTGGCCGCTAGCCGCGCCAACGTGGTAATCAACGGCGAAACTGGCAGCGGCAAGGAAGTCGTGGCTCGCGCATTGCACGATTTCGGCACCGGTAGCCAAGGCGCTTTCGTGGCGTTGAACTGTGGCGCTATGAACAGCGAGTTAATTGAATCAGAGCTGTTCGGGCATGAAAAAGGGGCCTTTACCGGGGCGGGAGAGCGGCGCATAGGTCGGCTGGAAACCGCCAGCCACGGCACCTTGTTTCTGGATGAAATAGAGTCACTGCCACTGTCTGCCCAGGTCAAACTATTGCGCGCACTGCAGGAAGGCGAAATTACTCGGCTAGGCAGCAACCAAGTGATCCGCTTGCACCTTCGGGTCGTGGCGGCCAGTAAAGAGAACTTGCTGGAAATGGTATCGAAGGGAGATTTTCGCGAAGACCTGTATTATCGCCTGGCGATTGCCGAGCTGGCGATTCCCCCCTTGCGCGAGCGCCGTGAAGATATTCCCTTACTGTTTCGCCACTTCTGCCATCAAGCCGCCGACGTTCACGAAAGGCCAATGCGCGAGCCCACAACAGAGCTGCTGACCGCCCTAGGTAATCATCGGTGGCCAGGAAACCTACGCGAGCTGCGCAATATCGCCACGCGCTTTATTCTGGGGCTGGATTTGCCCTGGCAAAGCTCACCTATGCCGCCACACCAAGCGTCTGCGCTTTCTTCGCGCATGGAAGCATTTGAGGCTACCGTCTTGAAAGAAACGCTGCAGCGCCATAACGGCAATATTCAAGCGGTACTCGACGAACTCGACCTGCCTCGCCGCACGCTCAATCAGAAAATGCAGCGCCACCAGTTACGCCGCGAAGACTTTCTCGCGCCCTAATTATCGGGTCGATGCATCGGCCATTTTTTGCCGATGAGGGTAAAACGCATCGGCGAAAAATGGCCGACAGACGGGCAGCCATCTTCGCCTTTTGTCGTATAGAGAAAAATGTAGGTAATTGATTTTTATATCTTTGCTTAAAGTTGGCTGGCTTCTCGCTCTATTGGGAAGGGAGTAGTGATTACTCCAACAATTCCAATAAGCTGGGAGCAACACCATGCTGAAACGCCAATTTCTTAAAACCGCTCTTTGTCTCGCTACCGCCGCTGCCCTAGGCGTCAGTGCCTCTGGCGTTACCGCCCAGGAACCTGCCGAGGGCGGACAATACATCATGGGCACCGCCACCACTGGTGGCACGTTCTATCCGGTAGGTGTAGCGCTTTCCACGTTGATACGTGTCAAGCTCGAACCCACTCATGGCATTTCCGTTTCCGCCATTAGCTCGGCGGGCTCCGCGGAAAACTTGCGCCTGATGGATGATGATCAAGCCCAATTCGGCATTCTCCAAGCGCTCTATGGCGCTTGGGCGTGGTCTGGTGAGGGGCCGGTGCCCAAAGCCTATGACAACGTGCGCTCAGTTTCTATGTTGTGGCAGAACGTTGAGCACTTCGTGATGCGCAACGCACTTGTCGATACTGGCACTATCGATGATCTGGCTCGGCTGTACGGACGAGGCTTCTCCATCGGTGCGCGTAATTCCGGTACTGAAGGCTCTGGTCGGCAGATTCTTGCCGGTCTGGAAATAGACCCGCAACAGATGAACATTGCCTACCTGGGGTACAGCGCCAGCGCTGATTCCATGCAGAACGGCAATATAGATGGTATGAACATACCGGCAGGCGTTCCGGCCTCTGCCGTGACCAGCGCCTATGCCAATATGGGCGATGACATTACCACGCTGAACGTGACCGCTGAGCAACTTGAGCGCATTAACAGCCAGTACCCAGTGTGGAGTGCTTTCGACATTCCCGCCGACACATACCCCGGTCAGAGCTCCCCGATCAGCACTATTTCCCAGCCCAATATTCTGGTGGTCAATGCCAATGTTCCTGAGGAGCATGTGTACCAGATCACCAAGGCAATGTTCGAGAACCTGCCGTTTCTAAATAACATTCATCCTGCAACGCGTGATATGGCACTGGAAAAAGCCCTCGACGGCCTGCCGATGCCACTGCATGCCGGTGCCGCACGCTATTTCCAGGAACAAGGCATTGATATTCCCGAGCATCTTCTCGAAGGCTGATGGCCTATCGTCCTGCATCTGCCTGGCATAAGCCGGGCAGACGGCCTCCCTATGCCTTACCTAGTTTCACGAGGTACACCATGAGCCATTCGACACCTGATACGGTGCGTGATGAATCCGCAGACAGCGCGACAGAGCGTCTCGAACACCCTTGGCTTGGCCAAATTCTCAGTCTGCTTGCGATCATCGTTGCCCTGTCGCATATCTATTTCAATACCCTAGGCACGGTCTCAGAAATCTGGGTCAGTGCATTGCATTTCGGCATGTTCGGTCTGTTGTGCGCTCTTTCCGTGCCTATGTTCAAAGCGCGCTCTGCAACTGGTCAGCGCCTGTTACTTGCTGTTGACGTGTGCCTTGGTTTAGCTGCCCTGGGCTGTGCGTTTTACTTGATTGGCTTCGAGGATGCACTCTATGCCCGTGGGGTACGCTTCTCTCTGGCCGACTGGGTCGTTTCTATTACTGCCTTGGCATTGGTACTTGAATTCGCTCGCCGGACCACCGGCTGGTTTATTCCGCTGCTGTGTATTATTGCGCTAACGTACGTTGCCTGGTGGGGGCGCTACGTAGGCGGGGTGTTTAATTTCCCTGGGTTGAACTGGGAAACCGTACTGTTTCGCAGTTTCCTTGGCGGCGACGGCATGCTGGGCTCGATTGCGCGGATTTCCTGGTCCTATGTCTTCATGTTCATTCTCTTCGGTGCCTTCCTGGTACGTTCCGGCGCAGGAGAGTTCATCATCGAGCTGGCGCGTTGTGCCGCTGGCCGCTTTGTGGGTGGCCCAGGGTTTGTGGCGGTATTTGCTTCAGGGCTTATGGGGTCAGTCTCTGGTTCTAGCGTAGCCAATACAGTCTCTACCGGTGTAATCACTATTCCCTTAATGCGTAAGGCCGGTTTTCCACCGCGCTTCGCTGCTGGCGTTGAAGCTGCGGCGTCAACCGGGGGCCAGCTTATGCCTCCCGTTATGGGTGCGGGTGCCTTTATCATGGCCTCTTACACCCAGGTGTCCTATCTCACCATCATTGGTGTCGCTGCGCTTCCTGCACTGCTGTACTTTCTCTCGGTGGCCATGTTCGTGCGCATCGAAGCCAAGCGTAGCGGTACCCATCAGGCAGAAACGGAACAGGCTCCTAGACTGATTGATGTGCTGAAGGGCGGTTGGCACTACTTGCTGCCGCTAGTGATTCTGGTCGTGGCGCTTATCAATGGTTTCACACCCACTTACGCCGCCGGTATTGCTATCGTGTCGGTGGTCGTGGCTTCCTGGCTATCACGTACTCCCATGAAGCTGCAGGCAATCATCGACGCCTTGGTACTGGGCACCCGCAACATGGTTGCCACCGCCATTCTACTGCTGACGGTTGGATTGATCGTCAATGTGGTGTCGACGACCGGCATTGGTAACATCTTTTCGTTGATGATCTCAGACTGGGCGGGTGGCAGCCTGTTAATCACCATTGTGTTGATCGCGTTGGCCTCCCTGGTACTAGGTATGGGCCTACCGGTGACGGCCGCTTATATCGTACTGGGCACGCTATCGGCACCGGCGCTGTATGGCTTGATGGCGGAAAGCCAGCTGTTAGAGCTGATCATGGCCGGTGATTTGCCTGAGCAGGCGCGTGCGATCTTTATGCTTGCCGCGCCTGATGCTTTAGACGCGCTGAATGCTCCGATGGACGCCGCCAGTGCTCAACAGCTATTGGCAGTGGTGCCGGATGATTTCCGTTCACAGCTTTACGAACAAGCGCTTTCGCCGCACATGATATCGATGATGCTGGTGGCGGCACACATGGTGATTTTCTGGCTCTCCCAGGACTCCAATGTAACGCCCCCAGTATGCCTTACTGCCTTCGCTGCGGCGGCTATCGCTAAAACGCCGCCGATGCGTACCGGTTTTACCGCCTGGAAAATCGCCAAGGGTCTCTACATCATTCCCTTGCTGTTTGTGTGGTCGCCAATGATCACTGGGACACCGACCGAGATGCTGGTCGTGTTTGCCTTCGCGTTATTCGGTATTTACGCCATTATCGCCGGGCTGGAAGGCTATCTGGAAAGCGAGTTGCCCTGGTGGCTGCGTCTAGCCATGTTCCCCATTGGTGCTTTAATGCTGTGGCCCCACGGAAACTTGCTACTGGACTTCTTGGGCTTGGCACTGTTTCTGATCACTCTGGTGTGGAGTGCCAGACGTGACCGCCAGATGGTTCATGCGACAGCCTGACTCTAGGCGAGCATAACGAGGGCAGCCCTCTTATAAATAGCGCTCAAATAAATGCCGCCATCAAAAGATGGCGGCATTCCAATGAAAACCGAGCTTTTAATCAACGTGAGTGATGGGCTCACGGTCGGGGTCCACATACCAGGGCAAGCCGAGGCGTGTATTGCGCTCTAACTCAGCAATTACCTGGGCGCCCAGCAATAAAATAATGGCGCCGATTTCCAGGCTGAGTAGCACGATGATCAGCGTGGCGAGTGAGCCGTAAACGACGTTGACGAAAGAGAGGTGGGTAAAATAGTAGACCAGCAGCAACCGCACCCCTTCCCATAGCAGTGCCGCTACGAAACCGCCGACCACCGCTCGGCGTAACGCGATACGCACCACCGGCAGTACCTTATAGATAGCGCTGAACAACAAGAAGACCCCAGCAAAGCTGAATAAGTTAAGTACCGGTTCGGAAAACCCAGAAAACGGCAGTTCTCTCTCAAAGAGCGCCATGATCAGTGTATTGAGCGAGCTGGCCAGGGTAACCATCAGTGTTAAGGCCATTAGCCCCGCACCGAGCACCAGCATGAAGGCGTAAGGCAGCATCACGGACACCCAGGCGCTACGTTTGATATGAGGGCTTTCAGGGGCATGGAAGATAATCGCTAGTGCATCTTCCAGCATGCGAAAGGCGAAGGAGCTGAAGAGCAGCAAAATGGGGAAGCTAAGAATGCCAATGACATCGCGGGAATCCAGTAGGCTGCGAACGGCGTCCATTAAGACCCCGGCATGAGCCGGTGCCAGGTGTCGCGCTTGCACGGAAAGAACGTTAAGCAAGTGCTGCTCATCCACCACTTGCGTTAACAGTACGACCAGCACAGCAAATAGCGGCACGATAGAGAGCAAAATGTTGTAACCCACCCCACCCGCAAGCAGGATGCCGCGGTTTTTCAGGAAATGGCACAGTACTCGCCAGGCGAATTGGGCTAGCCGAGGCAGCAAGAGCAAAACGGCATTGAGTACTGTTTGGTTGCGTCCCATCGCTTGCCATTCTCCTTGTACGCCAATGCTATGCCCTGGCGGTTTGATTGTTCAGCGACAACAGGTGTCAGACGACAGACTGACGCACAGACAATCAAAATGATAGGCAATGATGGGGCTAGCACGACAGAATGAATTGCCCGATGCCTCTTTCCTTGGATATCAACTACTAACTAGTGGCTTGGATCAGTGCTATAGCTTGCGAAGCCGCCAGAGGAAGAAACTACCGCCAATCAGTGAGGCAATGATGCCAGCGGGGATCTCGTCGGGGAACAGTAGTTGGCGGCCTAGCCAGTCTGCTACCACCATCAGCAGCGCGCCTAGCAGGGCGGCGCTGATAAGTTGGCTAAATGCCCGACTAAACCCCAGCAGGCGTGCCATATGCGGTGCCAGCAGGCCGACGAAGGAGAGTGGCCCAACCACCAGGGTGGCACAGGCGGTGAGCAGAGCCACCAGCAGTAATAGCCACAGCCGTGCTCGGTTCAGGCGAATGCCGAGGGCCTGGGTGCTGGCTGCCCCAAGCGGTAGGATATCTAGCCAGCGGGAAAAAGGCAGGGTCGCAAGGCTGAGGATCAGTGCCACAGCGGTCACCGCCAGGGCGATGCCTGCTTCGACATAATAAGTGGAGCCGGAAAGCCAAGCCAGAATCAGCTGGCCACGAGGATCGCCGCTGGCCAGTACGATGGCACGCACGGCATCGAAGAGAGCGGTAATAGCTACCCCGGTCAGCAGTAGTCGCTCTGGATGAAGGCCACTGCGGCGATTGAGTAACACAAGCACGGCTAAACTGGCCAAGGCACCCAGTGTGCCCGCTGCCAACAGGGTTAGGTTTCCCGGCGCTGGTAGCAGGAAGATCGCCGCCATCAAGGCCATGGCGCTGCCGCTGCTAATACCCAACAGTTCGGGGCTGGCCATGGGGTTGGCGGTCAGTCGTTGCAGTAAGGTGCCAGCCAATGCCAACAGTACGCCGCTGGCAGCCGCTGTGGTCAGGCGTGGCCAGCGCCACTGAAGGATCTCCCAGTTCGTCAGCCATTGCCAGCCTTGGTTGCCCTGGCCCCAGTACAAGGCGACGATCATCGCGATGACTAGCGCTAGGGCGATTCCGGTGGCGAGGCGGGCAGGGGCGGGGTGGCGAGGGCCAAGCCCTGTCGCGGCGCGGGGTGGCCCATCACCGTTTAGGCGCAGGCGCGGTATCAGCCACAGTAGCAGCGGGGCACCCAATGCAGCGGTGGCGGCGCCGGTGGGAATGAGGGTCGGCAGCCAGACGTTGGCGCTTTGCAGCAGCAGATCAGTGATGGTCAGCAGCAAGGCCCCGAGCAGAGTGGAGGCCAGCAGTCGCGCCGCCAGGCCGCGTACCCCTGCCAGACGCACCATATTGGGTGCTGCCAGGCCGATAAAGCCGATGACCCCCACGACGCTGACCACGCTGGCTGTGAGAAAGATGGCTAGCCCCAGAGCGGACAGACGAAGGTGCTTGAGGCGAACCCCTAGGCTGGTCGCGCTGGCGTCATCCAGCGCTAGCGTTCGTAAAGGTTGTAGTAGCACAAGGCTAACTAGCAGACCCAGGGCTATGCGTGGGGCGAGAAAAGCTGCATCGTTCCAGCCATCCTGGGCAAGCGCGCCAGCGCCCCAGATCAGTAGCCCCTTAAGCTCCTCTTGGTGGAAGAGTAAGAGCACCAGGGCCAACGCGCCGAAATAGAGATTGACCACTAGGCCTGCCAACACCACGACCAGTGGTGCCAGATGCTGCCGCCAGGCCAGTGCCATGACCAGCCCCATCCCCAGGCTACCTCCGGCCAGCGCTACCCACTCCCGCCCCAGTACCAGTAAGCCAGGTGCCATGAGGGTGGCAGCCATCAGAGCCAGGTTGGCACCGCTGGCCACCCCCAACGTGGAGGGAGCCGCCAGCGGGTTGCGCAGTACCTGTTGCATCAACACCCCAGCTAGGGCCAGACCGCCGCCAGCCAGTAACGCCATGGCCAGGCGTGGCCACCAGACGTAGTGCAGCACCAAGCTTGTGGTATCTCCAGGCGTCACCGCGAACAGGGCTCTCCAAGCCTGGGCTGACCCCCCCTGGTCGGAAAGCGAGGTAATCGCCAGTCCCAGCATCAGCAAGCCTAGCAGCGCAAGCCCCATCCAGGGGGCGAGGCGCATTCGATGCGAGCGGCCAGTTAGCATGGACGATGTCATCATGGCTGGGCCTCCAGAGCGCCGACCAGTGATTCGGCGAAGCGCGTTGCTGAGGGCAGGGCGCCGAAGCTCCATACGGGGGGCAGGCGGATAACGCGCTGGGTGGCGACGCTCGGTAGATGTTGCCATAGGCCACTGTTGGCGAGCTGCTCCTCAACGCCTTGGGGATAGGGCTCCACCACGACGAGTCGCGCGTCGATGGTGGCCAGCGCCTCCAGGCTCACCAGACTGAAGCCCCAAGCATTGGTCGATCCCTGCCATGCATTCTCTAGACCCAAACGCTCCAGCACCATTTGATAAAGACCACCTTCGCCGAAGACCCGCACGTGGCGGGCATCCATAAATTGCACGATCAGCAGTGGCTCTGTGGTTTCTGGCAGCCGCTCGCGCAGCGATACAAGGCTTGCATGGGTTGCTTCGATCAGTGATTCGCCCGCGGCAGGGTCATCGATAAGGTGGGCTAGCGTTTGGGTTAGGGTCAGCATTTGTGGCCAGGGGGCCTCGTTAGGGGTATAGAGAGCCAGCTCGCTGACCGGGGCGATACGCTCAAGGCGTGGCCGCTGGTTGGCGAACATCGGTGAAATCAGAATGCGCTGGGGTGCCAGGGCAGCCAGTCGCTCCAGGTTGGGTTGGCTGCGCAGCCCCAGGTCGATGACCGAATCAGGCAGTGATGGCTCGCCTACCCAGGCGTGGTAGGCCGAGACCTGACCCACCGCTATTGGCGGGTGGCCCAGGGCTATCAGCGTTTCAGCCAGGGTCCAGTCAAGGCTGGCAAGGCGCGGACCACTGCGCTCGGCCTGGGCGAGGGGCGCGGCAGCGAATAAAAGAAGGGCTATTAACAGGGCTATCAGAAGGAACAGACCAAACGAGAAGGCCCGTGACAGTAAGCTTATCGGTAGCATCTTTCAGGGCACCACCGCCATCGGATAGGCACCACTAGGATGAGGCACCACGTGCATCGGCAGGCCATAAATGGCCTCTAGGGTGGTGTTATTCATCAACGCCTCAGGCTTGCCCTTGGCCAACAGGCGGCCGCTGTGCAGAGCCACCAGATGGTCGCAGTAGCGGGCGGCCAGATTGATATCGTGAAGCACGATGATCACTCCCAAGTTAAGTTCTGCGCAGAGGCGGCGAATCAATTCCAGCACGTCCACTTGGTGGGAGATATCCAGTGCCGCCAGGGGTTCGTCAAGCAGCAGGAAACCACTGCCCTGAGCCAACAACATGGCGAGCCAGAGCCGCTGACGTTCGCCGCCGGAAAGGGTGTCCACCAAGCGGTCGGCAAAGCACTCGGTTTGGGTCAGCGCCAAGGCGCGTTCGATGGCGGCAATGTCCTCGGCACCGTGGCGACCCAGCAGGCCGTGCCAGGGGTAACGACCCATGGCCACCAGTTCGCGCCCTGTCAGGCTATCGACGGTGGGCAGGTGCTGGGGCAAGTAGGCGACCCGGCGGGCAAATTCGCGCTGTCCCCAAACAGGCAAAGGGCGACCGTCGAGATGTATCTCGCCGCTGCTAACTGGCTGCTGGCGAGCCAGCAGCTTGAGTAGCGTCGACTTGCCTGAACCATTATGGCCGATCAGGCCATGCACCAGGCCTTCGCTAAGGCTCAGCTCGGTGGGCTGCAGAAGACGCTTTCCATCCACTGTGAAGGTGGCGGCATGGGTTTCGAACATGGTGATTTTCTCTGCATGTCAGTTAGCGGCGTGCCGGAGCCGCCATTGATCACGACAACGGCGGCTAACGGGTTATCAGAATGCATAATGGAAAGAGGCCGTGACACTGCGTTCGGCACCGAAGTAGCAGAAGTTCAGGTCGTAGCAGGAGGCCACGTACTCTTTGTCCAGCAGGTTGGTGACGTTGAGTCGTGCCGACATGTCCGTGAGGCCCAGGCGACCCAGGTCATAGCCCAGGGTGGCATCGACCAGAGTGTAGTCTGGCACCTTCTCGGTATTAGCGTCATCGGCTTGGATATCGGCGTGATAGCGAATGCCAAGTCCAGTGTCCAGGCCAGTAAGCGCGCCGGACTGGAAGGCATAGCTGCCCCACACGGCGAGCTGGTGGCGCGGTATTTGGTTGCTGCGGTTGCCTTCATTGGCGTCGCCGGTCTTCTCCAGGGTCACGTCGGTGTGGCTGTAGGCGGCTTGCAGGGAGAAGGCATCGGTTAACTGGTGATGCGCCTCCAGCTCGACACCACGGGACTCGATCTTGCCGGTGGCGCGGTGGAAGGTTTCGTTGGGCAGCTTGGTGGAGACATTCTCCTGGGTGATATCGAACAGCGCGATGCTGTAACGATCACGAGTGCCTGGCGGCTGATATTTCAGGCCGAGCTCAACCTGTTCGCCCTCAGAGGGAGCCAGCAGGTCGCCGTTTTGGTCAGTGGTGCTATTGGGGCTGAAGGAGGTGGTATAGCTGATGTAGGGCGCTAGGCCGCTGTCAAAATGATAGAGCAGACCGGCGCGGCCGCTAAACTGGGTGTCATCCAGTGTGCTGGCGGAACCGCTATCCGGGTCGGTGTTGGTGATATCGACCCAGTCGTGGCGCAGGCCCAGGTTGGCGTGCCAGTTGCCGATGGTCATCTGGTCTTGTAGATAGAGGCCGGTCTGTTCAAGTTCACGGCGTTGGCGCGTTTCTGGGTTCATCGCACTGGGGCCAGCGCCATAGCGAGGGTTGAAGGCATCAATGGTCGGGAAGGCCCCCGAGGTCCAGGTGACGTCGTTGTCGCGCTGCTGATAATCCAGACCCAGCAACAGGGTGTGATCCACGCCACCGGTGGAAAGTCGTGCCTCTAGCTGGTTGTCGACGGTTAGAGCGTCGAGCGACTCATCGGCGCCGGAATAGTAGCGGTTGAGCTCGGTGGCCGAGGCCCAGCCAAAGGCGTAGACCTGATCTAGTTCGACACTGCTTTCGGTGTAGCGCAGCCGTTGGCGAGCACTCACAGCATCGTTGAAGTGATGCTCTACTTCGTAGCCCACCATGACCTGGTCACGCTGGAATTTTTCGAAGGCTGCCTCGCCCTCAAAGAAGGTGTTCGAGATGCGTCGGCCGTTGCGATCTACCACCGTACCTTCATAGGGAAGCCCCGAGTGGTACCCCCCTTCTGGATCACGCTGCAGATAGGCATGCAGGTTCAAGCTGGTGGCATCGGTGATATCCCAGGTGAGCTGGGGGGCGATGGCATAGCGCTGTTCTTCTGTCGGGCCGAACTGAGTGTCGGCGGCTCGCGCCAGGCCGGTGAGACGGAAGGCGAGGCGGTTCTCGGCATCCAGCGGACCAGTAATATCGAACGCGGCGCTGCGATTGGCATTGTTACCGAGGCGCAGGCGCAGCTCACCGCCAGGTTCAAATGATGGACGGCGGCTTGTCTGGGCGACCAGGCCTCCGGGAGAGGCGCGCCCATAGAGCACTGAAGCGGGGCCCTTGACGACCTCGATAGACTCCAGGAACCAGGGATCGACCGAAAATGAACTGAAGGATCCCCCGTCACTCATCACTTTGAGACCGTCGAGGAAGGTATTGTTAATGCTGCCGTCGGCGAAGCCGCGCAGTACCAGGTAATCATAGCGATTGGAGGCACCGATCTGGTTAGTGAAGACCCCAGGGGTATAGTTGGCGGCGCGCTGGACGCTTTCGGCTCCGCGGGACTCCCAGTCATCCCGCTCGACCACCGAGACGGCCTGAGGCGTCTCGATGAAGGGCGTCTCAGTCTTGGTGGCGGCGCTGGCGGTCACCGTCAGGGTTTCCAGGGGGGCATCGGCCAGTAGCGGCATGGAAATAGAGGCTGTGGCCAGCGCGACGGCCAGTGTCAGGCGATTTAGCTGTGGCATGGATGATTCTCGGTGTGAATTCTTTTGGTAATGAGAATTATTCCATTTTGTTGGCGTGCTGAGTTATGCGCGCTGAGCGATTTGTTATGCGCGTGACGCAGGTTGCGTTCATTGATGGTGCCTCGTCAGGGTGCTGGGAGACACACCGAAAGCACGGCGGAATGCGGTGGTAAAGTTGCTGGCATGACGGTAACCGCTCAGATGCGCGGCTTGTTGGATGCTATGCCCGTCGAGCAGTAGTTCCCGAGCCAGAGACAGGCGCATGCGACGCAGGTAGTCGATGGGTGAACAGCCGTAGGCAGTCTTGAAGCGACGCACCAGGGTGCTAGGACTCATCGCGGCACGTGCTGCCAGCACTTCCAGACGATGTTCCCGTTCGGGGGCTTCCTCAAGCAGGCGGCGAACCGACTCCAAGCGGCTGGGTGACGCTGTTACCTGAATGCTTTCGCGGCTGGGCGGTGCCTGCCCCTGAGCCAGCAGCTGCAGCGCGAGCCCCTGGAAGAGTAGCCGCCGGGGTAGGCCAGTCAGAGGCGAGTGAAAACTCTGCTCCAGGGATAGGTTCAGTGCGTGAGTGAGTGACCAAGTGCTGGATGGCTCTGCCGGCAAGGTTTCGCCGCACCACTGGTGCATGGCCGTCTCGTCTAGTGACAGGCAGAGAGTGCGCAGTCGCTGGCCCTCGGGCTGGTAGGCGTCGAGGACTTGCCGGTCGTTCAAGCACAAGGAATGAGCCTGCCCGGCCGTCAGCCAGCGCTGTTCTGTGTTTGATCCCAGCCGCACGCGGCCCTCTATCACCACCACGAGCAGCCGCGCTGCCGAGCCCAGCGAGTGTGATGCATAAGGGTGAATCACATCGATGTCGGAGAGCACCAGCTCGACGCCGGGAAAGAGCACTATTTCCTCTACCCGACCTTGGGCGACGGACATCTGGGCGGCCCGTTCCGGCGGGCATGCCGTTGCTGGGAAACGATACTCAATGCAGTAGCGGTGGCCGTAATCGAGAAAA
This sequence comes from Vreelandella zhaodongensis, assembly GCF_013415115.1. GTDB lineage: Bacteria > Pseudomonadota > Gammaproteobacteria > Pseudomonadales > Halomonadaceae > Vreelandella > Vreelandella zhaodongensis. Next base: position 368,580 of record NZ_JACCDD010000002.1, on the reverse strand, counting down.
TCCGCAACGGTCATCCGATAGATGGCAGCCCTGGTCATCTCCTCATCCTCCGGTCAGTGGCGACACTTGCCCTGGTTCAGTGGACAGTTGCCGCAGTAGCCGAGCTCTGGCATCAGATAGCGGATACAGCAGAGGCGTCGGCGGCGCTCGGTTTTCGTCCCATGGGTACCTTGTAGGTAGCGCACCGGCTGGAAGAGAGGATTGCGGCGGCCATCCGGCAGGTGGCGGTTGGCCATGAGCTCCCTGGCCGGCTCAGCTACGTCGGCCTCTGCCAGAGGGTGCGCTTGCAGAGCCTCGGCGAAGTGCTCGAAGTAGTTGCCTGCGTTGCTCCAGAACACCTTTGGAGAGGCTCCTGAGAGTTGCGCCAGGGTCGTGATCAGTGGGGTGAGATGACCTTCGATTAGCGTTGAGAAACGCGTGAATGCGTCCTGAGAGGCCAATGGCTTCCCTGCATGATGAAGCCACAGGCGTCGTGTCTGCCCCTCGGGAGTCAGTTCGAGATGAAGGTCATCCAGACCCAGGGGTAGGTCACGTTCCAGCAGTAGGTTGGCGGCCAGGGCGGCTGAAATCACTGAGCTGAAGTGCCACTTTGACCACAGTGAAGCCACGGCACGACGGTCGCCGCGGCCATACTGAAGGGTGAAGCGCTCCAGCAGAGGCGTCAGGTAGCTGGGGGAAAGCAACTTCCAAGCAGGCAAGGTATAGGGGCCGTCGGGGGGAACTCCCAGGACGGGGGGCAGCAGGCCTTCCAGAGGGCCGAGATAGAGTGTCGTCAGCGCAGGGGGCATGGCTCACCACCAAGAATAATTTCCAGATAGTAATATGAATGCTAATCATTAGCAATAGCGTCTACTCTTGGCACAGTGATGTAGTGCCGACCAGCTCACTGCGGCATCGCTCCAGCGCCTGGGTGATATAGCGCCCCGCCATGCGTTCAGAGACCCCAAAGCGTCGGCCAATCTCGGCTTGGGTCAGCCCTTCCAAGCGGTGCCAGGTCAATGCCTGGAGAAGCCGTGGTGGCAACGATGCCATAGCTCGCCGTAACTGGCGCTGACACAGGGCGCTTTCGGTTGCCGTTTCTGGGCAAGAGTAGGGACAGGCGAGGCAGAGACGAGGATCATCGAGTGGCTGGTGGTCGATGCGTGAGTAACAGCGACGATGATGATCAATCATTAGGTTATTGGCGATGCGGAACAGGTAGGCGCGTGGCTCTTCAAGGCCCTCGTTGCATGGCCGTTGGCTCAGGCGCAAGAACGCCTCCTGACAGAGGTCATCGGCGAGGGCAGGACAGTGCAGCCGTTGTCGTAAATAGCCATTCAGATCACTGGCGTGCATTCGATAAAGACGGGTGAGGTCCAGATGGTCGGTCATGGGAACACGATCATGGTGTCAGGGGCTCGAATGGTGTTGGTTCTTATAGGGCCCGCCCTTGCAGCGGGCCCAGTGTCGTCATAGTTCAGGTTAGTTCCAGCTGTTGGGTTGCCCTTGCGCAGGCGATGGGGTGGAAGGCGGCAATGGGGTTGGCGAGGTTGCCTGCGAATTTCAGGTTTTTTGCTGGCTCTGCCAAGTCGAGCATCTGCTGGTGGTCGCTGAGTTGCAGTCGGTTTAGGCAGGAGAGTACGAACTCTGGCGCGAAGAGATCGTGCTGGTGGAACTTCTCAGCGAACTCAGGGTGGTCCTGCTGGTAATCAACGACGCAGCGTGCCACCCGCTCCCAGAAAACGTCTTCCGTTATGTCGCCTTGCTCGACCAGAATTCCCGCCATAAAGCGTAGGAAACAATCAAACACATCGGTGAAGATCGACAATACCTTGAGTGACTTGGGTATATCGAGGCGGATTCGAGAAATGGCCTCGGGCAGTTCCACCTCGGTGTTCATGATGGCGATCTCCTCGGCAATGTCCTTCATGATGGCGCGCACCGGAACACCATCCTTGAGCTGCAAAATCAGGTTCTCGCCGTGAGGCATGAACACCAGATCATAGGCATAGAAACAGTGCAGCAGCGGGCGAAGGTAAACCCTTAAGTAGCAGTCCAGCCAGCTACTGGTGGAAAGCCCGGAAATCGTGATCAGTCGCGGCAGCAGCGCGCGTTGATTTGCATCGACATGCAGCAGGGCGGCCATGGTCATCAGCTGCTGGCCGTCGCGCTGGTAGCGCATGGGGCTCTCCCGCCAAAGGCAGGCTAGCATCTTCTTGTAGGCACTGTGGCTATCGAAGACTGGCTCGATAGCGTCGCGACGAAAGCCGATAGCGGCCTCCTCGCGGAGGATCGTGAAGCTCTGGGCACGAAGCTCAGGGTCGCCGTCGACCAGTGCTTTGATCCAGTCGTTAATGGTCGGTGTGGCGCGCATGTAATTGGGAGAGAGACCACGCATAAAGCCCATGTTGAGAATCGACAGTGCTGTCTTCACATAGCGCCGATTTGGCTGGCTCACGTTGAACCAGGTACGGATCGACTGCTGGGCCTGATACTGATCGTGACCGTAGCCCAAGCAGACGATGCGGTTCCGAGCTACCTCAGCGGCGAAAGTGATGGATAGCTTGTGGAACCACTGCCAGGGATGAGCGGGCATCAGCAGGTAGTCCGTGGGGTCGAGATGGCGCTCTCCCAGCCGTCGGTGAAAGTCATTTACTGTTGCTGTGCCGAGCTCCTCGCGCAACAGTGCCTCGTAGTCTAGGCCTTCGATGGCACTGAAATGAGCGTCTTCGCGATGTACTGCGAGCCATACCAGGGTGATGGGCGCTGCGGCTTCTGGGGCAAAGGCGTGGTAGTCAACGGCGTCGAAGCCCATGCGGCCATTATTAGCCACGAACACAGGGTGGCCCTCCGTCATGGCGGCCTCCAGTGTCTGGAAGTCGGCATCGGCTAACCCATCGGCATCTGGGCGGTTGCTGTCTAGCTTGTAGGCGCTGCCGAACAGGGTGCTGGCAATCTCTTCCAGGTAAACCGGCAGCATCTCATTGCTGATCCCCAGGGGCTGGCGGAATTCGAGGATGAAGTGCTGCGCGTCGATCTCAGCTGAGACGTCATCGACCCGCTTATCGAGGGAGTCGAGGTCGATCATCCAGTGATCCAGCGCCAGACGACGGGCGCGGAAGTGGTACTCGACCGCCGTGTTCGGGGCAGCCAGCCGGTAGTCGCCGTTGCCTTTGGTATCCACGTGCAGTGCCTCGGGGGCCAGCAGGCGCTCATGGGAGAACTCAGCAATCGCCTTGCGGGTCAGCCAGCGGTTGGCCTGAGCCCAGTGGTCGGGGGTTAGGTGGGAAGTGACCCGTGTGGGGTTGGCGGCCAGTACCTGGGTGAGGCGCGGGTTTTCGCGGCTCACCGCCGAGGCGAACGCTTCTCGGTCGCAGAAGGCGAGGTGAGCGGTCTTCTCGGGCAGCTGCACTTCGCGTTCGTAAACAAAACCTACTCGGCGGTTGAGCGGATGTATCTTGCGGTTGTTGACGTCCGGCTCTACCACGATGCGCCGTGTGTCGGGGTCCTCAAACATAAAGGCCAGGATGGTGGTGATCACCTGGACGCTGAAGCCGGTCAGCGGCGTCTTGGCAGGAGCCACCAAGAAGTGCATGCCGCGGTCACCCTCGGCCACATCATAGTGCTCTCCGATAGGGTCGTGGCGCGGGTCGTAGCACTCCACCAGAAAGGCAGGTTGATCGTTGAATAGCCCCAGGTAGCCCTGTGCTTGGTTGCTTTCCTGCAGGTCGCGGTAGAAGGCGAGCACGCGTTCAGCAGAGTGGCCCTGCATACCCCAGAAACTTGCTCGGGGTGCGGTAACCCAGTCATGTACCAGGGGTAGGTCCTCGGGCAGGTGCAGTGGGCGGAGGCTGAAAGACCCCAGCCCTTGAGCGTGGCGGCTGTAGGTGATGCGAGTGGTCGGGGTCGGTTGGAAGAGATTCATGGTCAGGTCCTTGCAGAAACGGGATCAGTTGGCTGTGCTTGGCTCGACGATGGCCCGGCCAGCAGCAAGCGATAGGCGAGGGCGCAGAGGGCGAAACCTAACGCCGCGACGAAAAAGGGGCTGGCCAGGCCCTGGGTGTCGACCAAGCGACCAGCGCCCCAGGAGGCGATGAGCACGCCGAGCCCCTGGAAGATATGGATTTTGCTGAAGTCGCTGGCGTAGCGTTTTGGTGTGCTGAGCTGGAAGAGGCGTACTTCCAGTCGCACAGAGACGCGAAACAGTGCCCAGCCGAGTAGCAGCCGACCCGCTAGGATGGCGATAACCTCGCCACTGGCTTGGAGCAGCAGGCCCGTGAGGCCGATTGCCAGTGGGATAACGATGGCCGCACCGCTTGGGCGTCGGCCCAACAAGTCGAAAGCCAGCAGCGCTACGGCGACACCGCCGGGAATCGCGAAGACCGCGCCAGCCAGCGTCGCACTCGGTTGGCCCGAGGCTAGCGCCCAGTACTGGGCGAAAAAGGGTCGTGCCAGATAGGCGCTGAAGGTGAACAGCAGCATCACCACACCCAAGCGCAGAATAGCGCCGTTGGCGCTGGGGGAGGTTGGAGTGGCGGGCGCCGCGTGGGGCACTTGTCCGCGGCTGAGCAACAGCAGGCAAACCGCCACCTGGAGAATATCGCTCACCGCCATCAGCTGGAACACGCGAGCCGGCTGCCAGAGCTCCAGTACCAGGCCGCCCACGATGGCACCGAGAATGCCGCCAGCATGCACCACCACTGAGAGCATGCCGATTAGAGTGGCGTGGCGCTCCTGGGGCTCGAAGTGCATGAGGTACGGGTAGACCAGCAGGTAACTAGCCTTGGCCACCAGCATGGCCAGCGACAATCCCCAGAAAAGCGGCAGTGAGGTGACCAGCGCGCAGGACAGGCTCAAGCCGCCGGCGACGAGTTGGGTGCCCACCAGCAGCTGCAGGGTGCCGAACCGCCGTGCCAGCAACGCCCAGATAGGCAGTGCCAGCATTACCACCAGGCAGCTCATGGCTAGGTAGCTGCCGACGTGGGCAGGGTCGGTCACACCAAAGCGCTCGGCGAAGAACTGCGGATAGAAGGGCAGTAGCATGGAGTCGCTGACCACCGCTACGGCGGTGACACTTACCAGCCAGGGCGTCGGTCTCATGCAGGCTCCGCGTCCATCGGTTCAAAGACAGCCTCACTTGGAGCGCCGAAGTGCTGGTAGGCGATGCGCTTCTCGATGGGGTAGACCTCTCTACCGGTCAAGGCGCGGATGATGCAGGCATTGCGATAGGGTCCCATGCCCAAATCCGGAGCCACCAGGCTGTGGGTGTGCAGTTCGGCGTTCTGCACGAAGAGCTCGCCGCGCCCGCCGTCGATGTCATAGAAGCGGCCTACGGCATAGCGTCCGGCGGTGTCGAAGGCGATGCGCGAGGTGATAGGCGCTAAGAAGTCTGGCATATGGTAGCGGTAGCCGGTGGCCATGATCAGCGCTGGGGTGCGGTGACGGTAGTGGCGCTGCTGCTCGGTGTGCCACAGGGTCAGGTCGTATTCGCCGCGCTCGGCATCATAGCGGCAGGTTTCTAGGTTGGTGTTGGTGAGCAGGTCAGAGTGAACCTCGCCGCCTAGCGCCTTGGCGTAGCGCAGGTCGTAAATTGCATCAATCAGCTCCAGGTTGATGCCCTTGTAGAGGCTCTTTTGGCGCTGCATTAACCCGTTGCGGGTGGCTTCGGGCAGGGAGTGGAAGTAATCGATGTAGTCCGGTGATGTCATCTCCAGGGTCAGTTTTCCATACTCCAGTGGGAAGAAGCGGGGCGAGCGGGTGATCCAGTCGAGGCGATAGCCGAAGCGGTCGATGTCAGCGAGCAAATCATGGTAGATCTCGGCGGCACTCTGGCCGCTGCCAATCAGGGTGATAGCCTCCTGGCGCTGCAGCTCGGCCTTGTGCTGCAAATACTCGCTGGAGTGCAGCGGGCGTGGGTCTACTTCTCGGCAGCCCTCCGGCAGATAGGGGCTAGTACCGGTGCCAAGCACCAGTCGCCGTGCCAGATGGATCTGCGCCTCGCCGCTATGGGTGTCGCGGCAGCTCACCCGGTAGACCCCTGCGGTCTCGTCGTGATCGATGCGAGTCACTTCGGTGCTGAAGCGGATGCTGTCTAGTTGGGCGGCTGCCCACTGGCAGTAGTGGTTGTACTCCTTGCGCAGCAGGAAGACGTTCTCGCGGATATAGAAGTTGTAGAGCTTGCCCTGTTGTTTCAGGTAGTTGAGAACGCTGAAGCGACTGGTGGGGTCGGCCATGGTGACCAGATCTGACATGAAAGGCGTCTGCAGAGTGGCATCTTCAAGCAGCATTCCGGGGTGCCAATCGAAGCAGTCACTGCGTTCGAGGAAGAGGCCATCAAGTTCATCAATTGGGTCGGTGAGGCAGGCTAGGCCAAGGTTGAAGGGGCCAAGGCCAATGGCGATAAAGTCGTGGACAGTCTGTGTCATGGTCGTATCTCGCTGGAGTCAGGAAGCAACTGCGCGGGTTGGCGTCTGGGCATCGCACCATGCTTGGCCGTGGTGAGAGATGCGCTCGATGATGGCCACCAGATCTTTGAGACTGGTATCCGGGTTGAGTAGGGTGAACTTGAGATAAAGCCGCCCTCCGACGCGAGTGGCGGCAATTACCGCTTCGCCGTTGCGGGACAGTGTCGAGCGCACGTGGGTGTTGAGCTCGTCTAGCTCTGTTTCGTGTCGTTCTGGTTCATGTCGTTCTACTTCCTGCAGGCTCGCGGGGCGGTAACGGAACACCACGGTGCTCATGGGAGGATCGAGCAGCACCTCGAAGTCTGGGTGGCGGACTAGCTCGTCATGGACTTCGCTGGCCAAATCGATGACCCGCTCGAACATCTCGCCCAGCGCATCGGCGCCCATGATGCGCAGGGTCAGCCATGGCTTTAGGGCATCAAAGCGCTTGGTCGTCTGCAGACTCTTGTTGACCTGGTCTGGGGTGCCGGCCTCGGCTTGGCAGCGTGGGTTGAGGTAGTCAGCGTGGTAGGTGACGTGGCGCAGGTCGCTGCGTCGCCGAACCAGGAAAGCGCTGCAGCTCACTGGTTGAAAGAAGGTTTTGTGATAGTCGATGGTGACCGAGTCGGCGTGCTCGATGCCCGCTAAACGGTGACGGTAGCGTCGCGAGCACAGCAGCCCACCGCCGTAGGCGGCATCCACGTGTAGCCAGATACCATGCTCCCGGCAAAGTGCGGCGACCTCCTCAAGGGGGTCGATGCTGCCGAAGTCGGTGGTGCCAGCAGTGGCGACTACGGCGATAGGAATCAGGTTCATCGCCACGCACTCTTCTAGGCGCGTCTTGAGGGACTCGGGGCTCATACGGTAGTGGTCGTCGCAAGCCACCGGCATCACCGCCTGATAGCCAAGCCCGAGGATCGCCGCTGATTTCTGCAAGCTAAAGTGACTGACCTCCGAGCCGAGAATGCGCAGCCGCCGAAAGTCTGCCGACAGGCCCTCATGCTTATTGCCGCCATGCCCCTCAAGAGACGCTCCGTAATGGTCTCGGGCAATCATCAACGCCATCAGGTTCGATTGGGTACCACCACTGGTGAAGACGCCATCGGCGTCCTGGCCCAGGCCGATTCGGGCAGCTGTCCAGTCGATGAGCGACTGCTCGACGAAGGTGCCTCCGGCGCTCTGATCCCAGGTGTCCAGAGAAGAGTTGATTGGTGAGAGAATCGCCTCGGCGAGGATGCCTGGTAGCACAACGGGGCAGTTGAGGTGTGCCACGTAGCGAGGGTGGTGGAAGTAAACGGCATCATCCAAGTAGAGCCGTGACAACTCTTGCAGAGCAGGCTCCAGGCTGCCAAGCGGGGCGTCAAGATCGACGGCTTGGAACAATCCGCGCAGCTCTTCTGGGCGAGCGCCGGTAAAGGGGCGGTCTACTTGAGCTACCTTGCGTCTTACTAAGTCGATGCAACGGGTGGCCTGTTGCCAATAGGCTTCTGAATGGCGGGCACTGAACAGTTGGTTTGTTGCCAGCGGGGCGAATGCGCTGCTGAGGGGCTTGCTCTCGTCTAGAACCTTTGTCGTCATGGTGTCATCCCGTTTATCCGTTGCGCTGCAAAGCAGCAGGTTCGCCGGTAGCTATTGATTGCATCTCTCTGTGGTGCTGAGTGTTAGCAACGCCAGTAAATTTAATGAAATGATAATCATTACATTTTTCTCATAACAAACGACGTATCAGCCGCCGCTTTCTGAACCGACAGAGGCAATTTTTTTGTGAGGTGGCAGACACCAGTATCTAACGAGGAAAAGGAGGGCAAATGAGTGTCGCGATTTATAGGCGTCAGAAGACGCCTGCCTGGCCATCGCGAGTAGGTGTTAATTGATAATTGCTAGAGAGGGGGAGGAAGCTGTAATACTGGCAGAACAGAGGTGATTTAGCAGGGGCGTAGCTAATAAACGGCATTAGGCAAGCCGTTTCATCAGTTAAGAAAATTAAAAGAGTTTAATTTAATATCAGTTTAACCAATGCATACATTACTTTCTTGGTCTTCAAACACCGGTATTGCGTCAAGTTTATCGAAGGCGCCCGTTAAACAGTTGCCTGTTTTACTATCAAACGCTGCTCCATGGGCGCTGCATAGCAAACGGCTCCCATCTGATGAAATGATACTCTCTGACCGGTAATTTAGAGGTAAGTACTGGTGGGGGCAGGCATTGACGTAGCAATAAATAGCACCCTCTAGGCGCGTTACAATGACAGGGAAAGATCCACCGCTGCTAATAATTTCCAGGCAGTGTGTTTTACCTTCTTGTATGAGGTTAGAAGGACAAACAATAGCCCCCTCTTGGGGGGCATTCGCATAGTTACGCCAAGCGTCGTGCACAGGGTTTCCTTTTTACTGTTTAGCAGTACTAGTCAGCAGTGCTTTGCAACACGCCTCGGTTGATTTGATCCTCTTCGATGGATTCAAAAAGTGCTTTAAAATTGCCCTCTCCAAACCCATCGTCGCCCTTACGCTGGATAAACTCGAAGAAGATCGGACCAATCACCGTTTTTGAGAAAATCTGTAGCAAAATTCTGGTTTCACCACCGCCCACAACGCCTTCGCCATCAATCAGAATGCCGCGCTTGCGAAGTTTATCGAGGGGCTCCTGGTGATCTTTTACGCGCTCAAGTGATTTTTCATAATAGATGCTCGGTGGGCCAGGCATAAATTCAAGCCCCGCGTCAGCGATTAAGTCAGTGCCGGTATAAATATCGTTCGTTGCAATGGCGATGTGCTGAATACCTTCGCCATTATACTCACGTAAGTACTCTTCAATTTGGCTGTGATCGTCGGCACTTTCGTTAATCGGGATACGGATTTTGCCATCGGGAGACGTTAATGCGCGGCTGGTAAGGCCGGTGACTTTACCGGTGATATCGAAGTAGCGTATTTCGCGGAAGTTAAAGGTATCGTGATAAAACTTATACCACGTGTCCATGTTGCCACGAATAACGTTATGAGTGAGGTGGTCAAGATAGTAAAAGCCAAACCCTTTAGGCTTAGGATCTTCCTCATCTAACCACTCAAACTCGCTTGAGTAACAGCTGCCTTTTTCGCCATACGTATCAATAAAGTAAAGCAGCGAACCGCCAATGCCAATAACGGCTGGTGCGTCGATAGACTTATTGCCAGTGAACTCTTCAGCACCTAAATCAACGGCACGTTTTAGGGCATGCTGAGCATCAACAACACGCCAAGCCATTGCCGGTGCACATGGGCCGTGCGCTTCAATAAACGCTGATGCATGGGAGTTAGGCTCACTGTTAAGCAGGTAGTTGATGTCACCCTGACGATAAACAGTGATTGACTTGTCACGATGTTTGGCAACGGGAACGAAGCCCATTTGCCGAAACAGGCTGTCTAATTTTTCCGGCTCAGGATGGGCAAATTCAACAAATTCAAAACCATCGGTGCCCGCTGGGTTTGTATCGCTTATGGTTACTTTTGGCGCGTCATGAGGAAAAGGTCCCATCGCTGTCTCTCCTATTATTGTCTTGTAAGTGAACAAGCTCAGTATAGGGAAGAGGCAGTGCAATTAGGTTGCAAACTAACCTAAGATAACGCCAAATAGCGCACAGCTTGTGCGCAACTGGAGTGTTCTATGCACGGGATTTCTTTAGATCGTTATGATCTTGCAATTTTATCAGTACTGCAAAAGAACTCAGCCCTCACCAATTCAGAATTGGGGGAGCGTGTCAGCCTGTCTCCCTCTCAGTGTTCCCGGCGCAAAGCGCGGTTAGAAGCCGAAGGGGTGATTAAGGGGTATTCGGCGAGGCTTGATGCCTCCAGCCTGGGGTTTGGCTTGCGTGCCATCACCAGAGTGAATCTCAAAGCGCATGGTGAGAGCATGGATGATGATTTTGTCACGTTACTGACGAAGCACGCCATGGTGCGTGAGGCTTATTCTGTGTCGGGGGATGCGGACTATGTATTGCACGTTATCGCCAAGGACCTCACCGAGTTTTCAGACTTTATTCATCATCATTTATTGCCTCATCCTAATGTCACCCAGGTTCGCTCTGAAATCATACTGCGTAGTATGAAAGAGGAGCAGGGACTGCCGGTGAGTGGTAGCTAGGCTCTGTCCGAAATCGCCGACTTTTCAGGCAACGCCTAATCAGAGGCTTGTTAAGTAAGTGATTTTTTATGCCCTGAGGGTTCTATGCGTCTTAAATTTTACTGTCAGAATCGAATCGGCATTCTTCGCGATATAGTGGCTCAGTTTGCCGACTACCGAATTAATGTCGCGCGGGGAGAAGTCGGGGGTGATCAGGGCAATACCATCTATTTGCATGTCCCGAAATTACTCAATGCGCAGCTACTGACGCTTAAGCCGGTATTAGAAGCTATTCCCGGCGTGTTTGGGGTTAAGCGCGCTAATTTGATGCCCAGTGAGCGCCGTCATTTGGAATTGGATGCGCTGTTATCCTCGCTTTCTGATCCCGTCATGTCGATAGATATGCAGGGTCGGATTGTGGCGGCTAACCGTATCGCTGTGCAGGTGTTGGGAGTGCGCGTTCAAGAAGTGCCAGGGCTCTCGTTGGACCGTTATCTTGACGAAGTGGATCTTCCCGATTTGATTCGCCGCAACAACTCACGCATCAATGGGCTGCGGATCAAGCTGAAAGGAGATACCTATCTTGCCGATATCGCGCCACTGCACACCGAAGACACCAAGGTAGACTCATTAGCTGGGGCGGTCGTGACGTTACACCGTGCCGACCGTATCGGTGCACGTATTTATCAGGTGCAGCGTCAGGAGCTGCGTGGCTTTGAGGCCATCTTTCAGTCGAGTTCGCGATTAAAGGGCGTGATTAACGAGGCACGTCGCATGGCGCCACTGGATGCACCGCTGCTAATTGTGGGTGAAACGGGGACAGGGAAAGAGCTGGTGGCCCGCGCTTGCCATTTGGCAAGCCCGCGCGGGCAAGCACCGTTTGTGGTGCTTAACTGTGCTGGGCTCCCCGAGTCAATGGCCGAGACAGAGCTTTTCGGTTACGCACCCGGTGCCTTCGAGGGCGCTCGGCCGGAAGGCAAGCTTGGCCTTCTTGAGCTTAACGAAGGCGGCACGGTCTTTCTTGATGAAGTCGGCGAAATGAGCTCACGGTTGCAGACGAAGCTGTTGCGTTTTCTTCAGGATGGCGGCTTCCGGCGTGTGGGTAGCGAGGAGGAAACCTTTCTGGATGTCAGAGTGATCTGTGCCACTCAACAAAACCTGCCACAGCTGTGTAGTGAAGGGCTGTTTCGGCTGGATCTTTATCACCGGCTCAATGTGCTTTCGCTACAGGTGCCACCTTTACGTGAATGCCTGGACGGCATCGAAGAGTTGGCGGCCTATGTGCTTGATCGTGCGGCGCGTCAGATAGGCTGCCCTTTGCCGGAGATTTCGCCCGCTGCGCTTGAAAAAATCACCCGCTACGACTGGCCAGGTAATGTGCGTCAGCTGGAAAATGTGCTGTTCCAGGCGGTGTCGCTGTGTGAAGAGAAGACCATTGAGCCGGTGCATTTGCGCCTTCCTCACAGCGAAGCGTCTTCTGAGATGGCGGGTATTCCGTTAGAGGGAAGCTTGAGCGACATGCTGGGCGAGGTGGAAAGAAATATCTTAAGTACGCTGTATCAGCAGTACCCCTCCAGCCGCCAGTTAGGAAAGCGGTTGGGTGTTTCGCACACCACCATTGCCAATAAGCTCAAACGTTACGGCATTGGTGCCCAAGACAGCATTTGAAACAGCACTTGAAACAGCAGGTGAGACCGCGTTCAAGATGCTACTTAAGAGAATTCTTAAAAAGTCCTTATGACAGTCAAATTAACTGTCACGATTTGTTTACGGGGTGTCAGGAAAATGCAACGGCTGGTCCCCGCCCTTCGGCATTTTTTTATAAGTGTAACGATTAGTTTACGGTTGGGTTCCGCTTATACGAGCAGTGCCGCGCCGAATGCGATTTAACCCCATTCCTGCCCTATGGCTATCTCCATAGACTCTTTATAGATTGCTCTTTATGACTGGTTGACCGCAGTTGGTTGGCTTTTATAGGCAGCTAATCGCTCTTAACTAGCTGTTTTAGCTGCTCATAATAAATAGCCTAAAAACAATATAAATTTATAAGGTTTCCCAATGACAACGACAAAGACGCCCCCAAAAACGCTGTGGCTAGGCCGCTGGGGGTTTGTACTGGCAGCCACTGGTTCGGCAGTGGGCCTGGGTAATATCTGGAAGTTTCCTTACATCACTGGCGAGTTCGGCGGTGGCGCTTTTGTGCTGGTCTATTTGGCCTGCATATTGGCGGTAGGTGTTCCTATTATGATGGCTGAGATCAGCTTTGGCCGCCGTGGAAGGGGCAGCCCGATTGATGCTATCCGCCGTGTGGTACACGAGTCAGGCCGCGGTAGTTTCTGGTCGATCTTCGGTTGGATGGCCATGCTCTGTGGGTTCATGATTCTGTCGTTCTATGTGGTGGTCGCTGGCTGGTCATTCTCTTATCTGTGGAAAATGCTGAGCGGCGGACTGGCGGGCAATAGCGTCGATGACATGACGGCAATTTTCGCCGCGAATAATGCCAATCCTTTCACGCTAGGCGCCTGGAGCACACTGGTGACGGTGCTGACCATGTTCATCGTGGGCAAGGGCGTACAAGCGGGCATTGAAAAGAGCGTTAGTTGGATGATGCCGGGCATGGTCATCATGCTAGGCATACTGATTGGCTACGGTGCTTTCTCTGGTGGTTTTGCTGACGCCTGGTCTTTCCTGTTTTCGTTCAATACCGAAGGGTTAAGCAGTGAGGGATTATTAGCGGCACTGGGGCATGCCTTCTTTACCTTGTCGCTGGCCTCCGGTGCGATTCTTACCTACGGCTCTTACTTGCCAGACGGGCACTCTATTGCGCGCACGACATTCAGTGTGGCCATTGCTGATACCGTTGTCGCCCTGATGGCTGGTTTGGCTATTTTCCCGATTATTTTCGCTAACGGAATGAACCCTGGCGAGGGCCCTGGGTTGATTTTCATGAGCCTTCCACTGGCGTTCCAAGCGATGCCCTTTGGCACGTTGTTTGGCATTCTGTTCTTTTTAATGCTGTCGATGGCGGCGCTTACGTCGTCGATTTCGATGATCGAGGCGACAGTGGCCTGGCTCACTGGAAGCAAGGGAATGACGCGTAAACAGGCATCGTGGGGCGTAGGTATTGTGCTGTGGTTGGTGAGCACCCTGGCCATGCTGTCGTTCAACATTGGTGCTGACTGGTCGCTGGCTGGGCGAAACTTCTTTGGCTGGTTAGATTACTTAACTTCCCGCTGGATGATGCCGCTAGGTGGTTTAGGTATGGCACTGATGGCAGGCTTCCTGCTGCGTAATGAGATATTCAGGGAAGAGCTAGGGCTGACCCGCACCCAGCACACGCTGTGGCTGTTTATGGTGCGCTACGTTAGCCCACTAGGCATCGTGTTAATTTTCATCGATGCGCTGGGTCTTGCCACTCTACAAGTAGGTACTCAGTGGCCGTGGTTACTGGCGCTGCTGGCGCTTGTCACCGTGGTGGGAGAACTCGCTAGCCCGCGACTGCGTCACCAAGCTTCCTGAAACCATCGCTGAAACAAGGCTAAGGTAAAAAGCGCTCCCATCCAATGTTGATGGGGGCGCTTTGTGTTAGAGGGATACGTTGCTGGAGCTGGAGTATCAATCAACACGCTTCACTGTGCCGCTAAGGTATCAAAGGCAGTTGCGTTGGGGCATAAGCGGCGGCACTCATCAAGCTCGGCACTGGCTCGCATTGCTTTCCAACAATCGCCAACGGCTGCGCAGGCGTTGCAGGTGTCACGCAGTGCAACATAGTCGGCATGATTGATCACTCCGCCTTCTTCAAGCGCACTCTTCTCAAGCGCACTCTCGTTAAGCCCAAAGCGCTGCATCATGACTGGCATCAAGGTGTTGGCTGGACGGAAATGCGCCGGTTGGCCTGCCGCCAGCTGCTTTGCCACTGCTTGCTCAAAGCGTGGTTCTAGCGGTCTCTCCAGATCATTGATAAGCGCATCATAGCTAGCGCCTGCTTCCTGTTTTACGTTGCGCGCGAGCGTCGCGGTTGACGTTGCATAGCAGCGTTCTGTCAGGCGTCCCCACCAAGAGGTGGTTTCTGTGTTCTGGGCAGTATCCATGGTCATTCCCCTTCAGGTGTTCTTGATGATGACATCAGTATTAACCGGCGGGAGATGGACTATCTTGACGCGGATCAAATTGGTTTCAAATGAAACAGGTGGGCAGGGGAATGGTAGAGAAGTCGCTGCTGGTATGGCGTCATCAGACTGTGAGTGCTGCTCTCGCCGCCCATCAGCAGCGGCGAGAGCGGTTAACCTACCAGCTCAGTGACTAACAACACTCGTTGCGATACTTTCTTCAGCCGCTGCATTGACTAACTGTTCATGAAAGAAGGCAAGCGCTGCTGGTGCGTCCACATCACGGCTCTTCACTGACTCGCTCCAGGCATCCTGCAAGTTGCTAGTGACACCCCGCAGGTAATCAATGTCTTGTTCCGATGCTTGGGTAAAGGTCGCGCCATTTTCTTCACCAAATTCAACGCCGCGCTGGTCGGAAACATCCATCATGTAGCCAAATAAGCGTGAAAGCCGTTCACCCGATACGCTCTCAATCGCCACTCGGTCTTCATCCGACACTTGGTCCCAGAACATGGGGTTCATCACAATCGCAAAGCTGCCGCGATAGAAACCGCCGTCTACGGTAAGGGTGTGCGGAGCCACTTCAGCAACGCGAAAGCTGCGCAAGCTTTCAAGCGTTAGCATCGCACCGTCAACAACACCCTGGGATGCCGCTTCGTAGGTGCCAGTCGGAGGAATGGCAACACCGGTCACCGACATTGCCTCGGCTAAGCCACTCATCACTCCGCCGCCAACGCGCAGTCGTTTGCCAGCAAGCTCATCGATTGAGCTTATTTGATCACGGGTAAATATTTGACCTGGGCCATGCACGCCCATCCCCACCACATCTACGCCACGGTGCTCATTGGCTTGCTTTAAGTATTCTTGATGGGTATGCCAATACGCAGCGGAAGCATCTTCTGAAGAGAATTCCTCAAACGTAGGGAATTCAGGTAACTGAGTTGCTAGAAAGCGGCCCGCCATATGGGCGTGAAAAATCCAGCTGGCATCCGCAATACCATCAGCCACGATCTCCATTTGTGCGGGAGGCGGTCCCATATCGTGCACCACTTCCACCGTGACGCGGTCATCCGTGGCTTCTTCAATCCATGCCTTCCAGGTTGGCCAAACAATGGTATTAACACCGTGATTAGGCCCGCCCCACGTGCTGACGGTGATCGTTGCCTGGGCAAAGGAAGACATACTGAATGCCATGCTAGAAGCTGCGATGGCACCCACGAGAAAGCGAGCTGATTGTTTCATGTCAAAACTCCAGAGCCGGCGCTAATAAGCTTTTTATTCGAAAACCTAGCGCCTGTGTTGTTGTTGGTAACGTTGTTATTCGTAACGCCTAACCCCGAGCAATTAGCGCCTTCTTGGGCAGCGTAAATCACACCGGTTACCATGCCTTTAGATAGTTTCAATAGCAACTAATTTGAGATTGGTTGAATTGAGACTTAAGTCTTAATTCTTGAGGCTCTGGGCACTACCTATAAAGCTCTCTGTGCTTGGCAGTCATGAATTCGCTTGTCTGGCTTCAACGAATCGGGATAGCGGTCTCTTCTTTGATATTACGTAGCACGAAATTAGAGCTGACCTGGGAGATCCCATCCAAGGTGAATAATTTTTCATTCAGAAAGCGGTCATAAGCCGCCATGTCCTCGATCACTACTCGCAATACGAAATCGGCGTTGCCGGTGGTGGCATAGCACTGCAGCACTTCTGGATATTGCAGAATGCGATTTTCGAACTCGACGGTATTGTCGATGTGGTGGCGAACCAACGTCACCATGACCAGTGCTGATAGTGGTTGGCCCACTAGGCTGGGCTCCACCAACGCCGCAAAGCGGCGGATAACACCACTCTCTTCCAAGGCCTTTACGCGTCGCCAACAGGCAGCGGGGGAAAGCCCGATCTGTTCGGCGAGCTCATTGTTGGTAATGCGCCCCTGTTGCTGAAGCAGGGTAAGAATGCGCTGATCATGCCTGTCTAAGGTGATTTCTTTGGTTGCTTCTTTCATAGTGCCATTTCATTTATTTGTGGTTTGCTGAATATCATTGCGTCAAAACAAAAAAAATGAAAGTAATGATTAATAACCAGGCTTTTGAAGAGTGAATTAGCAAGCACCTTTAGTGCGCTCTTGGCTAGACTCAAGCGTATTACAACCATAACTCTTCAACCGTACTGGTGATCTATCATGACAACCCCCTCAGTCACTGAGCAGGCGGGTTCTATTACCCCGCCTCTCGATGCTGCACTCGATAACGCTGCTCTTGATGACTATGCACTGGCTGACCGCTATACCCGCGGAGAAGGCCGTGTTTTTCTGACTGGCACCCAGGCATTGGTGCGCATCGCCTTACGCCAAGCCGAGCTTGATCGTCGCGATGGCCGCCATACGGCAGGGCTCATCAGTGGCTATCGTGGCTCGCCCTTGGGCGGTGTAGACCAAGAGATTTGGCGGGCGAAAGCCGCTATGGAAGCGCATCACATCGATTTTGTCCCTGCGATCAACGAAGACCTGGCCGCCACCATGATGCTTGGTTGCCAGCAGGTGGAAACGGACCCTGAGCGGCAGGTCGATGGTGTCTTCGGTATGTGGTACGGCAAAGGGCCAGGCGTTGATCGTGCGGGCGACGCGTTAAAGCACGGTAATGCCTACGGCAGCTCACCGACTGGCGGTGTGCTGGTGGTCGCGGGTGATGACCATGGGTGTGTGTCGTCCTCAATGCCACACCAGTCGGATGTCGCCTTTATGGCGTGGTTCATGCCGGTGGTGAGTCCCGCGTCATTGGCGGAATATGAACGCTTTGGGCTGTGGGGCTATGCACTGTCACGCTTCTCGGGTTGCTGGGTGGGTTTCAAAGCCGTTTCTGAAACCGTAGAGAGCGGCGCATCGGTGGACGTGCCACCTTTGCCTGAGTATGTAACGCCGGATTTCGAAATGCCGGAAGGCGGGCTGCACTATCGCTGGCCTGACCTGCCGGGGCCGCAGCTTGAGACCCGTCTTGAGCACAAGCTGGCCGCCGTTCAGGCGTTTGCCACGGCCAACCCGATTGATCAGTATTTATTTCGCCAAGAACAGGCGACGTTTGGGCTGGTTACCACAGGCAAGGGCCACCTGGATTTACTTGAGGCGCTGCGTTTATTGGGGCTGGATGAAGCGAAGCTGCGTGAATTGGGGGTGGAAATATACAAGGTCGGGATGGTGTGGCCGCTCCATCGCCCCGGTATTCTTGAGTTTATTCATGGCAAGCGCGAAGTGCTGGTCATTGAAGAGAAGCGCGGCATTATTGAAAGCCAGTTGAAGGAATACATGTCGGAACCCGACCATCCAGGCGAGGTCATCGTTACCGGCAAGCAGGATGAAACTGGCAAACCGCTGATTCCCTTTGTTGGAGAGCTGGGTCCGCGCCTCTTGGCAGGCTTTGTCGCCGAGCGTTTAGCGCGCTTTTTCAAGATTGATTTTAGCGACAAGCTGGCAACCGTTGATGCTTGTCAGGCAGGCGTTAAAGAGCTTGGTGGTGTACGCCGCATGCCGTATTTCTGCTCTGGTTGCCCACACAACAGCTCGACCAAGGTTCCTGAAGGCAGTAAAGCCCTGGCGGGGATCGGTTGCCACTTTATGGCCTCGTGGATGGACCGCAGCACCGAATCGTTAATTCAGATGGGTGGCGAAGGCGTTAACTGGGTGGGCAAGAGCCGCTTTACCGGCAATGGCCATATTTTCCAGAACTTAGGCGAAGGCACCTGGTTTCACTCGGGCTCCATGGCGGTGCGCCAGGCAGTGGCTGCCAACGTCAATATTACCTACAAAATTCTGTTCAACGACGCGGTTGCCATGACGGGCGGCCAACCCGTGGATGGGCAAATCAACGTGCCCATGATTGCCCGGCAATCGCTGGATGAGGGTGTTCGCCGAGTCATGGTGGTCAGTGACGAACCGGAGAAGTACCGGGGGCATGAAAAGGAATTCCCTCAGGGAGTTACCTTTCACGGCCGCGAAGAGATGGATACGCTACAACGTGAACTGCGCGAAATTCCTGGCTGCACCGTGTTGATTTATGACCAGGCATGCGCGGCTGAAAAACGCCGTCGGCGCAAGCGTGGTTTGATGGAAGACCCTGCCCGCCGAGTATTCATTAACCATCATGTTTGTGAAGGTTGTGGTGATTGCTCCGTACAGTCCAACTGTTTATCGGTGGTGCCTCGCGAGACCGAACTAGGTCGTAAGCGCAAAATCGATCAGTCGTCCTGCAATAAGGACATGTCCTGCGTCAGTGGTTTTTGCCCCAGTTTTGTCACTGTTGAAGGTGGCGGGCTGCGTAAAGGCCAAGGGGTCGCTGCCGATAACGCCTTTTGGCAACGTATATCGCATTTGCCTAACCCTGCCATTGCCCCTTTGACGTCCCCTTATGACTTACTGGTGGGGGGCGTTGGTGGCACAGGCGTGGTGACCGTTGGGCAGTTGATCACCATGGCAGCACACCTGGAAGGAAAGGGCAGCAGCGTGCTCGACTTCATGGGGTTTGCGCAAAAAGGCGGGGCAGTCCTTAGCTATGTGCGTCTGGCATCTCAGCCCAGTGAACTGAATCAGGTACGCATCGAAGCCGGTCAGGCCGATGCGATGATCGCTTGCGATATGGTCGTGGCCAGTTCGCAGAAGGCGCTGAATGTGCTGCAGCCGACCACCCGTATCGTGGCGAATCTGGCCGAGCTAGCCACGGCGGATTATGTCCTTTATCGCGATGCGGATATGCAGCCCAGTAAGCGCCTTAACATGCTGCGTGAAGCGGTAGGAGACGCACGCTTTGCGTCTCTGGATGCCAATCGCCTAGCTGAACAGCTGCTAGGCGATACGGTATTTTCCAATATGATGATGCTCGGGTTTGCCTGGCAGCAGGGGCTGGTGCCGCTTTCTGAACCTGCGCTGCAGCGTGCTCTGGAGCTTAACGGCGTCGCCGTGGAAAAGAACCGTCAGGCATTTGCCTGGGGCCGCTTGGCAGCAGTGGAGCCCGACTACCTTCAGCAGCATTTGGACACGATGCCGCTGTCCGCGAATGCCACACTGGACGACGTGGTTGCGCGTAATAGTCGCCACCTGGAGCGCTATCAGAACCGTGCCTGGGCTGAGCGTTACGTTACCCAGGTAACGAAAGTGCGTGAAGCAGAAGCCGCGCTAAACGGTGGCCAATCGTTGAGTGAAACCGTCGCCCATCAGCTCTATCGCTTGATGGCGTATAAAGATGAGTATGAAGTAGCGCGCCTTTACACCCAGAGCGATTTTCTGGATGAGGTTAAAGCAACATTCTCGGGTGATTACCGGTTAACCTTCCATTTGGCACCGCCGCTGCTGGGTGGTCGTAAAGATGCGCAAGGGCGTCCGGTGAAACGCCGCTTCGGTCCCTGGGTGCTGAAGGCAATGGGCGCGTTGGCCAAGATGCGCGGTTTGCGCAATACCGCGCTTGATCCTTTCCGCTTTAGCGCTGATCGTAAGCTCGACCGCGCCTTATTGGCTGACTACGAGCAGTTGATTGATGAGTTAGTGACTCGTCTTGATGGCACGAATCACGCCACGGCCTTAGCGCTTGCTAAGCTGCCGGAAGAGATTCGTGGTTTCGGGCCAGTCCGCGAAACTGCCGCTGAGAAAGCCAACGAGCGCCGTGAGACGTTGTTGAAGGAACTACGTGAAGGTCGCTCGAAGACCATCGCTGTCGAAGCTGCTTAAGGCAACTCAATATAGGTAAAAAAGGCCACGCAATGCGTGGCCTTTTGCTAGGTAGATACAGTTGATTCAACTACGCCTCTTTGTGGCGGCGTACCAGCAGCCAGTGGCTTAGCAAGGCGAGCAGCCCCATCAGCCCGATCGTCAAAGCCATGGTGCGCGAGCTGCCGTCGTGGAATTGCCCGACTAATCCACCCACCACTGCGGCAATCGTCATCTGCAGGAAACCAAATAAAGAAGACGCCGCGCCTGCACATTGGGGGTTGGGCGCCAGTGCACCGGCCATTGTTTGTGGCATCAGAATACCTACCCCCAGCATAAACACCATATGCGGTCCCACCACCGCCCACGGTAGATGGATACCAACGGCAGCCAAGCCAGCCATGATCACGCCCCCTGTCGCGCAGACGACGGTGCCCAGGGTGATGAGTTGATCACGACCCAGACGGTGGCTATAGCGGCCGCTGACCAGCGTCCCGACGAAGAAGCCTGCGACAATCAGCGTGAACAGCACGCCATACAGGGTAGGGGCGACTCCCATGTACTCAATGAGCACAAAGGATGAGCCAGAAAGGTACGCGAACAGCCCAGAAAAAGCGGCAGCATTCACCAAGGTGTAGCCAATAAAGGCGCGTTGGCTCAGCAGTAGGCGAAAGTTTGCCAGTATTGTTTTCGGGTGAATCGATTGCCGCCGCTCCTTCGCCAGCGGTTCGGGCAGCATCAGTATCAGTACCGCCAGCATCACCGCCGCGTAGAGCGCAAGCACCACGAACACCGATTCCCAGCCAAAAAACAGCAGTAACCCCGCGCCTACTACAGGAGCCAGAGCAGGGGCGAGCGCCATGGTGCTTGCCATGTAGGCGAGGATACGCCCGGCCTCGATGGGGCCATGGATATCACGCACCGCTGCCCTGGCTAGCACAGGGCCAGCAGCACCGCCGAAGGCTTGTAGAAAGCGGCCTGCCAGTAACCACTCGACGCTCGGCGCCCAGGCGCAGAGTAGGCTCGCCGCGAGAAACAGCGATAAACCCGCGATCATCACCGGTCGGCGGCCAAAGCGATCAGAGATTGGCCCGCACAATAGTTGGGCCAGAGCGAATCCAGCCATATAGAGGCTAAGGGTCAGCTGGATGCGGTCTGGGCCAGTATTCAGCGCTTCTGCCATGGCGGGCATGGCAGGTAAATACATATCCGTCGCTAGCGGACCGAGCGCAGTCATCGCGGCGAGAGCTATGACGGTGGCGGTAGAGGGCAGCTTTAGCACCCCTTAACTCCTTATGGTTGGACATGAGACGGGCGCCTTCCCGAGTGGAAAGACGCCCGCTTATGTTAGCCTGCTTAGTTTGGCTTAGCTTCAGCTTAGTTGGCGTCAGGCTGTGCCTCGGGTGCGGCTTTTTCGAAGGCTGGCAGCGAACGACAATTGGCAGCGATGCGCTGGATCGTCGGGTAGGCTGACAAATCGCACTCGAAGCGTTCGGCGTTATAAACCTGGGGAATCAGGCAGATATCCGCAATCGTTGGGGTGTCGCCGTGGCAAAAATCGCCGCTGCTGGCGTCAGCAGAGAGCGTCGCTTCCAGGGCTGCGAAGCCCTCGGTAATCCAGTGGCGATACCACGCTAGCTTAGCCGCTTCATCCACACCCAGCTCACCCACGAGATACTTGAGTACCCGCAGGTTATTGAGTGGATGAATCTCGCAAGCCACCGACTGGGCAAGCGCGCGAACCCTGGCGCGTGCTAACGCATCAACCGGTAGCAGCGCGGGCTCGGGGTGTACCTCATCGAGATACTCGCAGATCGCCAGCGATTGGTTAACTACTGAGCTATCGTCCAGTACCAGGCTAGGTACCATCCCCTGAGGGTTGCGAGTCAGATGCTCGCCACCACGTTGCTCGCCTTTCACCAGATTGACTGGGACCTGATCGTAGTCCAGGCCCTTAAGGTTCAAGGCGATACGCACCCGGTAAGCAGCCGACGAGCGGAAATAGCCGTAAAGCGTCGTCATGTTGCCTTCCTTATGTTGGCTTTATTTGGGCTGGTACTTCACGACTTGCTGATCGATGGTACCAAATATGTTGTTGCCTTCGCGGTCAAACATCTCGATGCGAACCCGGTCACCAAAGCGCATAAAGGGGGTTTTCACCTGGCCGTGGAGTATCTGCTCGACCATGCGCACTTCGGCCAAGCAGCTATAGCCTACGCCACCATCAGCCACCGGTTTTCCAGGGCCGCCGTCGGGGTCTGGGTTGGAAACAGTGCCCGAGCCAATCACAGCGCCCGCGCCGAGATAACGGGTCTTGGCGGCATGGGCAACCAACTGAGGGAAGCTGAAAATCATATCGGGACCAGCTTCTGGCTCGCCAAACTTCTCGTCATTCAGGTGCACGGTCAGCGGCAGGTGCACTTTGCCATCCTGCCAAGCATCGCCCAGCTCATCGGGGGTCACCGCGATGGGCGAAAAAGAAGAGGCGGGCTTAGCTTGGAAAAAGCCGAAGCCCTTCGCGAGTTCACCTGGAATGAGGCCGCGCAGGCTCACATCGTTAACCAGCATTACTAGCTTAATATGCTTGGCGGCTTCCTCGGGGGTAACTGCCATTGGCACGTCGCCGGTAATGACCGCAATCTCACCTTCAAAGTCGATACCATGCTCTTCACTCACCGCCTCGATATCTTCGGTGGGTGCCAGGAAACAGTCGCTACCGCCCTGGTACATGAGCGGATCGGTCCAGAAGGTTTCGGGCATCTCGGCATTACGTGCCTGGCGTACCAGCTGGACATGGTTCAGATAGGCGGAGCCGTCAGCCCACTGATAGGCACGCGGTAACGGGGAGTGAAGCGCACGCTGGTCAAGCTCAAAAGCTCCGTCGGCATCGCCACTATTCAGTTGCGCATAGCGCGCCTCCAACTGAGGGCTAACCACTTCCCAACTTTCGAGGGCTGCCTGAAGTGTGGGGGCAATATCAGCAGCGCTCACCGCGCGGGAGAGGTCGCGGGAGACGATGATAAGTTCTCCGTCGCGGCCTTTGTTAAGTGTTGCAAGTTTCATGGTTATTCAATCCTTGTTGTCAACGTGGGGCTCGAAACAGCCCCACATGAAGAAATGGTGTTAGGGCTGGCTTGGGTCGAAGTGCGAACGCAGTGTCGACCAAACATCCACATAGTCACGTTGGCGGAAGTCAGCATTCAGAGCCGCAGGGGTCGGATGGAAGAAGTAGCGGCTTTCAAACATGAAGGCCAGTGTATCCCCTAGGAACTGTGGCTTCAGCTCAGCGTTGGAGGCTTTCTCAAATGTCTCAGCATCTGGGCCGTGTGGCGACATGGAGTTATGTAAGCTGGCGCCGCCAGGGGTGAAGCCTTCCGCCTTGGCATCGTACTCGCCATGAATAAGCCCCATAAACTCGCTCATCAGGTTGCGATGGAACCAGGGCGGCCTGAAAGTGTTCTCAGCAACCATCCAGCGCGGCGGGAAGATCACAAAATCAAGATTAGCCATTCCTGGGGTATCGGAGGGGGACGTTAATACAGTGAAGATTGACGGATCCGGATGATCGAAGCTCACCGTATTGATGGTGTTAAAGTTAGCGAGATTATATTTATACGGCGCGCAGTTGCCGTGCCACGCCACCACATCTAGCGGCGAATGGTTGAGCTTTGTCTCCCAGAAACGACCAGAGAACTTAGCCACTAAGCGGTAGTCGCCTTCCAGGTCTTCATAGGCTGCCACGGGGCTTTGGAAGTCACGCGGGTTGGCTAAACCGTTAGCCCCAATGGGGCCGAGGCCGGGTAGCTCTAAAGGACTCCCGTAGTTCTCGCAAATATACCCCCGTGCAGCGTCAACACCCTGCGCTTTACGCACTTGGAATTTCACGCCACGTGGAATAACGGCAATTTCACCGTTATCGACCTCGAGTTCACCAAACTCGGTACGCAGACGAATAGCGCCCAGTTGCGGAACGAAGAGCAGTTCGCCATCCGCGTTGTAGAAAAACCGCTCGGTCATGTCTTCATTGAACGTATAGACATGCACGCCCACGCCAGCTTGGGTTCCGGCATCTCCGTTGACCGCAATGGTAAACAAGCCATCGATAAAATCAGTCGGCGCATCCGGTATCGAAACGGGGTCCCAGCGCATTTGGTTAGGGTCCGCCGCGGGCTTGTCTAGCGGGGCTGTGTGTACGTTGTTATTTTCCAGTGGCTGATATGCGCTCTGAACAACCGAAGGGCGAATGCGGTAAAGCCAGCTGCGAAAGTTTTGATGACGCGGTGCTGTAAATGCGGAACCAGTGAGTTGTTCTGCGTATAAGCCGTAAGCACACTTTTGCGGGGAGTTTTGCCCAATCGGCAGGGCTCCCGGCAGCGCTTCGCTTGAAAAGTGGTTATGAAAGCCGTTTTGATATTTCAGTTGTTCCGTCATTGTTAAGACCTGCTTTATTTGAACGTTATTTTGTTAAATCTATATTTTCATAAACCTATGGCGCGGCTATTGATCACCGCTACCAACCGCATGGGAAATCGCTTCTTCAAGCACGGCTTGTTCGCCGATGTGATTAGCCAGTAACAGGATCAGGCGAGCATTGATGCGCTCGCTCTCAGCCTCGCTGCGGTCGCGATGTAACGCCGTGAGCGCAGCGTAAAAGGCGTCCGGGTCAGTGAAGTTCGGATTCAGTTCAAGCTTTGGCATGGCAACTTTCCTGGAAGGTAGTGTCAGCGGTACCAGCAAGATGAACGCCTAGCGCGCGGTCTAACGCGTCGTCAACCCTGCGGGCAGTGATGGCGTGCCAGCGAGCGGCAATGTGCTGATCAGGACGAATAAGGTAACCGGCACCTGCTCTCAGGCCGTATCGTTGGGTCACTAATCCTTCAAGATCGTCCACGACGGTAGTGCGCGGTAAAGCGCTAAGCTCATCTGGTGCTGGACCAACGACCACCAGGCTTAAATCAGTGCGACGGCCTAACAGCTCTCTCAACGGTGCGGCAAGTGTGGCGGCGTGCCTATCATCAACACGGCCGTCGAGTAACAACACAAAACCATTACCAAATTGATTGAGTAGCCAGGCGTTCTGTTCTCCCAATCGAATGGGCGCGTCCTTGGTTGGACTACCTGGGCGCAACTCGCTTGGGCCACCATCAACATCGGGCGTATTCAGCGGTGAGTTGTCATAGCGACACGGCATGGAAAGGCGGCCACTGTTGACCAGACTACGTGCGAAGGCATGTTTCTCAGCCAGCTCCAGCGTCACATCGCGGAACACTTGGCTGATATGGCTCTTCGGGGTAATAAAATCAGTGGCGCGGGTAGAGTTAAGGATGTTTTCTGCCGCGCCGTGCTGGCGCTCGGTGTTGTACGTGGACAAAAGCGTCGTTGGCGCCTGCTGTTTGAGAACGCGGGCCAATTTCCAGGCTAAGTTTTCCACGCCCTGTAGGGCTCCATTCGCTCCCCTGGCACCAAAGGGGGATACTTGATGAGCCGCATCGCCCATAAATATCACGCTGTGATGAATGAAGTTATCCATCTTGCGGCAACGGAAGGTATAGACACTGGCCCACGCAAGCTCAAACTCCACGTCTTGGCCAAGCATTGCCTGTACGCGTGGGCGAATGTTCTCTTCTTTCTTTTCTTCTTCCGGGTCAGCGTCCCAGCCTAGCTGGAAGTCGATACGCCAAACGTTGTCCGGCTCTTTGTGCAGCAGCACCGACTGATTGGGATGGAAGGGCGGATCAAACCAAAACCAGCGCTCTGTTGGGAAGTCAGCCTTCATCACCACATCAGCAATCAGGAAGCGGTCCTGAAATACCTGGCCTTTGCACTCTAGGCCCAGCATGTCGCGGATTCGGCTGTTAGCGCCATCCGAAACGAGGAGATAGTCACAGGTCAGCTGGTAATCACCATCCTGAGTTGAGACCTTGATGGCGGTGCTGTCAGGCTGAGCATCGACATCGATGACCTTATGCTTCCAGCGAAGATCAATTTGCTCAGCAAAGTCGTGGGCGCGGTTGACCAGAAACTCTTCAAAGTAATACTGCTGCAAGTTAATAAAGGCGGGAATACGGTGGCCATCTTCTGGCAGCAGGTTGAAGTCATAGACCTCGCGATCCTGAAAGAAAACGCGGCCGTGCTGCCAAGTGACGCCTTTTTCAAGCATCGGCTCGACGCACCCTAAGCGGTCGATAATTTCCAGTGAACGCTTGGCAAAGCACAACGCCCGCGACCCCACGCTAACGGTGTTGTTATCGTCCAGGACAATCGAATTAATGCCTTGCTGAGCCAAATCGATGGCGGCGGCGAGGCCGCTAGGTCCGGCACCGACAATCACCACTGGGTAATGGCGAACGTCTTGAACATCGAGTTCAGACGGGCGTCGGTAAGGATAGACAGGATTTTTATAGGTTGTTGGCATCTATTGCTCCCCTACAGCGTCGGGTGCGTTACACCCGGCAGCTGGGCATGATAGAGGGTGTCTCTAGTAAGCACTTACTGATTTTCGACGGCGTCCTGCAGCGAGTGCCACATAGCGGTATCGCGCTCTGCCGTCCAGATGCGGGGATCCGGGTATTCGCCGCCTGCCTCGTCGTAGCAACGAGTGATATCGAAGGGGACGCAGTGATCGAAGATGACCCAGTGGCCATACTTCGGCTTCAGTAACGCGTAAGTTTCGGCGTAGCACTCAGAGAGCGATTTGCCCGCCGCCTTGCCCGCTTTGACACTTCCATACATGTCATTCAAGAAGTCGCGGGTGCCTTGAATGGCTTCCTGGCACTGCTCGGCAGTTTGCAGGGCATCGCCACGGCCGGGTACCAGCTTTTGGGGCTGCATGGCCTGCAGGCGGTCAAGCGTGGCTGGCCAGTCTTCGTGGTAAGCATCGCCGGTGTATGGGGTGGCGCCATACTCAACCAGGTCACCGGCAAACATCACTTTTTCTTTCGGTAACCAGACGATGGTGTCGCCCTTGGTGTGTCCGCGGCCCAAGTGGATGATCTGTACCTCGCGCTCACCCATAAACACCGTCAGTTTTTCCTGGAAGACAGTAGTTGGCCAGGTTAAACCAGGGACAGAATCGACCCCTTTGAACAGGCGGGGGAAGCGGCCGACTTCTGATTCATAGTCTTGCTGGCCACGCTCGACAATTAGGTCATAAGTGTTCTGGCTCGCGTAGATATTCTCAGCGTTATATGCAGAAGCCCCAAGTACACGCACCGCATGGTAGTGGCTCATGACCACATGCTTAATCGGCAGGTCAGTGACCTCACGAATACGGCGGATAACATCCTGGGCCATGATGGGCGTAGCCTGGGTGTCGATGACCATTACGCTGTCATCGCCAATCACAATACCGGTATTGGGATCACCTTCGGCCGTGTAGGCGTAAAGCCCTTCTGCCAGCTTGATGAAACTGATCTGTTTCTCTTCGGTATCGGCATGGGATGCGAATTTCTTGCTCATGGTATCTCCGGTGCTATCAGGATGATTCAGGTATTCATTGGAATGTTGTATGTCAGGAGGATAGTTTCTAATGAAACTAAATGTCCAGTATTCCATCGATGAGTCAGCCTAGCTTTTGCATGAAATTAACAATAACTCTTAATAAATCAGATGATTGTTGTAATATGCTACCTAAGTATAATAATGAAAATCGGCAAATTAGTTGCAAGAGAGAGTATCTGGCGGCAGTGTTCTACCTTATTCTGCTAGGGGCTTTTCCTAATAGGGGCAATCTACTGCTGATCACGTCCTTGTGTAGTGAAGGCTGTTAAGCGGCGATCCGTGTTGTTGCGAACTGGGTTATTGCAAACAGAGTTATTGGGCGGAGCTAAGAGGACTCTCTTCCTCGAGGTGGTCAGTATGATAGGCACGTTGCTGGTGCCTACATTCCCAGCTATCGTGCTGATTTTTGTCATCACCACCCCTGACGAACGGTGGCTCTAGGAGAAATACAATGACGATGGATAAAGCAGACGGCGAGGCATCTCTGGAATCTTTAGCCAGGGCAGAGCTGGATCTCAACCAATTTTTACCCTATCAGCTTAACCGTTTAGCTGACCGCATCAGCCAGGCGTTAGAGAAGCTTTATGCCGAGTCCTATGAGCTCAACATCGCCCAGTGGCGTGTGCTTGCATGGCTTAGCCACTGTGATGATTTAACCGCTAAGAAGGTCTGTGCCTACACCAATATGGATAAGGCGCGTGTGTCGCGCGCTATTCAGTCGCTGGAAGAGCGTGGACTGATAAGCCGCACACCAGCACAGCAGGACCAGCGCCAACATGACTTACAGCTGACAGATACTGGGCAAGCGCTACTCAATAAGTTGGTGCCAGAAGCTCAGGCGTGGGAAGCCGATCTGGTGTCGACTCTGAGCGTTGGTGAGTATCGTGATTTGCTTAATACCATGCGCAAGCTTGAACGGCAGCTGGAGAGGATTGGCTAAAGACTAGACACAGAAAAGGCGGGGCCAGATGACAGATGGGAAGCCGTATTTTTTCAGTGGTGTGTCGTTAGTGGCTCGATAGACAATATTTATGTAACGAAATGCTGGGCGAAAAATTACCGCTTGTCGTCATTGATAGTGACCCATGAAATCAATGCTTATGATTGTAAGTGGCTGTAATTAAATTAAATCATATATATTGCTACTTAAGTATTAACATCTATTAGTCGATGGGGCGTTGCACGATCCACGTATCTGCAGGCATTGTGAGCAATAACGTGATTCACATAATTGGTATATAAAAAAAATAAAGTATCACGTTCTGCGCTTCCACTTCGTGATGACCAGAGGAAAGAAAAAGTGAATAAAACAACAAACCTGATGATCGGCGCTATTGCCGCCGCAACGCTGAGCACCTCCGCCTTTGCACAAACGACTATCACCGTGAGCACCTGGGCTGGCCCTAATCACGGCATCAACACCATGGTATGGCCAACGTGGAAAGCGTGGATTGAAGAAGCAACGGAAGGTCGCGTAACCGTAGACGTGATACATGATATGGGGCCTCCAGCTTCCCAGATGGAAATGGTGGCCGATGGTATCGCCGATGCGACCTGGGTTTTCCACGGCTATAACACTGGCCGCTTTCAGCTAACCAAGCTTCCGGAATTCCCCACCTTTCAAGACTTTTCATCAGAAAATGCGTCTAGTGCGTATTGGCGCACGCACCAAGAGTACCTGGCCGCCGCTGGCGAACACCGTGGCGTTGATGTTGTTGCCGCGGGTGTCCATGGACCCGGCTGGATCTTTAGTAGCGAGCAGTACGAAACGTTAGAAGACCTTAAAGGCAAGCGCATTCGCGTCGGTGGTGGCGTGATGGGCGATCTCTCCAATGCTCTGGAACTGACCGGTGTTGCCTTACCGCCTACCGGGGTTTATGAAGCGGGTTCTCAGGGCGTCATTGATGGAGCCATGCTTGTTCCTGAAGGGCTTCGCAGCTTCCGTGTTGCGGAGATTTTCCCTTACACCCTCAAAGTAGATGGCGGTTTCTATCGCGGCAGTTTCACCATCGTCGTCAACCCCATGATCTGGGATGAAATGTCTCCTGAGGATCGTGAGGCCGTTGAATCAGTCTCTGGTGAGCGCTTGTCTCGCTTGTTCGGCTACATGATGGATGTATCGGATGTGCGTGGCGTCGACTTTGCAGAAGAGCTTGGTCATACCTTTACCGAACTCGGTAGTGATGACCTCGGCACGCTACAAAGTATGAGTGACAGCATGATTACTGAGTGGGCTGAGTCTGTCTCAGAGAACCGCAACGTTGATGCGATGGCCGCTATCGAATTCTATCGCGAGCAGCTGATTGCTGCAGCCGAAGAAGAGAGCGTAAGTAGCCTAGTACCTTAAGACTTAGCACCTTAAGACTTAGCACCTTAAGACTTAGCACCTGATAACTCTAAGTAAGTACTTACTGGCGCTAGACGGAGAGCGACCATGCAAACCCAAATGGCACGTGCTACGCGCGTTAGTCGGGTTCTGCAGATGATGCTAGAGGGGGTGGCAGGCGCTACCCTCTTTGGCATGATGCTGTTGACCACTGCTGACGTAGGCGGCCGCTACTTTTTTAACTCCCCCATCCTTGGCACCGTTGAATTAACCCAGCTGATGCTGGCAGCGCTGGTATTTCTGTCGCTGCCGGTCGTTTGTTGGCGTCAAGAGCATGTCGCTGTTGATCTGCTTGATGCGGTTTTCCCAGCAAAGCTTGTCTGGATACGTGAAGTGATCGTCAACCTGATCGTGACGGCCGCCCTTTGGGTGATGGCTCAGCGCGTGTGGGCACTGGCGGAGCGCGCCTTCTCATGGGGAGACGTGACCGAGTTTCTGCGTATTCCACGCGGTTATTTGATCGGGTTGATCGCTATCATGCTGGCGCTTTCAGCACTGTTGACTCTCGTGCGAGCCGTTTTCTATTTGCTCGAAGGGCTCAAGGTAATCGAAAAAGGTGGCCCATTGAGTAAAGGAGAGCCCCATGACTGAAGCGTTGTACGGTTTCGCAGTGTTGCTGTTTTTAGTGTTCCTGCGCGTGCCTCTGGCGTTTGCGATGGGTATCGTCGGTTTTGCTGGGTTCTATTTGCTCACCGGTAACTGGAATGCTGCTGAAGCCATGGCGGCGCGCCGAGTGGTAGATACCGCCATGGATTATGGCCTGTCCGTTATTCCACTGTTCATTCTAATGGGCAACTTTGTTTCCCATGCAGGATTGTCCGATGCCTTATTTCGAGCATCGAATGGCTTTTTAGGTCACCGCAAGGGTGGCCAGGCGATGGCGACGATTGTTGCCTGCGGCGGTTTTAGCGCGATTTGCGGATCGAGCTTAGCGACGTGTGCGACCATGGGTCGAGTCGCCATGCCGCAAATGCGCAAGTATGGCTATAAGGATTCGCTTGCCGCTGCCTCCATCGCTGCGGGTGGCACCTTGGGCATCTTGATACCACCCAGCGTCATGCTGGTGATTTATGGAATTCTGACCGAAACCAGTATCCGCGAGCTGTTCGCGGCTGGCTTTATCCCCGGCATTCTTGGCATCTTTCTTTATATTGGTGCCATCAAGTGGGTCCTCTGGCGCGACCCTAGCGCCGGCCCTGCCGCAGAAAAAGTGCCGTGGGCTGAGCGGATTCAAGCACTAAAAAGTGTAGGCAGTACGCTAGCGCTGTTTGTACTGGTGATTGGCGGTATTTACCTGGGCGTGTTTACGCCCACAGAAGCAGCCGGAATCGGCGCGATGGGTGCGTTTCTGATTGCATTGACGCGTCGGGCGCTGACACCACAAGTGTTGATGAATGTGTTGATGGATACCGTGCGTACCACGGCGATGCTATTTGCAGTGGTGTTAACGGCGCTGATCTTCGCTAACTTTATCAACCGTGCGGGGCTACCTGGCGACCTGCTGGCGCTGGTTAACAACCTGAATGTGGCACCCTTTGTGGTCATTCTGGTGATTATCGCTATCTACGTGATACTGGGCTGTGTGTTTGAAAGCATGTCGATGATGCTGCTAACCGTGCCGGTGTTTTTCCCAGTCGTCGCGGGGTTAGGCTACGACTTGGTATGGTTCGGTATTCTTGTGGTTATCGTTATCGAAATCAGTTTGATAACGCCCCCTGTTGGTATGAACGTGTTCGTATTGCGAGCCGTATTGCCGGATGTATCAACGGGCACTATCTTCCGCGGCGTCACCCCGTTCTGGGTCGCAGGTACCATACGCGCACTGCTAGTGCTTATCTTCCCCGCCATCGTGCTGTTCCTACCACGACTGCTGTATTAAAACGGTTTTATTAACTTTCGTACGATACAAAAAAATGACAGGGCGTTTGCCCTGTCATTTTTTTGCCTTGCTTTTATGTCTGGCTATTAGGCTGAGCCGTTACTGGCGCTTTGCGACCAGCGTTAGAATGTCATAGCTGGCGACCAGCTCATCATGTTGATTGGTCACCGCGACGTCCCACATCACCACGCCCTGGGGGTGTCCGTCGGGAGAAGTTCGTCCCTGATCAATCTTGCGCTTACAGGTGAGGCGGGCGCGGATGGTGTCGCCAACCAGCACAGGCGTAATAAAGCGCAGCGTATCCAGGCCGTAGTTAGCCAATACGGGACCTTCGCCTGGGTAAACAAACAAACCAGCAGCTGCCGACAGTACAAAGTAGCCGTGGGCAATGCGTTGGCCAAATTGGGTCTCTTTTGCGGCAATGTCGTCGAAGTGCATGTAAAAGTGGTCGCCGGAAAGGCAGCCAAAATTGACGATGTCGGCTTCAGTGACGGTGCGGCGGTGAGTTAACAGTGACTCGCCAACCTGCAGGTCGTCGAAATGGCGGCGGAATGGGTGGATATCGTTCTCGATCACCTTCGCGCCACGCACATACTCCCCTGTGACTGCCGCGAGCATGGTCGGAGAGCCCTGGATAGCGGTACGCTGTAGATAGTGGTGAACAGCGCGAATGCCACCGAGCTCCTCGCCACCGCCTGCGCGGCCGGGCCCGCCATGCTTGAGCATCGGCAGCGGAGAGCCGTGGCCAGTGGATTCCTTTGCTGCCTGGGCATCCAGGATCTGCAGGCGGCCATGTTGGGCGGCCAGCACAGGGATCATTTCGGCAGCAATGGCGGGGTCTTTTGTGGTCAGCGTGGTTACCAGGCTGCCCTTGCCCTTGGCGGCGATGGCCAGGGCTTCGTCAATGCCGCGATAGGGCATTAGCGTCGCGACAGGGCCAAAGGCTTCGATGTCGTGAGCGCCGCCGTCGTTCAACGGGTTGCGGTTGATCAGCAGGTGGGGAGTGATGAAGGCACCGTTTTCAACACCCAGGCCGACAGGCTTGAAGCTGCCGTCTTTACCGAAGACACACTCGCTGGTTTCTAACAGTTTTTCGATTGCATGATTAACGTCTCTCAACTGGTCACGGGAAGAGAGCGCGCCCATGTGCACACCTTCTTCATGAGGGTCACCGACCACGATGTTGGCAAGGCGCGCCGTGATTGTGTCTGCCAATGCATCGAGATGCTCGGCGGGCACTAAAATTCGGCGGATCGCGGTGCATTTCTGGCCTGACTTAGCGGTCATCTCTTTGACGACTTCTTTAGCAAAGATATCGAACTCTTCGTCTTCAGGACTTACATCTGGCGCCATAATGGCGCTGTTGAGCGAGTCCGCCTCGGCGTTAAACGGAATGCTCTTGGCCATGATGTTAGGGTGGCTTTTCAGCATTAGGGCAGTGCTTGCCGAGCCGGTAAAGGTGACAAAGTCCTGCTCTTCCAGGTGGTCGAGTAGGTCACCGGCTCCACCGATCACTAGTTGCAGCGCACCTTCCGGCAGCAGGCCAGAATCGTTGATGACGCGCACGGCCGCTTCGGTCAGGTAGCTAGTCGCCGTTGCCGGTTTGAAGATACACGGCATGCCTGCCAGAAAGGCGGGCGCGAACTTCTCCAACATGCCCCAGATAGGAAAGTTGAACGCATTAATATGCACAGAGACACCGCGGCGGGGTACCAGAATGTGGGTGCCGTTGAAGTGGTTCTCTTTGCCTAATTGTGTCACCGGACCTTCGTGGGCCACATTGCCGGAGGGCAGTTCCTTGCGGCCCGTGGAAGCGTAGGTAAACAGGGTGCCGAAACCACCGTCGATGTCGATCCAGGAGTCGGCCTTGGTGCAGCCGGTGTGGTGGGAAATCGCATAAAGCTCACGCTTACGCTCTTGGATATAGGCGGCCAGCGCCTTAAGAATGGCGGCCCGCTGCTGAAAATCCAGTGCCAGAATGTTTTTCACGCCGGTGTTGCGGGCGTACGCCACCGCTTCGCGGAAATTGATCTCTTCTTGGTGAGTATGCGCAACGGTGGTGCCGTTAATGGCGCTGATAAGGGCTTTGGACTCGGTCTTTCCGAACCACTGGCCTGAGATGTAACTTTGCAAAACTGGCATTGCGTGTTCTCCCGTACAACATAAACAAAGCCGACGCAGTCGCCGGCTTGGAAGTGGGTGGACTAGGGGTTATACCTCGTCAAAATCGAGCACCACTTTGTCGCTGATCGGATAGCACTGACAGGACAGTACGTAGCCGGCATCTATTTCGTAATCTTCCAGGGCATAGTTGGCATCCATTTCCACCTCACCTTCGATCACTTTTGATTTACAGGTGGAGCACACGCCAGCCTTGCATGAGAACGGCAGGTCGGCGCCGTGCTCGTTACCCGCGTCCAAAATATTCTGGGTATTGCGGGGCAGGTTATATTCGATGGTGCGGCCATCGATGATCACTTTGATGTGCGAAGTTTCTGCTTCAAGCTGACTGGCTCTGGTTGCCTGGCGGCGTTTGGCGCCTGCTGTTGGTAGCCCAGTAGTGAACAGCTCAAAGTGCACCTTCTCCTTTGGCATTCCATGTTGGGTCAGGACATCGCGCACGATCTCGGTCATCTCTTGCGGCCCACAGATAAACGCAGCGTCGAGCTTGGGTACGTCTACCCAACGGTCAAACAGGGCGTTGCACTTATCGGCATCGATACGGCCGTTGTAAAGATCGATTTCATGTTGTTCGCGGCTGAACACGTAAATGATGTTGAGGCGTTCGAGGTAACGATCTTTGAGATCCTGCAGACGTTCGCGAAACAGTGTGCCCGTGGTGGAGCGGTTGCCATAAATCACGGTAAAACGACTTTTTGGCTCGCTTTCCAGCGTAGTGGCAACAATCGACATAATGGGGGTAACGCCGCTGCCAGCGGTTACCGCCAGATAGTTCCCTTCACGGCTAGGGTCGAGAGGCACGAAGAACTTGCCCTGTGGTGGCATCACTTCCAGGCGATCACCAGGCTGCAATTGCTGGTTGGCAAAGGTGGAGAAGCTGCCGCCTGGCACCAGCTTGACGGCGACTCTTAGCTCATGTTCGTGGACGCCGGTGCAGATTGAATAAGAGCGGCGGACATCCTCACCTTCGATGTCGCGGCGCAGTGTCAGGTACTGCCCTTGGGTAAAGCGAAAGGCGTCCAGCAGGTCGTCGGGAATGTCGAAAGCAATGGAAACGGCATCATGGGTTTCCTTGCGTACATCCTTGACGGTCAAGGCGTGAAATCGGCTCATGGGAAATGGTCTCGTCGTTTTACAGACACTTGAAATAATCGAAAGGCTCCAGGCAATCGCGACAGCGGTAGAGCGCCTTGCAAGCCGTAGAGCCGAATTCGCTGACGCGTTCGGTCGCGTTGCTGCCACATAAAGGGCAGGGCACGACCGGGTCAGACTGCCCCGTCAGGCTGCGCTTGCTAGCACTTCCTACCGGTGGTGCGATGCCGTAAGCACGCAATTTTTCACGCCCGGCTTCGGTCAACCAATCGGTGGTCCAGGCAGGTGAAAGGCGGCGCTGAATCAGTGGGTCTGAGTAGCCAGCGGCCACCAGCGCTTCATGGATATGCTGTTCGATGACTTCCGTCGCCGGGCAGCCGGAGTAAGTTGGCGTCACGTTGACCGCCAACCGACCGTCCACCCAATCGATATCGCGCACAATTCCCAGCTCAACCACGCTGACCACCGGCACTTCTGGGTCTGGCACTTGCTCTAAAACCGCCAGTACGGCGTCGATATCGCCTTTTTCACCGGCGGGTGGCAGCCCGCGACGGTCGCTGCCGATCAAGTCACTTGAAGGCCAGTCATCGATAGGGCCGTCCGACGGTGGGTTACCAGGCGGTCGCATCGGGATATGCCCTCGGCAGGTATTGCATTTCCGCCAATAGAAAGCCCAGGTGCTCGGTGTGATGGCCGACTTTGCCGCCGGTATACATCCAGGCGTCGTAGGAGGGACGCTCCAGCGTGGCTTCCTCAAGCACCTCTTCCACCGTCGCTTTCCAGCGAGCGGCAATGGCTTCAGGGTCAGGCGCGATGCCAGTCTCTATCATGGCCTGATCAATCTCGTCGACCTGCAAGAGCTCGCCGGTGAACTGCCAAAGGTTGTCGAGCGCGCGCTGCATACGGGTGTGGCTCTCTTCGGTGCCATCGCCCAGGCGAATCACCCATTCTGAGGAGCGGCGTAGGTGGTACGTTGCTTCCTTAAGCGACTTGGCTGCTACTTCAGCAATGCGAGGGTCACTGGAGTGAGTCAGTCCATCAAGCAGGTGAACGTGCCATGCATCGAATAGAAACTGGCGTCCCATGATGTCGGCGAAGTCGCCGTTGGGCTGCTCGGTGATCAACAGATTACGAAAGTCCTGGGCGTCGCGGCGAAAGGCCAGATGATCGGCATCGACATTGTCATTCATCAGTTCAGCCGCATAGCCAAGCCAGTTGCGCGCCTGACCGAAGAGGTCGAGCCCTACATTCATTAAGGCCAGCTCTTCTTCCAACGCCGGGGCCTTTCCACACAGCTGTGCGTGGCGCTGGCCAAGCACCAAGGCGCTGTCGCCAAGGCGTAGCAGGTAATCGGTCAGCGGTGCTTGTGTTTTTTGAGCTACGTTTTTTTGAGCTGGGTTTTGCATCACAGCCTCCCTTACATGTGGCCGACTTCTTTCGGCAGTTTGTAGAAGGATGCGTGGCGATAGACCTTGTCGTTAGACGGGTCAAACAGCGGCTCTTTCTCATCAGGAGAAGACGCGGTGATTTCGCTGGCCGGAACCACCCAGATGCTAACGCCTTCATTGCGACGGGTGTAAAGCTCGCGGGCATTTTCGATTGCCATGCAGCGATCGGCGGCGTGTACGCTACCGACGTGCTTGTGATTAAGGCCGTGCTTGCTGCGTATAAAAACTTCGAAGAGGGGCCAGTCAGCCATGAGAGATGCCTCATTGGTCAGAGGAGCCCCGTAACGCGGGGCTTCCGATTGTTTTAAAAGCTAGGGTTTTAAAAGCTAGATTTTGAAAGACAGTTTTTAAAAGTCAGGCGGCTTTGCGTTGACGCTTGGCGGCATAAGCCACGGCGGCTTCACGCACCCAGGCACCGCTATCGATGGCGCTGCGACGTGCTTCGATACGCTCGCGGTTGCAGGGGCCGTTGCCTTTCACGACGTCGAAAAACTCCTGCCAGTCGATTTCACCGAACTCATAATGACCGGTCTCTTCGTTATATTTGAGATCCGGGTCAGGGGCGGTGCAGCCCAGCAGCTCTAGCTGCGGTACGGTTTGGTCGAGGAAGCGCTGGCGCAACTCATCGTTGCTGTGACGCTTGATCTTCCAGGCCATCGACTGGGCGCTGTTGGGTGAGTTTTCGTCGGATGGCCCGAACATCATTAGCGATGGCCACCAGAAACGGTTGATGGAGTCCTGCACCATGGCTTTCTGGTCGTCAGTGCCCTCTTGCATCATGGTCAACAGAATTTGATAACCCTGGCGCTGATGGAAACTCTCTTCCTTGCACACGCGGATCATGGCGCGCGCGTAGGGGCCGTAAGAGGTGCGCTGCAGCGGTACCTGGTTGACGATGGCCGCGCCGTCGACCAACCAGCCGATGGTGCCCATGTCAGCCCAGTTGAGCGTTGGGTAGTTGAAGATGCTGGAGTACTTGGCGCGGCCATCGTGAAGCTTGTCGATCTCTTCGTCGCGGTCGGCACCCAGCGTTTCCATGGCGCTATAGAGGTACAGGCCATGACCCGCCTCATCCTGAATCTTGGCCATTAGCTGCAGCTTGCGCTTAAGGGTCGGCGCACGTGTCAGCCAGTTACCTTCCGGCAGCATACCGACGATCTCGGAGTGCGCGTGTTGTGAGATCTGACGGATCAACGTCTTGCGGTAGGCGTCCGGCATCCAATTCTTGGGTTCTATTTTAATTTCATCATTGATGCGCTCCTGGAACTGGCGTTCCTCAGGGCTCATCTCATCAAGCGTTTTGAGTTTGTTAGAACCGGTTTCAACGAGCTGCGCGTACATAGAGACCTCCGCGGCGTCGGACTATCAGGGAGTGTGGCTTATCTTGCTTAAAGTATAGTGACACGAAATATTTTATCAATAACTATTTTTATGTGTCACTTTAAGACTTTGTGATTACGGATAAAGCCAATATGGTTGGTTTGTAAAGGAAAAATGGCTAAGAGTAAGTGATTCTTAATGTTCTATTTTTTTCATCAAAGCTGGTTGTTTGGGTATGAAAAAGCCCTTGCAGGGGTTGCCTGCAAGGGCGTTGGTCTAGTATCTCAATCGATGGCAATACGAGGCTTTAAAGCGCTAGTGGCTGAATCAGCGAAGATCTTTGACGCGTCTAGCCTTGCCTAGCGAGCGCATCACGCTCTCTACTGGGCACACCTCAACCTGGGTGCTGATACCAATATACGTCTTGATGGCATGCTGGAGCTGTTTTGCGGCATCTTCACAAGCTGTGGGGTCGCGGGCGATGTCATGATGATTCGCCTCTACCCGCACAAGCACCATATCCATATTGCCTTGGCGGCTGACTTCGATCTCGTAGTGGGGTGAAAGCGACGCAATCTTTAGCAGTTGCTCTTCGATCTGGGTGGGGAACACATTCACACCGCGAATGATCAGCATGTCGTCGCTGCGGCCAGTGATCTTGTCGATGCGGCGCATGGGGCGGGCGGTGCCCGGCAGCAAGCGGGTCAGGTCGCGGGTGCGGTAGCGAATCACCGGCAGGCCTTCTTTGGTTAGGGTGGTGAACACCAGCTCGCCGTATTCGCCGTCTGGCAGAACGTCACCGCTGATCGGGTCGATGATCTCGGGGTAGAAATGGTCTTCCCAGATGGTCGGGCCATCTTTGGTCTCCAGGCACTCCATGCCCACGCCGGGCCCCATTACTTCAGAGAGGCCATAAATATCGAGGGCGTCAATGCCCAGGCGCTGCTCTAGGGCCGTGCGCATGCTGTCGGTCCAGGGTTCGGCACCGAAAATGCCAGTGCGTAGGGGCAGCGTGCGTGGGTCGATGCCTTGGCGCTCCATCTCGTCTGCGATGTTGAGCATATACGAGGGGGTGACCATGATGATGTCCGGCTGGAAATCACGAATTAACTGAACCTGTTTCTCAGTCTGGCCGCCCGACATGGGGATGACCGCACAACCCAAGCGCTCGGCACCGTAATGCGCGCCCAGTCCGCCGGTGAACAGGCCGTAGCCATACGCCACATGTACTTTGTCGTTGCGGCTGCCGCCAGCGGCACGGATCGAGCGCGCCACCACATCGGACCACACATCAATGTCCTTCTGGGTGTAGCCCACCACCGTCGGTTGCCCGGTGGTGCCGCTGGAGGCATGGATGCGAACGATCTCACTCATCGGGGTGGCCAACATGCCAAATGGGTAGTTGTCGCGCAAATCAGCCTTGGTGGTGAACGGCAGTTTGGCGAGATCCGCCAGCGTCTGGATATCGTCGGGATGTACCCCAGCCTTGTCGAAAGACTGGCGGTAGAACGGCACATTGTCGTAAGCGTGCTTTAGGCTCCACTTCAGGCGCTTGACCTGAGTGGCGCGCAGCTCGTCGACGCTGGCGGTTTCCAAGGGGTCGAGAGTCGCAGTGTCGATACGCGTAGCGGGCTGATTCATCAGGGTCTCCGGTCAAGCAAGTTGTTATTGGGCTACGTTTTATGGGCCATGGCCAGGATAAGGGGCTTATAAGCGCTCAATGATCAGAGCAATGCCCTGTCCAACACCAATACACATGGTGCATAGCGCAAAGCGTCCTTGCCGACGTTCGAGTTCATGCAGGGCGGTGGTTACCAATCGAGCGCCGCTCATGCCCAGCGGGTGGCCGAGTGCAATGGCACCTCCGTTGGGATTGACGTGTTCGGCATCATCGCTTAGTCCCAAGTCGCGCATGACTGCCAACGCTTGAGCAGCAAAGGCTTCATTGAGTTCGATCACGTCCATTTGTTCGAGGGTAAGCCCGGCCTGGGCAAGTACCTTACGGGTAGCGGGAGAGGGGCCGAACCCCATAATGCGCGGTTCCACACCAGCGGTGGCCATACCCACCACACGAGCGCGTGGCGTGAGGCTGAAACGTTCAGCCTGCTCGGCAGATGCCAACAGCAGCGCACAGGCACCATCGTTAACCCCAGAGGCATTACCTGCTGTCACGCTGCCGCCTTCGCGGAAAGGCGTGGGTAGCTTGGCAAGCTGCTCGGCAGTTGTGGTAGCGCGCGGGTGCTCATCGGTATCCACCACCAGCGGGTCTTGTTTGCGCCGGGGGATTTCGACCGGAACAATCTCGTCGGCAAGGCGGCCAGCCTCGATAGCGGCAGCGGTGCGCTGTTGGCTGCGCAGGGCGAAGGCGTCCTGGTCTTCCCGGGAAATACCAAACTGTTCCGCCACGTTTTCAGCGGTTTCGGGCATGGAGTCCACGCCGAACTGGGCTTTCATGGCACGATTGATGAAGCGCCAGCCGATGGTGGTGTCGAAAATATCGGCTTGGCGTGAGAAGGCTTGTTCGGCCTTGCCCATCACGAAGGGCGCCCGGGACATCGACTCCACCCCTCCGGCGATCATCAGCCCCGCTTCACCGGTCTTGATGGTGCGGGCGGCATTGCCTATTGCATCCATGCCAGAGCCGCACAGCCGGTTAATGGTGGTGCCGGGCACTTCAACCGGCAGCCCGGCAAGCAGTGCAGACATACGTGCTACGTTACGGTTATCTTCCCCCGCCTGGTTGGCGCAGCCGTAAAAGATATCGTCAATCAATGACCAGTCGACGCCTGGGTTGCGTTCCATCAGGGTGCGCATGGGAATGGCCCCCAGGTCATCGGCACGCATGCTGGAAAGAGCGCCGCCGTAGCGGCCTATTGGGGTGCGAATGGCATCAATGATCAGT
This sequence comes from Vreelandella zhaodongensis, assembly GCF_013415115.1. Taxonomy (GTDB): domain Bacteria; phylum Pseudomonadota; class Gammaproteobacteria; order Pseudomonadales; family Halomonadaceae; genus Vreelandella; species Vreelandella zhaodongensis. The sequence continues at coordinate 327,560 of NZ_JACCDD010000002.1, read as the reverse complement.
GCGTCTTTCATTGGTTATCTCCAGCAGCAGTATTTTCTGCGTCAGTATCTTCCAGGCGGCGTACGCTGCCGCGAATTTTGTAAGAGCGTCCGCGGAACAAGGCAACGGTATCGCCGTGTTGATTGCGCAACGTAATGTCGTAAATGCCGGTGCGCCCGCGGCGGCTGCGCTCTTCGGCGGTGGCGGTGATCTCGTCGCCTAGCTGACCAGGGCCGAGATAGTCGATACTGCAGCCAGCGGCGACGGTGGCTTCATCGTAACTGTTGCAGGCAAACGCAAAGGCGGAATCGGCCAGGGTAAATAGAAATCCGCCATGGCAGTTGCCGTGCCCTTGCACCATGTCTTGACGCACGATCATGGTCAGTTCGGCGAAGCCGGGGGCCACGCGAGTAATACGCATGCCCAGCCCTTGGCTGGCATGGTCGCGGGAAAACATCGCGTCTGCACAGGCTTCCGCCAGCTGCTGTGGGGGCAGTTGGGTATCACTCATGAAAACTTTCCTCGCTCAAGGCGTTGCGCCGCAGCAGAAACGAGCTGCGATAGCGCTCTTCGCCGTAGCTCTGCTGTAGATGCGTCAGGGTACGGTGAACGAAAGGCAGGCCCAGTGAGTCTGCCCAGGCCAAGGGGCCGCGGGGGTAGTTGACGCCAGCCTGCATGGCCAGGTCGCCATCCTTGGCACTGCAGACACCCTGGAGTACGGCGTCGGCAGCTTCATTGGCGAGCATAGCCACGGTGCGCAATATCACCAGCCCCGGGGTGTCGGTTAGCCAAGTCACGTCCATCCCCAAGCGTTGGAAGAACGCCGTTGCCAGTTGACGAGCTTCGGGCGATGTCATGTGGCTGGCAGCAAGTGCGATAGCGCTGGCGCTGCGGTAGTCCAAGCACAGATCGAACAGTACCAGGGCGTCGAGCCCTTCATTGACCGCGCGCTCGGCGGCGCAACGCCCGTCGCTAAGGGCCAGAACCAAGCCGCCCAGGTATAGGCGAGGGGTGCCGTCTGGTTGGAGTGATTCGCGACGAACTACGTCGAGCCCAGCTTCCTGAGCGCGTTCCAGCAGCGGAGCGACCACACCAGGGTCGCCCTGCACGACAAGTGCTGGTAGTTCCGCGTTTGCTGGGGCGGCAAACTTAGGCTGTGGCTTCGCAGTGTTTTCACCCACGTAGTCAAAAAAGCCTTGGCCGGATTTGCGCCCCAAGCGTCCGGCTTCCACCAGTGCTTGCTGTACTAAGGACGGCTCGAAGCGGGTATCGCCGTAGTAGGCATCGAACACCGAGCGGGTCACCGCGTAGTTAACGTCATGACCAATCAGATCCATTAGCTCGAAAGGCCCCATACGGAAGCCACCCGCCTGACGCAGCAGCGCATCTATCGTGGCAGCATCGCTGGCACCTTCCTGCAGCAGTCGTAGCCCTTCGGCATAGAATGGCCGTGCCACGCGGTTAACAATGAACCCAGGGGTGGAGCTGGTATGCACTGCGACCTTACCCCAGGCAACGGCGGTGTCATAAAGGGTATCGGCAACCTCGGTGGTGGTGGCTAAGCCAGACACCACTTCCACCAGCTTCATTACGGGGGCGGGGTTGAAGAAGTGCAGCCCCGCCATGCGTTCAGGGCGTTCAAGGTTCGCTGCAATGGAGGTGATCGATAGTGACGAGGTATTACTGGCGAGCAAGGTATCCGGTGAGCATAACGCTTCGAGCTGCGCGAACACCTGACGTTTGATCTCAAGGTTCTCGACGATAGCTTCGATAACCAAGCGGCTGTCGGCCAAGGCATCGATAGCATCGGCGGGCTGCAGGCGAGCGACGACGTTATCCACATCGCCTTGGGTCATCTTGCCCTTGGCGACGCTCTTTTCCAGCTGGCGGCGAATGTTATCAATGCCCGCTTTGGCAGCACCCGGAAGGTTGTCGTGCAAGACCACCGAGTGACCAGCCTGGGCAGCAACCTGAGCAATACCGGCACCCATGGCACCTGCGCCAATCACACCAATAACGGCAGACGTGGGAAGGGCTGGCATATCACTCTCCCTTGAAGGTGGGGCGACGTTTCTCGATAAAAGCGCTGACGCCTTCGCGGTAGTCTTCGGTACGCCCGGCAAGGCGCTGTAGGTCGCGTTCCAGGTCGAGTTGCTCGTTGAAGCTGTTATCGCTGCTGGCGTGCAGGGCGCGTTTGATCAGTGCCAAGCCGCGCGTCGGTTGAGTGGCTAGGTGGCGAGCCATGTTCATGGCTTCTTCCTGAAGCGCCTCATCATCGACGCAGCGCCAGATCATGCCCCACTGTTCGGCGGTCTCGGCGGGAAGCTTGTCGCCAAGCATTGCCAGCCCCTTGGCCCGCGCCATACCCACCAAGTTAGGCAGTGTCCAGGTGCCGCCGGAGTCTGGAATTAATCCAATCTTGCAGAAGGCCTGAATGAAGCTTGCCGAACGAGCAGCCAATACGATGTCGCAGGCCAGGGCGATGTTGGCGCCGGCACCTGCGGCCACGCCGTTCACCGCACAAATAGTCGGGAACGGCATGTCTTTAAGGGCGCGCAGCATAGGGTTGTAGCGTTTCTCAAGCGACTCGCCGAGGTCGGGAGCTTGCTCGCCGGGCGCGACGCTACGGTCAGAAAGATCCTGACCAGCGCAGAAGCCGCGGCCGTTGCCGGTCAGTAACAAAGCGCGAACGCTTGAGTCCTGGCGCACGGCCTTAAGTGCTTTGCGCATTTCAGCATGCATTTCAGTATTGAAGCTGTTCAGGCTGTCGGGGCGGTTCAGCGTGATACAGGCGACGCCATCTTCCACGGTGTAAAGCAGGGGCGCTTGGCTCATGGGTAATATCCTTGTGTCAGTGCCCTTGAAAAGTGGCAGGTCGTTTTTCTTGGAAGGCGCGAATGCCCTCTTCGCGGTCGGCGGTTCCCGCCAGTAAGGTGAACGCATGGCGTTCAAAGCGCAGGCCGGTGGCTAGGTCGGTATCCATCGCTTTGTGTAACGATTCCCGTGCCAAGCGCACGGCCAGCGGTGCCTTGGCGGCAATGCGTGTTGCAATTGCCATGGCGCGCTCTAGCGTTAATTCGGGCTGGGTAATCTCGCTAATCAGGCCAGCTTCGAGGGCGTGGCGAGCGGAAATAGGCTCGCCGGTCAGCACCATCTGGGTGGCCAGTGACTTACCCACCGCCCTAAGCAGACGCTGTGTGCCGCCAGCGCCTGGCATGATGCCCAGGTTGATTTCCGGTTGACCGAACAGGGCGTTTTCACCGGCGATGATGATGTCGGCATGCATAGCCAGCTCGCAGCCACCGCCCAACGCGTAGCCATTGACGGCGGCAATGATCGGTTTGCGAAAACGCGTAATGGTGGCCCAGTGGTGCTGGCGGGGATCTTCCAGCATGCCCACCAGATCGCGTTCAGCCATTTCGTTAATATCCGCACCGGCGGCGAACGCTTTCGCATTGCCGGTAATCACTACGGCGCGAACGTTGTTGTCACTATTAGCGTTGTTCAAGGTGTCGGCGAGCTCGCCGAGAAGTTGCGTATTAAGCGCATTCAGTGCTTCTGGGCGATTCAGCGTGATGCATAAAACGCCTTCCTGGGGTGGGGTTATTTTTAGCGTAGTGGGCATTTTTACCTCAGTTCGGCCTGTGGCGCACAGGATGAATATCTGCCGAGTATAGGTTTATTTTGATACGCATCAATATTGTTTGGTTGTTATTAATGTGTCGCTTGCTGTTGTTTTTGATAATTTATTCCTTTTTAACAACAGCTTGTCTGTGTTTTTAGCGAATGCAAGAGTGTTATTAGACCATGGTATGAAAGGCGGGAGCGTGGCTAAAAAAGTGATCTTTAGCCAGTATACATCGAGTTTTTTGATCGTGGTGGGCTAATTCTTAAGTAAGCGGTGCCAGGGAAAGCGTTTGATGTTTTGTTACGGGAAAGATAGTCTTCTTGCCTATAGCGTATCAAAAAAATAAGTGAGTGCAGGAGCGCCCCATGACGCAATCAGCGCAGCAGATGTTCGACCTTCATCGTGAGATTCTTGATCAGGCTGTCGACGCCATTTCTAGCCGTAATTTCTGGACGCCCTATCCAGAAAGCATGCGGAAATACCCTGAGGATGCCGTTAAAGCGGCGCCGTCGACATTCGAGTCACTACTTAATCAGCCATTTACACTTAACGGTGTTGGCAGCACCCAGCAAGTGGGTGGCGAAGTGTCACCTTATGGTTTTGAACTCGGCATTACTTATGACCAGCCAAACCCCGACGAGCTGATAGCGGCCATGCAAGTAGCAATGCGTGACTGGCGGGATGCCGGGGCGCAAGCGCGCGTGGGGGTGTGTCTGGAAGTCCTGTCGCGCCTTAATGCCATGAGCCCAGAGATCGCCCAGGCGGTAATGCATACCAGCGGCCAGGGGCCGATGATGGCGTTTCAGGCCGGTGGTCCGCATGCTCAGGATCGAGGTCTTGAAGCCGTGGCGTACGCCTGGCAAGCAATGGCTCAGATTCCCGCTACCGCGAAATGGATTAAGCCCCAGGGCAAACATGACCCCATCGCCATGGATAAGCGTTTTCACATCGTGCCGCGGGGTATCTCGTTGGTAGTGGCCTGCTCTACTTTTCCCACCTGGAATACTTATCCTGGCTTGTTTGCCAGTTTGGCGACGGGCAACCCAGTCATTCTTAAGCCGCACCCTGGCGCTATTTTGCCTGTGGCGATGACCGCACGGGTTGTTCAACAGGTACTGGAGGAAGCAGGCTTTGATCCTTGTCTGGTTAGCCTGGTACCCGACACTGTCGATGCGCCGCTGACGAAAACGCTGGCGCTTGACCCTGCGGTAAAGCTGATCGATTTCACTGGCTCCAATACCTTCGGCGATTGGCTGATAGATAACGCCACTCAGGCTCAGGTGTTCGCTGAGAAAGCCGGTGTCAACACGGTCATTATCGACAGCGTGGAAAACCTCAAAGCGGTCACGGCGAATCTTGCTTTCTCGCTGAGCCTTTATTCTGGACAGATGTGCACAACCCCTCAGGCTATTTATGTGCCCAGAAACGGTATTGAAACAGCGGATGGCCATTTGAGTTTTGACGACGTGGCGGCAGCGCTTGCCAAAGCCGTCCAAGCGTTTCTGAGCGACAACGATCGAGCCTGTACGGTGCTGGGTGCTCTCCAGTCGATGGACACACAAGCTCGGATTGATAAGTGCCGTGGTTTGGGCGAAATAGCGTTGGATAGCGAGCCGCGAGCGCACGCTCAGTTCCCCGACGCTCGTATTCACACGCCGCTTATCCTTAAGGTGGATGCAGAGCAGAAGGCTGCCTATAGTGAGGAGCGCTTCGGGCCCATCAGCTTTGTTATCGCGACTGAGAACACCGCGCATAGCATTGAGCTGGCGCGTGACGTGATTCGGGAAAAAGGCGCGATAACCCTAGGTGGCTATACGACTGATGAGGCAGTGGCCGAGCAGTTCGAAGAGCTGGCGATGGATGTGGCCGCTCCGCTTTCTCTGAATCTAGATGGGGGGATATTCGTCAACCAGTCGGCTGCTTTCAGTGACTTTCACGCCACAGGCGGTAATCCGGCGGCCAATGCTTCCCTATGTAACCAAGCCTTTGTCGCCAGTCGTTTCGTGGTGGTGCAAAGCCGTCGCCACAGCCAATCCAACTAACGGAGAACGTGATGCCTTACTATCGACTTGAAGGGGTGACGCCGGTGGTGCACCCGACGGCTTATGTTCACCCGACAGCGGTGTTGATCGGGGATGTGATTGTGGGCCCCGGCTGTTATGTGGGCCCCGGCGCGGTGATGCGCGGTGATTTCGGTCGCCTGGTGCTGGAAGAGGGCGCGAACCTTCAGGATACCTGCGTGATGCACGGCTTTCCGGGTTGCGTCACTAAAGTCGAGAAGGATGGCCATATCGGCCATGGCGCGGTATTGCATGGCTGCGTGATTGGGCGTGATGCCATGGTCGGCATGAATGCCGTGGTGATGGACGGCGCCAACATTGCGGAGCGATCTATCGTTGCGGCAGCAGCATTCGTCAAGGCAGGCTTCGAGTGTGAGCCACAGTCGCTGGTGATGGGGGCACCTGCAAAGGTTAAGCGCCCGCTGAGTGATGAGGAATTTGCCTGGAAACAGCAGGGTACCCAAGAGTATCAGCGTTTAGTGACCCGTTGCCGTGACAGCTTGGAGCCTTGTGAACCGCTGGCAGAACTTGATGCTGACCGGCCAACCTTGCTGGCCGGTGATACACAACCTAAGCAGCAGACGCTGGATAAGTCGCCACAACCATGAACTATTCCAGCCCGCCGAAGCGCTGGTAGAAGCTGGGGCCGGGGGCTGGTAATGGGCCTTCGGCAGTTTCTAGGTGCCTGTCTAGCCAGCGCTCTGCGCGCTCGTAGAGCAACCGATAGAGGTTGCGACAGAGCTGATGGGCATAGCGGCCTTCCCACGCCGTAGGGAGCAGTTCGTCAGGCAGTAGGGGGTCACGTAATTGAACCTTGCGATACTCGTGAATCAGCAAGGTACGAGCAATGAAGCACTCTTCGTGCCCTAAATGGTTCTCTGCGTTGAGCGCATTCCACAGTGGGCGAAACTTAACCAGAAACCGCTGATACAGCTCGGCGAGTTCGTCGAGATTCCAGCTATCTCTGACCTGCAGGCGCAGCGGCTTACTGGTCATGGGCTCCATGGTCTGTGTCTGCATTACGATCGTGTCGTCGGCGGCATCAAGCTCTTGCAAGGCCACCATGGTTTCCGCGCATGACAGCGTGGGATGTGCCAGAACGCCCTGAGCAAAACTACCAAAGCCGAGCCATTCAAGCTCATCACGAATCTGCGGGCGTCGATCTGCAGGCAGCTGCGTCAGCAGCGCCAATGTCCACTGGCCCGACCAGGGTGGCTGGGCACCGTGATAGACGCGCTTGAAAGCTTGTTCAAAGCGGCGTCGCCCAGGGCCACTCAACCGGTAGTAGCTGCGACGACCGACCTTTTCACCGCGTAGCCAGGTTTCATGGGTCAGCCGGTAAACCGATGTGCGCACCAGCCGCTCATTGATACCGATGGGCTCCACCAGTTTCGACAGACTGCCCAACCACACAGTACCGCCCCGCGGAACGATAGAGTCGCCATAGACGGTAATAATCAGTGAACCGGCGCGAATTGGCCGACGCTTCTGGAAGTCATCAATAAGCGTAGCGACGCAGTCTTTAGCTGACGACATGGTGAATGTTGATTCCCTTTGCGATGATGTTGTCGCTAAAAACGACAGAAAATATAGCCAATATAGAAGATTATCGTATCACGTTTTTTTGTGATTTGGCCTGGAGCGTTGTCAGGGTTAGTCCCGTTCAGCAAGGCAGTTAGGCGCTCGTCCTCGTTATGAGTGGAGGTCTTGGAGAATGCTAATGAGCAGTTCAAGATTTTCTGCTTCATTGTCTTTTAGCCAAATGCAGTGCGACTCATGCGTGATAGAAATATCAGCTAAAGGCAGAAAGCTGACGTTAGAAAACTGCGTTTCAATCAGCGATTTTGGTACCAGCGCTACTCCCATGCTGTTGGCGACCAACGCGATCACGGTCAGCCACTGTGACACTTCGTGCGTTACATTTGGGGTTAGATCGGCAACGTGGAACAGGCCCATGATGCGGTCGTAGTAGTGAGGGGAAAGGTCACGGCGAAACGTGATGAATGAATCACTACACAAATCTTTGAGGCGGATTGATTGCCGCTTCGCTAACGGATGATGACTGGGTACGCAGCCAAGCAACGGTTCACTGGCCAGTGTCAGCTTTTTCAGCGTATCGGGGAGTGGCATGGCATGAATAAAACCGATATCGAGCTGTCCAGACTCTATTCCCTCAACCTGATCGGATGAATTACGCTCCAGCAGTTTTACCTCAATGCCTGGGTGTGCCGATTTGAGCTTTTGTAATGCAAGCGGCAAGCCGCGGAATAGCATGGCGGGCGTAAAGCCGATTCTCAAAATACCCGAAGCACCCTCTGCGATGCGCTGCATCATGATGCGCGACTCTTCCAGTTCCTCAAGCAGGCGCCTTGCTTGCCGCTGAAATACCTCACCCGCAGTTGTTAATTTAACGCTCTTACTACTTCGCTGAAGCAACGTTACGCCCAGCTCGTCTTCGAGCTGGCGTAGGCTCGCACTTAGCGGCGGCTGCGAGATATGCAGTTTTTCAGCGGCCCTCCCGAAATGCAGTTCTTCGGCCAACACCAGGAAATAGCGCAATTGTCGAAAGGTGAGTGCCATCTGAAGCTTCCGTCGTTATGAGCAGAGTTATGACAAACGACCTCAACGATACAGTAAATAGTATCGATAGATCCTTAAAGGGTATTGGATGCCCAGTGTGAATGGTTACTAGTATGCGAAAGACGCTATCGAAACTATAACAAGGAGAATCGGTATGTCGAACGCTATTCACCGCAATATTCCAGATAACCGTGGACACAATGCCTTTACCAGTGACCCCGAGTTATCCAGCCTGTTAGATGTTTATCTAGATTCAGACTTGCGCCAGCATACCGCACCTTTTTTCGATGAGTTAGGCAAGCTGGTGGGAGATGAGCTTGAAACCTTGGCGCTGGCTGCGGATAAAAACCCACCGATCCTTCATCTGCGTACCCGCAACGGGGCTGATACTCAGCATATCGAAAAACACCCTGCCTACCAGCGACTAGAGCACTACGCATACTCACACTTTGGCCTGGCGGCAATGTCACACCGTGGCGGTGTGCTGGGCTGGTCAGAGCCGATGCCGCCGGCGGTTAAATACGGTTTGACCTTCTTATTTGTGCAGGCGGAGTTTGGATTGTGCTGCCCGCTGAGTATGAGCGACTCGCTGACACGCACGTTACGCAAGTTTGGTTCTGAAGCGTTAATTGCCCAGTTTATCGATCACCTGACCTCCCAGGATGAAGCGCAGCATTTTCAAGGGGCCATGTTCATGACCGAGCAGGATGCAGGGTCAGACGTTGGCGCGATTACCACGGAAGCTCGTTACGAGAACGGTGTGTGGCGTCTCTATGGGGACAAATGGTTCTGCTCTAACCCAGATGCTGACTTGGCCATGGTCCTGGCACGCCCGGAAGGTGGGCAGGGCGGTACGCGTGGGTTGACGCTATTTTTACTGCCACGTCGTTTGCCTGATGGCCGTTTGAACAACTACCGCATCCTGCGTCTTAAGGACAAGATGGGTACCCGCTCCATGGCCAGTGGCGAGATTTCCCTGGAAGGCGCAGAAGCCTATGTGGTGGGGGAAGAGGGTAAAGGCTTCAAGCACATGACCGACATGATCAATATGTCGCGACTTTCCAACGGCGTGCGCTCTGCTGGCCTGATGCGTCGTGCGATGAATGAAAGCCTGTATATCGCACGTAATCGCCATGCGTTTGGTCGCCACTTGATCGAGCTGCCGCTGATGCAGCGCCAATTGCTCAAGATGATGCTAACCGCCGAGCAGGGGCGCAGCATGGTGTTCCACACAGCCGAGTGCCTGCGGCGAGCGGATAAAGGCGATCAGGAAGCCGCAAAACTGCTGCGCATTTTGACGCCACTGATCAAGTTTCGTACCACCCGGGATGCCCGTAAGGTCACCACTGATGCTATGGAGGTACGGGGTGGGTGTGGCTATATCGAAGAGTGGTCGGATGCCCGAGTAGTGCGCGACGCCCATTTAGGATCGATTTGGGAAGGCACCAGCAATATTGTCGCGTTAGACGTGTTTCGTTCGATTCGTCGTGAAGGCACCCTGCCTGTTTTGAGTGACTACCTGCTTCGCCTGATCGATGCTTCCGCCCTGGCCGAACGAGAGCGCTGCTTACTCAAACAAGTGCTGGATAAGGCTGGTCTGGCGGCGGAGAAAGTAGCGGAAAACGCCAATAACGAGCATGAAGTGCGACGCATTGCCAGTACGCTTTATCACGCCACCTCGGCGGTGTTTCTTGCCTGGGAGGCGCAGCAGCAATGTGATAATCAGCGCCGCGCCGCTCTGGCAGCGCTAGTGTTGCGCTACAAGCTGCTACCACAGGATCCGACTGTCATTGATAGCGTGCCAGCAGAGCATTGTGCTGAGCTGTTGGTAGAGCAGCCTATGGGGGCAACCCGTGTCGCGCAGTTGATAGCCACTCTAAACCTTTCTGAACCTACCGCTGAGCGAGTGCCAGAGGAGGTGTCATGAGTACACCTGCTGCTTCTTTAAGTGGTATTCGTATTCTTGATCTAAGCCGAGTGCTGGGCGGCCCTTATTGTACTCAGGTGCTGGCGGATCATGGTGCGGATGTGATCAAGATTGAGCCGCCGCAAGGCGATGAAACACGCGGCTGGGGGCCGCCATTTCAAGGCGACGCCTCTTCCTATTTTCATGGCCTGAATCGTGGCAAGCGGGGTATGGCGCTTGATCTGCGCCAGGATGAAGGTCGCGCCTTATTGCTGGAGTTGCTTGAAAGCGCGGATGTACTGGTTGAGAACTTCAAACCAGGCACCTTGGAAAAGTGGGGGCTGGGATATGACGTTCTGGGTGCTCACTTTCCGCAGTTGATTCATTGTCGAATCAGTGGTTTTGGGGCTGATGGTCCGATGGGTGGCCTGCCCGGTTACGATGCCGTGATTCAGGCCATGGCTGGGCTGATGAGCGTTAATGGTGAGCAGGGTGGGGATCCCTTGCGAGTGGGCTTACCGATTGTGGATATCGTGACGGGGTTGAATGCGGTGATTGGCATTACTTTGGCACTGCATGAGCGGACGCGTAGTGGTCAAGGCCAGTTTGTCGAAGCTGCACTGTTTGACTCGGGATTGTCGTTGATGCACCCGCATTTCCCGAACGTGTTCTATGGGGGCCCAGCCCCTCAGCGTACCGGCAATGCGCATCCAAATATTGCTCCCTACGAGGTGTATAAGACCGCGACGCAGCCACTGTTCTTAACGGTGGGCAACAACGGCCAGTTCGCCAAGTTGTGCACTGAATTGGGCTGTATCGAGCTGATCCAAGACTTGCGTTTTATCGATAACGGTACGCGTCTGGTCAATCGTGAGGCGTTACGTGAGGCGTTAGAAGACGCTATGCAGCATCAGGATGGCCTGGTGCTAGCGGAACGTCTGATTCAAAGCGGCGTGCCCTGTGGCCCTGTGTTGGAAACCTCCCAGGTGCTTGCCCATCCTCACACGGCACATCGGAAAATGATTGTTGAAATTGGCGCTTACAAAGGCACCGGATCGCCGATCAAGTTAAGCCGCACACCTTGTCACTATGAGCGCCCACCCCCCACCTTTGCGCAGCACACGGAGGACATACTCATCGATATCGGCACTAGCCCCGAGCGGGTCGAACGTCTAATTGAAGAGGGTATTACGCCGACAGAAAAGAAACGCTAAACACGGCTTGTTTTGTAGCACGGCAATCTATCACTAACAACGTCAACAATAAGTGAGACTTCATCATGAAACGTACTCTATTGAACGCCAGCATTATTGCCGCTTCTTTTTCATTCTCCCTGTTCACGCTGGGAGGCGCAGCGACTGCTCAGAATCTGCCCGATACCATGACATGGACGGCTTATGATGTCGGCTCCCAAGGCCACTCGGAAGCTTCAGCCATTGCCGATGCCTTTGGGCGCGCCTATGACACGCGTATTCGTATTCAGCCTGCCGGATCCGCCATTGGCCGCTTGCAGCCGCTTGTTTCAGGGCGTGCTGATTATGCGTTCCTGGCGACCGAGTCATTCTTTGCATCGGAAGGCACCTTCGACTTTTCCGAGCGGCGCTGGGGGCCCCAGAATCTGCGCGCTGTCGCTGGCAGGCCTTCTTCTTTTGGTATTCCTACTGCTGCCGATGCGGAAATCCACAGCCTTGCAGATCTGCGTGGCAAACGCGTTGCGTATACCGCGGGCAATCCTTCCGTCAGTGTCAAATGCGATGCCATCCTGGCTTTCGCAGGGCTAACGCGCGACGACGTTGAAGCGGTGATGTTCCCTGCTCACAGTGCTGCCATGAGCTCACTGGTTCAGGGGCAGGCCGATGCAGCGTGTACAACAACGACGGCAAGCCAACTCTACGAGCTTAAAGAGTCGCCCAGAGGGCTGCGCTGGGTGGATATCCCGGCTGACGATGAAGAGGGTTGGGCGCGTATGAATCAGGTGGCGCCGGTCTTCCAACCGTTCACCGAGACCATCGGTGCCGGCCTGTCTGACGATGCCCCTGCTAATATGCTGGCCTATCGCTACCCCATTATTGTCGCCATGGCTGATAAGGATGACGACGAGGTGTATGCCTACATCAAGTCGTTGGATGAAGCTTACGACCTCTACAAGGATGCGACGTCAGCCATTCATCGCTGGTCGATCAAAGATTCTGGTGTCCCACCGATTGATATCCCTTTCCATGCTGGTGCCGTGCGCTATATGCAAGAGCAGGGCCTGTGGAACGATGACATGGATGCCTGGAATGAAGCACGTATCGCGCGTCTTGAAGCCTTGCAAGCTGCGTGGGAAAGCACGCTGGAAGAGGCTGGTGACTTTGATGACGAGGCCTTCAAAGCACGTTGGGAAAAGCGCCGTCAGGCCACACTTGACGAACTTTAAGTGCTTAGAGTCCGAGGCCACTGGCCCCGGCTGCAATTGTGTCTATAGGTAACGGCCATGACGAATAACAGCGACAACAATACATCACGGCTCAACAAGGTTTCGCGCGGCATCGTTATGCTCCTGGGGTTGGCAGGGCTGCTGATGGCCATCAACCAGACGTTCTCGCTCGCTGTGTTGGGCTTTACTCCGCTGGGAAATGCCTTTCTTTACTACTTGATCGGTATTTTTCTTGCGTCGGCGCTGTTGTGTTATCCGGCGCGGGTCGCTGATAGCCAGCGCCTGCCTTGGTATGACTGGGGGCTGGCAGCGACCGCATTAGGGTGTGCCATTTACCTAGGTATGAACGGTCTGCGCATGATGCAGGAAGGTTGGGAATTTTTTGCACCCACCGAGGCGACGGTCATTGCCAGTATCATGGTACTGCTGGTGCTGGAAGGGGTGAGACGCTGCGGTGGGTGGGCGATTTTTGCGGTGGCGCTGGTGTTTGGCTTGTACCCCATTTATGCAGGGAATATGCCGGGTTTTCTATGGAGTAACCCTTTTACCCTCGGCGAAACCATTCGCTCCCATGTGATGGGCGTGGAAAGCATAGTCGGTGTGCCCATGCAGGTGGTGGCCAATCTGATCATCGGTTTTGTAGTGTTCGGCATTGCCCTGACGATTACTGGTGGTGGACAGTTTTTTATGGACTTTGCCACTGCGCTTATGGGTAAAAGCCGGGGGGGGCCTGCCAAGGTAGCGGTGGTTTCCAGCGCGTTTATGGGCAGCCTTTCGGGCAGTGCTGTGTCCAATATTCTGACCACCGGTGCCATTACTATTCCGGCAATGAAACGCAGTGGCTACTCTAAGGAGTATGCTGCGGCGGTCGAGGCATGCTCTTCCACAGGCGGTACCTTGATGCCCCCCATTATGGGAGCCGTAGCGTTCATTATGGCCTCATTTCTAGGCGTCAGCTATTCCGAAGTGATGATTGCTGCCCTATTGCCAGCCATACTTTTCTATATGGCCCTTATTCTGCAAGTGGACAATTATGCTGCTCGTAACGGTTTGAAGGGTATGCATGCGGATGAGATCCCCAGCATTTGGCCAACACTGAAGGCTGGCTGGCCCTACCTGTTAAGTCTGGCGTTACTGATTTACATGCTGCTGGTGATGCGCTTGGAAAGCTACGCGCCGTACTACGCCACGCTTGTTTTGCTGGGCATCTCGTTGTTTCGACGCCAGCAACAGTTAAATATCCAAAAAGCGCTGGATTTTCTCTTTCAGCTAGCAAAAAGCATTGGCAACTTGGTAGCCGTGCTGGCAGGTATCGGTCTTGTCGTTGGCGGACTCTCTTATACCGGTGTCGCGGGGTCGTTTTCGCGCGAACTACTGCTTTATGCTGGCGGTAGTATTCCACTAATGCTGGCGGCTGGGGCGATCACAAGCTTTGTGCTCGGCATGGGAATGACGGTCAGCGCTTGCTACATTTTCCTCTCCATTTTGCTGGCGCCTGCACTGGTCTCGGCAGGGCTTAACCCGCTGGGTAGCCATTTGTTTATTCTTTACTGGGGCATGCTTTCGTACATTACGCCACCGGTGGCATTGGCAGCGATTACCGCGGCGGGCGTGGCCGGTGCCAACAATACGAAAACCAGTCTGCATGCCGTGCGCCTGGGTGGCATCCTGTTTGTGTTGCCCTTCCTGTTTGTTCTCAATCCCGCGCTAATTTTGCAGGGCGAGCCGCTGCGTATCGTCTTATCGTCCATCACCGCCTTTGTCGCGATCTGGCTGGTGGCCGCCGCGATGGAAGGCTATCTCTATCGGGTGGGGGGCATTGGCTATGTTGCACGCCTATTCCTGCTGCTAACGGCAATGCTGTTGATCTACCCTGGCCTGGCGACAGACATCGCCGGCTTCACCGCACTGGTAGGGGTTTATGGCGTGTATTGGGTCATGCAGCGCACGAGGCCTATTGATCATGCGGTATCCTCACCGGAGAGACTACTATGACCGCCTGCGTTACCTATCAGCGTTATGACAGAGTGGGGGTTATTTGCATCTCTAACCCGCCTGTTAATGCCCTCAGCTATGCGGTGCGCAGCGGCTTAATGGTTGCCTTTGGGCAGGCAGAGGCTGATCTGCAGGCGAAGGTACTGGTGCTGTTGGCCAAGGGACATACCTTTATTGCTGGTGCGGATATTAACGAGTTTGGTAAACCTGCCCGCGCTCCGTTACTGCCCGATGTGATTTTACGCATCGAGGGCTGTATAAAGCCGGTTATTGCGGTGATGCACGGCACAGCGCTAGGCGGTGGGTTGGAAGTTGCCCTGGGGTGTCATCTGCGTGTTGCGCTGCCCAACACGCAAGTAGGGCTGCCTGAAGTCCAGCTTGGCCTTATGCCCGGTGCTGGTGGTACACAGCGGCTACCAAGGCTGGCAGGGGTTGAGACTGCACTGGATATGATGACTCAAGGGCGCTTTCTTGATGCGCAAGAAGCCCTTGCCAGCGGCATTATCGATAGATTAAGTGAAACCACCGACGTGCTGGAAGCAGGCTTGCAGGCCGCACAACGGGTGATCAAAGAAGAGCAGGCAACCCGGGTAACGCGAAACTTGCCAGCGCCACAGCCCGTTCCTGGCCTGATCCACGCAAAACGCGCTCAGTTGGAGGCTGAGGCAGGTGAGTTATTTTCACCGCTGCGCATTGTAGAGGCGGTTGACTACTGCACAACCGCCGCCTCCTTTCAGGAGGGGGGTCGTCGTGAACGCGAGTTGTTTCTAGCCTGTATGAGTTCGCCACAGCGCGCTGCATTGATACATCTGTTTCTTGCTGAGAGGCAGGCATCTCAGGTGCCTATGGTGTCAGGCGATGTCGAGCCTCATCGTCATATTGCATTACTGGGTGAGCACCCTTTGTTTGAACATTGGGCACGCCGCGCTAACAAGGTGGGTATTGGTGTTGCAGACAGGCTTCTGCCGGAAACAACTCTGTGTCTGATGAGTTGCTGTCACCTGGGAACGATATTGCCACCACAGATTACTGGGGTAGCGGTGCTGGATTTGAAGGAACCCATTCCCGAAAAAGCTGATATGACGTTAATAACGTCGTCACGCAGCCACTTTGGTGAACTAGTGCGACAACAAGCGTCAGCGCACGAGCAACAGCGTGCGGCACTCACCTTAAAAGCGTTAAAGCTCCCGCTGATTGTCAGCTCGGGCGAGAGTCTTGTGCTTGCTATGCACACGGCTATTCAGGTATCCCCAGATACTGACATGCAAAACGTATTGGAGCGATTCTCCCACGATTCAAGGCTGCGTGCAGCGAGTTATCGCTCATCGGATATCGACCTTCTCGCCGTTGAATTCTTTGCCTACCCGCGCCATCTGGGGGGGCCTTGTTACCAGGCTTCACTCGCCGTTCAAGGTCTCGCCGACAGCAGCTCAGCCGATGAAGCCTGCTATTAAAAAAACAACCAACACGCTAGCGAAGAGAATGTTTATGGCCAATGACACATCACTCCAATCGTTCAATAAAATCGGTGTGGTTGGTATGGGAACCATGGGGCGCGGTATTGCCCAACTCACAGCTGAAGCAGGGCTAAACGTGGTTTTGTTTGATGTCCACGCAGAGGCTACTAGAGAGGCAGTTACGTATATCAGCACGCGATGGCAGCGGCAGGTGGAGAAAGGACGGATGACGGAAGATCAACGTCAGCAAAACGGGCAGCGCTTGATTCAAGCGACAGAGCTGACCGACTTGGCGAATTGCGACGTTGTGATTGAGGCGGTCGCAGAAAAGCTCGCTCTCAAGCAGTCTCTGTTCCGTGAGCTGGAAGGTATTGTCGGCTCGCAGACAGTGTTGGCCACCAATACCTCATCGTTTTCCGTCACCGAGATTGCATCCGCCTGT
This sequence comes from Vreelandella zhaodongensis, assembly GCF_013415115.1. GTDB lineage: Bacteria > Pseudomonadota > Gammaproteobacteria > Pseudomonadales > Halomonadaceae > Vreelandella > Vreelandella zhaodongensis. The sequence goes on along the minus strand of NZ_JACCDD010000002.1, from coordinate 311,094 downwards.
CACTTGCCTGAGCGCGTTATTGGTCTGCACTTCTTTAATCCGGTGCCTTTGATGAAAATTATTGAAGTCATTCCCGGGTTACGCACCGCCGCTGATGTTCTTGCCCGCGCGCTCACCCTAGGCAAGATGATGGGGCACTTTACCGCTCAAACTACCGATACGCCGGGATTTCTGGTCAATCATGCGGGGCGCGCTTTCAGTACCGAGGCGTTACGCATTATTGGTGAAGGTGCGACAGACCCCGCCACGATCGACCGTATCATGGTGGATCAAGGCGGCTTCCGTATGGGGCCTTTTATGCTGCTCGACCTGATCGGACTCGATGTTTCTCATGCGGTCATGGAGTCTATCTACCAGCAGTTTTATCAAGAGCCGCGGTGTCGTCCTTCACCGCTGACACGCCAACGTTTGGCCGCCAATCTACTCGGTCGCAAAACCCACGAGGGGTTTTACCGCTATGGTGATTCAGGCGTAGAAGTGCCTCCTGAACCAGCTATTGCCGACGCGCCACCTCGACCAGTGTGGGTCAGTCAAGAAGATCTGTGTGCGGCTCTCGCTTTGGAAACCCTGGTGGAAAAGGCTGGCTGGCCACTGGAGAAGGGGGCTACCCCTTCTGAGCAAGCCTTGTGTTTGCTAACACCACTTGGGGAAGACGCCACACACTGCGCCCATCGGCAAGGTTTGAATGCACGCCAGTGTGTCGCCATCGATACCTTCGCCGGTTTAGACAAGCGCCGCAGCCTGATGGTTACCCCGATTACCGACGCCGCTGTCGCTCAGGCAGCTCAGGCACTTCTCCATCACGATGGCACGCCGGTCAGCACGCTGAATGACAGCACCGGCTTTGTGTTACAGCGCATGGTGGCCTGCATCGTCAATATCGGTGCGGAAATTGCCCAGCAACGTATTGCTGCCCCGGCCACCATTGATCGAGCAGTCGAATTGGGGCTTGGCTACCCGTTGGGCCCACTGCGTTTAGGGGATCACTACGGTGGCGAGCGGGTACTGACGATCCTGAATAATCTCCAGTCCGCGACCGGTGACCCACGCTACCGGGCCAGCCTGTGGTTAAAGCGGCGGGTAATGCTGGGCGTCGATTTAACCACGGATGAAGGACTTAACTACGGAGAACAGCAATGAACGATGCTTATATCTACGACGGTCTGCGAACCCCATTTGGTCGTCATGGAGGTGGCCTGGCGGCCGTCCGTCCGGATACGCTTTTGAGCCATGTACTCAGCGTGCTGGTAGAACGCAACGCTTTCAAGCCAGAGCAATACGAAGATGTCCTGGCCGGATGTACCAATCAGGCGGGAGAGGATGCCCGTAATGTGGCGCGTCACAGCGCGCTGTTGGCAGGTTTACCGGTTGATGTGGCTGGGCAAACGGTAAATCGCTTGTGTGGCAGCGGTTTGGCCGCAGTGATTGATGCCGCTCGCGCTACCAGGTTAGGTGAAGGGGAGCTTTTCCTGGCAGGCGGTGTTGAGTCTATGTCGAGAGCACCTTATGTGTTGTCTAAAGCTGAAAATGGCTATGCCCGCAATCAGGTCATATTTGACTCGGTGATTGGCGCGCGTTTCCCCAACCCGAAGATCGTGGAGCGCTTTGGCAATGAAAGCATGCCAGAAACCGCCGATAACATTGCGCATGAATTGGCTATTAGTCGTGAAGCGAGTGACAGCTTTGCGGCACGCTCCCAGGCTAATTATTGCCGTGCGCTGAAGGAAGACTTTTTCCAGGCGGAAATCCTGGGCGTCAATGTCCCCCAAGGACGCAAGAATCCACCCCTTGAAATCAAAGCAGATGAGCACCCGAGGCCGAGTAGTGATGCCGGCCAGCTAGCACAACTCCGGCCGCTGTTCGAACAGGGAGTGGTGACGGCTGGCAATGCATCAGGTATCAATGATGGCGCGGCAGCGCTGGTTGTCGGGAGTCTTGGGGCGGGAGAACGTGCTGGGGTGCGTCCACGAGCCAGAATCGTTGGTGGCGCTGTGGCCGGTGTTGCACCCCGGATCATGGGGCTTGGGCCGGTGCCTGCTAGTCAGAAGGTGTTGTCCCGCGCAGGGCTGCCACTTGAACAGATGGATGTTATCGAAATCAACGAAGCCTTTGCGGTTCAAGCGCTTGGCTGCGCTAAACAGCTTGGCTTAGCGGCTGATGACAGCCGATTGAATCCTAATGGCGGGGCGATTGCGATTGGGCATCCGCTGGGTGCTTCCGGTGCTCGGCTTGCCTTGACAGCCATGCGCCAACTCGAGGTGATCAACGGGCGCTATGCGCTGATTACGATGTGTATTGGCATGGGGCAAGGTGTCGCTATGATTATCGAACGCTATCGTGACCAGTAGCTTTTCTCGCTTGTAGGCATGGCGCGGCATAAACAAACCCGCCAGAACTCCCGCCGTGCCGACCTTTCTTGTGAAAGGGTGGTGGGGACGAGGCATAAAGGGCTTATGATATAACTGTGCCTTTAAGTCAATAGAGGTTAAAGAACACAAAATCGACATTGGAAACATGCTGTTGCGACTTCTTATGAAGATATAACACTAATTTCAATGGTTGGTTATGAAAGCCCTGCTATACTCTCTCGGCTTTTAAAAATAGGGTCTCTTAGCGCCATTCCGGTCTTTCTTAGCCCGTATGATGTGCTGCTAGGCCTTGGCTGTCGTTTGAAGGGAAATGAAGTGTTCCATGACAATAAAATAAAAAGAAGCAGTTATAGGTTTGCACGCCGACGGCTATGTTTATTGGAAGTTACTTCCATTTTTAAAGCGTTGATGTATCTAGAGAGGAGGCTTGTTGATATTTGTTAAATACTCAGCGGAGCAGTAGAGAAAGAAAATTAAAACGCCAGAAAAAATTAAAAAATAACGATAGGAATGGTTGTGATGATTTTAGGGCTTACCTTGCTATATGTCGGAGCAGTTCTTTTTGTGAACGGAATATGGCTGCTAGGAAAAATTGGTGACAAAGAAGTATCTGTCATCAACATCATGGTTGGTGTGTTGAGTTTTATTATTGCTGTTTATTTGATTTTTCGAGAGCCGGATAATTCTGCGGCTATTAGCGCTGGTGCATTTACTTTGCTGTTTTCTTTTACTTATCTTTGGGTTGGTGCTAACCAGTTTTTAAAAGCGGATGGCATAGGGCTTGGGTGGTTCTGCTTTTTTGTCAGCATTACGGCAGCGTTTGTTGGAGTGAGTTCAATTAGTGATATAGGCTTCAACTTTGACCTGTGGAATACCTTTAGCTGGTTTGCATGGTCTGCATTGTGGTTCAGTTTTTTTTGCTTGCTAGCGTTGGCGAAAAAAATACAGCGATCAGTTGCAATTTACACACTCTTTTGCGCGATTTTTACGGGTTGGATTCCTGGCGTTATGATACTGCTAGGTGTGGTCAATACATAGTGGTTGCTGTGTTAGGAGCGAATGATGAAAAGAACATGGTTAGGTCATCTAAGTGTAGCGGCCGCAGCTGGGATTTTACTGCTGCCGGTAGCGCACGCAGCAGAAAGACTTTGCGAGGACAAAATAAGTGCCGTACGACAACAGCTTGAGCAAGCTCAAGCACACGGTAATCACCATCGTGTTCGAGGATTGCAGCGTTCATTGCAATCCATAGAGGAGAATTGCACGAATGAGAAAGTGCTTGCAGAGGCTGCCGAAGAGGTACGAGAGAGCCAAGAAGAGGTACGTGAGCGTGAGTTAGTGCTTGAGGAGGCACTTAGAGAGGGCGACGAAGATAATATTCAGAAGCGACGTAAAAAATTAGCAGAAGAAGTGCGTGAGCTTGAAGAGCACACTCAGGAACTGAATTTGCTGCAGCAGCGTATTAACGAATAGTCAGCATGGGTCATGGTGCCTTGTTGACGTGGGCTATAGAGGGCTGAAGCAGTATGTGTAAGTCGTCAATGCTGGGCCGATTCCCAGGTGCATGCAGACACCAAGTATCTCCGTGACTTCTGGTGGAAGTGCCACATTAGTCTCCCAGGGCTGGCATCGAGTAATGACATCGCCCCAAGCCGTCGGAGATTAAACACATGCCGAAAAATGGCGAGAACAGTGTACGCGTGCGAAACTAATTCCTGAGAAGCCCAAATAGAGCAAGAAACAACCAACGGGAGTAACGCAATGAGGTCGCTCCAAAAACGTATAGGCCCTATGGTAGCCGTGCTGCTGATGGTAACCCTGGTCAGTGGGTGCCGCGGGCAGCTAACAGTGACAGTGCCACTATCCATGTTGGCGAACAATCCGACTGCCTTTGACGACAGTCCAGTCGTTACCCAGGGCGTAGTGCGGCATTTTAATGACCCCCTTCACTATTGGATAGAAGATGAGCATCTCAATCGAGTTGAGATATTCCCTCACCAGCAAATAGCCCCATATCTAGGTGAAGCTGTGGAGGTCGAGGGCCAGTTCCACTTCTCAACGAATGAGGGGCGGCGGCTGATCCTGGCGCGGGTCGATCAGTTGGAAAGCGAATAGAGGAGAGGCACTTGCACATGGAAACTACCGTTTCTGTAGCCAAGTGACTTTCTGGAAGATTTAATTTAGTAAGAGTGACCTATCGATCGCTATAAATTCACTGGCTTCATTCATTAATGACGCTGCGGTTAACTGAGGGACACCATATACCTCAACTTTTTTACCATGCATAGAACGAATTTTATTTGCTAAAATATCGAAGTCTCCATCGCCCGATACTAATACGATAACATCTGCCAGCTCAGCGTATTCTATAGCGTCGAGAGTAATGCCAACATCCCAGTCGCCTTTCGCAGAACCGTCTGAACGTTGGATAAAAGGTTTTAGCTTTACATTAAATCCAATCGCTCTGAGTATGTTTTGAAACTCCCGTTGCTTTTGGTCACCTCTATCAATGGCATAGCAGAAAGCAGCCAGAACGTCTCTGTTAGCAGTTGCTTTCGCCCAAAACTTATTATAGTCGAAGTTTTTACCATACGCTTCACGCACGGTGTAATATACGTTTTGGATGTCTACAAATATCGCGACTTTTGTCATGAAATATGATTTTTCTCGTTAGTGATAAGGGAAGGTTTTAGTTTGGATGTGCGGCATAACACTCTAGTCTTCACTATTTTTTGAAAGTAGTGCTGGCCTTTTCCTCAATACTAACACTGTAGACGCGCTGGGCAACGCGGGTATGCCTATTCGCTAAGGATAACCAGTAAGTCTCATTGCATTCAGGCATCAATCACTGAACTGGGTGATATGCTCTACAAAACGTCGTACCTTGGCGAGTTCCCCTAAGTGCTCCGGATAAACAAGATAGTAAGCACTTTCACTGAGCAACCTATACGGCCAGGCGAGTGTTAGTCGTCCACCTTCCAGCTCTTCATCGACGGTAAAGTGAGGAACCAGCGCGACCCCTCCGCCTGCCATTGCCGTTCGTACCAGCATAGGAAAGGTCTCGAAACGAGTGCCATGATAGCTACGGTCAGTGATGACTTCTTGGTTTGCAAACCACTGGTGCCACGCGTCAGGGCGTGTCGAGAGGTGAAGCAGCGGCAATCGTGTTAAGTCATCCACTGAATGGATGGGGTGCTGAGCCAGTAATTCTGGAGCAGCAACCGCGACCATATCCTCACCAATAAGCTTATGACAAGCAAGACTTGGCCAGCTGCCATGCCCATAAAACAGAGCAATATCGATATCTTGCTGCTCAAGATCGAAATCTTTTACTCGGTCATGAAACTCCAAACTAATGCCTGGGTTCGCGGCTAGAAAGGGGGGCAGCTTATTTGCCAGCCAGCGGCTACCGAAGCTAGGTAATGTGGCGATTTTAAGAACCTCGCTATTGCCGCTGTAGGTCATTATCGCTTGCGTCGACATCTCAATCTGAGTGAGTACTTTACGTACATCACTTAAAAAAATGGCACCTTCTGGGGTAAGCAACAGGCTACGCCGCACACGGCGAAATAGCTTATGTTGCAAGGTGGTTTCGAGGTGCGCGACTTGTTTGCTGACAGCACTTTGCGTGAGGTTCAGCTCGTCTGCTGCCCGAGTAAAACTCATATGACGTGCGGCCGCTTCAAAGCACTGCATAGCCGCCGTAGAAGGAAGATTACGTGATGCCAAACCAGTCGCTCCCAGCAGAGTGAATCGCTTAACGTGAGCCAAAGTGTAAGTACTATTCCCCATAGTGCTGTTTGTTGCAGAGTAAATCCAATATTAGTCGTGGCTATGCATTCCTATTTGGCATGTATTTAGCGTTTTTTTTCGTTTGTGGTCTGTCATGTGAACCTGTTTGATAAGGGGATGGCAATTTCAAGCGCGTTTACGACGATGGATTTTTCCTACGTCAGCAGTGCAATAGGCAGCCTGCGCAGTGTGCTGGTGGCGATTGCTTATGCTTAGAGACCTTGAAGACGTATCGCAGTGGTCGGAGGTGAGCTTGTCTCTGACTATGCCAACCGCACGGTATTGGCGACGGATAACTCCCAGTAATAGGCAATAGAGAGCAACGAAATGACTCAATCGAACCTTCTTTCAACCAATGATGTTCGCGACCGCTTCTCTAAGGCGATGTCGGCCATGTACCAAGCAGAAGTGCCGCAGTACGGCACGCTGCTTGAACTTGTCGAGCACGTTAACCAAGAAATGCTTAGTCAGCAGCCTGAACTTCATCGCCGCCTGGAAGCGCAGGGTGAGTTGGCTCGTTTGAGCGTAGAGCGCCACGGAGCTATTCGCGTAGGAACCGCTGCAGAGCTTTCCATGCTGCGCCGCTTGTTTGCCGTTATGGGCATGTATCCGGTCGGTTATTACGATCTTTCTGAGGCGGGTGTGCCGGTTCACTCAACCGCCTTTCGGCCTATCGACGATGACGCGTTGGCGGTGAATCCTTTCCGCGTTTTTACCTCGCTGTTGCGTTTAGAGCTCATTGAAAGTGAGGCGCTGCGCCAGCGTTCAGCAGAGATTCTGGCCAAGCGCGATATCTTTACCCCAGGGGCGCGCAAACTTATCGAGCGTCATGAAACCCAGGGTGGGCTCACCAGTGAAGAGGCCGACCAGTTCGTAAAAGAAGCCTTGGAAACCTTCCGTTGGCACCAGGATGCGACGGTCGATCTGGAGACTTATCATGCGCTTCATGATGAGCACCGTTTGATTGCCGATGTGGTGTGCTTCCGTGGACCGCATATTAATCACCTGACGCCGCGCACCCTGGATATCGACGAAGTACAGCGTCGGATGCCGGAGATGGGTATGAACCCCAAAGCCGTCATTGAAGGGCCGCCGCGTCGTGAGTGCCCCATTTTGCTGCGCCAAACCAGCTTTAAAGCGTTAGAGGAGTCGATTCGCTTTGCCGGTGACGCGCAAGGCACTCATACCGCTCGCTTCGGTGAAATTGAGCAGCGTGGAGTGGCGCTAACACCAAAAGGTCGCGCGCTTTATGACCAGTTGCTTAATGAAGGCCGCAAGCAAACCGCAGGGTTGGATAACGACGCACACCAAACGGTTATGAAAAACGTATTCGCCAAGTTTCCTGATAACGACGAGGCAATGCGCCGTGAGGCGTTAGCGTATTTTCACTATCACCTGACCGAGAAAGGGCAAGCCGCTAAAGACGCTGGCAGTGCCGATATCGATGCGTTAATCGCCCGGGGGCTGGTGGAAGCACAGCCGATTACCTATGAAGATTTTCTGCCGGTCAGCGCTGCGGGGATTTTCCAGTCGAACCTGGGCGGTGCAGAGAGCGCAGCCTATGCCGGAAATGCTAATCGCAATGCCTTTGAAGAGGCGCTGGGTGCCCAGGTGACAGATGAGTTATCGCTATATGCAGAACGCGAAAACGCTTCCAAAGCGAAGGTGTTCGCAAGTTTAAAAGGCTAACCCATCGTTTATCAAAAACGCCAGCACAGGGATGTGCTGCAGTTGTTCTATGAATTCAGATTGTCGGCTGTTAGGGCGACGGGTAACTGGTCGGGTAGACGCTTTAGTTCCTCTAGGGGCATGGGGCGTGCGAATAGGTACCCTTGGAGTAGGTCGCAGTGACGGCGGGTGAGGTCTTCTTGCTGTGCGCGGGTTTCAATGCCTTCCGCGACGACTTGCATATCCATATGGTGTGCCATGGTAATGACGCCCTGGACAATGGCGGCCATGCGTCGGTTTTCTAGCGTCTTTTGCACAAAACGGCGGTCTAGCTTGACCTTATGGGTGGGTAAGTCGCACAGGTAGCTGAGGCTTGAAAAGCCGGTGCCAAAATCGTCTAGGGCGACACGCACGCCCATGGCTTTAAGCGTCTGCATGAGCTCAATAATGGGGTCTGTGCCATCCAACAAGACGCTTTCTGTCACTTCCAGTTCAAGGCGTTCTGGTGGTAAACCGGTTGCCTTTAATGCGTACTTTACTTCGTCAAGAAAGCCGTCGCGGCAGAATTGCAGCGAGGAAATATTCACCGCCACTGAAAGCACTCGGTCACTTTGTTCGTTCAGTGCCGCAATTTCTCGGCAGGCTTGGAGAAGTACCCAGCGTCCCAATGGGATGATTTGTCCTGTCTGCTCAGCAAGGGGGATGAAATCACCTGGGGCGATTAAGCCAAGCGTGGGGTGACGCCAACGTACTAATGCTTCAACGCTGCGTATGCGGCTGCTCATGGCATCGACCAGGGGCTGGTAGTGCAATTCAAAGTGCCCTTCGCTAAGCGCAGTGTGCAAGTCGTGCCGCATGGCAACACTATGTTTAACGCTCTCCGCTTTTCGCCCACGGTACCATTGCCAAGTATTGCGCCCTTGGCGCTTGGCTTGTTCCAGCGCTAAGTTTGCGTGTTGGAGCAGGCTATAGGGGGCTACGACGGTAGTGGTGGCGTAGGCAATGCCGATGCTGGCGCTGAGGTGAACCAGTTGACCCTCAAGCTCAATAGGCTCCGCAAGGGTGGTGAGAATGCGTTCGGCTAATAGGTTAATCGTGGCGTCGAGGTCATCTTTTACACTCAACAGCAGCGCAAACTCATCTCCCACTAGCCTAGCTGCCATGGCAGGAGGGCTAACCAAGCCCTCTAAGCGTTGGGCAACGGTGATTAACACGCGATTAGCCACGTGGTGACCCAGGCCATCGTTAATGGCTTTAAAACCATCGAGGTCCAGCTGCATGACTACCAGCGTTCCAAGGTGTGGCCCTAAGGTGTGAAGCTGAAAACGGCTGGCTAATTGTTCTGTGAAGGCGGAGTAGTTGGGCAAACCGGTAAGCAAATCATGGGTTGCCTGGTAGGCCAGCTTGGCTTCCTGGGCTTTTTCATGGGTGATATCCTGATGAATGCCGATGAAGTGGCTACAGGCGCCACGTTGATCAAACACTGGGCTGACCACAAGGTGATTCCAAAAGAGCTCGCCGTCTTTGCGATAATTTAGCAGCGTAATACTCACATCACGCTGTTCGCACATAGCGGTACGAATAGCGTCAATCGCTTCAGGGGCTGTATCGGGGCCGTGCAGAAAGCGACTGTTATTACCGATGACTTCACTATGCTCGTAGCCGGTAATGCGCGAAAAGGCTGGGTTTGCGAACACAATCGGCATGCCAGCCTGTTGCGCATCCACCATGATAATGCCGCTGGGACTGGCCTCCATCCCTCGTTTTAGTAAGCGCATCTCTTCGGTTTGTTGTTTGCGTTCGGTAACGTCGCGGCATATTCCATAAACCCCCACAATCACGCTGTCCACTACTACGGGGAAATTGGTAATTTCTAAATGGTAGTGATGGCCGTTGGCATGCTTGCCAACGGTCTCGTAGGTAATGGCGTCGCCACGGCAAGCACTATCAAACGCTTGCTGGGTAAGCTCCCGGAAAGAGGGGACAATAAACTGGTTAAAATGTAAGCCTACTAAGTGAGACGATTTATATCCGGTAATGCTTTCAAGTGCTTTATTACAGCGCTGAAAGTGTCCGTTAAGATCAAATTCGTAAACGCCGTCAGGGTGATTCACAAACAAGGAACGATGCCACTCAAAAAGCGTGCGATGATGCTGTTTATCTCGGTGCCGCAAAAGCACCAGTGCCGCGAGACTGGCACTTCGGGCTAGGGAGTTCTGTGCGTTTTGTGAAGGTGTTGCGGGGTGGCGGTAATAGGTGGCAAAGGTGCCCAGTACTTCGTCGTTAGCGGAAAGGATGGGCATTGACCAGCAAGCGCGCAGCCCTTCTGCGTGGGCTAATTCGCGAAAATCCTTCCAGTTAGGGTCAGTGTCAATATCGTCAGTGACTACCAGCTGTTTTTTAAAGGCGGCTCTTCCACACGTTCCAATCGCGGGGCCAATCTCAATGTTTTGCATGTGAGCGATGTAGTCAGCCGAAAAGCGCGGACTAGGAACGAGTCTCAACGTGTTCTGCGCCGGATCGATGCGCATGATGGAAACCAGCGCGTCAGGCAACATCAATTCTGCCCACGCAATCAGTGCCGCCAGTGTTGTATTGAGTGGTGCTCCGGCGGCGGTCAGCTCGTGGATTTCCTGCTGGGCTTCTAGTAGCGGGAATTCATGGTACATAACGCGCCCCTTTCATGCATAAAACCAAAGGGTCTTATGACTGTTTTTTGTTTAATTCTGACGCGTGGCCGTGCAGCACGTAATATGTACCATGTAATTAAACATAGGTGATAGCAACGTAAAAGTGCTCCTCCTTTATGCTAATTCTCGCGGTATCCGACTAAAGCTATTTCATCTCCCGCCGATGATAAAAGATGCCCAGAAAAATAATCTAAGGAAGTCCCCCCATGCGTCTTGAGTCCAGGCCGTCGTTATTCAGTCCCTTGACAAGCCTTCAGCTCTGTCTCACTGAGGAATGTTAATGGTTGCACCATTGCCTCCAAATGAAGCAGATCGTTTGCGTGCGATGTGGCGCTATATACGTCATAACCAGGCACCTGACGCAGTTTTAGACGCTATTACCCGTTCGGCTGCCAAGTTTTTTGACGTGCCGATTGTGTTGGTCAGCTTGGTGGAGGAGAACAGTCAGTGGTTCAAAAGCCAAGTGGGCCTCGATATTAGCAGTACCCCCCGGGACGTCTCATTCTGCGCTTATGCCATTTTGGAAAACGAGCTTTTGGAGGTGGCAGATGCCACTGTAGATGCTCGTTTCCAGGATAATCCCCTAGTGACTGGCCCTCCTTATATTCGCTATTACCTGGGAGCGCCGTTAGTGACGCCCGACGGGTTTTCGATTGGTACGCTGTGCCTGATAGATTACCGCCAAAGGGTAATAAGTGATGAACATAAGCGTCACTTGCAGGTTTTAGCCCATCAAATCATGAGTCATCTGGAATTGCAGCGGCTTCAGCGTCTTGAGCAACTTATTAATCACGCGGGGCTTGGTATTTGGGAACTCGACGTGAGTTCCAATGCAATGTGGGGAAATGATGAGTTCCAGCGCTTACATGGCGCTGCTCCGTTGACACCAGGCCACCGCCTTGAGCTTGCAAGCCACTATTTGCCTGAAGATCGCGATACGCTGGAAAGTGGGCTGGAAAGAATTGTTCAGCAAGGTATTCCTTTCGACGGCTGCCTACGTTTGAAAGCTCCCGGCGAAACGGCGGTTACCTGGGTGCATGTAACGGGCGCCTCAATCGAGGATAGGGTGCCTGCCCGCCATATTATAGGCACCCTGCAGGACATTACCCCTCTTCAGCAAAGTAGGCACGAGCTAGAGTGGCGGCACCGTATCGATGACCTTATCACTCGCCTACAGGCGAGCATTATTGCTGGGGATAATATCTCTGCTTCGTTTTCAGACGCACTGGAGGCGCTGCTGTCGCTAACGGAGAGTGAGTATGGGTTCATTGGGGAGGTATTTAAGGATAAGAATGGCGAGCCGTTCCTTAAGACCCATGCCGTTACTGATATTAGTTGGGATGAGGCCTCTCGGGCACTTTACTGTAAGGCACAAGCGGACGGTTTAGTGTTCTCCCAATTGGACTCCCTCTATGGCCATGTTCTGCGCACTGGCGAGCCTCTGATTAGCAATCGGCCTTCCCATGATCCAAGGCGTGGTGGGCTGCCTAAAGGACATCCTTCCCTCGATACGTTGTTGTGCCTGCCGGTTTCAGTGGAAGGCGAGATGGTTGCCATGCTAGGGCTTGCCAACTGCGCTGAGGGGTATAGTGAGGGCACGCTTGTGTCGCTTGAGCCATTGCTCAGGCCGCTTGGTCAACTGATTCACGGTTTACGACTGCGCCGTCAGCACGATGAAGCCTGGCAACGCTTGGAGCTATCCTCCAAGGTGTTTTCCAGCAGCCGTGAGGCAATCATGATCTCGGATGGCGACAACCGTATTATTGAGGTCAATGAGGCATTTGAGCGAATTACTGGCTATACCCGTGACGAAGTCCTTGGCAAGAACCCCCGGGTCTTATCGTCAGGGCGCCAAACACCTGCCTTTTATCGGGCGCTGTGGGCGTCTTTGAACAAAAAGGGATATTGGCAGGGGGAAGTGCTCAATCGACGCAAAAACGGCGATCCGTTGCCAGAGATGCTGTCAATTTCAGTGGTGCGCAATGAGGCAGGTGAGACTAGCCACTATGTTGCCGTTTTTTCTGATCTGACACACATCAAGCAGCATGCAGATGAGCTGTTTCGAGCGGGGCATGTGGATCGTCTAACCGCGCTACCCAATCGTAGCCATATGATTGAGCTTATGCATGAGGCGCTCGATAGCTGCAAGCCAGATGAGACTTTGGCCATAGCAGTGCTCGACTTAGACGGGTTTCATGAACTCAACTCGAGATTCGGTCGAGCGGGGGCTGATCGGATCCTGCTGGCCTTGGCTGGGCAGTTGGTTGATGCGCTAGGGTCAGGTGATCTTATCGCTCGCATCGGGGGAGACGAGTTTGCCTTTCTACTGCGCCGGTTTGAGGGTAGCCTCGAGCGTTTAGAGTTCATACTTCAACAGGTGGCGAAGCCACTGAGAATACCCGAAATAGGTATCACTGATGAGGCGCCGCTGAGGCTAACAGGCAGCCTAGGCGTTACCCTGTTTCCTACTGATCACAGTGACTCTGACACACTGCTACGTCACGCCGATCAGGCGATGTATCGCGCTAAAATGGTGGGCGGCAATCGTTTCGTCCTCTTCAACCCTGAGCGCGAACAAGAGCTTAAAGACCTTCAAATGTGGCGTGGACAAATTGCACGTGCACTCGATGCGGGTGAGTTTGTGCTCTTTTATCAGCCGCAGTTTGATCCGGTCATTCAAAAGGTCACTGGTGTGGAAGCGCTAATCCGCTGGCAGCACCCTGAGCGTGGGCTGCTGGCACCCGATCAGTTTCTACCCGCGATTGCCGGTAGCGAGCTAGAGCTAAGCTTCGATGCATGGGTGCTAGAAACTGCGTTGCAGCAGATGGAGGAGTGGCATGCCAGTGCCATCATGCTTGAGGTATGCATTAACCTGAGCCCCCAGTCACTTACCCGAGCCGACTTCTTCGATACTCTGCAGAACGCGTTAGCCGCACACCCCGATGTGTCGCCAGCGCTGCTATGCCTTGAAGTGCTGGAGTCGGCTGCTCTGGACGACCTGCAAGCAGCAACACAAGTCATGCGTGCCTGCCGTTCACTAGGCGTGAATGTCGCCTTGGATGATTTTGGAACGGGGTATTCGTCGCTGACCTACCTACGTGATCTACCGGTAGACATGGTTAAAGTAGATCGCAGCTTCGTCATCAACATGTTGGAGCGTGAGCATGATTTGGCCATTGTTGAGAGCGTTGTGTATTTGGCTAAACGATTCAATAAAAAAGTCGTCGCGGAAGGGGTTGAGAGTAACGCTCACGTCAAACGACTGACACAAATGGGCTGTCATTTGTTGCAAGGATTCGGTATCGCCCGTCCCATGCCGGCAAAGGCGTTGCAGACGTGGTACGAACATCCCTCAAAAATGCTCAAAGAACTCAACCTTACCTGATAGCTAGTCCCCTGTGTGGTCAGAAGACAGCGCTACGACAGTCTATAAATGTCCATCAGAATGAATTAGCAAAGGGAAATAAACTGCTAATTTAACTGAAAAGTAGCGTTGACTTATACAGGGCGGGTCTGTGATTATAAAAAATAATTAACATTTCAAAGAAAAGCCCGATAGCGGGAGGGTGTGTGTCTGCGCGTCGAAATACAGCCGTCATTTTCGGCATGTTAGCCAGTTTTTCCTGCTTGCAGAGCTATAGCCAACCTATTTATTCAGATAGCTTGGATAGTTTTGCTGCAAAGCTGTTGTGTAGTGATAACGCTGGCTGCCCTCCCTCGCAAAGCACAGCCCCCAGTAACCCCTTGGTAATCGAAGGCACCGTTCTGCCTGATGATGCTGCCCGTGGCGTTGATGAAGAACAGGCCTTTTTCATTCAGCAGGGCGCTTACTTAAATCAAGCGGGTGACCTGGTATCGCTTGAAGGCAGCGCTATCGTTGTAACGCTGCCAGAGCGAGGCCAATTAAAAACGGGTAGCGCAACGGCAGTAGTAACAGCGCCGCTATCAGCTCCTGTCATTATCACTATACCGAGCGAAAAAAGATAATAATGCGTCACTACCTGAAAAATGGGAGGGCTTGGCTTTGGCTACTCTTCGTACTTAATGTTGCCTACTTAGTTTATGAATTAGCGTTTAACAGTCGCCTGGTGGATGCATCGGTTGCCCGCTTATCGAGCGGTGATATTAGAGCGCTGGAATTAGAGGGGCGGATACTGTCGGGTATCGGCCTTAGCTTGCTGCTACTACGCCTGATCACATTAAAAAATAAGTCAACCAAGTTGTTTATAAAGCAGGTGGCGTTGGCGATTGCCATTGGCTTCCCAGTCATGTTTTTTGGTCAGCGCATCTTAGTTGATGTATTGATTGATCGCACTTCTGCCGAGCAGCGCATGGATGCTCAGCATCTTCTCCTGATGAAACGGGGTCTTGCCACTAACTCACTGCAGTTGGAGGGTATTGCGTTTGATGAAGAAGATCTCGATTCACCTCATACGCGTAGCTTTCTTTCTGTATTAGGGCTGATGACGTTTGTCTCTCCCGCCTTTGTTGATGATCTCAAGGCAGAGGCAGAACGCATTATCCATCAAGTAGCGACAAATGAGGCGAGTAAGGAACTGCCAGAAAGCTACCAAGCCTATGAAACGTTGCAAGGGTCTATCCGTAGCGCATGGGATGCGTATAAAACGATTTCGGATAATTATTGGGCAGCCCAGCAAGAGATCTCCAGTCACGCTGAGCAAGCCTGGCTAGACGTGCAAGAAGACCTGTTAAGCCAATGGCAAGATAATCAAATAGAAGGAAGTGAAGAAGCTTTTACTCGTCAGGTGCTGACACTGCAGCGCAGTTTGGCAACGTATTTTAATGCCCGACAGCGATGTGAAAGTGGCCGTTTTAGAAATGAGTGTATTGTCCGAGTTGAAGAGATCTACCGTGAAGAAGTGGTCGATAACTTAGGACACTATATTGCTCCCACCGACTGGTGCTATACCCCCGAAGTAGTGATCCAAAATGTCCGTCGTGGTAACCGCTTTGTTACTGAGCAGCGAACCGTTCAGCGCTGTGAAGACCTCTCTTACGATCATTTGAATGGGAAGCTAGCCACCGTTTTAGGTGCGCCTGCTTCTTATGCACACTTTGTGGCGAGTGATGACGTTGCTGCTCAGATAAGGCAGGCAATGCTGGCGCAGGATATTGAACTACCCAGTGAATGGCGTGCAAACGACCGTGAGGGGTTTCTTGAGGCGATCATTGCAGGGCAGTCTCATGAGATAGGAGAGCAAGCAGGTCAGTCCATGCAGCAACATTTAGGTGCGTCGCTGCCGCTTGATTTGAATGCCGACGCTTTTATTGCCTCTCAGCCAATTCAGGACCAGTTACACGAAGCATTACAACCACGCGATGAACAGATGGTCATCACGTTAGATCTGACGCCAGAGCAGTTCAGAGACCAGATACTGTTGCCACACTATTTAGCGTACGCCGAAGCAGAGCGGCAGCGGTTATATGACGACGCACAGTTGCTCGCGAATGGTCAGCCTAGAGAAGATGAAGGTAAGCAGTACGTTCGAGCGCTCATCGTGCCCCCGATTGCAATGGGCTTTTCGCTATTTTTTGCGTTAGTGAATGCGATTGGTTTGGCCGCAAGCGTTCCTGTACTGATGGATTCCAAGCGTCGCTGGTTACCCCACGTTATCAAAGTAGGTGGGCTAGTGGTCGTTGTCACTATTCCTATGCTGAGTAGTGCAGCGGTGACGCAAACCGCAACGTACCGCTACTTTAATGAGGAATTTCAGCGTTCAATGACCACCGGGGGGGCGTTATTTGCCACGTGGGTAATCCACACCCAGCCGGCGATCTATTCGATAGGGCGCTTCACTTCCTATTTTGCGCCCCCGTTGGTAAGTGGGCATTCCAACGCCATAGAGCGTCCTGGAGACGCTAACCAGGAAAGCGAAGCAACGCCTGGCTCTGCGGAAGAAGCCTCGGTAGAAACGCTGGCTGAGCCAGCCGCTCCATCCTCTTCTCCTCCCGCCGCCCAGGAAGACGGCAGCCCTATGGCTTTGCCAGATGACGGTAGGCCGTTAGGCGTGGTGCATTTAGATGCCTCGACACCGTTAGAAAGCCAACTAGCCACACGGCATGAAAACATGCCCCATCACGCGGCACTTATTGATGTCCAGCAGCTCAGTGACGGCAACTGGGCGATCCATCGTTCTCCGGTTATCACTGGCGAAGGTACCTGCCTCACCAATTTCTCAAGAGCGATGGATATTAGTCGAGTAAATAGCCTTCAGTGGCGCGCAGCCCGGCATGGCGACTGTGGTAGCGACGCGATTGCGAAACGCCCCGTTAGTATTCCTCTTGCAGCTGATTTTGCTCGTGTTATCCAGCGAAATGAAGATGGCATCGCGTTATGGGCGCATTTCCAACCTACGCTCTTGGGCGAAGTTAATTGTCATGCAGTACGTCGTGAGGCCGACCAAATTGCCGATGTGCTAGGGGCCCATCGGTTTACCGCTGCCGCCAGTACGCCACAGGTGCTTAGCTGTTTTGCGCGGCATGAACGTCAGTATGGCCTTGCTTATTTCGGGCCTGAGTATGGTGAGCCCCAAGCAGAAGGGGATAGCCAGCTTCGTCGTATGAGCTTGGCCGACGTTCAGCGCCTGCGTGAGCGCGCCAGGGGTGTCGGCTATCGTCCTCAAGCCTTAACACTATCGGAAACAGCGTTGGAAGGCATTCAGGGCGTGCTGACCAAGGGAGACTGGCTAGTGGTTCATCAGAGCCACACCAATACAGGCGTATTCACCTTTTCACAAACTCACGACTTACGCTATGGCGTTTTTGGGGCGAGACAACTGCCAGCCAGCACGGCAGGCCAAACACTAGACGTGATAGTGACAAGGAACCACGAATGATCATGAAAAAAGCGCTGAAATGGGCGGGAGCCATCGCGGTAGGGGTAACAACATTCTCTGCTGCGCATGCTAACGATTTGGTGGTCGAACCCTTCGCACAATCAGCATTAACGGAAGAGCAAAAGCAAGCCTGGCAATATTACATTGCCCAGGAAAGTGCTCAATATGGTTGCCAATATGGCGATGATATTCGCTTGCAGGAAGATCCTCGAGGAACCTTGCAGGCATTAGCCAATGGTGACGTCATGGATCCTCTCCAGGTGACGCTACGCACGTTTCTTTTTGCCGGAGAGAACGTTCAAACGCTGTTAGCGCGCAATATGGTGATTGCGAGTATGGAGTGTAACCCTGTCTATTACTTTGATGGGGAGCTAATTGGCCATCCGGTACTGCCCTTTGAAGAGCATCTCGACATCTTGCTTTCCAAGTTAAGGCAAACACCAGAGTTAAGCGCGCACATGGGTTTTTTGCGTGGTACCAAAGCGGCAGCAATTGATGCGCGTTGGTTCTGGGCGTTTTATCTATTAGATGGCGACCATTATCGGTTGCTAGGCCAGAACGTTGACACCATTCAACAAGTCGCGCGCATGTTTGTCGGCAGCTTAGCCAACGTGATGGAAGAAAACGCGTTTTGGTTGATATACGACAATGTGTTTAACCAGGGTATCTACGTTGAAAATACCAACGAGTGCCAAGGTGAACAAGCCGAGCCTAATGCCGACGTTGTGGTTGATAAAAACATCGCCTGGGAAATGGTTGAAGCCTTTTACCGAGAGGAAGGTATTTCAAGCCGGGGAAGTTGGCGGCCAGCCGTTCAGCAAGAGGGAGATGGCTATCAATTGGCTGAATCAACCACCATTGAAGACCCCATCAACCCCTATTTTAATGTAAGTCGCCGCGTCACTATAAAGCCACAGGAGTGCCAGTAAATGTATTTTAAGGCCCTATTTACCGCCGGGGTAATATCGCTGTTTTCACTGCCCGCCAGTGCATTCGCCCAGGTTGCTTGCCAAGATGATGAGCGGCTCTATTCATTTGCTGACTATATCGATGAACGGCAGGCAGGCACGTCTGAGCCTTTGCAGTTAACCGTGGCAACATTTTTAAACCTGACGCCAAGGGCGAGGGAAGTGATCGGTGACAATCTACGCTTACTGGATAGTGAGTGTCGCCCGATGCAAGTCAGCGAAGGTGAGCCGCCATTTAGAATCGAAATGCCCTTCTCGACACTGTATATGGGCTTTTATGATGCCGTCCTAAGAGGTGATGACAGGACGCAGAAAATCCTGCTCAATAGCTTTCGTGCTGAGCCTGTCGATCCTATGGAGTTCATTAGTTACTTTACGGTGATTGATAGCGGCAACGAAGAGTTAATGGAGCGCTTGGCAAGAAGTGCGGGAATTAATATGCACACGGCTTCTTGTGACGACGAAACAAAATACCTGCACTTCGCTGATTTGTTTGTACGTTTTGGTGGAAGCGTTTACGGCGAGCATGGAAAAGCTTGGATTGTATCCGGTGGCCAACCCCAAGTTACTTCTGTTGATGCAAATTTGAGCCAGGAGTATACAAGCCTAGCTGGAAGACGTTGTGGCGTTTCAAAAAACTCCGTGTTGTCAGTAGCGGAAGCGGCTGGTGCGATCACCTTTGATTTAGGAAATAGCGCTGTTGATCATTGGTGGCATGGAGATAAATTACGCAATTTCTATACAGAAAAACATACTCAATGGCTTGAGCAAGGCGCTCCTGATGCTGTGCCTGCAAGCCTGTTCGAGTAAGCCGAAAGCACGCCTACCAAGATAGCGGCAGCATAAGGCGTTGGTGTAATAAAAACGCTTTATGCTGCTAGTTAATTAGATAAATACTTTTCTGAGTTGATTAGGAGCTAGCGCTGATGCGCAGCCGCGTCCATTAAAAGCCCTTCTCAGCGCAGCAGGGTAGAAAATATAAATTAAAAAAGGGAAATAAATGAAACGTACCTATAAGCCACTGTGCACGATGCTTCTAAGCAGCGCGATTTTGTATGCCAGCAATGCGGCAGGCTCAACAGTCGATTGGACACCCTTGCTTGAGTCGTGGGAAGACGGGTGTGACCAGTCTGAAGAGTGGGGAGATCTACGCCGAAATCTGGTTACCTATTCAGGGGATTCGCTCTACCCCGACGTTAACAAGATTGTCCTGCCTGCTGTTTATAAAGAAGGCCTTGGGGAAATAGATTTATTTGAGCGCAACCGAGATTATAGCGGCTACCGTTTAGCAGCAAAAAACGGTGAGTACTACGGCCTGCCTGTTGAAGGCTTCGTTTTTTATCTTGGCAACTCAAATGGCATTAACGTGCTTTTGGTTGAGTTTTCAGCGCCCATTGCCGACGTGCAG
Organism: Vreelandella zhaodongensis; assembly: GCF_013415115.1. Taxonomy (GTDB): domain Bacteria; phylum Pseudomonadota; class Gammaproteobacteria; order Pseudomonadales; family Halomonadaceae; genus Vreelandella; species Vreelandella zhaodongensis. The sequence goes on along the minus strand of NZ_JACCDD010000002.1, from coordinate 291,342 downwards.
GAAAGGCTTTCAAGCGTTGAATATTCCTTGGTGAATCATGACAGCGGCCCCTATCAGGCGCAGTTGATTACTGACGAAGAAGCGGGCAAAGCCATGCTGATGTGCGATTTAAGCGTTTAAAAAATATTTTAAAATTGCTTTTTAAAGCAGGTGGCTGGCTATAGCCAGCCATGAAGGTCGTAAGTTGCTGTTATAAATGCTTTAAGTATTTAATAAGTTGTTGCATTTGATTTTGTATTCAAAATAAATACCCCATAATTAATGCCGTTATCTGCTTAATTTATATCTTTTTTGTATCTGCTGTTGACGTGAGCACTATAGAAGCGCAAGCTGATAGCAGTTGGTTAGCAAGTCGAACGTTGTCAGCAGTATCGAAGCATTTTAGCGTTGAGCCTGGTGAAAGTTTCTTGTTCTGCCCTCTGTAACTCGGGTATTTCCCCGGCATTAATTTCGCTAAATCGAGGATTTCGATCATGGCAACTGGTACCGTAAAGTGGTTTAACGACACTAAAGGCTTCGGCTTTATTTCTCCTGAAGTTAGTGGCGACGATCTGTTCGCACACTTCTCCGAAATTCAAGCAGAAGGCTTTAAGTCCCTGCAAGACGGTCAGAAGGTTTCTTTTGACGTCACTCAGGGTCAAAAAGGCCTTCAAGCTTCTAATATCAAGGTTGTGGAATAAACCCCATGCTGCGATATTAGCTACCGACTAGCTCGGTAAGCTTAAAAAACCCCGCCAAGTGCGGGGTTTTTTGTGTTTGTTTACTTTTGCTCACTGTACTTTCATTGTCTGTGAGTTCATCCATAGCCATCCTTAGGTTGTTCTCACAAGATGACTACACCAATCACGTTTTTTGTTCTTCGGTGTGGTTCGATAAAAAACTAATATATATGGTTTTCATTTCCTTCACTATCGATTAGCTACTGCTGTTTTCTCGAACAACAGCGCATCAGCATTGCTCATCTCGGATGTTGCTACGACAATAATCCAAGTGAATTTGTATACATGCAGTAGACGGCTGTGGAGTACTCGGTATGAAGACTTTGTCGAACATGGGGTTTGCCCTATTTGGTGCAGCGCTGGTGGCGATTAGTTATGGGCTTGCGCGCTTTGCGTTTGGCTTATTTGTACCTTCCATTGGCGCTGAACTAGAGCTGACCGCGTACTTGGTTGGTATTATCGGGGCGCTGCCGTTTATTAGTTTTGTATTGGCCACGCTGTTTGCACCACTTGCAGCAGATCGGCTCGGTGCGCGTAATTTGGCGGTGCTATCGGGTGGGTTCGGTGTGGCCGGCCTTGTCTTGATAAGTCAGTCGTCTGGTGCTTTATCGCTCGGTGTGGGTGTGTTTGTCTGCGGGATTTGCACTGGTCTGATGATGCCCGCTCTGACTGCTGCTATGCAGGCGTTGGTGAGCCGAACAATGCATGGTCGCGTTAGCTCTATTATGAATGCAGGCACCAGTATTGGCATTATTGTAGCAGTGCCGACGGTTGTGTTCTTGGCTGATGCTTGGCGCTTTACCTACTCGAGTTTTGCTGTTTTGGCGGGCTTGGGGGTTATTGCAGCGTGGTACTTTATCCCTTCGGTTTCACGGATTGTGCCGGCGAATGCGGCACCACCGCCGCCGATCACGCGACAGCAGTGGTCGCGCCTTACCCGGCTTTCTCTATTCGCTTTCGCCATGGGCTTTGTGGCTGCGCCGTACTGGTTGTTTGCTCCAGATCTGGTGGTTACCCTCGGTGCACTATCTCCACATCAAACCGGTTGGCTTTGGTTTGCTGTGGGGGTTGCAGGTCTAGGGGGGGCCGTAGTGAGCGATTTGGCTGACCGTAATAACCCTCCTATTACGCAAGCATTGATGCTGATGATGCTGTCCTCAAGCTTAGTGTTGCTTGCTGCTAGCCCAAGTCAGCTAGGGTTGGCGATGTTTTCGGCCATGGTATTTGGCCTTGCTTACATGAGCTTAACGGGACTGTATCTGATGACCGGCATTCGTCTATTGCCGGGGCGACTTTCCCTGGGGCCAGTATTGCCTTTCATGGCCTGCGCGCTTGGGCAGGCAGCAGGATCACCGGTTGTTGGTGTGCTGGTGGATGGTTTTGGATATGCCTATGCGTTTTCGATATTTGCGGTTATTGGCATTGTGGTGGCGATTATATCGCCAGCTTATCCAGGTCATATTGATTACTGGGCAGATTGGACAGAAGAGAGTGCAGAGGAAGAATTAGGGCAAGAGGAGCAACCTTCCGCTGAAGAGACCGGTCTTCAAGCAGCGTATGACCACCAGTTGCTGGATGAGAATGGTGAGCCCATTGAACCTGCCGCTGAAGAATCCAATACCTCCTAACAATCGTATTGCTGCACTAGCACGGTGGTCATTTGCTTACCGGCGCCTTTTGACTCTGTACATAGCGCTATCGGCATGGTTGAGCAATGTGTCGGCATCTTCCCCATCAGCGGGATAACAGGCTACGCCGATGCTGCAGGAGGGCATACTTATCCCGCCGAATTCGGCGCCCAACGGCTCGGCCATGATGGTGATGATTTGATCTATCTTACGTGTAACGGCTTCCATTGAATGGATGTCCGTCAACAGAACAGTGAACTCATCGCCGCCCATCCGAGCTACTGTATCGGTTTCACGTACGCAGCCTTCCAGCCGTCGTGCCACCGCACAAAGTAAATTGTCGCCGGTCGAGTGTCCATAGACATCATTGATACCCTTAAAGTCATTAATATCAATAAAGAGCAACGCTAAGCCGCTCTGGTGCCGATGGGCTGCATTTAAGCTCGAGTTTAGCCGGTCATAGAACAATGACCGGTTAGTCAGTTTCGTCAGCGGGTCATGATGAGCAAGGAAGCGTAACTCTGCCTCGGCTTCCATTAGAGCCGTTACGTCCCGCGCGACACCGATCCGCACTCCATCCTCTTCGGACCAGCGAGCCGACCATAGAATGTGGACGATACCGCCATCTTTACGAAGGTATCGGTTGCGGAAATCAACGTGGGGCTGACCGCTCATCACGCGCATAATGGATGCTTGTGTAAGCGCGAGGTCGTCAGGATGCATGTAATTGGTGATTAGGGTGCCGGTCAGCTCATCAGCACGGTAACCAAGCAGGGTCTCGCAGGCATCACTCACAAATAAGATCTGATTGTCTCCATCAACCACGAAGACAGTATCCAGCATCAGATGAACCAGCTTGGGATAGAGCGCTTGCAGGTCAACGGGCATAGTCTAATCCGGTTAACATTTTGTTCAATGATAGGCAAGTTGCCAAGGTGCAATAAGGCGGCCGTCATCTGATCATAACGCATGGGTCAACGCCTAATACGTTGACCAGAAAAAGTAAGCATATTAACTAGCCTAGGCGATTGGCGAGTGGTTTGTCTGACTGTTTAGCGGATGACGTTATCGACAGGTGTGCCTCATAGCAGGCTCCGTTTTTCACTAAAACACCATATCAGCTAGAAAGCGTTTTGGGCGAACTACAGGGCAGCAGGGATTTACAAGTGGGCTAATAACCGTCCTAAGGTTTCCATGCCCCACTCGCTGCGTGCTGTCCACGGGTGGCCATAGCTTAAGCGTACGCAGTGCCGGAACTGCTGAGTTGCGGAGAAAATGGGGCCTGGCGCCAAGCTAACACCATGGTCGAGCGCCATGTTAAATAAGCGTAGTGAATCAACTTTTTCAGGAAACTCTACCCACAAAAAGTAGCCGCCATCAGGGCGAGTGATACGTGTTTGGGTGGGAAAGTAGCGATCTGCAGACGCCAGCATACTGCCTTGTTGGGCTTCTAGAGCGTGGCGGAGCTTACGTAAGTGACGGTCATAGCCGCCGTGCTGTAAATAGTCGGCAATGGCGGCCTGCGCGGGAATGGAAGGCGAAATAGTCGTCATTAACTTCAGTCGTGAAATAGCTTCGGCGTAGCGCCCCCCCGCTACCCAGCCAACGCGATAGCCAGGCGCCAAGCATTTCGAGAAAGAGCTGCAGTGAATGACTAAACCCTCATTATCAAACGCTTTCACTGGGGTAGGCGGTGTGCTGCCAAAGTACAGCTCGGCATATACATCATCCTCTAGCATGGGGACTTGATGCTGTTTTAATAATTGGTAAAGGCTCTGCTTTCGTTCATTGCTTAGGCTGGCGCCGAGCGGGTTTTGCAGATGGCTCATAAACCAGCAGGCTTTGATAGGTAGTGATGCCAATTGCTCTGCTAACACATCAAGGTCGATACCCTCGCGTGGGTGCACTGGAATCTCCACTGCACGCAGTTTTAGCCGCTCCAATACTTGCAAGCTGGCATAAAACGCCGGGGACTCAACCGCCACTAAGTCGCCAGGTTGGGCCACGCATTGCAGGGCTAAGTTGAGCGCTTCCATTGCGCCATTGGTAATCACCAGTTCTTCCATCGGCAGTTGGATACCGCCCAGCATGTAGCGCAGTGCAATTTGCCGGCACAGATCGGTATGCCCAGTGGTCATATCGGCCACTACCTGCTGGGGGGAAAGCTTGCGTAGCCCCCGTGTCATGCTGGTACTCAGGCGAGAAAGCGGAAACAGCTCAGGGCTGGGAAAGGCCGAACCGAAAGGTACTGTTCGGTCATCCTGCAGGGAATCGAGCACCGAGAACGCTAGCTCGCTGACTTCTACTTCCGCTGGGTCGGTGGGTTGCAGCGTCACACGTGGCTCGCCCAGCAAGCGCCGAGCATGTTCACGAACAAAATAGCCTGAGCGCGCACGCGCGGTAATAAGCCCTTGGTTTTCCAGTAAGTAATAAGCCTGAAAGACCGTGGAGGGACTAATGCCATGATGACGGCTGGCCTGGCGAACCGAGGGAATACGTTCCCCTGGACCAAGTACTCCCTGGCGAATCAGCGCGGCTATCTCATCGGCAAATTGTTCGTAGCGTTTCATGGGGTAGGCCGTGGGTACGTTGAGTGTAACGTTAGGGTGCTCCATCACAACTTTAGGCGGCACAGTGTGGCTCTCTGCTATTGGAAAACGTTACTGTGACGCATTGGGGGAACTTAAAACAGGATCAATTTCATCAATAAAAAGCATATCAGAAGGCGTGCTCATAGGTCTGTTGGTATCAACTGGTACGCAATATTTCTCTAAAACTGCGTCTGTTTGTAACCCAGCTTAGTGGGGATAGTAGTGGTTAATAATCGGCGACGCCCCTCGACCGTATGACCTCCATTCCCTCTTTTCTGGATATCGGTATGACGCAACGCATTCCATTGCAAAACTTAACCACTGAGGCAGCGGTTGAACACCACTCGCCTTCATCTAATGATTCCCGTCACCAGCCTTCTAATAACAATCCGTCCAATAATAAGCCACCCAAGCTTGGGCATATTTATGTGCGAGAAATTGGTGGTTTTTTTCAACGCATCCGGCGCTGCTCAAACTGGTTGTTAATGGCGCTGTATTTTGTCTTGCCATGGATTAATTGGGGGGGCCGGCCGCTGATATGGTTTGATCTTTCTGCGCAAGAGTTCCATATTTTTGCGGCGACGTTTTACACCCAAGATTTTATCCTGCTCACCTGGATCTTGGTATTGTGCGCGTTTGGCCTGTTTTTGATCACGGTAGCGGCGGGTCGCGTGTGGTGTGGTTACAGCTGCCCGCAAAGCGTTTGGACCTTTCTGTTTATCTGGTTTGAGCATCGCTTGGAAGGGCCTCGGCACCGTCGCATACGTCGTGATAACGCGCCGCGCACCTTTGACACGTTTTTGCGCAAAACCGCTAAACATACGGCTTGGCTGCTGATCGCGCTGGCAACGGGGATCGCCTTTGTCGGTTACTTCACGCCGATTAGAGCATTGGTGGTAGATTTTGTTAGCTTGAATGCGCACCCCTGGGCGCTATTTTGGATCGGCTTCTTCACGGTTTTTACGTACCTGAATGCGGGTTGGCTACGTCACCAAGTATGCCTCCATATGTGTCCTTACTCGCGTTTTCAGTCGGCAATGTTCGACGCTAATACACTGATTGTGTCTTATGATGCTGCGCGTGGTGAACCACGTCGCGATCATCATCAAAAGGGTGTTGAGGCCCCCAGTGTTGGTGACTGCATCGATTGTGAGCTGTGTGTTCAGGTATGCCCAACAGGTATCGATATTCGTGATGGACTGCAGTACGAATGCATTGGCTGTGCCGCGTGTATTGATGCCTGTGACAGCGTCATGGCACGCATTAATAAACCGCTTGGCCTCGTGCGATATACCACGGAGCGTGCATTGGAGGGGAAAGAGACTCGTTTCTGGCGTCCTCAGCTAATCGCTTACGCAGTGGCGCTGCTCTCCATGGTGGTGCTGTTAGTTGGCTTCTTGAATACCCGAGTGCCCATTGATGTGGATGTTGCGCGAGACCGCCAAACGCTGTTTGAAAACACTGTAGATGGACGCATCATCAATTACTACAACGTGACGCTGCGTAATCAAGCTGGCCAATCGCATCGCTATGCGTTATCGGCAGAGGGGCTGCCTGGGTTGCATTTGCAGGGAATGGACACCATTGAGGTCGGCGCTAATGAGACGCGTAGCTTGCGCCTTGCGCTCACAGCGGAAGCAGGTGTACTGACTCAACCCAGCCACCCCGTTGAGTTGCGCTTTACATCGCTGGAAGAGCCATCGATAACGAGTGTTAGTGAAACGCGCTTCCTGGGGCCATCAGGGGAGTAGTGGCTTTATCTATCACGCTCTCTTAATTGGGTGCTGGCAGGCCCCTATTGTGCTGGCAGTATCGCGTTGCCGTTGCCGTTGCCGTTGCCGTTGCCGTTGCCGTTGCCGTTGCCGTTGCTGTTGCTGGTGCGCAATGTTGGGGCACTCGCGATGAGCATAGGAGCGGTAAGTCATATTGCGCTTGATGCTCAGTTTTTTACTAGCGAAACAGACACGGCTTTACCCGAAACCACCAGCCATGCGCTGCGACTTTTCATGCTGGTCATGCTTCTTGTCGGTGGCTTTTTGGTGATCACCGCTACATGGTTTCAGTCTTTAGGCCCAACACGCCCCGCGTCGATGATTACATTGGGGAATATGGCCATTCAGGTGCATTTCTTGCTTCTTTTGCCAAGTTATTGAGTATCAATGGTGCCTGGTTAGCCGTGCCTATTTCCAGTGTGGCGTTGTTTGTTAATTTGTATCAAATGGTTACGCTATAAAAATAGCAACTTGGCTAATAATCAGAGATTATGTGAAATGTAAAACACTTTTACGCATGAGTCGTCGCGTCATATTCCAAGGTAGAGCATGGTTACATCCAACCTATATTCTTTAGATGATTTCCCAGTAGGGTGCATGGTGACCGACTATAAACGTCGGATTCTATATAGTAATCACTATCTTGAGCAGTATCACGGTTATTCAACGAATGAATTGTTAGATGCTGATTTGTTCACTTTGTTGAGCAAAGCGTCACAGATTATGTATGACACTTATATAGTGCCGATTCTGATACGTGAAAAGCAGTGTGATGAAATTCGTTTATCTCTAATAACGCGTTCTAACAGCAAGTTACCAATTGTGGTGAGCGTTCATTGTGATGGTAGAGCCAATGAACGACTTTTTTGGAGTATCAGCAGTGCGAGCAGGTCTGACCAGTTATTTGAAGAGCTAACAGAAACCAAGCAGCTTCTTGAGCAAAAGGTCTCTTTATTGCGTACCCTCTCTGACACGGATCAGTTGACTGGCTTACCTAACCGAGCAGCGCTGACCAACCACCTTGATCAGAAAATTCTGAATCTCAAGCAAGACGGTATGGCGTTTGCTCTGGCGTTTGTTGACCTAGATGGTTTCAAAGAAGTTAATGACCGCTATGGGCATCAGATGGGCGATAAAATTCTCCAATTAGTCGCCAAGCGCTTGGCTAACAATCTAAGAAGTGACGACTTGATTGCTCGCTTTGGTGGTGATGAGTTCGTGATTTTTTTAAATGGTCGTTTTAGTGCGGATTTAGTAGAAGAATCCCTGTCTCGGCTGATCAGCAAGCTCGCTGAGCCGTTTGATATAGATTCAGTGTTGTTAAAGCTCTCTGCCAGTATTGGCGTAACGCTGTACCCACAATCGAAAGAAGTTGAGCCAGACCAACTGATTCGACAAGCTGACCAAGCGATGTATCAAGCAAAATTAGCAGGAAAAAATCAGATTTGTCTATTTAATGTGGACAACGAACAAGTACAAAAAGGAAAGAATTCAGAGCTGTCTGCCATTAGGGTAGCTATGGAGGCTGACCAGTTTGAGCTTTATTACCAGCCCAAAATCAATATGCTAACGGGCAGAGTGCTGGGGGCTGAGGCGCTCATACGCTGGAACCATCCCACTGAAGGCTTGAAAGCACCGGCCACTTTTTTACCTGTTCTCAATAACACCTCTACCGGTGTAGAGCTAGGGCGTTGGGTAGTTAATAGCGCGCTTTGCCAGCTTCAAGTGTGGCTCCAACAAGGCCTGGATATACATGTGAGTGTTAATATTGATGGGTATCACTTACAGCATTCCCGGTTTCTTAGTGATTTGAGTGAATTACTTGCAGATTTCCCCAATCTACCAAAGCAGCGGCTGGAGCTTGAAGTTCTGGAAACAAGCACCATCGAGGATGTTAGTCATGTTTACTCGGTGCTCAATGTCTGCAGGATGATGGGAATACGAATCTCGTTAGATGACTTCGGTACAGGCTATTCTTCTTTAAGTCATCTTAGGGATTTGTCGGTCGATACGCTCAAAATAGACCGCAGTTTTGTAAAAAATATGCTGACCAGCGTTGGTGACTTAGCCATTCTAAAAGGCGTGATTGGTTTTGCTCACGCGTTTGAGTGTGACTTAGTCGCTGAAGGCGTTGAAACGCTACAGCATAGCCAACAGCTTATTGATCTTGGCTGTGAGTGTGGTCAAGGATACTTCATTGCCCGCCCTATGCCCGCTAATGCATTTAAGAGATGGGTAGAAGAGTGGAATGAAGGTGAGTTTAAAAGAAAGTTTAAAAGTGCAGGTATTTTTAAATCTGACCTATAAAGTTTAGTCGTTAACGTTTAGTAGAGACAGTGGAGAGGAGCTTGTGTGTTGACGAAAGAGCAAGTTATAGCTCGAAATAAAGTAACCGTTATGGGATCTGGCAATAAAACACTGATGCTGGCTCACGGCTTTGGCTGCGATCAGCATATGTGGCAACACCTTATTCCTCAATTAGAACAGAGTTACACGCTCGTTCTGTTTGATTACGTGGGGGCAGGCCAATCACAGATATCTGCCTTCAGTGAGGCGCGCTACAGTACATTAGAAGGCTATGCCCGAGATGTTACTGATATTTGTGATGCTCTGGATTTAAGTGAGGTGCATTTTGTTGGCCATTCGGTTAGCTGTAATATTGGCTTATTAGCAACAATTGCCCGTCCTGAACGATTTTCCAGTCAGATTATGGTTTGCCCATCGCCTTGCTTCTTAAATATGCCGCCAGACTATCGCGGCGGCTTTGAACGAGCGGACCTTGAAGAACTTATCGGTCTGATGGATCGAAATTATATGGGCTGGGCTAATTATTTGGCACCTCTTATTATGGGGGCCGAAAGCTCCCAGGAATTAATAAGCGACCTCTCCAGCAGCTTTTGCTCAACCGATCCGGTGGTGGCTAAGCTATTTGCGAAAGCTACCTTCTTTTCGGACTATCGTTATCTACTGCCTGAAGCGAAACACGCGACGCTAGTGCTTCAAAGCGCAGTAGACTCCCTTGCCAGCCCAGACGTCGGTCGCTATATCCATACGCATATGCCTAACAGCACGCTGCGTATTATGGCAAGCGAGGGGCACTGCATTCACATGACGCATCCAGAGCTAGTTGTTCGAGAAATTAACGCTTGGCTAAGTGACTGAGGATGAGCTTATAGGCTTGGTTGGGCAAGAGCGTCTTACGACCGGCGCTCTTGCCCATACACAACCAACAAATTGCGTGGATATTATTTGGTTAAAAAGCCCGCTACCTATTGATGAAATGCAACCGTTGCATCACGTGGGCCAGACGCTACGTCCTTGAGTTCAACGTGTCGCACCTCATTAATGTCCGAAAGAGCGTCGAGATCAAATTGAACATAGTTAAGGTTGTCGTAGGTGCGAATGTGGAGTTGACGCTGCTGTAGGTCGATCAGGGATGTCCATGATGTGTATTCAGACGTATAAACGCGATTGTCAGTCACACCTGGCGCAGTAATGTTCTCAATAGAGTCGCGAAAGCGGTTATCGATGGTAATACCACGAGGCCGATCAAAGTTATTCATTACACGTGATAGTGTGGTGATGGCGCTGTCAGCATCTTTGGCTTTCTCGGCAAATTGTGAGTAATAAACGGCACGTACAAACCGACCAACAGAGGTGTTAGAAGCCGGTAGCCCTGCCGTTGCGATGCCTGAGTCTGGCTGTACAAATTTGACGCCATTAAGCTCTAGTTTGGATTGATCTTTATTGCTTAAAAAAGTGTAGTTGTTCAGGTTAGTCATATGCCAGGAAAATTCTGGCCCATTCGTCATGACGCCTAACGGATTATCAATAATGTTTTGTTCACCGTTAGCAAACTCGATCACAATTGATTTTCCAGTGGCGTCGTGCAAAGTGTAATGAAATGGCGTTTTAAGTAAGCCATGGGGGAGTAGGGAGGTTACCAACACAGGCTGCTCCTCCAGTGCCGCTTTCACTTCATCCACCGTGCCGAACTGCGATAGCGTCCATGCGCCTAAGTCGATAGCCGATAACACAGCTTGGGTGTTGTCGACCATATCTGCGGGGCCTTCGGTACTGGCGAACGCCAGCACACTAAAGGTTAATCCTTTGTCGTTAACGCCTTCGGCTACTTTAACATCCCCTGAAACAGGATCGGGCACGCTGATGGAGACAAACGCGTTTTGGCCCGTGAAATCTAATACATGGTGCTTGTCAGCCTGCGACCCAAAGGTTGTTCCTGCTGGGAAGTAGGAGACCTTGTAGGGCAGCTCCATAGGCAGCTCCATCGTGCGGCCCGCATAGAACTTATCATTAGAGTCGGTATAAAGCAGTGATGTGCACGCTAATGCAGTGGGCGCCACAGCAGTGCTGGCAATGGCGATACAAAGTGCCGCTAAACGAGATTTAGAGAGTGGTAGCATCGTATATTTCCTCACAGCATCAATGGTTGGCAACAGAATCCAGTATCAAGTGTAGCTTTGTTTAAGCAAGCGTTTTCAACGCAGTAATGCGTGTGAATGCTTGTGTTCTGAATTCAGGTACTCTTGCCAAGTAAGATCCGATGGGACTTACTTGGCAAGGCTGTGAGGTAGTACGTTGCGCTTAGTTTAGCCTTGCTTCAAGGCGTTCGGCGCGCTCGCCCGGGGCGGGGTGGCTGGAGAAGAAGCTGCTGTTATTGCCATATTTTGCTTCCAGCTTGCGTAGGGCGGTGACGGCGGCACTGGCATCCATGTCATAACGCTGCATCAGCTCGATGGCGTAGTCATCGGCTTCATTTTCCTGACGTTGGGAGAACTGGGCATTCACCAGCTTTTCGCCCAACTCGCCAAGCTCAGAGCTTGAAAGCGCGGCTGCAGAAGAGCTTCCGCTGGCGGCGGCGGCTTCACGTGCGGCAGAGGCAGCGTAAGCAACTTGGAAAGCGCGTTTGGAGTGTCCCAGTACGACGTGACCAATCTCGTGGGCGATAACGTAGCGCACCTCGTCATCGGTCATGTTGTCCATCAGTCCGGTATGTAGCCGGATAGAGCCGTTGGGCACCGCAAAGGCATTAATGTCGTCCAGCTGATAGACATTGTATTCAAGGCTGTGTCCGTCGACGTTTTCCCAGCCTTGGGTCAGGCTTGCTAGCCGCTCGGCATACTGGCTGTTACTGGCGACTAGCTGGTTCTCTGCATCAAGCTGGGCAATCGTCTGGTCGCCGAGTTGCTGCATTTGCTCGTCGCTCATGGTGGCAGCGCCTGCCAGACCGGTACCTGCGGAGAGCATACCGCCCATGTCTGCACCTGATTGACAGCCGCTGAGAGTCAGTGCGGTGGCTAAACCTAAAATGCAGAATGTAGAGCGTACTAAGGGCGTTGTTTGCATCGCCAGTTCCTTTGTCGATAAATAATAAGACGTTGTGAATTCAACATGGCGCTTATAAAAGCGCGCTAATTATACTGTATATCGGTATGCAGCTCTATGCTTCAAACAACGTATGGGGGCTGTCTTCATGAACAAGTGCAACATTTGGCACATCAAGTTTATCTACCCCGACTAAACGACGTTGGCCTTCAGAGTGGCGCTTGTTTAGGATCAAGGATGATCCTTCATCAATTAGCGAGCCGTTCTTATGAAGCCTGAAACCATTGCCCTTCACCATGGCTATGCGCCTGATTCACAAAATGCTGTTGCTGTGCCGATCCATCAGACCACGTCGTTTTCATTTGATAACGCCCAACACGCGGCGGATCTGTTTGATCTGAAAGTGGAAGGGAATATTTACTCGCGCATTATGAACCCAACGTGCGCCGTGCTGGAGCAGCGGGTGGCCGCGCTAGAAGGCGGCATTGCGGGGTTGGCGGTGGCCTCTGGCATGGCGGCGATTACCTATGCGATCCAAACCATCGCTGAAGCGGGCGATAATATCGTCTCGATTAGCGAGCTGTATGGCGGTACTTACAACTTGTTTGCCCACACCTTGCCCCGCCAAGGCATTCAGGTGCGGTTCGCCGACAAAGATGATATCGACGGCCTTGAAGCGCTGATTGACGAGCGCACCAAAGCGGTTTTTTGCGAGAGCATCGGTAATCCATCCGGTGGCGTAGTAGACCTGCAAAAATTGGCTGAAGCAGCGCACCGCCATGGGGTACCGGTGATTGTGGATAACACCACGGCAACGCCGTTCTTGTGCCGGCCCATTGAGCACGGGGCGGATATTGTCGTTCATTCGGCCACTAAATATATCGGTGGCCATGGCACCACGGTAGGTGGTGTGATTGTTGATTCAGGCAAATTCCCCTGGGCGGACAATGCGAAACGTTTTGCGCTGCTAAACGAGCCGGATATCTCCTACCACGGTGTGAGCTATACCCGTGATGTGGGCGAGGCGGCGTTTATCGCCCGTGCACGGGTAGTACCGCTGCGTAATATGGGTGCGGCGCTCTCTGCCCAGGCGGCCTGGAACCTGCTGCAGGGGCTAGAAACGCTGTCACTGCGCATTGAACGCATTTGTGCCAACGCGTTAGCCGTTGCCAAGCACTTGGAAAGCCATCCGCTGGTGAAGTGGGTGCACTATGCGGGCTTGGAAAACCATCCTGACCATGCGCTGGCCCAGCGCTATATGCATGGTCACGCTTCGGGGATTCTTAGCTTTGGTATTGAAGGGGGGCAGGCCGCTGGTGAGCGCTTCTACGATGCTCTGGCGCTGATTCTGCGTTTGGTGAATATCGGCGATGCCAAGAGCTGCTCTTCCATTCCGGCATCTACCACCCACCGCCAGTTAAACGAGCAGGAGTTAAAGGCCGCAGGCGTTTCTCCTGATATGGTTCGTCTGTCGATTGGCATTGAGCATATCGACGACCTGCTAGCAGATATTGATCAAGCGTTAGCGGCTTCTCAAGGGTAAAGCATCTCTGTCTCAGAAGCTGTTCGCATTTTCTCTAACGCTAGGTGACCGCCTAGCGTTATTGCGTTGTTTGAATCAGCTCTGAATAGATAGACTCATTGAGCCAGCCAGTATCACCGCGATCAATTCAGCCTGCCGCCGGGTGTCGGTTTTTTGGAACAGGTTGCGCAGATGAAAGGCCACCGTTGTCGCGGAAACGCCCAACAGCTCGGCAATATCTTCCTTGCGTTGCCCCTCGGCCAAGTGCGTGGCGATAGTCGCTTCGGTCGGGGTAAAACCGAATAGCTCGGCAAGTAGTGGCTCCGGTAGTTGAACGCGCTGATTCGGGTCGATCAGCATGACGGCCACGGCGGGGCTATCAGCGTTGGGCGCGCCATTGGCGAGCGAGCAGATAAATAGCATGAGGTCGCTGTGCCCGCCTAGGCGGGAAAGGCGTAGGCAGTCAGTGCTTTCAGCGCTAAGACGGTTAGCAACTAAGTTTCTTCGCACCGCTTGATGTAACTGTTGGCTGGACGTGTCGCTGATGCCTTCCAAGCTAGGAACTCCGTTTAACGGTGGTTTATCCAGGTTGAGCCTCAAGGCCGCACGGTTGATCAGCAGTGGCTGGCCGCGGTTATCCAGCAGTACTACACCGGCGGCCATCAGGTCTAGCGCGCTTTTGGCCGCAGCAAAGGCGTGCTCGCTGATCTCACTACGTAGATGATGGATGCCTTGGCGCAGATGGTCGAGCTCTCGCGTGCTTTTATCGCGCATGCGGCTTACTTGGCGCAGGCGCGCTTCTAGCGTGGCCAGCAGTAAGTCGTAGTCAATCGGTTTAACCAGATAATCGTCGGCACCTAGACGTTTGCCTTCGATAATGTCAAAGCGGTCTGACAGCGCGGTCAGAAAAATAAACGGTGTATCCGCAAGCTCTGGAAATCCATTTCGCACCTGCTCCAGCAGGGCATAGCCGTTCAGGCGTGGCATGGTGATATCGCACAGAATCACATCGGGCATCGCCTTCAAATGCGCCAGCGCTTCCTCGCCGTCGCTAGCTTCCACCACGCGGTAGCCCGCCTCGCGCAGCTCGTCGCATAAATCGCGGCGTAGCTCTTCGTGATCTTCAGCGCATAGCACTAACGGCGCGCGTTCATTCAGCATATTGATTCCTTATTGCACCACGTATCTGACTGTGTCTGTGCTTGGGGCAGGGTGAGCTGGAAGGTGGTTGCTTCAGGGGTTGAGCTGAGCAATACCAGCTCACCCTGCTGAATGCGGGCCAGTGTGCGGGCAATGTTGAGCCCTAGCCCAAGCCCCTGCTGGTCGGCGCCGTTGGCACCGCGGTAGAAGCGTTCGAAAATATGCGGCTGCTCGGCGCTTGGTATGGCGTCCCCCTGGTTACTGACGCGACAGTAAGCCCAGTGAGCATCGTGTGATAGCTCGATATTGATAGGGTGTCCTGAGCGTGAATATTTGCGAGCGTTGGTCAGCAGATTATCAATAATGTGCTCGGTTAGCGCTTTGTCGCAGCTTACCTGCAGCGTTTTGAGTGCTGGTGGAAGCACCACATTAATTGGTAGTCGATCATTGTCCGATGTCTCCTGGTGCAGGTGGCAGGCCTTTCTGGCTAGTTGAATCAGGTCGTGTGGCTGCTGATAACTGCGTACCTGGCCCGCATCGAGCTGTGCGGTCAACAGCGAGGCATCAACCAGCTCAGTCATATGAGTGGCGGTATCGCGCAGGCGCTGATAGCGGGCTTTGCGCTCTTCTGTTGTATAGCCCGTGGGGTGGCGCATCAAGCGCTGTAGGCCGGAATCAATCACTGCCAGTGAGGTGCGGAACTGGTGGGACACCATGGCGGCAAAGCTACGGTAGAAATCACTGACGCCACGCTCTCGCTCAAGTGCATTTTCCAGGGCAATGGCCGCTTTTTTATAGGGTGTAATATCAGCAAGGCGCATGACGTGCCCACCGGACGGCGTTCGGCGCAACGTCAATTGTCGCCACTCGCCGCCAGCAAGTTCGATATCGCATTGTGAGCTGGCTTGGTGAAGGGGGAGTGTTGCAGACGTGCTAACGCAGGTTTGGCAGAGCCTCGTCACCACATCGGGCAAGGGGGTGCTGGGGGAGAAGATGCGTTCTGTCTCGGGGAGTAGCTGTGCTAAACGCGAGTTGATTAACTGTAACTGCCCGTTGGCGCTAAAGGCCGCAAAGCCATCGGGCGCTGTGTTAATCGAATCTGCCAGCCTGCGCCGCTGCTCTTCTAAGTCCTGGGTACGTGCGCTGACAACGTCTTCCAGGTGATCAAGGTGCTGGGTAAGCGCTTCCTGTGCTTGGCGGCGTTTGCTCAGCGCCCATAGCAATAACAGTGCTAATAGCAGGCCGGTAACCAGGATGCCTACGGCCGAGTAAATTACCTGCATCAGGCTATCGCGGTAGTCGTCCAGGCGCTGGCCGGTAGACTCCCATTCCGCCATCATGACCGCGTTGGCCATGCGGTTTAATGTGGTAAGCAGCGGCTGAATGTTGCGGTACATGTCGTCCGAGGTGAGCTCGTCCAGCAAGAACAGCGGTAGCAGACTGTCGATCTGCGCTAATTGCTCCAGGGTATCATCGAGCAGCGGTTCAAACCCTAGAGCGCGAATATAGCGACGCTGTGGGCCTTGATCCATCAGGGTTAGGCGGCTGTAGAGCACATCCAGGCGTTGCTCTGGCTGGGCGTCAGGGTCATTCATTGCATGGCGGTGCACCGCTTCCTGTAGACGATGACTGGCTAGCTGCGCTTGGGCGATGACCCACAGCATGTTTTCATCCACATGACTGCGCATCGTTTTCTCGACCTCGCCAAGGCGCATTAAAGAAAAGAATAGCAGGATGACAAACAAACCAATTGCCACCAGCGGCAACCAGTAAACCCGCGCCCGGGAAGGGAGGCGGATCATTCCACGGTCAACCCGTTGAGCTGCCACACCCAGCGGTAGTCGTAACGAATATCTTGCAACTCTGTGTGGTCGCTGCGGGGATAAATAATCCACAGCGGCCCTTTATCACGGGGTGTCAGCGCTTCGCCATCCATATGGGTCGCCACCAGCACATCGTATTGATAAAAGTCGTCCAGCGGGATTTCAACGATGTAGTCATTCAACGCGGTGGCAACGACCTGCTCCCCGTCTGCACCTACCCACTCCAGCAAGTCACGCAGTAAAAAGCCTTCAAAGTGATTAACCCCATCGGTCACCGAGGTTTCAGTGGCCAGGGTGTGGGTTGTCAGAGCATCAAGCATTAGCGCATCAAACTGTGCGCTGTCACCAAGGTTCGTGTGACGGATGTTGCCCTCAATGACCAGGATGACGCGTTCTGAAGGCATGGGCAATGGGCGTTCACCCGAAGAGAGGGGGGGATCCGCAAGCAGTTGAGTAGAAAGCACAACGGTGGCCAGCAAGCCTGACAAAAGGTGAACTAATGGCATGTCATTGTTCGCTATTGCGTAATTGATAATGCGTGGTTGGCATTACTGAAGAAGCATTACACCCGTCATTATGACTCTAGCAAAGTGTTTAGGTTTGTAAAATAGCGTTAGTGCTTGTGCCCTATCCAAACGAAGGGGGCGGTAGTTAAGGAGAGTGCTAGCTTTAATAAAAAATGTAACGGGCTGGTCAGTCTTATGTGGGTAACTTCATCGACAGTGCGTTCGGCGAACAGCCTGAAAAATGCTCAAGCTAACGTTGAACGTTGTTTGTTTTTGCTGGTGTTGCTGGCCGTGATATGGCCTGCAAGGGCTTCAGCTTATCCACAGATGGTTTTTGTGCAGGCGCCCAATGATACCCCCGAGCAGGCACAGCCTTTTCGCGGCGAAGCTCGGCTGGTAGGCGAGGTGTATGGCGATAATCGTGACCTGTTTCGTTGGTCGCTGGACGATGCTGAGACGGATCGTCTCTGGCATTTAGAGCTTCAGGGCGATGGTGAGAGTGAACTGGATGCGGAGCTTTTCTGGCCCGGGGAGAAGGGGGGTAGCACCTCTGGCGTCGCGACCTTTGGTGCCGACCCAGTCACCGAGGTCAGCGAAGATAAATCTCTGCTGACGTTGTCTGCCGCGCCGCGCAACGATCGTGTGGTTAGCGAGTCGCTGATTGTGCCAGCCGGTGAGCATCTCATTCGCTTTTTGCCGAAAGAGGCTGGGGGCGCATACCGTTTGACCTTAACGTCTGGTGACCGGATTAATATCCGCGGCACTGTGGGGCCAGACGACGCTGATGACATCGCCGTCGAGCCGGGGCGGCAGTGGTATTTCCAGCTCAATGTCGCCGACGTTACTATCCCTCTGATCCCAGAGGGCGACTCGCACCAGCTATGGCGAGTGGCGCTATTCGGTGAACTGGGTGCTGCCGTCGAAGCATGGATTACGGATGCTGATGGCGAGATGATTGCCGAGGCTGTGGAAGGGTCACCGCTACAACAGCAGTGGGGACGGCTTGATCTGCCTGAAGGTAGCCAGCTGCACGTGCGTCATACGGAAGGTAGCGCCATTGGTCGCCTGGGGGCCAGTATTAACGTAGATGGAATGCGCCGGGAGGAACTCGCCGCTGAAGGCGTGGCAGAAAAGGATGAGAAAGAGGAGGAGACTCCATTCGCGGGCTCCCCCGAGACTCGTCACTGGGTTGGTGAAGGAGAGGTGGTTTCGCTGACGATGGCTCGCAATGAGCGTCGTTACCTCGCCTTCACGGCAGCAGCGAATCAGGCGCTGACGCTTGGT
This sequence comes from Vreelandella zhaodongensis, assembly GCF_013415115.1. GTDB lineage: Bacteria > Pseudomonadota > Gammaproteobacteria > Pseudomonadales > Halomonadaceae > Vreelandella > Vreelandella zhaodongensis. The sequence goes on along the minus strand of NZ_JACCDD010000002.1, from coordinate 273,011 downwards.
GTTAGCGCTGAGGACATTGATGCCCAACTTGAGGTTTGCCTGAGTGCGGTCGGCAGTCGCGATGACATCTGTCGCACAGGACTAAGCGAAACATTGTTTTCCCAGATGACCCTTCCGGATGGTGATTACGGGTTGGCGCTGCGCCACCGCAGCCGTGAGCCAGCGACCTATACATTGAGCCTGGACAGTGACAAGCCAGTACCGGAGGGCTGGGTCTCTCGCCCCAATGATGCCCGTGAGTGGGCGCTTCCCCTGACGGCGGGTTCATCCATCCACGGGCACTTCGACGGTAGCCAAGAGGCCTGGTTTGCACTGCAGGTTACCGGTGAGACGCAACAGTGGGCCATTTCCACCGAGGGTGAGTTACCGCTGGAACGGCTTACTCTCTATCAAGATGGTGAAAATTCAGCCTTTCTGGACAATCGCAGGCCGCGTCGGGGTAATCAGAATCTCTGGCTGGAGCATGTGCGGCTGCTGCCTGGTCGCTATCTTATCCGACTTGTGGGAGAAGACACCGACTATCGACTCCTCGCCTCACCGACGGGCAAGCCTCAGCCTGGTTTCGAGCAGGAACCTAATGATGATGACCGCGATGCTAACCCGCTGTGGCTGGGCGAGCCAGTGCAGGGCACCTTTCATTCTTCGAGCGATCATGACCGCTTTCATTTCCATCTGCCGGGACATAATCGCGTGGTGTTCGAGCTAGACCCACCCGAGGGCAGTGCGATCGAGATGCAGTTGGAGTGGCAGGGCGAGCGTCGTTTCAGGCTCTCAGGCAATGAGGGCGAACGTGTCCGTATTGACCCTGTATTGCCGCCGGGTGACTACATCATGCTGCTGCAGGGCGAGGAGGCTTCCCGATCTCGCTATAAGGCGCAAGTTTCCATCACTGACCCCTGGACCCACGAGGGTATGCCCATGCCCGCCGAGCGCCCTGAAGAGGCGCCGATGCTGTCGGAAGATGCGGTTATCAGCCGTGATATGGGGGGCGTCAGCAGTAGCGGTGGTTTCCTGCGTTTGCCAGTGACTAAAGAGGATAGAGACGTTTATCTGGAAGGCCGGGTTCGTTCTCTGGGTGGTGCCTATACTGGCCTCGCGTTTCGCACCAATGCAGGTGACGTATTGGAAGTGGCTGATGCAGAAGGTCGTGGTCGTCATGTGGTTACGATACCGGGCAGCGAGGCGGTCACTCTGGAAGTCTCTTTCGGCAGAGCCTCACGATCCGTGACGATTTCGGATCCTGCCTATCCACTACCAGAAACACCCTCACTGGAAGGAAGTCTGGAAACAGCCGTTCAGCGCCTGCCACCTTTTGCATCGACGTGGCAGCGTCTGGGTTCGCGGCTGATATTGAGGAATCCTGGCGAGGAACAACAGACGCTGACGCTGGACTCCCATGTCAGCCATGACGGTGCTACGGTTTCTGGGTTGCCTGAAGAGATCGAGTTAGCGCCGGGGGAGTTGCGTGAGTTGCCGCTTACCTGGACGCTGCCGCCGAACATGTTAGTCAGCTCGCCACTGTCGCTGTTCGTGAGAGCCGGTGAGCAGGTACTTCGCCAGGACCTGGCGCTGGACCCTCAGGCAGCCCCTGTCGCTCCCTTCATCAAGCCTGATGTACCCGAACCATTGCAGGGGCTTGCCAATCTGGCCTGGGGGGCGCTCGGTGCCACCTTCGTTGATCCTGATAGTGGAGAGCCGATCGACGACCTGTCGCAACGCCGGCATGGTTACTCCCACTTCCTGCTCGACGGCATGGCTGGATCGGGCAGTTCGATCCAGGTGGCAAGCGATATAGGGGACGCGCTGCCGCCAATTCGCTTGGCTGGCGAGGGCGGCCGAGTGCTGGGTATCGCTTTCAACCAGCGTTCGACTCACGATCACGGTGACCGGTGGCGCGAGGTGGAGGTAGCGTTGGGGAGTCGTCATGGCACCCTTGAGGTAGTTGAAACCGTGGAATTAGGTTCCGGTGACGGCGAACAATTTTTCGAGCTTGAGACGCCCCATGATGCACGCTATATCCAGCTGCGCCCTTTGAGTGTCTGGGGCGATGAGGGAAGTCGCCGCCGTGCTCATGGTAGCGGGCTGTTGCGGGTGCTCGGTGAACCGGAGGGTGAGCTGGCCCAGCGCCGCCATGATTTGCTCGACCATGAGCTTGGCGGGCATTGGGTCTATACACGTCCGGATATCTCCTCGCTCTATGGATTCCAAGGGCAGCGTTACACCGCAAGAGGCATCATGGGCGAGCGTCAGGTGCGTCGTGGTCAGCGTATCCGCGGGCGCACTATCGAGATGGTCTTCGCCTTCCTGCATCAGCGCGCGGCGCGTATTGATGAACTGCAGTGGATCGAAAACCTCGATTGGGAAGGCCAACCCGTCGAACGGGTGAGGGTTTATACTGCCACTGAAAGTCCGGTGGGCCCCTGGGAAAGGCAAGCTGACTGGACGCTGGAACGGGATGCCGAGGGTGTGGCCAACCTGCCACTGCCCGACTCGCCCCGAGTACGCTACCTCAGGCTGGTTTTCGACGAGCCTGAGGAAGGCGAAGGGCGGCGCGAGAATACTTGGCGTATTCCCGAAAGGTTGAGCGCCTACGAAGCGGACAGTCTGGGCAACCGCCGCTCTGTATTGGGGCATTGGGGCATGGATCACTCCCGTGGCCCGCTAGAGGCCGAGCAGCCCCCCGTTGAGCTGTCTTTGATCGATGTTGAGGACGCCCATAGCCATGTCGATGCGCCGATAATGCTGGAGAGGCGAGTCACAGGAAGGGTCGAAGAGCCGAGAGATGCGCGCCACTATCGGATCGACCTGGAGGAAGGCGATAACACCCTGGCGTTCGCATTGCAGGAATCCCTGCGTGGCAGGTTGCAGGCGAGTCTGACGGATCATGAGGGCACGAAAGTGCCGCTCGCCTGGCAGGATGGTGAGGGCGGCCAACGTTTCGCCGAGGCGGTGGATCTTGCTCCAGGAACCTACCGGCTGGTGGTCGCTGAGCCGCCCCGCTCGGTGGCGATTCTCTGGGATGGCAGCGGCAGCGTGGCAAGTCACCAGCCTGCCATCTATCAGGCGCTCAATCGCTTTGCCGAGGTGCTGAAGCCAGGCCGGGAAGTGTTCAATATGCTTCCCCTGGGGGGGCCGCTGTTGATCGATGGCTGGGCGGAATCACCCATCCAGGTGGCCCAGACGCTAAATGCCTATAGCGGTCGCTTCTCTAGCTCCGATTCCGAACCAGCGCTGAAGCGTGCAACTCGTGCTCTGGAACACCAGGAGGGCGAGAAGGTGATTTTTCTGATCACTGATGCTGAGCAACTGGGTCGTGACATGTCGGTATGGCGTGACCTGGAACGCGTGCGTCCGCGAATTTTTACCCTCGAGATCACCCATGGTAGCCGAAGGGACACCGATGAGTACCGTTGGTACCAGGATCAGATGCTCAGCTGGGCTAATGTGGGCGGAGGCCGTTATCGCTATACCACAGGGCGCAGCGACCTTATCCGCGCCTTCGAGGAGGGGATGCGCGAACTGCGTCAGCCCACCACCTTTGCACTGGAGGTTGATCGCCGCTACCAGGAGCCACCTAAGCCGGGCAGTTTACGAGTGATCAGTGGTGATGAGCCGGTGGTGGCTGCCGGTGTCGTGCACCTGATCTTTGATGCGTCAGGTTCCATGCTACGTCAGATGGAGGGCGGACGGCGCATCGAGGTCGCTCGGCGCATTGTTCAGCAGGTGCTTGATGAGCGCATTCCTCAGAGTGTGCCAGTGGCGCTGCGTGCTTTCGGCCATACCGAGCCACACAGCTGTGCCACTGAGCTACTGGTTGCCCCTGGTGATGACAATCATGCACAGGTGTGGCGTGCCGTCGAGGGTATCCAGGCCATCAACCTGGCGCGCACCCCGCTGGCCGACTCGCTGGATGCCGTGCTCGACGACCTAACGGATTACCAGGGACAGCGGCGGCTGGTGGTCATGCTCACCGATGGCGAGGAGACCTGTGACGGCGACCTAGAGCAGTCGGTGGCCCACCTAATAGAAGAGGGCATCGATGTGCGCCTCAATATTGTTGGCTTTCATATTGATGAGATCGGCCTGCAAGCCGAGTTCGAGCGCTTCGCAGAACTAGGTGGTGGCGAGTACTTCGACAGCCATGACGGCGATGAGCTTATCGAGAGCCTGGCCAGTGCCCTGGCGGCCACCTGGCGGGTGCTGGATGCCGCCGGTGGTGAGGTCGCTAGAGGTCGTGTGGGTGACGATCCTATCGAGTTGGACGTGGGTGAGTACGAGCTAGTGGTGGAGACTCAGGCGGGGATACAGCGCCAGACTTTCGACGTCGGGCCACGCCAGTCTGTAGAGGTTCAACTGGGGGAGGAAGGACAATGATGAGGTCCAAGCTAGACGCCATGTTGACCGCTATTCGGGACACAGTGCTGCTGGCACCCATGCTCTGGCTGGGTAGTGTTGCCATGGCCGACGAAAGCAGCCCAACGGCAGAGCAGCTGAGCGTTGAACTACGTGCTACCGAGCGCCAAGTACGCCTGATTCTAGGGGATGTAATGCGCCATGGCACCTTCGATGCCCCAGCAGTACTGGGTGTCGTGGACAATGATCCCGAGAAGTTGGCTAGCTGGGTGCAGGAGCACACCACCTATGTGCCTTATCAAGGCGTGGTACGAGACGCGTTCGGTGTGCTGCAGGATCGGCTGGGCAATCATCTGGATCGTGCCATGCTGCTGGGTCGCCTGATAGAGGAGTCCGGCCGCGCGGTGCGTCTGGAAGTCATGGATGTGCAGGAGCTTTCACCGGCTGTGCAGTTACTGGATGAGCGCCCCCGCCCGCAGCCGGTATCGATAACCGCAGACACGCAGGAACTGCTTAACCATTTGAGTCCCCGCTCGAACGAATTGCAGCCGGACCGACCTGACCCTGCTGTGTGGAACCGCTTCGATCAGGATCTTCAGGCGCGGGCCATCAGTCTGATAGAACGGCTCGCTGGGGATTCTGGCTTTCCTGCCTGGGATGAGATAAGCCCCGCAGCTGAGCGGGAGGCCGACCCGCGTGTACGTGTCTGGTGGGAGAACGACCAGGGACGTTGGGTGTCCACCGACCTGAGTGAAGGCATGGTTAGCGCAGCGGCAGACTCGCCTTCGGCCGAGAGTCAGAGTCTGTCGGCCGCCAGCCGCCGTTATGCTCATCGCTACCAGCTTGAAGTCATCGCTGAACGCTGGCAAGAGGGCCGCTTCGAGCGGGTCACCTTGCTGGAGCATGATCTGGAAGCGCATGCCCTGGCCATGCAGGCCATTCGGGTCGGTGTTGTTCCAGAGCAGTTCGAAGTCGACGACTTTTACGCAGGAGACCCCGACCAAGCGCTGGCAAACGATCTTCTGGCCAATACCGCCTGGATACCCTATATCCGCTACGGGGAAGAACTGGTACTTGGGGATCTTATTGATGAACAGGGAAGTATCCGGGATCCGATGCTGCCTGCCCAGGCCAGGCAGCTGGAGGAGGCCACCAGCCTGCTTGGGGGCATCAGCGTTGGTGGGCGTGCTAAGCAGAGCGAGTCCCATAATGCTTTTATCGGCCTCTCGCTGGAGGTAACCCATCGTTATGGCGATGAGGTTCTCAATCGGCTGTCGCGCCCCTGGTTTTCCCTAGTTCCAGAGGAGGCGTCAGCCTTCGAGCTTGAGCCCGAACAGCGCCTTGAACGCGCCGTCGCCCTGGTGCGCGACTCCAATATCCTGCTGCAGGTGGCCGAACCCTCTGAGGCGTTGCTATGGCGCTATGGTCTGGGTCTCTTCTTGCGTAATAGCCATGCGCTTAAGGGCATGATTATGGCCCTGGACGATGCCGACTTCGAGACACTCGACGGTGCCATCCATGAGCTGGTAGATCTGCCGCAGACGGCAATGCAGTTCGCCAGGCACCGCTTTACGGCGTCCTTGAATCCTGAACGTTTCTATATCGGTGAGCCTAATCTCCTGATCGAACATGTAGGGCTAAAACACCTGCCGGAGGGCTTCCGGGACTACCGCGCTATCGATCTGGCCCATGTGCCTCTGCACCTTGTTCCGAGTGACGACGACGCTCGGCAGCTGCGCTTCTCGCAGGGGGTGCTGGAAACCTTGCTGGAAGCGGAGCTTTTAGCGCTACGGAACCCTTTACCCGACAGGGATAAGGTGCTCGATGGCGAGAACGCCGCCCTCCATCTGGAGACGGCCATGGCCAGTGGTGAGGTGGGGCTCTGGCTGTCGCCGGGGGAAGCGAGCCGGCTCGCAGATCTCGCGCTGCCCAGGCTTTCGCAACAGGCCATGCAGGCGCAGCTTACCCAAGGACTTCACCTCTATTTCCCACTTATCACAGTGCTAGATGAGTGGTCGGAGGACATCAATGTCCCGCTGGCTTGGTGGGTAGTGGATCCATCCAGCGGTCATGCCCTCGGTTATGGTGGCTTGGGGTGGGGGAATAAGACCGAGTACGGCCTGCTATTTCGGGCGCAGTTCCGTGTGTGGCAGTGGGCCGCAGGTGGCGGCGCGGCCAAGACCCTGAAAGGCACGGTAGCCTTGTGTACCGCTGTCGTATCCGTCTTCGTAATCTCGAAGTTCACTGACGCGATTGTCCAGCGTGCCTTAATTCAGCAGTGGGCCAAGTACTGTCTAGAGGCCGTTAGCCAACGTCGTGGGCCGCCGCGCTTGGGGCCCTAGCTGTCATGGGAGTAAGGCACATGAAACCTGGGTTGATTGCACTGTGGCTTATCGTCGTTAGCCCGCTGTCACTGGGTGCTTCGCCGGAGCTCTGGATCACCGGCGATATCCGCGGCAGCTTGCTGCCCTGCTTTCAGTGCCCTGAGACCTCGGCGCCGGGGCTGGCACGGCAGGTGGGCGTGATGCAGGCGGCGGCCGCCGATGGTATCTGGCTGGATGCTGGAGGCTTTCTCGATGGCGGCGAAGTGGATGTTCTGGGGTTACAAAAGACCCTTGCGCTGGCGGAGGAACTGGGCATGCAGGCCCTGCATCTGACTTGGCGGGATGTCAGCCCAGCCCTGGTTGATAGTCTGCCAAAGATACGTCTTCCGCTTGTCTCGGCCAGCCTCGTCGATGTCCGGGGTGAGCCGCTGGTACCACCGTCGTTGGTGGTCGAGCATGGCAACCAGCGTATCGCGGTTATCGGTATCTCAGGTGTGCCGACGGACTATCATGACCTGCCCGCCTGGCAGGCGTTTAGTGGTATGTTTCGTCTGCGCGAGGCAGGGGAAGCGCTGAGTGAGTCCCTTGAGGGATTGCCTGGTGATGTTGACCGAGTCGTCGTGCTCTACGCCGGCGATCACGGCATCCTGCGTCAACTCATCGACCAGGTAGGTGAGCGTGTCGATGCCTTTGTGATGGGCAGCAGCTTCGGCAACTTGTACAGCGCACCGCCCGAGGCGGTGATTGATGCGCGTAGCCAGCAGGGGCGCCGACTTATCCGGCTAAACCTGCCTGAGCTGACCGCTACTTACCATGACGTGACATTGAGTTCTCCGCCCAACGAAGCAGTGGTAGAGGCTCTGGAGAGAGCTGGCCTTCGCCATGCAAGGCCAGATCGTGAGGCGCGCGCCAACATGGTGTTAGCAGGGGATCCTGACCTTTCGCCGCCGTTTCGGGCTACTCTGCTGGTCGAGCAGTACAACCGTGTCATGGGGCTGAGCCTGCTGGGAATTGAAACCCGCTCCGAGTGGCAGGGGGAGACGGCGCCAGAAGGCGAGGCCTATCTGGTGCTTGACCTGCTGTTCGAGAATCGCAAACCCTTTGACCTGATTCAGCAGGATGGTGGGCAGCGTGCCCTGCGGGTTGGCAACCTGGCGCAGAACCTGGTGCTGCTGTCCGGTGACAGAACCCATGCGGCGATCAATGACTCGCTGAACGGCGCTGAGCTATTGCCCGATACCTTCATATTGCCGCAACCCGGAGAGATCCGCCGTGGTCAGGTGGTGTATCGCCTGCCAAAGGGCGTGTCGGATCCACTATCCCTGCGCTTTTACCATATTGAATATCCGGTACTGGCGCTGGCGCTACAGGAAAGAGAGCCTGACCCTGATGTGCCACCTGATATCGACTTTCAGCGGCATGACTTTCTTGAGCTCGGTGTTGCCAGTATTGAGGACGTCGAGGCGGCTCAATTGAACCAAGCAGCCGATAATCGACGCTTTGTGGCGGTGGAACTGCTCGGCAGAAGCCGACTGACGCGCACTAACCCAGCCAACCATCATGACGCCAATGCCGATCCCGACCAGACGGTCGAAACGCCTCGAGCGGTGCCCTATCTCTATGCCGATCAGCACATCCAGCTGGTCAGCTCGGATGGCTACGTCTACCTGCCGGATTGGGAACTCAGCGATCTTGAGCGTATCCCCGCGTTCCTACCTGATATGTTGACGGGGGGGCGGCTGATCTTCTCACTGCCCGAGCCAGTGGACACCTATCGGGTCGCCCTCTATTTCCCCAATTTCGGCACCATTACAGAGGGCGTTCAAGGATTTCCCGACCCGATGTTCTTCGGCGACAGCGCCAAGGACTTTGTTTACCGCGAACGTGACACCATCATCGACTTCGGCCTCAAGCAATTACGTGTTCGAGTGACCGATATTGAGCGCACCAACGAGGGGCTTGAGGTGGAGGTCGAAGTCTTTAATGAGACCGAAGGACCCGGTTTTTGGCCCATGGAAGACCGTCTGGGGGTTACCCCAGCCTCGTCAGATCAGCGTACATCAGCAACGGCGATTACCGACCCCTACGGCACGCCGCTGGCCTGGAATGCCCACCTGCCACCCGGAGAACCACGGCGCATGTGGCTGCATTTTCCGCTCGATGAAGCGGAGGGCGAAGGGGTGATCGACGTACGTGGGCTTGATGCCAACCCGTCCCAAACGATCATTTGGGATGTCAATCAAGTCATCGCTGAATGAACGGGAGTGCCGGACTATTTGTTCACACACTATAGCCATTGAGTAGTGAAAAATTAACGGTGGCCTGTTCGTTTAAACGGGGCACCACTGTCAAGCATGATTTAACGTTAGGTAACAATAATGTTTCGCTCATTTCCTGAGGTCGACTATATCGGGGGGAGTCGCATGTGTTTATCGCGTTTTATCCATAATCGGCAAAAAAACGGTGTGCAAAACAGTATTCCCAGCATGACTGAACCACGACCCATGAGGCGGTTTCTGAGCATGTTTGGGGTCAGTGCGGCAATGTCCTTCGGCCTGCTTAATGCTGGCGCGACGGCTAACGCGGATGATGTGAGCGAGCGAATGCCGCCGGGCCTTTTGTTTGAGATGGTTGATCCGACCCTTTGCAGCATGCCACCCGTGAGCATATCCGACGCTGATTTGTTAAGTGGCTTACAGGCTGCTTTGGATAGTGGTGACCCCGACATGGCGCCGACAGTATCCGGGCGTTGGGAGGGGGCCGACAGTGGCGATCTTATGGGGCAGGGCTACTTCAACCATAGTGACTCCCGTGGGCTGGTGGTGGCCAGTGAGCTGCTGCTGAGGGGTGAAGGCGACGACCTTCGCTATGTGTGTCTGGTGCTGGCGCCCCACGAAAATACTCGGTTGCTGGAGGGGGCGGCCGACGTGGTGGGTTCAGAAGCGGAGGCCATTGATGGCGATACGTTCATGTTGGTGGCGATGTTCGGGGAGCGTATTGAAGGTGAGTTCGCTCCACTGGCGGAAGTCATCACTGAGCAAGGCAGTGTGACCTTCAAGCAAGCCAGAGAGCATGAATTATCGGGGTATCTTGAAATCAGTGGCCAACTAGAACCGGTACCGGGTAGCGAAGGTGTCAGCGGTGATGTGCGTATTGAGTTGGACCTGCTGGCGCTAGAGCACGATAGCCAGATGAACCCCATCAACTGGGGATCTGATGACTTGGTGGATGCCGCCGCACCGGCGGTGGATGACGCCACCCTTCAAGAGATCAGAGCGCTGTTTTTGGAGGGTATCGATTTTGCTGCTGAGCCACTGATGCTGTCTGAGGACAGCGATATGATTCAGCACGATATTTATCGCTACGATTATCAGATATTTGCAGAGCAATCCCAGCGTGACTTATTAGATAGAGACAGGGACCAGGTCTTCTATCACCAGGATGACCACCTAGTACGTATTACCCGCCCCAGCACTAACATGCCGCTGCCCATGATCAATGAGCTGGTTTCACCAGATTTTGTGCTGGATGAAAACAGTGCAGAAGACTTTCGCGATTTGCTGATCATGCTATATGGCGAACACTTTTTCGATGCAGTGGATGCCGATCCTATCCTTCACCCCAGGCCCGACCAGTGGGCCTTTGTCAACGGTACCTTCTTTGATGATTACACCGCTTTCAATGTGTTTACCAACGATGAAGGCCGTGAGCTGGATGTGCGTTATGAACTTAGGTTTATGGCGCAGTGATCAGTGGCGCGAGATGGGCATGTTGCAAGGCTTTCAGGCCACCACATAGTCCGCTCAAACACCGTGAGTGAGAGCAAAAGTGAGGGTAGGGATATGGATGGGTGGAAACTAACGGTTGTCTTGCCCGCTGTGGCGTTGGCGCTCGCTGGATGTGGTGACAGTGCTGACAACGCAGGCATTAACGCGACGGATAACGCCGACGAACAAACCGATAGCAGCGTGGTAGCCTCCCAAGGCAGTGCCTCACCGGATAGTGAGATGCAAGAGTGGCTCGATAGCCTGGATGAAGGCGCATCGCTACTGACAATCGACGGTACTGTGACGTCAACCGGCGAATACACCACGGCAGACGACCCACGTTATGGCGGTGTCAGTGTGGATGTGTTTCGGCCAGGGCGTGGCGGCGGTTCGGCACGTGCAGGTAGCAATGCGGATGGCCCCTATTCATTGACGATTTATACGGATGCTACCCATCAGGATGAGCCTGACAATGTGGTGAGAGCCTGGGTCACTCTAACCCTTCCCGGTGATGCGAGGGCGAGCGAACGTTACGACATTTCGAGTTTTTCATCAGCCAATGACGATCAGGTTCAAGCTCACCTACGCGGCGATGGTCATGCATGGACATTTGCGCGCCAGATTGAAGGTGAACTGCATCTGGTCGAGCTTGGTGAAAGTGTTACTGCGGCATGGCGTTTTGATGCAGCGGACGGTAACCGGGAAGCTGCTGCACGTGTGGCGGTAGAGGGTGCCGTTTCTGGGTTGGCCTTCACGCCTCAGCCACAGGCTCAGTACGAGTTAACGGTCAACGGCGACAGCGAAACGCACCTAGGACGCATTGCCATCAATACCACCAATACCGGCGACATTCTATCGATAGGGAATCGGATTTCCTTGATGTTACCGAGCGGTATCACGACAGGGGAGTATACGTTGTCAGATCGTGCCAGTGATGATGCGCTGAGAGTCATCCTGTCTCAGCACGCAATTGAGCAGCTTGATGGAACACTAACACTCACGGAACGCGAGGGTATGTTTGACGCAGATATCCGGTTCGAAACCAGTGGCGAAGACAGCGTCTCGCTCAACGGACGCCTCGAAGCACTGGCGCTCAATGAGTAAGTAAACTCACTTGGTTGTTTGGGAGTAGCTCGATATGTGGGATTTTCGCCTTGGGCAGGCCATTGGTCTGATGTTCAAAACCCTGCCTTTTATTGTCTTTCGCCTGGTGGTGTATTTCGGCATCGCGTTGGCGTATGTACTGATGACCGGTGTCGGTGCTGGGGTAGGCTGGGGCGTCGGAGGCTTCGGTGACGAAGGCTTTCGTGCGGCTTCCACGTTCTGGGGCGGCGCCATCGGCTTTGGGATTGTTGGCGCGGTGATGTATGTATTGCGCGAGTACCTTTTGTATGTGGTCAAGGCGGGGCATATCGCTGTGCTGGTGGAATTAATGGAAGGGCAGACGCTGCCTGGAAACCGTGGCCAGATTCAACATGCCAGCCAAGTAGTGAAGGAGCGTTTTGGCCAGGCCAGCGCCCTGTTTGTGGTAGATCAATTAATCAAGGGCGTGCTCAGGTCACTAGTGGGGATAGTCCGAACGGTATTTAGAATTCTGCCCATTCCAGGGGCGCAGCAGTTTTTACGCCTTGTGCAGGCATTTTTACGTATTGCCGTCGGCTTTATTGATGAGGTGATTCTGGCCTACTGCATTCGTATGCGCTCGAACACGCCTTGGGAAAGCTCACGAGATGCGCTAATACTTTACGGTCAGAATCTTAAGCCGATGATGACGAATGCGGCTTGGCTGACGTTAATTATGTATTTGCTGTCGTTTGCGGTCTTTCTGGTGATGTTAGCACCGGCTGCTTTGGTGGCGTATCTGATTCCCGGTGGCTGGTCGGCAACAGGGCTGGTCGTCGCGCTGTTGTTTGCCTGGAGCGTTAAGGTGGCGATATTTGAGCCTCTGGCCGTCGTCTGCATGATGCAGGTGTATTTTAAGGTCATCGAAGGCCAAACCCCGGATCCTGAGTGGGAAGCTAAACTGGATGGGATGTCGAAAAAATTCCGCGAGTTAAAACAGAAAGTAGCTGGCGAAAAAGCCCAGCAACCAGAGGCGGTAGCGCCTTTCAGCGGCGACCAGAGCGCGGATAGCAACAGCAACCGGCCCTAACGGGTTAAATCATCGGGACCCTGCATAACAGTAACAACAAGAGGACGTCATCATGATACCGAGCAACATGCCTTGTACCCGTCTTGCCTCCGCACAGGTTAAGGGGTTGGCCCTCGCGAGTGTCCTTATGTTGCCAGTAGCACAAAGTGTTCTGGCGGATGAGGTTGTCGAGCAGATTGAGCTGGGGCTTGAGCTCTATCAGGAGCAAGAGTACGGCGCGGCAATTACCGAGCTGGAGTTCGCCATTGAAGATATGCGCAAGCTGATGTCAGGACGAATTGCTCAAACCTTCCCAGAGGCACCGGATGGCTGGACGGCACAGGAAGCAAGTTCGAGCAGTGCAGGCGGCAGCGGAGCGGCTGCCATGTTTGGTGCGGGTGGCACTTCCCTTGAGCGCGTCTATCAGCAAGATGATGGCGATGGTCAGTTGACGGCTAGCATGATGCTCGATAGCCCGCTGATTCAAAGCATGGGGGCGCTGTTCAATAACCCCGCAATGATTGCTGCGCAACCTGATATGGAACGCATTCGCCTAGGCCGTGAAGCGGCGGTAGTCAAGTGGGAACCTGAGCGCTCACGCGCAGAAGTCACGCTGCTGCTCGATGGTCGGATTATGATGCAGGTGAAAGGTGAAAACCTGGCATCACAGGATGTTGCCGTTGACCTGATGCGAAGCTGGGACCTTGCTGCGGTGCGTGAGCAAAGCGCTCGCTAGGTCGCCGGCCTGAGTAACAGAGCAAGGAGAGAAGCATGCCGAGTCTGCGTCTTTTGGCCTTCTGTGCTGCAATTGGTGCCTGGGGGGCTGCTTATGGTGGCGACATGGCCGCGGATCAGCGACTGGTTGATGCCGCCTCGCTGAAGGACGTCGCCGCGGTCTTTGCTCCAGAGGGTGCGTGGCAGCACCAAAACGTGGCGGCGCTGGAGGAACAACTGCGTGAGGTGCTAGCGAGTAACGGTGACACTGACAGCGTCTTCTTGGTTGATGCGGATTTTGGCCCATTGAGTAAGGCGCTGTTGGTCGTGCTTAATGAAGAACCCATGATTCCGCACGCTCGTTACCGCCTACGCTATGCCCAGGCCAATGTGACCCCAGAGGCGAGCCCACCACTGATAGTTGAGCTGGTCGAGGTGTCGCGTTTCAATCTCGGCCCAGCACGTCACGCTGAACTTGTCGAGATATTGGGTGAAGAGCAGGTGGCGTCTGTTGATGCCTTCGGTCAGGCTTCCGATGTTTCCTGGCGCCTTATCACTCGGCCCATCATGGGACAGGTTGCGGATATCACACATGCAGCTCGGCGTGAGCTGCCTGAAGATAGTGCTGAGAAGTGTCTAGGTCTGTCTTGCCAAACGATTGAGTCACTCAATGACTCGGTGCGCGATTGGCCAGAACTTGAGCCAGCCGAATTCCCGTTTAAGCCTGAACAGATGGAGCTATCGCTGCTGCAAGCTGGGCTGGAGCAGCTTGGCCTACGCCAACGCGACGAGCAAGGGCGAACCTCTTGGCGCGTACCCGAGTGGCCGGAAAGCGTTACTCCGGGGGAGCCCTTTATTGAAGTCTCTCTGGAAAGGGGGATGGGACAGGACGATGCGTTAGATCTCGTTATTCACCACGACCAGTTGATGGATGATCATACCCGTGCGCTATGGGAACGGCTGGTTATCCTCGGTACAGGTGATGCTGCACGGGTGGTCACCACCCGTGATCAAGAACCCTGGCCGCGTCCGGATTGGTAACGCGCTGTATCAACCGGAAGGAGAGGTGGGATGGTCGCGACGGGCAGGTTTCTGGCGGGCTTGGCCCTGCTGTGGTGGTGCGCACAGTCGGCGCAGGCCTTTCCTCGGCTGACGCTGGAGCGTGAGCCCAACAATACGCTTGATACCGCTCAGGAGTTCCATGGCGAGGCGCGCCTGATAGGTCAGGTGGTGGCCGATGATCAAGATCTTTATCGCTGGCGGCTTGGCGATGACGATCGTGATCACCTGTGGCGTTTTCAGCTACTGGCTGATGACGGAGCCAGTGTCAGCGTCGAGCTTACGCCGTTCCCCGCCCAGGCCCAGACGGGCATTGCCACCTTCGGTAGCGCAACGCCGCCCGAGCAGGTAGAGGACGATACGCCACTGCTGTCGCTGCTGGCCACGCAACAACGCGCAGAGGTGATAGAGAGAGGTCTTCTGATCCCCGCTGCTGATTACTTGATACGCCTGGCAGGTCAGGAGGGCGGCGGTGGTTACCAGCTGGTGGTGTCACGTGAGGCAGCGCTCACTCTGAACCAGCAGAGGGCGGCCGATGAGGCCCCTCAGAATGACGAACCCCCACCACAACTCCCGCCCCAGCTAACGATAGGCAAGCCCGCTGCTTTGCGTCTTGATCCTGGGGAATCACGGCAGCTGACGTTTCAGGTATCCGCGACCTCACCTCCCTTGACGTTGCATATCGATGGTGACGAGGCCGAGCGGCTCGGTATTTGCCTGTTCGATGACCAGCGTCATACGCCGACCTGCCGACACGGTGCCAATGCGCAGCTGTTTGAGGATGCCGCTTTGCCAGCGGGCGATTATCGCGTGGTGTTTGAGCCACCGCGTCGTGGTGATCCCATTGATATCACGGTGTCATTGGAGCAAGGCACCCCGCTTGCTGATGACCAGGTGAGCCTGCCCAATTATTCAGCCGACTGGGCCTATCCGATTGCGCCAATGGACACCCTGACGGGGCAGCTGGGCAGCGATGATGATGCCTGGTTCATGTTTGACCTGGGTGCAGAGCGTCGCCAATGGCAGATTCAGGCACAAAGCGACACTCGCCTTAGCCGTCTGGAACTCTATCAGCCGGAACGACTGGCGATGGATACGTTGTCGTTCAATGCGCTGTTTCCTGGCGAAGATCGCGCGACAGCACACTCCGTGAATAGCGAGACGCTGCGTATCGATAACCTGCAGCTGCTGCCGGGACGCTACCTGGTTCGCCTCAGCGGCAATCATGCCCCTTATCGTGTGAGCCTGACGGCGAAGGAAAGCCCGGCGCCCGGATATGAAGCCGAACCCAATAACCTTCCCCGTCATGCCAACCCGATGTGGCTTGGTGAAGCCATCAGCGGCACCTTCCATCAGGTGCATGATCAAGACTATTTTCAGTTTCATGTGCCTGGCTGGAATCGCGCGCGCTTGACCCTGAAACCGCCTGAAGAGGTGGACACCCACGCCTGGCTGCAGTGGGATGGAGAAACCCGTCATCAAAATGAACACCTGACGCTACGCGCCAACGGCGAACCCCAGCAGGCGTCGTTCTGGTTGTCTCCGGGTGACAGGTTACTGCGGCTGCGTGGCCAGCAGGCCAGTGAAACCAACTATCAGGCACGCCTTGAACTGATCCCCCCCTGGGATCTACGCGATGGTGTGACCCCCGCACCCACCCCCGAACAGGCACCGCTTATCCCTCGCGAAACTCGCATCAGCATCGGGCTGCAAGGGAAAGTGGTAGAGGAAGGCTATCTGCGCTTGCCCGCAGCTGAAACCCAGCGTGAACTGGTGCTGTTCGGTGGCGTAGTCACAGGGGAAAGGCAGCCACGTGGCGGGGAAACCTGGATCACCCTGCGCACGCAGGAGGGTGGCGAAATACCGCTGACGCTTGATACCCGCTCACGCGAGCACAGTGCCATGCTGCCTGCCGGTCAGCCGATCATCATGCAGGTAAGGTTCGGCCCCAATACGCAACCTGTCGATATTGTTGATGCACAGCGTGCGCCACCTTTGCCGCTTCACTTGGCGATGACGGCGGATCATATGGCACTGGCGGCCTTTGATCCCCAAGGGCAGCAGGTCAGCGTTGAACTCACCCTTGACAACCAGGCGGATGCATCGCAAACGCTGGCGCTGGAGGCGCATCTGAGTCACGACGCCGCACGCCTG
This sequence comes from Vreelandella zhaodongensis, assembly GCF_013415115.1. Lineage (GTDB taxonomy): Bacteria > Pseudomonadota > Gammaproteobacteria > Pseudomonadales > Halomonadaceae > Vreelandella > Vreelandella zhaodongensis. The sequence goes on along the minus strand of NZ_JACCDD010000002.1, from coordinate 256,509 downwards.
AGCGGCTTGCCGGCATCGCTTCTTGTGCCGGCAAAGAGCGCCCAAACGCTTTTGCTGACGCTGACGGCTCCCCCGGAGCTCGCCGAAGGCGACTCTCTGGTGGTCTTTTTACGTGCCGGTGAACACGATGAGCGCCTTGCACTGGCGGTCGTGCGAGACGCCACACCGCGTTCACCCCTTGACTGGCAGGATGATAGCTTCGCCCTGCATGGGCTAACTGACTTGGCCTGGGCTGGCTTGGGGGCCGCTTTTGTGGACCCGGAAAGCGGTGAAGATGTGGGGGAGCGCTGGCGGCGCCGAAACACCGAGTTACGTGCCCTGATTGATGGCCTAAGCTCTGCCAGCGCGCTGAGTTGGCGCGAAATGGGCGACCCCTTGCCGCCATTGCGCCTGGCGGGGAGTGGCGGCACCTTGCATGCCTTGCTGTTCAATCAACGCTCACACCATGATATTGCCCGCCGTTGGCGGCATGTGGCCATCGCCGCAGGCAATAGCCCCGATGACTTGACGCCGTTGATGGAGGTCGAGCTGGCGGCACAGACAGAAGAACAGCTGTTCCTGCTTGAAACTCCTGTTGCAGCGCGCTACCTGCAGATCACTCCGCTGTCCGTATGGGGCGAACCACCAGGGCAGGGTGCGATTACCGGCATCGGAATGTTCCGCGCACTGGGTGAACCCCAAGGGCAGCTTGCGCAACAGGCGCATGACCTGCTCGCCGGTGAACACGGTGGGCATTGGCTATACACCTTGCCGGATCTGCGTTCTTTACATGGGCTGGTGGGGCAGCGTCACACGCTTGGCAACCAGGGACGACAGGTTGAGAGCCGTGCGCGCCAAGGCGAACGTATTCATGGCCGTACCATCGAGATGGTGTTTGGCTTTCTCAACCAGCGGGCGGCACGTATCGATGAGCTACGCTGGGTCGATGACCTCGATTGGCAGGGCGACCCGGTAGAACGGGTACGTATTTACACCTCTACCGAAGGCCCGGTTGGCCCTTGGGAGCGTCAGGCCAGCTGGGCGCTTGAGCGTGACGAAGAGGGCGTGGCGCGCCTTGAACTGCCTGATGCCCCCTGGGTTCGCTACCTGAAGCTGGTGTTTGATGAGCCTGACGCTGACCCTGAGCAGCGCAATCCCCGTTGGCGAATTCCGGCCAGCATTCAAGCGATCGAAGCCAGCGACCTGGCCAGCGGTGAATCGATACTGGCCTATTGGGGGCTCGACCATACCCGGGGACCCTTTGACGCGGTTGCTCTGCGTGACGCCAATGGTAATGGCGCAGCCCCACTGGGCGGCGGTCTCGCTGATAGGGAGGCCATGCCAACTGCCGACCTGTGGGCGGAAGGTCGCTTCGAGGAACCTGGAGAGAGCGAGACATATCAGATACGCCTCGAAGAGGGTAACAATACGCTGGTCTTCTTTCTGGCAGAGTCGTTGCGGGGGAGGCTCAGTGCCACCCTGACGAACCCAGAGGGCGAAGCGGTGGCGCTCACCTGGCGCGACGAGCCAGGTGGCCGCCGAGCAAAGGCGGAAGGGCTGGAGCCTGGGCGTTATCAGTTGGCTCTGGCTGAACCACCGCGCTCGATTGTTTTCATCTGGGATGGTAGCGGCAGTATCGGTGTCCACCAGTCCGCCATCTATCAGGCGCTTTTGCGCTTCGCCGAAGGGCTGCGCCCAGGTCGTGAAGTGAGTAACCTGATGGCGTTGGGCGGCCCTTTGCTCATTGATGGCTGGGCCGACTCACCCGCCGCAATGGCCATGGCGCTGGGGCACTACGACATGCGCTTTCACGACTCGGATGCCGAGCCCGCGTTGCGCATTGCAAGCCAGGCATTGGCGCAACGTGATGGGGAGAAAGTGATTTTCCTGATTACCGACGCAGAGCAAGTCGGTCGTGATCTGGGTGCCTGGGAGACGCTTGCGCAGGTCAGGCCGCGTATCTTCAGCATGTCACTGGGGCACGGCGGGCAGCGTGACCCGGATGAACTGCGTTGGTATCAGAACCTGATGCAGGCCTGGTCACGAGTGGGCGATGGCCGCTACGCCTATGCCACGGGGCGCAATGACCTGATCAAGGCGTTTGAACAGGGCATGCGGCAACTGCGCAACCCTACCGACTACCGTCTGGCCATAGAGCAGCGCTATAAAGAGCCGCCCGAACCAGGCAGTTTGCAGGTGGTCAGCGGCTCGTCACCGTCGATTGGCGCAGGTGCCGTGCAACTGATTTTTGATGCCTCGGGTTCCATGCTGCAGCCAATGGAAGGCGGGCGACGGATTGAAGTGGCGCGCAGAATTGTCGACGAGGTGCTGAAAACCCGTATCCCTGACCATGTGCCGGTGGCGCTGCGTGCCTTTGGGCACACCGAGCCCCACAGCTGCGCCACCGAATTGCTGGTGGCCGCTGAGCCAGGCAGTCATGCCCTCGCCCGTGAAGCGGTAGCCGGGTTACAGGCGGTCAATCTGGCACGTACACCCCTGGCAGACTCGCTACTGGCGGTGACCGATGATTTGGCCGCCTATGCCGACCAACCGAGGCTGGTGGTCATGCTCACCGATGGTGAAGAAACCTGTGAAGGCAATGTCGAGGAAGCCGTTGAAGCGCTTTTTGCAAAAGGCGTTAATCTTCAGGTGAATATAGTGGGCTTTCACATTGAGGACACTGCGCTCCAGGCGGAGTTTTCGCGTTTGGCGATGTTAGGCGGCGGAGAGTACTTCGATAGTCGTGATGATCAGCAGCTCGCGGAAGGTCTCAAGGCTGCATTAGCGGCTAAGTGGCTGCTTTTAAATACGGATGGAGACATCGTTGCCAGTGGGCGGGTAGATGGCGAGCCTATTATCTTACCAACGGGGAATTACACGCTGCAGCTAGAGAGGGCAGGAGAAGCGTTACAGCACAGCATTCACATTCCACCAGATGGAAAGATTACGTTTAAATTAGATTAATACCATGCGATAGCGAAAAGGCATCATTAACAAAACATGCGGTTAAACAGGAGCAGAGAAGATGATAAATCAACAACGAGTTATGGGGTGTGCGTTACTCATGGGCGGGCTTATGTTGGTAGCGACCCCTGCGCTAGCTGACGAGATCAGCGGCACAGTGGATGGAGAGCCTCAACAGTGGCATGTCATTACCCACGAAGATGGGTCAACCGCTAACTTTAGCGAGCTGATGCCGGGAATGACGGATGTCACCATTCAAGGACACCGAGAACAAACGTTCGAAACGCAAGGCACATTGAGTATTAGCTTTATAGTAATGGAGGGAGAAGCCAGTAGTGCGATGGTGACCTACTTCCCCGAAAGCTCAATCATGCCCCACTATGGCACGGAAGATGAGGTACCCATTGATATAGAAATGCTTGATATTGACGGCAATGAAGGTCGAGCAAAAGGGCGTATTGCAGCCTCACTTTCCCAAGTGACGTCTATGTCAGAGGGGCATGACCACAGCAATACCATGGATGTTGACGTGTCTTTTGATGTGACGCTTGTACGCGAAGATTTATAGTCTTCGCGTGATGCATTTTGTCACTGGCGGTTACTACTAAGCCCACGTAAGCGTGGGCTTAGTTACATCAGGATTCTTCGCTGATCCCCTCTTGGTAGTTGGGAGTAGTTTTCTCGCTCTTTTGGTGGGTATGGATGCCAATACGCCCCATGTTGTAGTTAAACAACGAACTTGAATCCAAGGTTGAATAGTAACTGGCAGTCGCTGCGTTAGATCCTAGACTGCTATCTGGCGTAATAACTTGCGCTAGCAGTACGCTTCAGCGCTCAATGGCCAGGGGTAAAACGCAAGCGTTTTGGTACTGGCGCTGGAAATGGGCTAATTAAGGGAGAAAGCGTGTGAAAATAGGCGCACCGAAAGAGACAGCTCAAGGAGAAGCGCGTGTAGCGCTTACTCCTGAGAGCGCAAAACAGCTTCAAAAACTGGGCCATGAATGCCTGGTAGAAGCCGGCGCAGGGGCTGCCGCGGGCTTTAATGACGACACGTATCGTGACGCTGGTGTTAGCGTTGTGGAAAGTGCGGAAGCACTGTGGCGTGATGCGGACGTGGTGATTAAAGTCCGTGAACCTTCGGAAACAGAGGCTCACTATTTGCGGGAAGGCCAGACGCTGATTGCGTTTTTCTGGCCAGCACAGAACGAAGCGCTGTTGGAAACCTGTAAAGCTCAAGGCGCGACCGTTATTGCGATGGATATGGTGCCGCGTATTTCCAGAGCGCAGAAAATGGACGCGCTCTCCTCCATGGCCAATATCGCGGGCTACCGTGCGGTAATTGAGGCGGGCAATAACTTTGGCCGTTTCTTTACGGGTCAGGTCACCGCTGCCGGTAAAGTGCCACCAGCTAAAGTGCTGGTAATCGGCGCAGGTGTAGCGGGCTTGGCAGCGATCGGTACCGCGACTAGTCTTGGTGCTGTGGTACGTGCGTTTGATGTGCGGCCTGAGGTGTCCGAGCAGATTGAATCCATGGGCGCTGAATTCCTGTTCCTCGATTTTGAGGACAGCCAGGACGGTTCGGAAAGCGGTGGCTATGCCTCGCCTTCAAGCCCAGAGTTTCGCGAGAAGCAGCTGGAATGTTTCCGCGAACAAGCGCCGGATGTCGACATCGTTATCACCACGGCGCTGATTCCAGGTCGGCCCGCGCCAAAGCTATGGCTGGAAGATATGGTCGCAGCCATGAAGCCTGGCTCGGTGATTATCGACTTAGCCGCTGAAAAAGGTGGTAACTGCGATTTAACCAAGCCGGATGAGCGCGTGGTATCTGATAACGGTGTAGTGGTGGTTGGCTACACCGACTTCCCCTCACGCATGGCAACCCAGGCGTCGCTGCTTTACGCCACCAATATTCGCCACATGCTGACCGACCTCACACCGGAGAAAGACGGTGTCATCCATCACAACATGGAAGACGATGTCATTCGCGGTGCCACGGTAACACACCAGGGCGAAGTCACTTTCCCACCGCCGCCGCCCAAAGTAAAAGCCATCGCCGCGGCGAAGCCAAAGAAAAAAGAGAAAGAACCAACCCCTGAAGAGAAGAAAGCGACTGAGTACGCGGCGTTTAAAGCGCAAACCAAACGTCAAGTAGGCTTACTTGCCGTTGGTGGTGCGCTAATGCTGCTGTTGGGTCAAATAGCCCCTGCCTCATTTATGCAGCACTTCATCGTATTTGTGTTGGCATGTTTCATTGGCTTCCAAGTGATTTGGAAGGTCAGCCATTCGTTGCACACGCCGCTAATGGCGGTCACCAACGCCATCTCCGGCATCATCATTTTAGGGGCAATTTTGCAAATCGGCTCAGGCAGTGGGGTCGTCATTGTGCTGGCTACCATTTCGGTGCTTATTGCGACGATCAATGTTGTGGGTGGCTTCCTGGTGACACGCCGGATGCTCGCCATGTTCCAAAAATCCTAAGCGGCGGAGAAACGATATGTTAGGACAAGGATTCGTATCTGCCGCGGCAATTGCGGCAAGTGTGCTATTTATTTTATCGCTAGGTGGCCTGAGTAATCAGGAAAAAGCCAAGCGTGCCGTATGGTACGGCATTGTGGGCATGGCCGTGGCGGTGTTCTTTACTTCCTTCGGGCCAGGGATTGGTGGCTACTGGTGGTTGATTCCCGCCATGTTGGTCGGTGCCGTGGTCGGTGTTTATGTAGCAGGCAAGGTCGAAATGACCGAAATGCCTCAGTTGGTAGCGGCGCTACATAGCTTTGTGGGGTTGGCGGCTGTCTTTGTTGCCTGGAGTGCGGACTTAGAGCGCCGTCGCGTATTGGCGGCTCAAGCGGCTGACGGCGTGATGCAAGAGTTTTCCGCTTTTGCCGCACTGGTGGCCACAAAAGCACCGGATGAGCTTACTTTCTTACAGCTTGAGGTAGTGTTCGCGATCTTTATTGGCGCGGTGACCTTTACTGGTTCGGTGGTTGCGTTCGGTAAACTGGCGGGCAAAGTGGATGGCAAACCTCGTCAGCTACCGGGTGGGCATATGCTCAACGCAGGGGCTGCCGTGCTGTCGCTGCTGTTAGCGATTATGTACCTCAATGGCGCAGGCTTCTGGACATTGATCGTACTGGCGGCGCTGGCGTTCTTTATCGGTTACCACCTGATTATGGGCATTGGTGGTGCGGATATGCCGGTGGTAGTGTCGATGTTGAATAGCTATTCCGGTTGGGCAGCGGCGGCGATTGGTTTCACGCTTTCCAACGATTTGTTGATCGTTACCGGCGCGCTGGTGGGCTCTTCAGGGGCGATTCTTTCTTACATCATGTGTAAGGCGATGAACCGCAACTTTATCAACGTGATATTGGGTGGTTTTGGCGGCACTCAAGGGCCTGCTGCTGAGATTGAAGGCGAGCAGGTCGCTATCGATGCAGCCGGTGTGGCTAGCGCCTTAAACGATGCGGATAGCGTGATCATTGTGCCGGGTTACGGCATGGCAGTAGCACAAGCGCAAAGTGCGGTGAGCGACTTGGTACGCAAGCTGCGGGCATCGGGTAAAAACGTGCGCTTTGGTATTCACCCTGTGGCGGGGCGTTTGCCCGGGCATATGAACGTGCTCTTGGCAGAAGCCAAAGTACCCTACGATATCGTGCTGGAAATGGACGAGATCAACGACGACTTCGCCAGCACTGACGTGGTGATCGTGATTGGCTCCAACGACATCGTAAACCCCTCTGCTGAAGAAGATCCCAACAGCCCCATCGCCGGTATGCCGGTGTTAAAGGTGTGGGAAGCTAAGCAGGTGTTCGTCAGTAAGCGTGGTCAAGGCACCGGCTACTCCGGTATTGAGAATCCGCTGTTCTTTAAAGAGAACACGCGTATGTTCTACGGCGATGCACGGGATAGCCTGAACGCGTTGCTGCCAATGGTGGAGTAAACGCGAGAACACGCTATCCTGATAGCAATACGGGCAGGGCGTCTAACGCCCTGCTTTTTTTTAATAAGCGACAAGTAATAATTAATAGCTATCGATCTATTGGTTAAATCTAAATTGTGACTATCAATGAGGTGCTTTAAAACTATACATATCAATACAGTATTTGCTGGTTATCTACACGGTAAACAGCAACAAGAGATGCCGATCATCTGTTTCCTTGGCGGGTCCAAGGCAAAGAGCAAGAAGGGAGAGAAATATGAGTGGCAAATGTCCTGTAATGCATGGTGGTAACACGTCTACTGGCACCTCCAACAAAGATTGGTGGCCGGAAGCGTTAAACTTAGACATCCTGCACCAACATGATCGCAAAACTAACCCGATGGACCCAGATTTTGACTATCGGGAAGAGGTCAAAAAGCTCGATTTTGACGCCCTCAAGCAAGATGTTCATGCCTTGATGACTGACAGCCAAGCGTGGTGGCCAGCCGATTGGGGTCACTACGGTGGTCTAATGATCCGCATGGCGTGGCACTCTGCGGGTACGTACCGCATTGCTGATGGCCGTGGCGGCGGTGGTACCGGTAGCCAGCGTTTTGCGCCGTTAAACTCCTGGCCGGATAACGTCAGCCTGGATAAGGCGCGTCGTTTGTTGTGGCCGGTGAAGAAAAAATACGGCAACAAAATCAGCTGGGCTGACCTAATGATTTTGGCAGGCACAGTGGCCTATGAATCCATGGGACTGCCCGCCTACGGTTTCTCGTTTGGTCGTGAAGATATTTGGCACCCAGAGAAAGATATTTACTGGGGGGATGAAAAAGAGTGGTTAGCGCCTTCTGATGAGCGCTACGCTGATGTTGAAAAACCTGAGACCATGGAAAACCCGCTGGCTGCGGTTCAAATGGGGCTTATTTACGTTAATCCAGAAGGGGTGAACGGACAGCCTGATCCACTGAAAACCGCCCAGCAGGTGCGTGAAACCTTCGCCCGTATGGCGATGAACGACGAAGAAACTGCCGCGCTAACAGCGGGTGGTCACACCGTGGGTAAATGCCATGGTAACGGTGATGCCGCAGCGCTAAGCGCTGAGCCAGAAGCGTCTGATGTTGAAACTCAAGGCTTTGGCTGGAACAACCCGCATATGGATGGGAAAGCGAGCAATGCCGTGACTTCCGGTATTGAAGGCGCTTGGACAACCAACCCGACCAAGTTCGACATGGGCTACTTTGACCTGCTGTTTGGCTACGAGTGGGAATTAAGAAAAAGCCCCGCCGGTGCTCATCAATGGGAGCCTATCGACATTAAAGAAGAGGATAAGCCGGTTGATGCAACCGACCCCTCTGTTCGTCACAACCCCATCATGACCGATGCGGATATGGCGATGAAGATGGACCCGACGTATCGCGCCATTTGCGAAAAATTCATCGCCGATCCGGAGTACTTCAAACAGACCTTCGCGAAAGCGTGGTTTAAGCTAACGCACCGTGATATGGGCCCGAAAGCACGCTATATCGGCCCAGAAGCACCGGCTGAAGACCTAATCTGGCAAGATCCAGTGCCCGCAGGTAGCACTGATTACTGCGAAGAAGTGGTCAAGCAGAAAATTGCTGAGAGCGGCTTAAGCATTAGCGACATGGTCAGCACCGCGTGGGATAGCGCGCGCACTTACCGTGGTTCCGATATGCGCGGTGGTGCTAACGGCGCCCGCATTCGCTTGGCTCCTCAGAAGGATTGGCAAGGCAATGAGCCAGAGCGGCTTGCCGATGTACTCAAGGTGTATGAGCAAATCTCTGCTGATACCGGTGCCAGCATTGCTGATGTAATTGTGTTAGCGGGCAGCGTGGGTATTGAAAAGGCGGCAAAAGCAGCGGGCTTTGATGTGCGTGTACCATTCCTCAAAGGCCGTGGTGATGCCACTGATGAGATGACTGACGCTGATTCCTTCGCGCCTTTAGAGCCTCTTGCCGACGGTTTCCGTAACTGGCAGAAGAAAGACTACATCGTCAAACCTGAAGAGATGCTGCTGGATCGCGCCCAGCTGATGGGACTGACCGCACCGGAAATGACCGTGTTATTAGGCGGCATGCGGGTGCTGGGTACCAACTATGGCGGCACCAAGCACGGCGTATTTACCAACCGTGAAGGCCAGTTGACCAACGATTTCTTTGTCAACCTGACTGATATGGGCAATCGCTGGAAACCGGTGGGTAACAACGCTTACGAAATCTGCGATCGTGCCACGGGGGCCGCGAAGTGGACCGCTTCGCGCGTTGACCTAGTGTTTGGCTCTAACTCGCTGCTGCGCTCTTACGCAGAAGTGTATGCCCAGGACGATAATGGCGAGAAGTTTGTCAAAGACTTCGTTGCTGCCTGGACAAAAGTGATGAACGCAGACCGCTTCGACGTCGCGTAAATGTCACTTGCTAGACCAAGCAACACCTTCCTTGTTCAAACCCGCATCGAAAGATGCGGGTTTTTTTGGGTTTTATATAACACGTAAGTTTAACCGCAGTGTCACTTACCGTTCATGAACATTGCTGATGCTTATCCCCTGAATTTGGCGGCTGTAAACCGCACTCGTTTTATTAAAGGGAGAATGATGATGACGCAGCAGCGTACCGTTCCAGGTAAGGTTTCAGCCGTTTTGGCGGAAGGTGACGAGCCACTTAGCAACGCGTCTGATAATGCATATTTTGGCGATGTTCTCGAAAAGCGTTTGAGTCGGCGAGGCGTGCTTAAGGGTGGGCTGGCAACGGTGATTGCTGGTTTGATGGCAACGAAACTTCCCTTCAATAATGCCTTTGCAGCACAGGATGGTATGTCATCGCCTAGCCTAGGGTTTAAGCCAGTTGCTGTTAGCGCTGCAGATAATGTCGTGGTTCCCGAAGGGTATCGTGTACAGAGCTTTATTCCCTGGGGCACTCCTATCAGTGGGGATATGCCGGCCTTTACCCAGAATGCCAGCGGCGAAGACCAAGCACGTCAGGTGGGGAGCCATCACGATGGCATGCACTTCTTTCCGCTAAACGGAAGCTCTACCGATGGCCTGCTCGTTCTGAACCATGAATATGTCGAGCCACGCTTTTTACATGCCGCAGCCAGTGGGTTGGCATTGGATCGTAATGGCTTCCCTCAGCACGAGGATGGCAGTCGGGATACTGACCAGGTTATCAAGGAGATGAATGCCCACGGCATAACGCTGGTACGTATCCGGCAAGGTGAGGGTGGCGAATGGGAAGTTGTGCAGGATGCGCTAAACCGTCGTGTGACCGCACAAACGCCTATGCAGCTTTCTGGGCCAGTGGCTGGCACTGACCATGTGAAAACGAAATACAGCCCAGAAGGCACCATGACACGGGGCACCCTTAATAACTGTGCCCATGGCGTTACCCCATGGAACACCTATTTGGCTGCAGAAGAGAATTGGGCGGGTTATTTCGCCAATGCGGATGCTGACATTGATCGTCGGCAGGCTCGCTATGGGATAGAGACGCGTGAAACAGGGCGCTATCAATGGCATCGTGCAGACCGTGAAGACGATATGTTTGCTCGCTTTGATGCGAGCAGCAAAGGAGCGAGTGCTGCTGACGATTTCCGCAACGAGCCGCATGCCTTTGGCTGGATGGTAGAGATTGATCCTATGGCACCGGGAGCTGACCCCGTTAAGCGCACCCACCTTGGGCGCTTTGCACACGAAGGCGTTATTTTCGCGCCTGCGGTTGAAGGGCAGCCTGTGGTTGCCTATTCGGGGGATGATGCCCGCTTCGAGTACATTTATAAATTTGTTTCTCGTCAGCCATACCAAGCTGCCACTGCGGATGGTTCGCTGTTGGATGAAGGCACCCTATACGTTGCCAAATTCAATGAAGACGGTAGCGGTGAGTGGTTGGCGCTAGCGCCCGGCCAAAACGGTTTGACGCCCGCCAATGGTTTTGCGGACCTGGCGGATATCTTAGTCAATACGCGCAGTGCAGCAGATGTTGCGGGTGCCACCAAGATGGATCGCCCAGAATGGGGCGCGGTCGACCCCGTCACTGGACAGGTCTATTTTACGCTGACCAATAACACCCGTCGGGAAGAGGGCGACGAGCATCCCGCCAACCCGCGTGCTAACAATAACTTTGGGCATATCATTCGCTGGCAGGAAGAGGGCAGTCATGCTGGTGAGCGCTTTCAGTGGGATCTGTTTGTCATCGCTGGGGATCATGCAGACAGCCGCGACCTAGCCGGTCATTCATTGGACAATGACAATATTTTCAGTAGCCCTGATGGTTTATGGATCGATCCTGATCGCCGGGTATGGATACAAACGGATATCAGTGAGTCTGTAATGAATACGGGTATCTTCGAAGTATTCGGCAACAATCAGATGCTGGTAGCAAACCCGGAAACGGGGGAAATAAAGCGCTTTCTGACGGGGCCTGTGGGACAAGAAATTACCGGCGTGGTGACAACGCCAGACCAGCGCACCATGTTTGTTAACGTACAGCACCCAGGGGCGACCACTACCGAGGGTGACTTTGCCACTGGCAACTTCACCAGCCACTGGCCTGAGGGCGGCAGCGCTATTCCACGCTCTGCAACGCTGATCATCACCCGTGAAGATGGCGGTATTGTCGGGGCTTAAGGGGAAGTCACAGTTTCGCTAATAAAGGCACCTTTCGGGGTGCCTTTTGGCATTTTTGAGATGATCTTCATTATTGCCATGCCTGTATCTGCTGCCGATAAGCGACTTGCGCTTGGCTGGCACTAATGGCGGCCAAACGCACCTCGGTTCCCGGCAAGCACTGAGCAAGCAGGGCGCAAGCCATGGGAGTTAGCGCACCTAAACGTGGGTAGCCGCCGATGGTTTGGCGATCATTCATCAAAATAATTGGCTGGCCGTCGGGCGGAATTTGCACGGCGCCAAGTGGTATGCCTTCGGAGACAATGCCACCAAGTGAGCTACGCAAGGGCTTGCCAGTGAGACGAACCCCCATGCGATCGGCGCGGTTATCCACCGTCCAAGCTTGGTTAAAGGCGTTGTACAAGCTGCGTCCGGCGAAATGTGAGGCCTGAGAGCCAAGCACCATGCTGAGTTGGCAGTGCTTTTCCGGCATGGTGGGTTGTGCGCCTTCAGGCAGTGTGCGCTTGGCGGATGAGCTGCCTTGCCAGGTGAGCTGATCACCGGTTTGCAGCGGTTTGCCATCTTCATGCAGGCCACCGATTTGCTCGCGGGCAGTGCAAGCGCGGCTGCCCAGCACCTCTGGCGCGTTTAATCCCCCAGGAAACGCCAGATAGGCTCGCAGACCGCGGCGGGGCTGGCTAAAAATGAGTGTTTGCCCGGAGCGTAATAGAAAGCTCGTGTTAGTGGCGAGTGGCTGGCCATCGACGGTGGCGCCCAGGTCGGCTCCGGTGAGCGCCAGACGCACCTCGTCATTGGCGACTAAGGTGAGGTTTCCGCCCATGACAATTTCAAGCGCCGCGCTATCAGGCGCGTTACCGAGTAGCCAGTTTGCCCAGCGAAATGATATCCAGTCGGCGGCACCGCCCTGGGTGACACCCAAATGACCCACACCAAACCGGCCAGTATCTTGAATGAGTGCCAGCGGCCCGGCCTGCTTAACGGTCAGCATTGCTTGGCTCATGACCGTTCCTCCATCGGCGTTGTATCGCCTCCTGCTGCTTCAAATTCTTTTTTGCTGATCGCTTTAAAGCGCACTTTGTCACCTGGACGCAGCAGCGGTTCACCCCGCTTAGCGTATTCAAACAGCGGTACGGCGGTACGACCTAAAATATTCCAACCGCCCGGGGAAAGGAGTGGGTAGATCGCGGTTTGTCGATCGGCAATGCCCACGCTGCCTGCCGCGACTTTGCGTCGCGGTGTTTTCAAGCGTGGCGTGGCAATATCTTCATCTACCAAGCCCATAAAGCCGTAGCCGGGGGCGAAGCCAAGCGCGAAGACACAGTAATCATGGTTGCAGTGACGCTCAATCAGGGCGTCAACGCTGAGCCCTGCACGTTTTGCCACTCCCCCAAGTTCAGGCCCTACGCTTTCGTCATACCACACGGGGATCTCATGCAGTTGGCCGTTCTGCGATTCGGCGGGCGTTAAATGGCGTAAGGCGCTGCGGATCAGCGTGGTAGCTTGGACAAACGTAAGCCGTAGGCAATCGTAATGCACTAGCAGCGTGGTGTAGGAGGGGATCAGGTCAATGAGTGCTTCACCCAACGCATCGCGTAAGGCCTGGTCGGCAGCGATGATCCACGCCATATTGGATTCATCGATCGTGTCAAACAGCCGAACGGTCAGGACATCCATGGCGGCGGTTTCTAAACGCAGTTTCACGCTGACTCCAGCGCCGTAAAGGCATCACGAATAGCGCGCACGGCAGCGACCGACTCTGGGTTGTCACCATGCACACACAAGGTGTCGCAGGGTAGGTGCAACGCGCTGCCATCGCGGGCGATCAGCGCATCGCCTTTGGCAAGCGCCACGGCTTGCGCAACGATAGTGGTTTGATCGTGATGAACAGCACCCGCCAGGCGGCGAGAGGCGAGGTGGCCGGTCGCTTCATAAGCGCGGTCAGCGAAGGTTTCAAACCACAAGGTAATGCCCATTTTTTTCGCTAACTGACGATGAGGCTCTGGATCGGCGGTTGCCATGACCATGAGCGGAAGCGTGGCATCATAGGCCTGTACGGCGCGCATGACGCCTTCCAGTAACTCAAGATTCGCCGCCATGTCGTTATACATCGCCCCGTGGGGCTTGATATAGCTGAGTGTTGCGCCTTCTGCTTGGCAAATACCAGCCAGTGCACCCACTTGATAGAGCACCATGTCTTCCACTTCGGTGGGGGAACAGGCCATCGAGCGGCGACCGAAGCCCATCAAATCGGGGTAGCCTGGATGTGCGCCGATGCGAACCTTATGCTGCACCGCTAACGCTACGGTGCGACGCATAACGTGAGGATCAGAAGCATGGTAACCACAGGCAATGTTGGCACAGTCAACGTGAGGCATCACCTCGGCATCTAAGCCAATCGACCAATTACCGAAGCTTTCGCCCATGTCGCAGTTCAGCAGCGGGGTTGCCATAGCGCCTCCTGGAAGATATTGAATTTATTAGGAAACCTCTGATTAACTATTGCGCTTGACCATACTGCGTTAAAAATCGCCTCGTGCGCGAGTCCGATCAAAATGCTCATTTACACCCCGTAAACTGCGCTTTTTGACTCGCGACGTCCATGTCGCTCGCTCTTCGAGCAGAGGAGCTGCCCAAATCGGCCTTCCTGCCGATTAGTCGTTGATTTTTGCCTTGTCTGGTCTGCGCTCATCACATTAATCAGAGGCTCCTTAGATTAACTTGTTGTTAATAGCGTTAGTTAAAAAACACTGTTATTAATTGATTAGCGTTGGTGATGTAATTAGTTAGCATGATTATTAGTGTATCGATTTAAAATCCAATATATGAATCTATCTCGATAAGTTCCAATCGTTTTTAGCGATACTAAGTATCGGCGATTTCTATCATGCTGTTATTTATTGGGAAAATAGTTGACCCTGGGTCTTGTTACGATTATCAAATAAATAAAGCGACTCGATAAAAGATTATAAAAATGCGTTCACGCCAGCCTTAATGAGCACTTACCGTGCCAATAATAATCGGCGACCAGTGAGCGACTGTTAGGAGTACAGCATGCATACGCCAGCCGCGGTACAGCTTGTCCCTGGTGCTTCAGGCAGAAGACGTTGCTCTTTCGCCTGTCAGTATCGACATGCTGGCCCTAAGATTGCATTACAAAGCAATGCAACCATTCCACTCAGTGGCACATTGCATTATGGAGCGGCACAGCGTGCGGCGTTATCAGCCCTGTGCAGAAATCCTTGTTGATGTTAGCGCAACCGTTGGTTAGGCAAACTTATGCTTGATTTTAAAGAGCTAGATGCCTTTGTGTGGGCAGTAAAGCTTGGTTCTTTTCGAAAGGCAGCCGTACGTCTGCATATTACGCAACCTTCTGTGTCGGAGCGTATTTCACGCCTTGAAAGTACCGTGGGTGAGCTGCTTCTTGAGCGTTCGGCGCGCCCGATCCAGCCGACGATGCGAGGGCGAGAGTTCTTTTTGCATGCCGAGCGCATACTGCACCAGCGCGATGAAGCACTAAAGCTTTTCGACAGTGACGAGGCATTTTCTGCCCCCCTCCGGCTAGGTACCATCGAAACGATTGCCCACAGCTGGTTTCCTGATTTCATTCAGCGGCTTACCGAGCGTTATCCCAAGCTGATTATTGAGCTCACCGTCGACTATTCACCGGCTCTCAATAATCGATTGATAAGCAATGAACTCGATATTTTGCTAGCCATGAATGGCTACTTGGCCCCAGAGCAAATTGAGTGTGACACGTTAAGTCCCTATGAGATGGGCATGTTTGTCTCACCTCGCCATGCCGCGTTGCTAAGTGAACGCCCAGGCGCTTGGTGTCATGCGCTACCGTTTATTTCCTTTGGTAGGCAAGCGCGTCCCTACGAAGAACTGGTGCGCTATCTGGCCGACTTGGGTGTTCAGCAGCCTCGCATCCATAGTGTCAGCACGCTAATGACCATTGCACGGATGACGATGGAAGGGTTGGGGATTGGGGCGTTACCTGTTGCTACCGTGTTAGATGAGTGGCAGCGGGGCGATCTATGCCGTGTGGCGCTGCCCGCTCCCTTGCCGCCTATGAACTATGATGTGATATGGCGCGGTGCAAACCACCCTCGTTTTTGCCGTGGTGTGGGCCGCATTGCCCAAGAGTGTGCATCCAACTATGCCAGGGAACGGCACACTGAAATGGCAAACACCGATTTCACCGGGCGTTGGGTTCTTCCTAGCGCATCCTCTGCCACCCCTGAAGCAATACCTCCACTAACATGACTCTTCATTAACACGAACTTCCATTAATACGAATAAGAGGACGTCCCCCATGCGTAAACATATAGCAACGCCATTATTGCTCGTTACCGCTTGTAGTCTTGCCGTCGCTGCGACCGCTCATGCAGCTCAATGGACCATGGCGACGCCGTATGGCGATGCGAGCTTTCATACCCAAAATAATAAGCAGTTTGCTGAAGATGTGGCTGAGGCCACCAATGGTGATTTGACCATTACGGTGCACAGTGGGGGTTCACTGGTCTCTCATGGTGAAATTAAACCCTCGGTACGCCGCGGCACCATCGATGCAGGTGAAGTGTTCTTGTCGGTACTTTCGAATGATGATCCGATTTTTGAAGTAGACACGTTGCCAGGCGTTGCAGGCAGTTACGAAGATGCCTATGCCCTATGGGAAGCGACCAAGCCCATGATTACCGAGCTCTTTGCTTACGAAGGGCTCATCCCTCTGTATGCCGTGGCCTGGCCTGCCCAGGGTATTTACACCGCTGAACCGTTAACCGATCCGAATCAGTTTGAAGGTTTACGTGTACGCGCCCCGAACATTAATACCCAGCGGTTTGTGAACAACTTGGGAGGCAGCCCAACAGAAACCGAAGAGTCAGATATTCCTACCGCATTTAGTACTGGCCGCGTGGATGCCATGATCACCTCGAGTGCGACGGGCAACTCCATGGCCGCCTGGGACTATGTTACCGATTACACCGATGCCAATCTTTGGCTGCCTAAAAACATCGTCTTTATTAGCCAGCGTAGCTTTGATCGTTTAGATGAATCGACGCAAGACGCCTTGATGGAGGCTGCTGCGAGGGCTGAAGAGCGCGGCTGGCAGATGAGTCGTGATAATAACGACACAAGCACGGCGGCGCTGATTGACAATGGTATAACGGTTTCCGAGCCCAATGACGCGATTGTTGCAGCGCTGCAAGCGGCAGGCGATGAGCTGTTTGCTGATTGGGAGTCCCGAGCGGACGACGACGCAAAACAAGCCTTAGAAGATTATCGTGAACAGCGTGATCGCTAAAGGTTACTAACTAAGGCTGACTTAAGGGGCGGCTTTTGTGGTCGCCCTGCCGATTCACGCGCTCAATGAGACTGTGAACATGACGTTTAAATTCGACAAACTCTATCGCCTCGGTGCCTGGGGGGCGGCGGCGTGCATGGTGGCTATTTGTGCGCTTATCGCGCTGCAGGTGACGTTTCGGTTAGTAGATGCACTACTTGTGCTTGTGGGGCTGGGTCGGCTTGGTTTGAGTATCACCGGCGTTTCAGAAATGGCGTCCTATTTATTAGTGGGCGCGACGTTTCTTGGCCTTGCCTACACCTTTGTACACCATGCCCACATCCGCGTGACACTGCTTATTTCGCGCCTCCCATCGGTCATTAGGGTCTGGTTTGAAGTTTTTGGGTTGATCGTTGCATTGGCGATTAGTCTGCTACTTGGCTATGGCCTGATTGAGTTAGCCAGAGAGAGTTTGCAATACAACGATGTCTCTTCAGGTTTTCTGTCCATTCCCCTGTGGATCCCTCAAACCGTGTTAGCCACCAGCGTAGGACTGCTGTGCTTAGCCTTGGCTGAAGCGCTGTTGATGGCACTGCGTATCGCTGCCCGCGACCCTGCGAGTTTTCGTGAGGCCACCGCGACTGACGATAGCGAAATGCACTAAGCCGACTACTCTGGAGACTCGCCGTGCTACTACTAAGTTTAGCGACTATTTTTACCCTGGTGTTGCTGTTAGGCAGCGGGGTGTGGATTGCGTTTGCGCTGATCGGGACGGCGTGGATTGCGTTGGAATTTTTTAGTCCCTTTTCGCCGGGCCCTATTTTAGCGTCTGATTTCTGGGGGGCTAGCTATGGCTGGGATCTAACGGCGTTACCGATGTTTATCTGGATGGGAGAGATTCTGTTTCGCTCGGGTCTGGCCGACAATATGTTTCGTGGTTTGTCACCCTGGTTAAACCGCCTGCCGGGCCGCCTGTTGCATACCAATATTATTGGCAGTGGCATGTTTGCCGCTGTTTGTGGCTCGTCTGCTGCTACCTGTGCCACGGTGGGCAAGATGACACTGCCGGAGCTTGAACGGCGCGGCTATGACAGCAATATGGCGATTGGCACCTTGGCCAGCGCATCGACGCTGGGGCTACTGATTCCACCTTCCATCGTACTGATTGTCTACGGTGTGGTTACCGAGCAGTCCATTACACGTCTGTTTATGGCAGGCATTGGGCCTGGCCTGATGATCCTGGCGATGTTTATGACGTATCTGGTGCTATGGGCGCTGTTGAAGGGCAATCGCGCTGGTCTGACCGGTGCTGATGAGTCTGGCATGAGTTTTGTTGAAAAGCTGCGTAATACCTGGGCCCTAGTGCCTATTCTGCTGCTTATTGGCGGTATTATCGTATCGATTTATGGCGGACTGGCATCGCCCACCGAAGCGGCGGCAGTGGGGGTTGTGTTGTCCATGGTTATTGCTCGCTGCAACGGCAGTTTTAATCGTCAGATTTTTGCCAGCTCGCTGTTTGCGGCGGTGCGTACTGCTTGCATGATTGCTTTCATTATCGCAGGTGCGTCATTTCTTACCTCGGCGATGGGCTTTACTCAAGTGCCGATGCAGCTGGCGCGAACGATTGGTGAGATGGGGCTATCGCCCACGATGCTACTGGTAGCCTTAACGTTGCTGCTACTGATTATGGGCTGCTTTCTGGATGGCATCTCGCTCATTCTGCTCGTCACGGCGATTATCATGCCGGTGGTGAGTGCTGCTGGGTTTGATCTGATCTGGTTCGGCATCTACTTAGTTATTGTGGTTGAGATGTCTCAGATTACGCCTCCTGTCGGCTTTAATCTGTTCGTTATTCAAGGGCTGACGGGTAAAGATATCGTCACTATCACCAAAGCCACGTTACCTTTTTTTCTACTGATGATGTTAGCGATTGCGTTAATGCATATGTTCCCTGAAATCGCCTTGCACCTCCCTCAGTCGATGAACCGGTGATGATTGAAACGGGTCATCAGTCACGACCATAGACAGAGATGCCGCGTCGGCCAGAGCGTTTAATGGAATACATGCTTTGGTCGGCCGCATCGATAAGCTCTCGCTCGTCACGAAAGTCCCCGTCGCTTAAGCATGCAATCCCCATGGAGGCCGTGATGTAGATCGCCTCCTGGCCGACGTCTATTATCGGCTGCTCATGTAAGCGCTGTGCAATACGCTCGGCTAAATGCTGGGCAGTTTGCGCCGTTTCATCTGGCAGGATAATTAAAAATTCTTCGCCGCCATATCGCCCAGCCAAGTCACCTGTTCGAATTAATGACGCTAGCGTTTTACCAAAGCTCTCTAAAATGACATCGCCTGTCTGGTGCCCGTATTGGTCGTTCAGCACTTTAAAATGGTCTAAATCAATAAATACAACTGACATGGTACGGCCGTGCTCGTTGCAAAGTGCAAAACGCTCCCGGAGTTGTTCCTCTAACCAAGCTCGATTGGCCAGTTGGGTGAGTGGGTCAATGCGACTGCGCTCTTCTAATGCGGTGTTATGCCGTTGTAATGCGCTTAACTGTTGTTGCTGAGAGTCTAATCTTGCTGTCAGCGCTAGCGCATGTTGATAAAGCAGCTGTTGAGCATCTGCGAGCAGTGTACGGCTATCGACACGCACGGGTAGCGTTAGCTCCAGAATGTCAGTTAGTAATTCAAGCTGCTGAGACAGTTGATAAAAAAGCGCTTCAATAGCCTGTATGGGGATGGTGTCTAGGGCCGCCAATTGTTTGAGTAATAGCGCCAATGCGGTGCTGGGCTCAGGGCTAAGCCAAGCATCCGCCATTGGGCCTGAGAGGCGCAGACAGAGTGTTGCCATATCGTCGGTGAAAAAGCCGTCATGACTTTGATAAATAGCGTGCACCATGTTGTCTGGCAGCCCCCACTTAGCTGCCAGCCATGCGCCGACATGCGTATGGTCACTTCCAAAGCGGTCGTGTTCGGCATGTGTGAGCTGCGCATGAGGGAGTTGATGATCGGCGTAAAGTAATTCGGCTTCGTCAGGGTAGGCGGATAGGAACGCCAAAATGCCGATGTCTTGCAGCAGGGCAAGTGTGAATGTACTACCCGCCTGGGTTGGACATAGTTGGTGCGCCAATTGGCTTGCCACAACGGCAGCAATCACCGCACGCTGCCACGTTTGGAGAGCCGCCTTCTCGGCATGAGGGCCAGGAAATAGCGTGAAGCTAAGCACTGTGGCAAGCGTTGCATCAAGCCCTAGGCGCTGTGTTGCCTCAAGGCTGGTTTGTGCGGGATGTGCAGAACGAAGGTTGTGCACACTATTGGCGACCGCAATGAGGCGCGCAGTTAACCCAGGGTCATGCTCAATGGCACTGGCATAGTCACTGAGGGACGCATTGGGAGAGCGTGCCACTTCCAGGACCTGTAGCGCTACAGCAGGCAGTGAGGGCAGATGTGAAGAGTGCAAAAGCACCTTGCTCAGTAAGCTTGGAAGCTCACCGGTGAGCGAGGCATACAGCGTCTCATCTTTTGCTGAAAGGCCCATCATATTGTCTCCTAACGTGCTGTCCAGCGTAGCGAGCAGCCACCAAGTTATGTACTAAGTGATCTATCATAGAGCCCGCACGTAGGCAGTGTCATGTTTGGGCATTGTAAATCAATAAAATAGCTGTTTATGCTATAGCCCGCTGTAATTGTTGAAATTGCGTAAGTGACCAGCTGCTCTAGAATGACAAAAGCGAGTGCGCCAATGCACACCAGAAACGAAGCGGCAGAGATCTTTCGCCAGTTGGCGGAAGGATTGGGACGAAGCGGCACTCCTGAATTTTACTCAACGCTTGTCGAGCAACTGGCTTCCCTGCTGGGAGTGGATCATGCGTTAATAGCCGTTGTCACCGAGTCTAATATGGCCACAACGTTGGCAGTTTGGACAGATGGCGGCCATCAGACCAATGTTTCTTATCCGCTTGCCGGTACGCCTTGCGAAACTGTTATTGGACGAGAACCTTGCTTATATTCCTGCGATGTCCAGGCGCGCTTTCCCGAAGATGAGCTGCTCTGCCAACTAGGTGCAGAGAGTTACATGGGACTACCACTGTTTTCAGCTGATGGTTCAGCTATTGGTCTTTTGGCGGTGCTTAGTAACCAGCCGATGCAACTTGATGGCCTTGAAAGCGAGATTTTGCGTATTGTCGCCGCTCAAGCTAGCGCAGAGCTAAGCCGCAGCCAAGCTGAGCAAGCACTTCGTCGCAGTGAAAAAGTGGCACGAGAGAGTGAGCGTCGTTTAAACACACTACTGAACCACCTGCCGGGCATGGCATATCGGCGTCTCAATGATCGTCACTGGACGATGCAGTTAGTTAGCCAAGGTGTCGAGGCGCTGACTGGCTACTATCCCGATGAGTTGCTGGATAACCGAGTACAAAGCTTCGCTTCCTTGATTCATGAAGCGGATCAGGAACGGTTATACCTAATGGTGCAAAAAGCCATTCAACAGCGTGAGCCCTACCGAGCGGTTTATAGGTTGCACCATCGTGATGGCAGTTGTCGCTGGGTGTGGGAGCAAGGCCAAGCAGTCATGGGGAGCGCGGGGCATGTTGCTTACCTTGAAGGCTTTATCTCGGATGTGACCGATCAGCAGGAATCACAGCGTGTGCAAGATGCGGTCGTGCAAGTCGCATCCACCGTGACGTCACGAGTAGGTGACGACTATTTTCACCAGCTGATCGCAACGCTGGCCACCTTGCTAGAAGCAGGTGCAGGGTTTATCGCGTTACTGGATCAACCTGTTCCTCCTCGCTCAAGTGGAGCGGCTCATAAAAGCACTCTGTTAACAGCGACAACAGCGCACACTGTTAGTCTGGTGGCGGGTGGTAAGCTGCTTGGCAATCAAACATTTATGCTCTGTGGGACGCCCGCTGAGAAGGTCGTGCTTGAAGGCGAGAGCGTGGTGAAAAGTGGCCAGACGTTTACGTTGCCGGGCACCTCGTTCAGTACTCAGGCATGGATAGGCAGACGGTTGGATAATGCCAACGGCGACGCTATTGGTGTGATGATGGTGTTTTATCAGGCGCCACTCACCACCAACGCATTCGCAACGTCAGTGCTTCAGATTCTCTCCACGGGTGCTGCAACCGAGTTAGAGCGTCGCCGTGACCACCGGCATATGCACCGTCTCGCTTATACCGATGGAACAACAGGCTTGCCTAATCGCGCGCGCTTTATTGAATTATTAGCGAGCATGGGGAGAGACGCGGCGACCCAAGACGATTCACTGTCGCTATTGTTGTTAGATATCAGACGCTTTAAAGAAGTTAACGACCTACATGGCCACCAAGTGGGGGATCAGTTATTAGCCACCGTGGCAAAGCGATTGCAGCAAGCTAATTTGCCAAAGAGTGCCGTTGCGCGTCTTTCCGGTGATGAGTTTACGATACTGCTGCCCAGTGTTGAGGATGACTATCTTCAAGACGTAATGCTGCAGCTATGCGAGCTAATCAAACGCCCCATCCAGCTTGACCATCGTGTTTTTAATCTCGATGTCAGCATTGGCGTTGCCAGCTATCCAAGTGATGTGTCGGACGCTGGCGAGCTGTTTAACGCGGCCAGCATTGCCCTCCACCACGCAAAACGACGTGACAATAGCGTATGTCCCTATACGCAGACGATGCGGCATGCATTAGAGCGCCGACAGTGGATGACTGAACGCCTGCATCAGGCCGTTCTTGAGCGCCGCCTGGAGCTCTACTTTCAGCCTCAGTTTAGCCTTAAAGATAAAACGCTCACAGGGGCTGAGGCGCTGTGCCGTTGGTACGATTCAGAGTGGGGATGGGTAAGCCCTGGTGAGTTTATTCCTCTGGCGGAAGAGCGTGGCTTGATCCGCCTGCTGGGGGATTGGGTGCTAGAAGAAGCGGCAAGCCAGCTAAGCGTTTGGCAGGCGAGTAATACGCCGCTGCCAGGAAGGCTATCAATTAATATTTCCGCCCAGCAGTTTGCTGACCCTCAGCTAACGGCACATGTGGCTAAATTAACTGCCTGCGTACCGTCATGCGCCATTGCGTTAGAACTTACCGAAAGCGATTTTATGCGCGACCCTGATCAAGCGGTCATGATTACGCGGTCCATGCGTAAAGCAGGCTACGCCCTGTTTATTGATGACTTCGGTACGGGCTACTCATCACTCTCTTATTTGCGGCGCTTCGCTGCGGACGCGTTGAAAATAGACATTTCTTTTGTGCGTGACATGCTTGATAACCACCACGACCGAGCGATCGTGCAAACCATTATTGCGATGGCCAATACACTGGAAATGAAAACCCTTGCAGAAGGGGTGGAAAACCCGGCCCAGGCTGATTTGCTTGCAAAAATGGGCTGTAGCGAAGCGCAGGGTTACTGGTTTGGTCGCCCACTACCTGCCGATGAGTTTGCAGCCATGTGGTTGACACCATAACCCGCTTTATCAGCAACAATGAGTCGGCAACTGACCTTATCCGTCATGACGTCATCGTCTTGTCATCACCGTTGGCATAACCTACCCGCCGCCTACTTCGCGAAAAAGGAGTGCCACATGCGCCTTGCTCTGTTTGACCTCGATGACACCCTCCTGGATGGAGACTGCAGTGACCGCTGGAATTTATGGATGATAGAGCAGGGGTGGATCAGCGATTCTGAAGCCTTCATGTCACGTGCGGATCAAATGCAGCTGGCCTATCATGCGGGCAAGCTAAAGCTCGAAGAGTACTTGGCACTGACCTTGGCGCCTCTGCGGGGTCGACGGGTTAGCGATGTTCAGAAAGAAGTTGAGCGTTTTGTTGCGACCCATTTGCAGCCGCGTATTTTTGATCAAGCCTGGCGCTGCCTGGAAGCACACCGTCAGGCAGGCGATACCCTGGTGTTAATTTCCGCTTCATCGAGCCACTTAGTCGCGCCGATTGCCGCCACGTTAGGCATTGAACACGTGCTAGCGGTGGAGCTAGGCGTAGAAAAAGGCCACGATGAAGAGGCAGGCTATTACACTGGCCACAGCAAAGGTGTGCTTTCCTATCGAGGCGGCAAAGTACTCCGCTTTCAGCAGTGGTTGGTTGAGCAGCGCATCACCCCCAGCCACACTACCTTTTACTCCGATTCCCGCAACGACATCCCTCTGCTGCAGTATGTCGACTGTCCGGTGGCCGTTAATCCCGACCCGGTGCTCGCTGAGGTGGCTAGCGTTGAAGGATGGCGGCGCTTAGACTGGCGAACAGCGGCGCCTTCAGGCGCTTCATCGCCCAATGCTTTGCCAGGAACGTCGGTGCATGCCTGATGCTTACTATTTACAGTTAACCGAACAGCTTCGCTATTTGATCGACGAACACGCCATGCAGTGGGCAGGCAAACTTCCAGCCGAGCGAGCGTTAGCAGAACGCTTCGCTACCACCCGTGTCACCCTGCGACAAGCGTTGGCGCAACTAGAAGGCGAGGGGCTGATCCATCGTAGCAATCGGCGAGGCTGGTTTATCTCGCCGGCCCGTTTGGTGTACGACCCGACCCGAGACGCTGGCTTTAACGACTACGTTCGCGCTCAGGGGCGACAGCCGAGAACGGCGGTGCTAAAGCTGGAAACCTGCCCGCACTTATCCGCAGCCCGTGTGCTTGGGCTGCCGGATGATCAGCCATTTCATCATATTCGCCGCCGTCGCTATGTGGATGACCGCGCGGTATTGGTGGAATCACTCTGGGTGGTGCCGGAACGTGCTCCGGAGCTTTTAGAGATGTACACCGACCAATCGCTGTGGGGACTTTTGCGTGGGCGTTGGGGCCATCACTTGGCGAATCGCTCTATTCGCATGGTGTCTGAAGCGTTATCACCAGTGGATGCCGAAGAGTTATTTGTTGCCCCAGGCACCGCGGGCCTTAATATTTGCCGCGCCATTTTTGACGACCAGCAGAGGCCCATTGAGTTTGATGAGGAGCACTGGCTACACGACTCACTTTGCATCAGCGTTGATCTTGCTGGTCAGCAGTAGCGCAAACACGGCGGTAAGAACGGACATCACAACTTAAAAAATCGGTCAAACAAGCGTCATCGCGCTGTCATTTAACAGCGGCAAACTTCTGGTCTATACCAACTGACAGGAAGACCACCATGTTGATGCCACGCCGTTTGTTTCAAACTACTCTGTTAGCGGGCGCTGTTGCCGCGGCGCTTTCCTCACATGCGCAGGCCACTGAATTAACGGTGTACACCGCTGTTGAGTCAGATGACCTGCAAAAATATGCCGAGCGCTTTAACGCTGCCCACCCAGATACCACCATTAACTGGGTGCGTGATTCTACGGGTGTTATTACAGCACGCTTGCTGGCTGAAAAAAATAATCCTCAGGCAGACGTGATTTGGGGATTGGCGGCTACTAGCTTGCTGCTGCTGGAAGAAGAAGGATTGTTAGAGCGCTACGCACCCGCAGGCGTTGAAAACCTCGATCCAAAATTTGTCGATGTGGCCTATCAGAGTGGTGAAGACCCTGCATGGGTAGGTATGGATGCCTGGGTAGCCGCTATTTGCTACAACACCATTGAGGGCGAGCGCCAGGGCGTGCCGATGCCGACCTCTTGGGAAGATTTGACCCAGCCAGAATTTCAAGGCCACGTGATTATGCCTAACCCCAATTCGTCCGGAACCGGCTACCTGGATGTGGCCAGCTGGCTGCAATTGTGGGGCGAAGAGCAGGGTTGGGATTACATGGATCGCCTGCATAACAACATTTCCCGTTACACCCATTCGGGCTCTGCCCCTTGCAGCCTAGCGGCCACCGGTGAAGCGGTTGTCGGCGTATCGTTTGCTTTCCGCGGCGCACGCTTGAAGTCTCAGGGAGCGCCTATTGAAGTTGTCTTCCCCGAAGAGGGCCTGGGTTGGGACATGGAAGCCGCTGGGATTGTGGAAGGCACGGATAAACTCGACGCCGCACAAACGCTGATGGATTGGATCGTATCCCGCGA
The DNA here is from genome assembly GCF_013415115.1 of Vreelandella zhaodongensis. Taxonomy (GTDB): domain Bacteria; phylum Pseudomonadota; class Gammaproteobacteria; order Pseudomonadales; family Halomonadaceae; genus Vreelandella; species Vreelandella zhaodongensis. The sequence goes on along the minus strand of NZ_JACCDD010000002.1, from coordinate 230,754 downwards.
AGCCAACGAGCTTTATAACGAAGGCTATGCCGTGGTGGCTTACCCAGGCGTGGCACAGCCAATCGAGAATTACCCCTCCGATATTACCGATCGCATGATTGACGCCGACTTCCAGTGGGCGGCGGTTAACCGTGAGCGCGTGCTGGCCGAGTGGCAGCGTCGCTACGATGGTAAAACCGAACAGTAAGTCGCGATCAGTTGCCCCGGCTTAGGCCGGGGCTTGGAGATGTTATGCAAACCACCATGACTTCGCTGCTGGCGGCTGACTCGCCTACGGTGATGACCCCTATTACGCCTCATCTACACATTGAAGCGGTGACCAAGAAATTCGGTAGCTTTACCGCGTTAGACATCATTTCCTTAACGATTAACGAGGGTGAGTTTGTCTGCTTTTTGGGGCCCTCCGGCTGCGGCAAAACCACGCTACTACGAACCATCGCAGGGCTTTCCCAGCAAACGTCGGGCAAGCTTATTCAGCGCGGCATAGACGTTTCCACGCTGCCACCCCAAGCGCGGGACTTCGGCATTGTGTTTCAGTCTTATGCCTTGTTTCCCAACCTGACGGTGTTTAATAACGTGGCCTACGGGCTGCGTAACCGACGAGCTGACCGGGCGCGCATCAACTATCGGGTTACGGAACTTCTCGCCTTGGTAAATCTTAGCGGCAGCGAACACAAGTACCCCGCAGCGCTTTCCGGCGGCCAGCAGCAGCGCGTTGCCCTGGCAAGGGCGCTGGCCACTGAGCCAGGTTTGCTGCTGCTAGATGAGCCCCTATCGGCGCTGGATGCCCGCGTTCGGGGCCATCTTCGCAGTCAGATTAAAGCTCTCCAGGCGCGCCTGGGTGTGACCACCATTATGGTGACTCACGACCAGGAAGAAGCGCTTACTATGGCTGACCGCATCGTGGTGATGAACCATGGGGTAATAGAACAGGTAGGCACGCCCGCCGAGATTTACCACCAGCCTGCCAGCGCTTTCGTGGCCTCATTTATTGGCACCATGAATTTCTTGGATGTAACGGTAAATAGCGCTGATCAGGTGACACTAGCGGCAAAGCCTTTAACCTGCCAACCCCATCACAACATGCCATTGGGGGAAACTGCACGGTTAGCGGTGCGCCCAGAAGCCATTGCGTTAACGCAGCAACAACAGGGGCTATCGGGTGAAGTAATCGATATTGAGTTTTTGGGGGCTTTCCAACGGGTAACGCTGCGCTTAACGGGCGCTGATCAGACGCTGCTGGCCGACGTGCCAAGCCGCGACAGCACCTCCCTCAGCCTGTACGTAGGGCAGACACTGGGTATTCACATACCCGCTGAGGCTGCGCGCCTTTACCCCGTAGGGAGTGATCACCTATGACTGCTAGTTTGTTGTCAAAGTCTTTGCTAAGGCGTGACGCGGCCGTCTCCCCAGAGGCGCTAATCCGTTTGTTAGTACTGCTCGCGGGTATGGCGTTGCTGGTGGTGGGGTTGCTGTTTCCGTTGTTCGCGATGCTGGTGAAAAGCGTTCAGGATCGTAGCGGCGACTTTATTGGTCTTGCCAACTTCATTCGCTATTTTCAAACGCCAGCGCTGGTTAATTCCATCGCCAACTCGTTGAGCGTGGCATTGATGGCCACCGTCACCGTGGTGAGCCTGGCGTTTGTATGCGCTTATGGCATTACCCGCACCTGTATGCCGGGCAAGCGGCTATTTCGTATGCTGGCAATTTTGCCCATTTTGGCGCCGTCGCTGCTGCCCGCAATTAGTTTGGTTTATCTATTTGGCAATCAGGGGTTTCTGCGCGATGTGCTGGCAGGCCATTCAATTTATGGGCCGATCGGCATTGTGATGGGCATGAGTTTTTGGATTTTTCCCCATGCACTAATGTTGCTGACCACCGCGTTGACCAATAGCGATGCACGGCTTTATGAAGCAGCAGAAGCATTGGGCACACCGAAGTGGCGCACCTTCCTGACTATTACACTGCCCGGTGTGCGCTACGGGCTTATTTCCTGCCTGTTCGTGGTGTTTACCCTGGCAATTACCGACTTTGGCGTGCCGAAAATTATTGGCGGTCAGTTCAGCGTTCTCGCCACTGATGTGTATCGCCAGGTGGTGGGCCAGCAGAATTTTCAAATGGGTGCGGTGGTCAGCGTTATCCTGCTGCTGCCGGCGGTGCTCTCGTTTATTGTTGATCGCTGGATACAGCGGCGCCAAGTGGCTCAGCTTTCAGCCCGTGCAGTGCCGTGGCAGCCAACGCCTAGTCCACTACGAGACTGGACCTTTGCGCTGCTGTGCTACACCGTCGCGGGCATCATCTTGCTGGTGATCGGCACGGCGGTGTATGCCTCGCTGATACAGTTCTGGCCCTATAACCTGTCGTTTACGCTGCAGCACTATACCTTTCAAGGCTTAGGCGGCGGTGGCTGGGGTGCGTGGTTTAACTCGCTTAAATTGGCCTTCAGCGTGGCACTGATAGGTACGTTGGTGATCTTCTTTAACGCCTGGCTTATTGAAAAGAGCGAAGGCTACCGCCCGCTGCGCCAGGGGCTGCACTTTATGGCCATGCTGCCCATGGCGGTGCCGGGCATGGTGCTGGGGCTGGCTTATATCTTTTTTTTCAACCAGGCAGGTAACCCTCTTAACTGGCTGTACGGCACCATGGCAATTCTGGTGCTGAACACGCTAGTACACTTCTATACGGTGTGCCACCTCACCTCTGTCACTGCGCTGAAACAGCTGGATCCTGAGTTTGAAGCGGTAGGAGCCTCGCTAAAAGTGCCGTTTTGGACCACTTTTAGCCGCGTGACGCTGCCGGTGTCACTGCCCGCCGTGCTGGATATTTCGGTCTACCTGTTCGTCAACGCAATGACGACAGTCTCTGCAGTGGTGTTCCTCTATAACAGCGATACGCGGCTTGCTTCGGTAGCGGTGCTGCATCTGGACGAGGCGGGCTACTTTTCCAGCGCTGCAGCCATGGCCGTGCTGATTTTCCTGACGTCGCTGGTGGTTAAACTACTCCACTCTGCACTTACCCACGTTCTGTTAAATAACGCCCAGCGGTGGCGCCAAGCGGGCTAGACATCCCGCCGTGTCTGCTGAAGTGTTTGAAAATCTGGTGTAGACCAAAATGATTGAACAAATCAAAGAGCCTTATCTATTAACCCCGGGGCCACTGACCACCTCTCACGCGACCAAAGCGACCATGTTGCGCGACTGGGGCTCCTGGGATGACGATTTTAATAGCGTAACGGCTGATATTCGTACTCAACTGCTTGCCATGGCCGAAGCGGCAAGCGACGAGTATGCCTGCGTGCCCATGCAGGGCAGCGGCACCTTCGCCGTTGAAAGTGCGCTTGCCTGCGCCACCGACCCCAGCGGAAAAGTACTGGTGTTAATGAACGGTGCTTACGGCAAGCGGGCTGCTCAGCTGCTCGATATGATGGGCCGCCGCTATGTGACGCTGGATAAAGGCGACTACTTACCGCCGCAGCCCCAAGAAGTAGCGGCATTGCTACGGCAAGATTCTGAAATTACCGCGGTGTTTCTGGTTCACTGTGAAACCAGTTCCGGCATTTTAAACCCGCTTGACGTTATCGCTGAGGTGGTGAGTGCTCACGGAAAAACGCTGATAGTGGACGCCATGAGCTCGTTTGGGGGTATACCGATCAGTCTGGCAAAAACGCCTATTGATGTACTGATTTCATCTGCCAATAAGTGCATCGAGGGCGTGCCGGGTTTTGGTTTTGTGATCATTCGCCAAACGCTGCTTGCTGCAGGTAAGGGGCGTGCCCACTCGCTGAGCCTGGATTTACACGCCCAGTGGGACTATATGGAGCGCACCGGCCAGTGGCGCTTTACCCCGCCCACGCACACCGTAGTGGCCTTTCAAGCCGCGCTTGTCCAGCACCGAGAAGAGGGCGGTGTGCCAGGGCGCTGTGCGCGCTATACCCGTAACCGAGATGCGCTGGTAAAAGGCATGCGGGCGTTAGGCTTCAGTACGCTTTTAGAAGATGAATGGTTATCGCCCATCATCACCACCTTTTTAAGCCCTACCGACCCTGCGTTTGAGTTTGACACCTTTTACGCCGCCCTGAAGATGCGTGGTTTTTTGATCTACCCAGGCAAGTTGACCGAGGTAGAAAGCTTTCGCATCGGTTGCATTGGTCAGCTAGGCATCACGGTAATTGCACTGCTGCTAAGTGCCATCCGAGAAGCCCTAGCAGACATGGACGTTTCCCTAACTGCTGACCCACGGAGTGCCTAATGCAGTATCAATCCCCGCAGCGCTTGCAAGCTGTTATTTGTGACTGGGCAGGAACACTGGTCGACTTTGGTTCTTTTGCGCCGACCCAGATATTTGTTGAAGCCTTTGCCGAACTGGGCGTGGCGATCAGCCTAGAAGAAGCCCGCGGCCCCATGGGCATGGGCAAGTGGGATCATATTCGCACGTTGTGCGATCAGCCTGCGGTTGCCGAGCGTTTCCACCAGACGGTCGGCCATGCGCCGACAGATGCCGATGTAACGGCACTTTATGAGCGTTTTATGCCGCTGCAGATTGCCAAAATTGCCGATCACTCGGCGGTGATTCCTGGTGCACTTGAGACGCTAACCTGGCTGCGAGAGCAGGGGTTGAAGATCGGTTCATGCTCCGGTTATCCAGCAGTGGTGATGGCAAGCGTTGTGGCGCTAGCCGCCGATAATGGCCTGCAGGTGGATCATGTGGTGGCCACCGATGATGTGCCCAATGGCCGACCGCACCCCGCCCAGGCGCTGGCCAATGTGATTTCGTTAGGCCTCAGCGATGTAGCTGCCTGCATCAAAGTAGATGACACAACACCTGGCATTCTAGAAGGGCGCGGTGCTGGAATGTGGACGGTCGCACTCACCTGTTCTGGTAATGCCCTGGGGCTTAGTTATGACCAATATCAAGTGCTGAGTGATAGCGAGCGGCGTGCTGCCCATGAGCGAGTGGCCGCTCAATTTGCCCCTTCAAAACCGCATTACAGCATCGCCACTATCGCCGAACTGCCCAGTGTTGTTGATGCCATTAATGCCCGTTTACAGCGGGGAGAGCGGCCTTGAGTCCAGCCGCCCTAGGGTTAGTGCTGTTTTCGGTGTTTATGCATGCGGCATGGAACGTGCTGGGTAAGCGCAACGCACCGTCGTTGGCTTTTTTTGCCTTGGCCTACGGCGCGGGTGGGGCGGTGCTTCTCCCATTGCTATGGTTGGGCCCATCACTGGGCGCGCTACCCAACGTATTTTGGGGCTGGCTGGCGCTGTCTGGATTGTGTCAAATGCTCTATATGGGGGGCTTAGCTTGGGCTTATGCGCGTGGGGAAGTCAGCGTGCTTTACCCCATCGCACGGGCGCTGCCGGTGGTGCTTGTACCGCTAGTATCCATTGCGCTGTTAGGCAGCCGCGTGTTGGGTGTGTGGGATGGTCTTGGCATGGCGCTAGTGGTGGCCGGAGCGCTCTGCCTGCCGCTCAGCCACCCAGAGGCGCGCAGGTTAGCCACCTATTTAACGCCAGCCATGGGGTTTGCACTGTTGGCAGCCGCAGGCACCGTGGGGTATTCGCTGATAGATAAGCAGGCACTGGCATTGATGCAGATAGCAGGCCATAGCAGTTTAACCGCAGGCGTGGTGTTTATGGTGCTACAGGCAGTGATGACGTTGACCTGGGCGATTCCGCTGCTGGCGCTGCTACCTGGGGAGCGTCGTCGGCTGCCCGCCATCCGTCAGCAGGGGTCGACTATTCTGGTTGTTACCGGGCTGATGATGACCTGTACTTATGGCTTAGTGCTAATAGCCCTGGCGCTTACAGACGAAGTGAGTTACATCGTGGCGCTGCGCCAGCTGTCAATCCCGGTTGGTGTGTTGATGGGGGTGCTGTGGCTCAAAGAACCCGCTTCTACAGCAAAAGCCCTGGGCACGTCAGTAATGTTGGTAGGGCTAGTGATGGTGGCGTTGTAGGCGATTAGCTTGCAGCCTGCCAAATCAAGTTTAAGCCCACCACGAACATGGCAAAGATGACTAAGCGGTAGAACAGCTTTTCATTGACGCGGCTTTGTAACCACAGGCCGTTGCGCACACCAATCCAGGCTACCGGCACCAGCAGCAGTGATGCCCAAGCGCTGGTCATGTTGACCTCACCAAGCCACATATACGGGCCGAGTTTGATCACGTTAACAATCGCATAGACGATTGTGCAGGTCGCAATAAACGTTTCTTTGCTGAGCTGTCGCGGCATCAAATACATGTTCATGGGCGGTGCACCCGCGTGGGCAATAAAACTGGTAAACCCGCAAACACTGGCGGCTGGCAGCGCCCAGCGGGTGGAGATCGGCTTTTTAGCGACCGGTTTCAGCAGCATATAGGCGGCAAACGCGACTGAAATAATGCCGAGCACCAGGCGCACGCCTTCATCGCTTAGGCTTCCAAACAGCAGGGTGCCGACCGTGACACCAATAATCAGCCCCGGCACAAAGCGCCAAACTTCGGCGTTTGACTGCTTACCCCGCCACGCTTTCACTGCAAATACGTCCATCACTAGCAAAAGCGGCAGCAGCAGGCCCGCTGCTTGGGTGGGGCTAATCGCCAGTGCCATCAGTGGCACCGAGAGCGTACCGAAGCCACCGGCAAAGCCACCCTTTGAAACGCCCGTTAGATAAACGGAAAAGACGATTAACACCCAAGCGATCACGGAGTAGTCGGGGAGCATTGGAGCCTCTGGATACGATGGCTTGAAAAGAGTCATGCAATAAAAAAGCCCCGCGTTCGCGGGGCTGCAAATCATAGCATTAGATAAACGTTAGCGGGCGAATAGCCTTGCTATTAAGCGTTCATTAGCCACTCGTGGTCGGGATCATTATGGAATTTCCACGCTCGCTGGGGCCCTGCCATCACATTTAAGTAGTAGAGCGAGTAGCCATGGGATGCGCCCACAGGATGGTAGCCTTTGGGCACCAAGACACAGCAGCCGTTTTCCACCGCCATCGTTTCATCAAGGCTTCGGTCATCGGTGTAAACGCGCTGAAAGGCGAAGCCTTGTTCAGGGTTAATCCGGTGGTAGTAAGTTTCCTCCAGCAGCGACTCATGGGGTAAGTTATCCACATCGTGTTTATGCGGCGGGTAGCTCGACCAGTTGCCCGCGGGTGTGAATACTTCGACGACCAGCAGGCTATCGGCGGGTTCGGTTTCCGGCAGAATATCGTGTACGTGGCGGGTGTTGGTGCCCTGGCCACGGGTGCTCTGCTTGATGCTGTCCGGTGCGATCAGCCTTGGGGCGTGATTGCCATGCCCCGGGGCAGCGCACACCGCTAGCTCTAAGTCCGTGGTCGCTTCCACCGCGTAGCTAACATGGTCAGGCAGATAAACCGCGTAGGGAGGGATCTGCTCAAAGATATCCATGCGCTTGCCGATGTCTTCAAAGCGGTGCTCGCCGCAGGTCACTGTGGCCCGCCCGGTGAGCAGCACCAGGCAGACTTCCTGGTTATCGCTGCAGGCCTCCAGGCGCTGGCCCTTGGCGAGTTTATGTACCCGAAAGCCAACGTGCGTCCAGCCAGCCGATTCAGGGGTAACGTCAATCACGGTGCCTTGGGCATCTGGGGCGGTGGGGCGTACCAGTAGTGAAGCCATATATCGCTCCTTCTGATGGCTAGCTGCTCGGTTGGCAGCTAGTCGTTTACGATATGAAAGGTCTACACAGACCTGTCTGCGTCTGTTTAGACCGAGGCGTCGAGCAGAATTTTGCGACCTTCCCGCAATGAATGCTCCGCTGCATCGGCTAAGCGCAACGCCTCTAGGCCATCCTGGGCACTCGCAAGTGGCGCACGTTTCTCTTTCCATGCGGCGACAAAGTCGCCAATTTCAAGCTGGTAGGCTTGGGCGTACCGCTCTAAGAAAAACCACTTGGGTTTGTCTTCCACTTGGCCTGCTTCACCAGTAAAACGCAGCCGGGTATCGCTCTCGTTCTGGGCTTGCAGCATGCCTTGGCTGCCAAAGGCTTCGATACGCTGATCGTAGCCGTAGCAGGCGCGCCGTGAGTTGCTGATTTGGCACAGCTTTCCACTGGCGGTGGTAAGGGTGACCATGGCGGTATCCACATCACCTGCTTCACCAATGGCTGGGTCAATGATGCTACTGCCGACGGCAAAAACACTTTCAATAGGCTCATCAAGCAACCAGCGAGCCATATCAAGATCATGAATCATCATGTCGCGGAACAGACCGCCGGACTCAGCCACGTACTCGGCAGGCGGGGGAGAGGGGTCGCGGCTAATAATCGTCAGCGTTTCAAGTGCGCCAATACGCCCTTCGGTAATCGCTTTTTTCAATGCTGCAAACTGAGGATCGTGGCGGCGGTTAAAGCCTAACGCGCAGGTCACCGGGTGTTCGCTAAGTACTTGAAGGGCATCGCGAGTGCGGGCTAGATCCAGGGCGATGGGTTTTTCGCACAGAACTGCCTTACCCGCGCGGGCAGCCCTTTCAAGATACTCCGCGTGAGTGGGCGTGCTTGAAGCAATCAGTACGGCGTCAATGGAGTCATCCGCGAATATTTCATCTACGGAGGCTGCTCGGCTAGCGTACTGCGCGGCCAGGGCTTCTGCGGCAGGCTGATGAAAATCAGCCACGGCAACCAGCGTAACGTTTGGATGTGAATAAATGGCCTGGGCATGCACCTTGCCGATGCGTCCAGCGCCGATAAGCGCGAGTTTCATAAGCTCTCCTGTTTTGTTTTTGCTGTTGGTTTGCTTTGGTTGTTTAGGCCTTGCGCTTTTTGTCTTGCCGCACGCCCAGGGCAATCGCCAAGGTTTGGGTCAAGCAGAGCGACGCAGTCAAACTACGGAAACTTTTTACTTCGGCTTCGTTGACCACGAAGACGACATCCGCGAAACGAGCCAGCGGGCTAAGGTTCGAATCGGTAATCACCACACTAGGTAGACCGCGCTGATGGGCGTCTTCGCAGGCTTTTTGGCTCTCTTCGGCATAGGGAGAAAAGCTAATCGTTAGCAGGGCGTCGTGTTGGCTCATGGCGCGCAGCTGCTCGCCGTACATCCCGCCCAAACCATTGACCAGCAGCGCAGGCTTATCCACATGCGCCAGGGCATAGGTCATGTAGCTCGCTACCATGAAACTTCGTCTTGCGCCCATTACATGAATCGCATGAGCCTTTTCAAAAATATCCAGCGCCTTCTCCAGGCTCTCTGGATCGATACGGCTGGGAAGCTGCTCCAAAACAGCGCGATTGGCATCGGCGAACTCCCATAACAACTGGGTGCTATCCGGTGTTTCCCCAGTGGCGCTGCGTACCGCGCGAATCCGCTCGGTGTAGTTAGGCAACTCATCAACCAGGCGGCTGCGAAACAGCTGCTGCATTTCGGAAAAGCCCTTAAAGCCTAAACTGTTGGCCAATCGAATTAGGGTGGATGGGGTGACATCCGCCTGCTCGGCAATTTTGGCCACGGTGGCCAGGGCAACCTCCTGGGGGTGATCAAGCACAAAACGCGCGGTTTGCTGTAAGCGTTTGCTTAGCGTGGCGTACTCGGCGGTGATCAGCGTTTCCAGCTCGCGGTAGCTTTGTGGTGGCTGTGGCATACAAATTCCTTCGCGTTAACTGATGTACCACTCATTTACTCATGTACGCCTGGGCAGTAGCGCTGAGCAATGTGGCTGGTTGTTAGGCAGTCTAGTTGATTGGAATAAATATTCCATTTATACCAAAGTACAGAATAAATAATTTGCTAGTTTTGCTGTTTGGAATCTATATTCCATAACGCCAGGGCATTTAATGCCACTTCCCTACCAACAACGATAACGTTATGAGGAATTATTTATGGCACGTCTATCTCAATGGCTTCTAGCCTCTGCCGCCACCACGGCATTAATGGCGGGTGCCGCACAAGCGCAGGAACCAGAACAAGAAGCGAGCCGTTTCGTCATGGTGACCCACGGTGTTCCCTCTGACCCTTTCTGGTCAGTAGTAAAAAACGGCGCGGAAGCGGCTGCTGAAACAGTCGGGGCGCGCTTGGAGTATCGCGCGCCTTCTACCTTTGATATGGCCATGATGCAGCAACTCGTGGAAGCGGCGGTGGCGTCAAACCCGGATGGTTTGATCCTTTCATTTACCGATGAAAACGCTTTGGGCGGCGTTGTTCAAAACGCGGTCGACAACGGCATCCCCGTGATCACCATTAACTCTGGTGGTGACGTCGCGCGAAATTATGGTGCCCGGCTGCACGTTGGGCAGAGTGAGTACGAAGCGGGTAGGCAGGCCGCCGAACGCATGCAGGAAATGGGCGTTGAGAAAGGCGTTTGCGTTAATCATGAACAGGGAAATCAGGGCCTTGATCAGCGCTGTGATGGTTTTGTTGATGGCTTTGACGGAAATGCCGATCAATTGGCGACCACGTATGACCCTACCGCCATTCGCAATGCCATCGTGGCGTACTTGAATCAGAACAGTGATGTGAGCGGTGTATTGACCTTGGGTGCATTGGCCGCTGATCCGATGGTTCGTGCCATGCGTGAGCAAGGTGCTACCGATAGCTTCACTCTAGGTACCTTCGATCTCTCCCCTGGCATTCTAGAAGCGCTGGATGCGGGAGAGTTGGACTTTGCGATCGACCAACAGCAGTACATGCAGGGCTACTTGCCCGTTATGTTTCTAGATCAGTTCGTTAAGAACGGTCTGCTACCCGCAGGGGATGTTGCCACCGGCCCAGGGTTTGTCACTCAGGAAAATGCTGCCCAGGTCATTGAGCTGAGTAGCCAGGGCATCCGTTGATAACTACCTAATTTGGAAAGGCTCGGCAGCGTCGAGCCTTGGGAGTCGATCGCCATGAGTTCCACTGAATCGAAACAACCGGTTACGCCAGTAACAGTTCCTCAAGATGAGCGTATCCAGAGAGTCTCTTTCTGGAAGAGAGCGCTGAATCGCCCTGAGCTGGGGGCGCTGGCAGGTGCGGTGTTGGTGCTTTCTTTCTTTATAGTCGCTTCCAGCGGCACTGGGATGTTTACCCCAGCGGGTATTATTAATTTCCTCGAAGTCGCCGCTCAGCTTGGCATTATCGCCACGGCGGCTGCGTTGCTAATGATCGGCGGTGAGTTTGATCTCTCGATTGGTTCGATGATTGGCTTGGCGGGCATTCTGATTGCTATCCCTGCGGTGGAGTATGGCTGGCCGCTATGGGCCGCTATTTTATTGGCGTTTGCCTGTGCAGGCCTGGTGGGCTGGATTAACGGTAATCTGGTCAATAAAACGGGGTTGCCGTCATTTATTGTCACCCTGGGATTTCTGTTTATTTTGCGTGGCCTGGCGATTGGCGTTAGCCGATTGTTAACGGGTAGAACTCAAGTGGGTGGCGTTCAGGCGCATATTCCCGGTGACTGGTTCGCGGCGCTATTTTCCGGCGAGGTGGCCACAGGCCTGTTTACCTGGATGGCAGCCAATGGCTGGATGGCGACCAACTTTGCGGGCAACCCCGTGGTTTCGGGCATTCCGGTCTCTATCGTCTGGTGGCTGGGTTTAACCGCCTTGGCGACCTGGGTGCTGCTTTGCACGCCTTACGGCAATTGGATTTTCGCCAGCGGCGGCGATGCTAACGCTGCGCGCAACTCAGGTGTGCCTGTCCATCGCGTCAAGATCTCACTGTTTATGTTCACGGCCTTCTCCGCCACCATTTTTGCCTGCATTCAGGTAATGGATACTGGCTCGGCAGATACCATTCGCGGCATGTTAAAAGAGCTGGAAGCCATTATTGCGGTGGTGATTGGTGGCGCTTTACTTACAGGGGGCTATGGCTCTGCCATCGGCGCAGCGCTGGGCGCGCTGATCTTCGGCATGGTGCAAATGGGTATCTTCTACACCGGTGTTAACACCGACTGGTTCCAGGTCTTCCTGGGCGTGATGTTGCTGGTGGCCGTGCTGTTTAACAATTATATGCGCAAGAAGGCGATGGAGGCCAAATAACATGACCACTCGTACGCCAATGATTGAAATGCGCAGTGTCAGCAAGCACTTCGGCAGCGTCATCGCCTTAAGCGATATCTCGATGCAGGTCTATTCCGGAGAGGTAATGTGCCTGCTGGGAGATAATGGCGCAGGCAAGTCGACGCTAATCAAAACCCTTTCCGGGGTTCATCAACCCACCCATGGCGAGATGCTACTGGATGGCAAACCCGCCCGTTTCAAGTCCCCTGCTTACGCACTGGATGCTGGTATCGCCACTGTGTTCCAGGATCTTGCCATGGTGCCGTTGATGTCGATTACCCGTAACTTTTTTATGGGGCGCGAGCCGACGGTGGGCTGGGGGCCTTTAAAGCGGATTGATTGGAAGTATGCCGACCGAGTTGCCAAAGAAGAAATGGCTAAAATCGGTATTGATGTGCGCGATCCCAGCCAGCCGGTGGGTACGCTTTCTGGAGGAGAGCGCCAGTGTGTGGCGATTGCCCGTGCCGTCTATTTTGGTGCCAAGGTGCTGATTCTTGATGAGCCCACCTCCGCGCTTGGGGTCAAGCAGGCCTCCGTCGTACTGCGCTACATCGCCAAAGCCCGCGCGGATGGGCTTGCGGTCATCTTTATTACCCACAATGTCCACCATGCTTACCCAGTGGCTGATGCGTTTACCCTATTGTCACGCGGCGGCAGTTTAGGCTCCTTCCGCAAAGAAGAAGTCAGCCGCGAAGAAGTACTCAATATGATGGCGGGTGGTGCTGAGCTTGAAAGCCTGGATGCGGAGCTTGCGGAATTTCAGCGTGACGATAAAGCCAAGAAGGCCAGCTTAGCCGCACAAGACACCCAGCCTGCGGATGAAACAAGCAGCACTGAACCCCCTTCATCGCGAACGGCGAGCGGCTATTAAGGAACCATGATGAATCAACCTACTCCATCATCCCCGTTTACGCTGGCCGTCTGCGCTGAAATGATTTTCCGTGATTTACCCGTGTTGGAACGAATTAAGCGCATTTCTGAGCTGGGTTTTCAAGTCGAAATCTGGGACTGGACTAAGCATGACATCGACGCACTGGCCAATAGCGGGGCGACGTTTTCATCCATGACCGGCTATGTCACCGGCACCCTGGCGGATGCAGCCGGGGCAGATGAACTGCTACGCACCGCCGCAGAGTCGATTGAGGTGGCCAAACGGCTGGGTATTCCACGTCTTAACCTGCACGGCACGGGGTTGGATGGCGAAGGTCTCCCCGTCAAACCTTGCCAACAGATGACCGGCGCGATGTGGTTAAAAGCCCGCGACACACTCAATCGGCTGGCGGATCTTGGCGAGCCGCACGGAGTCACCTTTGTGCTTGAAAACCTTAATACCGAGGTTGACCACCCAGGCGTGCCGTTTGCGCGCCTGGAAGATGTTCTAGCGCTGGTGGAAAGTGTCGATCGGCCTAGCTTGCGCATTATGTTGGACGTTTACCACGCCCAAATTGGCGAAGGTAATCTGATCGAATTAATTCGCCGCTGCGGGCCGTACATTGGTGAAGTGCAGGTGGCTGATGTGCCGGGGCGCTGCGAACCGGGAACCGGCGAGATTAACTATCCGGCCATTGCCAAAGCGCTCAATGATATGGGCTATCGCGGCACCGTAGGGCTGGAAGGCTGGGCCTCTGGCGACGACGACCTCGCGCTCGACCGGTTCCGTGCTGCCTTCTCACTTTAAGCCACGGTTGATCAGCCTTATCGATTGCCACCCCAGACGCTTTTATGCCAGTGCCATTTTGTGACTAGTACCACGAATTCGTGACGTGGGGAGACATTTATGCTGAATAACAATAGTCAACACCGACCGCTTGACCTGATCTGCCTGGGGCGCGTGGCGGTTGACCTCTACGCCGAGCAGATTGGCAGTCGTTTAGAGGACGTATCAAGCTTTGCTAAATACCTCGGTGGAAGCTCAGGTAATGTGGCCTACGGCACCGCGCGCTTGGGCTTGAAGTCCGCCATGCTCTCGCGGGTAGGCGATGAACAGATGGGCAATTTTGTGCGTGAAGAATTAGCGCGGGTTGGAGTAGATACCAGCGCGCTACAAACCGACGCTGAACGCCATACTGGCCTGGTGCTGCTGGCGTTAAAAGATCGCGAGAGTTTCCCACTGCTGTTTTACCGGCGCGACTGTGCCGATATGGCCATCGACGACGACGCAATCGACCCTGAGTTTATCGCCCGAGCAAAAGCGCTAGCAATTACCGGCACCCATCTTTCTACCGATACCACCCGCAGGGCGTGCCGCAAAGCGCTGGATGCCGCCGCTCATTATGGCGTGAAACGGGTGCTGGATATCGATTACCGTCCCGTGCTGTGGGGGCTGACCAACCCCGGCGATGGTGAAACTCGCTTTATCGCCGATGACAAAGTAACCACCGACCTGAAGCGCTGGCTGGCGGATTTTGATCTGATTGTAGGTACCGAAGAGGAGTTTCATATTGCCGGCGGCAGCACGGATACCTTAGCGGCCCTGCGCGCGGTGCGTGCAGTTAGCAAAGCCACCCTGGTATGCAAGCTGGGGCCCATGGGCTGCGTGGTGTTTGAAGGCCCGATTCCTGAATGTATTGAAGACGGTATTTTGGTCAAGGGTGTTCAGGTTGAGGTGCTCAATGTGCTGGGCGCCGGAGATGCCTTTATGAGTGGGCTGCTACGTGGCTGGCTACGCAATGAACCCTGGCAAACCTGCGCTGGTTACGCCAACGCCTGTGGCGCGCTGGTGGTCTCCCGCCACGGCTGTGCCCCAGCCATGCCCACCGAAGACGAGTTGTTCGATTACCTGAAACGCCGCGATGAGGTACCCCGCCCGGATATCGATCAGCGTCTAAATCACTTGCACCGGGTCACTACCCGGGTGCCCGTTCAGTGGCCCGAAGTGCTGGGGCTGGCATTTGACCACCGCCGCCAGCTCACCGATATGGCACGCGAAGAGCATGCTGATAGCGCGCGGCTACCAGCACTCAAAAAACTCTTGGTCACCGCCGCTGAAGAGGGTGCAAAGCTCGGCGGTATTACTACCCCTGCGGTTCTTGTCGATGATGTGCTAGGTCAAGACGCACTCAATCAAGCCAGTGGAAAAGGCTGGTGGATTGGTCGCCCGGTGGAGCTTCCTGGCTCAAGACCACTGCGCTTTCAGCATGGCGATGATTTAGGTGCCTGCCTGCGCAACTGGCCTAGAGAACAGATCATTAAATGTCTGGTGTTCTACCACCCTGACGATGAAGTCTCACTGCGCTTAGAGCAGGAGGAGCGGCTGCGCCAGCTCTACCAGGCGGCCTGTGCTTATGGGCTGGAGCTGCTGATTGAAGTCATTCCCCCCGCCGACATGCCCAATGACGACACCACCTTGCCGCGCAGCCTGCAGCGGCTCTACAACCTGGGCATTCGCCCAGACTGGTGGAAACTACCTGCCATGTCAGATGCAGCCTGGAATGCGGTGGGCGAGACCATTGAGCGGGAAGATACCTACTGCCGTGGGGTCGTACTGCTCGGGCTAGACGCCCCTATGGACGATATGAAACGTGGTTTTGAAGCAGCGGCCAGCCACCCGTGCTGTAAAGGCTTCACCGTTGGGCGCACGCTATTTGCCAGCGCTAGTCGCGATTGGCTGGCTGGGCGTATCGATGATGTCGGCTTGGTAGAGAGGGTCGCCCAGAACTATGCCGAGCTGATAACGGCATGGCGGCAGTTAAGGCAGGCTCAGCCGCAAACGCTGTCTCACAAGGAGGAGGCGTAAAATGAGCACCATTCGACTCACCATGGCCCAGGCGCTGGTCAAGTACCTCGCCGCACAACGTATAGAGATTGATGGCCAAGAAGTAGCGCTGTTTGAAGGCGTGTTTGCGATTTTTGGTCATGGCAATGTGGCGGGCTTAGGCGAAGCGCTTTACCACGTACAAGACGCGCTACCGACCTTTCGCGCCCATAACGAGCAGTCCATGGCCCACGCGGCGATTGCCTTTTCCAAGGCCAATGGCCGCCAGCGCCTAATGGCGGCGACCAGCTCGATTGGCCCAGGGGCGACCAATATGGTCACCGCTGCGGCGCTCGCCCACGCCAACCGTTTGCCGATCCTGCTGCTGCCGGGGGACACCTTTGCCACCCGCGAACCGGATCCGGTGCTCCAGCAGGTGGAGCATTTCGGTGACCCAACCATTAGCGTCAACGACTGTTTTCGCCCAGTATCGCGCTACTTCGACCGCATTAGCCGCCCCGAGCAGTTGCTGACTAGCCTGCCCCAGGCGATGGCCACCCTGCTTGACCCGGAGCACTGCGGCCCCGCGACTCTTGCGCTGCCCCAGGATGTGCAAACCTTTGCCTACGATTACCCGGTGGCCTTTTTTGCCCCCAAGGTGCATCGCATTCGACGCACGCCTCCGGATTTTTATGAGCTACGCCAAGCGGTAGCTGCGCTAAAGCAGGCTAAACGCCCGCTGATCATCGCCGGGGGCGGTGCACACTACGCTGCTGCCTGCGACGCCTTAGCCGAGTTTGCCAAAAAACGTGGTATCCCGGTCGCTGAAACCCAAGCAGGCAAAGGCGCGTTGGCCGATAGCCACCCTTGCGCGGTGGGGGCCATTGGCGTGACCGGCAGCGCAGCGGCTAACCAATTGGCGGAGCAGGCGGATGTCATTCTGGCGGTGGGTACGCGGTTGCAGGACTTCACCACCGGCTCTAGGGCGCTGTTTGAAAGCAGCGATAAAACATTGATAGCTCTCAACGTTGGCCGCTTCGACAGCCTCAAGCACCAAGCGCTGCCGCTTAGCTGCGACGCCTTGATCGGGCTGGGCCAGCTCGACGCGGCACTGGGCGAGTGGCGGGGCAACGATGAATGGCGCGAACAATCCGGAACGCTCAAACGCGAATGGGTTGAGATCGTGCGACGTGTGACCGCCGACCAAGGGCTGGCGCTGCCCACCGATGCTCAGGTAATCGGTGCAGTCAATCGCCAGGCTGGCAACGATACCACCGTGGTATGCGCCGCTGGTGGCTTGCCCGGCGAGCTGCATAAGCTCTGGCAATGCTCGGGCCCGGGCAGCTACCACGTCGAGTATGGATTCTCCTGCATGGGCTATGAAATTGCGGGCGGGCTGGGCGTCAAGATGGCCAAGCCAGAGCGGGAAGTGGTGGTAATGGTAGGCGACGGCAGTTACCTCATGCACAACTCAGAGCTGGCCACATCGGTGATGCTGGGCCACAAGCTGATTGTGGTGGTGTTGGATAACCGTGGCTATGGCTGTATTAATCGCTTGCAGCAGGCCACCGGCGGTGCAGGGTTCAACAACCTGCTGCAAGATTGCCGCACCGTGGAGGCCGGCGCACCGAAAACCGATTTCGCCGCCCACGCTAAAGCGTTGGGCTGTGAGTCTGAATCGGTCACCGGTATTGCGGAGCTGGAGCAGGCGCTGGTGCGCGCTCGCAGCGCCACCTCGACTTATGTGATTGCCCTGGACACCGACCCGTTACCCAGCACCCAAGAAGGCGGCGCCTGGTGGGAAGTGGCCGTGCCCGAGGTTTCCGAGCGAGAAGCGGTCAATAAAGCCTATCAAGGGTACCGCGAAGCCAAGCAGCGCCAAGCCCGTTAGTTCTCGACCTCAACAAACATAATCACAAGGAATACGCTATGCCGACGGTTACTTTAGGCATCAATCCGCTCACCTGGACCAACGATGACTTGCCCAGCCTGGGTGGCGCAACACCGCTGGAAACCTGTTTGAAAGAGGGTCGCGAGGCAGGTTTTAGTGGTTTTGAATTAGGCAACAAGTTTCCCCGAACACCTGACGCCTTGA
The DNA here is from genome assembly GCF_013415115.1 of Vreelandella zhaodongensis. GTDB lineage: Bacteria > Pseudomonadota > Gammaproteobacteria > Pseudomonadales > Halomonadaceae > Vreelandella > Vreelandella zhaodongensis. The sequence goes on along the minus strand of NZ_JACCDD010000002.1, from coordinate 212,990 downwards.
ATCAGGTGCTAAGCGCCCACGACTTGGCGCTTGTGTCGGGCTGGTACTCCGCACGCTTGCTGGAGCGCACGCCTGAAGAAGAGATTGACGCTATTCAGGATCACATGAACCTGCTCAAGCAATGCGGCGCTAAGGTAATGGTGCTATGTGAAGTGACCCACTGTGTACACGGCGATCAGGAGCGCCCGCTCTCCCAGCGCCCGCACCTTTCCGAGCAACAGTGGCAGCGCCTGCTGAGTGGCCTAGAGGTGGTGGGTGACTACCTGAGATCCCAGGGCATTCAGTTGGTGTATCACCATCACCTGGGCACGGTAATCGAAAGCCAGGCCGACGTTGAACGCTTAATGGACAACACCGGTGAAGGCGTGGGGCTGCTGCTTGATTTTGGTCATCTGTGCGGTGCAGGCGGCGATCCGCTCGCCATCGCCAAACGCTACAGCCAGCGCATTCACCATGTGCACTGCAAAGACCTGCGCTTACCGGTGCTGGACGCAGTGCGAAACCGCGACAAAAGCTTTTTAAACGGTGTGCTAGACGGCCTGTTTACGGTGCCGGGGGATGGCAATGTGGATTTTCTGCCCGCCTTAACCCACCTGTGCGAACAGGGCTACCAGGGTTGGTTAGTGGTTGAAGCCGAACAAGACCCGGAAGTTGCCCATCCACTGACTTACGCCCGCCTGGGTTACCGCAACTTACGCCAACTTGCCGAGCAGGCAGGCTTCGACGTTGCCAGCTAAACAGCACCGCTTTTAATCAGGAGCCTGTATGAAGACACTATCCCACTATCTCAATGGTCAGCTCTCCGCCGGTCAGAGTCAGCGCACTTCGCCGGTTTATAATCCGGCTACCGGTGAGCAGAGCGCCCAGGTGGCGCTGGCCACCGCCGATGAAACCCGTGAAGCAGTGCGCATCGCCGATGAGGCCTTTGTCGCCTGGTCAAAAACCTCGCCGCTTAAGCGCTCGCGTATCCTGTTTAAGTTCAAAGCGCTGGTTGAGGAGCACACCGATGAGCTGGCGCGCCTGATTTCCAGCGAGCACGGCAAGGTGTTTTCAGACGCCAAAGGTGAAGTGACCCGTGGCCTGGAAGTGGTCGAGTTTGCCTGTGGCATTCCCCACCTGCAGAAAGGCGAGCACTCCATGAACGTCGGCACCGGCGTTGATAGTTACTCGATGATGCAACCGCTGGGTGTGTGCGCCGGTATCTCGCCGTTCAACTTTCCCGCCATGGTGCCCATGTGGATGTTCCCCATCGCCTTGGCCTGCGGCAACACCTTTGTCATGAAACCTTCGGAAAAAGATCCCTCTACGCCGCTGCGCCTAGCTGAGCTGCTTAAAGAGGCGGGTCTGCCGGACGGTGTCTTTAATGTCGTCAATGGCGATAAAGAAGCGGTGGATGTGCTGCTCACTGATGAGCGTGTCCAGGCTGTGAGCTTTGTGGGCTCTACCCCAATTGCCGAGTACATCTACGCTACCGCATCAGCCCATGGCAAGCGTGTTCAGGCCCTGGGCGGGGCTAAAAACCATATGGTGATCATGCCCGATGCGGATCTCGATCAAGCCGTGGGTGCCCTGATGGGCGCGGCCTATGGCTCGGCAGGCGAGCGCTGCATGGCGATTTCTGTGGCCGTGCCTGTGGGCGAAGAAACCGCCAACCGCCTGCGTGAAAAGCTGGTGGCAGAACTGGATAAACTGACGGTCGGGCCTGGCCTGGTTGATGGCCCAGATAACGATATGGGGCCGTTGATCACCCGCGAGCACCGCGACAAAGTGGCGGACTATATTCAGGTTGGCGTGGATGAAGGCGCAGAGCTAGTGGTCGACGGTCGCCAAACAACGGTTGATGGCGCAGGCGATGGCTACTTTATCGGCGGCAGCCTGTTTGACCATGTCACGCCCAGCATGCGTATTCACTCTGAGGAGATCTTTGGCCCGGTGCTGGCGATTGCTCGCGTGGCGAGCTTCGACGAAGCGGTCGGCATGATCAATGCCCACGAATACGGCAATGGCACGGCGATCTTTACCCGGGATGGCGATGCCGCGCGTCAGTACTGCGAGCAGATCCAGGTCGGCATGGTCGGCGTTAATGTGCCGATTCCGGTGCCCATGGCGTTCCACAGCTTCGGCGGCTGGAAGCGCTCGCTGTTTGGCCCGCTGCATATGCACGGTCCCGACGGTGTGCGTTTCTACACCCGCATGAAGACCATCACCCAGCGTTGGCCCAGCGGCATTCGTGAAGAGACCAACCACTTCACCATGCCGACCATGTAAACAGGACGGGGCATGACATCAATCGACGCCGGGCCCAGCCCGGCGTTATTGTTTTAAAACAGAGGTAACCACAATGAAAACCCTCAAAATTGGCCTAATCGGCACCGGCTTTATGGGCAAAGCCCACGCCATTGCCTTTAATGCGGCGTCCAGCGTTTTTGAGCTACCCGCCAAGCCCGTTTGCGAACTGCTGGCGGATGTCGATCTCGCCACTGCAGAGAGCCGAGCGCGGGCCTGGGGGTTTGCCCGCGCCACCGACGATTGGCGCGCCTTGGTAGAAGATAGAGAGGTGGACGTGGTGGATATCTGCGCGCCTAACTTCCTGCATAAAGAGATGGCCCTGGCCGCCATTGCCGCTGGCAAGCATGTTTACGCCGAAAAACCACTGGCGCTGAGCGCGGCAGACGCCGACGAGATGGTCGTTGCGGCTGAAAAGGCGGGCGTCAAAACCCTGGTGGGCTTTAACTACATTCGCAATTCCGCCACCCAACTGGCCCGCCAGATTGTTGCCAGCGGTGAAATTGGTGAGCTGATTCATTTTCGTGGGCGGCACAACGAGGATTACCTGCTCGACCCGCACAAGCCCCATGATTGGCATACACAGCGGGCGACCGCTGGCGCCGGTGCGTTAGGTGATGTGGGCTCGCATATTCTCAACATGGCCGAGTTTTTAACCGGGCAGCGCATTACCCAGGTATGCGGCCAGTTACAAACCGTTATTGCCACGCGGCCCAATGCTAACGGCAGCGGAATGGCCCCAGTAGAAAACGACGACCAGGCACAGGCCATGCTGCGGTTTGATAAGGGGTTAATCGGTAATATCGAAACGTCCCGGGTGGCGGCTGGCCGAAAAATGGGCTTGGCCTACACGTTAACGGGCACCAAAGGCGCCATTGTGTTTGACCAGGAGCGCATGAGCGAGCTGCAGCTATATCGCCACGGCGATGCGCATGGCAGGCGCGGTTTCACCACTCTTTTAGCAGGCCCAGAACACCCTGACTATGCCGCCTTCAGCCCCGCCCCGGGCCATGGCCTAGGCTATAACGATCAGAAAATTATCGAGGTGCGCGATCTGATCGAAGGCATCATCAACCAACGCCCTCTCTACCCCGACTTTCACGAAGCGGCGCGGGTAAGTCAACTCATAGAGGCGATTGAAGTATCAAGCCAGGTGGGACACTGGGTCTCCCTTTGAAAGTATATGCTTCAACTATTTAATGAGGCGCAAACCGGTCAGCGCAAAAATTATTTGGTCTGCAACTAACTCCGCGGTAATGGCGGCCTGGGTGAGGCTCAGGTGTTGGTGACCAAAAGCGAACTGCACTTGCGGATGCTTAGGATGTTTGCCGATAACGGCTAACGCAAACCGCAGCAGCCAAGGGAGTAGCTGGGGCAAGTGCCGTGGGGGGGCGCTAGAAGGCCGTGTGGGGTAAGCAGAAGTCCTGGCGCCCGGCGGAGTGTTTCCGGCTTAGAAAGAGGGTCGGCCAGTTCTGTCGCAAGGTAGCCTGCATTGCCGAACGAGGCTTCTTTACCTGGTTCATCGTTATCCAGTGCCAGTACTTTGCTGAAGTTTTAGTGCATTGGCCAATAAGACCCGCACCGACCACAATAACGTCAGCGTGATTAGAAGGTGTTGATGGTGTCATATCGTTCTCACAGGTGGGGTATCGTTGGAGCGTCGCATTTTAGGTGTGACTTGGCTACGATAAGTCATTGGTATTAATAAGAGACAGTCTATGACCGCTACGCTTGAACAGCGCGCCTTAAAAATTTCTATTTTGGTTACCCTGGGCGTGTCGACCCTAGGCATTGTGTTTGGCCTTTTATCAGGCTCTCGTTCGGTGCTTTTCGACGGTGTCTTTTCGACGATCGATGCTGCTATGTCAGGGCTGGCGCTTGTGGTGGCACGTATGGTTGTTAAAGAAGCCAGCCAACGTTTCCAGCATGGTTATTGGCACCTTGAGCCTCTTGTCGCGGCACTCAATGGAAGCATCTTATTACTTCTCTGTTTTTATGCTTTTTTAAACGCTGTCCAAGGTTTAATGGAAGGGGGGAATGAACTCGCTTTCGGGGTTGCCATGCTTTACGCAGCGGTTGTAACAACGATTTGTACCGCCATGGCGATCTATCAGCGTCGGCTAAACCGCCAGGTGAAGTCGGAATTGGTGCGTATTGATATGCATGGTTGGGTGATGGCGGCACTTATAACAGCGGCACTGTTGCTGGCCTTTGGCATTGCCTGGATGATGGAGAAAACCGACTATGCCTATCTGACGCCTTATGTAGACTCTCTGCTGCTCACCGTGTTGACCCTGTGCTTGCTGCCCGTGCCTATTGGCATTGTACGACGTGCATTACGTGATATTTTCCTAATTGCTCCCAGCGCGGTGGACAGCGAAGTGCATGCGGCAATGGTGCCTGTCATGCAGCGTGAAGGTATCTTGTCCTACGCCAGTCATGTGGCGAAAAGTGGACGTGGTTACTTCATTGAGATCCACATTGTGACAACACCGACATTTGCAAACGATGAGGGCATTGCTGCCCTAGACAAGATCCGTGAGCAGATCAGTCAGGGTATCTCCATTGCGCCGGAGCATCGCTGGTTTACTGTTGCGTTCACGGCGGATAAACGGTGGATGTGATGCCTCATGAAACGGGAAGGCTAAGGTTAACTATCTCAAGGTGCTAGTAGAAACTGAGGAGGGGACAGGTCTTCACGTGCTATGTGGTTGATGTTGACCTGATAAATTTCCTCAATGCGTCTTGGCGTAAGCACCTGGGCGGGGTTGCCTTGAGCGATACGCCGCCCTTGGTGTAACAGCCACACTTGGTCGGCGTAGGTGCTGGCTAGATTGAGGTCGTGAAGCACACAAACAATCGCCATACAGTGCCGTTCCGCCCAGGCGCGCAGCTGGCGCATTAAACGCTGCTGCTGGCCGATATCGAGAGCGCTGGTGGGCTCATCCAGCAGTAAAAGCCCACCATCCTTTGCGGTGGAAGAGCGCCGTGAAAGCAACTGACAAACACCCCGCGCAATCATTACCCGCTGACGTTCGCCGCCGGAGAGTGAAAGCACGCTGCGTTTGGCAAGGTGCGTCAGGTCTAAATCATGCAGTAGCTCTACAACAAGTGCGCTGCAGGGGTTGCTGCCTAAACTAACTAGCTCAAAGGTTTGCCAATCAAAGCCAGGTAATTCCTGCTGGGCCACCAGTGCGCGACGATTGGCAAGCGTGGTAATCGGCCATTCATCAAGCGGCTTGCCATCCAGGTGTAGCTCGCCTTGTTCACAGGGGCGGAATCCCGACAGCATGCTGAGTAGTGTGCTTTTGCCAGCGCCGTTGGGACCAACAATGGCGAGTAGCTCACCAGGGCGAAGTGTGCCGTCCAGAGGTGCGATAGAAGGCGTGGTAGTGAAGCCAGCTTGGTGGAGGGTTAGCATGCCCGATTCCGCCGCATTAGGAGGTAAAGAAAATAGGGGCCGCCCAGCAGGCTGGTTAACAGCCCTACGGGAATTTCGGCGGGGGCACCCAAGGTGCGCGCCAGGGTATCGGCGACCACTAATAGTAGCGCGCCACCGAGCATTGATGCGGGCAGCAGTAGGCGGTGGCCAGGCCCGAGCCAAAGCCGCAGGCAGTGCGGCACGAGTAAGCCCAAAAAGCCAATCACGCCGGTAAGCGCCACGCACAGCCCTACGCCAAGTGAGGTCGCCACCACAACGCGGCGCTTGAGCCGGGTGGCGTCAAGCCCGGCAGCGTGGGCGGTGGCCTCTCCTAGCTGCAGCAGGTCGAGTTCTTTGGCACTGCGCAACAGCATCCATAGAGCGACGCTAATCAGTAGCAGTGCGAGTGCCGTGGTGCGCCATAGGGCGTTGGTGAGCGTGCCCATTCCCCATAAACTGAGCTGACGGAGCTGTTCGTCGCTGGCAATAAACGCCAGTACACCGCCTCCAGCACCTGCTAAGGTATTGATTGCCAAACCGGCTAGTAGCAGCGACATGACGGCGGCACTACCGCCGCCTTGGCGCTTGGCAATGCCAAACACCACCAAACAGACGCAAAGGGCACCGAGAAAGCCCGCCGCAAACTGGCCGTAAAGGCTACCGGCAGCGCTGCCCTGAAATAGCACAATCCAAAGTGCTACAAATAGCCCTGCGCCGCTTGCGAGCCCAAGCAGAGTAGGGTCGGCCAGTGGGTTGCGAAATAGCCCTTGCATGGCGGCACCACTGCCTGCGAGCATCGCTCCCACGGCAACCCCCAGCAGTAAGCGCGGCAGGCGAAGTTGCCACCACACCTGGACGCTGAGTTCACTGGCGCTGCCGTTGAATACCGACCAGGGTGATACGCCCAACGTACCCGAGGCGGCACCCCAGCCCAGGGCAATTATTAGCGCCAGTGTCAGGCCACTCAACACCCGTGTGGTTCGGCTAAGCGGTAGCGTATAACGGTGGCGGACGTAGGGGGCGCTGGAAATCATGGGGCAACCTGTGCAGTCGCGCTGCCTAGCAGTGCCTCCACATCCTTACGCAATGCGAATAGCTGGTCAGGCGTGCGAGGCCCAAAGCCAAGCAGTGCCTGATCATCAATCACAATAAGCCGCTGCTCTTGCCCCGCAGGCGTTAAGTGCATCCCCGGTAATTGCCATAGCGCGTTTTCACCACCCAGAGCGTCTAACCCCCGCTGGGACATAATCACTAGCGCGGGTGCTTCTTTCGCTAATGCCTCTGCCGCAACGCTCTGGTAGCCCGTCATACCACCAAAGGCATTGTCGAGACCAACGGCCTCCAGGGCTATATGGGCGGCGGTGTCACTGCCAGCGACCCGCGGTGTTAACCCGCTGTGGTGAAGAATAAACATCGCTGGCATATCAGGAAACGGAGGCAGGGTTACCAAGCGTTCAAGGGTGTCAGTGAGAGAAGCGGCCAGCACGTCGCCCTGCTGCTGGCGCTGCGTGTGCTGAGCCACTGCGCGGACTTTCTCGGTAATGGAGGAAAGCGAGGCTGGCGCATCAATCACATCAACCGTTACGCCTACGGCTGACAGTTGCTCCAATACTTCTTGAGGGCCTGACTGGCTGGCTGCCAGCACACGGTTCGGTGCAACAGAGAGCACACTTTCTGCCGACAGCTGGCGCAAATAGCCTACCGAAGGCAGTGCTGCCAGCTCTGGTGGGTGGGTGACCGTGTCGTCGCGGGCAACGACCTCAATATCCGCGTCAAGGGCGGCGATGGTTTCAGCTATATCGCCCCCCAGTACAACCCAGCGCTCGTTGGCTAGCGCCCCTCCCGTGGTTAGCAAGCCCATAAGCAGCACCACGGCAAGTGAACGGCATTTAAAGGGGGTTGCGTTCATGCCACCGCCTCTTGGCTGCCGAGTTCATCCAGCAGTTGTCGCCACTCCCAGCGTTCATTGCTTCCTTCCTGGCGCTGAGCGTAAATCTGCAGGGCGAGAGAACCTTCTGCATCAAAGGCTTCTAGGCTGGTAACGCCGCCGTCGCGGTTAGGTTTACTAACCTGCCACACTTGGTCAATGGCGGTGTCGTTAAGGTGCAGGGTGAACTGCTCACCGAACAGGTTTAGCCAGCCGTGGGCACGTTGAGGTTCAGGTAGCGTGCCAGTGCGAATTTGCACGCAGCCAGGACTGGCCACGAACAGCATCAGTGGCAGCGTGCGTTGACTTGCTTTAGTTAACAGACTTTCCAGAGCATCCACGGGGAGGGAGCGAGTAAAGCGGCCTTCCATTAGCTGGTTGGCTTCGAGACGTTCCAGGTGGTGGCGTTGAAGCAGGGCGAAGAATTGGTGCACATCGCGCATCGCCGCCCATTCGCTGGCCAGCGTGGGCGCATCCGGCAGTGGGCGCTTTAAGCGGGGGACGCATTGGGTAAACGCTGGAGTGTCCATGGTGCCCAGTGCGGCTAGCGCTCCCCAGGGGCGAGGCAGAGGGTTTTCCAGCGCAAAGCTCTTATGAATGGCGCAGCCATGCTGGTTGAAAACTTGCAGGCTCCAGCGCCACTGAGCTTGTTCATTCTCCGTTGACATGGGGGCATGGATAGGATCGCGGATCAGGCAGGCCCAGTGCCAATGGGAATACAGCAGTCGTAAATCTAGGCCGCCTGGGTCAAGCAGCAAGCCGGTTTGTGGCCCGCCGTTTAGTGCGGGGTAATCGCCGGTTTGCTCAAGCACTGCTAAGCGTGAGCGGGTGAGTGCTTTGACACGACCCAGCTGGGGGAGGCGGGCTGCTAGCTCTTTTGGGGCTAAAGGCAGCGTCCAGACATCGCGGCTTAAGCGGGCGGCCTGCAGTTCACCTTCGCTGATCGATAAGCGCTCAGCGATATCAATCGCTGGCAGGCGCGGCTGCGCTGCTCGTGCCGCGTCAAAGGCTTCAAGAATTGCGATCTGTTGAGACTCCATCATACGTCACCTCTGGACTTAACATTGCAGGGAGTTACCACTGCCAGTTGAGGGTGGCGAACAGGCTGCGCCCGTCGCCCAGGCTGCCGTCAGGTCGGTACCACACCTTGTCGCCCAAGTTAGCGAGACGCAGCGAAGTATCAATGGCGGGGGTGAGTCGCCACGCCACGTGCACATCGTGCAGTCCGTAACCGGGCAGGCGTCCATCGTCGCCTTGCTTATCGAAGGATTGGGCAAAGCGGCCTTGCCAACCGATCCGTACATCGCTGCTATAAAGCGCGATGTCATTGCCCACTGTCATTTCCAACGGTGTTTGGCTACCCAGGGCATCGCCGCTGTCACGGTCTTTACCAGATACTTCCGAAAGGCCCGCAAAACTGGTGAGGAGTGGGAATGCGCTAGGTTGCCAAGAAAGTCGGGCGTCATAGCCCCACAGCTGGGCGCGCTGTACATTTACCGCTTGAGTGGTGCCTGCCATGATATCGACCTGAGTGTCGATGAAGTCGTCAGCGCGGGTGTCGAAGTAGCTGGCGCGCACCTGCCAATCGCCTTGGTGCCACACCACGCCGCTTTCCCAGGTGTGGCTGGTTTCAGGCGATAGGCTAGGGTTGGGAATCCAGTAGTTGTCGGGTGTACAGAAGAATGGTCCCGCGCAGAAGCCGGCAAAGTGGCGTTCATTGGCGTAGAGCTCGGAAAGACTCGGGGCGCGGAAAGCTTCGGCGTAGCCGGAGAACAGCATGAGAGAATCATCTGGCCGCCACGCAAGGCGGAAACGCGGCGATAGCTGGTCATGTACGCTGTCAGCATCATGTTGACCGCTGGCATCGTAGCGGTCGTAGCGCGCGCCTATACCGACGTCAAATTGCCCCACACCACCCTCAGCTAGGTAGCTACCGGCAGTGAGGGTGGTGTCTAAATATGCCGCTTGGGTATCGATATCTGCCTTGGGGAAGCCGTTAGCGTTGCCTTCTGGACGTTGGCGCGCCTGCTCTAGCTCCGCACCAAACACCAGCGTTTGCGAGAGCCAACCATGATCAATGCTGTGATAGCCGTCGCTTTGCAGGCCAACACGCTCCAGAGTGCGGCTGGCCTGGGGCTCATCGATATCCTGTTGGCTAAAGGTGAGCTGTGAGGTGATTTCAGTGGCGCCACTTGGCTGCCAACGGTGGCCAAGCTGTACGTTGTTGCTCTCAACATCTCGCTCGCGCAGCGGGTTGCTAGTGCTGGTCGATAACTGCTGCGGGTTGGCGGGTTGGGTGGTGCTCTCGTCATAATGCTGCCAGCTAATAAACACCCGCTGATCGTCGCTTGGCTCCCAGCCGCCTTTTAAGAGAAGGCTATTTAGGCTGGCGTCCTCTGCAGCTTTATCGCCCCCGGCGCGGCGAATATCGCCGGACTTACTATGGCCCACAGAAAACAGTCCATCCACTTGCCCATTAACCGTGTCGCGGCGGCCAAAGGCCGTCAGGCTGCCACGCAGTTCGTCGCTAGCGGTAGCCCCACCGAGAGATAGGCGCGCACCGCTATCTTTGCCGGGGGATAGCAGGTCGCTGGCTTCTACACTGGTAAAACTAACAACACCGCCCATGGCATTACTGCCATACAGGCTGGAAAGTGCACCACGGGCGATTTGTACCTCTTGAATCAGCGCTGGGTCGAGAAAGAAGTTACCCACATGGCCCGTGGAAATATCCTGGCGAATACCATCTAGGCGCACCAACACACCATTTCGTCCGAAGCCCCGCATGCTCAGCGTTTGACCATTACGGCGTCCTTGGCCAGCAACATGCAAGCCGGGTTGGCGGCTCAGCACGTCTTCAACGCGGCTCGCGGTGGCCAGTGTTGCATCACTGCGGTTAAGCACATCGATAATCAGCGGCGCGCGGGAAAGGTCAGTCGGCGCTCGGGTGCCCGTGACTGTAACGGGATCTAAGTCGGTGCCATGGGCGTGGGCAGGCAGCAGAGGGAGTAAGGTAAGGCAAAGGCCTAATGTGTAGGTAGGTTTCATGGGCCAGGCAGTTCCAGCAATAAGTGATGGATAACATGGCTGGCGGGGTGCGATGGGCTACCTGGCTGGCTATAAAAGGATGGGGGTCAATAACTTACGCCGTTAAAATGAGCTTGCCACTTTTCGTGCGTCGCAACACATAACGGCGCTGCTCATGAAGAATAATCAACTGACCGTTTTGATCGAGCAGCGCCTGACTTGTTACCTCGCGGGGGGCGCTAGGCGTGCCTTCTGACGCGGCGTATTGTTTCCTAGGCTGCATGAGAGAGTGTTTCCTGAGTTAATGATAACCATTAGCATTAATTTAGCAGGTTTTCACATCACTCACAACCGCTATACAGACGCTGGCTTTCCACCTATCTAGCCTATGAAGCGCTACCTCGGGAAACGGCATTGAACCCGTCTAAAAATGCTTATCTACGCCATGTAAGCTACGGTTTTCGGCTTGTTTGCGCTCATAAAGTTAATCAAAGAGTCTCTCGTTAGGGTGCATTACCCCAAGATAATTAGGGTGGCTAATCCTAAAAATGACAAAAAGCCGACCACATCGGTAACCGTGGTTAGAATAACCGCACCGGATAACGCGGGATCGATCTTTAATTTTTTCAATACCAGTGGAATTAGCACGCCAGAGAGATTGGCAACACTCATATTGATAAAGATCGCCAGCGTTATCACAAGCGTAATTAGCGGGTCGCCAAACCAAATATGTGAAATGAAGCCAACAACTAATGCCCATACAAAGCCGTTGCTTATCCCTACCCATAACTCTTTGTTATAGAGCCAGCGTTTGTTGTTACCGGCAAGTTGACCAAGCGCCAAGCCGCGTATCACGACGGTTAGGGTTTGACTGCCTGCAATACCCCCCATGCTGGCCACCACCGGCATTAAAATCGCTAAGGCAACTATTTGATCGAGCACTTCTTCAAACTGCCCGATGACGGATGCCGCTAAGAAGGCTGTTAACAGATTAATGCCCAGCCAAATTCCTCGGCTTTTCGCACTTCGTATAATGGGTGTAAACACTTCTTCTTCATCACTGACACCTGCCATATGCTTCAAGGTCATATCGGCATCGTCTTGGGTGATCTCTAATACGTCGGCGGCGTTTAGCTGACCTACTAATAACCCACTACTGTCACATACTGGTACAAAAGGCAGTTCTTTGGAACGCAATAATATGGCAGCATCACTGACTTTCATTTGGTCATTTAGTGTGAAGGGTTCATCCATATAATCATCAACCACGGTTTCTTGTGGTTGCTTAATTAAATCAATCAGTGTCAGTGTGCCGAGTAACCGTTTATCTTTATCAGTGATCATGATTTGCTGTGACTCATCATCGAGTAGATGATGAATCCGGATATAACGTTGAACTGCCTCCAGTGAAACCCCCTGTTTTACGTTAACGGTTTCTGGGTCCATATAACGCCCTACGACATCATCTTCGTAGGCATGAAGGTTCTCAACTTGTGCACGAATATCTTCATCTAGGCTAGCGTAAACGCTGGCTTTAATGGATTCGTCGGCGACATCTAGTACCTCAGCAACTTCTTGAGCATCCAAGCCTTTAACAATCTGCTCTACGTCGCTGGCAGATAAATCTTCAATATAATCAGCACGAATATCTTCATCGACTTCTGCTAGTACTTCACCTATTAAGCTTTCAGGAATAAACTCCCAGAGTGAGTCGCGTGTTTTGGCAGGAAACGATTCAAGTATTCGAGCAATATCTAAGACTGGTAATTCAGTGAAAAAAACATTGAGACCCGCTGAGTCTGAGGCGTCAAGCAACTGCTGAAGATATAATAGCGGCTCCTCAGTATTGGTATATTTTTCATCATCGCGCATAGGGTCCATCCTTATGGTGGATCGTTTTTTCAAGACTCTCGTTAGGCATAGTTCCTGAATTCAGTGTTGAATGCCACACAGCGCCGCGATGCCAACGCTTTTTTGATTAGCAATTCACGTTAGTACTTAGGCGAGTGCTTCGCACCATATGCCGCTAAAAACACATCCACGGCGCTACTGATATGGCGGTGAAGCTCTTTATTGCTGGGGGGCTGGCGAACGCCCATACGGACTTCCGTGACCAGCATGCCTTGCCACATGCTGCACAGCTGCTCGGCGGCCAGCGTGGGAGTGTTTAGTGTTAAACGTCCAGCATGGACAAGCCCTTCCAGTTTCTCCTGCAGCCACTGCTTGGTGGCCCAGGGGCCCGCCTCGAAAAAGGCCTGCAGCAGTTCCGGGTACTGTGTCCCTTGGGCACTCATCACGCGCTCCACCGCCAGTACGTGGGGTTCTAATAAAAAGTTCACAAGGCCTATACCTGCCTCGATCAGCGACTGGCGAACTTCCTCGTGGGTGTCGGGTAGTTTGTCTAACCCTTGACGAATGATGGCGGTTTCACGGCGAATCACGCTGCCGAAAAGTGCTTCTTTGGTCACAAAATGGCCGTACACGGTGACTTTGGAAACGCCCGCCTCACGCGCAACGGCTTCCATGGTGACGCCTTCCAATCCATTGCGGAACAGCAGACACGCCGCCGCGTCCAGCATGGCGTTGTGCTTGGCCATATCTTTCGGGCGGCCAGCGCTGCGTTTTTTGTCAGGAGGGTTATGTTGAGGGTCGGTCATCCAGTGAAATCCGCGTCAATCGAATAAATAAATATTGAACGTAAGCGTACACATATTATAGTGAACAGTATCGTTCAAGAATAAACCATTTCGAGGCCATTATGGGCAAGCCTTCTGAGACATCCTGGGGACATCGATTGCGTGGCACGCTGGTAGCGCTATTGATGATAGGGCTGACACTGGCGGTGATTACGCTGTTAACCAGTCAGCACAGTAGTGCCCAGCAGGTACGTCAGCAGGAGGCTGGTAAGGCTCTTCTACAGGTGGCAACGCAACCGCTTGCGGAAGCCGAACAGCTAAAGCGCGATGTGCGCTTAACCGGGCGCGTGGTGGCGCACCAGTCGGTAGCGTTAGCGTTTGAGCCGGCAGGGCGCGTTCAGTCTGTATTAGCAGACCGTGGCGATACCGTTGAGAAAGGTGATGTTCTGGCCATTCTGGACACCCGCCGCCTGGAAAGTCGTTTAGCCGAAGTGGCAGCGCGCAGCGAAGAAGCTCGCGCCAGTCTCGGCCTTGCCCAACGCCAGGAAGAGCGCGAAGCACAGCTTAACCAGAGTAACTTTGCCAGCCGCACATCGCTGGATCAGGCCCGTACGGATCGGTTAACCCTCCAGGCACGTCTTGCGGCGCTCTCGGCCGAGCGTGACAGCCTTACCGCTGACCTGAATGACAGCACGCTAACAGCGCCCTTTAACGGGCAGGTGGTTGAGCGCCATATAAGCGTCGGAAGCTTAGTAAGTGGCGGCACCGCAGCCTTTGACCTTATCGATGTGGAGCAGTTGGAGGCGCACATCGGGCTGCCTGCACGGCTGGCTGCAACGTTTGTTCCTGGCGAACCGGTAACGCTAAGCGTTAACGGCCAGCCCCTGCGTGGAGAAGTGCGTGCACGGCTGCCTCAGGTGAACAATGACAGCCGTACACAGACGCTAGTGGTGTCGCTTGAGCCTACGTTCGGCGCTGTTCCTGGCGATGTGGCTGAGCTGCGTTATACGATCACCGAGCCATCCAGCGGGTACTGGGTGCCGCTGGATGCTCTGCTTGCCGCCGACCGTGGCGTGTGGAACGTGCTGGTGGCGGAGCCACTAGAAAATGGCCACTACCGCGTCGCGCGGGCTAGCGTTGAATTGCTGCATACGCTAGGCGATCAAGCGTTCGTACGCGGCACGCTTGAGCCCGGTGGGCGGCTGATTACCAGCGGTACCCACCGCATTACCCCAGGGCAGCAGGTCACGGTTAGCGAGGAAGTGGCCCATGCAGCGCATTGAGTGGCTATTTAATCGGCGCTTACTCGCGCTCACGTTGGGGCTGCTTGTGGTTGCTGGGTTATCGGCGATTCAAACGCTTCCGCGTGCAGAAGACCCTCATCTTGTCGCGCGGATGGCCACGGTGCTTGCCCCATACCCAGGCGCGACACCTGAGCAAATAGAAGCCTTAGTTGCGCGGCCTATCGAGGATGAGCTGCGTACAATTGCTGAGATTAAAGTACTAGAAACCACGTCGCGGCAAGGCATCGCTGTTATCAGCCTGGAATTAGAAGATGAGGTGATTGATGTCACCTCCGTATGGAGCCGGGTGCGGGACAAGCTGGGCGATGTCGCCCCAACGTTGCCAGATGGTGTGCAAGCTCCCGAACTGCTGGATGACCGAGGTTATGCGTTTAGCATCGTAGCTGCACTTCACTGGACTCTGGACTCTCCACCCAATCCGCAGCTAATGGAGCGCTACGCCGAGCGCCTGGAAGATCAATTTAGGCGAGTTGCAGGTACCGAATATACCCATCTCTTTGGCGTTGCAGGGGAGCAGGTCGAAGTGATGGTCGACCCCTTGGAGCTGAATGCCCTGGGGCTTTCAGTGGGGCAGCTTGCCGCCATTATTGACGCCAGTGATGGCCGACGTACTGCAGGTGAAGTGGTCACCGATGGACATCGGCTAACGGTGGGGCTAAGTGGAGAGTTTGGCGCGCTAGACAGGTTGCGTGATATCGATGTGGCCACCCATCAGGGGCAAACCGTCACGCTTGGCGAGCTGGCCGAGCTGCGTCGTGGCGTGCAAGACCCGCCAGCCGCCGCTGCCTTGCTGAACGGCAAGTCAGCGGTGTTTGTCGGCGCACGTATGGCGCCAGGGCAGCGTATCGATACCTGGGTGGAGCGGGCGCAGCAACAGCTGGCGGTGTTCGCTGATGAGCTGCCCAGCGGGATTGAGGTTGATGAGGTGTTTGAGCAGGCCAGTTACACCAATCAGCGCTTAAGTGACGTAGCGCTCAGCTTGCTGATGGGGTTAGTGCTGGTGGTGGCCATTCTGTTTTTGACCATGGGCTGGCGTTCGGCGGTAACGGTGGGGCTTGCCATTCCTGCCACGGCGCTGCTCACTTTGGCCTTTTTCAGGCCGCTTGGCATTGATATTCACCAGATGAGTATTACCGGCATTATTGTGGCGCTGGGGCTAATGGTGGATAACGCGATTGTGATCACTAACGCCCTGCGAGAGCGCTTCTTGAAGGGCGATTCGGCGTTTGCCGCCACTCGCGATACGCTTCGCCATTTAGCGGTGCCGCTACTTGCCAGCACCTTAACCACCATTTTGGCATTTATGCCGATTGTGCTCATGCCTGGCCCTGCCGGAGAGTTTGTCGGGCCGCTCGCCATGGCCGTGATGGTGGCATTAGTGAGTTCTTATCTGGTGTCGCTGCTGTTGGTGCCTGCGCTGTCTCCCATGCTGTTAGCCAAGGTCGCGGATAAACCGCCAGCACCTGGAAATAATACCCTCAATAGGATGGTTAAACGAGGCTTTCGCCGTACGATACGCAGCGCATTGCGCCATCCTGTTGCCGCCATGATTATCACGCTATGCGTACCAGTGGGCGGTATCGCGTTGATGCCAACCCTGGACGTGGCCTTTTTCCCTCCGGCCGATCGGGATCAGTTTCATATTGAAGTGCGTTTGCCGCCTGCTAGCAGCATGGCGAATACCCAAGCACTGGCCCTTGAGGTAGAGGCGATGATTCGTGAGCTGCCTGGCATCACTCGCGTATCGGCGTTTATCGGCGAAAGTGCGCCAATGATGTACTACAACGTGATGACCAATGAGGATAATAATCCAGCATTTTTGCATGTGATCGTAGACACGGAGTCGTTAGAGATCACGAACCAGCGGGTGCCAGCGTTGCAGCAAGCGCTTGATCAACGTTTTCCTCAGGCGCAGAGCGTGGTGCGTAAGTATGAACAGGGGCCGCCGTTTAAGGCGCCGATTGAGCTGCGTGTTTATGGCAATGACCTAGCGGTACTGTCATCACTGGGTCTTGAGCTGGCGGGGTTGATGCACCAGTTGCCCCAGGTAACCCACGTGCGGGCTGGTATGCAGCGGGACCTGCCCAGGCTATTACTGGATATCGATCACACGGCACTTAGCGATGCGGGTTTAACACCGCAAAACCTAGCAGAGCAAGTGGGAGCTGCACTGTCGGGTCAGCCTGCAGGTAGAGTATTAGAAGATACCCAGCAGCTCCCAGTGCGCGTGCGCTATGCGGATGATTGGCGTACCGACGCCGAACAGCTTGCCGCGCTGCGCTTGGTCAGTGACCACGTCGCCGAAGGCTTGCCATTGGCAGCGGTAGCAGAGGTGTCGCTAACCCCTGCCTGGAGTGTGATCACCCGCCGCAATGCCGAACGGGTGCAACTGGTGCAAGGCTATTTGGTCGCTGATGCGTTGCCAGCGGTCTCCATGGCACAGTTAGATGCCAGACTTGAGGCTGCACTAGAGGCGGGAGAGATTCGTCTTCCTGCTGGCTACCGCATTGAAACCGGTGGTGAAGCCGCCGAGCGAGACCAAGCCGTCGGCCAACTGCTTGCCTCAGTGGTGTTGCTGGTGATTGCCATGGTGGCCACCGTGGTGCTGGCGTTTAACTCCTTTCGGCGGGCTGCCATTGTGTTTATTGCCGGTGCTCAGGCCATGGGGATGGGGATTGTGGCGCTGCTTCTCAGTGGTCATGCGTTTGGGTTTGTGATTATCGTTGGCATCATGGGCCTGGTGGGTGTGGCGATTAATGCCACCATTATCATTATTGCTGCGTTTGATGACGATGAAGCTGCCCGCCAAGGTGATATCGACGCCATGCTAGCCGTTATCAGCGGCCCCACCAGCCGACACATTATCTCTACGACCATTACCACGTTTGCTGGGTTAATTCCGCTGATGGTAGCCGCAGGCGGTCTGTGGCCCCCCTTTGCGCAAACTGTTGGGTTTGGTTTGGTGTTGGCAACGTTAGTGTCGTTTTTCTTCACGCCAGCGCTTTATCGGCTGTGGGTGGCAAGCGGCGGCCTCAAGTGACCGCCGTTTGCGTGGTTATTTAATGGCTTACCGCGAGGGAGGTTGCCTGGGCAGCGTCTACCGCATCCGCTAGCATCTCGGCGGTAATCGCTGACAGTGTCCAGCCCAGATGGCCGTGACCGGTGTTATAGAACACCGTGGGCAAACGACCAGGGCCAACCTTGGGTAGCATATTAGGTAGCATCGGGCGCAGTCCTGCCCAGGGCACGACACGCTGGGTGCTCACACCTGGGAAGCACTCTTCTACCCAGCGTACCAGCGGTTGAATGCGGTCGTTGCGTATATCGCGATTCGCCCCATTGAATTCAGCGGTACCAGCCACGCGGAAACGGTCGTGCCCTAGGCGGCTGGTCACCAGTTTGGTTTCATCATCTAACAGACTGACTGTCGGCGCTGCTTGCTGAGAGGCCATGTCATCTAGCTGCACAGTGATGGAGTAACCTTTCACTGGGTAAATGTTGACCCTGTCGCCTAGTTTAGCGGCAATGGCTCGGCTGCCGGTACCCGCACATACGACCACACTATCGAAGCGTTGTCGGGTGGTTTCGTTGTCTACCGTAGCATTCACCCAGACCCCATTTTCATCTGCGCCGAGGTCGTTTATCTGATGGCCATAATTGAGCTTTACGCCTCGCTTAGCAGCTGCTTGTGCCAAGCCGTTGGTATACTTATGAATGTCGCCAGTGGCATCGCTTTCGGTATAGAAGCCACCATAGTAATTGCCTGCTAGCGTCGGCTCGATGGTGCGCATTTCATCTGGAGTGACCGATCTGCGTTCAAGGCCACCTTTTGCTAGCAGCTGAGACACGCGTGCTGCGTGATCAAAACCAGCTTTGTCACGGTAGATATGCAAAATGCCCTGCTGTTTAAGGTCGAAGTCGATCTGCTCGTCTTTTGCCCATTGGAATAAGTGCTCTCGGGCAGCAATGGCTAAGCGGGTGGTTTCCGTGGTGTTATCGGCATAGCGGGGAATGGCGGCGATAAACTCTGCAAACCAGCTGAGTTTATGCCAACTAGGGCGAGGGTTAACCAGTAGCGGCGCGTCGTTTTTCAGCATCCAGCGCAGACCTTTAAGCACTGTCGGCCAGTGGTTCCACACTTCAGCATTCGACGCTGAAAGCTGCCCGCCATTGGCAAAGGACGTTTCCATGGCTGCATAGCGGTGTTTCTCAAACACAGTGACATCAAAACCGCGCTTTGCTAGGGCGTAAGCACTTGTAATGCCGGTGATACCACCGCCAATAATCGCAATGCGTTGCATAAGTCTCTCCAGATTGTATGAGCGTCGGGCGATACACCGAGCCAAAAAGTGGCTAGGTGTACCCCTTCCGTCATGGAACCTGAGAGATTCACGCATCAAATGAGGCGCTTGCTCCTTCGGTGGGCTGGGTGACGCAGTCATCAGCCGCTCTTCGGAACGTCTTGGTAGATACTATTTTAGTAAATACCATGGCAATGGCGGTCCGTTGGCCTGAGAGTTTCCGGGGTCGTTGCTCCTTCGGCGCTGGTGCGTGGCACCAGTCTCTCCCGCTATTGCAGTCATCATGTTGTAACGCGTTAGTTGGGAAAGTGAAATAGGGTAAACGTCTTAAGGGTGGGGCGTAAAAGGGGGAGCGTGCTGCTTTGCCGCCATGCTTTGCAACGGTGAGGTTTTAACTGACAATATCGACAACTTTTTAGCGATGGATGAGACGCATGCAGGCAAACGGATTTTTTGATGGCATAGGCGAGGCCATTGGCGCGTCGATTCGCGCAGTCGTCGAGTTTCTTCTGGGTATCTTCGGTAATTTTTTTAGTGCGTTTGACGACTTTATTGATGGCCTTACCCGCTCTTTGGGCATCAATGCTTCGTTCTTCAGCATTCTGGTGCTGGTGATTGGGTTGTGGCTATTGTGGCGGGGCGTTCGGGCGCTGTTGCGAGGCTCCCTGCTGGGAGCCATCGTGCGGATTGTGCTGGCGGTGTTTATCCTGTCGTGGTTAATGATGTAGGTTTGCATCAGCCTGTCCAAGCGGGCGTATCATAAGCTGCGCACCTGTTCTGCGAGTGCGGTGATGTGGGCATCTTCGCTTCCCAGTTCGCGCAGCGCTTGAGCCAGATTCAACAGGTAAGCTTTATTTGAGCCACTAGGGCCATGGGCATGGGCGATTTGTCGCGCGATGTCGACCAACGGCGCCTCGCCAAGAAAGGCGGGATTATCTTCGGTAGCTAAGTAAATTAGCCCTTCTGTTGTTGCCTTTTCCGACTGTGTATCGCCACGTTGTCCTAGGAAAGTGAGTGGCACTTTTTCACGCAGGTAGCCATTCTTTTCACGTACATCCAGCGGTGCCAGCACGTCGGGAGTAATGCGGTACGCCATGCCGTGGCACACTTCCCCTTGGGCACGAATCAACGTAGCGACGCGACCAGGTGCGTCAGGCGTGCCACGGTGATCGTGGGAGCCTTGCCAAAATCGCCGCGCCCAGCCGGTAATGAAAGCGGGCTGGCGTTCTAAGTAGGCAAAGTCGGCCTTCCAGATCAGCGAGCCGTAACCAAACAGCCATATGTCGGCATGGCCATCGAAGAAGTTTCTTTGCTGGTTCAGGGCGGTAGTATCAAACATCGCTATTAAGCATCATGAGCACGGCGTATGAGGTAAAGTGCCTATCTTATCATGCCTTTATTGATGACTTCCTTGACCACCTCCGGAGACCGACATGCGCGCTATTTTTCTCGTCGATAACGGCTCATTACGGCCCCAGGCAACCCACAACCTGCGCCGCGTGGCATCTGCGCTCAGCCAGCAGTTAGGGGAAACCGTGCAGGCGGCTTCCTTGCTGCACTCTAATAAAATCCCTCCTGAAGAGGTTGACGGCATCCCCGCGATTACCCTAGGTCCGGCCGCTGAACGCAGTGCCGAGCAGGGGGCGACAGAGATCATTGTGCTGCCGTTCTTCTTTGGGCCAAGTAAGGCTCTGACTGGCTATCTGCCAGAGCGCATGGCAGCACTGCAGGCACGTTTTCCCCAGGTGAGCGTTCGTGTGGCCCAGCCGCTGGTGGATGAACGGGGCAATAACGACCTGCGTTTAGCCAAGCTGCTGGCCGACAACGTGCGCGACAAGCACCAAACGGGAGCGACGCCACATGTAGCCCTGGTGGATCACGGTAGCCCGATTCCTGAAGTGACCGCCGTGCGCAACCGCTTAGCCGGTCAGTTAAGCGTGTTACTGGCGGATGAGGTTAGCTGCGTCGCAGCGGCATCCATGGAGCGCCGTGAAGGCGACGAATATCGCTTTAACGAGCCGCTGCTGGAGCATTTGTTGGATACGCCAGAGTTCCAATCAGGCTCGGTAATCTTAGCGATGCTGTTTCTCTCGCCTGGGCGTCATGCAGGGGAAGGCGGCGATATCGCCGAGATTTGTGCCGCCGCTGAACAGCGCAACCCAGGTTTGAGCGTGACGACCACAGCGCTGGTTGGCGAGCATCCTGACATTGTTGAGATACTGCACACACGGCTGCGCCAAGCGCTTGATGGTGAACGCTTTCTGCTCGAACTGCCGGCTACGCGAGACAATGCACGCTAGGGGGGAGGTGTAACACTGCTCAAAGGCGCGTAGAATCGCGAGCCTTTGAATGCGCAATTACACTGTTAACCAGGGCCCACATCTTGATCGCAACCGCCAATATCACCATGCAGTTTGGGGCCAAGCCCCTGTTTGAAAATGTTTCCGTCAAATTTAATAACGGCAATCGCTACGGTTTGATTGGCGCCAATGGTTGCGGTAAGTCCACCTTTATGAAGATTTTGGGTGGGGAGCTTGAGCCTTCTTCCGGGCAGGTCATGCTGGATAGCAGCACGCGGCTGGGTAAGCTGCGCCAGGATCAGTTTGCTTATGAGAACGAGCGGGTCATCGACACCGTTATCATGGGTAATGCTGAGCTGTGGAAAGTGGCCGCCGAACGCGAGCGGATCTACTCCCTGGCAGAAATGAGTGAAGCCGACGGAATGGCAGTGGCTGACCTGGAAGTGCGCTTTGCTGAGCTCGACGGCTATACCGCTGAGTCTCGCGCTGGGGAGCTACTGCTGGGGCTAGGTATTCCCATCGAACAGCATACCGGCCCGATGAGCGAAGTTGCTCCCGGCTGGAAACTGCGTGTGCTGCTGGCCCAGGCGCTATTTTCCGACCCAGATGTACTGCTGCTCGACGAACCGACTAACCACTTGGATATCAATACTATCCGCTGGCTGGAAGATATTCTCAAAGCGCGCAGCAGCACTATGGTGATTATTTCTCACGACCGTCACTTCCTGAATAGCGTGTGCACGCACATGGCGGATCTGGATTACGGGGAAATTACCCTGTTCCCAGGCAACTACGATGACTACATGACCGCGGCCACCGCTGCCCGCGAGCGCCAGCATTCGGATAATGCCAAGAAAAAAGCCCAAATTGCCGAGCTTCAACAGTTTGTTAGCCGCTTCTCGGCCAACGCCTCCAAAGCCAAACAGGCCACTTCGCGGGCGCGCCAGATCGACAAAATCAAGCTGGAAGATATCAAGCCGTCCAGCCGAGTTAGTCCGTTTATCCGCTTTGAACAGAATAAAAAGATTCACCGCAATGCAGTGAATGTTGATGCGATTACCAAAGGCTACGACGATCAGAAGCCGCTCTTCGAGCGTTTCTCGATGACCGTAGAGGCCGGTGAGCGGATTGCCATTATCGGCCCCAACGGCATAGGTAAAACCACCCTGCTGAAAACCCTGGCGGGTGATTTACACCCTGATGCTGGTGAAGTGAAGTGGACCGACGCCGCTGAGGTTGGCATGTTTGGTCAAGACCACACCGACGACTTTCCTGTCGATGCCACGCTTTTTGAGTGGATGAGCCAGTGGACCAAAGGCGGCGAACAAATAGTACGCGGTGCGTTGGGGCGGATGCTGTTTTCCAGCGACGACATTAATAAGTCTGTCAGAGTGATTTCAGGTGGTGAGCAGGGGCGCATGCTGTTTGGCAAGCTAACGCTCACCAACCCCAACGTGCTGTTAATGGATGAGCCGACTAACCACCTGGATATGGAATCGATAGAAGCGCTGAACTTAGCGCTGGAAAACTACCCCGGCACGCTGATATTTGTCAGTCACGACCGCGAGTTTGTTTCGTCGCTCGCCACGCGCATTATCGATATGCAGCCCGATGGGCTTGTCGACTTTAGCGGTAGCTACGACGATTACCTGCGTAGCCAGGGTGTTGTTTAATCGCTAACCAGGTTAGCTTAGCCAATAATTTGTGCGTAGGTCGACTCAGAGGCGGGCTGCCGGTCGGCATCGAGCAAGTTGCCGCTAAAGGTGTCGTTTAGCTCTTTGGCGAGCGCTACATAAACGTGCATTTGCTGGTTACGGCGTTTATGTAGTGGCGGCTTAACGAGCAAGCTAATCCCACGAATGGGTTCGTGGGTTTCCCCTTGCAGTAGGTCGGGCATCTCGCCAGGCGGAAAGGCGTTGGCAATCGTGACCGGGTTAGAGGGCTGCTTGCCATTGATTAAGTAAACTTTCTTGACCGCATCGTAGCTGGCCTCTTTTCCCCGTAGCCACTCGGCCAAACGTTCGTCCGTGGTGGCATCGGGGTGGGCAAAAATCACAAAAAGGGAGTGCTGCTTTACTTTCTCTTTACGTGCAGCAGGCGAGGGCGCCTCGGGTTCAGACGAGGGAGGTTGGGGTTGTGCTTTGGGTGTTGGCGGTGGCGTGGCGGCCTTTGCTTTGGCACGTCGTTGTTTGGGAACAACCACGTAGACAAAAATAGCCGCGGCCACGATCCCCAGCACTAATGAAGCCGTGGCGAGCAAAAAAGGAAGCGAAGCGATATCCATCTCATTAAGTCCTGTCTGTCGGCGCTTAGGCCCTATTATTAAATCGTAAAATAGCTGCATTAAGTGTTAACGCGAGTACCACCCAAAGCCAATGCAAGACACCAGCAGAGTGAACAGCGAACCGAGTATTACGCACCTGTATGCTAAAACGTAAGAATCAATAGCCTAGCAGTGAATGCCCACTGCGCCTATGGAGTGGCCCAGTGCGGGCTGTGAATTACCAAGATGCATCATCAGAGTTTACCGTCTTCCCTTAGCGCAGTATCGTTTTGCATAAAGCATAAATGAGGCGCTCATTATGAAATACAGTTCTTCAACAGATGATATTGACAGCGCCTTTCTTGCTAACGCTGGCAGCGCGGCTTGGCATCGCCATCTTGCCAGTCTGGTGCACTCTGCAGGGCAGCGAGATTTTCCCGCTCGGCTGGAGCAGGTGCTGCGCGCGGTAACGGGATTCGATACGATTCTTATTAATACTTATAAAGGGCGTAACAGACCGCTACTGATACACGATGACTACCCCGCGGAAAATCGCCAACAGGCGATCGACCGCTACCTCAGCGGGGCCTACTTACTGGATCCATTTTTTACCGCTATTGATGGCGGGCTGGACAGTGGGGTCTATCGACTGCGGGAGCTGGCGCCAGACCGTTTTGAGTCTAGTGATTATTACGCGCACTACTATCGTTCGTTAGGGCTGGTCGATGAGGTAGGCCTCTTTGCGCGTATCGGAGAAGACGTCTTGATGGTGGTGTCATTAGGGTTTCAGGCTGACGCTCCTCTTAAGCGCCGCTCTCTGCAAATATTGAGAAATGTGGCACCGCTGGTCGAAGTCTTGCTAATAGAGTTTTGGAAATGGCAGGGCGCTATTTTCCAGAAAACTCTGGAAAAAGACGCCCCTGTGGAAGCTGCTTTTGCAAGTTTTGGCCGTGAGCTACTAACAGCGCGTGAACAAGAGATCGTACGCCTGCTACTAGCGGGGCACTCCACCAAGTCAGCGGCTCGTGAGCTTGATATCAGTGACGGAACCGTAAAAGTACATCGCAAACATATTTATCAGCGTTTGGATATTTCCAGCCAATCGCAGCTTTTTCAGCTGTTTCTTGAGCACGTGGCGTTGATCTCCCGACAATTGAGAGGTTAGTACCGCGGTTTCCTTATGTTTTTAGCGACATCCAGATGGTTTTGATCTCGGTGTACTCGTCAAGCGAATGAAGCGATTTATCCCGCCCATTGCCTGATTGCTTAACACCACCGAACGGTACTGTCATATCGGGGCCTGCCCAGTTATTAACGTACACTTGCCCAGACTGGAGCTTGCGTGAAACGCGCATCACACGGTCAATATCCTGACTCCAGACCCCCGCCGCCAAGCCGAAGTCACTATCGTTAGCGAGCGCAAGCGCTTCGTCTTCGTTATCGAAGCCAAAGACCGCTAGCACTGGGCCGAAGATTTCCTCGCGACCTACTACCATCTTGGGCGTAACGTCATCGAAAATCGTGGGTGGGATAAATAGCCCAGGGCCGTTAAGCGGTTCTCCACCGGCTCTTAGCGTGGCTCCCTCTTCCTGGCCCTGGTGTATATAGTCAAGTACTCGGCGGTATTGGGTCTCGTCCACCATGGCACCCATAAAGCTTTCTGGGTCTAGTGGATCTCCCGGCTGCATTTGCTCGGCAGCTTTGACCACGCGGGCCACAAAGTCTTCACGGATACTGTTTTCTACCAACAAACGAGAGCCTGCAATACAGACCTCACCCTGATTGTGGAAAATAGCCGTTGCGGCATGCTGGGCAGCTTTGTCGAGATTCTGGCAGTCTGCAAAGATGATGTTGGGGCTTTTGCCTCCGCACTCTAAATAGACGCGCTTCAGATTTGACTGCCCTGCGTACTGCATCAGCTGTTTACCGACCTGTGTTGATCCGGTAAAAGCGAGGCAGTCGACCTGCATGGAGAGCGCCAGCGCTTTACCTACCGTATGACCATAGCCGGGTAGAACCTGAAAAACGCCCCTGGGCAGGCCTGCTTGCTGGGATAAACTAGCGAGGCGCAGCGCTGACAGCGGTGATTTTTCTGATGGTTTAAGGATGACGCTATTACCTGCTGCTAAGGCAGGGGCGATTTTCCAAGCGGTCATCATCAGCGGGAAGTTCCACGGTACGATTGCCGCAACGACACCCAAGGGTTCACGAACGATAAGCCCTAAATTGTTATCACCCGTGGGGGCAACTTCACCATAAAGTTTGTCGATGCTTTCCGCGGTATAGCGTAAACAGCTGATGGCGCCGTCGATATCACCCAAAGCGCTTGAAATAGGCTTGCCCATATCGAGCGTATCAAGCAGTGCCAGTTCATGCTTATGGTCCTGCATTAAGTCAGCAAGCTTAAGGAGGGTGACTTTACGCTGTGTCGGTGAGCGCTGTGCCCAATCGCCCTGTTGGAAAGCTTCTCGGGCGGCTTGAACCGCGAGTGCAGCGTCAGCATCATCACAGCTGGCCACCTCGGCTAACACGCTTCCGGTCGCAGGGTTAATCGTGGTAAGCGTGTTACCACTCTGGGCATCCACAAAGCGGTCGTTGATATACGCACGGGTTTCGAAATCGAGCTTTTCCGCTAATGCTCGCCACTCTGCCTGGTTGGTTGGGGCTGTGGTTGAAATAATTGTTGAGACAGTGGTTGGGGTGTTCATACGTTAACCTCCAGGCTGTTGGCGTTTTCGATAAGGGCATCACAGAGCGTTTGTGCGCCGAGGGCACAGTGTTCCGGTGTGGAATACTCCGCTTCATTGTGGCTAATACCATCGCGACAGGGTATGAACAGCATCGCAGTGGGGGCCACTCGTGAAACGTAAACAGCATCGTGACCAGCGCCGCTCATCATCCGGCGGTAAGGGATGCCGTGACATTTGGCTGCTCTTTCAAGCGCGGCAACACATTGTTCGTCAAACTTAACCACGGGAGAGGCCCAGGTACGTTCAAGGTTCACTGCTACGCCAAACGTTCCGGTAATGTCTGCTAACTCGCTGCGAAGGCGCTCTTCAAGTATGTCGAGTTGCTCATCCACGACATGCCGAAGATCGACAGTCAGGCTGACGTTGGCAGGGATGACATTGCGCGACGGTGTATCAATTTCCAGACAGCCAAAGGTTACCTTGGTATCGCCGCTGGTATCGTACACTGCATGGGTATACAGACGGTCAATTAATCTTGCGGCTGCCGCTAATGCGTCCTGGCGATAAGACATTGGAGTGGTGCCTGCATGGGCCGCATTACCGTGGATCGTCAGGTCAAACCAGCGCATCCCCTGCACGCCAGTGACAACGCCAATTGCCAGCTCCTCTTCTTCAAGCACTGGGCCTTGCTCAATATGCAGCTCAAAAAAGCTGGCTAGCTGCGGCTCCCCAATAGGCAGGCTACCTTTAAAGCCAGTCTCTTCAAGCGCTTGTCCAAAGGTAACGCCATTGGCATCCTGTCGAGCCAAGGTTTCCTCAACTGCGAAAACACCGGCATAGGTACCAGACGCTACCATGGCTGGTGCAAAGCGACTGCCTTCCTCGTTGGTCCAGACGATAAGTTCGAGCGGACGTTCGGTCACTACATTGTGATCGTGCAGGGAACGAAACACTTCTAATCCGGCGAGTACTCCCAGAACGCCATCGAAGCGTCCGCCTTTGGGTTGAGTATCTAGATGGCTGCCTGTCGCCACAGGTTTAAGGTCGTTACGCTTACCCGGTCGGCGGATAAAAAGATTGCCGACGCCATCAACACGCACTTGGCAGCCAATCTCTTCACACCACTCAATCAGTAGGTGCCTACCGGCAGCATCCTCCTGGGTAAGTGCCAAACGGTTACTTCCGCCGTTGGGTGTGGCGCCGATCTCTGCCATCGCCATTAAACTTGACCAAAGTCGCTGACCATCAATAGAAATCTGCATGGAAGCCTCTTCTTATGCTTATAGGGTGGTCTAAAGGCATTTACCTTAGGTGCCTCGTCGATAAGTCGATATACCCCAATGGGGATATATTCTTGGCATTGCCTACCCCGCTAGCCTGTGAACTCGCCTCAACAACGGCTTCCTATAAACGAGGGCTAAACGATGACCAAGAACAGGCCTACGCATGCTTACGACTCGCAAGATCTGTGGCAGAAGGATAAAGATCACTTTATCCACCCCTTTACAGACTTCAGCCTCTTCAACGAAAAAGGCTGTGACTTAATTACTGACAGCGAAGGCATCTATGTAGAGGATGTCCGTGGGAATCGCTTTATCGATGGCATCGCTGGATTGTGGTGCGTCAATGTAGGTCATGGTCGCGCTGAAATAGGGCAAGCGATGGCTGACCAAGCGACCCGTATGGCTTATTTCTCAACCTTTAACAACCTTTCTAACGCACCCGCCACTGAGCTGGCCGCCAAACTGGCTGAGCTTGCGCCTTCCCACTTAAACCATGTGTTCTACAGTTGCGGTGGATCAACGGCTAACGATGCCACTATCCGCTTAGTGCATTACTACTTCAACCGCTTGGGTAAGCCAACCAAGAAGCAGATTCTGTCACGTAATAACGCCTATCATGGCACTACCTATATGGCGGCAAGCCTCACTGGGATTGAGAGCAATAACTGGGAATTCGATACGCTCGATCACTTAGTAACGCATCTTAGCGAGGCTAACTGCTACCGCCGTCCTGAAGAAATGACGGAAGCCGAGTACTGTGACCATCTCGTTGATGAGCTGGAAAGTGCGATTGAACGAATTGGTGCAGACAATATTGCAGCGTTTATCGCAGAGCCCATTATGGGGGCTGGCGGCGTACTGATGGCTCCTCAGGGGTATCATGCGCGTATGCAGGCGGTGTGTCGTGCCAACCATATTCTTTACATCGCTGATGAGGTCGTCACTGGTTTTGGCCGACTGGGGCACTTCTTTGCCTCTGAGGCAGTGTTTGATACGCAGCCTGACATTATCAACGTAGCGAAAGGTCTCTCTTCTGGCTATGCACCGCTAGGAGCCACGCTGATATCTGACGAGCTGTATGCCGTTCTGAGTACTCCTCAGGGGCCAGGAGGGGTGCTGAGTACCGGATTCACTTATTCAGGGCATCCGGTCAGCTGTGCAGCAGCGCTTAAAAACATTGAGATTATTGAGCGTGAAGGCCTGTGTGAACATGTGCGCGACATTGGCCCCTACCTTGAGCGCAAGCTAAAAACATTAGCGGCTCACGAGACAATCGGCGACATTCGTGGCAGTCATTTTATGATGGCGATTGAAAATGTCGCAGATAAAGCCACCAAAGAGCTGTTGCCCGTTGAAGCGCGGGTGGGTGATCGCGTGGCTGCCGAAGCACAGAAACGTGGTCTGATCATCCGTCCGGTGGGACACCTCAATATTATTTCCCCCCCTTTAATTTGGACGCGTCAAATCGTTGACGAGGTGGTAGCCATTTTAGATGAGTCCTTTGCCGCGACCACGCTCTCACTTAAAGCGGATGGTTACTTGTAACGACCGGTATCAAAGCGGGTACGATTGCACCCGCTTCGAGTCTTAATACAACGATAAAGAGACACGACCCATGGAAGATTATGGAGTTCTAAGCCTAATACCTACCCTGGTTGTCTTGGTAATGGCGATTGTTACCAGACGTACTATCGAGTCACTCCTTGCGGGTGCCATCGTCGGGCTATTAATGTATCAGCCTCTCGACATTGTCACTCAAGGCTCGGATATCCTATTGGATGTACTCGCCAATGACACAGTTACCTGGATTATTCTAGTCTGTGGGCTTTTTGGTAGTTTAATTGCACTCCTCGTGAAAATGGGGGGTGTTTTAAGCTTTGGTAATGCGATTACGAAGCGCATTCATTCTCGGCGCCAGAGCCTTTTAGCAACT
This sequence comes from Vreelandella zhaodongensis, assembly GCF_013415115.1. GTDB lineage: Bacteria > Pseudomonadota > Gammaproteobacteria > Pseudomonadales > Halomonadaceae > Vreelandella > Vreelandella zhaodongensis. Next base: position 183,619 of record NZ_JACCDD010000002.1, on the reverse strand, counting down.
TGGGTGTTGGGCTTGATCATCTTTGTTGATGATTATCTTAATGCATTAACGATCAGCGCCTCTATGAAAAAGGTGACAGATCGCTTTAATGTATCACGGGAGAAGTTAGCGTATATCGTTGACTCCACGGCAGCGCCAATCTGTATTCTTGTACCTTTTTCAACCTGGGCTGTTTTCTTTGCGGGGTTACTTGAAGACAACAATGTTGCAGGCAATGGAATGGGTCTGTACATCGAGGCAATACCGTTTATGTTCTACGCTTGGGTGGCAGCTGCGTTGGTGCCCATGGTTGCAATGGGCTGGATTCCCAACTTGGGACCGATGCGTGCTGCCGAGGCCAGAGCGGCGGGTGGCCAACCCCAGCCAGAAGGGGTAGAAGAGAATGCCCTTGAAGTGGGCAATGAGTGCACTAAACACCCTCACTTAATCAACTTCTTACTCCCCATAGCGACGCTGATTTTCTTTACCTGGTACTTTGAAATCGATATTTTACGGGGCGTTATTGTCGCGCTTGTCGTCACCTTAGTATTAATAGCAGTTCAAAAACTCTTAAGCTTTAACGATACGTTCGATACTGCGCTCGATGGCTTTAAAGCGATGATTATGCCACTAGGAACCTTGGTGGCGGGGTTCGTTTTGAAAGAAGTGAATGACTTGCTTGGGTTGACAGGTTTTGTCATCGCGACAGTAGAACCCTTAATGACAGCCAGCATGCTACCGGCCGTCGTGTTTATTACCATGGCGTTTCTGGCCTTTGCTACCGGTTCCTTTTGGGGAATATTTATTATTGCAATGCCCATCGTACTACCGCTAGCCAGTGGTATGGATGCCCATATGCCCCTCGTTGTGGGTGCTTTAATATCCGCCAGTGCTTTTGGAAGCCATGCGTGCTTTTATGGTGACTCAACGGTGCTTTCTGCCCAGGGAGCGGGTTGCTCGCCAATGGCCCATGCGCTGACTCAGCTTCCCTATGTGCTGATTGCAGCCTCTATTGCTGCAGGCATTTTTATGTTGGTAGGTCACCTATGAAACAGACAGTGTCAGCCCCACAACGTGGGGCTCCTTCTCAAAATAGTGAGCTGGTAACGCCAGCGTCTCTTGGCTACTCGATGCCTGCTGAGTTTGCACCCCATGAAGCGTGCTGGATGTTGTGGCCGCAACGCCCTGATACATGGCGCTATGGTGCCAAGCCTGCGCAGCAAGCGTTTGCTGACGTGGCTATTGCGATTGCCGAAAGTGAAACCGTCTTCGTGGGTGTTAATGATGAGCAGTATGAAAATGCCCGTAACCAGCTTCCTGCCCATATTCGTGTGGTCGAGTTGTCCAGTAACGATGCCTGGATGCGTGATGTAGGGCCTACCTTTGTGACTCACCCCGATGGGCATCTTGCCCTGATTGACTGGGAGTTTAATGCCTGGGGCGGTTTGAAAGAAGGGCTCTACTTTCCCTGGGATAAGGATAGGCGTATCCGTTGCAAGATCAGTGAAATGCTGGGTATCCAGCGTTTTGAAGCCCCTCTTGTTCTGGAAGGCGGGGCAATACATGTGGATGGTGAAGGAACCCTGATCACGACAGAAGAGTGTTTGCTGAACCCCAACCGCAACCCAGATATGGACCGAGAAACCATTGAGCGCTGGCTTCAGGAGTATTTGGGAATTAGTAAAGTTATTTGGCTCCCCCGTGGATGTTATCTAGACGAGACCGATGGCCACGTAGACAACCTGTGCTGTTTCATTGCACCTGGGCAAGTCGCGTTGACGTGGTGTGATGATGAGCAGGATCCCCAAGGGATTATCTCGAGAGAAGCGTTAAGCGTGCTGGAAAATGCAACGGATGCCAAAGGCCGGCAGCTAACGGTTCATAAGCTACCGATACCTGGCCCACTCTATATTGCCGAGGATGAAGCCAGTGGTTTAGACCGTCTCAACAGTTCACACCCTAGGCTGCCAGGAGACCGAATGGCGGGGTCTTATGTGAACTTTTATATAGGCAATTCCGTTGTGGTGATGCCGTTGTTAGACCCTCGTCACGACGGCGAAGCGGAAAGCATACTCTCGGCACTCTTTCCTACGAAGCGCGTCATTGGCGTGCCTGCCCGTGAAATACTGCTTGGTGGGGGCAACATACACTGTATTACCCAGCAACAGCCCCGCGTATAGCTACACTTCCCCCAGCTCATCAGCTGGGGGGAGCACAAGACTGTTAGCCCATACGATCGTAGCCGTTATTCATAAACGGATAATCGGTGTAGCCCTTTTCATCACCACCGTAGAACGTTTCATGGTTCGGCTCAGTGAGTGGTGCATTTACTCGGAAGCGTTCCGGCAAATCGGGGTTGGCGATATAAGGGCGGCCAAAGGCCACCGCATCGGTGGTGTTTTGGTTAATCCGTATTTCCGCGCGTTCTGCGTCGTAGTTGCCGCAGTAAATCAGACTGCCGTTAAAGCGCTCACGCATTTGCTCACGAAAGCCATCAGGGAAGGTGATGTCGCCACCGATCCAGTTAGGCTCGTTTAAGTGCAGGTAGGCCAAGCCGCGTTTGGAAAGCTGCTCTGCCAGATAGAAGGCCATGGCTTCAGGCTCATCATCCGTTAGGCCAAACAGTTCGATAAAGGGCGTCAAGCGAATGCCCACGCGCTCTGCACCGAACACCTCAGTGACTGCATCCACGACTTCTAGCGGGAAGCGAGCCCGGTTTTCCAACGAGCCGCCATACTGGTCGGTGCGCTGGTTAGTACCGGTGGCCAGGAACTGATTTAGTAGATAAGCGTTAGCCGCGTGGACTTCCACCATATCGAAGCCTGCGCGTTTGGCGCGAACCGCCGCTTGGCGGTAGTCATCAACAATGCCGGGGATCTCATCGGTTTCCAGTGCGCGGGGTGTGCTGGTAGGGTGCTGGCCAGCCGTCCCGTCTTCAAACTCAACAAAGCACTGAGCGCCTTCCCCCTTTAACGCGCTAGGGGCCACGGGCTGTTGACCATCCGGCTGCACCATTTCATGGGACACGCGCCCAACGTGCCACAGCTGCAGCGCGATACGGCCACCTTTGGCATGTACTGCATCGACAACGCCTTTCCATCCTGCCTCTTGTTCATCCGTCCAAATGCCTGGCGTATACACATAACCCTTGGCAGTGGGAGAGATGTTGGTTGCTTCACTAATAATCAGACCGGCGCCTGCCCGCTGGCCGTAATAGGCTTCCTGCAAGGTGCCCGGCACGCTGTCTGGGGTGCGCGAGCGGGTCAGAGGCGCCATGATCACGCGGTTCGGGATGGATAAACTACCCAGCTGCAGAGGGCTGAAAAGCGTTGCATACGCCATGGGCAAACTCCTTTTGGAAACGGTCAATTACATTGCGGCGAATAGAATAGACCAGTTTACTATTAAATGCTAACCAAGTAAGTGCCAGCCAAGTCATTGTTGACCAATACAGCGCAGCCATGGAATGAGGTGGGTAAAGGTAAAGCAAAGGGGTTGCGTCCACCTTCCCGTGCGAAGCGATCTTTTAAAGCACTTGCTATTGATTCAGGTTATTTATCCCTACGAGCTGCTTGTGAGAGCTGTGAGGAAGGGCCGCTCAATCATCGTTATCCTGACTGTGGCGATGCAAATAGAAATGCAGCACTAGGCAGAGCCCCATAGGCACGAGCAGCAACCAGGTACTGCTGCCGAAAGGGTTGCCACGCCACAGCACGATCAGCATGGCCACCCCCATTAGCACCAAACAGGTGGTCATCATCCAGTGGCGAAGCCGGTTCATCGGAGGACTCCTTGTGGGCTCTCGCGGGTGAAGCGTCGCTTTAGTAACAACGAGTTGCCGATCACCGACAGAGAGCTTGCCGTCATGGCTATAACACCAACCATCGGGTGCAACAGGCCGATAGCAGCGATGGGAATCGCCGCCACGTTATAAGCGCTGGCCCAGATTAAGTTCTGGACGATCTTGCCGTAGGTGGCGCGGCTGAGGTGCATGGCGTCTACCACGGCGGTCAGTTCGCCGCGTACCAGCGTCACGTCGGCGGCTTCGATGGCCACGTCTGCCCCAGCACCGATAGCGATGCCGACGTTGGCTTGGGTGAGGGCGGGGGCGTCATTTATGCCATCGCCAACCATTGCGACGTGGTTGCCGTGTTTTTCCTGTAGGGCACGGATGGCATCCACCTTACCCTCCGGCAACACCCCGGCCTGGACTTCGTCGATGCCAACCTCATCGGCCACGGCATGAGCAGCGCGTTCGTTATCGCCGGTAATCATCACCACGTGCAAGCCCAACGCGTGCATGCCGCGAATGGCTTCTACTGATTGCTCCTTAAGCGTATCGGCCACCGCCACCAGGCCCAGGGCTTGGCCGTCAGCAGCGACAATAACCACGGTGCGCCCCTTGTTCTCAAGCTTCTTCATGGCCTCATCGAGTGCCTCTAAGTCAGACACGCCTTCCTCTTCCAGCAATCGGCGGTTGCCGATTAGCACCGCTTCGTCGCCAACCTTGCCTGAGACACCACGCGCACCTGTTGAACGAAACTCGCTGACGTCCTGGATTTTGATGTCACGTTCTCGAGCACCGTCGACGATGGCACGGGCGATGGGGTGTTCCGAAGCGTTCTCAACACTCGCTGCAAGGGTGAGCAAGCGCGACTCCTCAATTCCTACCGCAACGATGGCATCGGTGAGTTTTGGCTCACCGCGGGTAATGGTGCCGGTCTTGTCGAGCACTATCACTTTGACATCCTTGAAGGTCTGGATTGCTTCGCCGGAACGGATCAGGATGCCGCGTTCGGCACCGATACCTGAGCCCACCATCAGCGCAGTGGGCGTGGCTAGGCCCAGAGCGCAGGGGCAGGCGATGACCAGCACAGCAATGGCGGCAAGGATCGCCAGCACCGGGGTGGCGGCTTCAGGGTTAACCCAGGGCAAGAATGTGGATCCCCATTCGAGGATCGGCCGCAGGGTGTCCGGGAATACTGCCCAGGTGACCAGGCTCACCAGGGCGATAGCCAGAACCGCTGGCACAAAGCGGCCGGTCATGCGGTCGGCGAACTCCTGGATAGGCACCCGGGAACCCTGGGCTTGGTCGATGAGCTTGACCACCTGGGAGAGAAATGTATCGCCGCCGACTCGCGTGGCTTTCACGCGCAAGCGTCCCTCCTTATTAATGGTGGCACCGATCACGCTGTCACCAGCGCTTTTGTAGACTGGTATTGACTCGCCTGTGGCAATGGACTCGTCAAGATGACTTTCGCCCTCGACCACCTCGCCGTCTGTGGGGATTTTATCGCCCGGCCGAACGATCATGATATCGCCTGGAGCCAGCTCCTTGACCGGCACTTCGACTTCCTCGCCATCGCGTTCCACGCGAGCCGTCTTGGCACCCAATGTCATCAGGCGGCGGATGGCCTGGGAGGCGCGCCCCTTGGCTAGGGCCTCTAGGTAACGGCCGAGTAGGTGAAAAGTCATGATGGTAGCGGCCATCTCGATGAACGAGGTCATGGGCGTAATAAAGCCAACCAAACCGATCAAATAGGGGGGAAGGCTGCCCATGGAGATCAACACATCCATGTTGAAGGTGCGGTTCTTCAGCGAGCGCCAGGTTGATTTGTGGGTGGCGATACCGCCATAAAGAAACACCACTGGAAAGGCCAGTAGGGCGACAATCGCCAGATAGCCGGGGATTGGCTGCCAGAACATGTGCGGTATCATCAGCAGCATGATCAGGGTGGTGGGTAGCGCGGCGATGATCAGCCGTTTGCGAGCCTGAGAAAGGTAGGCCTCTTCGATCTCGGCGTCGCTGTCGCTGCCCTCCGTATCATCGCTCTGTACGGCAGCTACGTCGTAGCCAGCACCTTCCACGGCGCTTTTGAGTGCGCTGCTGTCCGGGCCGCCTGCTTCAATGGTGATACTGACGTGGTGGTTGGCAATATTGATCTGGATCTTATCTACGCCATCAAGGCGTTCTAGTGTCTTGCGCACGATACCGGCACAGTGGTCGCTGCCCATGCCGGGTACCGTCAGGGTAATCGTGTTCGGTGGCGAATCGTTCATCGCACGCCTCCTGCGGGTGTAGCCGCTCTGTGGCTGCTCGGGTGCTCTGGCGTTTCTATCGAAGCGATTCAGTGATGGGCGTCGTGGTTGTCGGGATCGACGTCACTCTCTAGTGTGGCTTGCTGAAGTTGCTGGCGCTGCTCGTCGGTCATGAGGTCATGCATGGCATTACGCATGCGCACCATCTCGGCCATCATTTCGCCGTGTAGCTCGGCCATCCGACTATGTTTCGCCTGAACGGCCTCGGGGTCGGGGCGTTCGCTATGCATCTCGGCCATCAGGTCGTCGCGCAGGTTCATTAGGCGGCCCTTGCGCTCGAACTGGGCGGGGCGGTGTTCCTGCATCAGCTTGCGCATCTCGCTGCGCTGCTCTGAGTCGAGCATCTCCTGCGGCATACCCATACCGGCTCCACCCATCATCGGGCAGGGCATTATCCCGCCACTCATTATGCCGAATCCCATACCTCCTTGGCCGCCGCCCATCATGCCGCTTCCCTGGCCGGAGTGGCTGCCTGGCATACCTTGGGCCAAGGCAGTGCTGGTACCACTGATACTCAGTACCAGAACCAAGCCAATGGTGAGGGTTTGCTTGCGGATAGTCATGATCGTTCTCCTTTCTCGGTAGGCTCATATTGGGAAGTGCTATGTATAAAAGCGCTTTTGTCTTAAGTATTGATGCTATGTGCAGCACGTAGGTCAATTTTTGATATAACGTTTAGGCATGCCTCAGGCGCATCAGGACGTAAAACAAGACAGTTTATTGACGTGTATCAATTCAGTGATTCGCTAACCTGCATGCTGCACTTGGGTTGCTTGTGACTACTTCGCCATGAAATACTCTTCATGTCTTCGACCCCATAGTGATAACGCCTTCCTCATGACTGGTTCCGCTTTTAAATGGCTTCTTTGCGTGCTGCTAGGCTTTGCCTTAGCGCAGCCGATAACGGTCATGGCGATTGATTATCATGAAAATACACCTTGCCTGGTCACTGGAGTTGATCAAGCAAGTGGGGCAGCTGAGCTTAATGGGGTGGTCAGTGGTGGTGACCACGATACTTCTCATGCACCAGAGTGCGGCATGCCCTGTGCTCAATGCGCGGCAAATTTGGCCATGCCCATCGAAGACGTAACCTCTGCTATGCCTGCCTTGCCTTGTTACTTAGTTAACTGGTTACCGGCCCATCGCGCCCCCCTTGAACGTCCTCCTCGCGTTTAACCCTTCATCGCTGAACGTTCCGCTCGTTTGTAGCGGGCCATGATGATGGTTTCAATCACGAGGAATACTTATGAAACGCCGCGAATTCCTTCGCTACACTACCCTGGGTGGTCTTGCCCTCTCAGGATCTGGCCTATTGGTTCACGCGTTGGCTGGACGACATAGCCAGACGTTACCAACAGCTCTGCTAGATAACGCTAGCATTCCTGCAGGGCAGCCCCTTCAGCCACTGCCTCGGATTGTAAATTTGAGTGATCAGGTTGGGCGCTTTCGCAGTGTGTTAACCCCAGCTGCCCATGCGGTGCCAATGGGCGATGGGCTGGAGGCAAAGTTGTGGCTCTACAATGGAAAAGTGGCACCGCTGATTGAAGTGCGCGAGGGGGATGAGCTGGACATTACCCTAATGAATGAGCTTGCTCAGGAAACCACGCTGCATTGGCATGGGGTGCCAGTCCCCCAGGCCCAAGATGGAGCTCCTTGGGACGCTGTCGCATCAGGTGAGTCACGACATTATCGCTATATCCTTCATAGGGGGAGTGCAGGGTTACACTGGTTCCATCCCCACCCGCATGAAGGCACTGCTCGACAGGTAGCTCATGGCTTAGCGGGTGCATTGTTGGTCAAGCCTCGGCTAGACGTGCTGCCGGTAGAGGTGGAGGAGCATCTGTTAGTGGTCAGCGACCTACGCCTGACCACGGAAGGCGAGGTTGCACCGCATACCGCCGAGGACTGGATGAATGGTCGCGAGGGCGAGTTGCTGCTGGTCAATGGTCAGCGTGAGCCGCGCCTCGATATTGCACCCGGCACAACTCTGCGCCTGCGGCTGATCAATGCCTGTGCTGGCCGCTACTTACGGCTACGCCTGGAAGATCACGAACTGACCCTAATCGGCACTGACGGTGGGCTGATCGAACGGCCGCAGCCACTCGAGGAGTTGTTGATCACCCCGGGTGAGCGAGTCGATCTGCTAGTACGGATAAGCGAGAAATCTGAAAGGAGTTTTGAACTGGCGAGTCATCCCTATGCACGTGGTTGGATGGGGGCTCAACCGGCCCATCTGGACGAGATTGCTCCGCTATTATCGATTCATACCCTTAACGCTGGAGTATACCCCGCCGTCGCGTTACCTGACCCCTTGTCCCATATCGAACCCCTGGGCGAACCAGCGGTGAGACGTCGAGTGGAACTGACCGAGGTGATGCCAGATCATGGCGATCATAATGAGGCGAGTGGTGATCCGCATGCCAGCCACGGAGGTAGTGACAGTCATCACGGGACCCATAGGCCGAGGCATGGGGCGAGCCACACTAGCGACGATGATGGCGCGGTTCGGCCCGGGGTGGATTTCCTGATCAACGGCCGTGCCTTTGCCATGGACGAGGTCTTGTTCGAAGGCCAGGTCGGCGAGGTGGAGGAGTGGGAAGTCTTCAATAACTCTCACATGGACCACCCCTTTCACGTGCACGGAACTCATTTCCAGGTGATAGCGACCCGCGATGCCGACGCTGATTGGCGCGAGGCGCCTTGGCTGGCCTGGAAAGACACTGTCAACTTGGCGCCCTATCAACGCATGAAGCTGCGCCTAGTCTTCCGAGAACCCGGCGACTGGCTGTTCCACTGCCACATCATCGAACACGAGGAGCTGGGAATGATGGCGACAATCCGTATCGGCTGAGTCAGAGGCTATTGCTCTCCCTGTCGGGAGGTATGGGAGATATATGGGCAACAAGAGAGAGAGGCTAAAACCTCGTCCCTGGCGAAAGCTACTATTGTTGGTGGGCATCGCCCACCTGATAGGCCTTATTTCATCACTTGATGCGATGATGTCGAGCCGTACCTCTCAGGGGGCGGTGGCCTGGATCGTTTCACTAAACACATTGCCCTATGTGGCGGTTCCGGCCTACTGGGTGTTCGGCCGAGCGAGGTTCCAGGGCTATGTCTCGGCACGGCGCGACGAGAACTCGGTACTGGGGCAGGCACTGGCCGAGAAATTGGCAGAATTGCGCGCTCATGGGGTTTCGGCCGCACATGCTGACAAACATCTGTTGGGTGTGGAACAGTTGGCCAAGCTGCCTTTTCTCGGTGGTAACCGAGTAAAGCTACTGATCGACGGTGAGCAGACCTTCGAGAGCTTGTTTGCCGGTATTGAGGCCGCTGAGCGCTATCTGCTGGTGCAGTTTTATATCGTGCGGGCTGATGAAGTGGGATTGGAGCTGCAAGCACGGCTGATCGAGAAGGCCAAGGAGGGAGTGGAGGTCTTCTTTCTATACGATGAAATCGGCAGCTATGCGTTGCCGAACCGCTATCTCCAGACGCTGGAAGAGGCGGGTGTGCGAGTGCATCGCTTTCACTCCACGCGGGGGGCGGGCAATCGCTTCCAGCTCAACTTTCGCAACCACCGCAAAATCGTGGTGGCCGATGGGGAAAGGGCCTGGGTCGGCGGGCTCAATGTCGGCGATGAGTACCTGAAAGGCCACCCGCGAATCGGCCCATGGCGTGACACCCACCTGATGATCGAGGGGCCTGCGGCCCTGGCGCTGCAACTGGTATTTCTCGAAGATTGGTACTGGGCGACCGAGGAACTGCCCGAGCTTCCCTGGTCACCGGTGGTCCCAAGTGGACATGGTACACCGGTATTAATTCTTCCGAGTGGACCTGCAGACCGTTTTGAGACCGCCAGCCTGATGATTCAACAGGCGATCCACGCCGCGCATGAGCGTATCTGGATATCCAGCCCGTACTTTGTTCCAGATGAGGGGGTGCTATCTATGCTTAAGCTAGCGGCGCTAAGCGGTGTAGAGGTAAAAATCCTAATCCCTGAGCGTCCAGATAATCTGCTGACCTATTTTGCTGCCTATGCTTTTCTCGATTCGCTGCTTAATGCAGGGGTTGAGGTCTATCGCTATGAGGAGGGTTTCCTTCATGGAAAGGCCTTCCTGGTTGACGACATCGGTGCTGGGGTAGGGACCGTTAATCTCGACAACCGTTCTTTTCGTCTCAACTTCGAAGTCACGGCGCTTGTGATGGACCCTGGCTTTGCCGCCGAGGTTGATTCGATGTTCAAAGCGGACTTCTCGCGAGCTCGGCAGATGCAGCCAGAGGAGCTTGATGATAAGCCGCTCTGGCATCGAGTAGCCGCTCGGGGAGCGTATCTCCTGGCCCCTGTGCTCTAAGGCGGGGCTGGCAGGCTGCTTAGGCTCTCTGCCAAGGCCAGCGGCGCTTGGCTGGCGTATTGATCTGTTCAATAGCGTTGGTCAGCGCCAGCATGATGGCGCTCAGCTGGCGGTGGCAAGCAGCGCTACTTAGCACGCCAGGGCACTGCTTGAGGAGTAAGTCGCACTGCTGAGAGGCGATGAATATTTGCTCGGTGACGGGAGGGGCGAAGAGAGGCTTCGCTTGCTGGCTGCAGCGGGTCAGCTCCCGTGACAGCAGGGTGAGCATACTGGTGTCTAGCCAGCAGGGTAGCGGGTCATCCAGCCGACCAGCAATAGAGTGCTGCACCGCTTCGAAAGACGTGCGCAAAAATATCAACGTTTGGCGAAGCTGGCGCTGCTCACTAGTCATCGTGCTTACCCCACCTCAAATAACGGCTACCTCAGATAAATGAGAAAAGATAGTGTTTCTCATTTGCATCTTATGTGACGATAGCGCTGGTTAATCGTACTGTCAATCCTGGGCTATTAGCGTGGTTATCTATGCGTTATTTACCCGTTACTTATCCGTTGCCTGATAGAGCTGCCAATCGTTGTTGGTGAGTGGCTCGGCGCCGTGCTGGGTAACCACTACGGTATCGCTTAGCCCTACGCCCCACTGACCAGGAACGCGCAGGCAAAGCGGCAGGTGAAAGACCATGTTCTCTTCGAATGGACGATGCAGACCTTGGGCAATATAGCCGGTGCCTTCAACCCAGCTAGGGGGAAACTGTGCGCCCACGGCGTAGCCAAACACCCCCGAGAAGAAGAGCTGATCGCGGGTGGGTGCCAGCAGTGCATCTGCCGCCTTAGCGGCATCATCAAAGGTGTTGCCCGGTTTCATATAGCTGCACAGCGACTCGAACAGCGAACGGCACAGGTCGCGGGTAGCGGTTAATTCAGCACTAGGTTTTCCAGTCACGGCGGTACGCATCATCGGGGCGGTATAGCGCTGGTAAGCGGCACCGAATTCTAAAAATATCGGTTCATTGGGCTGTATGACGCGGCGCTTATGGTTAACGTGAATCACCCCGATGCGGTGCCCGCTGGTCACGATAGGCTGCAAACTCATGAACTCGCTGCCGTTCTCGAGCAGTGCTTTAGCACCGATGGCAGCAATATCGTTATCGGTCATGCCTGGGCGAATAGCGGCCATCGCAGCCTCTAAACCTGCAGCAGTGATTCGTGCACTTTCGCTGAGCATTTCAAGTTCGGCGCTACTTTTCACAATGCGAACCGTATCCAGTAGGTCACCTGCTTCGCAGAAGTGTTCTTTGCCCACTGAGGTGGTTAGTGCGTCCATCACGCCAACACGCAGGCCGCTGCTCCAGCCATCGATGCCAATGTGCTTGCAAGAGGTGAGTAAGTCCGCTAGCGGCGTGATGATCTCATCCAGGTTTTCCCATCGGTAACCGATGATCTCATCCACTCGGGCAGTGACCACCGCCGCCCCTGTTTCAATAGATGCCACCTGCAACACCAACTGTGTAGGTGTGCACACTAAGCAGGCGTGTACCGATACCTCAAAGGTGTGATAGCCGGTCAGGTAGTTAATATCGGCAGGGTCAGTCAGCAGCAATGCATCTAACCCGCGCTGCGCCATGGCATGGCGCACCTTGTCGAGGCGTGTTTGGTATTCGGTGGGCGCAAAGGGCAGTTCACTTTGAGCCAGGGTCTCGGCAAGGGCGGTGCGGTAGTGTTGATAATCCATAGCGGCCTCCAGCATTCGTTAAGGCCAGTATAGGCGCCCATTTGCGTAGGGAGTCGGCTGTCTTCCTCAACGCAAGCCATAAATCTAAGTCGTTTCAGAATGGTATTTGATAGGCTCGCTAAACCGGCCTTGGTTGGGTGCCCTTTAATTGATTAGTGTTGCGTTTTAAGCAACATTGTTTTTTTGAAAATGCCGCGGGTTGCGAATTCATGCGGTGATAGATATGATCGATTGTTTAAAATAATCAACAATAGGAGCGGAGAATGCAATCTCAAGTGTCTTCTGGCCATGTGGCCTCTTACTACGCGGCATCGGCTAATGCTGGGCCGCAAAGGCCAGCGCTGAGTGGCGATGTTGAATGTGATGTCTGTGTGGTGGGGGCTGGATTTACGGGGATCTCAGCAGCGCTGCATTTGGCGGAGCGCGGCCATCGAGTGGTAGTGCTAGAAAGCGTGGCGATTGGTTTCGGGGCATCTGGTCGCAACGGGGGGCAGATCGTTAATAGCTATAGCCGTGATATGGATGTTATCGAGAAACAAAATGGCGCTGATACCGCTCGGGCGCTGGGTGCCATGGCATTTGAGGGTAACCAGATTATCCGTCAGCGCATTGAAAAGTATCAGATCGACTGCGACCTAAAAGAAGGCAACCTGTTTGCTGCCTGCAACAAGAAACAGTGGGAAGGCTTAAAGGAGCAAAAAGCTTTGTGGGAGCGCTACGGCCATCAGCAGCTGGAGCTTCTGGAAGGCAAAGAGGTCAGGCGAGAGATCGGCAGCGAACGCTATGTGGGGGCGTTGGTGGATCACTCTGGTGGGCATCTTCACCCTCTTAATCTGGTGCTAGGGCAGGCGGCAGCGTTGGAGGCGTTGGGTGGCAAGATTTTTGAACACTCGCCCGTGACACAAGTGGAACATGGCGAGCCGGTAACGCTGCATACCCCCAAGGGACGAGTAACCGCCCAGCGGGTCGTAATGGCGGGTAATGCCTATATGCAAGGGCTGCTGCCTAAGCTGGAGCAAAAATCCATGCCGTGTGGTACTCAGATCATTACCACTGAGCCACTGTCTTCAGAGTTAGCCGCGCGCTTGCTGCCTCAGGATAAAGCGGTAGAAGATTGTAATTATCTACTGGATTACTATCGCCTGACCGCTGATAACCGGCTGCTGTATGGCGGTGGTGTTAACTATGGTGGGCAGCAATCCGCCAGTATTGAGGCGGCTATTCGGTCTAAAATGCTGACGACTTTCCCTGAGCTTGGCGATGTCCGCGTTGATTACGCCTGGAGCGGTAATTTTCTGCTGACGCTCAACCGCTTGCCCCAGTTCGGGCGTATTAACAGCAATGTTTACTATGCCCAGGGTTACTCTGGCCACGGGGTGACTTGCTCTCATCTGGCGGGCAAGTTGGTAGCTGAAACGATTAGCGGCGAAGAGGCGCGTTTTGAAGCCTTTGCGCAGATTTCCCACCTGCCAATGCCTGGTGGACGTTTGCTACGCGTGCCACTTTCCGCGATGGGGGCTTGGTTCTACGCCATGCGTGACCGGCTGGCGGTGTAGCGCCGGTTAATTGGATGGTTGCTTGGAAGCGGGGGGCATAAGTGTGTCTGCCCGTTTTTATTTGCCACAGACGCTTACGGGGCACACGGAATAAAAAACGCATCGAAAGGCGAAATGCCAGGGCAAGGCAGCTAGAGATGACGAGAGAGATGACGAGAGAGAGATGACGAGAGAGAGATGACGAGAGAGAGATGACGAGAGAGAGATGACGAGAGAGAGAGGCGTGCGCCTCCCTCTTTTCTATCAACGGTCTGGCTGCTTATACGTGACGCAGGTACCAGTCGTATTCCATGGTGCTGACTTCACGCATAGCTTCCGCACGTTCGGCGTGGCGGTTGGCGGTGAATACATGGATGAAGTCAGTACCAAGTAGTTCGCCGAGTACGTGGCTGGTGTCCAAAAGATGCAGTGCTTGAGTCCAGCTATTGGTTAACTGGGGGGGGATCTGGTCATAGGCATTGCCGATAATAGGGGCGGCGGGCTGGCGTTGTTGGGTCAGGCCGTAGTGGATGGATGCCAGCACAGTCGCTAGTAGTAGGTAGGGGTTAACGTCCGCCCCAGCCACGCGATGTTCGACGCGCCGTGCGTCTTTCGAGCCGGCGGGAACGCGCACTGCCACGGAGCGGTTGTCATACCCCCAGGTAGGTGCCATAGGTACGTAGAGCCCTTCCTGAAAACGGCGGAATGAATTGAGGTTGGGTGCCAGGAGCGCCATGGAGTCCGGCATCAATTCGAGCAATCCGCCCACTGCGTGTTGCAGCGCTTTGCTTTCCAGTGGGTCATCACCGTTTTCGGCAAAGATATTTTTCCCGTTCTCATCCAGCAGGCTGACGTGAACATGGGTGCCGCTACCGGCTTCCTGGCCGTAAGGCTTGGCCATAAAGGTAGCTTCAAAGCCATGCTGCAATGCCACCCCCTTGATCAGCCGCTTAAGCAGCACCGAATAGTCACAGGCGCTCAGGGCGTCATCCGTGTGAATTAGGTTAGCTTCAAACTGACCCGGTGCGCACTCCTTAAGAATGGTATCCAGCGGCAGCCCCTGCGCCTGGGCGGCACTCTGCAAATCACCGATAAACTCGGCGTACTCGTCCAGCTCTAACACCGAATAAAGCTGGCTTTGAGTGGCCCTTTCTCCGCTACACGGGGAGTGCGGTGGCTGGATCAAGTTGCCTTCGCACCGCTGCCGATCGACCAGATAAAATTCCAGCTCTAGAGCAACGACTGGGGTTAAGCCAAGCGCTGAAAACTGTCCGAGAATACGCCGCAAAATTTGTCGCGGATCGGCAAAAAAAGGTGTGCCATCCATTTCTTCCATGGTCATTAAGAGCTGGCCGTAGTGCTTGTTATTTAACCAAGGAACCGCGTGAAGTGTGCCGGGAATAGCGTGACAAAGGCGGTCGCCATCGCCGCTGGATAGCCCCAACCCGGTTTCCTCTACGGTGTTGCCGTTGATATCCAGTGCAAACACAGAGGCAGGCAGGTAGATGCCTTTTTCGAATACCTTGCTGAGGTTGTCGATCGGGATGCGTTTACCACGAATGACGCCATTTAGGTCGCTGATCAACAGGTCAATGCTGGTGATATCTGGGTGGCGATCTAGAAAAGCGCAGGCTTCATTATGAGCATTATGGGCGGAAGACATACGTTAACCCTTGTTTTTGTGCTGTGTTGGTTGTGACTCAATGGTAGTGATTTCGCTAACAGTATCCTTGCCTCGGTTGTTGGAAGTGTCAAATATTTAATAACAAAAATGTTGTGTTTTTTCTTTCTTCATTTTTTGTAGATATTTTATATCTATATTTATCAACGTCTTGTTGTTTTTTTTCTACAAAAAACACGTTTTGGTGTTGGAAAATAAAACAAGCCGCGCTATGTTGAGGTGAGCGTTGAATAAAACATAACAACCGACAAAGTGTATTTACTATGCAAGCAATTCATTCTCCACGCCCATTGGTGGGTGTTATCGCCTGTTGTCGAGAAGTGGAAGGCCACTCCGCTCAGATGGTAACCGACAAATACCTGGAGGCGCTCTACCAGTACGGCGTCACGCCGGTGATTCTTCCTGTGTTAGCCGCCGATATGTTGACGCCTGAGCAGCGTGCCGAGCAGGCCGTCGCTCTGTTGGGCAGCTTGGATGGCTTGATGTTAACCGGCAGCTACACCAACGTTGCTCCTGGCCGCTATGGTGCCGAACGCGCACCAGAAAATACCCGTGACGATGCACGACGTGATGAAGTAGCACTTGGCTGGGTGCATGAGGCGATACGCCAGGCGTTGCCCCTATTTGGCATTTGCCGCGGGTTTCAGGAAATGAACGTTGCCTTTGGAGGCACGCTGCACCAAGCCGTACAAACGCTACCAGGTATGCTCGACCACCGTGAACCGACCGCTGACGATAAAGCGGGCCATTATGCACCTTCCCACAAAGTGACACTTCGCTCGGGTGGCGCTCTGGCGGCGCTGTATAGCGGTGAGCATACCGAGGTGAACTCGTTGCACCAGCAGGGTATTGACCAGCTCGCGCCAGGTTTGGAGGCAGAAGCTTGGGCGCCAGATGGGTTGGTTGAAGCGGTTTCCGTGCGCGATGCTGCAGCGTTCGCGCTGGCTGTTCAGTGGCATCCGGAGTGGCGCCCCAAAGAACACCCCTTTTATGACGCACTGTTTCAGGGCTTTGCGACGGCCTGTCGTCAGCACCGCACCCAACGCGACGCACAGTTTGCTGCCTGCTGAATGCTTGCGGCAACGACTTGATCAGGAACTGACCTATGCAGACCCAAGATTACCAAATGCTGGATCGCCAGCACCACCTCCACCCGTTTACTGATTTTAAATCACTCAGTGAAGAAGGGACACGTATCATCACCCACGCTGACGGGGTGTACATTCACGACAGCCAGGGCAATCGCATTCTTGATGGTATGGCAGGCTTGTGGTGTGTGAATCTCGGTTATGGTCGACAGGAGTTGATCGATGCCGCTACTGCGCAGATGCAGGAACTTCCGTACTACAACAACTTTTTCAAGACCACTCACCCGCCTGCAGTAAAGCTGGCTGCTAAGCTGAGTGAGCTGGCCCCTGAACATATTAACCATGTGTTCTTTACAGGGTCGGGTTCTGAAGCTAACGACACTGTGCTGCGTATGGTGCGTCGCTATTGGGCGATCAAGGGCAAGCCAGACAAGCAGTGGATCATCTCGCGGGAAAATGGCTATCACGGCTCTACGGTGGCAGGCATGAGTCTTGGCGGCATGACGCCCATGCATGACCAAGGGGGACCCTGCGTGCCGGGAATTACGCATATTTCCCAGCCTTACTGGTTTGGCGAAGGGCGTGATATAAGTCAGGAAGCCTTTGGCAAGCAGTGTGCTCAAGCGTTGGAAGAGCAAATTCTGGCGTTGGGTGAAGATAAGGTAGCTGCCTTTATTGCGGAACCGGTGCAGGGCGCAGGCGGTGCAATCATTCCGCCGGACAGCTATTGGCCCGCAGTGAAAGACGTGCTGGCCAAGTACGATATTTTGCTGATTGCTGACGAAGTCATTTGCGGCTTCGGCCGTTTAGGCGAGTGGTTTGGCAGTAATCACTATGGACTCAAGCCAGATTTGATGCCGATTGCTAAGGGATTGTCGTCGGGCTATCTGCCCATTGGCGCCGTGCTGGTAGGGGATCGTGTGGCTGATACATTGATCGAAGACGGTGGTGAGTTCTTTCACGGCTTTACCTATTCCGGTCACCCCGTTTGCGCAGCCGTAGCACTTAAAAACCTGGAACTGCTAGAAAATGAACGGGTGGTCGAAAACGTCCGCGATGAACTGGGGCCTTACCTGGCTAAACGCTGGCAGGAGCTAGCTGAACATCCGCTGGTGGGGGAGGCTCGTTCGCTGGGCCTGATTGGCGCGCTGGAGCTGGTGGCCAACAAGGCTACTGGCGAGCGCTTCGACAAATCCCTTGCCGCAGGCAATGTGTGCCGTGACTTGTGCTTTGACAACGGCTTAGTGATGCGTTCAGTGGGCGATACCATGGTGATCTCTCCACCGTTGATTATCACCCGCAATGAAATCGACGAATTGATCAGCAAAGCGCGCTTGGCGCTTGATAAAACCGCTGAAAAGCTGGCGATAACACACCCTATGGAGAGTGCATAATGGCGGCAGATACACCGAACACCCTGGCCGACTGGCAATCAAAAGCAGCGTCGCTGAGCTTTGAAACGCGCGCTTTCATTAATGGTGAGTTTGTCGCAGCCGCAGATGGCAGCACGCTGACCAGCATCAACCCCGCCACGGGCGAAACGCTAGCAGAAGTGGCTAGCTGCGATGCACCAGATGCCGAACGAGCCATCCAGGCGGCTCGCGCAGCGTTTGAAGGGGGGAGCTGGTCGCGTTGTGAGCCTGGCAAGCGCAAGCGTGTACTGCTGCGTTTGGCGGAGTTGGTGAGTGCTCACCGTCACGAACTGGCACTCTTGGACACCCTGGATATGGGAAAGCCGATTTCCAGCTCGCTTGGCGATTTAGCGGGCACCGTTGCCTGCTTGCGCTATCAGGCAGAGTGTATCGATAAGCTTTACGGCGAGGTGGCACCGACTGGCGATACTACGCTAGGGCTGGTGCTACGTGAGCCGATGGGCGTAGTGGCGGCCATTGTGCCATGGAATTTCCCGCTCATGATGACCTCCTGGAAGATTGCTCCAGCGCTGGCCGCGGGCAACAGCGTCATCCTTAAACCCTCAGAAAAATCTCCTTTGTCAGCGCTGCGCTTGGCGCACCTTGCCCAGGAAGCGGGTATTCCCGATGGTGTCTTCCAGGTGCTGCCGGGGTATGGCCATACGGTGGGCAAAGCGCTGGCACTGTCCATGGACGTGGATTGTTTGGCCTTTACCGGCTCCACTGGTGTGGGTAAACAGTTGATGCAATACGCTGGGCAATCCAACCTGAAACGGGTGTTTCTGGAGTGCGGTGGTAAAAGTCCCAACATCGTTTTTGCCGACTGCCAACAGCTTGATGCGGTGGCCAAAAATGCTGCCGTCGCGATCTTCCACAACCAGGGTGAAGTCTGTATCGCCGGTTCACGTTTGCTAGTGGAAAACAGCATTCGTGAGGACTTTGTCGCCCGTGTCGTAAAAGCCGCCGAGCAAATGCAGCCGGGTGACCCTCTCGACCCGGACAGCTTTATGGGCGCCATGGTCGATGAGGCGCAATACCAGCGTGTACTCGACTATATTCGCCAGGGAGTAAGCGAAGGCGCGACATTAAAACTGGGCGGTGAAGCCAGTGCCTCCAAGGGGTATTTCCTACCACCCACCATATTTGACGATGTTACCCCTGAGATGTGTATCGGTCGTGAAGAGATTTTTGGGCCGGTGTTAAGTGTGTTTGGCTTCGACAGTGAAGAACAGGCGATTGCCCTGGCCAACGACAGCGACTATGGCCTGGCAGCGGGCGTCTGGAGCCAGGATATCGACCGGATTATGCGTGTTTCTAGGCGTCTTCAGTCCGGTCAGGTGTATGTGAACAACTGGGCCGGAGTCGATCAAACGGTACCTTTTGGTGGCGTCAAACAGTCGGGCAACGGGCGCGATAAATCGCTTCATGCGCAGGAGAAGTACTGCGAAGTGAAAACGGTGTGGATGTCGCTGAACGCCTGATATGCCTGAGCTCGGGGCGAAGAGCAACGCCTTAACGTAACGTCTTCTGGATTTGATTCAACAGCTACGCCAAGCGTCACAGCAGAGCTGTGGGGCCTGGCGGTGGTATCCCCTTGTCTAAAAACCGTTGAGCAACACGCAAACAATAACAGCACAAATAGCATCGACAGCATCAATAACAAGCCAACATTAAGTGAGGACACTATGTCGACCGATAGTACCGCTAAGGAAGACCACGAAACACCACGCCCTAGCCTAAAAGCAGCCATGATACCCATTGTGTTTATGGCAGCATCACTGGGATTGCTTATCGGCTATTTCGAAACTGATCCGCACTTACCGCTATTTCTGAGTGCGGTGGTTGCGGCCGGTGTTGCACTGGCGACAGGCTGTCGCTGGAAACAACTTGAAACAGGCATCATGCGCTCGATTGGACTGACCACCCAAGCGATAGTGATCCTGCTGATTATTGGCACGATTATAGGCTACTGGATTGCAGGTGGGGTTGTACCCACCATGATCTATTATGGTCTCAGCATTTTGGCTCCAGGCTACTTTCTCGTGGCAGCCTGTTTGATATGTTGCGTGGTATCGCTGGCGGGTGGTAACGCCTGGACAGCTGCAGGCACCATTGGTATCGCGTTGATGGGGGTCGGTGAAGGGCTGGGTATTAACCCTGCCATGGTGGCTGGGGCGGTGATCTCAGGGGTGTATTTCGGCGATAAGATTTCTCCTCTTTCGGAAACCACTAACATGGCGTCGGGTGTTGTCGGTGTCGATCTCTTTGAACATATTCGGTACATGCTCTATACCACTGTTCCGGCAATCTCCGTGGCGCTGGTGCTGTACACCATTATCGGCCTGAACATGGCACCCTCCGGCGACGGAGTTACGCAAGTGGTCGAGTTGCAGCAGAACTTGAATGAGCTATTTATCATCAGCCCCTGGCTACTGCTAGTACCAGCGTTGGTGATTGTGATGATGGTGAAGAAGGTGCCAGCTATCCCCGCACTGTCAGTCGGCTCATTGATGGGGTTTATCTGCGCGATTGTGATTCAGGGCGTACCACTGAGCGATAGCTTCGCTATTTTTGTGGATGGTTACGCGGTAGATACTGGCAATGAAGCGGTGGATGAGCTGCTGACCAACGGCGGCGTTAGCGCCATGATGTGGACGGTTTCGCTGATCATTATTGCGATGAGTTTTGGTGGCATTCTTGAGTCAGCAGGCTTTTTCCGCACGATTGTAGAAAGTCTGCTCAAGCTGGCCAAGACCACTGGGAGCCTGATTGCAACGACGGTGACAACGGCCATGGCTGCCAATGTGGTCGGGTGCGATCAGTATTTGAGCATTATTTTGCCTGCGCGCATGTACGCCAGCGAGTTCAAACGTCGCTCGCTCAAACTGAAGAACCTATCGCGCACGGTGGAAGATGCGGGCACCATGACATCACCGCTGGTGCCCTGGAATACCTGTGGTGCCTTTATGTTTGCCACCCTTGGGGTCAGCGCTTTCAGCTACGCGCCCTATGCGTTTCTAGCATTGTTAAGCCCGCTGTTTGCCATCCTTTACGGCTTTACCGGTTTCCGGATCGCTTACGAAGATGAGCCCGAGCAGGATGTACCAGCTGCCGAGTTGACTGCCTCCAGAGCTTGATTAACCGTCAATGTGTGAAGGGGCATTGATTGAAAGCCTGTAGAGTGTGTTCGGATTGAAAGTTTGCCCCACCATGGTGGGGCTTTTTTTGCGCTATGATAGGCGCCGTTTTATCGATACATTGCATTGTCGGCAAATCGAATCATCGAATACTCACTGTAGGGGGTTAATCAGGCATGACGGATGACGTAGGCGAGCGACTGCGCTCCTTGCGCAAGCTGCGTGGGATTTCACAGCGTGAGCTGGCAAAGCAGTGTGGAGTAACGCACTCCAGTTTGTCGTTGATTGAACAGGGCAAGGTAAGCCCGTCTGTTAGCTCCCTGAAGAAAATTCTCAATGCCTTTGCGATTAGCGTCGGGGATTTCTTCACCATGGATCTTGATAATCAGGAGCAGATTTTCTACACCGCTGACGAGTTGGTGGATATTGGTTCAGGTGATGTCACTTTAAAGCTGGTAGGCGCTAATCGGCCTAACCGAGGGCTGGCATTTTTGATCGAGTGCTACCCACCAGGAACGGATACCGGCAAAGAAATGATCGCCCATTACGGTGAGGAAGCTGGTGTTGTGCTGGAGGGGGAAATCGAGCTGACGGTAGGTTCCTCGGTGCGGTGTCTGGGGGTGGGGGAGTCGTACTATTTCAAAACCAACGTACCGCACCGCTTTCGTAATATTGGCGACGTAGATTGCAAAATTGTGAGTTGTGCGACACCTGGTGAGGCGTTCTGACAGCGTTGGTTTGGTTATCGCTGCTCAAGCTGAAAGTGGCTGCACTTATTGCTTGTCTGATGTTGAGTGCAGCCTTGCGCTATAAAGCGGCTCCTTGCCAAGGCTTTATACAAAAAATAGTTTATTCAGTGTCAAGATGGCAGTTCAATTACTACGACAAAATGGCCAGACTTGATAAAACCTGGGGCACTGGAACTCAGCTTCGCAGCTATTGAGCTGTGCCTGGTAGCGATTGGCACGACTAGTGACTTGATTGGCGGCACGCAGTACATGAGGTTTGTTGCGATAGGTGCCCCGTTGATAGCCGCCTGCACCTTCATGGTAAGCGTAGTAGAGGTGTTCAGGGTTGCTGAGCGAGATGCCGGCCTGCTGCTGAGAGCGGCGGTTATACCAGCCAATAAAGTCAGTGGCATGTTTCATATGAGAGCGGCGTGCAAACATGCTGCCTGCTTGGTCACGATATTCGCCCCATACGGGGTCTTGTGCCTGGGCGTAGCCTCTCGCGGATGAGGGGCGGGGGCCGGGAATAAAGCCTAGGTAGTATTTGCGGTCTGGGCGCGCATGGCTGCGAAAGGAAGACTCCTGTTGGATAAACGACATCTGGGTAGCGATAGGCGTTCCCCACTTTTCCTCTGACTCCCGCGCGTAGCCGTACCAACTTGGCTGCTCACGAAAGATTTCACAAATATTACTTTGGTCTTCAGGTGGGCTTGGCGAGAACGTGGCGCAACCCGACAGCAGTAGCACGATGCCCAGCACCGTCCACAGGCGCAACGCTCTCAAGCTGGAAACCTTCAAGTGGGCAGAAACAGTAAAGCCATTAACAGGGCGGAACATGAAAAAGTCCTTGCGAATAGATTGTTGTAAGCCAATGGGTGGTTATGAATAGCGCTTAACGTAGCAGCCTTTCTAAGCAGCGACGCAGCCGCTGGGCTTCACGTACCAACGTTTCCCCTGAGAGCATGCCGACGCCCATCACCAAGCCAACTCGTGGATCTGTCTCAGTGCATACCGTGCTGAGTGGCCGCACTATCAGGTGCTCTTTGAGCAGCGCCTGGGCCAACGCCACATCATTAACCCCTGATTCAAACTCAACGCACAGGCTGATCGCGCTAGTCGGGGGTGACACACTCTGTACGTTGGGCAGTGAACTAAGCTGGTCGTGCAGCACCTGCTGCCGACCTAAATAGTCGCGCTGAATGCGGCGGCACCATACATCTAGGTCGCCATCAAAAATAAACTGCGCCAGTACAGCTTGGTCCAGCATACGGCCTTCGCGAAATAGCTCGCTGCGTAGGCGGTTCATTGGGCCTGCCAAATGGCGTGGCACCACCAAATAGCCAAGCCGCAGCCCAGGAAACATCATCTTCGAGAATGAGCCTACCAGCAAGTGGCGCTCCGAGTGTGGATCAAACAGCAGGTTGGGGTGATCGTCGCGGGTGAATTCATAATCGTCTTCAACGATGTAGGTGGGTGATAACGCATCGCAAAACTGCTGCTTATGGGCAGCGCGCGTAGGTACGCTGAGCGGGTAGTGATGAGAGCCGGTCAAATAAGTGAGGGAAATGTTGCCAGCTACCTTCGGTAAAGCATGTCCCTTATCAGGAAACCAAGGCACCATCTCAATCGTTAAGCCCGCGGCGGTAAACACATTGCGTGCCCCCCAATAGCAGGGCGACTCCATGGCTACGGTATCTCCTACATCGGCCAGTGCCATGGCACATAGCTCAATGCCGTTATGGGTGCCGTCGGTGATGATGATCTGTTCAGTATCACAATGGATGTTGCGCCAATGCGCTAGAAATTCACGAATAGCGCGCTTAAGCGGCCCATAACCGCCGGTGGAATAAGACAGCAACAAAGCATTTTGCGGCACGGTGACGCTAGCATAGAGCTGACGCCACTTGCGCATTGGAAACTGGGCAATATCCGGTATGCCAGGTACAAAGGCTCCGCTTTGCACAGTACTCGCCCCTGGCCAGCGCAACACTTGTTGGGCGCGTTTTGAAAGTTGAACGCTGGTTGATGTGGTCGCGACAGACGCCTCTTTCTTACAGCTCCAAGTGCCCTTGCCATGAAACGTCGTTAGTAGGCCTTCCTCAATAAGCGAGGCTATGGCACGGGACAGTGTGTGTCGCGCAACACCCAACGTTAATGCCAGCTGGCGGTGTGATGGCAGGCGAGTTTGGTTCGGCCACGCCTGGGTGACCGATTGCCTCAAGGCTTGCTCTAACCGCACCTGCTTACTCAAACGCTCAGGTTGCTGAGCATAGCGTTTTACAAGCTGTTGTAACACGTCCTGGCAATCCATTCGTATCCTCTTACCGTCACGATGCTCCCCGTTTAGCTAGTAAAACAGAAAAGTGGTCTGGTTGAACGTAAAAGTGGTGCATTCGCCTGCCAACACATTACTGCTAGCGTGCATGTCATGTTGTCAACCAGGAGAAGATGATGAGCTTTATCGAAAAGTGGTTACACGATGCAGTACCCACCCTGGTGGGTGGCGAGTGGCGCAAGGGCCAACAGACCTTTGCCGTCGATAACCCCGCTACCGGCGAGACGATTGCCCGCGTTGCCGATTTAGGTGCTGATGACACTCGCGACGCAGTGGCTGCGGCATATGCCGCTGGGCCAGCCTGGCGAGCAACGCCAGTAAAACAGCGCTCGGCATTGCTGCGCCGCTGGTTTGATCTGATCAATGAACACGCCGACGACCTCGCCCGCTTGATGACTCTAGAGCAGGGCAAGCCGCTGGCGGAAGCCAAAGGTGAAGTGACTTACGGCGCCTCATTTATTGAGTTTTTCGCTGAAGAAGCCAAGCGTATGGCCGGGGAAACCCTGCCCAGCCACGGCGCGGACAAGCGCCTAATGGTGCTGCGTGAGCCGGTCGGCGTAGTGGCAGCAATTACCCCGTGGAACTTCCCGCTAGCGATGATTACTCGCAAGTGCGCCCCGGCCTTGGCCGCAGGCTGCACCGTGGTGATTAAGCCCGCCGAAGCCACGCCGTTAACCGCGTTGGCAACGGCTTACTTGGCGCTTGAAGCGGGCTTGCCAGCCGGCACCATTAACGTGATTACCGCCTCAAAACCGGCAGCGGTGGGTGAAGTGCTCACCACCGACGCTCGGGTGCGTAAAGTCTCGTTTACTGGCTCGACCCCGGTGGGTAAACACCTGCTCGCTCAGTGCGCTAGCACAGTGAAGAAAACCGCTATGGAGCTGGGCGGCAACGCGCCGTTTATCGTCTTTGATGACGCTGATGTGGACGCCGCCGTAGAAGGGGCGATTGCCTCAAAATTCCGTAACGCCGGGCAAACCTGCGTGTGTACCAACCGCTTCCTGGTACAGGACGGTGTTTACGACGCGTTCGTCAGCAAACTGACCGAGCGAGTTAGCGCGCTGAAGGTCGGCGATGGTTTAACACAAGGCAGCACCATCGGCCCGCTGATTAACCAAGCGGCGGTGGAGAAAGTGCAGCGCCACGTAGACGACGCGGTGAATCAAGGCGCGCGACTGCTCTGCGGTGGTAAGCCCCACGCCGCAGGTGAGCGCTTCTTTACGCCCACGGTGCTTGCTGACGTAACCACCCGGATGGCGGTGGCCGATGAAGAAACTTTCGGGCCCGTCGCGCCGGTGTTCCGTTTCCAGCGTGATGAAGAAGCGATTGCCATGGCCAACGATACGCCGTTTGGCTTGGCGGCCTACTTCTACGCCACGGGTTATCGCCGTATCTGGCACACCATGGAGCAGTTGGAGTACGGCATGGTTGGCGTTAATGAAGGACTGATTTCTACCGAACTAGCGCCGTTTGGCGGCGTAAAAGAGTCCGGATTGGGGCGTGAAGGTTCCCATCACGGGTTGGATGAGTTTACTGAGCTGAAGTACGTCTGCGTTGGCGGTCTATAAGGAAAACGATGATGAATAACCAAGAATTGAACGAACTGAAAAATCGCTATGTGGCTAACGGTGCCGCCACGCCTACCACCCAGTTTGCCGAGCGCGCTGAAAACGCCGAGTTATGGGATGCCGATGGCAACCGTTGGATCGACTTCGCGGGCGGCATTGGTGTGCTCAACCTGGGCCATCGCCATCCAAAAATTGTTGCCGCCGTTGAAGCGCAGCTGAAAAAAGTCATGCACACCAGCGCGGCAGTGATCTCCTACGCCCCTTACGTGCAGCTGTGCCAAAAACTTTGTGAACTGACGCCGGTGCGTGGCCCCGAGCGTAAAGCAATGCTGGTGAATACCGGTGCTGAAGCGCTGGAAAACGCCGTGAAGATCGCCCGCGCGGCGACTGGCCGTACAGGCATTATCACATTCGATGGTGCTTTCCACGGCCGTACCATGATGACGCTGGCCATGACCGGCAAGGTACTGCCCTATAAGAATGACTTCGGCCCGATGCCGGGTGATGTGTTCCGCGCGCCGTTCCCCAACCCGCTGCACGGTATCAGCGAAGAAGCATCGCTAGACGCTATTCGCACGCTGTTCAAAACCGATATTGCCCCGCACCGTACAGCGGCCATCGTGATTGAGCCGGTACAGGGCGAGGGCGGTTTCTACATCGCCTCACCGGATTACCTGAAAGCGCTACGTGCGCTGTGTGACGAGCACGGCATTCTGCTGATCGCCGATGAAGTGCAGTCTGGCTTTGCCCGTACCGGCAAGCTGTTTGCGCTCGAACATAGCGGTATTGAAGCGGACATCCTCACCACCGCCAAGAGCCTGGCGAACGGCATGCCGCTATCGGCGGTTGTGGGTAGTGCCAAAGTGATGGACGCCTCTGGCCCCAACTCCCTGGGTGGCACCTACAGCGGCAACCCGCTCTCCTGCGCAGCGGCGCTGGCGGTCATCGAGGTGATCGAAGAAGAAGATATCCTGGCGCGCAGCGAACAGATGGGCAAAATGCTGGCCGAACGTTTCGCGGTATGGGAAGAACGCTTCCCTGCCGTTGCCCATGGCCGCCAGCTCGGCGCCATGGCGGCGTTTGAACTGCTCAATAGCGAAGGCAAGCCAGATACAGCGCTCACCGGCGCCCTTTGTGCCAAAGCCCGTGAGAAAGGCCTGATTCTTCTTTCGTGTGGTTTCTACGGCAACAGCATCCGCATTCTGGTGCCGCTGACGGTGTCGTCTGCAGTGCTGGAAGAGGGCTTGAGCATTATCGAGGAGTCTCTGGAAGCACTTAGTTAAGTCGCTCTTTTAGATACCTCCAAGCCCGCCTTCGTCAAACAGCGCAAGCTGTTGGTGATGGGCGGGTTTTAAAACGAATTATTCGTATAACTAAGACGTACTGGTGTGTCGGTTTGAATGGGCGAGCCAAAGAAAGCCTATGCTGGCAAGGGCTAATCCAGACAATAAACCAAAAACACTGGGATAGTTACCGAGCCAAGCGTGCAATGAGGCGAACAGAGGCAAGCCGAATAGCACGCCGCTATAGGTAAATACCAAGCAGCCCCCCGCTGCATCTGCTACGCGGTTTGTTGGCGAGAGTTGTGCAACCTCAGCCATAAATACACCATTCCAGCCTAAGCTGGCAAAGCCCGTTAAGCACAGAATAGTAACGACCAGAATGTTTGGCCAAGACGCTGACATAGAGGCAATCAGCATACAGCCTAGAGCCGTCGTGGCTGCAATGATAAGAAGCGTCAGAAAACGGCTTCCCAACTGATCACCTAGCCACCCCCAAGTAATACGTCCCAGTACTCCACTGACCTGAAGCGCCGACATTACCAGCCCCGCATCCACTAAACTGAACGCGATATCCTCTACCAGCAGAGCGACGGTAAAGGCGGATATTGAAAGCTGAATTGTCGCGAAACAGAGGCTCAATAAAGCCACATAGCGTAATGAAGGCTGCTGCCATACTAACGCGACCCCAGTAAATGGTCGTGAAAGCCATGGTGTTCCAGGCGTTCGCTGATCGTCCCAGTAGGAGGTGTTGGGTTGTAGTAACAAAATACCGACAACAGCCAGTGCGCCATACAGCCACAAACCGGTCTGCCAACCTAACGTGACAGCGATGAGCGGTGCCGTTGCGCCTGCCAGCACTCCTCCTAAAGGAACACCTGTCTGTTTGATAGAAAAGATAAGCCCACGATGCTGGCTGGGTGTGAAGCGGACAAGCAGCAATGAGGCCGCAGGGTTTGTCAGCCCATAGCCAAGGCCAGCCACTAACGAAGCGATAGCAAAGGAGGGTAGTGTGGGTACCGAGAGAAAGAGAGCGCCGCTGCCTAACAGCCCAAGCGACAGCTGGCTTGTTCGGCAGGGCCCCAAGCGTCTTGTGAGGGGGCCCCCGATCAGGGATGACAATATAGCACCGCCGAAAATAAGGCTAAGCTGAAGCCCGACTGCCGAAGACGATACTCCCAGAGACTGAGCCAGCTCGGGCGCGATGGCAGCCGGGTAGAGTGCTATCAATGAGGCGTAAGCGAGAACCAAGGTAGTCGAAAACATCACTGCAAACGGATGATGTGCTATCTCTCCTGGGGTCTTCACATTGCTTACACCTCGTTCAGATTGCGCTTATTCCCGTTTGCTAAAATAGCAGGGGCGTCGGTAATGTCATGCCGATTAACTTGATAAAAAGTAGCCACACGACAAGGCCAACCAGTGGCGGAACAATCAACACTGTTTTTAATGAAGCATTAGGGGCCAATACAGCAACTAATATTGCATTAAACAGCACGGTTGAAACCACTAGCCCAATGTTAAGCACTGCCAGGAAGTAAAACACTGCGCCTATTAGCATCACCGACACGGATACTCCTACGGCTATCAGGTCATGTTGCTCTGCGTTAGGTGGTGCTAGGTTGGCTAAGCGCTTGCGGATAGCGAACAGGCCGATGGCACCTAATATCCAGACGCCCGAAGCAATCAAGAAGTAATAAGCGGTTTGCGGCATGATGTAGGAGGGAACCAAGGGCGCTGGTCTCCAAGCGCCTAGCTGTATATGGATCAGTCCAGCGATCCCGAGCGATAAAACAACAGCCGCGGCCAGTAGCTCCTTAATGAGAGTATGGTTCATTTTTTAGCCCTCAATGCCAACGTGAAGAGCAGAATCAAAGCGAAAGCAGCGATATAGAAGCCAATCGCAATGGGGCTTTTCACTAACACCCACCAGTCGCCACCCCCCATAATCATTGACTGACGAAGCGCTCGCTCTGCGCCTGGGCCGATAATAAAGCCAAGCACCAACGGTGCTAACGGGAAGCTCAACAGCTTCAAGGTAATACCTAGCAAACCGGCAAAGAGTAATACCCAAACATCCATCGTCGAATTATTGGCAGCGTAGGTACCCACAATCGCTAAAATAAACACGGCGGGGATCATATAGCCAGGCTGGATCATGGCAATGCGCGAGTAGTAAGGCAGTAGCAGTTTGCCGAGAACCAAGTTGACTAAGTTTGCAAAAATCAACGTGAAGAATAGCGCATAAATAATCTCGGTATTATCACTCAGCAGGCTTGGCCCGGGTGTCATGCCCATCAAAATGAAGGCGGCACCGAAGAGAGCTGCTGTCGCACTACCGGGAATCCCGAAGGCAAAAAGAGGAATAAACGTGGAGCCTGCGGTAGCACTATTACCCGATTCCGCGCTGGCAATCCCCTCTAAAGACCCTTTGCCAAACTCTTCTGGGCGCTTGGAAAAACGCTGTGCCAAGCCGTAACTCATAAAGGCTGCAAGCGATTGGCCAGCACCAGGGAGTGCTCCAATAAAGGTACCCACCGCTGCACCAATATAGGTCGCTTTCAGCGTTGACTTAAACTCAGCCCAGGTTAATTGGTCTTTGCTAATGTCATAACCTTGAAGCAAGCTGGCCTGTTCGGCGACATCGTCCATAAGCTTGTCAACTTTACGCCGCCACAACTTAGCGCCTTGGAAAACTACTTCCGAAATCGCAAAGATACCGATCAGTACAGGTATAAGACTTAACCCGCCAGCAAGCCCTGGAATACCAAAGGTCAAACGAACCGCACCAGTGATGGGGTCGCGCCCGATCATCGCCAATAAAATACCAATGGCAGCAACGGCAAGCCCTTTAGCGACCATACCTTGGCTGAGAGCAGCAATGAGAATTAACGAAAACGCATAAAGAGCAAAAAACTCAATGGGGCCAAAGGTCAGTGCAATGGCAGCCAGAGGCACAGCGATAAAAATTAACACTAAGTCACTGGTGGTATCGCCAATGACAGAGGAATACAGCGCTGTATGCAGGGCTTTGCTGGGTTTACCTTTGAGTTTTGCTTGATAGCCATCAATGCTTGTTGCAGCCGCTCCTGGCGTACCCGGCACGCCAAAGGAAATAGCTGAAATTGAGCCACCAAATAAGCCGCCTTTATAAATACCTACCAGCAACCCCATTGCCATGGCAGGCTCTAAGAAAAAGACAAAAGGTAGCAGTAGTGCGATGGCCATATCGCCTGAAAGGCCAGGTATTGCACCTAGGGTGATGCCAAGCAGAACGCCTAGAAAAACATACATCAACACGTAAGGATGAAAGGCCAACTGACTGGCCTGAATAATAAGATCAAGCATCAGCGCTCTCCGGCGAGACTCTTGTAGAATGAAATAGCCTCGGCAAGTTACCGAGGCTGGGGCCAGGGACAGGCGTTATTCTTCGTTAATAGCTGCCAATACTTCTTTAACGCGCACGGTTGTATCGCGATAAATAGCTTGAGCGCTTTCCAGCCCTTGCACGTTATTCAAGCCAGCGGATGCTTGGGTGCTCATGGTTTGTGCAGTATCCGACTCAAGGCCCTTCATGATGCATTCGGAGAGCTCTTGCTGAATAGACTCAGGCACAGAGGAGTAGGTGTAAACCAGAAGAGGAGCCTCAAACGATACGTCGTAACCCGCCTCTTTAAAGGTCGGAACGTCAGGTAATACGTCGGAGCGCTCGTCTGCAAACACACCTATTGCGGTAACTTCGCCAGAATTTACATTAGAAACAATAGACGGCGGGAGCGTCATGCCTAAATCAATGTGGCCACCGAGGATCATTGTGCGTGTCTCGCCACCACCGGTTGTGGGTAAGTGAACATTTTGAATGCCGGTTTCCATCTCAAGCAGTACGAGCGGCAAGTGAACCAAACTAAGAGGGTCGGCATGGCCAAACACTAACGAATTCGGTTCTGCTTCGGCCAACGCTACCCACTCTTCTATGCTTTGAATCTCGTGGTCGGCTTTTACGTAAACAGTCGGTTTCCAGTCGGTGAGATGTACGATCGGTGCCCAGTCCTCAACTTCCCAGTCAGTTTCTTCTGTTAGCGTTTGGGTAATGGTTGCTGAGTAATCGGCCATCAAAATGGTGTGGCCATTAGGCTCTGCATCGGCGACAAACTGTAAGCCTTCCATGCCCCCGGCTCCAGGCATGCTAACCACGTCAATACGTGTGCCGCAGTGCTCAGCCGCATTAGCCGCAATAATACGGGCAGTGATGTCGGTACTACCGCCAGCTCCGTAGGGCATTACGATGCGAATAGGGTCATTTCCAAGGCTGGGAGTGTTATCTGCGGTAGCAAAACCAGCGGCGCATGTCAGGAAGGCAGCGCTGACAGCAGTGGCAATTTTAGCTCTTTTAATGTGCATGTTAGTTTCCCTGCTTTGTTCGATTTATCATTGTGCTGCGATTAACACGTTCGTTGAGTTGTCGTTGAAAAGGCAACACGTGCCTAATTACCATAGAAGTTCGTCAAGCCAACTTTTTGTCAATTCCTACGGTTTTGATGTCAATAGCGATGCTTCTGAGCGCGGTGCTTATTCGCTCAGATCAGGTATTTATCAGATATAGTTGATGTTTAATCTACGTTAACTGCGGTGGTGGTGATTATTTTGCTGTGACCTTGGGCTTTTGTAGTGTTATGTAATATTTTTGTGATGTGAAAATGGCACGAATTAATTGGCTATAGTTATTTGCTATTTGTTTAACTAGATAACTAGCTGGCTAATAGCTCTTATGCTCTATTGTTAACGCTGCCATCATCAAACAGGGAAAGCTGCTGGCGGGCTTTCTGCCAAGCCACGCCGTTGGCTTGGCACCCCGTATGGACTCGTTTGTCCCGTTCAAAACTCTAGGCATTGCCAGCTTCCTGGTGAGAGTGAAGGGCAATGTGGCCGTAATGAGGCCGTAGCGAGGTTAACAATTCCGGGGTATCGCCTTGCCAAATGCACAATGGCAGTCCCAGTGTTGCCAGTACCTTGGCAAGGTCGATGAGTGAATCAGCGGCAATACAGGCCCTGCTGCAGCCGCGTTGGAAAGCGGCGCATGATCATGAATGCGCATATCACGTTTAAACCAAACGACCTGGATGAGAGCCTTAGCCATGCCGTATCCTGACGGTTGAGGACTATTCGTCATAAACTATTTTTCATCAAACCATGACGTTACCATCAAGCGATAATCATCGTAAGAGGCAGGCCGCTGTGCTGTCGTTTTAGACAACCCAATAGGAGAGAGTGCATGTATATCGCTATGAACCGTTTTCGGATTGCCCCAGGTCGCGAGGAGGACTTCTTGGAGGTGTGGCGTAACCGCGATTCTCACCTGGATGAAGTGCCAGGCTTTAAGCAATTCCAAATGCTGCAGGGCGAAAGCCAGGAAGATCACACTGTGTTTATCTCCCACAGCGTATGGGAATCGGAAGCTGCCTTCCGCGCCTGGACCAAGTCAGAGGCGTTTCGCAAAGCCCACGCCAATGCCAAGTCACCCGAAGGTATTTACCTTGGTCCACCCAAATTTGAAGGTTATGAGGTGGTGCTGTAAGGCTCGTGTTGGTCAACGTTTGGAGGTTGTCAGCGGGGTGGTTACCCCGCTGAATACTTGACAGAGCACTGCTTTAAACACCGACTAAAAAAGCGCTAAGCCAATGGAGAGCAATACGCTGTAAAGCAGCGTCGAGAGGGCTGTTTTCTTTAGCATCCCAGTCAGAGTCGCGCCATCGCGGGTATTACTTAATGTTCGTGCGGCATCCGTTAGTGGCTTGGCCACCAGCAGGCAGCTCCAACTCAGCAACGGCACCGGCAGAACAACTAAGTAGATCACGGTAAGCAGCAGTGCCAACCCCAGCAACGTCCAGTGGTAGTTGATCGCGTTAGCGCGGCCCAGCCGCACCGCCAGGGTAATCTTGCCGTTACGTGCATCGCTTTCGATGTCTCGAATGTTATTCACATTGAGTACCGCGGTGGCCAGTAGCCCGCAAGCTGCGGCAGGCAAAAACGGCAGCCAGCTTAGTTGCTGTACGTGGAGATAATAGGTGCCTAATACACCCAGCACCCCGAAAAACATAAAGACGGCAATATCCCCCAGTCCACGGTAACCGTAAGGGGTTCCACCTAGCCCAACAGTATAGGTCACCGCTGCCAGCAACGCGGCAGCGCCTAAGAGTATGAAGGTGAGAATCTGTCCCCACTGGTTCCCAAAGGCGGCAAACAGCAATAAAAGACCGAATAGCGCGGCGACCACTGCAGTCATCATCATTCCTCTACGCATGGCTTCGGGGCTTAGTAAGCCGGAAGAGACCGCTCTCGCAGGGCCTATGCGCTGCTCGTCGTCAGCACCCGATGCGGCATCGCCGTAATCGTTGGCTAGGTTAGAGAGTACCTGAAGTGCAACGGCTGTTAGCAGGGCAAGCAAAAGCACCACACTATTAAAAGCGTCCGCACTAGCCGCAAGCCCACTGCCCAGTAGAATGGAGGCACACGCCAGCGGTAGCGTGCGGGGGCGTGCAGCTAGCACCCAAGCTTGGTAGTGGCGGCGCTTAGCGAGTTGTTCCATTGCGTTGACATTCCTGTTGATGATTAACGTTTAAATAGCGGCTAGCGGTGCAACGGCCAAACATTCAGTATTATATAAGAAAGTGCTAAAAAATAGATCTGCATCAAAGCAAACAGCGTTGCCTTACCCCACACTTAAGCTACCCTACACTCGGAGCTTACGTGATGATTGGTGACTTATTTAGACATAACAAATATATGGCGGTAGTTTGGTTATTGCTACGGCTCTACCTAGGCTTTACTTGGTTGACTCTTGGTATTGGTAAGATGGCCGGAGGCTTTAGTGCTGAGGGCTTTTTAAGCAATGCTGTCGCAAATCCTGTTATGCGCGAGGGCAGCATGGTTTACCCTAATTATGTCGCCTTTCTGGAAAATTTCGCGTTGCCCTATGCGGAGTTTATCAATTTCATTATACCGCTGGGAGAGGTGTTGGTCGGCCTTGGTTTGATCGTTGGCGTGTTGACCTCGTTTGCTGCGTTTT
The DNA here is from genome assembly GCF_013415115.1 of Vreelandella zhaodongensis. Taxonomy (GTDB): domain Bacteria; phylum Pseudomonadota; class Gammaproteobacteria; order Pseudomonadales; family Halomonadaceae; genus Vreelandella; species Vreelandella zhaodongensis. The sequence continues at coordinate 149,633 of NZ_JACCDD010000002.1, read as the reverse complement.
TTGCCATTGTCATGAATATGTCTTTCTTGATGGCAGGCACAGTTTCCACTAATCCTTGGATGATTGGGCTGACTTTCTTTTTGCTGGTGGCAGGCGCCAATGCGGGTCGCTTTGGCGGAGATCGCTGGGTGTTGCCTTTTATTAAGCAGAGGTTAGGTTGGAAGTAACTGGGTGTAAGTCACTGGTACCCGACATTGTAAACGCGGGTTTAATAGGCGAATTATGCAATCTACAAACCCTATCGAAGCGCTTAAGCACCAGCTTGATACGCTTAATGAAACCGCTAGGAAGGGGTTTATACGCCTAAGCACATCTTGTCAGGTGGGTAACCTAGCTGGGTGGCTAAACGCGCAGCAGCTGTTCCCCCGGCTTTATTGGAAGGCGCGTGATGCAGGCGCAGCTGAGTATGCGGCGCTAGGTGCCGTTAAAGCGTTTGATTCGCTAGCCGCGCTGCAGGCAGACCTTGCCACGTTGGCCGATATGGGGGGCGAGCAGCCAGATTATTTCGGCGGCACGGCTTTCGATCCCCGCGCGCCCGAGTGGCAGCATTTTGGCGGCTGTCATTTTTTACTGCCGCGTATAGAGCTCAAGCGTCATCAAGGCAAGGCAGCGCTGTCACTCAACCTGCGTTTTGATGACCGCTGCCCTGATGCAGAAATAGCCCAGGCCCGTGCCTGTTTGGCTGCGCTGGAAAAGGAGCAACCGCTGCCTCGCCTGTTGTCTCGCACCTACCAGCGCGAAGACCATCCCTCACAAAAAGAGTGGGCGTCGTGGGTAGGGCAAGTTACCCATCCTGAACATCTGCGCCACACTCCCAAGGTAGTGCTCTCCCGTGAGACGAGCTTGGTCACAGCTGAAGTCCCTAGCCCCTGGGCGCTGCTATCACGCTGGCAGGGCAGTGCCACCGACTGCTTTCACTTTGGCATCCAGTTTGCGGCGCAAGCGGCGTTTATTGGTTGCCCGCCGGAGCGGCTTTATAAGCGCGAAGGTCGCCATTTAATTACCGAGGCTCTAGCGGGCACAATACGCCGCGAGCGTGATGCCCTACAAGATCAGGCGCTTGCTGCGGAGCTACTGGGTGATAAGAAAAACAGTTTGGAAAACCGATGCGTATATCAGCAGCTTCTGACCCAGCTTGAGCCGCTTTCACATCACGTCCACATGGGTGAGGCGCATATTGTTAAGCTGCGTTCAGTGCAGCATATCCGACGCCTCATAGATGCCGAGTTGCACCGCGAAGTCACCGATCAACAATTGTTGGGAGCATTGCCTCCAACGCCCGCGGTAGGGGGCTTTCCTCGTCATTTGGCGCTGGCGTTTATTCGTCAGCATGAGCGCCATCAACGCGGCTGGTATGCAGGCGCCTTCGGCAGAGTTAGTCACGCAAGCAGCGAACTGGCGGTGGCTATTCGTTGCGCTCATGTTGGCTCAGAAACGATTCGCCTCTATGCCGGTGCCGGTATTGTGGCGGGCTCCCAACCAGACGAAGAGTGGCATGAGCTGGATAGTAAAATTGCAGATATTATGTCGCTATTAGGAATGGGATAACGGTCATGACGGCACCTGTATCGAGCGACGTTGCGACGAACAGTTTCGCGAAAAACGATTTTGTGAAAGAGCACGCCACCTTTAACCATGTTTGGGCGGCGTTGATGCTAGAGGAGCTTTATCGCCTGGGCGTGCGCGATGTAGTAGTGGCGCCGGGCTCCCGCTCATCTCCTTTGACCATGGTGGCCAGCGAGCATATTGGGCTGCGCTGCCACTGCCATTTTGATGAGCGGGGTCTGGGGTTTATGGCACTGGGTATTGCTCGGGGCAGTCAGCGACCAGTCGCGATTATCACTACTTCGGGCACTGCCGTCGCGAATCTCTATCCAGCAGTGGTAGAAGCCAACTTGCTCGGTGTGCCGCTGATAGTGCTCTCCGCTGATCGTCCCATTGAGTTACTGGATAACGGCAGTAACCAAGCGATCGACCAGCGGGATATTTTCTCCCACCACACTAGTGTTTACCACGACCTGCCACCGCCAGATGCTGAGATAAAAGCAGCATTTCTACTCAGTACCCTTGATCAGGCGGTTGATCAGCAGCGCCGTACCCCGGGCCCCATCCACCTTAACTGCCGTTACCGCGAACCGCTTTACCCCAGTAATAGCTTGGTGGATGCCAGTGACTACCTCACCCCGTTAGGGCGCTGGCTGACGACGTCCGCCCCGTGGAGTGATTGGCAGACCAGGGCTGCGATTCCCCCCCTCAAGAGTGATTGGAAAGCATTTTCCCAGCAGCGGGGTCTGATTGTTATTGGCAGGGTTGAGGACAGCGTTGAGGGCCGTGTTGATGCCTCCCATCAGGCGCAGCAAGTGCTTGAGCTATCCAAGCAGCTGGGCTGGCCTCTGCTGGCGGATGTGCAAAGCCAGGTTCGGTTTGATTCCCACAACCTGATCCATTTTGATCTAGCGCTCCATGATGAACGTTTCAGCGAGGAGCTTGCTAAAGCCGAGGTGCTGCTGCAGTTTGGCGGCCGACTAATTTCCAAGCGGTTAACGCAATTCATTGCTCAGCAGCCGTGGCAGGATGTCTGGTTGGTTGACCCATTGCCCCAGCGGCTAGACCCCGACTACTGCGTTAAACGGCGGTGGATATGCCAGCCAGCCGATTTGATAGCTGCTTTGCCAACGCTACCTGAACAATCGCCTTGGCATCAGTTGGATAACCTTCAACGTCGAACCAGTCACGTGGTTGAAGAGCGATGTAATAGCTTCTCGGAAATTGGGGTTTGCCACCAGCTAGCGCAGCTAGCTACAGGCCAGCTGTTTATAGGTAATAGCCTACCCGCACGGCTAATGAATATGCTGGGAACGCATCGAAAGATGCCCTTGCGGATATTTGCTAACCGCGGCGCTTCCGGTATCGATGGCTTAATCGCCACGGCCTACGGCATCAGTTGCACCCATCCACAGCCGACTACCATTTTGCTGGGAGATACCAGTGCACTGCATGACCTCAATAGCTTGGCATTGTTAAAGCAGGCGGCTCAACCGCTAGTGGTGGTTATTCTTAATAATGATGGCGGTAGCATTTTTCACATGTTGCCAGTGCCAAAAGAGAGGGAGCTGCTAGAGCGTTATTACCGCCAGCCCCATGGCTTGAGCTTCGAACATGCGGCGCAGATGTTTGGGCTTAGCTATGCAGCACCCGATTCACTGGATGCCTTTGTGACCGACTACACTCAAGCCCTGCAAGTAGGTGTGACGTTGATCGAGATTCACGTCCCCCATCAGCAGGTGGCTGATGACCTTAACGCCATGGGGGCAGCGCTTAGGGAGGGGCGGCGTGAGCCGGGAGTCTAAGCAACAGGCGCCGACCCTCGTCATGCTGCACGGCCTGCTGGGCAATCGCCACGATTGGGCAGAGGTCATTGCTGGGTTAGAAGGCATCGATTGCCTCGCGCTCGATTTGCCAGGGCACGGCGAGAATCACCAAGTACAGGTAGCCTCGTTTGAGGCGTTTCACCATTGGCTCAGTGACACCTTGATAAATTGCGGCGTTCGTCGCTATTGCCTGCTGGGTTACTCCCTGGGTGGTCGTTTGGCGCTTTATCACGCCAGCTGTCAACCACTCGGCCTTGAGGCACTCTGGTTAGAGAGTGCCCATCCTGGGCTGCCTGCAGGCGAGCGTCCTGACCGAATTGCCCACGATGAGCGCTGGGCGATACGCTTTGAGCAGGAGCCACTGGAAAACATACTTGTCGACTGGTATCAGCAACCGGTATTTGCTGACCTCACTGAGGCCCAACGGATTCGGCAGGTTCAACGACGTTTGAATAATGATGGGTCTGCCGTTGCTAAGATGCTAAGGGCGACGTCGCTAGGCAAGCAGTCTTCTCAATGGCAGTGGCTGGAAAACACCTCACTACCGGTCAGCTATTTTTCAGGCCTGCGGGATGCCAAGTTCCATGACTTGGCCTCCCGTTTGGCCGCTGGCGCTCCCCGCTTGCGTCATATCATTCTAAGCGGGGGGCACAATTTGCATGCCGAGCAGCCAACGGCCATTTCACAGCAGCTAAACGCTTGGTATAGATAGCACTCTTGGTTTAACAAGCGCTTAGCTAAGCCAGTTTCAGTTAAGCCAGTGTTAGTTAAGCCAGTGTTAGTTAAGCAACATTAGCCAGGGCAGGCCAATGACTAGCCACGCCACGAGGAAGATCAGCCCGAAGATTGCTCCCAACCGCCAGAAGAGTGCACTGGGCAAGTAGCCGCTACCGTAGTAAACCGGGCTTGGCCCTGTGCCGTAAGGTGTGAGAATGCCCATAAAGCCGAGCGTGGGCAGCAGCAGTAGCACAAACATCTGCATATCCAAGCCTGGAATGCCAGACGCCGCCGCCAAAATAACCGGCAGTAGGGCGGTGACGTGTGCCGTGATACTGGCAAAGAAGTAGTGCAGAGCGTAGAAGAGCACGGTCAAGGCTACCATGGCCATCAGCGGGTTAAAGTGACTTATTTGTCCGCCCACTACGTTGCCAAACCAGTGCACGAACCCCACTTGGCTAAGTCCGCCTGCCAGCGCCACCAAGGTGGCAAACCAGACAAAGGTATTCCAGGCGGCATTGTTCTTGAGAATATCATCCCAGGTGATGATTCCTGTCAGCAGCATGCCGCAAATCACAACCAGCCCAACCAAAGATGCGGAGATAATGCCGCCGCCAAAAATCCACAGTAGTAGCGCCGTGACAACCATTACCACCAGTACTATCTCTTTACGAGTGAGCTTGCCTAATTGTTTTAACTCGTCTCTTGCCCAGTCAGAAATTTCATGGCCCGCTTTCACCTCAGGGGCGCATAGCCAGTAGCAAAGCAGTGGCACTAACAGCAGTAGCAAAATACCTACTGGCGCAATGGCCATAAACCACTGCCCCCAGTTGATCTGGATACCGGTCGTGCTTTCGGTCAGGGCAACGGCTAACAAGTTAGGAGCCATGGCTGTCAGAAAAAGCGAGCTGGTCACGCAGGTAGAAGCCAGCGCTGTCCACATCAAAAAGCTACCCATACGCTTCATGCTGGGGTCATTGGGGTGCGAGTCGTAAAGCGGTGGGAGGTTGCGAATCACCGGATAAATGGTGCCCGCACTGCGTGCAGTGTTGGAGGGCGTAAAAGGGGCAAGAATCGAGTCGGAGATCATCACCGCGTAGCCAAGCGTCAGGGTGCGCTTGCCCATGGCGTTTACCAGCCAGAGCGAAATGCGTCTGCCAAGGCCGGTTTTCTCGTACCCTAAGGCAAACATAAAGGCACCGAAAATCAACCAGACGGTGGCGTTAGTAAAGCCTGACACCGCCCAAGCAAAAGCTTGGTTGGCAGGATTAAAGCCCTCAGCGGCTAGCTGCTCTGGAGAAAACAACACCCAGGGCGATAGCAGCGCGATGAGGGTAACCCCTATCAGCCCTATGACTGCGCCGGGTAATGGCTCAAGAATTAAGCCCACCACGCAACCAAGAAAGATAGCAAAGAAGTACCACGCATGGGGTGCTACGCCGTCAGGGGTAGGTATTAACGCAACAATGATGGCGATGATAAGTGGTGCGAATAGCTTCCACCGAGGCGATGGTTGAGTAATGCTGTTCATACTGCCTCTCTCTTTCTCTTCAGTTGTTTTTAAGTTCTTCTATTTTCTAAGTATTATTTCGGCAGTAAAGCCACACCGGAATATTGACCTTGTCTTTAAAAGCTTTGCCTTTAAAAACTTTTTCTTTAAAAACAACGCCGAAAACACCTGCCGATGGCAGTGAGTTATTTGAAGAGTAGATGGTATGGCACTAGGGTAAAAGCAACGCCAACTCGATTTCTATCTTTCTTGATGTACATCAATAGTCCTTTGGACTAATGAACAGAGCTCGCCACGGGTATGGTAAGTTCAAATAAAGAAGACGACGCCGCAGAGTGTCGCCACTAACGCGCTTTGGCCTGGCTAACGGAAGGAAGTGTTATGCAGCAGCGAGATTTCGATATCGTCATTGTAGGAGGCGGTGGGGCAGGCTTACGTGCGGCTATTGGCGCTGCTGAGCATGCCAAGGAGCACAAGACACCTCAACGTATTGCGCTGCTGTCTAAAGTCTACCCGATGCGCTCCCATACCGTGGCCGCTGAAGGGGGCGCTGCCGCTGTTACCAGTGCTGAAGACTCCCATCAGGCCCACTTTGATGACACGGTGTCAGGCGGTGACTGGCTAGTTGAACAGGGCGTCGTCGACTACTTTGTCCATCACGCCTATCAAGAGCTGGTGCAGATGGAGCGCTGGGGCTGCCCATGGAGCCGCAAAGACGATGGCCAGGTGCAGGTGCGCCGCTTTGGCGGCATGAAAACGGCCCGCACCTGGTTTGCTGCCGACAAAACCGGCTTCCATATGCTGCACACGCTGTTTCAGACCTCGCTGAAATACCCTGAGATTGAGCGTTTTGATGAGTATTTCGTGCTTGATCTGGCGGTTCACGAAGGTGCAGTGATAGGTGTGATTGCGCTGCAGGTAGCCACTGGCGAATTGACGCTGCTACGTGCTAAAGCGGTGATCCTGGCCACCGGTGGCGCGGGGCGCTTATTTCGTTTCAATACTAACGCGGGCATTGTGACTGGCGATGGCATGGCCATGGCTTATCGTCACGGTGTGGCGCTGCGGGACATGGAGTTTGTTCAATACCACCCCACCGGTTTACCCGGTTCCGGTATTTTGATTACCGAAGCGTGCCGGGGGGAAGGCGGCATTCTGCTCAATAAAGATGGTTATCGCTATCTGCAGGATTATGGACTTGGTCCGGAAACACCGCTGGGCAAGCCGGAAAACAAATATATGGAACTGGGGCCGCGGGACAAACTCTCCCAGGCTTTCTGGCAGGAGCAGCAGGCGGGCCGCACTGGCAAGTTTGGTGACAGCGACGTGGTCTATCTTGATCTGCGCCACTTGGGTGAAAAGTACATCCTAGAGCGCCTGCCGTTTATCTGCGAGCTGGCTAAATCCTATATCAATGTTGACCCTGTGAAAGAACCGATCCCCATTCGCCCGGCGGTTCACTACACCATGGGGGGAATTGAGACCGATCCTCTGTGCGAAACGTCTATTGCTGGGCTCTATGCTGCTGGGGAGTGCGCTTCTGTCGGTTTGCACGGAGCTAACCGGCTGGGCTCCAATTCTCTGACTGAGCTACTGGTGTTTGGCCGCTTGGCGGGTGAGCAAGCCAGTAAGCGGGCGGCACAAACCGAGTGGGCTGATACGCGCCTGCTGGAAGCCCAAGCCGAGCGTCAGCAAGCGACTTTGGCGCGCCTGTGTGATGGTGAAGGCAGCGGCGAATCCTGGGTAGAACTTAAGCACGCCATGGTGCAAGCCATGGAGAGTGGCTGTGGTATTTATCGCACCGAAGAAGGCATGCGCCATTCGCTTGAGACCATGCGTCAGTTGCGTGAGCGCTATGCCAAAATTCGCGTTAACGATACCAGCAAGATATTCAACACCGAGCTGCTGGAGTGCATCGAATTGGGATACGGCCTGGATATTGCCGAAGCCTCTTGCCTAGGAGCACTTGAACGGCGTGAATCCCGCGGTGCTCACCAACGCTTAGATGAAGGCATGCAAAAACGCGACGACGTTAATTATCTCAAGCACAGCCAAGTCTTTTACCAAGGCGAAGCACCGGCCGAACTGCGCTGGCAGGACGTTGATGTTCGGTTTTCCGCACCGGCTGAGCGGGCTTACGGCGATGCGGGCAAGGGGGGCAAGGTATGAGTACCGAGCAGATCACTACCAAGAGTGTCAGCACGAATAACACCAGCATCAAGCACATTAGCGTTAAACGTTACCTTCCAGACAGCTCGGCTGAAGCTTACTGGCAGCAGTACGAGATGCCGGTGGATGACAGCACCTCGCTGCTGGATGCCCTGAATCATATTAAAGAGCAGCTTGATAGCACCCTGAGCTACCGCTGGTCGTGCCGCATGGCGATTTGTGGTTCGTGTGGGGTGATGGTCAACGGCATTCCAAAGCTCGGCTGTAAAACCTTCCTGCGCGATTATGAAGGCGAGATCCGCATCGAGCCACTATCCCACTTCCCCGTGCAGCGGGATCTAGTGGTGGATATGGAAATATTCCTTGAGCACTTAGCGGCGGTTAAGCCCTACCTGATAGATGACAATCCGGTAAAACCCTATGACCCGAAGGCACCGGAAACCTATCAGCAGACCCCCGAGCAGCTTGCCCGTTACAAGCAGTTCGCTAACTGCATAAACTGCGGACTTTGTTACTCCGCCTGCCCGCAGTTTGGGCTGAACCCTGAATTCCTGGGCCCGGCGGCGCTAACACTCGCCCACCGTTACAACCTGGATAGCCGCGACCATGGCAAAAAACAGCGCATGACCGAGCTTAATCGACACGAGGGTGTGTGGAGTTGCACCTTTGTCGGCTTCTGTTCGCAGGTATGCCCAAAGCATGTCGACCCCGCCGCTGCCGTTAATCAGGGCAAGGTCGAGGCTGCCAAACATACCTTAATTGCGCTGTTTAAAGGGTGAGGGGAGAAAAGATCATGCATAAATCATCATCACAACGTCTGCCACCACTGAAACGCAACTGGTGGCTGAAACACCGGTTTTTTAAGCTCTATATGCTGCGCGAAGCCACGGTACTGCCGCTGGTGTTTTTCACGCTGTGTTTACTGGCCGGTATGGTTGCCCTACTTCAGGGGGCGGATAGCTGGCAGGGGTGGATTGCCTTTATGGGCTCCCCCATTGTGCTGCTGCTGAACCTTTTAGCGCTGGCCGCTAGCCTGTTTCACGCCGCGACCTTCTTTGTGCTGTTTCCTCGTGTAATGCCGCTACGCATCGCTGGACATAGCCTGCCTGATAAGGCCATTGTCGCTGGTCAGTGGGCAGGTGTAGTGGCTGTTGCACTGCTATTTTTCTGGCTATTGGGGAGGGCGTAATGATGGAAAAACTAGCTATAAACGAACACGGTCCCCAGCATAAACAAGCTTTTGATGAACCACTCTGGTGGAGCCTGTTCAGTGCCGGCGGCGTATGCTTTGCGGTTATCTTGCCCGCCGTCATTCTATTTATTGCCATTTGCCTGCCCCTTGGCCTGCTGCCTGCTGGGGCGCTGAGCTATGAGCGGGCGTCCAATCTGCTGTTTAGTGTGCCGGGCTTTCTGTTTGTTGGCGCGGTGGTTTGCTTGCCGTTATTTCATGCCGCCCACCGCCTGCGCCACGGGCTGTTTGATATCAGCGTGGGCAATGACATACTTAATAAAAAACTGATGTACGGTGCAGCCGCCTTACTGAGTGTTTTGGCGCTAGGTTTAGTGGTGGCTGGCATGCTGCGTTAAATGCGCTTCTAGATCTGGTATCACACAGTAGAACATTATGCCTCTAAGCAATCGCACTTGAACCATTAATAGAGCCTAACTAATAGAACCTGACAAAGAAAAAGAGATTGGCATGATCGACGGACTTACAGAAACGGAACTTTACGCTCCTATCGAGTGGCAGGATCGCTCAGAGGGCTATCAGGATATTTTGTATCACACGTCGAGAGACGGCATTGCGCGGATCACTATCAACCGCCCCGAGGTGCGCAATGCCTTTCGCCCACTAACGGTTAGCGAGATGGCTCAAGCGCTGAGTCGTGCGCGACACGACAGTGCTATTGGCGTCATTTTGCTTACTGGCGCGGGTGAAAAAGCATTTTGCTCTGGCGGCGACCAGCGCGTTCGCGGCGACTACGGTGGTTACCAGGATGAAGAGGGCACCCACCATCTCAATGTGCTGGATTTTCAGCGCGATATTCGCACCTGTCCTAAGCCGGTGGTCGCCATGGTGGCAGGCTACGCCATTGGCGGCGGCCATGTGTTACATCTAATGTGCGACCTGACCATTGCCGCTGATAACGCTATTTTCGGCCAAACCGGTCCCAAAGTCGGCTCCTTTGATGGCGGCTACGGCGCCTCTTATATGGCGCGTATTGTAGGCCAGAAAAAAGCCCGGGAGATCTGGTTTCTGTGCCGCCAGTATAGCGCCGCTCAAGCGCTGGAGATGGGGCTGGTCAACCATGTAGCACCTCTGGCAGAGCTGGAAAAAGAGAGTGTGCGCTGGTGCCGAGAGATGCTACAGAATAGCCCGATGGCGCTGCGTTGCCTGAAAGCCGCACTTAATGCCGACTGCGACGGGCAGGCCGGTCTGCAGGAACTGGCTGGCAATGCCACCATGCTCTTCTATATGACCGAAGAGGGGCAGGAGGGGCGGAACGCCTTCAACGAAAAGCGCCGCCCGGATTTTTCCCGCTACCCCCGTAACCCTTAATGCGGCCAGTTTTCAGACACAGTTCCAGGCATAGCCTAGCGCTCTATCGCTACTGCCTGCCATTTCGCCAGCCGTTGATGTTTAAAGGCAAGTGGCTGGCGAGCAGAGAAGGGCTAGCGGTGTTTATCAACGGGCAGTGGGGAGAAATAGCCCCGCTGCCTGGCTTCTCACTAGAAACGCTAGCAGAAGCTGAAGCGGAGAGTTTGGCCTGCATGGCTGCATTGAAACGCGGTGAGAAAGTTAGCCCAGCACTTGCTTCGGTGCAGTTTGGGTTCGACTGCGCCCAGCGCTCGTGGCCAGCGTCTCTTGCTGTTCTCGAACCGCCCTATCCGCTGCTCCAGGGCGCGCCTGTGGAGCTGATGGCGTCTCTTTCAGCCACTCATTGGCAAACGTCACCGCCAACTAGACTCAAACTGAAGGTGGCACGCTATGCCATGGAAGAGGAGCTAGCGCTAATCGAACAGCTTGGCGAGCGGCTCCCCACCACCAAGCTGATTCTGGATGCCAATAGTGGCTGGACGCGGGAAGAAGCCCAGCGTTTTTGTGAGCGCCTGACCCTTGAGCAAATCGATTACCTGGAAGAGCCTTGCGCTGCTTTTACTGACACCATCGCCGTGGCAGAGGCTACGGGGGTAGCCGTTGCGCTAGATGAGACGCTATCCCGCCAAGAGAAATGGTACTGCCACCCGCAGCTCAGAGCTCTGGTGATCAAGCCAACGCTGATTGGCTCGCTAAGCGCCTGTGAGGCGCTCGTCCAACGGGCACGGGCGTGCCATCTACGTGTTGTGATCTCCTCTAGCTTTGAATCCGACCTGGGTCTTGGCCTACTTGCCCGACTGGCCTGCGAGTGGGCGCCCAATGAGCCCCCAGGGCTGGATACAGGGAATTGGCTGACCGAGCATGTGATGAACCCCGTAGGCGAAGTGAAGACTGACTCACTGCATCGCCTTTATTGACCGGTTTGGATAATTCAGCATGAGTAAACAGGAGTGCCCAGCGTGATAGACACCTGCCCCATTCACTACTGGGCCAAAGAGGCACCTGAGCATATAGCAATAGACGCAGGCTCGGTGAGGATTAGTTACCGCACGCTTAATCGCCGCGTGGCGTCTTTAGCGCAGCAATTGGCTCATGATGGCTTTGTGACAGGCGATCGATTAGTTGTTCCCGCCAAAGGGGCGCTTGAATCTTTGCTACTGGCCTGGGCTTGTCTGCGAGCCGGGGTGATTTTCTGCCCGCTTAATCCTGCTTTCCCTGTTCCACAGCAAGTTGGCTTGGCCAAGCGCTTGCGGGCTGGTCGCGTTTGCCAAACGGAAAGTGATCACCATGACTCGTCAGAACTAACGCCAATCACCCTCGATTTCTTGGCGGAAGCCGATGTTGGTGAAGCGCCGGTGCTTGAGGGTAGTCAGCTATGCAACACGATTTTTACCTCCGGTTCCAGCGGCACACCAAAGGCAGTGCTACATCGTGTGGCCAATCATTTGGCCTCTGCCCGTGGCTCGGCGTCGTTTATTCCGCTTGACCAAAACAGTGGCTGGCTGCTGTCACTGCCGCTGTTTCATATCGGCGGTTACGCTATTCCGTTTCGTGTTTTTATGGCCGGTGGACGGGTTATTCTTGATGACGATCCGAAGACGCTGCCTGCACGGCTTGAACAGCAGTCGATTACCCACCTTTCACTGGTGCCTACTCAACTATGGCGGTTGCTGAGAGCGGGCTTTACGCCCCAGCGAACTCAGTTGCGCGAGTTGTTGTTAGGCGGCGCGGCCATTCCCGCGCCACTGGTGGCGCAGATGACATCGCTGGGGCTAACACCGAAAGTTAGCTATGGGCTATCCGAGATGGCCAGCCAAGTCTGTACTGGCATCCCCACCGCACCGGGTGTTGTGGGTAGGCCGCTACCGGGAAGCGACGTTAGCGTAGTCGATGGGGAAATTCAGGTGCGCGGTGAGACATTGTTTTGCGGCTATTTGAATGATGGTGAGATTGATCCAGCACTTAATGACCAGGGCTGGTTTGCTACCCGTGACAAAGGGCATTTCACCACCGACGGGGCGCTGGTGGTTGAAGGGCGACTCGATAACGGCTTTATCTCCGGTGGTGAAAATATTCAGCCAGAAAGTATTGAGCAGCGCCTAGTCGATCACCCCAGCATCGCCCAGGCGCTGGTGGTGCCAGTATCCCACCCTGAATGGGGAGAGCGCCCAGTGGCATTTGTCGATTGGCATGGAGAGGCCGTGACACAGCAGGCGTTAAAGGCCTGGGTAGGTGAAGCGTTACCCGGCTTTATGGTACCCGATGCCTGGCTGGCTTGGCCGCCAGGAGGTGGGTTTAAGCCCTCTCGAAAGCAGTTTGCTGAATTGGCGCAAACGCATATGTGCTGCGCTATACGGCCAGCGGCGGCGTGTCCTTAGGCGCTACTTGGGCTTCAACCCCCAGAATCTCCATCAGCAGCTTCCCAATTGTTTGTGCGGCGCATTGGTAAAGTAAAAAGCGTGTATTACGTATTAATTCTCTAACGTGAACAAAAGAAAAACGTGATTTTATAAACGTGTTCGGTGACGCATGCTGAGATCAGGTCTTATCGTGATGGAGCTGGACACCATGTTTGGAATAAAAAGCAAAACAACCTCCCACGGTTCAGAGCACTCTACCGGCGAAATCGCGTCGGTCGCCGGGCTCAATCAACACTACTGGATGCCGTTTAGCGCGAACCGTGATTTTCGCACCAACCCGCGCATGATTACCGGCGCGGAAGGGCGCTATTACATCGATGACCAGGGCCGTAAGCTATTTGATTCACTCTCTGGGTTATGGACCAGCGGCGCGGGGCATAACCGTGAAGAGATTCAAAAAGCCGTGGCGGCACAGCTGGGTACCCTCGACTTTGCTCCAGGCTTTCAAATTGGCCACCCGCTGGCGTTTAAACTCGCGGAAAAGGTTGCCAGCCTCACGCCAGCTGGGCTTGATCATGTGTTTTTCACTAACTCTGGTTCAGAAGCTGCGGATACCTCGGTGAAAATGGCCAAGGCCTACTGGCGATTAAAAGGGAAGCCTGAGAAAACGCGCATGATTGGCCGTGCCAAGGGCTATCACGGGGTGAATATTGGTGGTACCAGCCTGGGCGGAATTGGTGGCAACCGCAAACACTACGGTCAGTTGATGGATGTAACGCACTTGCCGCATACACTTCAAGTTGGTCATGCCTACACTCGTGGTCAGGCTGAAACTGGTGCCGAGCTTGCCGATGCCCTACTTGATCAAATTGCCCTGCACGATGCCTCCACCATTGCAGCGGTAATTGTTGAGCCGATGTCTGGCTCTGCAGGGGTGATTGTGCCGCCCAAAGGCTATCTGGATCGGCTGCGCAAGATCTGTACTGCCCACGATATTCTGCTGATATTTGATGAAGTGATCACCGCTTTTGGGCGCAGCGGTGCGACCACGGGTGCCGAAGCGTTTGGCGTTACGCCGGATATCATGAACGTCGCCAAGCAGATCACCAACGGCGCTATTCCCATGGGCGCGGTGATTGCTTCCAGCGAAATTTTCGACACCTTTATGCACGCTGGCGGCGCCCAACACGCCATTGAATTTCCCCACGGTTACACCTACAGCGCCCACCCTGTTGCTTGTGCAGCTGGCTTAGCGGCGCTTGAGCTGATGGAGCGTGACAACTTCCCTGCCCAAGTAAGTGCTATCGCGCCCGCTTTTGAACAAAAGCTGCACGCTCTAAAAGGCCGCAATCACATAGTTGATATTCGCAACTATGGCTTAGCGGGCGCGATTCAGCTAACGCCACGGGATGGCGATCCAACGATTCGCCCTAGAGATGCTCATTTAGCCTTATGGGAAGCTGGGTTTTACGTGCGCTATGGCGGTGACACGCTGCAGTTCGGCCCTCCATTTGGCTCCACAGAAGCTGAGTTAGAGCGGCTGTTTGATGCAGTGGCCACCGCTCTAGATTCGCTGGCATAAGTGACGCTGACCTAACGACTTCGGCGCTTAACATATTAGGTAGGGGCGGTGAGTTACGCCCCATTCACCTATAGAGCCTTATTATCTTCTCGATACCTCAATATTTTGCTGAAACACAAACGCCTCGATTAGCTGTAATGGCCGACTACCCAGTCGTTTGTCGCCGTCATAAGCTTCAATTTGGTAGTCGCCAGGGGGCAATCCATCGGCACGCCAGTAGCCAAAAGCGTTTGTTTTAACATCTGCAATTGGCTGCTCAAAGGCATTAATAATACGTATGTTAACGCCTGCGATACCTTCTTGATTTGTTCGATCCGTTACTTGTCCCGCAGCACCGAGAAGGATCTCGCTATCGAATGCGACCGACGTTATTGCGCCTGCAGCCACTTCGGCATTGATCACCTGATGTTGCGCTGATAGCGCTAGAGGAAGCCCCTCTTGATCTAAATCAACCTGGTAAATGCCGGGCTCGAGATTGGCAACATTAAAGCGGCCGTGTGCATCCGTTCGAGAACGAACTTGTCCGTTTACTCTTACGGCGATATCGGATAAATCGAAGTGCCCCGTTGGGGCATGCAGTTGACCGCCGAGTGAGCCACGGCCTGGGCGGCTAGAGCCAAAGCGAGCCAACCCGCCGCCTGTTAAACCAAAGTCCCAAGCGACAATTAGGCTAGCCGTTGTATCCTGAGGGGGCAGTGATCGATGGTTATCAACCGGTGTGCGCTCTGCTTCTGCACGAAAGCGTAACCCTGGTATTAACTCGCGCCCAGCCTGCATGAGAAATCCTGCTTTATTATCCCCATGAAGGACGTTCAGGTTCAGAACCCATCCAAAGGGGTTTTGTTCTTGCCAGCGGGTGCCAATACTGCTCTGTGTACGTGATGAAGGGCGCGAGTGCGAAACAGACGCTGAGCTACTCCACTGAGATGACCAACGATGAGTAAGGCCGAGTTGATTAGAACTGCTGTCGTTACGCGCTCTTAACCGGGTATTACGCTGAACTATCCAGTGAGCTTCATGTTGGTAGTCACCCACAATGTCTGGACGGCTCGTCAGTGTTAGGTTGGAGGTAGGCCGAAAGCGCGCAGCAGGTAGCACATAAGAGGTTGCGCTACTTGTGCCAAAACGCTCTCGACCGAGTAGGGAAAGCTCCCAGTGAGACCCGTGGCGCATGCCAACTTGGCCATAATGATCGCGCTGAGCAGCCTCAGTATGATGATAGAAGCCATCACTGCTGTCTCTTAGGCTTGTGCGCCAAAACCAGTTTTTTTGATCACCCTCCAGTGTTATCAGTGTGGCTTGTTTTTGATTGCTTTCCGCAATTGACGCGCTGGCAATGCCAAGTGGCCCGAGTGCAGCGATAATGCCAGCGGCTGCCTGATCCCCGTGTTGGCTGTTTTGAGCAGCACCCTCAAAGGTGAGCGAAGCCCCTAGCGCTTGTCGTACATTGAAGACGCTACCACTTCCCTGGCTGGTTATTTGGTCGTCAAGGGGGTTTCCTTCCTGTCCCAAGCCGGCATAAAGCCGCGTGGCGCCACTAGGAAGGATACGTTGGCTTGCTCTCGAGCTGACATCGAGTGTTTTTACGGGGCTATTGGGCTCAAATGGCTCAAATAAATTAATTTCCACTTGATTCAGCCCAGCCCCAATCTCGATATCGGTAAACTC
Source organism: Vreelandella zhaodongensis (assembly GCF_013415115.1). Lineage (GTDB taxonomy): Bacteria > Pseudomonadota > Gammaproteobacteria > Pseudomonadales > Halomonadaceae > Vreelandella > Vreelandella zhaodongensis. Next base: position 133,657 of record NZ_JACCDD010000002.1, on the reverse strand, counting down.
AAACACCCCATCCAATGAAATGCGCTGTCTTTCTATCGTTGCGCCATTGATAAGCAGTTCGGCAGTGCCGCCCGGTGGCCCTTCTCCTGTATACGTGCGTATGGGGCTAAGGCTGTCATTAAAAAGTTGTGTTGCGCCGCTGTGTGTTAGTAAATCAGGCCGGTTAGACCAAGCTGCCTGCACACCCGTTAAATGAATGGCAGGCAGTAATGAATGGCTAGAGACCTTCTGATGGCCGATTAAACTTGCCCAGTTATTTGAGCGGGTCTGAAAATGGTAGTTCGTCAGGCGGTCTAGCCCTTGAGAGTTATGCTCATGGCGAGCCTGCCAGGTGGTGCGTTCGGCGCGACCGGAAAGCTCAGTAAAACTCCAATGCTGAAGCTCCTCATTGCTATGCCTGAATCGAGCCTCTCCGCGAATCCGAGAAAGGCTAAAACGAGGCGGCAGTACGTCGGGTTCAAGGGTTTCAAAAGGCGTTGTCGCTATATTTCCGCTAGCGTCCCAGACTAATTGAACAAACCAAGCGAATTCGCTTGGATTCCATGTGATGCGTGCAGAAAGGCGTTCTGCTAGTAACGCGGGGTCTATATAGCCAGTGTTGTCGTATTGATATATTTCATTAGGGTTGAGTGTCACTCGGCCTTGTGGGGTTGTGAGTTTGACTGCCTGCCCTACAGCATCGGCGTCTATCGCCAACAGTGTTAACAGGTCATCCAAGGGTAACAGCCGTGTGTTGTCGTCAAGCTTGATGCCCACAATGCCCATTGCATGCTCTTTGCCATTAATAAATAGGCCAGCAAGTTCAAGGGTAATGCCGTCTGGTAAATGATTAGATGCAGGTGTGGTGAAGTGATTGTGGGAGTCCACTTCACCGACCCAAGACAGGGCAGAGGTTGAATCGTTAGCTATGACGTAGGAGTGCGGTGCCAGAAAAAGCAAAACATAGCCACACCTTTTAGCTATCCGCGTTGCCCAGCATCGAATAACTTGCTCCACATCGATGGCCATGGTGCTATCGAACGGCTGGACCGACGTGTAGCGGGGCGCTGAGCTGTATGGGCGAGTCGCTGAGTTGACCCTTGAGTTCTAGGTGGTATCGGCCGGGCTGAATGCCCCCTGGAATGGGAATTCGCAACCAGCGCTTGGCATAAGGCATCACAGGATTTGCTGACAACCGCCCATGATGCTCTGGCGGTGAAGTTAGTGGATTAGCCTGTCGCTCACTATTTGTCAGCTCCAGCCAATTAAGCCACTGATTACCCTGAGTTGCGTTATATTGTGAGCTTGGCCATAAAGCCCAGTCACCGGAAAGCCGAATATGGCCGTTGCCAGTGTTTTCGACCTGAACCCATAGGCTATCTTCTGACAACCGCACGTCATGATGATACCCAGTACGTTCTATATGACCGACGGTGGCGTAGATAGCACTCTGTAACCTGAAGAGTGATTTGAACACCATACTGGCTCCACCTGACGATGCGCTCGGCAGCTCTTCTTCTGTCGTCGGTAGCTGCTGAAAGATTATGGCGGCTCTATGCTCGCCATCTGGCAACTCAATTGCTGGCCGGATAGAAAAACGCACTACCTGGGAATCGCCAGGAGGGATCGTTAACTCTAATGGGTTGACGATGATCCAGTTTTCCAGCGATGCTTCGGTAGGGACTGTGGGAACCACTCGGTTATTTTCATTGAGCTCGAATGACATTAAATCAACTTTAATGCGGACGGGGCTCTGGCCCATGTTCATCAAGCGGTAAGCATGCACTTTGCTGGGGCTATCTAAGTCAACGATAAAGTTTTGTGGGCTGATACCCACCTGTCCCTTCAGCGTATTGCCAAATAACAAGGCTGAATAACAGAAAAAACAGAAAGCTATGCCTGAAAGCGCTAAAAAGCGTCGAATAGTCATTGGATTAGCTCGATACGCAGTTCACCAGAAATGGATGCGGCGTGATGTAATGCATCAGTGGGCAGACGAATAGCAGCATGGCCTTCCCAAACTTCACCAGACTCGCTCGTACTCACCCGCCAGGGTTCAGTTAATATAATGTCGGGGGTAGGCATCTCATGAGTTCGAGAGAGGGTGTTCAACGAGTGCCAGCTAGCTTCTAAACGAACATCTTGAATATACTCATGCGGTTCAAGGTGTAAGCGCCACACCAGCGGGAGTTCTCGCTCGATATAAAGAGTCAGCGTGGTGATTTCAGGAAGAGGCATATTGACACGCAGCTGATTGCCTTCCATATATGCGTTTCCTTTTGCGTGTGCCGAGGCAGCTGAGACGAAATCATCACGTAAGGTCTGCTGTGTCTGCACTAATTCTGGCAGCGTAATATCTTCCAAATAAATAACTGAGCTAAGTTGCCCAGTGTGATGCGAGATTAAACTAAGTTCAGCTGTTGTTGCTAAGTTAGAAAAACCTAACAGACAACATAATGTTGACATCTTAATGAGCAGGCTAGATTTTAGCTTGCTCATTAAGCAACTCTCCAATTACAGCAAATAAAACGCCAGGGCATTATTCGCATTGACAGTTCACTTAAGCTCTTAGTTATTTAGTTGCGAATTAAAGAAGATTGACCGTAAGAGTGTAAGTGCTTTGGCCTCCACCGTCATAATTCCCTACGGCAGTCGCATTGCTCAAGTCTAGCGCTAGTCTAACGTCACCGCTAACGGCGTTATTAGGATTCATCCCTGGGGCAGCGAACGCTGCTTGAGGTACTTCAGGGTTAGAAGTCACAATGCTGGCAGCACCATTGGTAAGTGTTTGCTGATCACCAGCGCCTGCGACGACTTCCATGTCTCCATTATTAATGCCTCGAACAGACCAGACATTCTGTAGCAGCAGGGGAATGTTAGTAAAGTCGATGTTGGTGGGCTCGGTTACATTAATTGCAAAGTCAGCCTCAAGCTCTCCAGCATTTTCAGCTGCAGTGGCATTAGCTTGGCCCTCTTCAAAAGCCATCGCATCACCTGCGGCGGTTCCGCCAATTAAGGCAGTCAGTGCAGCGGCAGGAATGTCAACTTCAACCACTTCATGGTAATTAAGAATTGCTACCCCAGGCATACCAATAATAACTTCTACACCCACCTGAGCTTGGCTATTGATAGGAAGCATAGTGCCTAGGGCAACAAGCGACGCCAGAGCGATCTTATTTAATTTGGTTTTCATATATTGTTACCTATAGTTAACCGAAGTCTGCTCTTTGTTTAAGTATTAACTTTATCCTTGTTATTTTGTTTGTGGAAGATGGGTTTTTAAAAAACAATATTAAGGAACGTTAATTTTGGGGTGGGTAAGTTTGTTTAATAGTTGGCGAGTGCAAACTCTGACTGCAACACACACTCATTGAAGGGCAGATGTGCTCTCATGATACCTAGTCATCAGTTCGCTTATCACTTCTATCGGACATTTAAAATCAAAGCGTTTTCGAGAACATGAATTAAGAGCGAGTAGGCGACGTGGATCGATCAGTGCTCGCAATGGATGGTTGTCGAGCTAGTTTTTCAGCATTTTGGTGTCAGGTTCGCTACCCCGCTGTCTGGGTACTCGCTGATACACCTTGGTGGTGCACTGTTTTTCCCTACGGCTTGATCAGGTAATGGCGAGTCATAAATATTGAGAAGGCTGTGTTTCTGGGGAGGGTCAAGTAGTGGCTTTTGAACAGCTAAAAAAGTGCTATTCGAACCCTTGAAAGTCGACGGAACGCTCCTATTTAGAAAAGTGCGGAGGCACTGAGCCTCTGGTGTGGCAGCCTCTTTGTTCAACCTGCCTAACGTAGGAGGTGTTCGATATGTTCGATGATCTCAAGCGTTTTGAAACTGGTTCGCCTCGGCAGTTTGACTGGTTTAGTCAGCTGCTGGACAGCTTCTTTCCCGATGGTAATGCAATGGATATTCGCGCAGTGCCGCGGGGAAGCTTTCCCATGATCAATGTGGCACGCAGCGACGATGCTGTGCGAGTTTATGTGTTTGCAGCAGGGCTGACACCTTCGGACCTGATCATTGATGTCCAAGACAATGTGCTGACGCTGCGTGGCAAACGCGAATCTTTGACGGGTAGCAATGAAGATGGAAGCGCGCGCCCGGTATTTCGTCGTGAGCGCACTAGTGGTGAGTTCGTGAGGGCGATTGCGCTCCCCGACGGATTGGATGCCGAACGGGCAGAAGCACGCCATGCCCATGGTGTGTTTGAGATCGTGCTGCCAAAGCGCGAGGAACTCAAGCCGCGCCGTATTGATGTTCAGGCAGCATAAGTCATGTTTATTAACCTTGGTAAGGAGGAATAAATCATGAATAACGTTGTTCGTTCATCCAACCATTCCCCACTTCAACAACGTGGCGAGGAAAAGCGTGAGCGGGACGCCTTGCTACCGGCGGTAGATATTATTGAGGAGTCCAGCGCGCTCAAATTGGTGGCGGATATGCCGGGCGTTACGCACGAAACGCTCAAAGTCGAGCTCGACAACAATGTGCTGAGCTTGGAAGGTGAGATAGCGTTGGATATGCCTGAGGGTTTGAGTGCACTTCACGCAGAGATACGTGGTAAGCGCTTCGCGCGACGCTTCAATCTCAGTCATGAAGTGAATAGTGATGCCATTACCGCCACTATCGTTAATGGTGTACTGACACTAACGCTGCCCAAGAAAGATAACCACCGCACGCGGCGTATCGAAGTCCAGGTGGCATAAGCAACGCCAAAAGTAGAGTGCCTGCGATACTGTGGGCACTCTTATTTTGTCAGTCTGCTGGTTTACTGCTCTAGGTAAAACTCTCCTCTGCCTACTATCGTTGCATCACCGCCGACTTGGACAAGCCCTGGCTCTATATTGCCATTGGCGGCGGTGTGGATAACGCTGGGTCGCCCCATTTCAACACCCTGATGGATTTTCCAGCGTAAGGTGGTTGGTTGGGTAGAGGCCAGGAAACCGGTCAGAGCCGCCGCAGCACTGCCTGTGGCTGGGTCTTCGCAAAGGCTGGCGTGCATGGAGAACATACGGCTCCGTACAATCGTCTCTTCGCTGTCTCGTTGTTCCACCACATAAAGGTATATCTGCTCAGTGCCGCTGGTAGTAACGGCATCCGCCCATACTGCTCCGGCGATTTGTATGTGCTCAAGGGCTGCTAGGTCGGCTAGCTCAATGAGATGAAAAGGTAGGCCGCAAGAGGCCATCACGGGATCAGCAATAACCTGGTGGATATCTAGTCCCAACAGCTCAACGGCAGTGAGGCGATCAATAGTGCTGCCCGTGACGCTAGCGGGCATGGCAGTGGTAAACGTAGCTTTTCCATCTATGTAACGGACGTGTAGCTCACCGATGGGCGGCTGAAGTACCAAGGTCTGCTCAGGGTTCACTAGGTGCAGCCCCGCTAGTAAATGCGCAGTGCCTACCGTGGGGTGGCCAGCAAACGGTAGCTCTTGGGTTGGCGTGAAAATTCGCATGGGGTAGTGATTCGCCTTCGTCGCCGCGCCTAAAAACACCGTTTCAGCTAGGTTAAGTTCATTGGCAATTGCCTGCATGGTACTGGTTTCCAGCTCATCGGCATTCAAAAATACTGCCAGCTGATTGCCTGAAAATGGCTTATCGGTAAACACATCTAGCAAATAGTGCTCAGTGGCTTTCATGGGGCCCCCTTTTGAATGATGCGTGCCGCCAAAACGGTTTATGCCCCTCTTTGCACGCCTGGGCACGGGTGATACCGATATCCTCTAACAGTCGGTCATCGAGGGTTAGCAACTGGCAACGGCTGCGGCGGCGCTGATGATATTGACGTAACTGACAGCGAATCTGGGCGAGACTGAAGCGTGGCATAACGGTTCTCCTTAATGACGATGTGCTCAACCAGATTACGCAGCCGTGCCAAAGCAATACAGATATAGAGTTTTCTATTTTTAAGATACAGATGGTGTATGTTATACCTCTGTATGCTGGCTAATGCAGGGATCTGTATTGCTTGGAAGCTTATATTTAAAACTGTACTGGAGCTGTTTTTAAATAAACAGGAGGCAGAAGCATGACTCGCTATGAGGAGGTTGCTGGCATTTTGCGGGAGCGAATTGAGCACGGTATTTATCGCGTGGGTGATCGCTTGCCTTCTATTCGAGCGGTATGTCAGGAGCTGGATGTCAGTATCTCGACCGCTCAGGAGGCCTACCGGCAACTGATGGACGTAGCGATGATCGAGTCACGGCCGAAATCGGGCTACTTCGTACTTCCAAGCCGGGTGCCTTCGGTGCTGCCTTCTGTCTCTCGTCCTGCGCAGTGCCCACTAGATGTATCCCAGTGGGAGCAGGTATTAGAGCTGGTCGCCACACAGCGTGACGATAGTCGGCTGCTGCTCGGGCGTGGTGTGCCGAACCTAGCCTATGAAACGCTGAAACCGCTGTCGAAAATATTGGCAGGGCTGCATCGAAAGAATGATCTGAATGGTTTCAACTACGACAAGCTAGGTGGTAGCTCCGAGCTACGTCAGCAGGTAGCACGGTTGGCCATTGCGTCCGGTTGTTTACTGCACCCAGACGACATCATGATCACAACCGGTTGTCAGGAAGCATTATCGATAGCGCTGCGCACTCTTACTCAGCCTGGCGACGTGGTGGCCGTAGACTCGCCCAGCTTTTACGGCACCATGCAGATCCTGAAAGCCAACGGCCTAAAAGCGTTGGAAATTCCCACTGATCCGCAAACGGGTATCAGTTTGGAAGCGTTGGAAATGGCGCTGGAGCAGTGGCCAATCCGTGCTATACAGGTCACCCCGACGTATAACAATCCGCTGGGCTACACCATGAGCGAGGCGCGCAAACAGGCGCTGTTTCAACTCGCCCAGCGCTTCGACGTGGCCATTATTGAAGATGATATCTACGGTGATCTTGCCTATACCCAGCCAAGGCCACGTACAGTTAAGTCCTTTGATGATGATGGGCGGGTGCTGTTGTGCAGCGGATTTTCCAAAACGGTGGGGCCTGGGCTGCGGGTTGGCTGGCTGGCGCCAGGGTGTTATCGGGACAAGGCGCTGCATATGAAGTATGTCTCTACCGGTGCTTCGGCCACATTACCGCAGCTGGCGGTGGCGGAGTTCGTTGCCAAAGGGCACTACGAGCGCCATCTTCGCTATGCGACCCGCCAGTATCAGTGCCAGCGGGACATCATGATCAGTTGGGTGCAGCGCTATTTCCCAAAAGGCTCGGGCATCAGCTATCCGCAAGGCAGTTTTTTGCTATGGGTAGAGCTACCCGCAGCAGTGGACTGCGTTTGCCTTAATGAACGCTTGGCCCAGCGCGCCATCCATGTAGCACCTGGCTCGCTATTTTCAGCCTCGGGAAAGTTTCGCCAGTGTTTGCGACTTAACTACGCATTTACGCTAACACCGGCCATTGAAGATGCTGTGCGCACTGTGGGAGAGCTTGCCGCCGAGATGGTGGAAGAAGCGCAGAAGCCTGATGAAGTAGCGCTAAAGTGAGTACTGTTTGCTATCGACGAATTAAAACGCTTCCTGAGCGGTACGCCATACGCACATACCCATAAAGTAAACGGATGCAATGCCCCACCCCCATAGTGCCCAAGCGGCGTGCTCGGGGCTGGTGAGCACCAGTGACGTTGTACAGGCGCACCACACCAGCGTGATGGCGATATTGAGCGGCATGAACTGGCGCACACGAAACGGGTGGAGGAACTTCATCTTAGTCACGGTAAGAATGGCCAGAAAAACGATAGACGCAAAGGTGATGAAGGGCGGTAAATCGAGAATATAAAAATAGGCCGCAGCAATGTTCCAGGCAGCAGGAAAGCCAACAAAGTAATTATCCTGGCTTTTCATATTGGTGTTGCAGAAGCAGAACATCGATGACAGCAGGATAATGAACACGGCAAGCAGTGAAAAATTAGACGGCAAGTCAATAAAGTAGTAGATGAAAAGGGCAGGAATAAACGCCCAAGTAAGGTAATCGATGACCATGTCGAGCGTCGAGCCATCGAAGTGAGGCAGTATCGTTTTTACTTCATATTTGCGTGCTAAGGTGCCGTCGACCCCATCGATCATCATCGCGGCGCCCAGCCAGAGAAGGCAGGCAACTGGATTGTTGTCGATCAGTGAGAGCAGCGCCATCGTGCCGAGCAGTACGCCACTGGCCGTAAAGACATGCACGCTCCATGCTTTGTATAGCGAAGCGCGGGATTCTGTGTGCGAAGAGAGCGATTGAACCACGTTAACCCCATTGGGAACGTGTTGTCCCCTGGCTGTTTGATGTATAGATGAGTGTGTGAAAAAGCATACCCTACTACAAGTGGGCACCCATCGAATACGCAGACCGGCCATCTGGACATGGCGCGTTCGTGCTAAAAGTATAGTGTCTTGTGCCCCTGTTGCTACACAGGTCGCTGAAATTGCTGCCACGCTTGTTCCACCCGTTCTCGAGTGATGCACGTTAGCGCGTGATCATTGAGTAGCCCCATGGCCTGCATAAACGCAAACGCAGTGGTAGGTCCAACGAATTTCCAGCCGCGCTTTTTCAAATCTTTAGCAAGTGCGATGGATTCAGGCGAGGTGGTTTGGGATTGTGGTGGTGCTAATTCGGTAGGTTCATAGCGCCAAAAGAACGCAGCTAGCGTGCCTTCCTGGTCGACCATTTCCTGTGCCCGCTGAGCATTATTAATCACCGCCTCGATTTTGCCACGATGGCGAATAATGCCTGCGTCCTGCAGCAAGCGCTGCACATCCTCTTCGCCAAAGCGGGCTATCTGATGGAAGTCGAAGTGATGAAAGGCGATACGGAAGTTCTCGCGCTTGTTGAGAATAGTGCGCCAGCTCAAGCCTGACTGAAAACTTTCCAGACAGAGTTTCTCAAATAGCCGCTGGTCGTCAGCTACCGGAAAACCCCACTCGTTATCATGATAGGGCAGAAATTCGGGGGCACCGCCACACCACTGGCAGCGTGGGTGTCCATCAGGGGCTATAAAGTCGGGCATTGTGAGCTCCTTAACGTGTATTCCTTAGCATAAGCTTAACCATGTGTGGCTAAGCCACGCTCCTGCTTTTATTAGTTCGCTCTCCGTTGAACCTGCATAGCCGAGAACTAAACCAGGGCGCTTATTCTCACCAAGGTAATAGCGGGAAAGAGGAGAAAGCGTAATACCCGCTTCATGAGCACGTCTCACGAGTATCTCTTCTTTTTCGAAATTATCGAGCTCAGCCAGTAGGTGCATGCCTGCATGACCGTCAGAAAGCCGAAGCCCTGCGGCTACCGCAGGCGCTAATGCAGTACGCAGGCAGGCTTGGCGTTGGCGATAAGCGGCCCGCATGCGAGCGATATGACGAGTAAAGTGGCCGTTGGCAATAAGTTCAGCAAGTGCAGATTGTATGGGATAGTTGCCTTCGCGGTGCAGTCGCGCATGGGCGCGCATAAAATCTTCGGCAAGCATGTCAGGCAATACCAAATAGCCTAAGCGTAAGCCGGGGTAGAGCACTTTACTGAAGGTGCCCACATAAATCACCGATGCCTGTTCGGCGAGGCCTTGTAGAGAGGGAGTAGGCGGCGTGTCGTAACGAAACTCACTGTCGTAATCATCTTCGATGATCCAACTGCCAGCATGAGAAGCATACTCTAACAATGCTAGTCGGCGGGGTATTGGCATGGTAACGCCACTAGGATATTGGTGAGAAGGTGTTACATAGATTAGCCGGGGGGCGGGGGCGCTCGCAGGCGCTAGTGCAGGGTTTAGTCCCTCTCTATCTACGGGTATGAGCGTTGTCGTTAAGCCTGAAGCTAGGAAACATGCCTGTGCACCGCGGTAACCAGGTTCTTCCATCCAAACCGAATCACCGTTATCGGTGAGTAGCTGGGTAGTCAGCTCAAATGCCTGCTGTGCTCCTTGGGTAATCACAATCTGTTCTGGCTGGCAGCGCACCGCTCGAGAGAGCCTTAGATAGTCACAGAGAGCCGCTTTAAGCTCAGGCAGCCCGCCGCTGGCTTGATAATCCATCCATGATGTCTTTGCGAGATAATAGTGGCGACGCAAAAGGCGTTGCCATAGCTCGCGGGGAAAAAGGTCGAGTGCTGGGACGCCAGGTGCAAACGCCCGATGGCCGTGGCTTAGCGCTCCACTTAGCGTTAATAGTGTGTTGCCTCGGTTTGAATAGCGAACAGGCGCAGGCGGGGGACGTTCGGTTCTGTTTAATCGTTTGGGTAGTTTTGCTACATAGAGACCTGCTCCCTGGCGAGCGATCAGCAATCCTTCCGCCAGCAGCCGATCCATAGCGGCCAGCACCGTATTGCGACTAATACCTAAAGCGCGGGATAAATAGCGGGAAGAGGGAAGCGCATCACCGGCCGTCAGTTCGCCATGTTGAATCCATTCTTTAAGCGAGCGGTAGAGCTGTTGGACCAGCGTGGCTGCTTCATTCGCTGTTAGCCTTATCGCTAGTGCTTCCGTAATCCAATCGCTAGCAGCGTTACGTCGTTTCACTGGTTCCCTCAATTTAGCGATAAGTGGCTCTTTGTTATAGACCACTATAGCGGCAAGCTGAGTTTGTTCACCATCTTAATGGAGTAGTTGCCATGGTTAATATTCGTTCAGCGGTACTGTCTGACTTAGAGGCACTTAGTGGATTACTCGACGGCTATCGGCAGTTCTATCATCAGCCGAGTGATATCGGTGCGGCACGTGATTTCTTGCGTCAGCGCTTTGGGCAGGCGGACTCTCGTATTTTAGTTAGCGAAAATAGTGACGGTAACCTCACTGGTTTCGTGCAACTTTATCCTGGGGTTTCCACGGTGGGCTTGAATGCTCGTTGGACGCTAAATGATCTTTTTGTGTTGCCGGAGTGTCGCGATAAGGGGACGGGGAGGGCGTTGATGGAAGCCGCCACCCAGCTGGCTCGTGAGCATGGTGTCGCGCGCTTGATACTCATGACTCAGGTAGAGAACGAGCGTGCCCAACAGCTATATGAATCATTAGGCTGGCAGCGCAACACAGCGTTTTATGGTTATCTGCTGGATATCAAATAACGGAAAGGATGACTAATGAGCAGTCATCTTCTGAAGTATTAGCACTAATATATCGACGAGGCGTGCCGAGCCCGGCGTTTAGCCAGGCTCAAACGACAGAGACCTAATTGCAATATAGGTTTAATTGCAGCTGCAACATAGGCTTAAGCGTTGCTTAGTTTGCGCGCTCGGTGCAGGTTTTCCATTGTATTCAGACACGCTTGGGCGGCCTCTTTCCCTTTAGTAACAAAGTGCTGGGTGTAGAAGTCGTGGTGAGTGCTGTGCTCATGGAAATGGTGTGGTGTTAAAACGACCGAGATAATCGGTACTTGCGTATCTAACTGCACGCGCATTAAGCCATCAATCACCGCATGAGCGACAAAGTCGTGGCGATAAATGCCGCCGTCCACCACAAAGCCTGCCCCGACAATGGCGCCATAGCGGCCACTTTCGGCGAGTACCTTTGCCTGGAGTGGGATTTCGTAAGCACCTGATACGGTGAAGATGTCCACTTGCTCGGCGTTAAGACCGCAGCGTTCTACTTCAGTGATAAACGCTTCATAAGCTTTCTCAACGATATCCTGATGCCAGTGGCCTTGAATAAAGGCAATGCGCTGAGCCGTGGTGTGGGTTGAAAGCGTTAGCGGAAATGTCTGATTCATGGTCATTCTCTTGGATAAGTTGTACCAGAATCAGGGCATGCGGAACCTGTCGTCAGGCAACCGCAAAAAGGTGGCTGAAGCCACTTTTTAAGTTGCGTGTCTAAGGTGCCGTTCTCTTTCATCCGGACTATCACCGTCGGCTTCGGTTTTTCACCGAATCTGCTGACCTCAAGAAATAAAAAATCACCTTGAGCGCTCGCGGGCTTAGATGACAAATGTTCATTAAGTCACCATCACCGCCGGTGGGGACTTTCACCCCGCCCTGAGAACTTTGCTGACTATCAGCTCGACCATTTTACGCGGATTGTGCGTACCCAGCTAGCGCGTTTGTGAGCTTCAGTGTGAGGTGCTTAAGCGCTACTCTCCACCAACAATCCTCGCATTAGAGTATCGACCATGCTCTCGTACTCGTCTGCCAAAACAAACTGTTCTGGATCTTGCAGCCAATTGAAAGATATACCCAACAAGAAACCGTGAAACTGACGGCGGGCGCTTGCAGGGCTGAGCCCAGGGCGTAAATGACCGTTTTTCTGGACCTGTTCGAATAATTGTTCTACCTCTGTTTTTGCATGCTCAGAAAGCTGAGTAATCACACTGATACGCGGGTGGTGATCCTCCAGCTTTTCACAGCGATGCAGCACGATGGTTGCTGCGCGCTGTAACGGCAGATTATGGCAGATAGCGCTCAATGCGCATTGGGCTATTGCATGCAAACACTGAGTGGGTGTGTTACCTAGCCGGAGGATGGCATCATCGACAATTTCATCAAGTGGCACGCGCACACGCTCTAGAAGGGCATGGAATACCGCTGCTTTGTCCTCGAAATGCCAGTAAATTGCGCCACGGGTAACGCCAGCCTCAGCGGCAATGTGAGCCAGAGTGGTTCGCGACACGCCCTGGGTGAGAAACTGAGTTTCTGCAGCATCGAGGATAGCATCCCGGGTGCGTTCAGCCTCGGCTTTGCGGCGTGACATAGCAGCTCCTAGCAATAAAAGTGACCATATTTTGGCATTACTGGATGGCAAAGTCCCCAGTAGGTCATTAGTATACATGTATACTGACATTCATGAATGTCAGTGAAAGTTTTCACTGACACGTTTTTTAAACACCGCCGAGGAGTCTGCTGTGCATAAGACTGTGATTCGATTGTTGCCAGCGTTGCTGGTTCTGCTGCTAGTGGCGGGTGCTGTTCATGCTGAGAGCAAGAGTGAAACCTCGCCTCGGCCAGTGAAGCTGATGACGTTAGAGGCTGCTGGCGCAACGCTACAGCGCCAATTCCCAGCACGTGTTGAAGCTACCACACGCAGCAATCTATCGTTTCGCACGGCAGGCGAATTATTAGAGCTCAATGTGAGTCCCGGCCAGCGGGTGGAGAAAGGAGCATTAATTGCGCGTATTGATGACCGCAACGCGCGCAGCGAGCTAGATAGTGTACGTTCGAGGCTGGAATTGGCGCGCGCAACGCGGGAGCGAATGCGCTATACCTTGGAGCGTGGCGCGATCAGTCAGGCGCAGTTTGATGAGTCGGATGCTGAGTTGCGCGCGGCCCAGGCGACCTTTGAGCAGGCTGAAGAGCAGCTAGAGAACACTCGGCTACGCGCACCTTATGACGGCGTGATTGCTCGAGTGCCGGTCGATAACCGGCAGATTGTGCAAGTGCAAGAAACGGTGGCGGTGATTCAGCAGCCAGGAGAGTTAGATGTCGTGTTTCATCTGCCAGAGCAGATTGTGCAGCAGATACCTCGACAGGACGAGACCACTCCCTTTGAAACGGCGATGGCCTTCGAAGTGCGCTTTGGGAATAGCGAAAAACCTTACCTGGCACGGTTGGCCTCTTATACCACTCAAACCACGGCTCAAAGCCTCGCTTACGAAGTGACCCTGCGACTTGCGCAGCCGGACGATATTACCCTGCTGGATGGAATGAGTGCGACAGTGCGGCTCGATTTGGGCCAACTGCTGCCAGCGTCAGAGAACCCCGTTTGGCATTTGCCCCCCAACGCCATTAGCTATCTTGGCGAAAACCCTGAGCAAGCGGTGGTGTGGCGTTTCCAAGCGCCCGACCGCGTTGAAGCGGTGCCGGTCGAGGTAGGGCGCTTGACCTCGGATGGGCTAGAAGTGAGTGGCCTGCTGGACGCAGGCGATCGTATTGTGGCTGCTGGTGCACCGCGTCTCAACGCCGATATGCGGGTAACACCGTGGGAAAAGGAACAGGGGCTCTAAGATGGTTGATTACTTCTTACGCCACCGCGCGGCGAGCTATCTGCTAACGGTGGTGCTGCTGGTCGGTGGGTCACTAGCCTTCACTGGCATGGGGCAGCTTGAGTTTCCTGAGTTTACCATTCGTAATGCGCTGGTCACGACCCAGTATCCAGGAGCGACACCAGAAGAGGTAGAGCAAGAGATCACCTCGACACTGGAAGAAGCCATTCAGGAAATGCCGTCGATTAAGCGTATTAGTTCGGTGAGCTCTGATGGTCTATCACAGATTACCGTTGAGCTAAAAAGCACAGTTCAAAACGATGAGCTTGAGCAGCTGTGGGATTTTTTACGCCGTAAAGTCGGTGATGCTCAGCCAGCCTTGCCGCCAGGTGCTCATGAGTCGCGGGTTAACGATGACTTTGGTGATGTCTTCGGCCTGATGATCAATCTCACCGGTGATGGCTACGAAATGCCTGACCTAAAAGATCATGCCGAATTTCTTAAACGCGAACTTGCGCTGGTCGACGGTGTTGAAAAAGTATCGTTGGCTGGGGTAAGAGGCGAACGCATTTTTATTGAAGTGGACCGTGAACGGCTGCGGGCGCTGAATATCCCGCTCACTTCATTACAACAGCTGCTGGATACCCAAAATGCCGTGGTGGACTCTGGGCACTTAAAGCAAGGTGGCCAGCGGTTTCGGATTACGCCCTCCGGCAGTGCTGCGGATATCGAGGATTTGCGCGCGTTAATCGTCAGTGAAGGCAGCGGTGAGTTGGTGAGGTTGAGCGATATCGCCGAAATTTCCCGTGGCTTGGAAGAGCGTCCCCAGCAGCTGTATCGCGATAATGGGCGGCATGCTATTTCCCTTGGGATTTCGTTTGAAAGTGGCGTGAACGTTGTTGATGTCGGGGCGCGTCTAGAGCAGCGCTTGGCTGCGCTGGAGTCGCGTTCGCCGCTGGGTATGGAGCTTAACGTTGTTTACGACCAGCCCAAGGTGGTGGATGAGTCGGTATCGGGGTTTCTGGTCAGCCTGATTCAGGCGGTTGCTATTGTCATTGTGGTGCTCATGCTGTTTATGGGCTGGCGCAGTGGCTTGCTGATGGGCTTTATTCTGCTGGTCACCATTGTTGGCACGTTCATGTTTATGCGCATTCACGGCCTGCAGCTAGAGAAAATTTCGCTAGGTGCCCTGATTATTGCGCTAGGCATGTTGGTGGATAATGCCATTGTGGTGACAGAAGGCATGCTGGTTGGCCTAAAACGTGGCCAGAGTATTCGTGAGTCAGCGCAACAAGTGGTTCGGCAAAATGCTTGGCCGCTGTTGGCAGCAACGTTAATTGCGGTGGCTGCCTTCGCACCGATTGGTTTATCGCAGGATATGACGGGTGAATTTATTGGCTCGCTTTTTTACGTGCTGCTTTATTCACTGCTGTTGAGCTGGTTTGCTGCGCTCACACTCACGCCCTTTTACTTCAAGTTGCTATTTCGTAATGTGGCACCTAGCAGCGGTGACGAAGACCCGTACCAAGGGAGAGTATATCGCCTGTTCAGCCGAGTAATTGTCGAGGGTATACGGTGGAAGTGGATAACGCTTGGTACTGTTGTCGTCATGCTGGCGGGGGCTGTGTTTGGCTTTGGCTATGTGAAGAACGCTTTTTTCCCAGCCTCGAACACCCCCATTTTCTTTGTTGATTATCGTACTCCTGAGGGTACTGATATTCTCGAAACCGAGCGTCGGGTGACGGCGCTGGAAGAAAGTGTCATGGGGATGGAAGGCATCCAGCAGCTGACCACCATTGTGGGGGGCGGTGCCCAGCGTTTTACCCTCACCTACGCGCCGGAAGATCGTTTTGCAAGCTATGCACAACTGATCATCGAAACCGACGATAAGGCCACGCAGCAAGCGCGCATGGCGGATGTCGAAGCAATGCTAGCGCGTGACCATAGTGACATCGACTACAAAATAGCCCCGCTGGAGGTTGGCCCTGCCCCCAAAGCCAAACTTGAGGCGCGGTTGTACGGCAGCGACCCAGCGGTATTACGCGAGTTAGGTGATCAAGTTGCGGCGCTGTTTAATGATACTCCCAACCTAACCAGTGTGCGCACTAACTGGCGTAATCGAGTGCAGTCCATCGTGCCAATCTTTGCTGAAGATGCAGCACGGCGGTTGGGCGTTACCCGAGAAAGCCTGGCGGCAACGCTGGCGCTGAGTACTAGCGGTAGTCAGGTGGGCGTTTATCGCGATGGCAGCGATCTGATCCCCATTGTAGCCCGGGCGATACCAGCGCAGCGCAACGATATCGATAACATAGGATCGTTGAACGTGTGGAGTGCTGAACAGGGGCGCTATATCACCGCTGATCAAGTAATGCGTGATGTGACGACCCAGGTAGCCGACCCGCTGATTATGCGCCGTAACCGCGAAAGGATGCTGGCTGTATATGGTGAGCCGCACCCTTTAAGTGGCGTAACAGCGGCCAGTGTATTGGACAAGGTGCGACCACAGGTTGAAGCACTGGAGTTACCCCCTGGGTATCGACTGGAGTGGGGTGGCGAGTTTGAGACGTCGGGCGATGCACAACGGGCGCTTTTTGCCTCGTTGCCGTTGGGGTTGGCCGTTATGTTTATCATTACGGTGGTGCTGTTTAATAACTTTCGTCAAGCCTTGGCAGTTTGGTTCCTGGTGCCGCTGACCATCATTGGGGTTGTGGCAGCGTTGTTAATAACCGGTATGCCATTCTCGTTTATGGCGCTGCTTGGCACGCTGAGTTTGATTGGGATGGTGATCAAGAATGCCATTGTCCTGGTAGAGGAAATCAATGTGCAGCTACCGTTACATAAAGACCGCTATCACGCGGTGGTGCAAGCAGCAGTCAGCCGCGTTCGGCCGGTTGCCATGGCGGCGCTAACTACTATGTTGGGGCTGATACCACTGATTAGCGATGCGTTTTTCGCCAGTATGGCGGTCGCATTGATCGGTGGCCTGGGGGTGGCGACACTGCTCACCCTAATTGTCCTGCCTGCCGTGTACTGTGTTCTCTACCGTATTCAGATTCACTAAGCGCTGCGGCAATGGTGTTTCGAACAGGCCACGTCATGCATACTGGTCGTTGAATAAGTGCGGCGCTCAATGAGTTAGCCGCAGCAGGATTAATGTTAGCGCAATGACAGGAGACACTTATGCAACCTAGTTGGCGGGAATGGATTCAAGGCCATGTAGAAGAAATCCTGACCGCGGTGCTCGCCGCGTTTTTCACCGCACTGATGTTTCGTGTTGGGATGGGCATGCTGTTTTCGATTATCGGCGGCCTGGTGATTGCCTATGTTATCCGCCTAGTGGCGGTCCCTAAGGCGGCCCAGGCGATCAAGCGTCGTTTGCCTGGGTTCAATGATGCAAATGACCATTCGCTATAATCAACCGCTCATGGATTAACAGTTAGCGCTACCCCGCGCTTATTCGTGACTGTTGTTGGCGTTTAGACGTGTGTCAGTCAACGGAAAGCTCGGCTAAGTGCCGAGCTTTGTCGATTTTAATGAGGGTAAGCTGCGTCACTTACGCTGTGCCTTTCACAAACCCCAGAAATGCATCCACGACCCGGTTGGGGCGCCGGTCACGACGAGTGATCAGATCAAATGGGATTTGGTAGTACAGGGTCGTTGGATGGATTGCCCGCATCTTACCTGCGTTAACCCACTGGGCGGCGACATGTGCAGGGAGAAAGCCAATAAAACGTCCGGTAAGGATCAGAAAAGCAGCGCCTTCCCGATCAGAAGCAGAGGCTTGTAAATTTAGCGCATCATGCGCTTTTAGAGCATCCCTAGGCAGTGGGTAGCGAGGAGTTATTGCTGGGTATGTGGCGATCTGTTCAGCCGTTAGCGCTTCGTCGGTTTCAGTAAACAGTGGATGGTCGACGGAGCAGTAAAGAAAGGAAGGTTCATCATATAAGAGGTGTGTTTCTAAGCTGGTGGGTAAGTTGACGGCGGGCACCACGCCGACATGCAAATGGCCATCCATCACGCTTCGAATAACGGCATCCGAAGGCTCCATGTGAATATTAACGGTGACTTCATGGTTTGGGGCTGTCAGCTTGGCGAGCGCATGGGTAACATCCATGGCAGGCAAAGTGACCAAGTTATCGGTGATGCCGATATTCAGTTCGCCCTTAATGGTATGATGTAACGCGTTAACATCGCTTTTGAAGGCTTCCAGTGCGGTCAGTAGCGTTAAGCCCGCTTGGTAAATGACTTTGCCTTCTTCGGTTAAACTAAACCCGCCTCGGCCACGCTGGCAAAGTGAAAAGCCTAGCCTGTTTTCTAAGTCATTCATGTGCTGGCTGATGGCTGAGCGGCTTATGCCTAAAGTGGTTTCTGCTGCGGTAAACCCGCCGCACTCTACCACCGTTTTAAAAATACGCACTAAGCGTATTTCGTAGTCGCTCATTTGGCCTAACGATGCCATAACAGCCTCTTATTAAGTAAGATAACGCTTTTTGATGAGTCATTTTGCTAAAAATTGATATACATCAAAAAGAAGCCACGCCACTATTTCAAGAGTGCCTCCGAGGATCACGGTGGTGTGTTCGCCCTACGTTATTTTTACACTCTATCAGGTGTGCTGCGAAAAACTTGAATAAGGCCTACGTATAATGCTGCTACCTCGCAGTGATCGGGTATCTGAAAATGTGCTGGCAATGCCTGATTATCGTCGGCAGAAGCGTCGTGCTATTACGGTTTATATGTTATCGCTATGCCTGATGATAGTGGTGTTTGGCTGGTTGCTCAGGGGGCAATACAAACAGGAAGTCAACGCGGCTGAATCGCGGGCAATGGCGGGCGCCAGCGTGGTTTCTGAGTGGGTGAAAGGCGTATTTGAGCAAAGTGGCCAAGGTCTGTTTAGCCTCTCAGAATTGCTGAAAATACACCAAACGACCCATTTGGAGTCGAGTCAGCCGGACTCTGAGCGCACAAGTATCATTCAGCGAGTGGTAGAAAACCTTACTGAGTATGTCTCGCTAATCGACAAAGTGAGCATTCTGGATTCCCAGGGCCAAGTGTGGGTGAGTAGCGACGGTAATCACCATGTTGAGGTTAATCTCCGTGATACGGTTTTTTTCCGTACCCTTGAACAAGGTGAGCGGGCTGAGATGATGACGCCGCTTCTTGGGTCGGCAACTAGCGAGCGTTTCTATCTCTATCATGGTCAACGTTTAGAAAATGATAACGGCGATTTTATTGGCGTGGTGATGTCTCGCATCATGCCGCATGTCCTGGCCGAGGCGTTGCAGCAAATGCGGGGATACGAGGGCGAGAGCATTGCGCTGATAGATGAAAATTTAAAAGTGATTGCACGGCACTCAACGCCGTATCAGGAAATAACGATTGGTAGTCAAATTGATGCACCTGATACGCAGCAATGGTTAGACACTGGCAGCCTTTCTCGGACGTTAACCACGCTCTCGCCACTTGATGGGCGTAATCGCTTATTCCACATGCAACGGATTAACGAATATCCCGTATTTGTTGTAGTGGGTATTGACCTTCACACGCTGATGACGGGATGGCGTCAGCGCTTGCTGGTGTTGTTGTTGGTCGTTGGCTTGATTGCCTTATTAGGCGCTTGGGGTGTTCGCCACTACCTGAATCGTCTTGCATTGGCTTACCAATTACACGAGCGGATAAAAGAGCGCGAGCAAGCGCGTGCAGATGCCCAAGCGCGCGAGGCACGCATGGATGCGTTAGTGCACTCGATACAGGATTTGATTTTTGTATTTGATGTGGAGGGGCGCTTTAGCTATATCCATGCGATTGCTCCAGAACAATTACTAACGGATAGCCAGGATGTGTTGGGAAAGCACTATTCACAAGTCTTGCCTGCTCCCTTAGCCAACGCCTTTACCGCCGTGTTTGAGCGAGTACAGCAGTTTCATCAAGTAGTAAGGTTTGAGTATCCACTGACCCTTAACGCGCAGCTGCGCCACTTTCATGCCACTGTTAGCCCACTAATAAGTAGTGAGGGACAGTTTGAGGGGGTGTTATCGGTGAATCGTGATATTACCGAAGCGAAGCGCGCAGAAGTAGAACTGCAGATTGCCGCTGCCGCTTTTCAGGCGCATCTAGGTATCCTGGTGGCGGATGCGCGGGGAAATATATTAAAAGTTAACGATACGTTTAAGCGTATTACTGGCTACAGCGATGCTGAGGTGATCGGTAAAAACCCGCGGATGTTTAGCTCTGGTCATCACAATGCGGCGTTTTATCGCCGCTTGTGGAAGCGTGTCATGGCGACGGGAAGCTGGGAAGGAGAAATCTGGAACCAGCGCAAAAACGGCGAGCTATTTCCTGAGTGGTTGACGATCAGCGCCGTTTACGATGCAAGCGATGTGCTCACCCACTATGTGGCGACCATGAGTGATATCAGTGAGCGAAAAGCTGCTGAGCAGGAGATTCATCAGCTAGCGTTTTACGATCCTCTGACTGGCTTTGCAAATCGGCGCCTATTTATGGATCGCATGGAAGCGGCGTTAAAAGAGTTGAACCGCCATCAGCGCTGCGGTGCGCTGCTAGTGATTGATATTGATCGTTTCAACCATATTAACGATACACTGGGACATCTCGCTGGCGATCAGTTGCTGCAGGGAATCGCCCAGCGGTTTGGGAAAATGCTGCGGGATACCGATACCTTGGCACGATTGGGTAGCGATGAATTTGCCGTGTTGGTCGAGGGGATTGATGGGAGTCCTCGGCAGTCACGAAGCTTGGCAGAGAAAATTGCCCAGAAGCTTCTGACCGCGCTAGACAAACCAGTCAGTTGTGCTGATGAGCAGGTAATGGTCACGGCCAGTGTAGGCATTACCATAATGTCCGATGGCCTGCGTAGCGCTGAAGACTATCTTCAGCAGGTCGATATGGCTTTGCTACAAGCGAAAGCGGGGGGGCGTAGCACGATATGCTTCTTTGATCCTGCAATGCAGGCTGCGTTGCTTGTGCGGGTTAAGCTGGAAGCTGATTTGCGTCAGGCATTGGAAAATCATCAATGGCAACTCTATTACCAACCACAGGTTGATTGCGTTGGTCACTTTACTGGCGTTGAAGCGCTGCTGCGCTGGCAGCACCCAGAGCGTGGGATGGTCTCACCTGGGGAGTTTATTCCGTTACTAGAGAGTACTGGGCTGATTAATGAAGTGGGTGAGTGGGTGATAGACGCTGCTTGCCGCCAATTGGCTCTTTGGGCCACAAAGCCTCAACTGCGCGAGCTAACGATCTCTGTGAATATTAGTCCGTTGCAGTTCCGCGATAGTGATTTCCTGGGCCGACTGCAGCAGATCTTTGTGCGAACGAAAGCACCGCTTGAGCGCCTAAAGCTAGAAGTGACCGAGACGCTGTTTGTTGAAGCGCGCGATGCTGCGCGTGATAAAATTCTCAGCTTGAAAGCCCAAGGCGTGCGTTTTTCCCTGGATGACTTTGGAACCGGCTATTCATCGCTGGCGTACCTTGCCCAGCTGCCTCTGGATCAACTGAAAATCGACCAGTCGTTTGTTCAACAAGTATTAGACAGCAGTGCCAACGCCGCGATTGTGGAAAGTACCATCGCCCTGGCGAAAAGCTTACACCTAGATGTAATTGCGGAAGGGGTAGAGACGGAGAACCAGAAGGCGTGGCTTTTAGCGCATGGCTGCCACGCCTTCCAGGGGTATTTGTTTGGTCGTCCTATGCCGGTAGGGGAGATCGAAGCCGCTCTTTTGGCTCAGTGCTCATAGCAAAGCCCTGTCTGTCTATATGCCCTATCTACAAGCCCCACTTACCAAGCGCTAGTGACTCGTTAATGCACTTGGGGTGCGTAGTGCTGCCAGCAACTGAGTGTGGCTATCGGCATCATTCTCAGGGGTAATGACTTCAAGCCGCGAGTCTTGCCGCCAGGCGCTGCTCTCGACGCTAAGCGCGCCATTGGCGCGGTTGAGTCGTTTCCAGCCATGTGTGGTGTGAAAAATACCCTTGACTCGCGCAGTAGCAGGCAGCTTGGTCAAATATGCCGCTAAATGGTCAAGATCAAAACGTTCCGCTGGATGCCAGCGCAAGCCCGTGCTGGTGTATCCAAGGCTGCTGGCGGTTTTCTGCTGCGGTTGGTTGAGCTGGGGAGGCGCGTCAAAAAAGCTGCCTTCCAGGCTGGGAGCTATCGCTAAATGGCTGTGAGCATCCGGGATGGCTGTTTGGATGGATGCGTGGCTGGCGCTTGGCTGCCCGCTGTGCAGCAGTAGCGAGAGCGGCAGCGTGCTGTGCTCAGTGCGGTGAACCCATTTGCGTGGCGGCCAAAGCTCAGCGATGTACTGCTGTGCACGTTCATGTTGTTCGGCACTTGCCTGATCGCCCATGGTGATCGCAATGGCATCGGCCATAGCCAGTTGATCCTGAAAGGTGTCGTGTTGGCGTACCCGAGCCTCGTCCAGGCGGCGTGGGTCTAGCGTGGCAATAATATCCTGTACCGCGACAACGTCCTGGAAGGCCTCACCGCGTAACAGATCCAATAGGCCTGCGGGGTGCCCAAGCCCGGAAGGCTCAATAATGACGCGGTCTGGTTTGTTGCGGGCAAGTAAATTGACCAGCGCCGCCTGAAGCACAAAGGCCAATTGGCAACATAGACAGCCGCCGGGTAGGCCTTTTACAACGACATCGTCGTGCTGGTCGAACATCGCTTGGTCAATGCCTATCTGGCCAAACTCATTGACTAAAATGGCCCACTTTTCATCCACAGGCTTTTGCTCAACCAGGCTGTGGATAAGCGTGGTCTTGCCGCTGCCTAAAAAGCCAGTAACGATATGCACCGGCACGCGAGTGGCTGCTGCCAATGGTTAACCCCCTGTCATATTCATAAAGCGGACTACCTGGACATCGCCATCGGTGGTGAAGTGATGGCGTTCTGGTTTAAGTGGTAATGCATTAATAATGGCTGTTTTTAACGCCGTCATATCACCGGGATACCTGCGTAGCACCGCGCGCAAGTCTACTGAATGTTCATTGCCCAAGCAGAGTAGTAAACGGCCTTCTACGGTTACCCGAACACGGTTACAGCTATCGCAGAAATTGTGGCTATGGGGCGAAATAAATCCAACACGGCTGTTGCTATCTGCCATCTTGAAATAGCGCGAAGGCCCTGGTGTCGTTTCCGTGGTGGGCGTGAGAGGATAGCAGGTCTCGATTAATGCCTGAACGTCGTCACTGGAGTAAAACGTCTCGGCTCGCGAGTGATCGGACACATCGCCCAACGGCATTTCTTCGATAAAGCTAATATCCAGCCCTTCTTGCCGAGCGAACGTGACGAGGTCCAGCACTTCATCTTCATTGCGGCCTTTCATGATTACCGCGTTGAGTTTGATGCGTTTAAAACCAGCTTCCTGTGCGGCGTGAATACCGTCAATCACTTTGGCTAAATCACCGGTGCGGGTCAGCTGCTTAAAGCGGTCGGGATCAAGAGAGTCCAAGCTGATATTAAGTCTACGCAGGCCACCTTGATAGAGTCGTTTAGCGTGTTTGCGCAGGCTCGCACCGTTGGTGGTCATGGTGAAGTCGTCAAGTCCTGGCAGCCCGCCGATATCGTCTACCAATTGTTCAATGCCCCGGCGTACCAGGGGTTCGCCGCCGGTTAAACGGATTTTCTCAACGCCTAACTCAGTGAACGCTTGTGCCACCATCGCCAGCTCTTCCAGCGTGAGCACCTGGGCCCGCGGTAGGAAAGTCATCTCTTCGCTCATGCAGTAGACGCAGCGGAAGTCGCAGCGATCCGTCACGGAGATGCGGACATAGCGTACTCGACGGCCAAAGTCGTCGATCAGTTGTTTGGTATTAAGTTGCTCGACATTCAGCTGTTCGGTCATTGCCACCTCGTTAGCGGTTGAATGCAGACCGCCTCGCCTGGTTGTGCACCCGCTTGATCATCGCCTAGTTCAATCAAGCAGTTGGCTGCCACCATCGAGGTCAACATCCCCGAGCCTTGAGCACCGGTACTTCGTACGTGCAGGGCACCGTGGGCGTCGCTTGTATAAATACCGCGTATAAAATCAGTGCGATTCAAACGGCTTTTTAACGGCGTTTGGGCGATGGCTGTTAAACGCCTGGGTGGAGAGGGCGTTTGCCCTTGTAAACGTTGCAGTAATGGCACCACGAATTGGCTAAAGGTTACCATGACCGCCACGGGATTGCCGGGTAAGCCCACAAATGGGGTACGCGATTCGCCAAGCCAGCCACAGGCCATGGGGCGGCCAGGGCGCAGCGCCACGCGCCAAAAAGCCAGTTTTCCTAGCTGCTCCAATGCGTCTCGCGTGTAATCGGCGTGACCAACAGAAACGCCTCCGCTGGTGATGACTAGATCGCACTGCTTAGCGGCGTTAGCCAGGGCATTCTGGATGGCCGTGGGGTCATCAGGCAGAATGCCTAGATCAATAGCTTCCGCCCCTTGTTCGCTGAGCAAGCCGATTAACGTGAAGCGGTTAGTGTCGTAAATGCCTGCATGGGGCAGTGTTTTGCCAGGCGGCGTGACCTCATCTCCCGTGGAAAAAATAGCCACGTTGGGCCGCTTGAAAACGCTTACTTCCGCATAGCCCAGCGACGCGATAAGCCCTAGACCAGCAGCATCTAGCCGTGTGCCTGCTGCCAGTGCTACCTCACCGATTGCGATATCTTCCCCTGCCTGACGCACGTGCTGACCATGACTCACTCGGTCGGGTGTGTCGATAGTGACGCTGTCGGTGCATTCGACAAGCTGCTCACGCATGATGATCGTGTCAGTACCCTGGGGTAATGGGGCACCCGTGGTAATGCGCACGCAGTGGCCTGGAGGCACCAGACCTTCAAACGCTTGCCCTGCAAACGCGTCGCCTGCAATTGGCCACATGGTTTGAGTGGGCTGCGCGTACGGCCACGCCAGGGCCACACCATCCATGGCCGCATTGGTATTTTGTGGCACGTTGACTGGCGCGATGATGTCGGTGGCGAGTCGTCTGCCATAGGCTTGGCTAAGCGCTACATGCTCCACCGCAACAGGCTGTTTTGCTAGTGTCATCAGCGCATCCCGTGCGGCGTCCACGCTCAGCATCTGCTCACCCAGTTCAAAGCACGATAGGCTCATGGCGTTTCCTTCGAGGCAGCGCCCTGAGAGTGAGCAACCGTGCTTATCGCTAACTCCAAACGGGATTTTTCTTCCTCGGTATTTAGGTTGGCAAACGCTTCCGGGCAGTCCGACATATCCACCTTGCACCACGCGTGGCGGGCGTACCAGCGGTCAATTTTGCGCTCCCCCTCAGCCAGCGTGGTCGCTAGATCCTCGGCCAGCGAAGTGCGTAGCAGTGCGACGACGGGGTGCAAACGCTCGCCGTCAAATGCAACCGCGATATCGTGTTCACCGCTCCCCGCTTTGACCCCCGCTATCATACGAGCCACTAGGTCATTGGGTAGAGCCGGCGTATCGCAAGGGGTGACCAGCAGCCAGGGTGTGTTGGCCGCGCGTAGCCCACTGTAAATCCCCATCAGCGGCCCTTTAAAGCCGCCTTCGGTATCTTCAATCACGCGTGACGCAAACATTGCGTAGGCGTCTAGATTGCGATTGGCATTAATCAACAGCTCGGCCACTTGGCCATCAAAACGCTTAGCGACATGGGCAACCAGTGGCAGCCCTGCGAAAGGTTCAAGGCCTTTATCACGCCCGCCCATACGGCGCCCTTCACCGCCAGCGAGAATCATACCGGTGAGAGCTTGAGGTGTGATCATAAGCCTGCCTCCTTAGACGTACGCGCGCTAGGCGGTTTGGCTGGAATGGCATCTAGCGTTAAGCGATTAGCCGTATTAACGGCCTGGAAATGTTTGCCTTTCGCCCGAGCAATCAGCATGACGCCGAAGCGCTCAGCAAGTTCTACACCTTTTTGAGTAACGCCTGAACGAGAAACCAGCACACTGATGCCCATTTGCGCTACTTTCAACACCATCTCAGACGTTAAGCGGCCAGTGGTGTAAAAAATATCCGCATTGCTGCTCTCTGCCTGATTGAGCCATTGGCGGCCTGCTAACGTGTCCACCGCATTGTGTCGCCCAACGTCTTCTACAAAGTCGAGCACGCGGCTCTGATGGCACAACGCGCAGCCATGAACCGCACCCGCGCTACGGTAGGTGTCGTTATAGGTGCTCAAATTGGTTAGCAGCTCATAAAGCGTCGACTGGGCAAGCGGCGTTTCAGGCAACGCAGAGAGCGATGTTTGCTCTAGCAACTTGCCAAACACCGTCCCCTGACCACAGCCTGTGGTCACGGTGCGTGTACTCAGGCGATTTTCTAAATCGTCAGGTAAATGGCGGGTGACGATGACCGCGGCTTCAACATCCCAGTCTACCTGCACAGCCAGTAGATCTTCGGCGCAGCGCAACAGCCCTTGATTACGTAAATAGCCAACCACCAGGGCTTCGGGGTCGTCACCTAAGGTCATCAACGTGACGATCTCGCGCTTATTCAGATAAACCGTTAGCGCGCGCTCTGCAGCGACGGCCTGTTGACAGGTTTCGCCATAAGCATTCATCACGTCGATCGTGGTGGTGGCCGGTAAGCGGGCTTGGCTTAACTGAAGAGCAGGCATCCGCAATCCTCGTTGGCACCTAATAAAGAACCGTAAAATGAATAATAGTTGAGCGAAACACTCTGAGTTGACGATGATGGCGCTCAAAAGGCTTACTTGTCTACCCATTCAAGGTCTAAGGTGGTCTATCCGTATGAGTGATAATTTACGCTCGTTAAGCATTACCTTGGTGGCAGAGCCAAAGCAGGTGAAAGGCTTTACCTTAACGCAGTGGCGTATCGCTGAACTCGTTCCTGGCGAGCAGGGAGACAGCGTGCTTAACCTTCAGCTTTCCATGACTGAGCGCGCTGCCTATCGCTTCAACCTCTCATCAGCAACGCCTAGACTATTTGTGCGTGCCGGCTTTACCGGCCAAACACCCAAGCCTGACGCTATCACGGCAAGCCAGGATGTGGCGGCGGGCTGGATGGATGGCGAACAGCAGGTGTTAGAAGCGCCTATGCCCATGGCGATTTATATATGGCTAGAAAGTTACTTGGCGCGTCATGGTGAAGCGCCACCAGAAAAGCGTAAAAAGAAACACAAGGGAGTCGGTCGTGCCAAAGACACGCCGACCAAGGAGCAGCCACAGTGAGCCGATTCGAGCGCTGGTCGCTTAAAAAGCGTGGTATCGAAAGTGATGAGGCAGCAGTACCACCCGATAACGTTGCCGCCGAAAACGAAGAAATCGAAGCGCTGAATGCTGTTTCAGGCGGTGATGAATCATTGGGTAGCCAGGAGGCCACTGTCGAAGACACGCCGCCACCAGGCAGTTTAGATCACACGTTGCCCGACCCCGATGACTTACCTGCAGGCAGTGATTTTAGTGTGTTTATGGCCTCGGGTGTCAGCGCGGCACTTCGTCGGCGGGCTCTAAAACGACTGTGGGCAACCGGTAACTACAACGTTCGCGATGGCTTAGATGACTACGATGCTGACTACCGCCAGCAGCTTAAGCCCATGGCCAGTGAGCTGGCAGGTAAGCTCCGCCGCTGGGCAAATAAAGCGGAAGAGGCGCTAGAAAAGCCAGTCTCAGAGAATGAAGCGGACGCTACTGTGGAGAAGGTGCCTGCGTCAGATGAGCACGAAAATACCGCAAGTAGTGAGCGCAAGTCGCAGCTAGACGACCAGTCTGATTCGTTTTGTAGCGACGTAGACGAATGTACTAAAAGAAAATTAAGTTAGTGTAAACAATAGATTATCGTTTTTGGTGGTGGAGCGTTGAGATATTAGACCTCTTTGAAGTGGCAAAAATAGTGTGATCACCATACGCTCAAGGTAGAGAAAGCATTAAAACACACCGATAAGGTATGTCGGTGCGACGTTTAATTATAACAAAAACGACTTTCTGACCGTGAGAATGCATGAATCAACGAATCCAACTGGCATCGTTAGATGACCAGATCAATGCTACCGCTCGTGAAGCGGTGCGTCAGCGTATCTCGTGGCCGGTTAATTTAACGCCAGCTAACGTGACTTATCACAGTCGTGGCCACGTGCTGCTGATGGGTAGTGCACACGAGGTTAGCCAAGCTGCCCGAGCGTTACAGGGTCGTGGCTTGGCATCGTTGACGCTATTGACAACCGATACCTCACTCGATTTGCCAGCGGCCAGCGAGCCTCTCATCTGTCAAACGCTGGCGGATATCCAGCAATCTCAACTGCGCATCACGGGCTATCTAGGTGCCTTTCACGTTGAAGTAGCGCCCGAGGATGACGACGCGCTCAATCTAGCTCAAGCACTGATTGAGCGTGATGTGTTTGACGTTGTGCTCGACTTAACGGCAGCAGGCGCGCTAAACGATATTCAGTCATGGGAGATCCCTCCGCCAGGGTATGTACGCCTGAACGAATTGGCTGAGGAAGCACAGCGTAAAGACGCCTTGGACAGCGTTGTTGAACTCGTCGGTGAGTTCGATAAACCACGCTATTTTCAGGTTAATAGCGATATCTGTGCGCATTCCGCGAGTGGCAATGTTGGTTGTACGCGCTGTTTGGATGTTTGCCCCGCTGATGCTATTTCCAGCGTTCAGGGGCGCATTGAATCACGTATTGAGATTGATCCATTCCTTTGCCAAGGGGTGGGCAGTTGCACTAGCGCTTGCCCAACCGGCGCAATTGAATTTCGTTTGCCAGAAACCCGTCGTCAGCAAGACACCTTAGCAACATGGCTGGCCGCCTACCGTGAGGCGGGTGGCCAAGCGCCTGTGATGCGTTTTATCACCCATGATTCCCTTGATGCTGAGCGCAAATCAGGAGCTGTCACGCCAGGTCATCTGCTTGACGTTCCACTCGAAGAGTTAGGAGCAGCCGGCCACGACCAGTGGCTTACCGCATTAGCAAGCGGAGCTGCTGAAGTGCGTATTCAGTTGCATGATGATATGCCGCCCCGTTTAACCGCGTTCATCGCCCATCAAGCCGCCCAAGCCCACGGGATACTCGAAGCGCTGGGGCATGACGCCACACGAATTAAGCTACTGCAGCCGCACCAGACTGAAGCACGCGATGCACTTCCCAGCCTCACGCCGTTGACCGACGCAGCGCTGACCTTTGCCGAATCCGACAAACGTGCCCGCTTGAATCAAGTGTTAGCAGCGCTCACGACACTTGGTGAGCCTAGCAATCATCGCCATGCCATGCCCGAAGGAGCCGCTTATGGTGGTCTTCAGGTCGACAGCCAAGCCTGCACCCTGTGCTATGCCTGCGTTAGTAACTGCCCGACACCTGCGCTGAAAGCAGGGGGCGATACGCCAACGCTAAGTTTTTTGGAAGCTGACTGTGTGCAGTGCGGGTTATGTGAACAGGCGTGCCCAGAAAACGCGATTACGCTGTTGCCTGGTTTTTTGGCTGCGCCAGCTCGTGACACGCGGCATATCTGCCACGAAGAGGCGGCCTTTGAGTGCATTAGTTGTGGTAAGCCGTTTGCCACGGTCAGTACCGTGGCAGCGATCAAAAAGAAGCTTGCTGACCACCCCTATTTTGCGGGTGATGCGCTAGCGCGGCTGGAAATGTGCGAAGACTGTCGTGTCAAGGATGTGTGGAAAACCATGATTCGTGACCCTGATGCGCAACTGAAGGTGTAAAGCAATGAATGATGCAATGCCCACACTAAGCGATACCGACGCACTTCGAGCCGATATTTATCAGCTCTTAGCCAGTCTGCTGCGCCAAGCGCCGGACAGTGAGCTACTCACGTGGCTCGCCAATTTAGATAGTGAACAAGATGGTAGCCGACTGGCTGAGTGTTGGGCAGCACTCTCAAGCGCCGCTGGCCAAAGCAATTCAGAGAGCCTCCAGCGTGCGCATTTTCGCCTTCTTGTTGGTGTTATTCAGGGCGAGGTGGTGCCTTACGCGTCATGGTACCGCAACGGCGAGCTCATGGAAGCTGCCTTAGTGGCACTGCGCCAAGACCTGCGTGCACTGGGGTTTGAACGTAGCGAGCATACCCGCGAACCTGAAGACCATTTAGCCGCGGTATGTGAAGTGATGGCCATGCTGATTACGGCGCAAAGCAGTGAGCAGCACTACTTCTATCAACAGCATATTTCTCCCTGGGCGAAACGCTGTTTTGACGATCTCTCCAAGGTAAATACCGCTTTTTATACAGCGCTTGGCCGGTTGGGCAGCGCGTTTATGGAAAGCGAACAGGCAACGTTGAGTGAACGAGCGGCCTATCAACCGGTGCGTATGATGAGTGAGCGCGCGCAGCGGTAAGCGAATAACAGGGCTCGAAGGGCTCGGCATAAAAAAGCGCACGACAGAGGGAGGAGAACTCCATGCAAACGTCACACAACCCCGAGCGACGTCGGTTTATTAAAACCGTTGGTTTAGGTACCGCTGCTGCTGGTGCCGCGGCGGCGGTAGGCCACGTTACGTTGGCTCAGGCTGATAACAACACGTCGGTTGAATCAAAAAAGCCAACAACGAATTATCATGAAACCGACCATATTCGCGCTTACTATGCGTCGCTGCGTGACTGACGGCAAAGCGCCAGGAGAACTGCCATGCGTCTAACTCGCAAAACCCATACGCCCACAGCCCCTGGGCTTGGAATTTCTCGTCGTCAGTTTTTAAAACGTAGCGGTGTGGCTACCGGTGGTGTTGCAGCCGCAGGCTTTATGGGCGCGCCGATGATGCAGCGTGCTGAATCGGCGAATAAAACCCCCGTGTTGGACTCCCCTGTAGAGACCAAACGCACTATTTGTTCCCACTGCTCGGTGGGTTGTGGTGTGTATGCAGAAGTTCAGGAAGGCATTTGGACAAAACAAGAGCCCGCCTTTGATCACCCCATTAACCGCGGGGCGCACTGTGCGAAAGGAGCCTCACTTCGCCAGCACGGCCACTCTACCCGTCGTCTCAAATATCCGATGAAGTTGGTTGCTGGTGAGTGGCAACGGTTGAGCTGGGATGACGCCATTAATGAGATTGGCGATAAGCTACTTGAGCTCCGTGATGAGTACGGTCCAGACAGTGTTTACTGGCTGGGCTCGGCCAAGTTTAATAACGAGCAAGCGTACTTAATGCGCAAACTGGCCTCCATGTGGGGCACCAATAACACAGATCACCAGGCACGTATTTGCCACTCCACCACCGTCGCGGGTGTGGCGAATACCTGGGGCTATGGAGCGATGACCAACTCGCTCAATGATATGCATAACAGCAAGGCGATTCTGTTTATTGGCTCTAACCCGAGTGAAGCCCACCCAGTGGCGATGCAGCATATTCTGATTGCTAAAGAGCGCAATAACTGCGAGATCATTGTTGCGGATCCACGCTTTACCCGCACGGCGGCAAAATCCAATAAGTTCGTACGTATTCGTCCTGGCTCGGACGTTGCCTATATTTGGGGGCTGCTGTGGCACATCTTTGAAAATGGCTGGGAAGATAGCGAATACATTAGCCAGCGTGTTTACGGCATGGACGAGGTGCGAGCGGAAGTCGCCAAGTTCACGCCGCGAGTAGTGGAAGATATTACCGGAGTCGCAGAAGCAGATATGTTCGATGTGGCCAAGCGCCTTGCCGACAATCGCCCAGGCTGTGTGGTGTGGTGCATGGGAGGAACCCAGCACACCACGGGAAACAACAACACACGCGCCTACTGTATTTTGGAGTTGGCACTGGGCAATATCGGTAAAGCAGGTGGTGGTGCCAACATTCTGCGTGGCCACGATAACGTCCAGGGGGCAACTGACCTAGGGTTGGTTTCCGATTCGCTACCGGGTTACTACGGTGTTGCCGAAGGCGCGTGGCAGCATTGGTGCCAGGTGTGGGATGTTGACTACGAGTGGCTGAAAGGGCGCTTTGATGACACCGAGTACGCCGATGGTAAACCGATGTACTCCAGCGGTATTACGGTATCCCGCTGGGTAGACGGCGTGCTGGAAGAGGACGAAAACATTTCCCAGCGCACCGCGCTGAAAGCGATGTTCTATTGGGGGCACGCGGTCAATTCGCAAACCCGCGGTGTTGAAATGCAAAAGGCCATGCAGAAGCTGGAGATGATGGTCATTGTTGACCCGTACCCCACGGTCGCAGCGGTCATGCATGACCGTAGCGATGGTGTCTACCTGCTGCCAGCGGCCACTCAGTTCGAAACAACTGGCAGTGTGACTGCCACTAACCGCTCCCTGCAGTGGCGCGATAAGGTCATCGAGCCGCTGTTTGAGTCAAAGCCTGACCACGAAATCATGTACCTGTTTGCCGACAAGCTCGGTTTTGGTAACGAATTCGTCAAAAACTATGAGATGAACGGCAACGAGCCGCTGATCGAAGATATTCTGCGCGAAATCAACCGTGGTATGTGGACCGTTGGCTACACCGGCCAAAGCCCTGAACGGCTTAAAGAGCACCAGCAGAACTGGCATACCTTTAGCTTTGAGAACCTGCGTGCTCAAGGTGGCCCTGCCGACGGCGACTACTATGGTCTGCCATGGCCTTGCTGGGGCACGCCGGAGTTTAAGCACCCAGGCTCGCCCAATCTCTACGACACTAGCGTGCCGGTCAAGGAGGGTGGCATGGGCTTCCGTGCTCGTTTTGGTATTGAACGTGACGGTGTGAATTTGCTGGCGGAAGGCTCCGCGCCAGTGGATGGTGATCTCGACGACGGCTATCCTGAATTTACCGACCAGATGCTCAAAGACCTTGGCTGGTGGGACGATCTGACCGATGCGGAGAAGTTGGCTGCTGAGGGTAAAAACTGGAAAACCGACTTCTCCGGTGGGATTCAACGTGTGGCGATTGAGCATGGTTGTGCACCTTACGGCAACGCCAAAGCCCGCGCGGTGGTATGGACATTCCCTGACCAAGTGCCGAAACACCGCGAGCCGCTTTACACCACGCGCCGTGACTTGGTCGAACGTTTCCCCACCTGGGACGATTTTGACTCGATTATGCGCTTGCCCACGCTGTACAAGACCATCCAGGATCGTGATAACAGTGCGGACTACCCGATTATTCTTACCTCTGGTCGCTTGGTTGAGTACGAAGGGGGCGGTGAAGAGACGCGTTCCATGTCGTGGCTGGCTGAGCTGCAGCAAGAAATGTTTGTCGAGATAAACCCCGCCGATGCTAATGATATTGGCGTACGCGACGGTGACGACGTATGGGTAGAAGGTGCTGAAGGCGGTCGCGTAAAGGTGAAAGCGCTGGTCACACCTCGCGTAGATCGCAAGGTGGCCTTTATGCCATTCCACTTTGGCGGCATGTTCCAAGGCGAGAGTCTACGGGATCGTTACCCCGATGGAGCCGACCCGTATGTTATTGGCGAAGCGGCCAACACGGCAACCACTTACGGTTATGACCCGGTGACCTTGATGCAAGAAACCAAGTGCACCATCTGCCGCATTGAGCGTGCTTAAGACGCTAAACGTCTCGACCGACCTGACGAAGCCAGCGTGGGCAAATGTCTGCGCTGGTGAAAGGAGAACACCATGGCTCAAATGAAATTTATGTGTGATGCCGAGCGCTGCATCGAGTGCAACGGCTGCGTCACTGCCTGTAAAAATGCCAATGATGTCGAGTGGGGAATCCAGCGCCGTCGAGTGGTAACACTCAATGACGGCGAAGCGGATGAAATGTCGATCTCGGTTGCCTGTATGCATTGCGACGACGCGCCCTGTATGGCGGTTTGCCCAACGGACTGCTTTTACAAAACCGATGACGGTATTGTGCTGCACGATAAGGATCTCTGTATTGGTTGCGGCTACTGTCTCTACGCTTGCCCGTTTGGCGCACCTCAGTTCCCGAAACAGAATGCGTTTGGCGAGCGCGGAAAAATGGACAAGTGCACGTTCTGTGCGGGTGGGCCTGCAGAAAGCAAAGAAGAGGAGTATCAAAAGTACGGCTCTAATCGCATCGCGGAAGGCAAGCTGCCACTGTGTGCAGAAATGTGTTCCACCAAAGCGCTACTGGCTGGCGACGCGCAGGATGTCGCCGATATCTTCCGCCAGCGTGTCGTGCATCGCGGCCATAAAGATGGTGCTTGGTCGAATAATCCCCAGGCCAGTACTGACAACCTTGCCTACGATGCTGCCCGTAAAGGGTGAGGAGGCGCGTCATGACAACAATAACCATGACATCACAGAGGTCTGAACGGCCACCCTGGTTAAGGAACGTTTTCCAACGCGGTTGGCGTATGGGCATCTTGTTGCTACTGCTTGTCGCCAGCCTTGGCATGGCTCCGCTAGCCGATGCACAAGCAGACACTGACCGTGAAATGGCAACTGCGGCTCCTGGTATCAGTGCCGAGCAGTGGCGTCAGGTGCGTAGCGGAGAAACGGGGCCGAATTATCGAGATTCGCGCTTTGATAGTAACTACAACCTGATCAATGCGAGTGGTGAAACTTGGCGACAGATCCGTAACCGTTGGGTGTCGCCGTTTGGTTTGATTGCGATTGGTGGAATGATCGTGGTGATTGCGCTGTTCTACTTTATTGTTGGGCGCAAACATCTCGATGAGCCGCGCACGGGGCGTAAGCTTTTTCGCTGGTCGCTGCTAATGCGTTCGCTTCACTGGACGGTGGCATCGTTATTTATCGTGCTGGCGCTAACGGGGCTAAATCTGCTATTTGGTAAGTTTGTGTTCCGCACGCTGTTTGGCGACGCCGTCTGGGCGTGGATGATCTCGGCTTCCAAAGTGCTGCATAACTACCTAGGCCCGCTATTCGGTGTGCTGCTCGTTGTGTTGTTAATCAGTTTGCTGAAAGACAATATTCCTAAGAAGCATGACTGGGTGTGGTTTAAAAAGGCCGGAGGCCTAACGGGCAAGCATCATCCTGATGCAGGTTTTGCCAATGGTGGTGAGAAGGCTTGGTACTGGCTGTTGGCCACCGTCGGGCTGGTGGTAGTAGCAAGTGGCTTTGTGCTCGACTTTCCTAACTATGGCCAGAGCCGTGACACCATGCAGTGGGCGAATATTATCCATGCGGTAGGTGCGCTGGGGTTAACGGCAGTTGCGTTAGGCCATATCTATATTGGCACTATCGGTACGGAAGGCTCGTTGGAAGCTATGACCACCGGTTATGTGGATGAAACATGGGCCAAAGAGCACCACAATTTGTGGTACGAAGAAGTCAAAGATCAAGCCATGAGTGAAGAGGAAATCGCTGCGCTAAAAAGCAATAGCAGTGGTGATGCTTCCGCTAGCAAACCCAGCTAGCCGGTTTGCTTAAATGTCCCTCGACACCGCCTCCGGGCGGTGTCTTTTGTTATGCTGCGGCTACAAACACATTATGAAAGGAACGGACATGTCATCGTTTAATGAGTTAGACCCATCTACGCGAACAGAACTGGAAGCTGCCGCCTTTCGTCGCTTGTTGAAGCATTTGGACAATAACAAGGATGTGCAAAATATCGACCTGATGATCCTTGCCGATTTCTGTCGTAACTGCCTGTCTAAATGGCTCGTAACGGCGGCAGACGAACAGGGTGAAACGCTGGACTATGACGCTGCCCGGGAATATGTCTATGGAATGCCCTACAGCGAATGGAAAGCTCACTACCAGAGTGCCGCAACGCCCGAGCAGATGGCGGCACTAGATGCCCGCCAAGCTCAGAAAACAGCCAAGGAGTAAGCCCATGGACAGCATGGAATCCTTGAAAGTAGCGGTGTTGACCGTATCCGATACACGTACTGAGGAGACCGACCGCTCGGGCCAAACGCTAGTGCAGCGTCTAACCGAAGCAGGTCATACGCTGGCCGAAAAGCGCATTGTGGCTGATGACGTTTATCACATCCGCGCGGTCGTCGCCCAATGGATTGCTGACACCAACGTACAGGTGGTGATCACCACCGGTGGCACCGGCTTTACAGGGCGTGACTCGACGCCTGAGGCGGTATCGGTGCTGCTGGACAAACGCATCGAAGGGTTTGGCGAACGCTTTCGCCAACTGAGCGGCGATGAAATTGGTAGTTCGACCATCCAAAGCCGCGCGTTAGGCGGCCTTGCCAATGCCACGGTGGTGTTCTGTCTGCCAGGCTCAACCGGCGCTTGCCGCACCGGCTGGGATGGTATTCTGGCGGAGCAACTCGATAGCCGACACAAGCCCTGCAACTTTGCCAACCTCGTCATCCCAGGCCGGGGGCAGCATGGCTGAGCTGCAGCCAATACGTGTCGCGCTTGAAGCGCTGTTAACAGACGTCCATCATCTCGGCGCTGAGTGTGTTCCGCTTGATGCCGCTGCTGGCCGTGTGTTGGCCGACGCCATTACGGCGCAGGTGGACGTGCCGCCATTTGATAATAGTGCGATGGATGGCTATGCCCTACGTGCCAGTGATGCGGGCAAGTGGCTGCCCATTAGCCAGCGTATTGCTGCGGGTAGCCCTGCTGTGCCGCTGGTGGAAGGCAGCTGCGCGCGTATTTTTACCGGCGGTGAGATTCCTCCTGGCGCTGATTGCGTGGTGATGCAAGAGCGGGTAGAGAGCGACGGTAAACGTGCGCTGATCCCTGCGGACATTCCAGTGGGTGACAATGTGCGCCGCCAGGGTCGTGATGTCTGCCGTGGAGATTTACTGCTGAACATTGGTGATCGCCTGGAAGCCGCTGCGTTGGGGCATTTGGCTGGCCAAGGGGTTACCCAGGTTAGCGTGCGCTGTCGGCCGCGAGTCGCGCTACTGTCGACCGGCGACGAGATCATCGATCCAGGCACGCCGCTCAAGCCTGGCCAGCTCTATAACTCCAACCGGCCGATGCTCAAGCGGCTGCTGGAAAACTTTGGTGCTGAAGTGGTGCAGCTGGTCAGTGTACCTGACGATTATGCCCAAACCGTTGCGCTATTAACCCAAGCTGCGACAGCCGCTGACGTGGTTGTCAGCACCGGTGGAGTCAGCGTTGGCGAAGAGGATCACGTCAAGGCCGCGCTGGAGTCGCTGGGTCAATTGGATATGTGGAAGCTGGCCATTCGCCCAGGTAAGCCGTTAGCGCTGGGCCGTTTGCTGCGTGAAGACGGCAGTAACGCACGCTTTGTCGGGCTGCCAGGGAACCCAGTCTCCGGGTTTGTGGGCGCTTGGCTGTTTTTGCGGCCGTTGATGGGAGCGTTACTTGGTTGCCCGACGTTGAGCGCCTTGCCCGCCCTGACGGCCACGGCTAATTTCACCACAAGTACAGGGCCTCGCCAGCACTATATGCGTGTTGCGCTGCGCTTTAGTGAAGAAGGCATCATTGCCGATGCGTTTGAAGACCAAAACTCGGGTGTTCTGTCGTCGTGTATTAATGCGCATGCATTAGCAGTGATTGATCCGCACCAGCAGGTAGAAAAAGGCGTGGCAATACGCTGTCTTTGGTTACAGCATTAAGTGTGACGGTGATTAGGCGGTGGGCGGCAGTGTTTAGTTCTTTGGGCTGAGTGCTGCCCCGTCAAACAGCAAGCATAGGGTTTTGTCTCTTAGCGTCATGCCTCGCAGCGCCGGACTCGCATGCCGCGCGGCAATCAATGACGGTAAAGGAAACAGCTCCGAGATCGGTACGTGTGTTAATACGACCTCTCCGGTGACGCCTAATTGCCAAGGGCCTTGAGCGTCTTGAAGTGTAAGCCAGTTGCTAGGCAGCACGCTGATGTCTTGGGTGTTGAGCAAAAGGCATTCAGCATCAGTGAAGCGCTGCATGGTGGCACTGCTTGCCAGCCCAACTACGTGGTGTGCTTCAATAGCCGCCAGTGTTTGGCCAACTTTAAACAGCACTAACGCGATATAAGAAGTCGATTCAGACATGTGCTTATGTGCGTCATTCACCATGACTCATCCTAAGCCTTGCTGATACGCGTTAAATAAGGCCTCTGGGTTTAGTAGCACAGTCGCCGCCCTGTTGTGCGCAGAAGGCACTTCAGTATTGTCTCCAGTGGCGTCGCTTACCTCCTCATCAAACGTTGTTTCAGGCTGCCAGAGTGCGCTCACGTAAGGCTTGAGCTGGCTGGAAAGCGTGTCTGGCGCGGGTTTTAGTGCACTGACAGGCGTGTCGCAAACATCATCGAGATAATCGATGCGAATGG
This sequence comes from Vreelandella zhaodongensis, assembly GCF_013415115.1. GTDB lineage: Bacteria > Pseudomonadota > Gammaproteobacteria > Pseudomonadales > Halomonadaceae > Vreelandella > Vreelandella zhaodongensis. The sequence continues at coordinate 95,735 of NZ_JACCDD010000002.1, read as the reverse complement.
CGCTGCGGATGCCTGCGGCAGTCACTAATAGCAGCATGCCCGTTTGCTCTGTAGGGGGAAGATCCAGCAGCGCCTGTAGGGTAATAACGGACTCAATGTTGCCGCGTAGGTGAATCACCCCTTCGGTAGACGCTGGCAGCCCCGGCACAAAATAAACGGGTTGATCACCGCTCAAAATCTCATTCACGGCGCTACCAGGTAAGGCAAACCTTTGATTCGCTATACGAAATAGCACCAGCTGCTGGCAAGGCTCATCAACATCAATAATCGAGAGGTCGTCACTTTGGTGCGCTAACGCCTCATCTAGCGAAATGCGCTGAGTCTCACTGTTTTGCTGCGAGTAGTCTGTCATTGTTTATTCGCGCCATGCTTGTCTGCGTCTTGTCTTTCTAGATCATATTTTTCTGGAACACGCTTTTCAGGGACAGGTTGTTCCAAGCGGTAGTCTTGACTGATCACTACTTGATTACGGCCTTGATGTTTTGCGAGGTAGAGCGCTTTATCTGCGCTTAAACGCAGAGACTCGGTGGAAGGCTGGGTTGGAAAACTGCTGATCCCTGCACTAAACGTGCAGCGGAAGTGCCCGTCACCTGCGTGAAAGTCCACCTGTTCGAAGTCATGTCGTAACGCGTCGATAAGCTCAGCCGCCCGCTCATCGGTTGTTCCTTTAAGGAGTACGACGAACTCTTCACCGCCATACCGCCCAATAATGTCAGATATACGCAGACGGGTTTTTAGTAGCCGTGCCAGGGTGATGATGACTTGATCACCGGCAAGGTGTCCGTGGGTATCGTTGACCATTTTGAAATGGTCGATATCGAGCATGGCCATAGCGTGTTGGCTGCCGTCGCGGTGGGCCTGGGCAAGCGTTTTGCCGATCAAGTCAGTGGTAGTGCTATGGTTATAAAGCCCTGTCATGCTGTCTTGGGTCATGAGAGAGCGCAAAAGATGTAAGCGTTCGGCGCGAAGCCTTACCGCAGACACCAGCTCATGGGGGGTGACGGGCTTAGTGATAAAGGCTTCCACACCTGCGGTCATGGCAGAGAGCTGCTTCTGGCTGTCTGTTTCACTGGATAGATAAATGATGGGTAGACCGATGTGCGCAGTTTGCTGGCGAATAATCGTTGCCAGCTCCTCCCCTGAGCACACCGGCATGTACATATCGATGAGCAGTAGGTCGGGATTAAAGCGCTCTAAGGCATTTAGCGCTTCCTCAGGGTGGTTGACTTGGTGAACAGTCATCCCTGCCTCTTCCAGTATCAAGGCATGGTAAGCGGCGGCATCTGTATCGTCATCGATAACCAAAACACGCAGAGGTTCTTCATCCAGCGGGGTAGTTAGCTCATCGATGGCGAGCATCAAATCCAGCGGTTTAACCGGCTTGGTAAAGTACCCGCTGCAGCCAGCACGTACGGCACTTAAGCGGGAATAAAAATCGCCATGAGCGGATAGCACAATAGAAGGCAATCGCGCGCCGGTTAGCTTGTTCAGGCTCGCTAGCGTTTCGGTGCCTGCGGTGTTGCCCTGGGGGAATTGCACATCCATGATGATGGCATCGGGCCTGCGGGAGATCACCGCATTAAAAAACGACTCTGTGTTCTCAAAGTGCACCACTTCATGGCCAAAACAGCGTAGGTGATGCAGTAACTGGCTAACTTGATCGGGCTCGTCGTCGCATAAATAGATAAGCCGCTGTCGCTTACTGCGTGGCTGGGGAGTGTCTGCAAACTCGACGCAATTCTGCGATGACAACGCTTGTTGCTGGCCATGTTGGGATTGAAGACGCTGGATTTCCTCGCTGAGCTGCTGAAAAGTTTGCTGGATAAGACCTTCCAAGTGAGAAGGGGCGGATGGAGCGTTGAGGGCCTCTTCCCCTTGGTCTGCCAGCATGGCGATCCGCTCGAAGCCTAACGATCTTCCAGTCCCTTTTAGGCTATGAAAAAAGCGATGTAGCTCTGGTGCTAGGCGCGACTCTTCTGTCGCTGACAGACGGCTTTGCTGCCACTGTGCAGTAGCGTTCTGTAAGCGTGATGGTAGCTGCTCAATAAAACGTTGGCGCAGCTGGTTCAACTTTTCGTGCAGCGACGGGGCAGATGGTGACATCAGGCTACCTGTTCATGTGGGCGAACGATTGCATACGTTCATCCGTTGAGCGCTTGAGCCACGGCATTGCTTAGCGTGGACTCTAGCTCCGCATCCTTTTGTAGACAGGCGCTCAAGCCGAGGGTTTGAATAAGGGTTGTATCAGGGGAGTCGCCAGTAAGTAAAATAAACGGCAGTGTAACACCCTGTTCACGCAGCATTTCTAGCAACTCAATGCCGTTAATGAGCGGCATGTGCATGTCGCTGATAATAAGCGCGATATCATCCTCGCTATCCAGTTGCTGCGTTGCTTCCATGGCATCATTGGCCATGATCGTTGTATAGCCTTGAAACGCTAGCAGGGCAGCCGTCATTTCACAGGCTAAGGGGTCGTCGTCTACGACCAGTATTTTCATGATTAACCTCCGTGAATAGAGCGGGCTTACCCTAATAAGGCTTTCAGTGTGTCAACAAGGTTGTTCTGATCAAAGCTACCTTTGACAATATAAGCATCGGCACCTACCTCGATGCCACGTCGGCGATCAGCTTCTTTCTCCCGTGACGTAATAATGATAATTGGCTTATAACGGTACTGCTCATTTTCGCGCAGACTCGCGGTAAGCGCAAAGCCATCCATGACAGGCATTTCAACATCTGTCAGCACGGCATCAAACGAGTCGGTCAGGGCTTTATTGAGTCCATCACGGCCATTTTCTGCCAAGGTAACCTGATATCCCCAGGCTTCCAGCACATCTTTTTCAATTTCTCGAGTATTCAGCGAATCATCAACCACGAGTATGCGGTGCGCTCGGGGAGGCTGATCAGATGTATCCTGAACTCGCGGCGTATGGCGACGGGAGTGCTCAAGCAGCGTGGGCACATGTAATAGGCTGACCAGTGTATTGCGGCCCTGGGTCACCATTCCGCATACCATCGGCAAGTGGCGTAAATGGGTCGGCAGTGGCTTGATCACCATATCGCGCTCATCTACCAGCGCATCAATAATGAGTGCCAGCTTTTGATGTCGCTGATGTACGACAAGTAATAGTAAGTTGCCTTGGCTGACGTTTGAGGGGGGCAGCCCGACTAATTCCGCGAGTGATACAACCGGCACAAATTCGTTACGCAAGATCAGTGTTTGTTGTCCGGCTGCGTCAATAAAGCTCTCTGATGGGTGCTCGACAAGCTCAGATACATAGGGAGCAGTTACGCCCAATGTGACATTACCCACCTTAACCAACAAAACGCGCATCATGGCCAGCGATAAAGGTAGCCGTAAGGTAAAACTAGTGCCCTTGCCTAAATGGCTGGTTAAACGTAAGTCACCGTTTAACTCATCAATGACCGTACGTTTGACCACATCCATCCCCACACCTCGGCCCGAAAAGTCGGTAATCAGGGGCTTGGTTGAGAAACCGGGTAGGAAAATAAGCTCTAAGGTTTCCTGCTCGGTTAGGGTCAGTAGTTGCTCTTCGCTAAGTAGCTGCTTTGTGAGAGCCTTTTGTCGAACGGTTGCTAAGGAAATACCTGCGCCGTCATCGCGCATTTCAATCACTACCCAACTGCCGTCTTGCCATGCCTCTAGCGATAACTGTCCCCGTATAGGTTTGCCCGCTGCCTGACGTTCATCGGGTGTTTCCAGTCCGTGATCTAATGCGTTACGCAATAGATGAATTAATGGGTCGGACAGTCGATCTATCATCTGGCGGTCAAGCTCAATCTCACTGCCGTGAACGCGGCAGTGAACCTGCTTTCCCAGAGAGTTAGCTAAGTCTCTTGCCATTTGTGACAAGGGATCAAATACAACACTCAGTGGCAACATGCGCATCTGCAGCGCTCGGTCATGAAGGTCGCTCATTAATCCGTCTTGGGAGAGAACGCTGTCTTTCAGCTCGCGGCTAAAGGCGTTAAAAGGTGCCTGCCGGTCTGCGGGTAATGAAACGCCTAGCAACCGTGCCTGCTCTACCAGAGAGTGCAAATGGTGATGCCCTGATAACACTTCGCCCATCAGGCGAATAACGTCATCTAGGCGGTCGAGACGTACCCGTACGGTGTCGTTTAAACGCAACTCCTGGGGAGCAGGCTGCTGGGGTGTTGGCGGTGTGGCAGCGGTCTTTTCAATACCTGCGGAGTCATCAGCGACTGCTGAAGGCGGCTGAGCAGTGGGCAGTGGCTTTCCTGTGGCAGCATTTTCAAGCGCAAGGCAGAGTTGAGCGTCTGCATCGGGCAGTTCCGCTGAAGAGGCGCCTTGGGCAAGTCGGTTGACGAGATCCGACAGCGCATCTGTGGCCTGGTTAAGTAGGCCTGTGATATCCGGCGTGGCGGTTTGTGTGCCGTCGCGTAGTGCGCTCAATAGCTCCTCTGTACTGTGGGCAACGGCGGTAATCGGCGTAAGTTTTAACATACGCGAGGAGCCTTTCAGCGTATGGGCGGCACGAAACAGTTCGTTGACTCTTTCGGGGTGGGTGTCGCCTTGTTCCAAAGCTTCCACACCTTCGCGCAAGCGGGGTAGGTGGTCCGCGGCTTCCTCAATAAAGCGCTGAATAAAGCGTTGTATGTCCAGTGCCATTAGCCCACTCCCTGTGTGGCAGGCTGTGTATCGAGATAGCGGGTTGCCAGGAAGTAGGCATCGCCTGGAGGAATAGGCGATGTGATCACACTTAAACCGCCATCGGCCTGTTTTGATGCCTCCAATAGGCGGATGACCGCGGTGTAACCACGCTGTCGTTGTGCTGGAGCATCGGTCAGTTCGCCCAAACGAAAAATCTCTGCCTGAAAGAAGTGGGCAGGCCAGCACTCGGGGGCGACATAAATGGCTCGCTTAAAACAGTCATATGCCTCTTCAAACTTATGCTGCCAGCGAGCGACTACTCCTGCTAACAGCAGGGCGTCCACGCTCCAGGGCTGACGTGCTAAAAGGTCATCGAGTAACGCCGCCGCCTCTGAAAACGCGTTCTGGTTCAGGAGCTGATGAGCATAGAGCAGTGCGTCGTCAAACGAGGTTGCTTCGCTGCTGCTAGGACTGTCAGCGCTTTCAGCGTGTTCAGTTACAGGGATAACGACAGGCTGTTCCAGCAAGGGGCCTGGCAACTGATCGTGTTTTTCGTATCGCCCATCGTCGACGGGTAGCACGTGTGGTGATGCACTTTCACGGAAATAAAATACGCCTTGGGTTTGCTGCAGTTCCAAGATACCTAGGTCGTTGCCCAGCGTTTCGGTAACACCACACAGCAAAATACCACCTGGCGCTAGTAGCTGTTGCAGGTGTCGGTGAATGTCGCGGCGTGTGGCTTCGTCAAAATAGATCGATACGTTACGGAACAGGATTACGTCGAAGGACCCCAGAACGTCTGTTTCTGGCTGCAGTACGTTGAACGCGCGAAAGGTGACCCAGTGACGTAGCCCTTCATCTAACCTGAAGCGTCGGCCCTCGGGGTGAAAATATTGACGCTTGAGCGTGGGGGTTAGTGCTCGAAACGACATGCCGCTGTAAATGCCTTTTTGGGCTTTGCTAATTACTTGCAGGTCAACGTCGCCACCGGTGATTTGAAACAGCTGCTTGGCTCGCTCGCCGTAGCGTTCAAACAGTGCAATAGCAACGCTGTAAGGCTCTTCACCCGATGAACACCCGGCACTGAAAATAGCCAGTGGCGCCCCTTTTTCAGCTAGCCGTTGGGGTAGGTGAACATCGGCTAACCAATTGAGTGCTTCAGGCTCGCGGTAGAAGTAGGTTTCATTTACCGTTAACTGACTGATAAAGCGATCAAACATCGCTTCATTCTGCTCTAGCTGGGCAATAAGTGACGTCGTGTTGGTAACACGGGTGTCTGCCTGAAGCGTTTTCACTGCTTTCACAAGACGGTCTTCTGCGAGGCCTTCCAAGTGTAAGCCGCAACGCCTATGAACAAGTCGCTTAAACGGTTCTAACGGACTCATAACGGCGTTGGCCTAGCCGGTGAGGGGAGATCATTGGCTTTACAGATGAGCTTGCTGGGTAGTTTATCAAGCGAGCATATATGCTGAACCACACCTGCGTTGACGGCTTCTTGATTCATACCATAAATAACAGAGCTGGCTTCGTTTTGAGCTAAGGTGCAGCCCCCTGCCAAATGTATAGCACGCATGCCGGTAACGCCGTCACGGCCCATGCCCGTTAAAATAACGCCAATCGCATCCGCGCCATAAACGTCAGCAACGCTAGTCAGCAGCGCATCACAGCTGGGGTGGTAAAGCGCGTTCTCTGGACCTTGCTGCAGTTGAAGGCGGTGGGAGCAGGTGACATGCAGGTTGCTTTCCGATGGAGATAAATAAATACAGCCCGGCTTCAGGGGTTCGCCATGCTGTGCAACGCGAACCGGCAGCGAACAAAGAGATGCCAACCATGTTGCCATGCCTTCAATAAATCCATGGCTGATATGCTGGGCAATCACGACCGGTGCGGGAAAGTCGGCTGGGAGCTTGCTAAGCAGGTAAGCGAGCGCCTGTGGCCCACCGGTGGAGCACGCAATAGCAACAATACGCTGAAAAGCTCTGGGCGTATGACGGTGGTAAGCAGCGGGTGAGTTCACCGGTGCTGTTGGCATGGCTGAAGTGGTACGACGGCGCAGCCGAGTAATCACCGCCACCCCTGAAAGTAATCGAACACGCGCGAGCAGTCGTTCTGCGTCTTCGTCATCAAGTGTGGGTTTTTGCATGACCTCTAGAGCGCCCACATCGATAGCACGGTACGCGGTCTCGGCATCAGAGCGGTCGCTGACAACCAGAATCGGTATACCCTTCGTATGCATGATCTCTTCAATGGCGCTGAGACCGTCCATTATCGGCATATTCAGATCCATCGTGATCAACTGCGGCGATAAGCGGCGGGCAAGTTCCACCGCTTCGCGCCCGTTGCTGGCTTCACCCACAATCTCAATGTCGCCATCGCGGGTGAGGATGTTGCGCAGCACATCGCGTGCTAGTTGGCTGTCGTCCGCGATCACAATCCGAATGTCACTCATCGCGGCATCCTCACGAAGGGCGTTGGTGCTCAGCATCTTGCTGAGCCAGGGTAAACTCCTGCACCAGTGCATTGAGCTCTGCTGACATATTAATCATATCTTGGCTGATATCGGTAATGCTGCGCACTGACTGTGCATTACGCGAACTGGCTGTATCGATATCTCGTAGGGCAATCACTACCTGATTGCTAGCGGTTTTCTGTTGCTGAGTTGACAGTGATATCTGTTGTGCCGCGCTACTGGTTTGGCTGGCTGCTTTGAGAAGGGCATCTAGGTCCTGGGCGGTACTAACACTGACTTCGACGCCTTTCTCAATAGATGATGCGCCTTTTTCAGAGGCAACGACGAGGCGGTTAATCGCGTTTTGAATGTCTTCTGTGTGGCCTTCAATCTCTTGGGTTGAGTCAGTAACGCTGTCTGCCAAACGGCGTATTTCGTTAGCAACGACGGAGAAGCGGCGGCCAGATTCGCCGGCACTAGAGGCTTCTAGTGCCGCATTGAAAGCGATAAGTTTAGTTTGGGCAGCAAGCGTGTTAATCAGCTCCATGACTTTGCTGATCTGCTTAGATTTAGCACCTAGTGCCATGATCTCTGACAGGCTTTGCTCGCTGTCACTGCGGATATCTTGCATTTTAGACTGTAGCAGCTGCATCGCTGTGCTGCCTTTACGACTGCGCTCCAGCGTTTGATTCGCCACCTCTACGACAGACTGGGAGTGGTCAGCGATTTGTGTCGATGAGGTGGAAAGCTCTTCCATGGTCGAGGTAATCTCAGCCACGGACGACGCCATTTCTTCCACGGCGGCGGCCATGGTTTGGTTTGCCTCATGACTGATGTCGCCCCCTTGGATTCCCGATAAGCCCGCTGTTTGAGCTAAACGGTCAGCCACCTGGGTAAGTGCCAGAGCATTACTTGAAACAGCCATAATGGTTCGAGATAACCGTGCTAGCAGCTCATTAGTTTGATCGGCTAAGTCGCCAAGCTCAGCCTTGTCATCAGTTTCTACGCGGCGTGATAGATCAAGGCTGTGGGTGATCTCTTTTAGCTGACGCTGAAAGCGGGTTAAGGGGCGAATCAAACTGCCAGTGAGCGGATATAAAATAACCAGTCCAACGAAGAGAATCAGAAACCCGATGCCGGTAGACGTCAAGAAGCGCTGTCTGATTGAGGTTAAGTACTCCTCTTTAGAGACCTCAACCATGAGATAGCGCTGAATTTCGGGTAACCAGCGGGTGGTGATTAAAAACGACTGGTTATCACGCTGGATCTCACGCACGCGGAGTTCACTATCAGTTTGAAGTAGGTTGTCTGCCTCTTGGCTTTGAAGCGCCTCAAGGTTAGTTTCGTCGCTGCGAATGAGTAGCTCACCCTCCTCACTAAGTAGCGCTGCGCGCCCCGTATCTCCTAATCGAAAGTCTTCGATTAACTGAGCCAGTTGGGAAAGATCTAAACCGGCACCCGCCACTACCAGTGGGCGGCCGTTAAGCGCTTCTTCGCGGCTTCGAAAATTTAAGAAGACAAATGCTTCCTCCGGTGAAAAGGTGTCACTGTCTAAGTTTAAATTATAAGCAGCATTGCTATCGGTGAATTGATAGTACCAATCATCATCGCTGCCAGGTGCTTGCAGCATACGCTCTAAGAGCTCTTCGTTTCGGTACTGAAAGTAGTAGCCGCGACCTTGATATTGAGCCGCGATAAACAAAAGCTCAGTGTCGAGTTGCGCCATTAAACGAGACAAATAGCGCATGATGGCGGGCTGTTCAGCGTCAGGGAAGCCGTCGCGCACCCACTGCTCAATAAAGTAACTGTCGGCAAGGCTTTCCGATAGCGCCAACGCAGGGCTTAGCCTCAGGGTTAGGCGCGTTGCAAGGCTCTCTACTTGGGCTGGCAGCTCTTCGTTTAGCAAATTATCCAGACGCGCTTGGCTGTGGGAGCGCGCCTGCAAATAAAGTGCTAGCAACATAGCCAGTGCCAATACCGTACCGAACGAGATAAATAGTCGAAACCGTAATGGCAAGGATTTCCAACGCGCTGTCATTATCGCTTTTACTCCAAGTTAACCGTTGACGCCAGTGAGTAGGAGAAGTGCTTGCGCAGGTCACCTAGCATTAAAAAATGTTAATAGCCGTATTGTAGAACGATTTCAGCGGCTTTTATGAAGGCTGTCCAGTTTTCTAATTAACGCTCTACTACGTTACCGGCGAAGGATGGCGCGCCGGTGCTGCTCTTATTGTATGAATTCAGGTTTTAGGCTTTGTACGAAAACGTCATGCGCTCGCCGACTTTTCGTACAAAGCCTAAGAGCGGTCGCCAATGCAACGCCATTTTGGGATGGCCGTAGTGACCAACATCGCCAACGCCTTGTAAAAAGATTGCTCAAGTAGTAAAAAACCGTCTCTTTTGTTCTTTGTTGCTACTAAAGAATAATAGATGAATCGTTTCACCTGCTTAGAATCACGCCGATATTGGTAATTTTACCTAAATTCACCGCGTCGTCTGCTTCCTTGGCGACTACTCCTAAGGATCTTTCCATGCATGCCCTAACGCTGGCATCGTTTATCTTTTTTACGGGCCTGGTGGCCTTTGTGACGTGGCGTATTACGCGTCGAGATGATCACCGTAGTACCAGCGGCTACTTTTTGGCGGGCAGAACGCTAACCTTTCCACTCATTGCTGCTTCGATGTTGATGACAAATCTCTCTACCGAGCAGATGGTCGGGTTAAACGGTTCAGCGTTTACCGATGGCCTCAGTGTAATGGCGTGGGAGGTGGTGGCGGTTATTGCGCTGGTGGCACTGGCGCTGTTTTTCCTACCGCGCTTTCTTAAGAGTGGTATTGCCACGCTCCCACAACTGCTGGCAATACGTTTTGATAATGGCACACAGCTGATTGCCAACGTTATTTTCTTAATTGCTTATGCGGTGGTGCTGCTGCCAATTATTCTCTACTCAGGTGCCATTGGCTTGCAGGGCATGCTAGACCTTCAAGGCCTGACTGGCATTGAGTCGAGCACGGCGCTGCTTTGGGCTACTGTCTGGACGGTCGGCATCATTGGTGCGGTGTATGCGCTATTTGGCGGTCTACGTACGGTGGCGGTCTCGGATACGTTGAATGGTGTCGGTCTATTGATCGGTGGATTTGTCATCGTTTACTTCGGCCTGCAAGCGGTGAGCGGTGGTAGCGGCGTGATGGAAGGCTGGAGCATCCTAAAAGAGAGCGACCCGAGCAAGTTTAATTCAGTGGGTGGCCCTGATCAGCAGGTGCCATTCTCAACTATCTTCACCGGTGTTCTGTTGCTGCATCTATTTTACTGGACCACCAATCAGCAAATTATCCAGCGCACCTTTGCCGCTAAAAATCTCGCTGAAGGCCAAAAAGGCGTGTTGCTAACCGGCTTTTTTAAGCTGTTAGGCCCGCTCTATCTGGTGCTGCCGGGTATCATTGCTTACCACCTTTACGCTGACCAAGGCATTCGCGCGGACGAAGCGTACGGCCACTTGGTATTCAACGTGTTGCCGCCGTACCTAACAGGCTTTTTTGCTGCGGTGATGGTGGGAGCGATTCTCTCCTCGTTTAACTCGGCGCTAAACAGCACCACCACGATTTTTAGCTTGGGCATTTACAAAGGCGTGCTTAAAAAAGACGCCACTGAAGAAGAGGTCGTGAAATCCGGCAAGGTATTTGGCTGGATCATGGCCGTGAGCACCATGATTATTGCGCCGCTGTTGGCTGGTCAAGACAGTCTGTTCGGCTACTTGCAGAAGATGAACGCGATTTACTTTATCCCCATTTTAGCGGTTGTTCTGGTGGGGCTTCTGACTAAGCGCGTGCCTCCCATGGCAGCGAAAGTAGCGCTGGTGGGTGGCTGTTTGTTGATCGCCGCGGGTTATTTCGTTCCGCCGTTTAACAAGCTGCCGGTGGTGATGCATGAGTTCCACTTCGTTGCCGCCGTGTTCGTGCTGTTGGTTGCCGTGATGCTGATTATCGGTAAGCTACGCCCCCGCGCCACCGCCTGGGTACAAGAAGATTCGGGCGATGTTGACCTTACCCCTTGGAAAGGCGCCGTGCCGACCGGCATTGTGCTCGTGGTATTGGTGGTGATTATGTACGCCACGTTTGCAGGCGGTTAACGCTACCTCTCATTCTGGTGCAATACAGACGCCCCGCATAAGCGGGGCGTCTTTTTTTAGCATAAAAGAATGTATTTATTATTAATTATCAATGGAGTATGAATTGTTTCAAAAATGAAAGAATATTGCTTTTAACTAAGCGCTAGTGTGGCAAACTGTTTGAGCATGCAAGCGATAACCTTATTTCTTCATGGTTATGCAATAAAAAGAAAATCTCTCAAGCGGTAGAGGGGCAAGGGATGATTAACGATGCATTGCTTAAGGCCGTGGAGGAAGAGCTTGAAAAAAGACCTTGGCGATTGAAATTTTCTGAAGAGGTTGAGGCGCGATTTGAGGCCGATACTCAGCGTCAGCGCAGTCTCAATATGGTGGTGGCAGGGCTGATAGCCGCCTCTATTTATAGCTTGTTTCTCATCAACGATTACAGCTTTCGGCCTGATTCTTTTCTCACAGCGGTGCAGTTACGAATAGGCGTGATGTTGCCTATTGGCTTGACGATACTGTGGTTGGTTTATCGTGGCGTTGCTCCTGCCATACGTGAAACATTAATGGCGACGACAGTAGTGGTTGCCATGATGGTTTCTTGTTTGATTTTTGTAACGTCAACAGAGCCGTATTCTTATTTAGATGTTTTCTCTTTTGGTCTTATTTTGGTAGTGGGAAATATTATTTATCCGCTGCGTTTTAGCTATGCCTGTGCCTCATCCGGCATTGGCGTTTTGATAATGTTGGCGTTTATCGTGGCCTATGAGCCGATGCCAATAGAAGCAAAGCGATTGGCGATGTTTTCTATCGTTGCTAAAGCGTTATTTACACTGTTTGCTAATTACCGGCTTGAACGCAGCGAAAGGTCTGGGTATCTGCTTGTTTTGAAAGAAAAAATAAGATCTGGCTATTATCTAAAAGACAATCGGAAGCTGTCTCGGTTGTCGGTTACCGACCCATTAACCAATATCGCCAATCGGCGTCAGTTTGACACGATTTTTCCACTACGCTGGCAGGAAGCGATTGATAAGCATAATTTTTTGGGCCTTATGGTGATCGATATCGATTATTTTAAAGCCTACAACGATTATTATGGACATTTACAGGGTGACCAGTGCCTGCGCCAAGTGGCGGCCACCATACAAGCAAATAGCCGAGATACTGATCTAGTGGTGCGCTTTGGGGGCGAGGAATTTGTGGTGTTGATGCCTAACGCAACGTCACAAGCAGTAAGGCAAGCGGCGGAGCGCATCCGGTGCAGTATTGAGGCGTTATATATCCCTAATTATGGTTGCTCAGGGCAGCGTCTTGTTACTGTCAGTATCGGTGTGGCATTGCTATGCCCGACGAATCGCTTTACGCCAGATGAGTTTTTAGCCCATGCAGACACAGCGCTTTATAGAGCTAAAAGACAAGGCCGTAACTGCGTTTGTGTGGCCGATATTGAGTGACCAATAAGTAAGGAGGCGCTGCTAGTGAGGCTGCTATTTGACAACCCTGCTGGGGTATGACAAACAAGCATCATTTTTCGTGAGGGATAAAATGGTGGCACACGAGCAGCCTTATGAGGCATTGGATGTCGATACATTGGCACAGCGGCTTGGTGATGTAGAGGAAGTTGCAAGTCGAGTGGGCGGCAACCCTGGACAGTGGCAGATCCGTGAAGTAGGAGATGGCAACCTCAACCTGGTGTTCATTGTATCGGGGAGTGCGGGCAGCGTGGTGGTAAAACAAGCGCTACCCTATGTTCGTATGGTCGGTGAGAGCTGGCCACTGCCGCTTTACCGTGCCCACTTTGAATACTACGCCCTAGTGCGCCAAGCTCAGCGTGCGCCTGGCATCGCGCCAGAGGTGTTTTATTTCGACAAGCCCCAAGCGCTGATCGTTATGGAGTACCTCCACCCGCACACGATTTTGCGTCGCAAGCTGATGAACGGCGAGCAGGTTACCCAGCTTGGTGAAGCCATCGGTGAGTTTTGCGCGCGCATGGCGTTTCGTGGCTCGGAACTCTCCTTAAGCAGCCCTGAGAAAAAGGCTGACGTGGGACTGTTTTCAGGCAACGTTGCGATCCCTGCGATTACTGAATCTCTGGTATTTACCGACCCCTATTACGGCGCCGAAATGAACCACCATACGCCGGAGCTTTCGCCGGTCGTGGATGAATTGCGCCGGAATACGCGATTAAAAGCCAAGGTACAGCGGTTGTTGATGAAATTTACCGCGAATACCGAAACCATGCTGCACGGTGATTTGCACTCTGGATCGATTATGGCCACCGAGTCGGATGTGCGCGTGATTGATCCCGAGTTTTCTCAGTATGGGCCAATGGCTTTTGACTTAGGAATGGCCGTCGCTAACTTCTTGATGGCCTACTTCAGTCAGCCTGCCCATCGCCAAGCCGATGAGCTTGATACCTACCAAGCGTGGATTCTTGAGGTGATTGAGGCGTGCTTTACCCGCTTTGATGCTGAGTTCCGTCACCTGTGGCAAACCGAACGCACCGGTATTCTGTTTCCGAAAGCGCTGTTTGAAGCCCAGGGCAATAGTGCTGACGACGCCTGTGATGCGTTGCTCGAAGAGATCCGTCTGGATGCGCTGGCCTACTGCGGTATCGAAATGCACCGTCGCGTTTTATCGCTGGCCCACAACGCTGATTTTGAAGAGATTGAAGATACTGCCCTTCGCGCTAAGCTTGAAGCACGCAATGTGCTGATGGGCCAAGCATTAATTATGGAACCTGAAACCTACTGTGATCTTAGCGCGCTGGCGGATTTAGCCAGGGCGTATAACCAGCAAGAGGTGTTATAAGCGCTTCCTCGTAGCGCGGTGTAACGAATTTCGCGAGGGACGAGCGTATGAGGCACCCGCGACGGCGGCGATAGCCGCCTGGATAATGGCACTGTGACCGAGCAGGCCTCGGTGCCAACTTCGGCAACGCTGGCGCTGCTTCGCGGGTGCGCTGGCGCTAAAACTGCCTCCTACAATTAACAACTTACGATTCACCATTCACAGCTTACAACTGATCCAGACGATCAAACTTCCCGGCGATATCGCTCTCTGTCCAGTGAGGAACCCAGCCTTCAACGTTATCGAAGAAGCGCAGTGCAGTGAATTCTGGCGCTGGGCCCATATCGAACCAATGGGGTGTGTTCGCGGGTACGCTGATCAGGTCATTGCGGGTACACAGTACCTGATACACCTTGTCTTCAATATGCAGGCAGAAAAGCCCCTGCCCCTTAACGAAAAAGCGTACTTCGTCCTCGTGATGGCGGTGCTCGTTTAAGAACTTTTGGCGCATGGCGTTTTTGTCTGGGTGCGTGGGCACCATGTGCAGTACATCAACGGTTTGGTAGCCGCCCATGGATTTCACGCGGTCGATGTCTTCTTGGTAGAGCGCCAAAATGTCTTCCTGGGTGGCGTCGTCGGCGATCTCGCCCGGCGTTGCCCAGCGTTCAAACAGTACGCCTACACGCTTGAGCTCAGTCGTAATCTGCTCGCCGTCGGTGGTGTCCAGCAGGGCATCATTAGGATTTTGATCAGCAAATACTTTCAGTTGCGACATTCTATGCTCTCCTTAAAGGTGACAGCGGTAAGGGCTAAAGGGCTGTTTCAAGAACGATCTAAACGGCTATTTCATCAAAGCGGGTCACGCAAGCATGGGTGTTGCCCGCCTGAGTGCCTTCGCGGACCAGCTGCAGGGTTTGCATGCCCGCCTGCTTGGCGGCATCCAGCTCTTCTACCACATCAGATAAGAACAGCACTGCTGCTGGCGGCAGGTCAAGCGCTTCGATAATTCGCTGATAGGCAGTGGCTTCGCGTTTATGGCCAATATGGGTATCGAAGTAGCCGTTAAATAGGGGGGTTAAGTCGCCTTCATCGCTGTAGCCAAACAGCAGCTTCTGCGCCTGCACCGAGCCAGATGAATACACGTACAGCGCTTTGCCTGCCTGCTGCCACTGGCGCAGTGCTGGGGCGACGTCGCTATACAGGTGGCCTTTAAAATCGCCACGCTGATAACCATCTGCCCACACCATGCCTTGCAGTGCTTTCAGTGGGGTGACTTTTTGGTCGGTTTCAATCCAGTGCAACAACTGGGCAATGACAGCATCCAACGTGGCATCAGCATCACCCATTTCACGGCGTACCGCGTTAATCTGCTCGTCGACCTCCGGAGATTCAGCGTTTGCGCGTAAGAAGTCAGGCAGCTTTGCCTGGGCGTAGGGAAACAGCACCTTATGCACGAAGTTAATATCCGTGGTGGTGCCTTCGATATCGGTCACAACGGCACGTACGATTGGGTTACTCATTTAGACCACCGGCTCTCTTCAAGTACACAGGACAGTAAAAACTCAATGGCTTCTAAGTGCCGACGGCAACTAGCGATGCTATCGCCCACGGCATAAATACCGTGCCCCGCCACCAAAAAGCCCCAGGGCATCGGCCAGCCGAGGCGTACATGCCTGGCTAGCTCTTCCATATCCTGTTCATTCGGCACTACGGGTAGGCGAATAGTCGCATCATGGGTCACGTTGCCCTGCAGGGCTTTTTGCATCTCGAAGCCGCTTAGCTTAATGCCCTCTGGAAAGCGTCGTGATAAAACGGTGCTGGCTAACGTATGGGTATGCAGCACGCAGTTGATGGTCGGGTCTAGCCGATAAAGCGCAGCATGAAGATCACTTTCTGCACTTGGCTTACCGTCGCCGGATAGCACTCGGCCATCCAGGTCGCACAGCAGCAGGTCATCGGCTTGAATACGGGTTTTATCCCGGCCAGAAGCGGTGACCCAATACCCCGCCTCGGTACGGGCGGAAAAGTTACCGCCGGTGGCTGGCGTCCAGCCTTGCTGCGCCGCCCATGAAATGGCATCCAGCAATTCAGTTTGTAGCGTCATCATAGGGTCTGCATCGCCTCTTCTAGTGGCAGCCATTCTATATGATAAGCTTCGCGCCTGATAAGCCGCGCCGTTGTTCTGTGCGTCAAGTTCAAGTGCTCAAGGAGTTCATCAATGCCACACTTACAGTCACGCAGTTTACGGGTCTATGCCGACTACCTTGAGTATTTGGATCAAACCCAACTGCCCCAGGCGGAACAGTGGGTACGCTGTAACTCGCCAGAAGAGTGGCAGCATGCGGTAAAAAACCTGGCGATTCGTGGCGCGCCGCTGATTGGCTTGAGCGCTGCCTTTGTGCTGGCGCAGACTGCCGCGCGCCATCCAAACGGTGATTGGCAGTCCGTCAGTGATCGCTTACGTGCCACGCGTCCCACCGCAGTGAACCTGATGTACTGTCTGGATGCCATGGAAGCCTGCTTTGAACAAGGGGTAGCCGCCTTGGCTGAGCGTGCCGCTGAACTGTTTGCAGAAGACCGCGAGCTTTGCCAGCGCATGGCCGAGCGGGGAGCAGACCTTTTGCAATCAGGTGACCGCGTCCTGACCCACTGCAATACTGGGGCGCTTGCCACCGCCGGCGTTGGCACCGCCATTGGCGCGTTAGCAATCGCCAAGCAACGCGGTGTGGCGCTGCACGTGTATGTGGATGAAACTCGCCCACTGCTCCAGGGCGGCCGCTTAACCGCTTGGGAAATGGCTGACCTAGATATTCCCTACCAACTGATTGCTGACAGCATGGCTGCCAGCCTGATGGCCGCAGGGAAAGTCGATAAAGTCATGGTTGGTGCCGACAGAATTTGCGCCAACGGCGACTTCGCCAACAAAGTGGGCACCTACATGCTCGCCGTTGCCGCCCACTATCATAACGTGCCGTTTTACGTGGTCGCGCCTTACACCACGGTGGACCCTGCCTGTGCGTCTGGTAGTGATATTCCAATTGAGCAGCGCGATGCGG
Organism: Vreelandella zhaodongensis; assembly: GCF_013415115.1. Lineage (GTDB taxonomy): Bacteria > Pseudomonadota > Gammaproteobacteria > Pseudomonadales > Halomonadaceae > Vreelandella > Vreelandella zhaodongensis. The sequence goes on along the minus strand of NZ_JACCDD010000002.1, from coordinate 78,695 downwards.
CAGAAATTCGCGGAGCGTCAGGCGCCTTTGGGGATGTTGTCTGGGCACCTGAGAATGCCCCCGTGTGGAACCCCGCCTTTGACGTGACCCCCGCCACGCTTGTCACCGCCTGGGTCCTGGACACCGGCGTCTTCGATGCCGCTGCGATCGCACGCGGTGAGCACTGCCAGGGGCGGGGAGGACGTTTTGCATCACGCCAAGTGTGAGTGGCTAACTTGCAATATACTAATTAGGAGTGTTGGCTAAACATAGCGTTATATCAGCTGTAAGCTATGGGTATTCGTGATAATGCAAGGTATTGCTGCTATAAGGTAAAGATATCTCTCTATTAACTACTACTCTTTGGGGGCACATTGACATCCTATACTGTTACCCCTCTATTGCGACGCTTTCAGCTACTTGCCCTACTACTGGCTGTTTCCATTATTGTCGCCATGGGGTGGCAGGGGGTGCGGGTTCAAGAAGAGTTACTGGCATCTAATGATGCTGTCCATCAGCATCTTGAAAGCATTACTTTAATTCAGTCATTTCAATCGACGTTGCTAGATTTAGAAACGGGGGAGCGTGGTTTTGTCATTACTGGTCAACCTGCCTATTTACTGCCTTATCAACACGCGCGAGCGAGACTAGAAGATAAGCGCGATCAGCTGATGCATATACCAGCATTTACGGCAAATAACGGGCGTTTTAATGAGAGGTTTGACACGTTGTTGGCTCGGCGAGTGGAGATTGCTGAGGCTAATATTGCTGTGCGTGAAAGTGATGGTATGGAGGCCGCAGCATTAAGGTTATTAGCAGCGGGTGGCAGGCAAACAATGGATCAGCTGCGTCGCTACCTGGGCGATATGGAGCTGCATGAGCGAGAGCTGCTAAACGAACATACTCAGCAGGCTACCCGAAAAGCACGCCAATCACGATGGATATGGGGAGCGGGCGCTGCCTTTGTTGCGCTGCTTTTAATGATTACTAGTATGTCGATAATCAGTCAGTGGCGTCATCGTCAGCAAATTCTGACGATGCAGAAAACATTTATTTCGACAGTGAGCCATGAGTTACGCACGCCGTTGACGGTGATTTTGGGGGCGTTAGATATATTGCATAGTGGTATCGGAGGTGCTCTAAACAGTGATACACAGCGTTTAGTGTCGGTAGCGAACAATAACGGCCAACGATTAAAACGTTTAATTGATGACATCTTAGATATTGAAAAACTTGAAAGTGGTCAGCTAACCTTTCAGTGGCAGCAAGTGCAACTGAAGTTGTTGTTAGAACAAGCGGTAACTGCTAACCAACCCTATGCAACTCATGTTGGTGTTTCCTTAGTTTATGACCCTCAGCGGTTAGATACGCCAGGTGTAAGTAACTCATCGGCGCCAATAGAAGATGGCGATCTCGTTGAAGTGGATCCCGAGCGTTTTGCCCAAGTAATGGCTAATCTGATTTCCAATGCGTGTAAGCATTCGCCCCAAGGTGGATGTGTGGAGGTGAGTGCAAGACGAGTGGATAGCCACTGGCTAGAAGTGAGTGTGAACGATCACGGCAGGGGGATTCCACACCAGTTTCAGCCTCGTGTATTTGATCGTTTTGCTCAAGCGGACGGATCAGACCAGCGCCGTACGGGAGGCACTGGATTAGGGCTGGCAATTACCAAAGCCCTTGTTGAGGAAATGCGGGGAACCATCGGCTTCCACTCCGAGCCTCCGAATGGTAGTTGTTTCTGGTTTCGGTTGCCCAGAATCACTCATACCTCGTTTACGCATCACTGATACAGTGCTGTTAACTAATGTAAGGGATGCCTATGCCATCAGCGACTGCCACCATCTTAATGGTTGAGGATGAAGAAGATATTGCCTTTCTTTTGCGCTTTATCCTGGAGCGCAGCGGTTATCGTGTCGAGCATGCTGAGGACGGCAAGCAAGCACTCGAGCGCATTGCGTTAGGGGCGAGTAGTAGCCAGGTTCCAGCGCTTGTTCTGCTGGATATTATGCTTCCCTACCATGATGGCTTAGAGGTTCTTGCTCGGCTGCGTGCGCAGCCTGTCTGGGAAGACGTGCCAGTATTGATGTTAACTGCCAAGGCGCGGGAGGCAGATATTGTTCGTGCGCTAGAGCTGGGGGCAGACGACTATGTCACCAAGCCGTTCCAGCCAGACGAATTATTGGCGCGTTTACGCCGCTTTTTGCGGAAACGCTAAGAGGAGCACTGATGACACACGCTTACTGTGCGATTGGCAAAGGCAGCAGAGCTTTGGGGTGGTTGCTAGGACTGTGTGTGCTGGCCTTGACAGCTGCTCCATTAGCAGCCGCCAGTGATGCCAGAACTGAAATGGAAGTCTCGCAACGCTACGAGCATCTAGACAGCGGATTCTCTTCCTGGCAAGCCCAGCGTCTTGATGCCCAGCATCGAACGGCTGCTGGATTAACATGGTATGGCGCTGCCCTACGGGAGCGCCGTTATGGTGAGTGGGATGAAGGTGTTGAAGCAGGGGCTGCGATACCACTAGGGCAATACTGGGTGATTCAGCCCGAAATGGGTAAAGCCTTTGACGCCGGTTTTCTGCCAAGCTGGTACGCAGACCTGCGTATACAGCGCTTATTGCCTGACGGCTGGTTGGGGCACGCTAGTCTACGCCGTACACAGTATGACGACTCTCAGGTTGATCGGCTCGCACTAGGAGGTGAGCGCTATTGGGGAAATTGGCGTGGCGCTTATACCCTGAATATCAGTGATGTTGAGGGCGCAGGCACGCCAGTAGGCCATGCCTTAGCACTAGATCACTATTACAATGACTTAAGCTTTGTCGGTATGCGTGCCAGTATTGGGCGCGAGGAAGAGGGGCTGCCGGATGGAAAAGTCTTTACCTCTTCGGTTTCCAGCTTTGGAGTACGTGGCCGCCACTGGCTAGATGCCCATTGGGCTGTTGCTTGGGATCTTGGTTGGCTAAGTCAGGGGGATATTTATAATCGCTACGGCATACAGTTAGGCATACGTCGTGCCTTCTGAGCTTTATACATTGGTTGAGTTGTTTCAAGCGGCTTTTCAGCAACTCACCGTTATGCCCTCAGATCCTGCCCTACGGCTTGCTATTTATAGTGCTCTGGCGCTCGCCGTGCTGACGCTGGCAGTGATGCTAAATGTGTTGGTGCTCGCTGATTTGGCCGCTAGGCGTGAACGGAGGCGAGCCGCCTTTGCTCAACGATGGCGCCCAGTCGTTACTGCTTGGAGTATGGGAGAGCGTGTCGAATTGCCGCTGTTAGCTCAGCAGCGCCAGGAAGAGCGCTTCTGGTTATTGCTGATATGGGTGAACTTTCAGCGCCAACTTCGCGGGAGTACCAAAGAGAGGCTCAATACATTTTTTAACCACCTGGCGATGGATAAGTATGTGGTGACGCTTCTCGATAGCAGAAAGGTGCATCGGCGGCTGTTGGCACTTACCTGTCTGCGCTACGTAGAGGACGAGCGGCATTGGGTGTCGGTCGCACCGCTGGTAACGTCATCCAACGCGATAGAGAGTCTTGCCGCCGCAGAGGTGTTGGTGGCAATGAACCCAGCCCGCGCTATGCGCTTTCTCGTCCCCTTTTATGTGCAGCGCCGAGACTGGGCGTACCTCCGTTTTAAGTCACTTTGTAAACAGGCTGGACGAGCGGCCACAGATCCACCGCTTATCGCGGCGCTACAGCAAGCATCATCTCCACGTATTGTGGCGCTCCTTGAGTGGGTTGTACCAGCCAACGCAGCAGGGTGGGCGAGACGTTGCCTAAGGCTTACACCGTTTTCTGCGCAGTTAAGCGATGAGCAGCGCGACGCCATGTGTGCATCGTTACGCTGTTTAGCAGAGTTACATGATCGACAAGATAGAGCCTTGATTATTAAGATGCTTGATCACCCACTACCGCAGGTGCGAGTGGCAGCGGTGAGGGCGCTTAAGCGTCAGGCAAAGATTGATGATGATGCACAATTTGCCCGTGTGCTCAGTGATTCTAACTGGTGGGTACGGCAGGCGGCGGCAGATGCGTTAGTGGCGTTACCGGGCATCGATATGCCCCATCTGAATGCTCTATACGAAGGACTACAGGATCGTTATGGCCGTGATGCGTTGCGCCGTGCAATAGTGGAGATGCGTTGATGGAAAGCTGGCAAGCTGCGCTGAGCATCGACTGGGTTTGGTGGGGGCAAGTAGGCTTTATTGGCTACTTTGTACTGCTTAATGGTGGTTATCTAACGCTCAATGTACTATCAATGATTAGCCTTCGCCGCTACATGCGACAACGTTCTGAATTAGGTGAAACGGTTCCTTATCTTGGTGTTGAACCAGCGGTGTCGGTGCTAGTGCCTGCCTTTAATGAAGAAGCGACGATACGCACCTCGCTCTTATCACTCATGCAGCTACAGTATCCCGAGATTGAAATAGTCGTGATAAATGACGGCTCTAAAGATAACACGCTGGCAGTGATGAAAGATGCCTTTGAATTAGAAGAGTACCCGGAGCCGTTGCGACGCAGCGTTCCTCATCAAGAGGTGTTAGGTGTTTATCGTTCGCGCCGTTATAGTCACCTAAAAGTTATTGATAAAGTAAATGGCGGAAAAGCGGATGCTTTGAATGCAGGGATTAATGCAGCTAGGCATGAACTTTTTTGCGCCGTAGATGCGGATTCTATTCTGCAGCGAGACAGCCTGTTAAGAGTTGTTCAACCCTTTTTAGAAGATGAGCGAACGATAGCTGCCGGTGGCACGGTGCGCATTGCCAATGGCTCCCAAGTGCAGGGCGGCTATTTACTTGAAGCAGGAATTCCTCGGAGTCTCTTGGCACGTTTTCAAATAGTAGAGTATTTGCGCGCGTTCTTATTTGGCCGTTTAGGCTGGTCGCCGATGAACGCGGTGTTAATAATTTCAGGTGCGTTTGGTTTATTTAATCGTGAACGTGTTATTGATGTGGGCGGTTACAGTACCACTACTGTAGGCGAGGATATGGAGCTAGTGGTTAGACTTCACCGTTATCATCGTGAAAAAAGCATTCCATATCGTATTCAGTATTTGCCAGATCCTATTTGCTGGACAGAAGCACCGGAAGACCTAACCACCTTGGGTAAACAGCGCAGCCGGTGGCAACGCGGTTTGGCAGAAAGCTTGTCGCGCCATACCAAGTTGGCAGTGAGTAAGCGAGGTGGTGCGCCGGGGTGGCTGGCATGGCCTTTTATGACATTGTTTGAATGGCTTGGGCCATTAATTGAGTTGGCGGGATACATCTTTATGATCGTAGGCTTTAGCCTAGGTGTTATATCGCCAGTCGCGTTAATTGTCTTCATGCTAGTTGCCATTGGTATGGGGATATTGTTGTCGGTTAATGGCCTCTTACTCGAAACGTTATCTTTTCGTGTATATGCAAAACGTAGAGATATGTGGCGGCTTTTCTTAGTCGCAGTACTAGAAAACTTTGGTTATCGACAATTAAATACCCTCTGGCGCTGCCGTGGTTTATGGCAATGGTTTTCCCGTCGTAAGCACCAGTGGGGCGCCATGAAGCGCAGCGGACAGTGGGGTAAGCACTAGGTAGCTGCGCTCGCAAGCAGGCGAGCGCAGCGCGGAGAGGCTGGAAACGACCACGACGCTGTCACGGTCGGTTGGTGTATACGTTGAACGGCACTCAGCTGTCTGTGCTCGACGTGTAATGGGTATTAGGGTGGATCAGCAGTGTTTCTCGTGCCATACGGGACATTGAATCATTCTCATAGTGTAGTTGCTACCTCTCGGTCGCCTCGATGAGTGGCGACGCGTGACCGATATAGCTGGCAGCAGTGAAGACGCTATCGGTCCACTCCTCGTGTAATGTTCACCATGCCCCCTAGGCGATAGCCGGTAAACAGCGTGTTTTCCACGGACATGCTATGGGGAGCAGGCCTGTGAACGCTTCAGGACTCGGTGCAATGCCAAGAAAGCCAAGCATATTGGCGTGGATGGCGATCTGAGGAGTAAAATTAACGATTAAAACAAGTGTATTATTCGGTTGTTTCAATAGAACAAAGGCGCTAACTGGAGACAATGCGACATTGGTGGCGTGACCCTGGCAGGGGGGCTCCTTGGTCCGACCGATCAGTGGGTTGGAGGGTATAGAATAATCACCATTTATGGCATCGATGTCGCGCTCATGTAGTGCTGCATTGAGTGTTGGTGGAGTTTGGTTTAAGAAATTTGTTGCTTTTGAACGATCGGTTTGTTTTTTTTGTTTTAATTATTTAAATAATTGATATTAATGCGAAATAGTTTGATTTTTGGTGGCGGTTAGAGCATTTAAAATAAGAAAGTTGGTATCGAATACTTGACATCTGCCCCTGGCCTGATGACAGACTAAGCATAAGCCTCCTCCTGATGATGTGGTGAGTTATATTCAACAATAATAATGCTAATGGCCATGGTGCCATGCTCTATTAGGAAGGTCTGTATGACCACCGACGTACCACTCTATAGCAGCCCCCGCTCCTACTATCGCGATAGTGTGGCAGTGGAACTCGCCCCTTGTTTTCCCCTGAATAGTGATACCCGTGCTGATGTTTGCGTGATCGGAGGTGGCATCACTGGCTGTTCAGCGGCCCTACACTTGGCTGAGCGCGGTCACTCGGTGGTACTGCTAGAGGCCAGCGAGATTGGTTATGGTGCTTCCGGACGCAGTGGTGGACAGATCCTGCCGGGGCTCGGCACCGATATCGCTACCGTGGAACATGCCCTAGGTAACACAGCCGCCCGAGAGATCTGGGAGATGAGCCGCGAAGCGGTGCGCTTAACCGCTGATCTAGTGGCGCGTCATGCCATCCCCTGTGACCTTAGCTGGGGCTATCTGCATGCTGCGGTAAAAGCTCGTCATATCAAGGAGCTATGCGATTTCCGCGATCGCTTGGCTAGGGACTATGACTATCAAGCTTTGAGTTGGCTGGAAGGTGATGCTCTGCGTGAGCATGTGGTCAGCAATGCTTACCCTGGTGCGCTCTATGAGAGTGAGGCAGGCCACTTGCATCCACTCAATTACACGTTGGGCCTGGCCCGAGCCGCCCAGCAGGCTGGGGTGCGCATTCATGAGCAGAGCGCTGTGCTTGATGTGGAAGAGGGCTCTCCTGCTCGGGTGCGCACCGCCCACGGTTGCGTCACCGCCGACTTTGTCGTGGTGGCCGGTAATGCCTATCTTGGTGGGCTAATTCCTTGGCTGGATGGCCGCATCATGCGTGCCGCTAACTATATGGTTGCCACCGCCCCTCTTGACGAGGCCCAGGTTGCCCAGGTGCTACCCCAGAACGACGCCTTGTCAGATGCCAATTTCGTCCTCGACTACTACCGGCTTAGCGGCGATCGGCGGCTGATCTATGGCGGCGAGGTCAGCTACGACGGTCGCGAACCCCGCAGCCTGCAGGCGCGCATGGACGCCAAAATAGCTCGACTTTTCCCTGTGTTGGCGGGGGTGCCCATCGACTACCGCTGGGGTGGCGATGTGGCCATCACTTTTAACCGAGCCCCAGACTTCGGGAGGCTGGGTACTAACCTCTACTATGCCCAGGGTTACTCTGGCCATGGCATGGCGCTTGCTGGGCTCGCTGGAAAATTGATGGCCGAGGCCATCGACGGCCAGAGTGCGCGCTTTGATACGTTTGCTGCCATGCCGCATCGTCGCTTCCCTGGCGGTGAGCGGTTGCGCACTCCGTTGTTGGTGTTGGCCACCGCCTTCTACAAGCTGCGCGACCGACTATAACGAAAACGTGGGCGGCGGAATCCACCGCTGTGCCAAGACACGAGGCTGTTATGAAAGATCTTGAGAGTTGGCTCAAGGAGCACCAGATTACTGAAGTTGAGTGTCTGGTTAGCGATATCACCGGCATCGCCCGGGGCAAAATCGCCCCATTCTCAAAGTTTGTTGCCGAGAAGGGCATGCGCCTGCCCGAGAGTGTGCTGCTGCAGACCGTTACCGGCGATTATGTAGAAGACGATATTTACTATTCGCTGCTCGATCCAGCGGATATCGACATGATCTGCAAGCCGGACCTCTCCGCCGCCTTCCCAGTGCCCTGGGCCTTGGAGCCTACCGCCCAGGTGATCCATGACTGCTACGATAAACAAGGTAATCCTATCGAGCTCTCCTGTCGTAACCAGCTCAAGAAGGTGCTGGCGCTCTATGAGGCTAAGGGCTGGAAACCGGTGGTGGCGCCGGAGATGGAGTTTTACCTAACCAAACGCTGCGAAGATCCTGACTTGCCGCTGCGGCCGCCCATTGGCCGTAGTGGGCGTCAGGAGACTGGCCGTCAGTCCTTCTCTATCGATGCTGCCAACGAGTTCGATCCGCTGTTCGAAGACATGTATGCCTGGTGCGAAGCCCAGGGGTTGGATATTGACACGCTTATCCATGAAGAGGGAACTGCCCAGATGGAGATCAATTTCCGTCATGGCGACCCATTGGTGCTGGCGGATCAAGTGTTCCTATTCAAACGCACTATGCGTGAGGCCGCTCTGAAACATGATGTGGCCGCCACCTTTATGGCTAAGCCGGTGACCAACGAGCCGGGCAGTGCCATGCATATTCATCAGAGTGTTCTGGATGCCGCCACAGGACGGAGTATCTTCTCCAACGACGACGGCACCATGAGCGAACTCTTATTGCACCATATTGGTGGCTTGCAGCGGTTTATCCCTGAGGCACTGCCGCTGATGGCGCCTAACGTTAACTCCTTCCGCCGCTTCCTGCCTGATACCTCGGCACCGGTCAATGTGGAGTGGGGCGAGGAGAATCGCACTTGTGGTTTGAGGGTGCCCGACTCCACGCCACACAACCGCCGAGTGGAGAATCGCCTGCCCGGTGCCGATGCCAATGCCTACTTGGCCATCGCGGCGAGCTTACTGTGTGGTTATATCGGTATGACCCGTGGCATCAGTCCCACAGCACCGGTCCAAGGGCGAGCCTTTGAACGGCGCAATATGCGGCTGCCTTTTACCCTGGAGCATGCGTTGGAGCGTATGGAGAATTGTGCCGAGCTGGAGGAGTACTTGGGAAGCAAATTCCTACGTGGCTATGTAGCGGTGAAGCGGGTGGAAAACGAGAACTTCAAGCGCGTAATCAGCTCCTGGGAGCGGGAGTTTTTGCTGCTTAGTGTATAAAACTCGGCTGTGCCGGAGGCCGGTTCGTTGAGACTTCTACGAAACGCATCGGCTAGACTGAAATATAGGTTCTTTTGATCCAACAAAAACAACATTGAGGTGCTGAGATGATCAAGCAACACAAGCTGTCTGTGGCGGTGGCGACCGTTTCCCTGACCTTGGCTGCTACAGCCGTTCAGGCCAATGAAGTTCGCGTCTATAACTGGTCAGACTATATTGCCGAGGACACCCTGGAGCGCTTTACCGCTGAGACCGGTATCCGTGTGACCTATGATGTCTATAACAGTAATGAGGTGTTGGAAGCCGCACTGTTGTCGGGGCGTTCCGGCTACGATGTGGTCGTACCCTCCAATCACTACCTGACCCGCCAGATCAGTGCTGGCGTTTATCTGGAGCTGGATCATGATCTGATCCCCAATATGGTCAATCTCAACCCGGACTTAATGGACGACCTGGAATATGTCGATCCAGGTAGCACATATTCGATCCCGTACATGTGGGGCACCAATGGCATCGGCTACAACGTTGAGCGGGTCCATGAGATCCTTGGCGACGATGCACCGGTGGACTCCTGGGCGCTGATTTTTGACCCCGAGATTTCTTCTGCGCTTAACCAGGGGGGGTGCGGTATCTCGGTGCTCGACTCCGGCGATGAGATGCTGTCCCCAGCGATGGCTTATCTTGGCCTATCGCCGCTCTCTGAAGAGAGAGAAGACCTCGAAGCTGCTGGTGAGTTGATCGCCGCGGTGCGCGACAATATTACCTATTTCCACTCGTCACGCTATATTTCGGATCTGGCCAACGGTGATATCTGTGTGGCCGCTGGTTACTCCGGCGATATCTTCCAGGCTGCCGACCGCGCCAAGGAAGCAGGGCGCGACTTCACCATTCAGTACACTATTCCTAAGGAGGGGGCGGCGCTGTGGTTTGACATGATGGCGATCCCCGCCGATGCGCCGAACCCAGAGAACGCGCATGCCTTTATTAACTTTATCCTCGAACCGGAGATCGCCGCCAGCATCACCGAGTATGTGGTCTATGCCAACCCCAACTTGGCGGCCAACGAGTTTTTAGATCCTGAGATTCTCAATGATCCGGCGGTCTACCCAGACCAGGAGGTGATGGATAATCTCTACGTCGCAGAAGAGAAGCCATTAGCGGTTCAGCGCATGCGTACGCGCATCTGGAACCGGGTGAAGTCCGGCAGCTGATCGTGTGCCGCCCCTTGGTTAGCAATGGGCGGCTCTTGCTCTTCTGGAGACTAGTGCTATGACTCAACCTATGACCCTGACTAATCCCTCGACCGACATCAGACACCAGCTGCCCGCTGAGCAAGAGATGTCGTCCACGACGGGCAAGAAGAGTTCGCGTGTCCAGAAGGAGACGCTGATGGAGATACGCCGCGTCAGCAAACGCTTCGATGAGGCGTTGGCGGTGGATGACGTCAGTCTGACCATTCGCCGTGGCGAGATTTTCGCGCTGCTGGGCGGCTCCGGTTCTGGTAAGTCGACACTGTTACGAATGCTGGCCGGTTTCGAGAAACCGTGTGAGGGGCAGATCCTGTTGGAGGGGAAGGACATCTCCCGCACTCCCCCTTATGAGCGGGCCATCAATATGATGTTTCAGTCTTATGCACTCTTTCCGCATATGACGGTGGCCGAGAATATTGCCTTTGGCCTTAAGCAGGACAAGTTGCCCAAGGCGGAGATTCGCGAACGGGTCGCCGAGATGCTCAAACTGGTGCATATGGAGGGCTTCGCCAAGCGTAAGCCACACCAGCTCTCTGGCGGTCAGCGTCAACGGGTTGCCCTGGCTCGCTCCTTGGCCAAGCGCCCCAGTCTGTTGTTGCTGGATGAGCCCATGGGGGCGTTAGATAAGAAGCTGCGCACCGAGATGCAACTGGAGGTGGTTGAAATCCTCGAACGGGTCGGGGTGACCTGCATCATGGTAACGCATGATCAGGAGGAGGCCATGACCATGGCCGACCGAGTAGCGATTATGTCTGATGGCTGGATTGTTCAAGTAGGATCTCCCGTTGATGTCTATGAGAGTCCGGCCAACCGCATGGTGGCGGAGTTTGTTGGCACCGTGAATCTGTTCGCTGGGGAGATCGTGATGGACGAGGCGGATTGCTGTGTTATCGACAGCCCCGAATTGGGGCGGCGTATCCGCATTGATCACGGCATTAGTACCCCTGCTGATGAGCGTGGTGTCTGGGTGGCGGTGCGCCCAGAGAAGACCCTGCTAAGCCTTGAGCAGCCAAAGGGTGATTTTAATTGGGCCGCGGGGACGGTGGAGGATATCGCCTACCTAGGGGGGCTCTCGGTCTACTACGTACGCACCGAGCAGGGGCATTTGGTGAAGGTTAGCCTAGCCAATACCACTCGGCGCAGTGAGCGCCCTGGCTGGGATGATGAGGTCTATATCCACTGGGATGAACGCAGCGCGGTCGTTCTACGCGACTAGCCTGTGTGATTAGCTCTGTGTGACTGGCTGAGGCGACTCGCTGAGCCTGGCTGCCCCGTTCTCGACAGGAGACCTGTTATGTCTGCCCCAATCTCGCAACGCCTGCAGCGGTGGTTCAGACCCCGCCGAGGCTGGGTCATCGCTGTACCCTTACTGTGGCTGACCCTGTTCTTTCTGTTGCCCTTTGGCATCGTGCTCAAGATTAGCTTGTCCGAAGCGGCTATCGCTATTCCGCCCTATAGTGCCATCGTGAATGTCGGCGCCGAGACGGTGAGTCTGGTGGTGTCCTTCAGCAACTACCTCTTCCTGATGTCCGATAGCCTCTATGTGGCGGCTTATTGGGGCTCGCTGAAGATAGCGTTTGTGGCGACTCTGGCCTGCCTGCTGATCGGATACCCCATGGCCTATGCGATGGCCCGAGCGCCTGCTCACTGGCAGTTGGTATTGCTGTTGTTGGTCATGCTGCCCTCCTGGACCTCTTTTTTGATCCGGGTTTATGCTTGGATGGGCATCCTAAGCAACAATGGGCTGATCAATAACACCCTGCTTTGGCTGGGGCTGATCGATTCGCCGATTCGCATGATGAACACCAACTTTGCGGTAATCCTCGGCATTGTCTATGCCTACCTGCCCTTTATGATATTGCCGCTCTACGCCAACCTGACTCGGCTGGATGGCTCATTGCTTGAAGCGGCCTCAGACCTGGGCTCGCGCAGCTTTAATACGTTCCTCAAAGTGACCTTGCCGCTCTCCAAAGGTGGGATTATCGCTGGCTCCATGCTGGTGTTTATTCCGGCGGTGGGGGAGTACGTGATTCCTGAACTGCTAGGTGGCCCCAATACAGTGATGATTGGCAAGGTGCTGTGGGAGGAGTTCTTCAATAACCGCGATTGGCCGGTGGCGTCAGCGTTGGCGATGGTGATGTTGGCTTTGTTGTTGATTCCCATCGCGCTCTTTCATCGTTACCAGTCCCGTGAGCTTAAGGAGTGACCATGAGAAAGCCATCCTTTACGACGGTAATGCTGATCCTGGGGCTGTTATTCCTCTACCTGCCGATGCTGGTACTGGTGTTCTACTCCTTTAACTCCTCACGGTTGGTGACGGTGTGGGCGGGCTTCTCCGGACGCTGGTATATCGAGCTGTTCCGCGATCAGCAGATCCTCAATGCTGTCTGGACCAGTCTGCGAATCGCCTTCTTCTCGGCTAGTATGGCGGTCTGCCTGGGGACACTCGCCGCTTTCGTAATGGTTCGTTTCGGCCGCTTTCGTGGCAAAACGGCACTCTCCAGCATGGTCACCGCCCCCTTGGTGATGCCGGAGGTGATCACCGGCCTGTCGTTGCTGTTACTCTTTGTGCATATGGCTCAGCTGATTGGCTGGCCCGCGGATCGCGGGATGGCGACCATCTGGATCGCCCATACCACTTTCTGCAGTGCCTATGTGGCGGTGGTGGTCTCCTCACGGCTGCGTGAGGTGGATCTCTCACTGGAGGAGGCGGCGATGGATTTGGGGGCGCCGCCAGTGAAGACCTTCTTCCAGATCACCCTGCCGGTGATTGCCCCAGCATTGGCTGCTGGCTGGTTGCTGGCCTTTACCCTTTCCCTGGATGATCTGGTCATCGCCAGCTTCGTTTCCGGGCCTGGGGCTACAACGCTGCCCATGGTGGTCTTCTCCTCGGTACGCCTAGGGGTCTCGCCGAAGATCAATGCTCTCGCTACCCTGATCATCCTAACGGTGTCGCTGGCCACCTTCCTGGCCTGGTATTTCATGCGCCGTAGTGAGGCTAAGCGTCGCATAGCGATGCGGATGCAGCAGGAGGGGTGAGCAGCGTCATCACGTGAGAAAGATGTATCAGCCTAAGCACTAGGTAGTGATTTTAATGCCATAGCGCTGCAGCCTGCGCACCACGCTGGATTGGCTGATACCTAGCCGTTCAGCGATGGCATACGTGCTGGGGAGTGTTTTGCTCAACGCTTCCAGTGTGTCGCGTTCCAGCCTGGCGAGGTACTGTTTTAGGGTTTCATTCGGCGCTAAGGGGGCTGCCGAAGATGAGGGGGCGATATTCGGCAGATTAGCAGGAGGCTGATCCGTATAGGGATGGGGGTTCGGTGCTTCAATTTGGTCGGTTGGGCTGGATAGCCAAGCTCTTTCTAGCCAGTTTTCAAGCTCGCGAACGTTGCCTGGCCAGTCACTTCCCATCAACGTTGACCACACTTGATTACCCAGAATTTTTTGCCGCCCGTAGCGTTGGTTAAGGCGTTCCAAACAGGCTTCCACGAGATCAGGAATGTCTTCTCGGCGGTCACGTAAAGGAGGAAGCGTGACAGGTATAACGTTGAGACGGTAGTAAAGATCCAGACGGAATAGGCCTGCTTCTACTTGTTTCGCTAAATTCTGGTTCGTGGCGACGACTAAGCGAAAGTCTACTTTGCGTGGCCGCGTATCACCTAGTCGGGTAAGGCTTCCGTCCTGGATGACTTTTAGCAGCTTGGTTTGCATTAATAGCGGAAGCTCACCGATTTCATCGAGAAACAGTGTGCCGCCTTCCGCCTGCTCTAGTAAACCTGCTTTTCCTTGGCGAGCCGCGCCGCTGAACGCGCCTGGCTGATAGCCAAACATCTCAGACTCAAATAAATTTTCGGGAATGGCTGCACAGTTAACCTCAATAAAGGGGCCATTGTTGCGTTGACTCCAACGATGAAGCTGCTTGGCAAACGCGGTTTTACCCACGCCCGACTCTCCTTGCATCAGTACATTGGCGTCTGAGGGGGCGACTCGTTTGAGAAGCAAGGCGACTTCACGCATAACGTGGCTTCTCGCCTGCAGGTTATCCAGCGCATCGTCCAGCGCTTGTTCCTCGGCATCGGGAGCTGCTTGGCTGCGCTTTAAGTGTTCACTAAAGCGCTTCTGGAGTAGTGCATATTCGTCTTGTAGAAGCTGTAAATCGGTTAAGTCTCTGGAACGGCTGATAACACGCTCCAATTTTCCATTTACAAAGACAGGGTAGGCTTCAGCAATCACGCGGCGTCCGGTGCCCGTTACCTGCATAAGTTGTGCTGGCTGGTGGGTGCGCATCACTTCTAAGGTGATGGATGGCTTCAATATGCCTGTTTGCTGAAGTTGGTAAACGCTACTGCCTAGCAGCTCTTCCCGTGGCGCGCCATAAACGGCTTCAGCGCCGGGGCTGATATCAAGCACTTGACCCTCTCCGCTGACAATAAAGAAGTGATCGTTAGCGGTTTCCACAATGGTTTTCAGCACGCACTTATCGATTTCACTCACGGTTATCATCTCTTGATTCATTTTTGCATTAATGATTCATAATTGACTTAAGTGTACGTTGTTTTGATTCATTATTGCATCAGTGATGGCTAAAAGCCCTATTATCAGGGCATTCAGAGACTTGGCATGGTCTGTGCAATGTAGTCGCTATCAGTACGCAATACAGCGCTACAACATAAACAACGCCAGGGAGATCTGTATGTCTGACTTTAACCAGCCACTCGGGGGCAATAGCATGCCGCGCTTTGGTGGACCTGCCACTATGATGCGTTTACCCGCCCAGGAAAGTGCTGCTGGCTTAGATGCTGCTTTTATCGGTATTCCCATGGATATTGGTACGTCTAACCGTCCAGGGACTCGCCTTGGCCCACGTCAGATTCGTGATGAATCTCGCATGCTTCGACCCTATAACATGGCGACCCGTGCTGCACCGTTTGAAAGTTTACAAGTGGCTGATATAGGCGACGTGCCCATCAACACGTTTCATCTGCCCAAAAGCGTCGACATCATCACGGCCTTTTATGATGAGGTGCTTAAACACAACTGCATTCCGCTAACGCTGGGTGGCGAACACACCCTGACACTGCCAATTCTACGTGCCATGGCTAAAAAGCATGGGCCGGTGGGGCTAATTCATATCGATGCCCACGCCGATGTGAATGAGCACATGTTCGGTGAACCAATCGCCCATGGCACGCCGTTTCGTCGCGCCCAGGAAGAGGGCCTGTTAGCCCACGGCAAGGTAGTACAAATCGGCCTTCGTGGTACCGGTTACGCCGCCGAAGATTTTGATTGGTGCCGAAGCCAGGGCTTCCGCGTCGTGCCTGCTGAAGAGTGCTGGTATCGCTCGCTGGCTCCCTTGATGGAAGAAGTGCGCGAGCAGATGGGCGATGTGCCTGTTTATATCAGCTTCGATATCGATGGTTTGGATCCTTCCGTTGCTCCAGGGACGGGAACGGTCGAGATGGGCGGACTGACCTCAGCCCAAGGGCTGGAAATTGTTCGCGGTGCGGCAGGGCTGAACATTGTCGGCTGTGATCTGGTAGAAGTGTCGCCTCCTTATGACCTCAGCGGTAACACGGCATTAATGGGAGCCACACTATTGTACGAAATGCTCTGCGTGCTGCCGGGCGTGAAGCACAGTGATTAACCTGCCCTGAGATAGCTAACACATAAAAAGCGCTTACCTGACAAGGCGCTAATGATCAAAGAAATGGCAGGCTGCTTATTGCCTGCCAGGATGCCGCCAACCCACCTCTAATAATCACTTCCAATAGGTGAAATGTATGTCTTACTCTCAAGTAAAGTCGGAAGAACCGACGTCTCCGGCGGAGATCCCCCGCGCGCATTTATTGAAGTTTCTTATTCCATCGTTGATCGGGGTACTGCTGTTTCTAGTGCCTTTTCAAGTGGGCGACTCCATTAACATTGGCATGGGCCTGATGGCGGATGGCTTGCAAACGCTATTGGGGGCAGCACTACCCGCCCTTGCGGTAATCATTCTCTGTCTCTCGGTGGTGGTAACGCTATACGCCAAGCTCGCCAAACCTGCTTGGGCAAAAAGTGGCCCCTTTCACGATATGTTTGATGTAAGCGCTATTTGGGTCGTCATGCGCATATTAGGCGCGATTTTTGTCCTCATGACCTTTTTTCAGTTCGGCCCTGAGTTCGTCACCGCCTCGTTTACCGGTGGCGTCATGCTGAATGATTTGGCCCCGGTGCTGCTAACGTTCTTCTTTTTTGCTGCGGTGCTGCTACCGTTTCTGGTTGAGTTCGGCTTTATGGAGTTCATCGGTACGATGGTGCGTAAACCGTTTCGGGTGATTTTTAACCTGCCAGGACGCAGTGCTATCGATGCCACCGCTTCGTGGATGGGGTCGGGCACTGTGGGGGTTCTGATCACCGCTCAGCAGTACGAACAGGGTTACTACAACGGCCGCGAAGCGTCCGTGATTGCGACCAACTTCTCTGTTGCCTCCATCGCCTTCAGCCTATTAGTGATTAATTTCGTCGATATTAACCACCTTTTCGTGCAGTTCTACTTCACGGTGGTAGTGTCAGGCTTGATCGCCGCAATCATCGTGTCGCGGATTCCGCCACTTTCGCGTAAATCTGATGACTACTATGAGCCGGTCGGCTGTCAGCTAAGTGAAGAGCGTAACGAAAAAGTGGGCCTGTTTCGCTACAGCCTTTTGCAAGCCACCCGCCGAGCAGGCAGTGCGCCGGGGCCGCGCGAATTAGGACGCATAGCGCTACTCAATGTGATTGATATCTTCCTGACACTGTTACCGCTGGTGTTTGCGATCGGCACTGTCGCGCTGATCTTAGCCGAGTTTACTCCGCTGTTTACCTGGCTCTCTTACCCCATGGTGCCGGTGCTTGAGTTGCTGCGTATCCCTGAAGCACAAGCAGCGGCTCCTGCTACGCTGGTAGGGTTTGCCGACATGTTCTTACCGGCGGTGCTGGCGACGAACATTGAAAGTGAGCTGACCCGCTTTGTCATCGCCTGTCTCTCCATGACGCAGCTGGTGTACATGTCTGAAATCGGTGCGCTGCTACTCAAATCGAAAATTCCCATCAAGTTCTGGGAACTGGCAGTGGTTTTCTTGCTGCGTACCGCGATTACACTGCCGATTATTGCCTTTATGGCCCACACATTTTTCTTCTGAGAGGGCCTGTTATGAACGCTGACGCAATCCGCAATCCATCAACGATGACCTGTGCCGAGCTGTTGATCCGCCTGCTGCGCGAAACCTATGGGGTTCGAACTCTGTTTGGTATCCCAGGCGTGCATACGGTAGAGCTATATCGTGGGCTGGAAGGCAGCGACGTGCAGCATATAACCCCGCGCCATGAGCAGGGCGCAGGGTTTATGGCCGACGGCTATGCCCGTGCCAGCGGTCAGCCTGGGGTATGCCTGATTATCACTGGCCCAGGGATGACCAATATTGCCACTGCCATGGGCCAAGCATTAGCAGACTCTGTCCCCATGCTGGTGATCTCCAGCGTGAGTCGTCGGGATACGCTGGGGCTAGGCCAAGGTCGGCTGCATGAGCTTCCCAGCCAGCAGCAGATGATCAGTGGCGTGGCGCGGTTTAGCCACACGCTATTAGATGCCAGTACGCTACCTGACGTGCTGGCACGCGCCTTTGCGATCTTCAATGGTGCGCGCCCAGGCCCAGTGCATCTTGAAATTCCGATTGATCTGTTCAATGCGCCAGTGAAGGCTCCGGCCAGTTGGCAAGCGCCAACGCTTTACCGAGCAGCGCCTGACCCAGAAGGGCTTGCCGAAGCCGCCCGCTTGTTACAGGCAGCGAAACAACCCTTGGTGCTGTTAGGTGGTGGCTGCGTGGCAGCGCCAGATGCTGCGCGGTCATTGGTGGGGAAGCTAGATGCCCCCACGGTGACGACTATCAACGCCAAAGGGCTACTAGGCCGCGACCACCCGCTGGATTTGGGCGCGAATGCCGCGCTGCCAGCGGTGCGCGAACTGGCGGCCAATGCCGATGTGATTTTGGCGGTGGGTACCGAACTCGGCGAGACCGACTACGACGTCGTATTTGACGGTGGCTTTCACCTCAACGGCAAGCTGATTCGTATTGATATCGACCCCGAACAATTGGTACGCAATCAGCGTGTAACGCTAGGGCTAGTTGGCGACGCTGGGCGTAGCTTAGAGCTGCTACTCGCTCACTTTCCCGACCCATTGAAGCGCAGCGGTATTGAGCGAACGTCGGCGGCTTTGGGTGCGCTGAATCTGGTTAACGATCCGGCTTTTAGCGACTTCGTACCGCTTTATAAAACCCTAGCAGACTACTTGCCCGAGGCGATTTTAGTAGGCGACTCCACCGCGCCGGTGTATGCAGGCAACCACCTAGTCAGCCAGCCAGCGCCAAGGCGCTACTTCAATGCCTCTACCGGCTACGGCACCTTGGGCTATGGGCTACCAGCGGCGTTAGGTGCGCAGTTAGCTCGCGCTGACCTACCCGTGGTGGCGCTTGTCGGTGATGGTGGGGTGATGTTCACTCTGTCTGAGCTTGCTACCGCGGTGGAGGAGCGCCTGCCGGTGGTGATTGTGCTGTGGCACAACGCAGGCTATGAGGAAATTCGCCGCTATATGGATGCCAATGGTGTGGCTCGTTTGGGCGTGGACATTCAAGCCCCCAACTTTCTCACCTTAGCCGAAGGGTTTGGTTGCCCAAGCGTGCGGGTTGAAGGCCCTGAGGAGCTTGCAAACTCACTCGCTAAGCGCGTTTCAAATGGCCCGTTACTGATTGAAATAGACGCGGCTGCTTGGCAGCGTGCGTGCAGAATTTCCGACCAGGATAAGTAGATGCCGTTACTCAACCAGAAGTTTATCAATCAGCAGTTCATCAACAACCAATGGGTTGCCTCAGCTGGCACGCGCCTGCTCGATGTGATGAACCCTTATCGCGAAGAACGTATTGCTCAGGTCACAGCGGGGGACGCAGCAGATGTTAACGCTGCCGTTCAAGCCGCTCAGCAAGCGCTACCTGCTTGGCAAACGCTGGGTGGAACTGCGCGTGCAAAGTACCTAGATAGCTTTGCCGATGCGTTGGAGACCCGCCGAGAAGCGCTTATCACTCTGTCAGCCACTAATAACGGCAAACCGCTAGCTGAAGCAGGCATTGACCTGGACGACGCGATTGCCTGTTATCGCTATTACGCTAAGCAGGCCAAAGCACTGGATGCCCGCCAAGGCGAGTTGGTTAGTGTGGAAATGGAGGGCGTTGAGGCACGTACGTATCATGACCCGGTGGGTGTCGTTGGGCTGATTGCGCCCTGGAACTTCCCGCTGGTGACAAGCGCCTGGAAACTGGCGCCCGCGTTGGCGGCAGGCTGTACCGCAGTGCTCAAGCCGTCAGAGGTAACGCCGCTCCCCGAGTTGGCGCTGGCAGAAATTGCCCTGGAAATTGGCCTGCCTGCGGGTGTGTTGAACCTGCTTAATGGTGACGGCGAGGGTATTGGCGCACCGCTAACCAATCACCCAGGTGTTGATAAAATCTCTTTTACCGGCAGTAATCGAGTCGGCGAAGCCGTTATGCACGCTGCTGCCGTTCGCACTGCTAGTGTCTCCCTAGAGCTAGGTGGAAAATCGCCGATTCTGGTAATGGAAGACGCCGACCCATCTCAAGCCGCCGACTGGGTAATGGCGGGTATCTACTTTAATGCTGGGCAAATCTGTTCAGCGACTTCGCGCTTACTGGTACATGAAAGCGTGGCAGAAGCTCTCTATACCGCCCTGGCGGAGCGGATGGATGCGCTAACCCTGGGCGACCCACTTGCTGAAGGCACTGACTTAGGGCCAATGACCAGCGCTAAGCAGCGCGATGCGGTACAGCGTTATTTAGACTTGGCTGAACAAGAAGGCCTGACGGCCGTGCGCGATGTTACCCATCGCACGTTACCCACGCAGGGCTACTTTTTAGCGCCGACGCTTTACCGTGATGTGCCGCTGGAAAGCCGCTTGTGGCAAGAAGAAATTTTCGGCCCAGTGCTCTGCGCGCGCAGCGTTACCAGCGAAGAAGAGGCGATTAAACTCGCCAACGATAACGCTTATGGTCTTGCAGCGACGGTGATTAGCGGCGACCCCGCGCGGGCAAAGCGCATTGGCCGTCAGCTAAAAGCCGGTAGCATTTGGTACAATAGCGAGCAGCTGGTGCTGCCTGAAACCGCCTGGGGTGGCTTCAAGCGCAGCGGCATTGGTCGTGAACTTGGCCCCTGGGGCTTAAGCGCTTACCTCGAAGTGAAACATGTGATTGGGCCGAGATGCCCCTAAATAATGCCCGCTTGACGCAGCTTGGCACGGGTTTCCTGGTCAATGCCTAGCTCATCCAGCACATCGTCGGTATGTTGGCCGAGCGTTGGGCCGCCATCGCCGAGTCGCCCTGGGGTAGCGCTAAGTTTGGGCAGTATGCCTGGCACTTTTAATGGTTTGCCGTTGGGGCGAGTGAAGGTCTGAATCATCTCACGCGCCAAGTAGTGAGGATCAAAGGCGATATCTTCAGCGGTATATGGGTAGCCTGCGGGTACACGAGCGTCATCCAGGGCCTGCAAAATAGCCTCCCGTGGGCGCTCTCCGCTCCAGGCTTGAATTGCCGCATCAATCACCTCGGCTTGCTGGCTGCGGCCATCGTTGTGGGCCAGCGCTGGGTCGTTGGCCAAATCGTCACGGCCAATCACGCCCATCAAGCGTTTAAAGATGCTGTCGCCGTTACCAGCAATGAGCACGTAATCGCCGCCCTGGCAGCGGTAAGCGTTAGACGGCGTGATGCCGGGCAGGGCGCTGCCGCTGGGTTCGCGCACGTGGCCGCTGGCATCGAATTCCGGCAGCAAGCTCTCCATCATGGCAAATACCGACTCATACAGCGCCACGTCAATCTCTTGCCCCAGACCGCTGCGGTTGCGCTCTTGCAGTGCCATTAAGGTGCCAATAACAGCGTAAAGCGCGGAGAGAGAGTCACCAATGCTCACCCCCACCCTTACGGAAGGCTCCCCCGGCTGGCCGGTGAGGTAACGTAGGCCGCCCATGGCTTCGCCCACCACACCAAAGCCGGGCTTGTCACGGTAAGGCCCCGTTTGTCCGTAGCCGGAAATATGCACCATGATTAGCCTTGGGTTGCGCTTAGAGAGTGCTTCCCAGCCTAGCCCCCAGTTGTCTAACGTGCCGGGGCGGAAGTTTTCCACCACCACATCGGCTTCGGTGGCGAGTTCGCGTACCAGGCCTTGACCCTCTTCACTGCGCAAGTCCAGCGCCACCGAGCGCTTGTTACGGCTCTGTACGTGCCACCAAAGGGAAGTGCCTTCCTCAATCATTCGCCATTTGCGCAGTGGATCACCGGTGCCGGGTGGCTCGATTTTAATGACATCAGCACCAAATTCACCCAATAGCTTGGTCGCAAATGGGCCTGCAATGAGCTGACCAAGCTCAATGACTTTCAGGCCTTCTAAAGGAAGCTGGCGTGCTTCAGTAGCATTCATTAAGGCTTTCCTCATCGTCTCTTTATCATTATTCATTACGTTTAAGGCGAGTGAATGGTGTTGTCTAGTCGCTGAGAGTAAGTTTATTGCCCCACTGGCATGATGCAACGGGGCTCATGTGTCAGTTATAAACAATTAAATGCTAATTAAACATGGCTTAAAGGCAGTGTTGGCATGAAAAGCTTTTATTTAAGGTTTTGTATTTTTTGGATTTTTATTTTTTCTGGCATGGTTTGGTATGGTGTCTGCAATAGTTTTGGCAAGAACGAAATGTTAGGAATGCATGACGTTCTTGCCACTAACCAATGTTTTCAAAATGATCGAATTTTTGATTACCGAAAACTGAAGTGAAAGTGAAGCTATATCAGGAGGCATGACTATGAAAAAGGACGCTCTTAAGAAACTTGGCATTTTAGGCGTATCGTTCGGTTTAATCGCCAGCCCGCTAGCGTTTGCCGGCATGGAAGGCAACGATGAATACGAGCCCGCTCCGCAAGAAGAGACTATGCAGGACGATCAGGGCAGCTTTAACTCTTTCGATACTGAGCAAGAGCATGGTACAACCCATGACGGTGTAACCACTGAGTACGAAGAGGAAGAGCAAGAATTTACATATGAAGAAGAGCAGGAAGAGCAGGATCCTTGGGAAACCGATGAGGAAGATGACGCTGGGTGGTAAGTCAAGCCTGCTAAAGGATTAACTGCTATTCTGGTTCAAGGATGAGCCAAAAAAATGCCCCGCTAACGGCGGGGCATTTTTGCGTTAAAAGGTGTTAAGTAGGGAGCGGGGAGGGAATAGACTATGGTTAAAGCCCGACTACTGACATCAACCACAAGGATGTTGCCGACGTGTTGAACTGGAAGGAGGTGCCGCAGCTTCCTAAGGCGCAAGGTCGCATCGAAGCCATTGACCTTGCCCGTGGTATTGCCATTGGCCTGATGATTATCAGCCATGCAGTCAGTGGTTTGGTAGGCATGCGCAACGTGCCTGATTGGGGCATGGTGCCCATTCATTTTTTAACCAAGTTCTCGTCTTCGCTATTTATCCTGGTGTTTGGCATCGCGCTGGCGGTGGCTTTTCTTTCCCACACGCAAAGTGACGATTGGCCTAAACGGCGGTTAAAGCTGTGGGTGCGGGCGATCGAGGTCTGGTTTTGGTACAAAGTGCTGACGATTGTCGAAATGCTGCCCTTCAGCTCGCCCAGCGATATTGTTGATACGTTGCTCTATGGGCGCTTTGCTATCTGGGTAGAGATTCTAGGTTTCTATGCCATTGCCTTGCTATGGGTGCCATTAATATTGCCGCTGTGGGCGCGAACGCCACTGCGGGGGCGTTTGGCGACCATCGCAGGGTTAACGCTGCTTTCCGCGTGGCTGCAAGGGTTTTCCTTTGGGGGCTATGACCTCTTAAAAGCGTTTCTGGTTGACCACAAGGAGCACTATGCCTGGGGGCAGATCAGCCGCGCCCCGTTAATTTTGTTTGGCTTATTGATTGGCGAAGCGCTACTGCGCTGTTATTTCGACTCCGCCTTACGCCGCCGCTTAATTTTTTGGCTGGTAGGGGCGGGGGCGCTGATGATGGTGGCCTTTTATGGTTTGGCAATCGTCGGGGGCGATGTTTATGGTGCGATGATGGCGGTGGCTCGTAATGTGGGAAAACACCCGCCAGGGATAAGTTTTATGCTGTTTAGTGTCGGCGGCGCGTTGGTACTATTGGGGCTTGCTTTGGCAGGTGGGGCGGCGGCGGCAAAAACGCTGTTGCCGCTCACTCTGATCGGCAGTGATGCGCTGAAAGCGTTTATTTTCCATATAGTGATGATTTTTCTGGTGCTGCGTTTTCTATTGGAAGGACAGGGAGCCTACAGCTATCCACAAGCACTAGGTGTTGGCGGTTTGTTAATTCTTGGTGCTGCGCTGTGGATTTGGCTGACTCGCTGGGTGGCGGTTCACCGTTAAATACGATCAAACTGTCGGGAGCTTAGATTTGCGACACTGGATACGACACAGCTTAGTTGCTATAGCGCTCCTAACGGCGTTTTCTGTTCATGCCGATTGGTACTATGAAGTCGATAAAAAAAGCCGCTGGCAGGGTGGCTTAGATGCCCGCATGGCCGCCATTGAAGAGGAGTTTGATGGACAGCTGGGTGTGTATGTGCAGAATTTGGCTAGTGGTGAAGCCTATTCCTGGCAAGCTGATGAACCGTGGTATTTGGCATCGCTGGTAAAAGTGCCGGTGGCTGCCCAGATATTGGCCGAGCATCAAGCCGGCAGGCTATCCCTTGATGAGCGGATTACCCTGGCTCGCAGCGACTATGTTGACGGAGCAGGTCCAGTTAACTGGTATGAGCCAGGCACGCCTATTTCCATCCGTTATTTGCTGGAACAGATGATTACCGTTAGTGATAACACGGCTTCGGATATGCTGATTGACCGTGTGGGGCTTGATGCAGTGAATGCACGGGCAAGGACCATGGTGGCTGCTAGCGGTGGAAGGCCGGATGATCTAGGGCCGATTAGCAAGCTCATTGGGGTACGCCAAGGAGTATATGGTCAGCTTCATCCCGATGCCCAAGGCTTGGGAGGTGTGGATTTCATGGCGCTGCGCGAACACGATGTTGACCAACGCTCGGCAGCGCTCGCCCGTGTGCTTAGCGTGCGTCAAGATGCCTTCGAGCAACCTGACTACGACCGCGCCTTTGACGCCTACGAAGCCACGGGCGAGAACGTAGGCACCCTGCGCGCCTTCGGGGATGTGCTGGCGTCGCTTCACCGCGGCGGCATGACGGATCTGAATGCTGAGCAGCGCCAAACACTGCTGGCGGTTATGGGCCGCACTTCTTCTGGTGAACAGCGCTTGAAGCAAGGGTTGGGCAGTGATCTTCACTTTGCCCATAAAACCGGCACTCAGCACCGCCGTAGCTGCGATGCCGGTGTTGCTTTGCCTAGTGTCTCTACAGCGCAGGTGCCGTGGGTAATCGTAGCCTGCAGCAAAGGCCCGCTTCCGGTAAGCGCCCATGAACGTGCCTTGGAAAGTGTTGGTGAAGCACTGCGTGTCAGCGGTGCGCTAGCTGGCCCTTAATCAAGCTAACGCTAACGCCTACAACCCCGTGCCAGCATGATAAACTGATACGCCGATTTGGGGCTTTTTAATAAGGAGTTTGTTATGGCACGTGCCAGCGCCCGTCATATTTTGGTAAGCAGTGAAGAGCAGTGCAACGCACTGAAACAAGAGATCGAAAACGGTCGTGATTTTGCAGAAGTGGCCAAGCAGCACTCTAGCTGCCCTTCTGGTCGTCAAGGCGGCGACTTGGGTAGCTTTGGCCCCGGCCAAATGGTAGCGGAATTCGACAAGGTCGTTTTCAGCGGTGACCTGAACAAGGTACACGGCCCAGTTAAAACCCAGTTTGGTTACCACCTGCTGGAAATCACCAGCCGTAGTTAATGGCGCCGAACATCCGTCAAGCACCGCGGCAATGTTGCCGCGGTGTGAGGAGCACGCCTTGAACGATCCCATCATTACTATTGAAGGCTTGAACAAAACCTACGAAGGTGGCTTTCAGGCCCTTAGCCGTGTGGATTTAACGATTCAGCGCGGCGAAATTTTTGCCCTGCTTGGCCCCAACGGGGCGGGCAAAACCACGTTAATTAGCGTGGTCTGCGGGCTGGTGAACCCAACCCTAGGCCACGTGGTAGTCGATGGCTACGATAGCGTTAGTCACTATCGTCAGGCCCGTGAACGTATTGGTCTTGTGCCGCAAGAGCTCACCAACGAAGCCTTTGAAACGGTATGGAACACGGTTAGTTTTAGCCGTGGCTTGTTTGGCAAGTCGCCGAACCCTGCCCATATCGAAAAAGTGCTCAAGTCGCTGGCTCTGTGGGACAAACGCAACAATCGCCTGATGACGCTTTCAGGCGGTATGAAGCGCCGCGTCTTGATTGCCAAAGCTCTCTCTCATGAGCCGCGCATTCTATTTTTGGATGAGCCAACTGCTGGGGTAGACGTTGAGCTACGTCGGGATATGTGGAACGTGGTACGCGGGCTGCGGGATAACGGTGTCACGATTATTCTCACCACTCATTACATTGAAGAAGCCGAAGAGATGGCTGATCGCATTGGCGTCATCAATCGCGGTGAGATCGTTTTAGTGGAAGAGAAAGCAGCGCTGATGAACAAGCTCGGCAGCAAGCAGCTGACGCTACAGCTGCACACGCCGCTCACTGTACTTCCCGCAGCGCTTGAACAAGACGAGCTGAGTCTAGCCGCTGACGGCTATGAGCTGGTGTACACCTACGATGGCCGCCAGGAAGAGGAGGGACGCGGTATTTCTGCCTTGCTTACACAGTTGGAAAAGGCAGGCATTGGCTTTAAAGACCTGCATACACGGCAAAGCTCGTTGGAAGATATCTTCGTCGACTTGGTAAAGGAGCGCCCATGAATCTCTACCCCGTTCGTGCCATTTATATGGCAGAAATGGCGCGCACCCGCCGAACCTTGCTGCAAAGCATTGTATCGCCGGTGATTTCTACCTCGCTATACTTTGTGGTGTTTGGCGCAGCGATTGGCTCGCGCATCAGCGAGATCGATGGAGTCAGCTACGGTGCTTTTATTGTGCCGGGGCTGATTATGCTGATGCTGCTCACCCAGAGCGTGTCTAACGCTTCTTTCGGGATTTTCTTTCCTAAGTTTTCCGGCAGTATTTACGAAATTTTATCGGCCCCCATCTCCTATCTAGAAATTGTCGTGGGCTATGTGGGTGCCGCTGCCTCGAAATCGATCCTGCTTGGGCTGATTATCCTACTGACCTCTAACTTTTTTGTACCATTAGAGATTGCCCATCCGATTTGGATGCTGACCTTCCTGGTGCTGACGGCTGTCACCTTCAGCCTATTGGGCTTTATTATCGGCATCTGGGCGGATGGTTTCGATAAGCTGCAGCTGGTGCCTCTGCTAGTGATCACTCCGCTGACGTTTTTGGGGGGCAGCTTTTACTCCATCGATATGCTGCCGCCGTTTTGGCAAACCGTTACCCTGGCTAACCCTGTGGTCTATTTGGTCAGTGGGTTCCGTTGGAGCTTCTACGGCATTAGCGATGTCAGCTTAGCGGCTAGCGTGGCGATGATCCTGCTCTTTCTGACGGCCAGCCTTGCGACTATTGCCTGGATCTTCCGCACCGGTTATCGCTTAAAGCCTTGAATTTTCTGATTGCCTGTTGAGCGGTTCTTTGGCAACACCGCTCTCATGATGAGTTGTTTTTAATCAACCGTTCTTGGCTAAACCGTGCTCTTGGTTTACTTGTTCTTAGATACATCGTTCTTAGATAAATCGTTCTTAGACAAAAAGGTAACTCCCGCTTATGCCGCTACTGCAAAGTATTGTGCACCGCCTTGATCCATCGCTAGATGGCGAGCATTTAACCGTCACGGCGGCACCGGCTTCAACGCCAGAGAGCAACGACGACCCTGCAATGACAAGCTTGGTGAATTCGTTAAACGACACCTATAACACCAAAGCCAAAGGGTGGGGGCGTTTTGCTGCACAAGGAGAGCAGGCTGGGCCGCTGGTAGCCTGGCTGCGGGCGTACATGGCAGAAGAGCAAGATTTCACACAGCTTTCCATTGCGATTGCCGAACGCCTGGCGCAAACGCTTCAGGAACAGCTCTCCGTTAGCGGCTATTTGGTGTTCGCGCACCTACGCCAAGGCGATACCGAAACCCTGTTTTTAGGCTTAGTTCATCAGCGGGAAGGCATTGGCATTAACGCAGAGCACCAGGCAGTGCCCGCTGCGCAGCTTAATACTAGCCAGCTTACCTTGGCGGCACGGGTAAACCTTACCCAGTGGCAGAGCGATTCTGAAAGCGCGCAGTATGTATCGTTTTTGAAAGACCGCGGCGGCAAAAAGCTAGCCGACGGCTTGATAGCGCTATTGGGAATGGAAGAGGGCATTGATGCCCCCGCTGAAACCCGTACGCTGCTGAAAGCCTTCAGTGATTACGTCGAAAAAGAGGACTATGACGACGAAGCCAGCCGAGAAAAAACCGACACCTTGGTTGATTACGCCAACGAGCAGTTGCGTCGTGGCGAGCCAATGACGTTGGAAGAACTATCGGGGCTGGTAGACGAAAAGCAGCCCAAAGCGTTTTACGACCATATTCGTAATGCTGACTATGGTCTGTCACCGGAAATCCCGCCGGATAAGCGCACCATCAGCCAGTTTCGACGCTTTACCGGACGTGCAGGGGGCGTCTCGATCAGTTTTGATTCCCACCTGTTGGGCTCTAGCATTGAGTACGATGAAGGCCAGGATCGCCTGATTATTAAGCAAGTGCCCAAGCAGCTAAAAGAGCAGTTAGCGAAGCGTAAGGAGTAAGGGGGAATAGGGAATAGGGAATAGGGGAAAGGTTGCGAGCTGTCGGCTTACTGGGCACTAAGTGCCATATCACTAGTCGAAATGACAGGTTTGTTAACAGGAGAGACGCTGTGTTGGAGACTATTAGTAACTTTTTCCAACGTGCGCTGGCGGAGCCCGAACAGCGCGATAACCAAACCCTAACGCTAGAGCTCGCAACCGCAGCGCTGCTTTGTGAAGTCATGCGCGCCGACTACGATCAAAGCGCTGCGGAACGCGATGCACTGAAGCAGATGTTAATCAATCGCTACCACTTAAGTGAAAGCGATGTTAACGAGCTAATGGCGTTAGCGGAAGCTGAAGTGGATGACGCCGTCGACCATTACCAGTTTGTCAGTCTGATCAAAGCGCACTACGGTTATGAACAGCGCTGTGAGTTGGTGGCGTTAATGTGGCAGCTTGCCTGGGCAGACGGCAGCATCGACCCGCTCGAAGAGCACCGTATCAGGCGGTTGGCTGATTTGTTGCACGTTAGCCATAGTGATTTTATTCGCAGTAAATTGCAGGCTGAGGCGTCTCACCAGAAGTATTAGGCTTGCTACTCCTGCGCTTCCAGCAAGCCCACAACTAGCTGGTGGAGCTGCCGCTGAAACTGCCCTCCAGGCGAAGGTGGTGTCGGGTCGGAGGTGATCACAATGGTCATTTCCCGCTCAGGGATCACGTACAGCGCCTGCCCTCCGTAACCTCGGCCATAGACAACTGGCACTTCCGCAAGGGTTGTTATAAACCAGCCGTAGCCGTAACCATCGCCTGTCCAGGGGGAGTAGCCCCTGGGTGTCCACGACGCCTCTACCCAGTCTTCAGGCAATATTCGCCTACCATTGGCGATGCCATCATTACGATAAAGCTCGCCCACGGCCACTAGTGCCCTGGGAGAAAGCAGCATGTCGTTGCCGCCAAAGTAAATACCTTGCGGGTCTTTTGGCCAGGCAGGAATCGCAATATCCAGTGGCCCGCCCAGCAGGCGCTGCGCAAGGGCATGGGTACTTTCACCGCTGGCCTGGGTAAGCGCCGCAGAAAGTAAGTGGCTAGTGCCAGTGGAATAGAGCATGCGCCCACCAGGCTCATCCACAAATGGGCGCGTTAACGCATCATTTACCCAGTTCCTGCTGGCTACCCAGGCGCCGTAGTGATTGCCCGACGTTCGCTCCAAACCCGCTTGTAAGGCAAGCAAATGAGCCACGGTAATATCGTTGACCCGTGGGTCTATCCCACCAGGTAGCTCGCCTAACAGGTCTGCTAAAGGTTGCTCGGTAGAATCAATAATGCCGTCTTCAATTGCTGCGCCAGTAATGGCGGCCAGTACCGTTTTAGAAAGGGACTTGATGTTAGTTGGTGTCGCGAGCCCCGGGCCGCCTTGGTGACGTTCGTGAACAATACCACCATCATGGGCGATGATGATCGCATGAACACGATTAAGCTCGCCTGCTTGCTGGTCGAGCGCTTGCAGCGCACTGGCTGAAGGCTCTCTCGCCGATGCCCAAGAAGGCATCAATGAAGTGATGACGGTACAAGCAAGTACGAGAGCGAAAGCAGACGCGCGCATTTTAAGCCCTTTGGCAAAGGTGATGGGTGTGGCTGGGTGACAAGGACACACCCACTGTTCGAGGTGGTAAGTCATAGGAGGTTCAATAAACGGCGTGGCGGCTGAAAGGATTGGTGGGTAAATGACGCAAAACTAACAAATCACTGCTAGGCTTGGGATAGCCTTTCAAAGGTTGAGCATCCTGTTGCCCTCTTTGAAACGAAAAGCTGGAAGAGTCAAAGCCTAAAACGCAAAAGCAAGGAGCGCCCCTATGCGTAACATTATCTACATTATTGGTCTTATCGTTGTTGTGCTGTTTATTCTTTCGTTGCTCGGACTGCGCTAAGTTCAACACGCCAATAGAAAAAAAACGCCCCCACAACCTTAGGTTGTGGGGGCGTTTTGGTTTCCAGGGCGAGGCCAACGCGTTTACGCGCAGTCAGCGGCGCCTTGGCCAAACATATCAAACATCAGCTCCCGCCCCATGGCCGTCAGTACAAAGCGGCCATAGTCGTTAAATTCAGCGGCGCCGCTCTCTTCAAGCACCTGCTGGCAAGTTTTCCAACTGGAACAGTGGCTATTCAAATGAGCCAACTCGCGCTGGGCAAGGCCGCGCTGAGGCAGAGTAATGGTTTCGAGCACATGGCCATTATCGTAAAGCAGCTCGGCAACGGTAGAGAGGCAGTGGCGTAGGCTGCGCTGCACATGGTAGGCGGCAGACGCTACGTTGGATGCGGGGTGTGACACCTCGGAAGGCATAAGTCGTTCTCCTGCAAACAGTGCCAGAATCGGCTTGTTGCAGTGCATTATAAAGCAATAGCCCTGTTAGACCAAGGTCTATGTTTTGGCGCGGCAGCGTCTCAGCCTAATTGAGTCGCTATACCGTAAATAGTGGTACGTCTCGTTGGGTAGTCGATATAACCCAAGCCCGCCAAGCAGAAAAGGCGGAATCGATTCGCTAGCAAAATTTGCTGGATGAATATTCTGGCACTGTCAATTGTTACTTACCGTTACGTCAATGATGGAGAAAGAGTGTTATGTTCAAGTTAAAGCTTACCTGGCCGACACCTAAAGGTGAGGACATCAGAAAACTCGTGTTGCGCACCGATTCATATGTGACCGGTAATGTGAAGTAGGGACAAGCGTGGCAGCATATATTTAGAAAAGGCATGTGTTTTATGGCTTCTATTACATCACTTGGCGTTGGCTCTGGCTTGGATCTCACAGGCTTACTAGATCAACTTCGTGAAGCAGAGCAGCAAAAGCTGGTGCCGATTCAGCAACAGGTTGAATCTGAGCAAGCAAAAATATCCGCATATGGGCAGTTGAAAGGTGGTCTATCACAGCTGCAAACGGCGGCGTCTGCTCTTAATAACGCTGAGCTTTATGAAAGCTTAACCACCTCTGTTGATGGCGACGGTGTTCGTGCGGTCACTAGTAACGATGCACAACCTGGCCAATATGACGTCGCTGTAGAGCGACTAGCAACAGCAGGTAGCCTTGCAACTGAACGTGTGGCAGCACCAGATGAAGCGATTATTGACGGTGACACTGAACTGGTATTTGCATTTTCAGATGGCGAAATGGATTCCATCGCTATTGCAGAGGGGAGTTCACTCGAAAATATTCGTGATGCGATTAACGCCGAAAGTGATGGCCGCTTGAATGCCTCTATTATCAACGATGGCGAAGGGTATCGGTTGTCTGTTAACGCAACGGAAACAGGGGCAGATGCCAGTATTCAAAGCACGAATTTTAGCGATATTTTAGCCGATGGCGTCGTCACCAGTGATACTCAGGTGGTGCAAGCAGGCCAAGATGCGCTCGTCAACGTGAATGGTATCGATATTGTCAGCTCATCGAACCAGATAGAAGGAGCCATTCAGGGCGTAACATTAGATCTAAACGAAGCGAATACATCCAATACCATTACCGTCGCCCAGGACAGTCAGGCCATCAGTGAAGGAGTGAAGGCGTTTGTTGAGGCATTTAATACGCTGAAAGGGACCATTGGTGATTTGACAGCCTTTGATGCTGCAAGTGGCCAAGCGGGGCAACTTAATGGCGACAGTGCTACTCGTGCTGTTGAATCTTCGCTGCGTGGTGTACTTAGCGGCATGGTGGATGGGGGAGACTTACAAGTCCTTTCAGATGTGGGCATTTCGCTACAAGTAGACGGGACATTGTCGCTTGACGAAAGCGTGTTAGACAGCGCAATTGCCAACCAGCCTGATGATTTAGCGAATTTCTTTGCAGGGTCTGATAGCAAAAGTGGTATGGCGGGGCAGGTTAATGAGGCTATTGGACAGATGCTGAATGATTCTGGAGCCGTGCAAAATGCTATCAGTGGGTCAGAGCGTCGAGTAGAGTCTTTTGGTGATCGGCTCTCTCGCACCGAGGTTCGTATTGAGGAGACGGTGGAGCGGTATCGTACTCAGTTCGCTCAATTGGACACATTGATGTCCCAAATGAACTCTACCAGTAATTATTTGACACAGCAGCTGGCAGGCCTGAATCAGCAACAAACACAAAGCTAATAAAAACAAAATCATACAGTTGGCTTGGTGTTTAAAAGAGGCCAAGTTTCACTAACGTGGTGTTTTTTTATGTCTGATCGGGAGAATAAGCGCTAAAGTTGCCCCCTTTTTAGCCGATATGCTCAATACAAGCATCATCAACTAAATATACAAGGAACTGAGCCAATGGCTACGATCACCTCTCTTGGCGTTGGATCAGGGCTGGATCTTACTGGCCTGTTGGAGCAGCTACGCGGCGCAGAGCGCCAAAAGCTAGTGCCTATCACTCAGCAAAAAACACAGCAAGAAGCAAAAATTTCTGGGTACGGCCAGCTGAAAAGTGCGATGTCTCAGTTTCAGACCTCGGTTAACAAGCTGAACGATCCCAAGCTTTATCAGAGTTTGTCTACTGAAATACGCGGTGGCAATGCTATAAAGGCGACAGCCAGCAGCGAAGCAACGGCAGGGCGTTATGATGTTGAGGTAACACAACTTGCCCGCGCAGGAAGCTTAGCCACTAATAGCATCCAAGGGGATAATGCGCTTACCCAAGGGCTAACAGAAGCCGGTGCAAGCCTGACATTAACCTTTGGAAAAGATGCTGATAATAATGACATTACGCGAACTATCGCGCTGACAGAAGGCAGCTCTCTCGAAGATATCCGCGACCAGATTAACGACTTTGACTTTGAAGATGGTCCAAAAGTTAATGCTTCTATCGTTAACGATGGCAGCGGGTATCGATTGGCGCTTAACTCCGCGACGACCGGAGAAGAAGGGTCGATCAATGGCATGGACTTCACGGGGCTTGCGGGGGGAGTTGCACTTGCCTCTGATCCAGACACCGCTTATGAAGGTCGCAATGCCAAGTTAAAAGTCAATGGGATTGCCATCACCAGTGAAACTAATAGCGTCCAAGGTGCCATCGCTGGCGTGACACTAAATTTAGAAAAGGTGACCGAAGCGGATAGCCCGAATACCGTAGTTGTCGCTCGAAATACGTTGGCCGTGCGTGAAGCCGTTGAAGGCTTTGTAAAAGGCTACAATGATCTGAAAGCTAAAATCGGTGAGCTAACGGCTTTCAATGGTGGTGGCGATGCAGCAGGTGGTTTGATTGGTGATCGTGCAGTGCGTTCTATTGAATCCCAGTTGCGCTCGGCATTAGTAGGTAATGTACCCGGCGGTGATATCTCTCGCCTATCCGACATCGGTATTGAGCTTAAAAAAGATGGCACCCTTGAGCTTGATTCAACCAAAATGAGTGATGCTGTGGCGAACAATCAAGATGCCGTGGCCGCCTTTTTTGCGGGTGATAGTGACAAAGCAGGTATGGGCGGGCAGGTAAGCGAAGTGCTGGATAGGGTGTTAAGCGAAAACGGCGCCTTGGGTAGTGCCAAACGAAGTGCTGAAGGGCGTGTAGAGTCATTAGATAGCCGCTTTGAGCGAATGGAAACCTCCATTGAGCGTACGGTTGAGCGCTATCGTAAGCAGTTCACGCAGCTGGATATGATGATGTCGCAAATGAACTCCACCAGCGGCTATTTGTTCCAGCAGCTGGATATGATGAATTCCCAGATGGCAAATCGTAAATAACCCATTTTTTAGCTTGGCCTTCTGGTTAGCCCCTACCTGTGCAGGTTAGGGGCTTTTTAATGGGGCTTATGAAGTGAGCACCAGCCTATGGCGAGTAAAAAGAGCGATCAGTAACAGATATGAGGGTTGATACATTTAGTTACAAAAGCGAGAGTGAAAAAATTTAAGTATTTCCCCTACCTGCCGTTAATTAATAACAACGGCAGCATGCCGTCAGGCAGGCCGACTAGGCCAGTAACTATATGTAGGAGATTCACATGTCTGTTATCAATACCAACATCACAGCGTTGATTGGCCAGAACAACCTGAAAGGCGCGCAAAGTTCTTTACAGCAAGCACAAGAGCGTCTTTCTTCCGGCCTGCGTATTAACAGTGCCGCTGACGATGCTGCTGGTCAAGCAATCGCTAACCGCATGACCAGCACCGTAACGGGCCTGAACCAGGCATCACGAAACGCTAACGACGGTATTTCTTTGGCGCAAACCGCTGAAGGCTCACTGGACCAAATCAACGACAACTTACAGCGTATCCGTGAGCTGACGGTTCAAGCACAAAACGATACCAACACCGCACAGGATATCGACTCCATCCAGGAAGAAGTCAACGAGCGTTTGGCTGAAATTGACCGAGTAACTGAACAGACTCAGTTCAACGGACGAGACTTGTTCGCGGCCGGTACCGACACTTCTTTCAGTATCCAGGTGGGTGCTAAAGATGGCGAAACTATTTCAATTAGCATTGGCGGAGCGAGTGGTTCAGGCAACTCTACTGCTGCTGGCGGCTGGAATATGCTCACTGACTTGGCCGCTGGTACGCAGGGTAATCTTGCCGCTGGCGATACCCGTGGTGTTAGCTCTGCAGGTTTTGATGTTCTTCAAGAGGACGCATTGGCGATTCTGGATGAGCGTTTATCAACGGTTGATAAAGAGCGCAGCAACCTGGGTGCCATGCAGAACCGCTTTGAAACTGCACTAGACAACATTCAAACGACTTCTACGAACTTACAGGCAGCTCGTTCACGTATTGAAGACGCTGACTATGCCGTTGAGGTTTCCAACCTGACTCGCGCCCAGATCCTTGAGCAGGCGGGTACCTCTATTCTGGCCCAGGCTAACCAGAGCCCGCAAAGCGTGCTTTCCCTGCTCCAGTAAGCCAAATCTAGGTCAAGCCAGATAGGTAAGGTTTTTATCCATTATCTGGTGGTTCAATGTTCCGGTATCAGTACCCACTGATACCGGAATTTTTTTATGGTAATCAGATCGTTGAGACTGGTGCGGTATAATCAACAGTGCCGTAATTGTGCTATGAACTTAGGCATTCAAATAGCTGGGGCATCTGTCGAGCGCTGGTTTACACGTGAATACGTATCATTCTTAGAAGGGAAGTGGCGGTTAGCCTATGTTCGGCCTGCCACATAAGGAATGAAACCTTGGTGGAAAGTGATAACTGATACATTTTACTACAAATAAAGAGCGTAAAAATTTAAGTATCTCCTCAAATTGCCGTTAATAAATACAACGGCAGCAAGCCGTAAGGCAGGCCGATCAGGCCAGTAACCATATGTAGGAGATTCACATGTCTGTTATCAATACCAACATCACAGCGTTGATTGGCCAAAACAACCTGAAAGGCGCACAAAGCTCGCTACAGCAAGCACAAGAGCGCCTTTCTTCCGGTCTACGTATCAACAACGCTGCCGACGATGCTGCTGGCCAAGCCATTGCTAACCGTATGACCAGCACCGTGACGGGCCTGAACCAAGCGTCGCGCAATGCTAACGACGGTATTTCTTTGGCGCAAACCGCTGAAGGCTCACTGGACCAAATCAACGACAACTTACAGCGTATCCGTGAGCTGACGGTTCAAGCACAAAACGATACCAACACCGCGCAGGACATCGACTCCATCCAGGAAGAAGTCAACGAGCGTTTGGCTGAAATTGACCGAGTAACTGAACAGACTCAGTTCAACGGACGAGACTTGTTCGCGGCCGGTACCGACACTTCTTTCAGTATCCAGGTGGGTGCTAAAGATGGCGAAACTATTTCCATTACAATCGGTAGCGCTCAAGCAGATGGTAGTACTGCAACGGGTGGTGGCTGGAATATGCAAGCAACTACTGGCGGTGGCTTTGTTGCGGCAGGAGATCTCGCAAGCGTTGGCGGCGTAGCTCGCTCGGTTGCTGCGAATGGTTTCGACGTGCTGTCTGCTGACGGCGGCGATAGTGACGCACTTGCAATTCTTGATGCACGTTTGTCAGAAGTCGATAAGCAGCGCAGTAACTTAGGTGCGATGCAGAACCGTTTTGAAACCGCCCTTGATAATATCCAGACAACCTCCACGAATTTGCAAGCAGCCCGTTCGCGGATTGAAGATGCAGACTACGCGGTAGAGGTTTCTAACCTGACTCGCGCGCAGATCCTTGAGCAGGCGGGTACCTCTATCCTGGCTCAGGCGAACCAGAGCCCACAGAGCGTTCTTTCTCTGCTTCAGTAAGTTAGTTTTAAACCTAAAGAACCCGGGCTTAGGCTCGGGTTTTTATCGTTTGTAGAAAGCACGAAGTAAGTATAGTGGTCAGAAACTATTCATAGATTCGTTCGGGCAAAGAGCACCATGGCTAAGAAAAAAGCACGTCAGAAAACAAATATGTCTTCCCAGTCAAGAAAAAGCCATGGCCTTGCCTTAGGAGTGCCTAGAAAAGAGGTAGATGCTTTTATGGCACTCTATAACACTAGGCAACTGCCACAAGCTCAGCAGGCGGCCCAGCAAATGACAGAGCGCCATCCTGAAAGTGCATTTGCCTGGAAAGCGCTTGGTACGGCGTTGCTGGAAGCTGGTGATGTTTCTGCTGCATTAGACCCACTCTTGAGATCCTACGAGTTTAACGCTGAGGATGCATTAACGCTCACTAGCCTTGCGGCTGTCTATTACCGGCAAGGAGAAGAGCAGCAAGCCATCAAGTATCAACTGGAAGCCGTTGCCATTCAGCCTGAGTATGGCCCAGCGCTGTATCGTTTGGCAGAAATGCTACAGGGCGCTGGGCAGCACTCTAAAGCGCTTGAATATGCCCAAAAATCGCTGAAGTTTGGTTATGATGAGTTAAGGGCACGTTTGCTAATCGGGGCTTTGCAATACCAGACAAAGTACTTCAGTAAGGCGCTTGATAACTATTTGTTGTTAGATAAAAAGTTTCCAAGAAATCCTTCTGTATATAATAATCTGGGTAATTTATATAAAGACCTAGGCGAGTACGACAAAGCAGCAAGGTACTACCAAAAAGCCTTAAGCGAGAAGCCAGACTTTGTAATGGCCTACTCTAATATTTTCTTTGCTAAGCATTACGACCCGTCTGTTACACAAAAAGAAATAATTGATTTCGCGAAAGGTTGGGATGATCAGTTTGCTTTGCTTCCACTGGGAGCATCAAAAGTTGAGAAGAGAGCAGATAAATTTCTTAGGGTCGGATTAATATCTTCTGGGTTTAGAACGCACCCCGTTGGCCAGATGATTGCTTCCGCTTTAGAGTGTAGCCGGTCTGATATTCACTTCTATGCATACTCAACCAATGACGTTAACGATCAAATTACAAAAAAAATTCGCAATGCTTGCAAGCAATGGAAACAAGTTCGTCACTTAAGTCAAGAAGCGATAGCGGAACAGATTCGAAATGATGACATAGATATTCTTATTGACCTCTCCGGCCATGGTGATGGTAGCTGCTTGCAAGCTATTTCCATGCGACCAGCACCTCTATGTATTAAATGGGTTGGGGGGCTTGTAAATACCATGGGGCTTGAGTCTATTGACTATCTATTGTCGGATAGTATCGAAACCCCGGAAGGAGTAGATGACCAGTATACTGAGAAGTTAATCCGTTTGCCGGATGATTATATTTGTTATACACCCTGCGCTTATGCACCGAACATAACCTCTCTTCCTGCACTTAAGAATCGCTATATTACTCTGGGCTGTTTAAATAACGCTGCCAAAATTAGTGCGCAACTTCTCGGTGAGTGGGCCGCCTTAATGCACCAGTTACCGCAAAGCCGATTGCTTTTGCGGGGTGCTCAGTATGAAAGCGCTGATTTCTGTCAACGTATTTGGGATGAAATGGCCCAGCATGGCATAGAGCAAGAGCGCATTATGCTGGAAGGGCCTATCAATCATAAGGACTTTATTGGTACATACCAGCGAATAGATATCGCTTTAGATACGTGGCCCTACTCGGGTGGCCTAACCACTTGTGAGGCTATGCTAATGGGGGTGCCAGTAGTAACGCTGCCTGGGCCCACCTTTGCGGGCCGCCACAGTGCCACTCACTTAATCAATGCTGGTTTACAGGAGTTAGTCACCAGTAGCTGGGATGAGTACCGCCAGCGTGTGATTGAACTCGCCAATGATCTACCCAACCTAGCCGTTATTCGTGCAGGTTTGCGGACTATTTTGCACTACTCCCCAGTTTGCGATGCACCAAGATTTGCTAGCCATTTCAATAATGCCCTCCGTGCCATTTGGGTTCGCCATTGCGAAGATAAAGCACCAGAGGCTCTTACCTTCAATAAAGAGGGCGAGATGTGGTTTGCTGATGAAGATGAATTATTCGAGTTACCTGAAGTAAGCAGTGAGCAGCCTGAGGATAAAGGAGCATTCGAATGGCGTTTTGATGAGCCAATTACCATACTTGATAACGCTGCTGTGTTACCACGCCACTCGGATTACCCCAAATGGATGGCGAGCGGCAAACTAGCCGTTATCAGCTTCGACCCGGCCTGCCTACTCAATAAAAAAGTGGAAGCACTTAAAGAGTACGGAGAGCTGCATCACTATCCCCATGCTCTACTAGGTGACGGCCAGCCTGCCACGCTTTATGCCACATTAGATGCGGAAAAAGGCAGTACGCTAAAACGACTGCCAGAGACTCAACAGCCAGAGCAGCAGCGTGAAAAGTGCAAAGTGCTAGCTGAGCTGCCAATTAATACCGTAGCGCTGGATAGTATCGAAGGCCTGTCCAACGTAGATATGCTGGTGTTAGATGACCTGCATGACGCTATGAAAATTCTTGAAGGTGGTGAGTGCTCCCTTAAAGATACGCTATTGATACAGGTGAAGGTTGCCTTCCAACCAACCCATGAGCGCCAGCCAAACCTGGCTGAGCTTCAGCATTGGATGGCTCGCCACGGCTTTCGCTTCTACTGTTTCAATAATGAGCAACATCAATGCCACTTCTCAGAGAGTGTGCCTGAGGAACTGCGCCAAGCCACAGAGCTAGTCAGTGCTGACGCAATTTTTCTACCTAGCTATAAGCGGATGGTTGAGTTAAGCGAAGATCAGCGAGTTAAACTAGCTTTTCTATTGCACACGGTGCATAGCATCAAGGATATGGCGTATGGCTTGTTGGCACTAATTGATAAGACGAAAGCAGATAAATATTTACTTGAAGACGGGGTGGTGAAAGAAAAAGCATATATAAAAACAGGAGTCCCTGCGGCTGAAAAGATAGAGGGTTCCACTGAAGAGAGCCCACAAGAGCTTCCACTGCCTGATGCGCCTTTTATGTCGGCTAATGAGCGAAGTTTGTTTAAGAAAAGCTTGAAAAAAGCAAAGTGCTACTTTGAGTTTGGGGCGGGCGGCTCCACTGTGTGGGCAGTTAAAGAAGGTCTGACAGTGAAAGGTGTTGAAAGCGATGCCAAGTGGGTAAACGCGTTGAAAAATAAACTAGGAGAGAAATGTCAGGTCGAAGCTGTCGATATTGGCCTAACCAAGGAGTGGGGGTTCCCAGTGTCGATGCAAGCGTCTGATAAGTTTCCAGCATACAGTAACGCGATACACCATCATAAAAATGAATTTGACCTCATCTTAGTGGATGGTCGTTTTCGGGTTGCTTGTACCATGTCAGCTATCCAGCATATTTTGACGTACTCAGATAACCCCTCAGAATCTCGTATATTCATTCACGATTTCTGGAATCGGCCTCATTATCATGTTGTATTGCAGTTTTTGGAGTCAGTTGAGAAGGTGGAAACAGCAGGGCTTTTCAAACTCTCTGAAAATATTAGTGAAGAGCAGCTTACTTCTACATGGCAGGAGTATTTCAAGCAGCCACAATAATCACTGAACCTCACCATTTTGCTCATTTAGTAGTCGCCAGAAACCATTTCGGAGATGTGGCTTCTGGCCAAGACAAGCGTGTTGCGGGTGAATCGTTAAACGACCACTGCTTAATGACGATACCTAAGTCATGCTGAGCATATTGCAATCTTGGCTGGGTAGCTTGAGCGATCGCGATAGCCAAGGATGGCTTGTGATTTTGTCATCGCCACATAGCACCGCTGGTTGATTTTAAATTCCAAAAAACACTAATAAATCTGTTTATTATTTCTTTTTTGCTGGTATCTTGACGCCATTGTACTGGTGGGTGTTCGACGAACGTCGTAACCAGTGTCCGTGCTTAACGCAGGGGGGCTTAGGTACCCCAAAGAGGAAAATGAATATGGCGAATGTAAGCCGTTGGAAAAAAGCTTTTGCTGTTCTTTCGCTTAGCGTTGTGGGCGGTGTGATGTCTGCCACTGCCCAGGCTGATACGCTGCGCGTTGGCATGTCCGGTGGTTATTTCCCCTTCACGTATGTTGAGCGTAACGAGCTGAAAGGCTTTGAAGTCGATGTGATGAACGCCGTTGGGGAAGTGACTGGTGATGAGATTGAGTTCGTGACAGCAAGCTTCTCTGGCTTGGCGGGCATGTTGGAGTCGGGTCGTATTGATACCATTGCCAACCAGATTACGATTACCGATGAGCGCAAAGCGAAGTACGCCTTCACCGAGCCGTATGTTTACGATGGTGCCCAGGTTGTTGTGCGGGCAGGTAATGACACCATTCTCGGTGTTGAAGATTTATCTGGCAAAAGCGTTGCGGTGAACCTGGGCTCTAACTACGAGCAGCTGCTGCGTGAGCAGCCTAATGCCGATGAGATCGAT
Organism: Vreelandella zhaodongensis; assembly: GCF_013415115.1. Classification (GTDB taxonomy): domain Bacteria; phylum Pseudomonadota; class Gammaproteobacteria; order Pseudomonadales; family Halomonadaceae; genus Vreelandella; species Vreelandella zhaodongensis. The sequence goes on along the minus strand of NZ_JACCDD010000002.1, from coordinate 37,800 downwards.
ATTCGTACCTACGAATCCAACGTCGAGCAGGATGTGGCGCTTGGCCGTATCGATGCATTTGTGATGGACCGGGTTAGCGCAAGCCAGGTGATCAGCGAGCGCGGTTTGCCCCTTTCATTGGCGGGTCAGCCGTTCACAACCATCGAAAACGCGCTGCCGTTCCGTGATGATGAAGTAGGCCGTGCCCAGCGCGACCGTGTAGGTGCCGCCCTGGAAACGCTGCGTGAAAACGGCACGTTAGGTGAAATATCGCAAAAATGGTTTGATACTGATATCACCCAGCCATAATTGCGGCGCTTCCCCCTAATTAACGGCTAACTGTTGACTACGGTCGTGGCAATGCCTCGGCCGTTTTACTTATCGAGACTAGGCTAGCGTTGGAATAACAGCTGAATTTGGAATAACCATGCTAAATGTGGAGTATATGTGGGACCTGTTGCCGGTCCTGCTGAGCTATTTGCCGTTAACGCTGCAGATGGCGAGTATCGCCATGGTGTTTGCGCTGATCATTGCCTGTCTGTTGGCAGTCGTTCGGGTTTCAAAGGTGCCGGTACTAAATGGTGCGGCGCTGCTGTTTATCTCGTTTTTTCGCGGAACGCCGCTGCTGGTGCAGCTATTCCTGTTCTATTACGGCTTGCCTCAACTGATTAACGCACTCATTTCCATCAACGGGGTGACCGCCGCGGTGCTTGGTTTGACGCTACACTTTTCGGCGTACATGGCGGAATCCATTCGCGCAGCGATTGTGGGGATTGACCGCAGCCAGACCGAAGCGGCGCTGTCGATCGGTATGACCCAGTCTCAACTGATGCAGCGGATAATTCTGCCCCAGGCGACCCGTGTGGCCACGCCGACGCTGATGAACTACTACATCGATATGATTAAGGCGACCTCGCTGGCGTTTACCCTTGGCGTGACCGAAATGATGGGCGCTACCCAGAAAGAGGCCTCGGGAAGCTTTCTCTATCTGGAGGCGTTTTTGATGGTCGCGTTGATTTACTGGGTGGTCGTGGAGGTGCTCTCTTGGGGGCAGCGCCGTCTGGAAACGCATTTAAATAAGGCGTACCAGCGATGATCACTCTTGAGTCTGTTAGCAAGCGTTTTGGCCAGCAGCCGGTATTTACGGACGTTGATTTGCACCTGGAGCAGGGTGAGATCATTGTCATCATTGGTCCTTCAGGTACCGGTAAATCAACCCTGTTGCGTTGTATTAATTTTTTGGAGCGCCCAGAGGCGGGGCACATCACAGTAGGCGATTTACGGGTAGATGCGCGACGTGCCAGTCGCGCCGATATTCTGGCGCTGCGCCGACGAACCGCCTTTGTGTTTCAGAACTACGGGCTGTTTGCCAACAAAACGGCGTTGGAAAATATCAGCGAAGGCATGATTGTCGTGGATAAATTGCCCAAAGCTCAGGCATACGCTCGGGCAAGGGAGATTCTAGAGCGCATTGGCTTGGCCGATAAGGCAGATGCTTATCCGGCATCGCTTTCTGGTGGTCAACAGCAGCGAGTAGGCATTGGGCGTGCGATGGCCGCGAATGCCGATGTGATTCTGTTTGACGAGCCGACCTCATCGCTGGACCCGCAATGGGTGGAAGAGGTGCTGGGCTTAATGAAGCAGCTCGCCGCCGAGCAGCAAACCATGATTGTGGTGACCCACGAAATGCAGTTTGCCAGAGACGTCGCCGACCGTGTGGTGTTTATGGATGAGGGGCAAATTGTCGAGCAAGGGCCGCCCGAAGCGCTGTTCACCAACCCTCAAGATGAGCGTACGCGACGTTTTCTGCGCAAAATTCTGGCACCAACGGGACAGGCACTGCCTTAATGGGTAAGTGGTGATGCGCGCGGGAAAAGCATTGACAAGCGCTAGTAAGCCCGCTTAACGCGTGATAGACTACGCCATCCTCTCAGACAAGACCCGTGAGCGGGCAGATTTTGAACTGCTCGCTACACCATTTGGCAGCGTTTTAATCGCTTCCAAATCAATCGGTTGTTGTAGAAAGATATGACGGAAATGTCGTGATTTGGCAAATGCCAGCCGACAAACACATAGTAAATTCGTTGCCGTTTATAGGCAGCCCTTATTCTCCAAGGAGATACCTGTGGCGAACAGCAAGCAAGCACGCAAGCGCGCCCGCCAGGCCGAGACTCGTCGCGTCCTGAAAGCCAGCCAGCGCAGCATGGTCCGCACCTACATCAAGCGTGTGATCAAAGCGATCAACACCGGCGACCATGGCAAGGCAATGGAAGAGTTCAAAGTTATGCAGCCGGTTGTTGACCGTATTGCTGACAAAGACGTTCTTTCCAAGAAGAAAGCTGCACGTCTGAAAAGTCGCTTGAACAAGCGCATTAAGGCTCTGGCGGCGTAAGTCGGCAGGCGCCATAAAAAAAACCGGCTGCGGCCGGTTTTTTTGTGTCTACACATCGCCTGTGGCGATGCACTGTGAGCTTATGGATTGAGTCATGACCACGAATACGCCGCCGCAAGCCAATATGTCCCCCCCGCGTCGTGGCCTGATGCGCTCTGGGTTAGTGGTCAGCGCCATGACCATGCTGTCGCGGGTGATGGGGTTGGTGCGCGATGTAGTGGTAGCCACCTTTTTGGGGGCAGGCAATGGCGCTGATGCATTTTTCGTCGCGTTTAAAATCCCCAACTTCTTACGCCGCTTGTTTGCCGAAGGAGCCTTTAACCAGGCTTTTGTGCCGGTGCTTTCCGAATACTCAACCCAGCGCAGTAAGCAGGAAATTCGCGAGCTGCTGAATGCGGTGGCGGGGAGTTTAACGGCCATATTAGCGCTAATCACTGCGTTTGCCATGCTGGGAGCCCCTTGGTTGGTGTGGGTGTTTGCCCCTGGTTTTGGGCGCGATCCCGAAAAGCTGGCTATGACCGCCGACATGCTACGCCTGACATTTCCCTATTTGCTGCTGATTTCATTAACGGCATTTGCAGGCAGCGTGTTGAATACCTGGAATCGTTTCGCGGTGCCAGCTTTTACACCAGTGTTGTTGAACCTTTCGCTGATTGGTGCGGCGTTGCTGCTGATGCCATTGATGGAAGAGCCCGCCATGGCGTTGGCCTGGGGGGTGTTGATTGCAGGCGCGGCTCAGCTGGTCTTCCAGGTGCCGTTTTTGCTACGCCTGGGTTTGCTGCCGACTCCGTGGCCTAACTTTGCCCACGAAGGGGTGAAGCGCATTTTGAAATTGATGGCTCCGGCGCTATTTGGAGTGTCGGTGTCGCAAATCAATCTGCTGTTAGATACGGTGTTGGCCTCTTTGTTGGTGGCGGGCAGTGTATCGTGGCTTTACTACTCCGATAGGCTGGTTGAACTACCCCTGGGAGTGTTTGGTGTGGCGATTGGTACGATTATTTTGCCTGCGCTCTCTAAGCGGCATGCGGAACAATCAAACGAACATTTTGCGGCAATGCTGGATTGGGCGGTTCGCGTGGTGCTGTTGTTAGGCGTGCCCGCCGCGCTGGCACTGGCGGTGCTAGCCGAGCCATTTTTGATTACCCTGTTTCATTACGGGGCGATGACCGATCATGATATTCAGATGGCTGCCATGAGTTTGCGGGCGTACGCCTTTGGGCTGGTAGCTTTTATGTTGATCAAGGTGTTAGCGCCGGGCTTCTTTGCTCGTCAGGACACTAAAACGCCGGTGAAAGTAGGCATTATCGCCATGGTGGCTAACATGGTGTTCAACCTGCTGTTAGTTTGGCCGTTGGCCCATGCAGGCTTGGCACTGGCGACCGCGCTGTCGGCATTTTTAAATGCAGGGCTGTTGGGTTACTTGCTTTACCGTCAGAAGGTCCTGGTTTTTCAGCCAGGGTGGGGGCGCTACGCAGTGCAGCTAGTAGGCGGTAGCGCGTTGATGAGCGTTGCGCTTTATATTGCTTCTCCTGAATGGCACGCATGGCTTGAGTTTGAGCTATGGCAGCGTATTCGCTGGGTGGCAGGGCTAGTAGTGCTGGGGGGCGGGCTTTACTTTATCTGGCTAACAGCGCTTGGCCTACGGTTGCGCCACTTTAAGATGAATAGCTAATGCGGAACAATGCATCGTTAGGTGAAAGGGAAGGTAACGCCAGGGCGAAGGTAATCTTCACCTGCACCTGAACAGCGCGTTCGTTATAATCAAACGCTTTTAAACGGCAAACGCTTTTAAAAAAGGCTTTTAAAAAAAGAGGTGCCATGCACGTCATACGAGGTCTGCACAATCTGACAGCGGCTCATCGTGGCTGCGTTGCTACTATCGGTAATTTCGATGGGGTGCATCGCGGCCATCAGGCGATTCTGGAGCAATGCCGTGAGCATTCGGCGCGCCTGAACGCCCCGCTGACCGTGGTGGTGTTTGAACCTCAGCCCCGGGAGTTCTTCGCCGGTGACCAAGCACCGCCGCGGCTTACTCGCCTGCGCGAGAAAGTGCGTCTGTTGCGTGATCATGGTGCTGAACAGGTGCTGTGCCTGCCGTTCAACGATACCTTGCGCAGCCTGACCGGCCGCGAGTTTATTGATCAGGTGTTGATTGAGGGCTTGGGCGTGAAGCATCTGGTAGTCGGGGATGACTTCCGCTTTGGCTGCGACCGCCTTGGCGACTTCAACCTGCTGGAAGCCGTTGGGCGCGACCACCACTTTGGCGTTGAGCATACGCGCACCTTCAAGTTGGATGACGAGCGGGTATCGAGCACGCGGGTACGTACCTTGCTGGCAAGCGGCAACTTTGATGCCGTCGCGCGCTTGCTTGGCAGGCCTTATTCGTTGCATGGCCGCGTGGTACGTGACCAGCAGCTAGGGCGCACGATAGGTGTGCCCACCGCTAACCTTCCACTATTGCCTCAGCCACTAACGCTACGTGGTGTGTTTGCCGTCGTCGCCGAACTAGCTAGCGGGCAGCGTTACCCCGCTGTCGCGAATGTCGGCTTTCGGCCCACCGTGGGGGCTGAGCGGCCCACGCTGGAAGTTCATCTATTAGAATTTTCAGGCGACCTTTATGGTCAGCGACTGACGGTGTACCCCTGTGCACGGCTGCGGGGGGAAGTGAAGTTTGACGATCTTGAAGCGTTAAAAACGCAAATTGAACACGACCAGGCCAGGGCGCGACGTTATTTCGCGGCCGCGGATGCTGGTTGCATGAATTCTCTTCCGCTGGCCTCGGCCCCGCTTGGGCGTGAGACCGCTTCTTCTGATTTCTCTTCGGCGGATGACGCCGCCGATGCTAACGACGGCTGACCGGACTATGGATTATAAGCACACGCTAAACTTGCCAGAAACCGACTTTCCCATGCGCGGCATGCTGCCGAAGCAGGAGCCAGGGCGCGTTTCAAAGTGGCAGGATATGAACCTGTATCAGCGCCTGCGCGACACTCGCGCGGGCGCTCCGCTGTTTGTTCTGCATGATGGCCCTCCCTATGCCAACGGCAGCATCCATATCGGTCACGCCCTCAATAAAATCCTTAAAGACATTATTGTTAAGTCAAAGAATCTGGCGGGGTTTGATGCCCCTTACGTGCCAGGCTGGGATTGCCATGGTCTGCCGATTGAACACAAGGTAGAAACCACCCACGGTAAACACTTGGCTGCGGATAAAGCCCGCGAGCTTTGCCGTGACTATGCCGGTGCTCAGATTGAAACCCAGCTAGCGGACTTTGTGCGCCTGGGTATCATCGGTGACTGGGATCATCCGTACCGCACGATGGATTACGCCAATGAAGCGGGCGAAATCCGTGCGCTGGCAGAAATGGTTGCTGCGGGCTATGTGTTCAAAGGTTTAAAGCCGGTTAACTGGTGCTTTGATTGTGGCTCGGCCCTGGCAGAGGCGGAAGTCGAATACGCCGATAAAAAATCCGACGCCATCGACGTGGCTTTCCCAGTAGAAGATGCCGACAAGCTAGCAGCGGCCTTTGGCCTAGGCGAATTGCCCAAGCCGGCGGCCGTCGTTATCTGGACCACCACGCCCTGGACGATTCCCGCCAACCAGGCGCTGAACGTTCACCCTGAGTTTACCTACGCGCTGGTGGATACCGGAGAACGCCTGCTACTGCTCGCAGAAGAGTTGGTGGAGAGCTGTCTAGAGCGGTTTGGACTGACGGGCAGTGTCATCGCCACCACCCAAGGTACGTCGCTGGATCTAATCAATTTCCGTCATCCGTTCTATGACCGTCTCTCGCCGGTGTATCTGGCGGACTACGTTGAGTCTGAAGTAGGTAGCACCGGCATTGTTCACTCCGCGCCTTCCTATGGGGTGGACGACTTTAATACCTGCCGTGCTTACGGGATGAGCTTTGATGACATGCTTAACCCCGTGCAAGGTAACGGTGTTTATATTGATGACTTGCCATTCTTCGGCGGTCAGATGATCTGGAAAGCCAACCCGCATATCGTCGAGAAGCTGCGTGAGGTCAATGCGCTGATGGCGCACACGCCCATCACGCACAGCTATATGCACTGCTGGCGTCATAAAACGCCAGTCATTTACCGTGCCACTGCCCAATGGTTTGTGGGTATGGATATTAAGGGTAAGGAAGGCAAAACTCTGCGCGAGCGGGCCTTGGAAGGCATCGAGGCCACCGAATTCACGCCTGCCTGGGGAAAGGCGCGTTTGCATAGTATGATCGCCAATCGTCCGGATTGGTGTATCTCTCGCCAGCGTAACTGGGGCGTGCCGATTCCGTTCTTCCTACATAAGCAAACCGGTGAGTTGCACCCCAATACGGTTGAGCTGATGGAAGAGGCGGCTAAGCGTGTTGAGCAAGACGGCATTGAAGCATGGTTTAAACTCGACCCTGCTGAGCTGTTGGGGGAGGAAGCCGCTGAGTACGACAAAGTCACCGATACATTGGATGTCTGGTTTGACTCAGGTACCACGCACCGCCACGTGCTGCGTGGTTCACATCCCTATGGTCATGAAAGTGGCCCGCGTGCTGACTTGTACCTGGAAGGCTCAGATCAACACCGTGGCTGGTTCCACTCATCGCTGTTAACCGGTTCAGCGATTGACGGACATGCACCATATCGTCAGCTGCTGACCCATGGCTTTACTGTGGACTCACAGGGGCGCAAGCAGTCCAAGTCGCTGGGTAACGTGGTCGCGCCGCAAAGCGTAATGGATAAACTGGGTGCTGATATTCTACGCCTGTGGGTCGCGTCTACCGACTACTCCGGTGAAATGGCGGTTTCTGATGAAATCTTGAAGCGTACCGCCGATGTGTATCGTCGTATCCGTAACACCGCACGCTTTTTGCTTTCCAACTTGAATGGCTTTGATCCGGCGAAAGATCAGGTAGCCTTTGGTGATATGCTGGCGCTAGATCAGTGGGTGGTTGACCGTGCGGCACAGCTTCAAGGGCGTATCGAAAAAGCTTATGAAGAGTACCGTTTCCTGGATGTTTACCAGCAGGTTCATGGTTTCTGCGCACGGGAATTAGGTGGCTTCTACCTGGATGTCATCAAAGACCGCCAGTACACCACTCAAACAGACTCTCTGGCTCGTCGCAGCGCGCAAACCGCGCTTTACCATGTGGTCGAAGCGCTGAGCCGTTGGGTTGCACCGATTCTGTCGTTTACCGCCGAAGAGATTTACGATCACATTCCTGGCGAGCGTGGCGACAGCGTACTGTTGGAAACTTACTACACTGGGCTTGGAACCTTAGATGATGATGCTGAATTAGGCCGCGCCTTCTGGGAACAAGTGCTGGAAGTGAAACACTCGGTGAATAAGTGCCTGGAAGATGCCCGTAATGCCAAAGTCATCAAAGGTAGCCTGGCAGCCGAGGTCACGCTTTACGTCAGCGATGAGCTGAACGCCACGCTTTCCAAGTTAGGCGACGAGCTGCGCTTCGTCATGCTCACCAGTGAAGTGCATTTAGCACCGCTTGCTGATGGCGCTAACGCGGAAAGCACCGAGCTTGATGGCCTGAAAGTGGCGGTTAGCGGAAGCGAACACCAGAAGTGCGAGCGCTGTTGGCACCACCGTGCTGATGTAGGCACCCATGCTGAGCACCCAGATCTATGTGGTCGCTGTATCAGTAACCTGCCTAAAGGCAGCGGTGAGATTCGCTACTATGCCTAGTACTGTGTCAACCACCAACGATCCAAACCAGCGGCCGCCCATGCGGCGGCCGCTGCGCTGGCTGTGGCTGGCGGTGGCGGTCATCGTGTTGGATTTGCTGACTAAGTACATGGCCAGCCATTTTTTGAATTATGCTCAGCCCGTGGAAGTGCTGCCGTTTTTCAACCTGACGCTGCTGCATAACCCTGGTGCTGCGTTTAGCTTTTTAGCCAGTCATCCCGGCTGGCAACGCTGGTTTTTTGCCACTGTTGCCGTGGGGGCCAGCATTGGTTTGACCATCTGGCTTTCCCGCTTGAAGGCTGATGAAAAACTACTGGCCGTTGCGCTGCCGCTGATTATTGGCGGTGCCCTGGGCAATCTCTATGACCGCTTGGTACATGGCTACGTGGTGGACTTTTTATCGTTCCACGCCGCTGGCTGGTATTACCCTGCCTTTAATGTAGCGGATATCGGTATTACGCTGGGGGCAGTAGGCTTGATTTGGGAGTCGATAGTAGGTGATCGGCGCCGCAAGAAAGCCGCGCTACAGCAGCGTGATTGAATTAGCCATCGTTTGAACGGGCCATCGTTTGAACCAGCGATAGTTTGAACGAGCCATAGAGTGACGAGTGAGGAACCATGGATTACCTAATTGATGATGGTATGGAAATTACCCTGCACTTCACGCTGAAGCTGGAAGACGGCACGGTAGTAGACTCCACCAAAGAGAAAGCCCCTGCCACGTTCCAGTATGGCGATGGCAACTTGCCTCCTGGCTTTGAACACCCGATTAAAGGCATGGCATCTGGTCAGAGTGGATCGTTTCAGATTACCCCTGAGCACTCGTTTGGTCAGCACAATCCGCAAAACATCCAAACCCTCAAGCGCACCGATTTTGGTGACGAGGAGCCAGAGATTGGCATGGTGATGTCATTTGCCGATAAAGCGGGAACGGAATTGCCTGGCGTGGTCAAAACCATTGACGGAGACCGTGTGGAAGTTGATTTTAATCATCCACTGGCGGGTCGTACGCTAACGTTTGAAGTCGATGTGTTGAACGTGACACCAATCACCAAGCACTAACGTCAGACTTTCAAAATCTAGCTTTCATTTATTGAGCGATGCTGTCGCATCAAGGCGCTTTTATGCAGTCATCAGAGTCATCTCAGCCAACCCAACCCGTACAGATCAAGCTGGCGAACCCGCGTGGTTTTTGTGCTGGCGTGGATCGCGCGATCGATATTGTTAACCGCGCGCTGGATGTCTTCGGCCCGCCGATCTACGTGCGTCACGAGGTGGTTCACAACCGCTTTGTGGTAGAAACCCTGCGTGAGCGGGGCGCGGTGTTCGTTGAAGAGCTCCATGAAGTGCCGGATGATGTGATCGTGATTTTCTCGGCTCACGGCGTTTCCCGCGCGGTGCAATTAGATGCAGAGCAGCGTGGCCTCAAAGTGTTTGATGCTACCTGCCCGCTGGTGACCAAAGTGCATATGGAAGTGCTGCGCTACGCCAAGCGTGGTCAAGAGTGCATTCTGATTGGTCATGAAGGTCACCCAGAAGTAGAGGGCACCATGGGGCGTTACGATACCTCCCATGGTGGCCAGATCTATTTGGTCGAGGATGAGCAGGATGTCGCCAAGCTGGTCGTCAATGACCCATCAACGCTGGCGTTTGTGACCCAAACCACGCTCTCGATGGATGACACCGCCAAGGTGATCGACGCACTGCGGGAAAAATTTCCGGAGATCCAGGGGCCGCGTAAAGACGATATTTGCTATGCCACTCAAAACCGTCAGGATGCGGTTCGAGAGCTGGCGGCAGACAGCGGCTTGGTGCTGGTTGTGGGCAGTCCTAATAGTTCCAACTCCAACCGTCTGCGCGAGCTTTCCGAACGAATGGGCACGCCCGCCTATTTAATCGATAATGCCGATCAAATCAAGCCAGCATGGCTTGAGGGCGTTAGCCGTATTGGCGTAACGGCGGGAGCCAGTGCACCGGAAGTGTTGGTGAAAGGTGTTATCGAAAAACTGCAGGCGCTAGGGGCAGAAGCACCCGTTGAGCTGCAGGGGCGTGAGGAAAACATCACCTTTTCTATGCCGAAAGAACTGCGTGAACAGGTGATCGTCAGCGGCTGATGCAATGCGTATGAGTTTGCGACATACTGAAGGTATGGGCTGACTGATACAGGAGTGCGCTCAGTGCCTTCACCTGTTACTTATCGTGCTGGTCGCCAGGAGGCTCGCCAGCACGGTTTTACGCTGATCGAAATGCTGGTGACGGTTGCAATTATCGGTGTCATTGCAGCAGTTGCCTACCCCAGCTACACCCGCCACGTCGAACGTTCTCTACGCACTGATGCTCATGCTGGCCTTCTGCAGGCAGCTACCGAGCTTGAACGCTGTTACTCGCGGCACTTCGCCTATACGAATTGCTCTATCACTGCGACTTCCCCTGAAGGCCACTATACGATTACTGTCGCTGATGGTAGCGATGGCGATGGCGGTTTTCTACTGACCGCTGCAACGACACAAACGGATGGCTGTACCAGTGATCTTCACGTTACTGCACGGGGAGAGCGTCTGCCCGAGGCGTGCTGGTAAATGCGCAGGCAGCGCGGTTTTACATTAATTGAGGCGCTGGTTGCGCTAGTGATTTTAGCGTTTGGGTTGCTGGGCGTGGCGGCCATACAGGTAAAAGCACTGCAAAGCGCCAGCGCTGGCTATACACAGTCGCTGGCGAACGTCGCGGCGGTAGATGCCCAAGAGCGACTATGGGCAGCGCTATCTCTACCGTATGGCTGCGAAAGCATCCCGTTAGCCACGATTGAATCCGCATGGTATAGCCACTGGTTTGAGGGCCAGTCGGCAGCGCTTGGCTATGCCCAGGGGCAAGGGAGCCATATCGATCGTCAAGGCTGCCGGTTTGAGATTGTTGTGCAGCTGAGTGCCGAGCCTAATCAACCTCATGACACCTTTCATTACGTGTTCCAACTTCCCAGCCAACCGTAACGGTAAATGCCATGGACGTGCAGCGCGGATTTACGCTAACAGAGTTATTAGTCGCCCTTGTCGTTGGCATGGTGGTTATTTTGGGTGCTGGGCAGCTGTTCTTGAGCACGTTTCATACCTTTCAGCAGGTGGATACATTGGGTCGTCACCAGGAGACGCTTCTTTATGCCACCACCACGGTCACTGACACTATTCGCAAGCAGGGCGCTACTGACTCCAGCGGAGCGCCTTTGTTTAGGCTTCAGTGCGTGGTGATTGACTCAGGCTGCCGCTGCACGGTTCAAGATATGCAGGCTGCACAGCCTCTAGCCACCTTTGACTATTCAGCAGGCGCTGGCTGCGAGCGAGACGAGCCGCTTGGTGTGCCCGCCGCCGAGGGGGTTAGCGTGGTGTCGCTTCCCTTAGGTCGACAAGGAGGAAATGTCGATTTTCATGTTACCCATCGAGCAGCTGTTCTACAGGCTGGAGGTTAAGCAAGCTGTAATAAATGCTTGGTCTGCGGTGAGCAAGGAGGCGGTATGCAGCCTATAAAGAGGCCCCAAGAGCAAGGCGCTGCGTTAGTGATTGTGATGGTGCTGTTGGCGAGTTCGTTGATGATCGGCGTTATCGGTGTGCAGTCCGCGCTTGTAGAGGAACGTTTAGCAAGCAATTACCGCGCTGCGACGCTAGCGCAAATGCGCGCTGAAATAGCGGCGTCACAGGCAGTGGCGTCGTTCAGTGGGCTGGCGTGGGGAAGCAGCAGTCACTCCATCAATAATGACCAAACTCTCCGCTGGGAGGATATTGTGAAACACCCGTTAACCACGGTGCTGGGCAGTGACTGCCCGAAGAATAGCTGCCTGTATATCCCCGTTAAACGAGACGGGCAGGCCTGGGTGATGGCGCTCGGCGTGGTTATTGCTGCTGACAACACGGACGGCGAAACGCTACTGGCGCAGAGCTTGCCGATTTTTGTTCGGGTAAAAGGGGAAGAGGAAAGCGACGAGACAAAGGCGGCGGTGGTTTGGCATTGAGTGTACAATGACTTACCTTTTTTGACCTTTATCCAGCTGGATCCACACTATGAGTCAGACAGCCAAAACCCGCGTGCTGACCGGGATTACCACGACCGGAACGCCACATCTTGGTAACTATGTGGGTGCTATTAAGCCTGCCATTGCGGCAAGCCAAGACCCCAACGTACAGTCGTTCTACTTTCTTGCTGACTACCACGCGCTTATCAAGTGCCAAGACCCGAAACGTGTACAAGAGTCGCGCTTGGAAATTGCCGCCACATGGCTTGCGCTAGGGCTAGATACCGATAACGCCATTTTTTATCGTCAGTCGGATATTGCTGAAATTCCCGAATTAATGTGGATGCTGTCTTGCGTGTGCGCTAAAGGTTTGATGAACCGCGCCCATGCTTACAAAGCAGCGGTCGCTGAAAATGAAGAGGCGGGTGACCAGGACCCCGATAAAGGCGTCACCATGGGGTTGTTCGGTTACCCCGTGTTAATGGCCGCCGACATCTTAATGTTTAACGCCAATAAAGTGCCGGTAGGGCGCGACCAGATTCAGCACATTGAAATGGCTCGTGATATCGCTGGGCGTTTCAACCACCTGTTTAAAGGCCAGTACTTTGCTCAGCCCGAAGCCGTTGTGGATGAAAAAGGGGAAGTGCTGAAGGGACTGGACGGTCGCAAAATGTCCAAAAGCTACAACAATACAATCCCGCTTTTCTCTAGCGAGAAAAAGCTGCAGAAGCTGGTGCGTAAAATCAAAACCAACTCACTGGAACCCGGTGAGCCTAAAGATCCAGACACCTGCACGCTGTTCCAGATATTCTCAGCGTTTGCCAGCAATGAGGAGGCCGCTGCACTACGCGAGCAGTACGTGGCAGGCATCGGCTGGGGCGACGCTAAGAACCACGTGTTTGATTACTTGAATACGCACTTAAGCGCACCCCGCGAGCGTTATATCGCGCTCATGGAAGACCCGGCGCATATTGAAGCAGTGCTTCAGAAAGGTGCCGAACGCGCAAGGGAAGAGGCCGCCATTACCATGGATCGGCTACGTTCCGCGGTAGGCTTGGGGCGCTTTGTTTAATATCTCTTAAAGATATAAATACTGCTAAATAAAGAATTTCCAGCGTTCTGCAGCCAGCGTTAGGCTTAACATTATCGTCCAACTCAGCCAAGCGCCTGTTTCTAACAGGCGCTTTTGGCGTTGCTAAAAGGTGAACTATGGCGACTTCCTCTACGGCAGCACCGTTAAACTATCGAGTACCGGTTCTGGCTACTGCAGCCATTGTGCTGGGGGCGCTTGTGATTGGCGTGGTGTTTGGTGCCAATATTGGTCTGCTGATGATTGTTGGGGGCTTGCTGGGGATGGTGCTCTACCATGCGGCGTTTGGTTTTACCGCTGCGTGGCGGGTATTTATTACTGAGCGTCGCGGTCGTGGTTTGCGCGCCCAAATGGTGATGTTAGCTATCGCTGTTGTACTGTTTTTCCCTGCGTTAGGGGCGGGCACGCTGTTTGGTACAGATGTGCATGGCTTTGTCTCTCCGATTGGTATCTCGGTACTCGTTGGGGCATTTATGTTCGGTATTGGGATGCAACTGGGTGGCGGCTGTGCATCGGGCACGCTATTTACAGCGGGGGGCGGTAATGCACGGATGTTGATTACGCTGCTGTTCTTTATTATCGGTTCGTTGATTGGCTCTGCGCATTTTGCCTGGTGGCAGAATTTACCCGCTTTCCAGCCTGTTTCATTGGTGAACGTGGCGGGGGTTGGCGGTGGCATTGGAATCAGTCTGGTGCTCTTTGCAGCGATTGCAGTGTTTACGGTGATTATGGAGAAGCGCCGCCATGGTCATTTGGAGCAGTCGCCGATGATTGATAAACCGGGTGCAGAGCGTTGGTTGACAGGGCCATGGCCGTTAATTGCTGGTGCTGTGGCGCTAGCGCTACTGAATTTTGCTACGTTAGCGCTGGCTGGCCGCCCTTGGGGAATTACCGCAGCGTTTGCGCTATGGGGGGCGAAAGGGTTTGAGCTAGTAGGTGGTGACGTTAGCCAGTGGGGATATTGGCAAGCGCCAGGCAATGCAGCCGCGTTAGAAGCCAGTGTATGGAGTGATATCACCACGGTGATGAATGTTGGCATTATGCTGGGTGCGCTTGCTGCAGCAAGTGTGGCGGGGCGTTTTGCACCTAATTTCCGTATCCCGCTTAAATCTGTACTGGCGGCAGTGATTGGCGGTCTTATGCTTGGCTATGGCGCGCGTTTGGCGTTTGGCTGCAACATTGGGGCCTACTTCGGTGGTATTGCTTCGGGCAGCCTGCATGGCTGGGTATGGTTGGTGGCAGCCTTCGCCGGCAATATGCTGGGGGTCAAGCTTCGTCCATTCTTTTTTGCTGGTGTTGAAGGTCGCAAGCCAGTGGCAAAAACCTGTTAAGAGTCGCCCACGTTATCTGTGAATTTAGGCTAGCGTATCTTTTTCAGCGCCTTGGTATTTGCCAAGGTGCTTTTTTGTCCATTATGTATGTCTCTCCCACCTTTTCGTGCTGCATGTTACATTACCGATAAACACCGCCAATGCCCATCGTTGCTGCATTGCAGCAGTAACAGAGAGAAAAAGAGAGTGCCTATGTCCACAACCAGTAAACGCCCCTTATATATTCCATATTCAGGTCCTTCTCTGCTTGAAATGCCGCTATTGAACAAAGGCAGTGCGTTTACTTTAGAGGAGCGGCTGGCTTTTAATCTGATGGGGTTGCTACCGCAAAACGTTGAGACCATTGATGACCAGCTAGCGCGAGCATATCGCCAGTATCAGCAGTGCCATAATGACTTGGAGCGCCACATTCACCTGCGCGCTATCCAGGACGATAATGAAACGCTCTATTTTCGTTTGGTCTCCCAGCATCTTGAAGAGATGCTGCCAATTATTTATACCCCTACGGTCGGGCAGGCATGCCAGGAGTTTTCCAATATTTACCGCAATCACCGAGGGCTGTTTATCAGCTATCCGGATCGTGAGCATATGGAAGATATTCTGCGTAGCGCTACCAAAGACAACGTTAAGGTGATTGTTGTCACCGATGGTGAGCGTATTCTGGGGTTGGGTGACCAGGGTATCGGTGGTATGGGGATCCCTATTGGTAAATTGGCGCTGTACACCGCTTGCGGTGGCATTAGCCCAGCGCATACGTTGCCGATTATGATTGACGTTGGTACTAATAATCAGGCGTTGCTGGATGATCCGATGTATATGGGTTGGCGTCATGAACGGGTCAGCCAGGAAGAGTACGATGCGTTTATGGCGGAGTTTATTACCGCAGTAAAACGCCGTTGGCCGAATGTTCTGCTCCAGTTTGAAGATTTTGCCCAAGCCAATGCGGTGCCGCTGTTAGAGCGTTACCGTAATGATTTGTGCTGCTTTAACGATGATGTCCAAGGAACCGCATCGGTTGTGGTGGGTACTTTGATGGCGGCGTGCCAGGCGCGTCAGGAAAGTATTAACCAGCAGCGGGTGGTGTTTGTCGGTGGCGGTTCGGCAGGGTGTGGTATTGCGGAACAGGTGGTGGTGGCCATGCAGGCAGAGGGGCTTACCGAAAGCGAAGCTCGGGCGCGGATATTCATCGTTGACCGAGATGGTTTGATGACCACTGATCAGTCTTGGCAACGGGATTTCCAGCGGCGCTTGGCTCACGATCCTGAGCTGGTCGCTAACTGGAATGGCCAAGGGCTTGAAGAGACCATTGCCCAGATGAAGCCAACGATACTGATTGGCGTGTGCGGTAAGCGGGGGATTTTCACCGAACAAGTGGTGCGCACGATGCATGCAGGCTGCGAGTACCCGGTGATTATGCCGCTCTCCAATCCGACCTCTCAGGCGGAAGCCGTTCCTGAAGATGTAATCCGCTGGACAGATGGCCAAGCTCTGGTGGCGACCGGCAGCCCCTTTGCTCCGGTGGTGCATAACGGCCGAACCTATCCGATTGCCCAATGCAATAACGCCTATATTTTCCCTGGCATTGGCCTGGGGGTGATTGCGGCTAATGCCAGTCGTGTCACCGATGAAATGCTCATGAGTGCCTCTCGGGCACTGGCACGTGAAGCGCCACTGGTAAAAGAAGGCAAGGGGGCACTGTTGCCGCCGTTGTCACGGATTCGTGACATTAGTAAGTCGATTGCGTTTGAGGTGGCTGCCCAGGCTCAGCACAATGGGGTGGCGCTGAAAACCAGTGGTACGGAACTACGTGAACGAATTGAGAAGGCGTGCTGGTCGCCGGAGTATCGTACCTACCGTCGCAGGGCTTTCTAATTTAATAGTTGCTAAGTTTAAGCGCAAAAAAAAGCCCCCACCGAGGTGGGGGCGATGCAAGCATTGGTAGGTTTTACCTTTAAGCTGCGCCGATCATTTTGCGCAGCACGTAGTGAAGGATACCACCGTGGCGGTAGTAAGCCAGCTCATTGACGGTATCAATTCTGCACTTGGCCTCAACGGTACGCTCGCCATCATTGTTTTTAATGACAATTTGTACGGTGCCGCCTGGACTCAAGTCGCTTAAACCAGCGATCGATACTTCTTCGTCACCTGTCAGACCAAGGGTTTCACGGCTTTCACCTTCGGGGAACTGCAGCGGCACCACGCCCATCCCAATCAGGTTAGAGCGGTGGATACGTTCGTATGACTCGGCAATAACCGCGCGCACGCCCAGTAAACGGGTGCCTTTGGCTGCCCAATCCCGTGAAGAGCCGGTGCCATACTCTTTACCGGCAATCACCACCAAGGGGGTGCCTTCCTCTTTATATTTCATGGCGGCATCGTAAATCGCCATCTGCTCGCCGCTGGGAACGTGGCGGGTTTCGCCACCCACGACACCGTCGAGCATTTCGTTTTTAATGCGCACGTTAGCGAAGGTACCGCGCATCATCACTTCGTGGTTGCCTCGGCGTGAGCCGTAGGAGTTGAAGTCGACGGGTTTCACGCCGTGCTCCTGCAGATAGCGACCAGCAGGGCTGTCAGGCTTGATAGAGCCAGCAGGAGAAATATGGTCGGTAGTCACCGAGTCGCCCAGCATGGCTAACACGCGAGCATTTTTAACATCTTCGATGGCGTCCGGCTCACGCTCCATGCCTTCGAAAAACGGCGGGTGCTGAATGTAGGTAGATTCAGGCCACTGATAAACCTTACTTTCAGGGACGTTGATTGCTTTCCAGGTCTCGTCACCTTCAAACACCGCGCCATACTCTTTGCGGAACATCTCGGTGTTGACCTGTTCGACCGCACTGGCGATGTCTGCCTGAGAAGGCCAAATATCTTTGAGATAAACAGGGTTGCCGTCGCTGTCCTGGCCGAGTGGGTCGGACGTTAAGTTGCACTGAACGTTACCGGCTAGCGCATAGGCCACCACCAAGGGCGGTGAGGCGAGCCAGTTTGTTTTTACCAGCGGGTGCACGCGGCCTTCAAAGTTACGGTTGCCTGAAAGCACTGAAGCGACGGCTAGGTCGCCCTCATTGACGGCTTTTTCAATCTCATCAGGAAGCGGCCCGGAGTTGCCGATACACGTCGTGCAGCCATAGCCCACTAGATTAAAGCCCAGCGCATTCAAGTCATCGCTTAGGTTGGCGGCTGCCAAGTAGTCGGTTACCACCTTTGAGCCTGGGGCAAGCGAGGTCTTCACCCAAGGCTTGGTGGTGAGTCCTTTTTGGCGAGCATTACGGGCCAGCAGGCCGGCTGCCATCATGACGCTGGGGTTGGACGTGTTGGTACACGAGGTAATAGCCGCGATGACCACCGCGCCTGGGTCGAGGCTGAAGTCCTTATCGTTCAACTTAACGGCTTGGCTGGTGTCATGCTTAAAGCTACGCTCAACCCCCACCGCGGTTTGGCCGCCTTCCGAAGAGAGCTGACCCTTTGCGGTTGAGTCTGCGCTGGTGTCCTCTTGCATGAACTTATTAAAGGCGGCTGCCATATCCTTCAGCGCCACACGGTCTTGGGGGCGTTTAGGGCCTGCAAGGCTAGCTTCTACCTCATTCATATCGAGGCTGAGGGAGTCTGTAAAAATTGGCTCGTCGCCAGGCTCTCGCCACAATCCCTGCGCTTTGCTGTACGCCTCTACCAAGGCAATTTGTTCATCTTCACGACCGGTCAGGCGTAGGTAGTTAAGCGTTTCATCGTCTACCGGGAAAAAGCCGCAGGTAGCGCCATATTCCGGTGCCATATTGGCAATAGTGGCACGGTCGGCCAATGGCAAATCTTTTAGACCATCCCCATAGAACTCGACAAACTTACCCACCACGCCTTTTTTACGCAGCATTTCAGTGACGGTGAGCACGAGATCAGTGGCGGTAATACCCTCACGCAGCTTGCCATTAAGCTTGAAGCCTACGACTTCCGGAATCAGCATCGAGACCGGCTGGCCAAGCATGGCGGCTTCCGCTTCGATACCGCCGACGCCCCAGCCAAGTACACCCAGGCCGTTGATCATGGTGGTATGGGAGTCGGTGCCGACCAAGGTGTCTGGGTAGGCAAAGGTCTGCCCATCCTGCTCTTTCGTCCACACGGTGCGCCCTAGGTACTCTAGGTTGACCTGGTGGCAAATGCCGGTGCCAGGCGGCACAACGCTAAAGTTGTCGAACGCTTGCTGGCCCCAGCGTAGAAATTCGTAGCGCTCACCATTGCGCTGCATTTCGATATCGACGTTCTCTTGAAACGCGGCGGCGTTGCCGAATTTGTCGACCATCACCGAGTGGTCGATAACGAGATCAACGGGGGACAGCGGGTTAATACGTGCGGGATCTTCGCCTAGCTTTTCAACGGCGGCGCGCATAGAGGCAAGGTCGACAACGCCCGGGACGCCAGTGAAGTCTTGCATGAGGACGCGGGCAGGGCGATAGCCGATCTCACGGCTCGATTTGCCCTCTTTTTGCCAGTCAACGAGCGCTTGTATGTCCGCTTGCTCGACACTTTCGTCATCACCAAAGCGCAGTTGGTTTTCGAGTAGAATTTTGAGCGTCTTGGGTAGCCGGTCAATGTTACCGAGCGCATCGGCGGCTTTTGGCAGGCTGTAGTAATGATACGTCTGGTTGCCCACTTCTAGGGTAGTGAGCGTATCGGGTATCTTGCCCATTGTTTTCTCCTCTGATTGCTTGGCCTTGAGCGAATCGCTAGTCGCAGCTCGCTAATTGCAATTCACTAGGCGCGACGGTCACTGCTTTTCTTAAATGTGGCTTATCCCCAGTATGGCTTATCTTGTTAATAGCACATGGGTGTTTCTCCCCCGGCTTTCAAGGCGTCTTCGCCTAATAGCGAAGGCGAACCCTTGTAATTGCTTGTACTTGACGCCATTTCAGGCAGACTCTCTTGCAACGATATCTGCTCAATTGTGACAAAGGTGGTGTCATGGAAACGCGTCATGAACGTTTGATTATTCTTGGTTCCGGCCCTGCGGGGTATACGGCAGCAGTGTATGCAGCACGTGCTAATTTAAAGCCGCTGCTGATTACTGGGTTGCAGGCAGGTGGCCAATTGACCACTACAACGGATGTTGATAACTGGCCCGGTGATGCCGAGGGTGTGCAGGGGCCGGAGCTGATGGAGCGTATGAAGCAGCATGCTGAGCGCTTTAATACCGAAGTGCTGTTTGACCATATCCATGAGGTCAGCTTAGGTGAAAAGCCGTACACCTTAAAAGGGGATAGCGGAATTTACACCTGTGATGCGCTGATTATTGCCACTGGTGCCAGCGCACGTTACCTAGGCCTGCCGACCGAGCAGCAGTTTATGGGCCAAGGGGTGTCTGCTTGCGCGACCTGCGATGGCTTTTTCTATCGCAACCAGGAAGTGATTGTGGTGGGGGGCGGTAATACTGCTGTTGAGGAAGCGTTGTATCTCTCAAATATCGCTTCTAAGGTCACCCTGGTACACCGTCGCGATACGTTACGTGCCGAAAAAATCCTGCAGGACAAGCTGTTCGAAAAAGTCGACGCTGGCAAAATTGCTCTTGAATGGTTCTATGAAGTGGACGAGGTGCTGGGCGATAACACTGGTGTCACTGGTGTGCGCGTTAAATCCACTAAAGATGGTTCCACCAAAGAGATTCATGCGCCTGGGTTGTTCATCGCGATCGGTCATAGCCCTAACACGGGGATTTTTGAAGGTCAGTTGGACATGAACGGCGGTTATATCAAGGTGAAATCAGGCCTGGAAGGCAATGCAACCGCCACCAGCGTGCCAGGGGTCTTCGCCTGTGGCGATGTGATGGATCATATTTATCGCCAAGCGATTACTTCTGCCGGCAGTGGCTGCATGGCAGCGCTAGATGCTGAGCGCTACCTGGATGGCATTGCTTGAGTTAGTAACGGTTAACAACGCCTGTCGAGTTCAACAACCGGCGGGCGTTTCATCAATACGCAGACGCCCTAGTCGGCTGAGCACGAGCGTTCTGCCTCGGATGCTCTCTGCACATATATCAAAACGGCCATTGAACCCGCTGGTGTGTCCAAGAGTGCTATAGCTTACGCGCTGCATACCGCGACTATAGGTTACTGTTGTTGCTGCGATGGCGGGAAAGAGTCGCACAATATCTTCTTCACCTATTTGGCTTGTTGAGTCGCCCTTAAACACTACCAGGGTGTTGCTCCAGTCATCGGTGCAGGCGCTTCTCGCCGTGTTTGTCGGACACACCGTAGCCGTCATCCGCTGTGTAATAGCGGTATTGCGGGCAAGAGAAAAGGCTGTCTGTAATCTGTTAATATCAGCTGTCACCGCCGTGTTTTGGCCAAGTACTTGAAAGTTAGAAATTCCCCAAGCGGCTAATGCTGATATAAGTAGCAGTGCAATCACCAGTTCGAGCAGAGTGAAGCCTTGGATACGCGTGTGGGGGATGCCGTTATCGGTAGGTGACATGGTGCCTCCAGGCTGTGTTTTCTTTACAGCCTACCTCGCGTGGATCGTTTTTTATGTAAGCCAAAGCGGACAAACGTTGTGAGCAATTTCTTAATTATTGGCGGTGGCGTGATCGGTATGATGACGGCGCTGCAGCTGGCGGATGCTGGTCAGCAGGTCACGATAGTCGAGCGCGGTATTTGCGGGCAGGAGTCTTCCTGGGCGGGTGGGGGGATTGTCTCGCCACTTTATCCATGGCGCTATGCACCGCCGATATCGCAACTTTCACGCTGGTCAGAGGGTGTGTATCCCACGCTGTCGCTACGCCTACTGGAAGAAACCGGCATTGATCCTGAATATCGTCAAAAAGGGCTGCTTTATCTCAACGTTGATGATGCGCAAGCAGCGCTTGGCTGGGCGAGAAATTTAGGCAAACCGTTGGAGCGTGTTGGCGCTGAGTTTGTTAGAAAAAAAGAGCCTCACGTGGCTGCAGCGCAGGAAAGTGCGTTGTGGATGCCAACATTAGGCAGTGTGCGCAATCCGCGCTTGGGCCAGGCGTTGCGCGCACGGTTGCAGGCGATGCCCAACGTTGTCGTCAACGAAGGTTTCGTAGTGAACGGCTTCATCCAGCGTGATCGGCAGGTGCTGGGCGTTACGACCACGCAAGGGGAGCTACGCGCTGAAAAAGTGATTGTGTGTGGCGGAGCCTGGACAGCTACGTTGTTAGATAGCCTGAATATTCGCTTGCCGGTACGCCCTGTGAAAGGCCAAATGATCGCTTATCAAGCGCCGCCAGGGTTAGTGCAGCGTGTGGTGTTGAAAGATGGCCGGTACATAATCCCACGCAGCGATGGCTTACTGCTAATAGGCTCCACCTTAGAAGAGGCGGGCTTTGATAAAACGACCGATAGTGAAGCGCTGGCGTCGCTAAAACAGACGGCGGAAAGCATTGTGCCAGCGTTGTCTAAGCATTCGGTCGCTTATCACTGGGCAGGTCTACGGCCTGGTTCACCCGACGGCATACCGTTTATTGGTGCGCTGCCAGAATGGTCAGGTGTGTACGTCAATGCGGGCCACTACCGCAATGGGTTGGTGCTGGCTCCAGCGTCTACCCATGTATTGGTTGACCAGCTATTAGGGCGTGAGACACTTATCGACCCAACACCCTTCCAGCCTACGGCAGATCGGTTAATGACTGACCTGGCATCGTTATGACGGATATCGACGATGGGGAGCGGCACTAACCGCGGTTTTGCTTATCCTGTTGCTCTTGTAAATAGCGGTCTCGATGAGCGCTTGAGCAAAACCACTGTTCGCTATCGCGCAGGGCTTCCTCTTCAGGTACGTGGACGTCACACCAGCGGCAGCGCACCATTTGTCCGCCTTCATGGCGTGCTGGTTCGCTCTGTTGATGGGTAAGCCTGCGCTCTCGGTACAGGCCATAAAGCTTCAGGCCCACATAAAACAGCACGGCAAAAATAATCAACCGAATGATCAAAAGGTTCATCCTCTATGACTCCCATGGTGGGATGTAATAATGGCTAGAGTAACATGAGTGCCGGCTAACCTTTGCCTGTTGGCAGCCCTTGCGGGACAATGGACTTAAGTAAGCGGCAACGTGTTCTAAAGATTCTCAAGAGATTTTAACGCCCATGCAAGACTTAACGCTGGTAATGGCCCAACTCGACCCTTTAGTGGGAGATATTCCCGGCAATGCTGCACGCGCCATTGAAGCGGTGCGCGAAGCGAGGATCGAGCATGGGGCGGATATTGTTGTCTTCCCAGAGCTTTTCTTATCCGGTTACCCGCCGGAGGATTTGCTACTTCGCCCATCGATGGAAGCTCGCTTACGTGAAGCGCGGGCGAAGATGGCGGAAAAAGTAGCACGGGATGTGCTGGTGATTATTGGCTATCCAGGCGTACGCGAAGGGAAACGCTATAACCTGGCAGGTGTGCTGTACAACGGTCAGTGGGAAGCAGAATACGCTAAGCAGGCACTGCCGAACTATCAGGTATTTGATGAGCAACGCTACTTTACGCCTGGCACCGAGCCGCTGGTTTATGAGCATAAAGGCGCCAAGCTGGGTCTGCTGATTTGCGAGGATCTCTGGGAAGGCACGCCGGTTAATGCTGCCCGTGAAGCGGGCGCAGAAGTTCTGATCAGCTTAAACGCATCGCCCTATCATCAGGATAAACCCAGCGAGCGACTGCGCCTGTTAGCGCTGCGTGCCCAAGATGTAAACCGCCCGATTGTATATGTGAACACTATCGGTGGTCAGGATGAGCTGGTGTTCGATGGTGGCTCTAGTTGTGTGGATGCCCAGGGCGAGCTCAAAGTGCGCGCGCCTTCTTGGCAGGCAGGCTTAATGCCTATTCAACTGCTGCAAACGAGCGCTGATACGTGGGAACCCCAAGCGGGGGAAGTTGAGCCAGAGGTTGAGCCTGAAGAGAGCCTGTACTGCGCGCTGGTGACAGGGCTACGGGATTACGTCAATAAAAGCGGTTTCCAAGGCGTGGTGCTGGGACTTTCCGGAGGTATTGATTCCGCGCTTTCTCTAGCGATTGCCGTCGATGCGTTGGGCCCTCAGCGGGTGCAAGCAGTGATGATGCCCTATCACTATACGGCGGATATCTCGAAACAAGACGCCGCTGAACAAGCTGACATGCTTGGTGTGCATTATGACGTGATGCCCATTGAGCCGATGGTCGAAGCGTTTATGGGTACCCTGGCGGAAAGCTTCGCTGGCACCGAGCGGGACACCACCGAAGAGAACTTACAGTCGCGTTGCCGCGGCGTTCTGTTGATGGCGATTTCCAACAAGAAAGGCCTGATGGTGCTTACCACCGGTAATAAAAGCGAAATGGCAGTGGGTTACGCCACGCTTTATGGCGACATGGTGGGCGGCTATAACGCCATTAAAGATGTCTATAAAACCTGGGTGTATCGCTTAGCCCGCTGGCGCAATACTGAGTCTCCAGCTATTCCAGAGCGAGTGATTGAGCGTCCGCCCAGTGCGGAACTGGCACCTGATCAGCAGGACAGTGACTCACTGCCTGATTACGATGTACTAGATGCCATTCTGGTGAGCTATATCGAAGGCGATATGAGCGCTGAGGCGATTATCGCCGCTGGGTTTGATGAGGAAGATGTCTACAAAGTGGTGAAGCTTGTCGACCGCTGTGAATATAAGCGGCGCCAAGCCCCGGTTGGGGTAAGGGTCACGCCTCGAGGGTTTGGACGTGACCGACGTTACCCGATTGTTAATGGTTGGCAGCCTGGCGACTAAACAACACGGTAGCAAACGCTATTTCAAAGTTGTCTCAAAAACTGTCCCATGCAGACTCGGCGGGTTGGCGCTTCAAGGTGGGTAAGCTAGGTGCGTTCTTCGCCGCTGGGTCTTCTTGTGTCCTGCCAGCGTTTGTGACTGTTCGCACATAGGAACGTTGTTGGCTGGCTGGCAGTTTGAAAACGCCCATGACGTGCAGAAGTTGATGGGCATTTTGGCGCAAGTTGTTGGCGGCATTAGCACTTTCTTGCACTAACGCGGCATTTTGTTGGGTCACTTGGTCCATCTCAGTGATCGCTTGGCCAACCTCTTGCACACCGGTGCTTTGCTCAGCGCTGGCATGGCTGATTTCCTGCATGATTTTGGTTACTCGCTCAATCGCCGCAACAATATTTTCGGTCGACTTACTGGCCTCTTCAGCACGTGCGTTGCCATGGTTGACCCGTTCCAAGTTATTAGAAATCAAGTCGTTAATTTCTCGGGCAGCATCAGCACTGCGTTGAGCAAGTTTACGTACTTCCTCGGCAACCACGGCAAACCCACGGCCATGTTCACCTGCTCGGGCAGCTTCCACAGAAGCATTCAGGGCAAGAATATTGGTTTGAAAGGCAATGGCGTCGATGGTGGAAATAATGCCAGCAATTTCTTGTGAGCTCTTGTTGAGATCGTTCATGGTGGCGACTACCTGATGCACGGCTTCGCCCCCTTGGATAGCCGTTTTCGAAGCGCTAGCGGCTTCCTGGCTTGCCTGCTGTGAATTATCAGCGTTGAGTTTAACCGTGCTGTTGAGCTGTTCCATCGCGGACGCTGTTTCTGCTAGTGCGCTGGCTTGCTCTTCCGTGCGCGACGATAGGTCATTGTTTCCTTCGGCAATTTGTTCGCTATTGGAAGCAACCGCCTCAGCTGAAGAACGAACTTGCGCGACAATATCTTGAAGCTGTTTAGACATCGCAACTTGTGATGCCATGATGCTGCGTGTGTCGCCTTTCTTAAGACTCGGCTGGTGAGTCAGTTCGCCACGGCCGATGGCTTCCGCAAACGCTTTTACTGCATGTGGCTCGGCACCTAGCTCGCGCAGCAGTTGGCGTGTCAAAAGAATCGCGATTGCACCTCCAATCAACACAGCAAACAGTGTCAGCCCCAGCATTTGCAGTTGGAACCCTGATGCGGTGCTGCGAGCAGCTGCTGTCGAAGCATTGTTAATTTCTTCCTGCAGGTCAATAAACTGATTAATGCGGTTAAGCCACTCGGCATAAGCAGGGCCAGCCTGCTCTAGTGTCAGTGCCTGGGCGCGACTAAGGGAGTTAGCGGTTTTGGCATCGAGCACTTGCTGAGTAAGCGCTTGCGTGGTTTCTGATTGATTGTGGATAGTCGAAAGAATGCTTTGTTCTTGTGGCGTTGTGTCAGTTTCGCGTATCACTTGCTGCATGCTTTCAATCGCTGTGTCGTAATTGTCCTCAAGCTGTCTCATCTCTTCATTCAGTGCTGTCAGTCGACCTGCATCTGTTGTCATGACGATGTCACGCAGCGCAATGGCACGGTCATGGACACTGCCTCGCATATCAACAGCAAAACGCTGCTTAGCGCCATTTACGTCATTGATAGACGTGAGCCCACGATCAATTTGGTTAACTTGATAAATGCCGACCGCCGTTAAAACGACCAGTAACGCCAGTAGTGCAGAGAAGGAAAGTGTCAAACGTGTACTGATGTTGGTTTCTGTAAACCAAGATTTTGGGGCAGTCATGTGAGTGGCTCCAAGCAGGCGCTTTATTAATTAGATGTACAGGATATCTCCTTTTGCATAGTTTTTGTATAATTATTTTAGTGGCGCGTGGTCATCTCTATTTTTGTTAACGCTATGTAAGTAAAAGTGTTTTATGAGTAAATAAAAAACCACGCCGGAGCGTGGTTTTGGATAAGAACGTTTTGTACAGGGTTGTATAAGCGAGCTTTGCCGCCGTTAACCACTCAATAGCACGTTAGTGTTTAGGCCTGAATCGGCCGCCGCGTAGCTGTTCGTGGTCAGGAGCATTTTCACGCAGAACCACAAGCACTTCTTCTGCTCGGTCATCCATGCCTAGCCCCTGATATCCCTCTACCATGGTCGCTAACGCATCACGTGTTGCGTCGGATTCTGGATAGTTTTCAATCACCCAGCGGCCTCGTTCAACGGCGGCCAGGAAGGCACCGCGACGCAGGTAGTAGTCAGCAACGTGTAGTTCATGGCGTGCAAGCAATTCACGCAGGTAGACAATTCGCTGCTGGGCATCTGGGGCATATTCGCTTTGGGGAAAGCGCTGAATCAATTCGCGGAAGTCGTTGTAAGCATCCCGTGAAGCACCCAAGTCGCGCTTGGAAATATCAATTAGGCGTAAACGCTCAAGGCTAAATCGCCCCGCTTGCCAAGCAGACAGGCCGCGCAGGTAATAGGCGTAATCCGCTTGTGGGTGATCCGGGTGCAGGCGGATAAAGCGGCTGGCGGCGGCGCGAGCCTCTTCCCAGTTGTTGTTTTCGTAATAAGCGTAAATCAACTCAAGCTGAGCTTGTTCGGCGTGGGGGCCGAATGGGTAGCGGGTATCAAGTGCTTCCAGTCGCTCAATGGCAATCGGAAAGCGGTTGCTATCCAGCGCTGTGCGCGCAAGTTCATAGAGTTCGCGTTCTTGCACACCCGAGAATTCATCGTCTTCTTCGGGTGTGGATTTATTACTCGCACAGCCTGCCAAAAGGGCAAGGCTTAAGGCTAGAACGCCAAAGCGGTTGGCAGCGGAAAAAGCGCGCATCATCATCCTCGTTGCAAACAAGCCTCAATCACCGAAAAGCGACGATGGCCATAAGTAGAAATGGTAGAATAGGTCGCAGTTCGCCCACTATAAATCACCTAGACGCAAAACGCAGGCTTAGCGACACTCCATTACTGCTTGAAAAGTTAAGCAGTGTTAAATAATGACAGAGCCGTTTGCGTCTTAAAGAGGTTGTTCATGTCTCGTATTGTTGAAGCCACGCAGCGGGTACCCGCGACATTAGCCGGTGCGCGCTTAGACCAAGCTGCCGCTGAGTTGTTCAGCGATTATTCCCGCGAACGTTTGAAAGCGTGGATCAACGCCGGTGAGCTGACTGTCGACGGCGCTAAAGTAAAGCCGAAGGCCAAGCTGCACGGCCATGAAATATTAGCACTTAACGCAACTATCGAAGACGATACTCGTTTTGAGCCCCAGGATATTCCGCTTGATATTGTGTACGAAGACGACGCGGTGATGGTCATCAATAAGGCGGCTGGCATGGTGGTGCATCCCGCCGCGGGCAACCCTGACGGCACGCTGTTGAATGCGTTGCTGCATCATCATCCTGCGCTGGCAGAAGTGCCGCGGGCGGGGATAGTGCATCGCCTGGATAAGGACACCACCGGCCTGATGATGGTGGCGAAAACGTTGCCCGCACAAACGACGCTGGTTGAGCAGTTGCAGGCGCGCAGCGTTTCTCGTCAGTACGATGCGGTGGTGATTGGCAAACCCGTGTCGGGTAGCACCATCGATGCGCCTATTGGTCGGCACCCGAAAGACCGCAAGCGCCAAGCGGTCACGGCTTCCGGAAAACCGGCAGTGACTCACTTTCGGGTGGTTGAGCGTTTTCGCGCTCATACCCATGTGCGTTGCCAGTTGGAAACCGGGCGTACCCATCAAATTCGCGTTCATATGGCCCATGCCCGCTACCCACTGATTGGCGATCCGCTTTATAGTGGTCGTGCTAAGCTGCCTCCGGGCGCTGCTGCGCCGTTAAAAGAGATTTTGCGTGAATTTCCGCGTCAGGCACTGCATGCTCGGAAACTCAGCTTTGTGCATCCGGTGAGTGGTGAAACGCTTACTTTTCATGCCGACTTGCCCGATGATCTACTGATGCTGTTGGACTACCTGCGCGAAGATAGCGAGACCATGAGATGAGCGACGCGATTGATCTAAAGCCCACGCTGCTGTTACCTGACTGGCCAGCCCCCGCGAATGTGCGGGCGTTTGTGACCACTCGGGAAACAGGGCCGAGCCAAGATGATTTTGCAGCTTTCAATCCAGCGAGCCACGTAGGCGATAATGCTGATCACGTCGCACTGTGTCGGCGTTTGCTGCATAAAGAAATTGGCGACGATCGCCCGCTGCTGTGGCTTAATCAAACTCATGGTGCACGCGTTCAGCAGGCGTACCAAGACGATACGCCGGAAGCCGATGCCGCGATTGCCAGCAGCAACGACTATGCCTGTGTGGTGTTAACCGCAGACTGCTTGCCGGTAATGTTCTGTAACCGTCAGGGCACTCTGGTGGCGGTTGCCCACGCAGGCTGGCGCGGGCTAGCGGGCGGCGTGCTGGAAGCGACCGTCGCTGCGATGAACTGTGATCCTGACGACATTTTGGTATGGCTAGGGCCGGCTATTTCAAATGCTCAGTTTGAGGTCGGGCCAGAAGTCTATGGTGCGTTTGTTGCGGTCCACCCTGAGACCGCTGAAGCGTTTGACCATAGCCCCTATCGTCTTGGTCACTATATGGCGGATCTTTATCGCTTGGCGCGCTTTCGTCTAGAAGCGTTGGGGATCCACCATATCAGCGGTGGCCACTTCTGTACCGCCTGCGAGTCGCGCTTTTACTCCTATCGCCGTGATAATGGCAACACTGGACGCATGGCAAGTGTGATCTGGATCAACTAAGCAGAGCTATTCCTTCGGGCTTGTTATGCGCACCTCTTGAAATGCCTGGAACTGACGCCATTTAACTTGTCAAGCTAAACGTTTTTAGCACATTAAAGACAAGTTATTGGGAAACACCGTGGGTCCAAACGCACGGCACCCCCCAGGAGGAACTCCATGCGATTCGATAAATTTACTGCCAAATTACAGGCCGCTATTTCTGAGGCACAATCTCTTGCGGTTGGGCACGGCCATAATCAGCTTGATCCTGCGCACTTACTGCTTGCGCTGCTCGATACCAAAGACACTGGCATCAAAGCCCTGGTCGAAAAAGCCGAGGGAAGCAGCTCGCGCTTGCGTGATGGCTTGCAGAAGCAGCTAGATGACTTACCCAAAGTAAGCCAGTTTGACGGTGATGTTCAGCCATCCCGTGACTTCATCAAACTATTCAACTTAACTGACCGAGAAGCGCAGAAGCGTGGTGATCAGTTTATTGCCAGTGAGTTGGTACTCCTGGCTGCGCTGGAAATGAACAGTTCGATCACCAAACTGATGAAAGAGGCTGGGCTGAACCGGAAAGGCCTGGAAGCCGCGATCAACAGCTTGCGCGGTGGAGCCAAGGTCGATGACCCCAATGCCGAAGATCAGCGTGAAGCGCTGAATAAATACACCATGGATCTTACCCAGCGTGCGTTAGACGGCAAGCTGGATCCCGTGATTGGCCGCGACGATGAAATTCGCCGCACAATTCAGGTACTGCAGCGTCGCACCAAAAATAACCCGGTACTGATCGGTGAACCAGGGGTGGGTAAAACCGCCATTGTTGAAGGGCTGGCGCAGCGTATTGTTAACGGCGAAGTGCCCGAAGGGCTGAAAGAGAAGCGCGTACTCTCGTTGGATATGGGCTCGCTGCTGGCGGGTGCTAAATTCCGTGGTGAGTTTGAAGAGCGTCTGAAAGCCGTGCTCAAAGAGCTTTCCCAGGAAGAGGGGCGGGTCATCCTGTTTATCGATGAGCTGCACACCATGGTGGGCGCGGGTAAGGCCGAAGGCGCAATGGATGCGGGCAATATGCTTAAGCCTGCGCTGGCGCGTGGCGAGCTGCACTGCGTGGGGGCGACCACGCTGGATGAGTACCGTAAATACATCGAAAAAGATGCCGCGCTGGAGCGCCGCTTCCAGAAGGTGTTGGTCGATGAGCCCTCCGAAGAGGATACGGTGGCCATTCTGCGTGGCTTAAAAGAGCGTTACGAAGTCCATCATGGCGTGGATATTACCGATTCAGCGATTATCGCGGCGGCCAAGCTCTCTACCCGCTACATCACTGATCGGCAGCTGCCGGATAAAGCGATCGACCTGATCGATGAGGCGGCGTCCCGGATCCGCATGGAGCTGGACTCTAAGCCTGAAGAGATGGATCGGCTGGATCGCCGCCTAATCCAGCTGAAAATGGAGCGCGAAGCGCTTAAGAAAGAGACTGACGAAGCCACTAAGAAACGCCTTGAAGCGCTGAATAATCAGATCCACGAGTTAGAGCGTGAATACGCTGACTTGGATGAAATCTGGAAAGCCGAAAAAGCCAGTATTCAAGGCGCGGCCCAGTTTAAAGCGGAGCTTGAGCAGGCGCGCATTGACCTTGAACAGGCGCGCCGTCAGGGCGATTTAGGGCGTATGTCGGAAATTCAGTACGGCAAAATTCCGGCGCTTGAGAAGAAAATCAGTGAGGCGGGAGAAGGTGAGGCCGATACTGCCAGCCACCAGCTGCTGCGCTCAAACGTTACCGAAGAAGAGATTGCCGAGGTGGTTTCCCGCTGGACAGGTATTCCGGTCTCCAAAATGTTGGAAGGCGAACGGGATAAGCTGCTGCGCATGGAAGAGGCGTTGCATGAGCGAGTGATTGGTCAGCATGAGGCGGTAGAGGCAGTGGCGAACGCCGTGCGCCGCTCGCGGGCAGGGCTGTCTGACCCCAATCGACCCAACGGCTCGTTCCTGTTCCTCGGCCCAACCGGGGTGGGTAAAACAGAGCTATGTAAGTCGCTGGCTAACTTCTTGTTCGATACCGAAGAGGCAATGGTGCGGATCGACATGTCGGAGTTTATGGAGAAGCACTCCGTGGCTCGCTTGATTGGTGCGCCCCCAGGCTATGTAGGTTATGAAGAGGGTGGCTACTTAACTGAAGCGGTGCGTCGTAAACCCTACTCAGTGCTATTGCTGGACGAAGTGGAAAAAGCGCATCCGGATGTGTTCAATATCCTACTGCAAGTGCTGGAGGATGGTCGCTTAACCGATGGTCAAGGCCGCACAGTCGATTTCCGCAATACAGTGATTGTGATGACCTCTAACATGGGGTCGGACATTATCCAGCGCATGGGCGGTGACGCTAGTGGTGACCAAGATAGTGATTACGAGCTGATGAAGAATGCGGTAATGGAAGTGGTGGGTAACCATTTCCGCCCTGAATTGATTAACCGCATTGATGAGGTGGTGGTGTTCCACGCCCTTGGCCAAGAGCAAATTCAGGCGATTGCCGGTATTCAGTTAGAGCGTTTGAAAGTTCGCTTAGCTGAGCATGACCTGAGCCTTGCGATCAGCGATGACGCGATGGCCCAGCTGGCGGTGGTCGGGTTCGATCCGGTGTACGGTGCGAGGCCGCTGAAGCGGGCAATCCAAAGCCGCATCGAGAACCCATTGGCCCAAGATCTGCTGGCGGGCAAGTATGCCCCAGGCGACACCATTCATATTAGCGCAAGTGAAGGCAAACTGGTGTTTGAATAATCTACGCGTGGCTAATCAACAAGGCCGCGCAATCAAATAGGGCAAAAGCCCCGCTAGCTCTGCTAGTGGGGCTTTTTTAATGGCTTCCTACGACGTTTGTTGCGTTTGTCTTGATCGGAGGTTGACAGGCTGAGGGCGCTAATGGAATCTTGTGGGTTCCTGATTTGCGGGCGCGGAACCAACGGGCAACCCCTAATCCCCGCGCGAAGGGTAGGCGAAAGCCTTTACCCGCCGAAGGACTTCCGGGCTTGGGCTAACCGCCCGACCTGGCCAACGCCCCGACACGGCAAACCGTCGTGTAAGGGAGACGCTGGTGTATTGCATAATATGCCAGTGCTTCCGATGAGAGTGCAGGCCCTAACCGGGCCATATGCCAGGGTTTGGCATCAGGTGCCGGCATGGGCCGGCAGCGGCATACCGCCGCACTCGACACCGCAGGATGTCCTGCGGATCGCACTCGAGACCTCCAGGGGAGAAACACAGTGGAACTGCTTTCCGGCGCAGATATGATCGCCCGCTTCTTGCAAGATGAGGGCGTTGAGTACATTTATGGTTATCCCGGTGGCGCGGCGCTGCATATTTACGATGCGCTGTTCCGTCAGGACAAAGTGAAGCACATTCTCGTGCGTCACGAACAGGCCGCAACTCATGCAGCAGACGGCTATGCCCGTGCTTCAGGCAAACCAGGGTGTGTGCTTGTTACATCAGGCCCTGGGGCTACTAACGCGGTTACTGGCATTGCAACGGCCTATATGGATTCCATTCCCATGGTCGTGCTGTGCGGTCAGGTAATGAGCCACCTGATTGGTGACGACGCCTTCCAGGAAACCGATATTATCGGTGTGACTCGCCCCATCGTGAAGCACAGCTTCTCAATTCGGCATCCGTCTGAGATTCCAGAAGTGCTGAAAAAAGCCTTCTATCTCGCGGCGACTGGTCGCCCAGGTCCGGTAGTCGTCGATATCCCTAAAGATATGACGGCACCGACCGAGCGTTATGAGTACATCTACCCGAAAAAGGTCAAGATGCGCTCCTATAACCCGGTAACTCGGGGGCATACCGGTCAAATTAAAAAAGCCGTTGAGATGATGTTAAAAGCCAAGCGTCCGGTGTTCTATACCGGTGGTGGCGTGGTAACTGGCAAGGCAAGCGAAGGGTTGACCGATTTGGTCAAACAGCTCGGCTTCCCCATTACCACAACGCTGATGGGCATTGGCTCCTATCCGCAAAGTGATCGGCAGTGCCTGGGTTGGCTGGGTATGCACGGCTCGTATGAATCTAATATGGCCATGCACCATGCGGATTTGATTATCGCCATTGGCGCGCGTTTTGATGACCGGGTAACCAACAACACGTCGAAGTTCTGCCCCACGGCAAAAATCATTCACGTGGATGTAGACCCAAGTTCGGTCTCTAAAACCGTGCGTGCAGATGTGCCCATCGTTGGACCAGCGTCTAGCGTTATCAATGAAATGATCAGCCTGGTTCAAGGCCAGTCAATTTCGCAGCCTGAAGCGCTGACTGAGTGGTGGCAAAAGATTGACGGCTGGCGTGCCGAGCGTGAAGGCAAGCTATACGAGCCGTCTAAACCAGGCGAAGTGTTGAAGCCTCAGGAAGTGGTCGAAGCGCTATGCCGTGTTACGCGCGGTGAAGCCTACGTGACGACAGATGTTGGCCAGCACCAGATGTTTGCTGCCCAGTACTACAAGTTCGATAAGCCTAACCGTCTGATTACATCCGGTGGTTTGGGCACCATGGGCTTTGGCTTCCCGGCTGCAATGGGTATCAAGCAGAACTTCCCGGATGACGACGTGGTGTGCGTGACGGGGGAAGGTAGCTTCCAGATGATGATGCAGGAGCTCTCTACCTGTAAGCAGTATGGCGTGGGCGTCAAGATTGTAAA
The DNA here is from genome assembly GCF_013415115.1 of Vreelandella zhaodongensis. Taxonomy (GTDB): domain Bacteria; phylum Pseudomonadota; class Gammaproteobacteria; order Pseudomonadales; family Halomonadaceae; genus Vreelandella; species Vreelandella zhaodongensis. Next base: position 4,238 of record NZ_JACCDD010000002.1, on the reverse strand, counting down.
TCTCAACAATGCATCGCTTGGCATGGTGCGGCAGTGGCAGGATTTGAACTACAAATCCCGCCATGCGCACTCCTACATGGAGTCGCTGCCGGACTTTCACATGCTAATTGAGGCTTACGGATTTACCGCGATCACTGTGAATACCCTTGATGAGTTGGAGCCGGCGCTAGAGCGCGCCTTTGCCAACAAGCATGAGCTGGTATTCCTTGATGTGAAGGTGGATCCCTTTGAGCACGTCTACCCGATGCAGGTGCCGCTGGGTGCCATGCGCGACATGCTGCTGTCTAAAACGGAGCGTACCTGATGCGTCATATCATCTCGATTCTGATGGAAAACGAACCGGGTGCGCTGTCACGTGTGGTCGGGCTGTTCTCCCAGCGTAACTTCAACATTGAAACGCTTAATGTTGCACCGACTGAAGATCCGTCGCTGTCACGTCTGACGGTGACCACCGTGGGTGATGACCGGGTGATTGAGCAAATCACCAAGCACCTTAATAAACTGATTGATGTGGTGAAGCTGGTCGACCTGACGGAAGGTAACCACATTGAGCGTGAACTGATGCTGGTGAAAGTAAAAGCGCTAGGTGCTGCCCGCGATGAAGTGAAGCGCACGGTGGATATTTTCCGAGCGCAGATTGTCGACGTAACGCCAAGCCTCTACACCGTACAGATTACCGGTGACGCCTCTAAGCTGGATGCATTTCTGCAGGCCATGGCGCCGGTAGGCATTCTTGAAGTGGCGCGTACCGGGGTGTCCGGTATCGCTCGCGGCGACAAAGTACTGTCGTTGTAAGCGAAGCGTGCTTAAGTCGTTGAAAAACTACTGAGAAAGCCGTCCTTAACTAGGACGGCTTTTTTTTATGGCGTTTTTTTAATGCACGTTAACGCGGCGTCACGGTAGCCCAGAAGGCGTCAATCATCGGGTTTTTGAGACGTCGGTTAAGCACGCAAAGCCCGACATCGTAGTGGGGGAGCTCAGGTTTAACGTTGAGCACTTGCACGCGTTCGGCCAGAGGGCTGTTATCTAGCACAATTTTTGGTACTACGCCCACGCCAAACCCCAGCCCCACCATACTTACAATTGCTTCGTGTCCGGCCACTTGGGCATAAATGCGCGGTGTAATGCCCATCGCTTTAAACCACGTATTGGCGTACTCCCTAGACAGCCCTGCCTCTGAGAGAATCATCGGGACATCACGCCACTGCTCGGCCGTTGAGCTTTCTGGCTGACTTGGCAGCCAGTCGTGGGCTTCTGTAGGAGCAATAAACAGCAGCGGCGAGCGGGTAAGTGATTTAAAGGCCAGTGCGCTGGGTGGAATCCGCGGGCGGGGGGTAATGGCCATATCGTCTGCGCCTTCCAATACCCGGGACATGGCATCAGCGGGGTCACCGGTATGCAGCTTTAGCTCGATACCTGGGTGTCGGGTGCGTACATCGCTTAATAGTTCATAGAGAAAGCTATAGCTCGCAGTTACTGAGCAGTAAATGCTTATTTCACCGCGCAGTTGCGCCACCGTGGCGGCCAGTGTCCGTTTCTGCATTTCCCACTGTTCTAACGTCTCTTTTGCATAGTGCTGAAACGCTAAGCCTTGGGGGGTTAGCGTGACGTGGCGATTGTCGCGCTCAAACAGCCGTGTGCCTAACTCGGCCTCAACCTGTTGAATTGAACGGCTTAATGTGGAAGGGCTGATATGACAAAGCTCGCTGGCGCGGCCAAAATGCAGCGTCTCGGCCAGCGTCACCACATGCTTTAATAAGCGAAAATCCATAGAAAGCCCAATGTTAAGGTCAGTGTTTCATAATTAGAAATAGTATGTTGCAAATATAGCGTTTTACGCAATGGTGGCAGTGGCGTACAGTGATCTCAACGCCAAAGCCCAGTGCTGCAAAAGACGGCACAGGTGGCCATCAACGCTGATACGACATATATAAACTATCCCTATATAACGATCATTGTTTGATCAAATTCGATTTTGGAGTCTCGCCATGCACGTTTATTACGATAAAGATTGTGACCTGTCTCTCATTCAAGCCAAGAAAGTCACTATTGTTGGTTATGGCTCGCAAGGCCATGCCCATGCCAATAACTTGAAAGAGTCTGGCGTCGACGTCACCGTTGCTCTGCGCAAAGGTTCTTCCTCTGCCGCCAAAGCAGAAGCCGCAGGCCTGAAAGTGGCAAGCGTACCGGAAGCGTGCAAAACCGCAGACGTTGTCATGATTCTGGCACCGGATGAAAACCAAAAAGCGATCTACGAGCAGGAAGTAGAGCCGAACTTGAAAGAAGGTGCGACCTTAGCTTTCGCTCACGGCTTTAATATCCACTACAACCAAATCGAGCCGCGTAAAGATCTTGATGTCATCATGATCGCGCCGAAAGCACCGGGCCACACGGTACGCTCTGAGTTCGTTAAAGGTGGCGGTATTCCTGACCTGATCGCTATCCATCAGGATGCGTCTGGTCATGCCAAAGAATTAGCGCTTTCCTACGCGGCAGGCGTTGGTGGTGGCCGTAGCGGCATTATCGAAACTACCTTCAAAGATGAGACCGAAACAGACCTGTTCGGCGAGCAAGCAGTCCTGTGTGGCGGTGCGGTTGAACTGGTCAAAGCTGGTTTTGAAACCCTGACTGAAGCAGGCTATGCGCCGGAGATGGCTTACTTCGAGTGCCTACACGAGCTTAAGCTGATTGTTGACCTGATGTACGAAGGCGGCATCGCTAACATGAACTACTCTATCTCCAATAATGCGGAGTACGGTGAGTACGTTACTGGCCCCGAGGTGATTAACGATGAGTCTCGTGCCGCAATGCGCAACGCGCTCAAGCGTATCCAAACGGGTGAGTATGCCAAAATGTTCATCCAGGAAGGTAATACTAACTACCCGTCCATGACGGCACGTCGTCGTCTGAACGCTGAGCACGAAATTGAGCAAGTCGGTGCTAAGCTGCGTGGCATGATGCCTTGGATTGCTGCTAATCAGCTGGTTGATAAGTCGAAAAACTAAGTGGTTAACAGGCGAGTGTATTCGCTAGAGCCTCGGGGCGCGCATTGTCGCGCCCCGAGGCGTTTACTACTGTATGTTGCAATTGGCTGGCTGAGTGAGTCCCACCGTGTAAAATGAAAGAAGATCACTTCTCTTGTGACCTCACTTCAAACGGATGATATTTATGACCCAGGATGCTCGCGATCAAGAGCGCAAACAGACCCCGCAGTCAGCGTCTCCAGAAGGCCAGAAAGCGGAAGACAACGACGAGGGGAGCCAAAATAGCGTAAGCAACGAAGACCTCGCGACCGTTTTCCTGCGTGAGACTGAAGTGGTTGAGGAAGCCGTTGAGGATGGTAAAAAAGTTCGTCGCAAAGGTATTTACCTGTTGCCGAACCTGTTTACGACGTCAGCGCTGTTCTCAGGTTTTTTCGCGGTGGTGGCTGGTATTAATGGTGAGTTTACCTCTGCGGCAGTCGCTATTTTTATTGCCATGGTGCTCGATGGCCTTGATGGTCGTGTTGCCCGTATGACCAATACGCAAAGTGCGTTTGGGGCTGAGTACGATAGCCTTGCTGATATGATTTCGTTTGGGATGGCGCCGGCTCTAGTGGCCTTTACCTGGATTTTGCAAGATATTGGTAAAACTGGCTGGGTTGTGGCATTTCTTTATGTGGCCTGTGCGGCGCTGCGCCTAGCACGCTTCAATGTGCAGATTGGTAGTGTTGATAAGAAGTGGTTTATCGGTCTGCCTAGCCCCTCTGCAGCAGCCTTAGTCGCCGCCAGCGTGTGGACGTTCCATAGCTTCGATGCAGACGCCCTGGGTTTTAAGCTCCTCATGTTGTTTGTCGTGGCTGCTGCGGGTGTGCTCATGGTCAGTAATATTCGTTATTACAGCTTTAAGGATCTCGACTTTAAGAAACCCGTGCCTTTTGTCGTACTTTTGGCGGTGGTGTTGGGGTTCGTGATGATCTCTGTTGAGCCGTCTGTAATGCTGCTGCTGCTTTTTGGTGCTTATGTGTGCTCAGGCCCTGTTTTGGCTGTGATGCGCAAAGCGACGCCTAAAAGTTAACTTTTTTATATAAAGTGCTTGCCAAGACGGCAGCGAATCCGTAAAGTACGCATCCGCTGCTGGGGACGCACAGCGTTACCAGCGGTGATTGAAGGTAAAAACCTTCGGTTTGTCAGGAAGTTAAGAGAGTTTAAAAGAAAGCAACGTTATCTCGCTTTCTTAACGCACTCGCTTCACTCACT
>NZ_JACCDD010000025.1 GCF_013415115.1 Vreelandella zhaodongensis | reverse complement strand
TGACCATAAACGGCAACGGCGTCAGCTTGGCACCTTGAGCTTCGGCTTCAGCCTTCATGGCTTTACGGAAGCTCTCAAGCTCGGTGATGTCTGCCTCGTCGAACTGCGTCACGTGAGGCACGTTGAGCCAGCTGCGGTGCAGATTGGTCGCGCCCATCTTGAGCAGGCGACCCATCGGCTTCTCTTCCACGTCACCAAACTGGCTGAAGTCGACTTCCGGTATCGCTGGAATACCTGCGCCACTACTCGCCGCAGGAGTAGCCGCTGTTTGTGCTTTCCCCTGGTTGGCAATCGCCTGCTTCACGTAGGCATGCACATCTTCTTTCAGCACGCGCTCTTTCGGACCGCTGGGCTTAACAAGACCAAGATCAACGCCAAGCTCACGAGCCAGCATACGTACCGCAGGGCCCGCATGAACCAGTTTGCCATCGCGAGGCTTATGGGAAGCCATCTGCGCTTCTGGGCTAGGCGTACCTTCTGGTGAAGCTGAAGGCTTAGTACTTGACTGACTAGTACTTGACTGACTGGCACTAGAAGACTGGGCTTTCTCAGGCGCTGCTTGTTTAGGTGCAGCTTTCTTGGCACCTGCCACTTCTATATAGCCAATCACATCGCCTTCAGAGACGGTATCACCCTCTTTTACGGTAAGCTCTAAGAGCTTGCCTTTGTAAGGGCTAGGCACGTCCATCGACGCTTTATCAGACTCCAGGGTGATCAGCGGGTCTTCTTCGTTGATCTCATCACCTGCCGCAACACCAATTTCAATAATCGGCACGTCAGAAGAGCCTGACAAATCAGGTACGCGAATCTCTTTGCGCTCAGGCTCACCACTGCCAGACTCTTCAACAGCCGCTTCTTCCGGCGCGCTGCTGGCTTGGCTGCCAGCTTGCTCTTGCGGTGCATCTTCGTCAGCTGAGACATCACCACCGTCGCCGGCGATTTCCATCTGGCCGATCACGTCGCCTTCCGAGACGGTATCGCCTTCTTTCACCGTGAGCGCAACGATCTTACCGCCGTGTGGGCTGGGCACATCCATGGAGGCCTTGTCCGACTCCA
>NZ_JACCDD010000024.1 GCF_013415115.1 Vreelandella zhaodongensis | reverse complement strand
GAAGATTTAATTTTTAATAACATTTTTTTTATCTATATTTGGATGGCTGTTCCTATCGCTCTAATGATAGTATAGTTTTTTTATTAAACTACCCAAACTCTCCCAGAAATCTGGGTCCACAAACCCTCGAGGTTTGCTATTTTTATATCACAAAAAAAATTTTGACCCAGAAGTAAAGAAACTCCGTACAAAAAGAGGGGGGGTTGGATTTTCTACGGGATTTCTTTCCTTTTTTTTGGGCATTTTTGACCCAAAAATTACAAAAGGCTTCTACGAAAGGGGGGTCCAATTTTCCAAAATTGACCACTTTCTGTAGAATTTCTTTCAAATTTTTGAAAAAAATGGAAAAGATAAACAGTTTAACGAAAAAAATTGCACTCCCCCTAACCCTCTTTTGTAATGGGTGGGGGGTGCTAGTTTGATCGTAGTAATCTTTCCCTGTTTATCTTTAAAAGGGAAGACCCTCTACGAGGATCTTCAGGGGTCACCCTGAGGGTGCCCAAATTGATAAATTTAATTTTTAAATTTAGTCGAGAGGGTCTGTATTTATGTAAAGGAAGAACCTCTACGAGGATCTTCTGGGGGTCACCCTGTGGGTGCCCCTACAGACCCCCCCACAAGGGGGAGGTCTAGAGTTTACGTAATTATTTATTATTTTTATATATATTTTATCTTAAAATCGAATTTACCTTCTGTGGTCACCCTCCGGGTGCCCCTAGTTTAATGAACTTCATGTTCATACGATCCATATCGTAAATTACTCTATATTACTACGTTACTGTAGCAATCTTTACCTTATCTTAATACACTACATTTTTATGCATTTAACTATTTTAAATATCTAAAATGTGTGCTGTGGTCTAAAAAAGCACACCCATAGGAGGTTGTTGGGCTCGCCCCCCAGGGGGCTCGCCCCCTGTAAATATAGATAGATAGATTTATACGTAGGGTATATAGGTATACTCTTACTCTATATCTATACCTATACCTATATCCTATATATCCTACTCTATATCCTATTCTATCTCTATCTATTTCTATCTATCTTTCTCTCTATCTCTATTCTTCTCTATGGGGGGT
>NZ_JACCDD010000023.1 GCF_013415115.1 Vreelandella zhaodongensis | reverse complement strand
TGGCAAGTCACCGAGGGCAACCTGGTCGGTGACGACAGCCTGGCTGGTGATGTGACTCGTGAATCCGGCAACAACGTGGGCAACTACGCCATCAGCGCCGCAGATCTGGAAAACGGCAACTATGTGATCAGCGCAGTGGATGGCACCCTGACCATCAACCCGCGCCCTCTTACTGTCACTGCCGATGATCAGGAGAAGATCTACGGCGATGCCGACCCGGAACTCACTTGGCAAGTCACCGAGGGCAACCTGGTCGGTGACGACAGCCTGGCTGGTGATGTGACTCGTGAATCCGGCAACAACGTGGGCAACTACGCCATCAGCGCCGCAGATCTGGAAAACGGCAACTATGTGATCAGCGCAGTGGATGGCACCCTGACCATCAACCCGCGCCCTCTTACTGTCACTGCCGATGATCAGGAGAAGATCTACGGCGATGCCGACCCGGAACTCACTTGGCAAGTCACCGAGGGCAACCTGGTCGGTGACGACAGCCTGGCTGGTGATGTGACTCGTGAATCCGGCAACAATGTAGGCAACTACGCCATCAGCGCCGCAGACCTGGAAAACGGTAACTATCAGATCACCGCCACCGATGGTGTGCTGACCATCGACCCGCGCCCTCTTACTGTCACTGCCGATGATCAGGAGAAGGTCTACGGCGATGCCGACCCGGAACTCACCTGGCAAGTCACCGAGGGCAACCTGGTCGGTGACGACAGCCTGGCTGGTGATGTGACTCGCGAATCCGGCAACAACGTGGGCAACTACGCCATCAGCGCCGCAGATCTGGAAAACGGCAACTATGTGATCAGCGCAGTGGATGGCACCCTGACCATCGACCCGCGCCCGATTACTGTTAGCGCTGATGACCAAGATAAGATCTACGGCGATGCCGACCCGGAACTCACTTGGCAAGTCACCGAGGGCAACCTAGTCGGTGACGACCGCCTGGCTGGTGATGTGACTCGCGAATCCGGCAATAACGTGGGCAACTACGCCATCAGCGCCGCAGATCTGGAAAACGGCAACTATGTGATCAGCGCAGTGGATGGCACCCTGACCATCGACCCGCGCCCGATTACTGTTAGCGCTGATGACCAAG
>NZ_JACCDD010000022.1 GCF_013415115.1 Vreelandella zhaodongensis | reverse complement strand
CTGCCCGCTACCGTCAGGTTCTCGTTCAGGAACGTGTCGCCCTCAACGGTTAGGGTTTCGTTCACCGTCACGTTGTTGGTGGTGATTTGGTCACCATCAATCAGCGTTTCGTTGATCGTCAAGCTGCCGTCTTCACCCAGGTCGATGTTCTCGGCCAGTTGGATGTTGAGCGTGTCTTCACCATCCGCCACCACGCCGATGTTGCCTTCGGTCAAGCCGCCTTCAGCACCACCTTTCACGTTGGTCTGCTCACCCAGGCGACGTTCGAATGACTCGCCGCTGTCGCCAGCGAAGGTCAGCGGCGTATCGCCCAACTCGTTCAGCTGATCAAGGTTGACCGCGTGATCGCCTTCGGTGCCAGCCGCCACGTTGGTGACTTGGTTGTCACCCATATTGATCGTGGTGTTCTCGGCAACGTTGATCGCACCTTCGGTGACCTGAAGTGTGTTAGCAAGGTTGGTTTCACCAGACACAGTGAGATTGTTGGCGGTGATGCGGTCGCCATCAATAAAGGTGTCGCCCACGGTGATGCTGTTGCCGATCTTGAGATCGTCATTCAGCGCCAGTTCCAGCGTCTCTTCATCGGTTAGCTTAGTGATGATGTTGCTATCACCTTCCGCATCTTCCTCGCCCACGATGTCCAGACGGTCGCCCAGACGACGCTCAGAGTCGTCACCTTCGTTGGCACCAAACGTCAGCGGCGTATCGCCCAACTCGGTCACTGAGTTATCCACATACTGCTTGTTGGTGATGTGGTTGTTCTCGGTGATGTCGCCGTCGTAGGTGACGTTACCTTCGTTGTTAACGAAGAAGTTGTCGCCCAGCTGTGTAGTACCTTCAACGGTCAGGTTTTCGTTGATGGTGGTGCTACCCGCAACCGTCAGGTTCTCGTTCAGGAACGTGTCGCCCTCAACGGTTAGGGTTTCGTTCACCGTCACGTTGTTGGTGGTGATCTGGTTGCCATCAATCAGCGTTTCGTTGATCGTCAGGCTACCGTCTTCACCCAGGTCGATGTTCTCGGCCAGTTGGATGTTGAGTGTGTCTTCACCATCCGCCACCACGCCGATGTTGCCTTCGGTCAAGCCGCCTTCAGCACCACCTTTCACGTTGGTCTGCTCACCCAGGCGACGCTCGAATGACTCGCCGCTGTCGCCAGCGAAGGTCAGCGGCGTAT
>NZ_JACCDD010000021.1 GCF_013415115.1 Vreelandella zhaodongensis | reverse complement strand
GTGAAATGCAGTGGTGCTGCGAGACCAATATTATTTTTAAAGCTCTTTCCTGCGATACCGTTCCCCACTTCACCACACTGGCCAGCTTCGTCAGTCGCCATGCCGATGAGATTGAAGCGCTATTCGAGCAAGTGCTGCTGGTGTGCCACGAACAAGGCTTACTGGGAAACGAACTCTTTGCCATTGACGGCTGCAAGATGTCCTCCGATGCCTCCAAAGAGTGGTCGGGTACGTTCAAAGAATTGGGCGAGAAACGGGAGAAACTGAGAGGCCTGATTCGGCATCACCTACTAGAGCACTACGCGCGTGATGAAGCTGAAACGGAAGCCGATCTGGATCGGGATATCCGACGGGCCAAGACGATTCTCTCGCTAGATGCCGCCATGAACAAAGTTGACCGTTTCCTAAAGACGCACAGCCCAAGGATGGGCCGGGGGAAGCGAATCAAGGAAGTGAAGAGCAATCTGACCGGTAACGAAAGTGCCAAGATGACGACAAGCAAGGGCACGATCCAGGGCTATAACGGCGTCGCCACGGTGGATAAAAAGCACCAGATCGTCATTGACGCTCAGGCCTTCGGCGAAGGCCAGGAACATCACACCTTGCAGCCCGTACTGGAAATGGTCGAAGCGCGTTTTAAGAAGCTGGGCATCGCCGAGAATATCTATCAGGAAGGCACCGTCGTGACCGCCGATACTGGCTTTGCCAATGAAGCTAACATGAAGTATCTGTACGAACAGCAGATCAACGGCTACATCCCCGATAACCAGTTCCGCAGCCGAGATCCGAAGTTCGCTAACCAGAAAGACAAATACGGCAAGCGCCACCAGAACCTGCCGGACAAAGGCTGGCGTGAGACGACGCCAGCCAGCGCGTTCCAGTTTGATCCAGTAGCGCTAACGTGTATCTGCCCCACCGGCGAAAAGCTGTCCTATCGCGGGCAACGAGAAACGGACACTGGCAAGATTCGGGTACACTTTGAAGGGCGTTTGCTGCAATGTCGGCACTGCCCAAAGAAATACCGATGCATGCAGAACCCCAGCTCTGCCGACCATCGCAACGGCGCAGGGCGACAAGTGTCTTTTATTATCGAGAACAAACGCTTACCCAATTACACGGACTGGATGAAGCACCGGGTTGATAGCCCCAAGGGCAAAGAAATTTACAGCCATCGTATGTCAGTCGTGGAGCCCGTCTTCGGCAACATTGTCACGACGAAAAGACTGAACCGCTTCAGCCTTCGGGGTAAGAAAAAAGTGCAAGGCCAGTGGCAGCTATACTGCTTGGTACACAATATTGAGAAGTTGGCGAATTACGGCCATTTGGCCGCCTCATGAAGAGCTTAGAGCGGGGTAAGTTGCTTTTTAAGAGCAAAAGGCCGTCTTCAGCGGGCTTAAGCTGGGCGCTCAAGTGGCTAAATGCCGATATTAAGATTACTCAGCCAGATGACCGGCTGGGTAAATGAATAAGGACAATAGGCGGTGGAAACGGCTCGAAATCGGGTTTTTCTACAGCCTCGTTAG
>NZ_JACCDD010000020.1 GCF_013415115.1 Vreelandella zhaodongensis | reverse complement strand
AGCTCTTTAACAATTTGATCAGGTAATTCATGTGGGCGCTTGCCGATGAGGGTGATAAATCACCAAATATCAAGGCAAGCGGTCATGACAATGTAAATTGAAATGAATTCGTTTGAACCTTGAGCCAAGTTTGATTCGCTTTTGTTACTTTCGAGTGGCAAGTAAGAATCACAATGATTTTAAACTGAAGAGTTTGATCATGGCTCAGATTGAACGCTGGCGGCAGGCCTAACACATGCAAGTCGAGCGGTAACAGGGGTAGCTTGCTACCCGCTGACGAGCGGCGGACGGGTGAGTAATGCATAGGAATCTGCCCGGTAGTGGGGGATAACCTGGGGAAACCCAGGCTAATACCGCATACGTCCTACGGGAGAAAGGGGGCTTCGGCTCCCGCTATTGGATGAGCCTATGTCGGATTAGCTAGTTGGTGAGGTAAAGGCTCACCAAGGCAACGATCCGTAGCTGGTCTGAGAGGATGATCAGCCACATCGGGACTGAGACACGGCCCGAACTCCTACGGGAGGCAGCAGTGGGGAATATTGGACAATGGGGGCAACCCTGATCCAGCCATGCCGCGTGTGTGAAGAAGGCCCTCGGGTTGTAAAGCACTTTCAGCGAGGAAGAACGCCTAGTGGTTAATACCCATTAGGAAAGACATCACTCGCAGAAGAAGCACCGGCTAACTCCGTGCCAGCAGCCGCGGTAATACGGAGGGTGCAAGCGTTAATCGGAATTACTGGGCGTAAAGCGCGCGTAGGTGGCTTGATAAGCCGGTTGTGAAAGCCCCGGGCTCAACCTGGGAACGGCATCCGGAACTGTCAAGCTAGAGTGCAGGAGAGGAAGGTAGAATTCCCGGTGTAGCGGTGAAATGCGTAGAGATCGGGAGGAATACCAGTGGCGAAGGCGGCCTTCTGGACTGACACTGACACTGAGGTGCGAAAGCGTGGGTAGCAAACAGGATTAGATACCCTGGTAGTCCACGCCGTAAACGATGTCGACCAGCCGTTGGGTGCCTAGCGCACTTTGTGGCGAAGTTAACGCGATAAGTCGACCGCCTGGGGAGTACGGCCGCAAGGTTAAAACTCAAATGAATTGACGGGGGCCCGCACAAGCGGTGGAGCATGTGGTTTAATTCGATGCAACGCGAAGAACCTTACCTACTCTTGACATCCTGCGAACTTGTGAGAGATCACTTGGTGCCTTCGGGAACGCAGAGACAGGTGCTGCATGGCTGTCGTCAGCTCGTGTTGTGAAATGTTGGGTTAAGTCCCGTAACGAGCGCAACCCTTGTCCTTATTTGCCAGCGGGTAATGCCGGGAACTCTAAGGAGACTGCCGGTGACAAACCGGAGGAAGGTGGGGACGACGTCAAGTCATCATGGCCCTTACGAGTAGGGCTACACACGTGCTACAATGGCCGGTACAAAGGGTTGCGAGCTCGCGAGAGTCAGCTAATCCCGAAAAGCCGGTCTCAGTCCGGATCGGAGTCTGCAACTCGACTCCGTGAAGTCGGAATCGCTAGTAATCGTGAATCAGAATGTCACGGTGAATACGTTCCCGGGCCTTGTACACACCGCCCGTCACACCATGGGAGTGGACTGCACCAGAAGTGGTTAGCCTAACGCAAGAGGGCGATCACCACGGTGTGGTTCATGACTGGGGTGAAGTCGTAACAAGGTAGCCGTAGGGGAACCTGCGGCTGGATCACCTCCTTAAACGATGCATCATCCCTCGCGGTAAGCGCTCACAATGAATTACCTGATCAGA
>NZ_JACCDD010000001.1 GCF_013415115.1 Vreelandella zhaodongensis | reverse complement strand
TGCGAGAGTAGGTCATCGTCAGGCACTTATTGAGAAACCCCGGCCATTTGGTCGGGGTTTTGCTTTTTAGGGGTCTCCCCTGGACCCCGTTTGTCGGGAACAAACGGGAACCGCTTTAGCGAGCCCGAAGGGCGAGTCTCAGGATGAGACGAGTAGAGTAGCGGAGCGCCGCCCGGATCATCGTCAGGCACTTATTGAGAAAAACCCCAGCTTCCAATGAAGCTGGGGTTTTTTGTTGTTGGGCTATTGGTTATGAACTATTTGAAAAATCCCTAGGGCGCAAGCCCTGGGGATTTTTTTTGCGTGAGCCTTACCCTTCTTACCCTTCAATAAGGGCGCATACTGGGGGCATGAGGGGAGGGTCAATGCTTAAAATTAATCCCGTTGGTGCTGGCACTGCCCATTTGACCAAGTTTCATAGACGGCGCGATCATCAGCGAGCATCATGAGTGCAAATAATCGCTCTCCGAGTGTTGTGCAGTGTTCGATGCGGCGTGTTAGTAGCGGTGTCGCATTAGGGTCAATCACTACAAAATCTGCCTCGTAAGAAGGGGCAAGTTGTCCGATATAGCTATCTAGGGAAAGCGCTTTTGCATTGCCGTGAGTTAAACCATAAAAGCCTTGCCATGCGGTAAGGGGCTGTCCGCCTAGCTGACCCACTTGGTAGGCCGCTTTAAGCGTTCCAAACCCCGATAAATCGGTGCCTGCTCCGATATCACTGGCATAAGTAAATGCCATGCCGGTCTCTTTAGCTGCCTCTCGGTCGAATAATCCGCTACCCAGGAAAAGATTGGAGCTGGGGCAAAAGGCAATATTGGCGCCTCGATCCGCCAATCGTTTGCGCATCGCGTTATCCAGATGAATGCCGTGGGCGAAGGTGCTGCGGGGACCGACTAACCCAGCTTCTTCATAAACTGCTAAGTAGTCTCGGCTGCCGGGAAATAATTCGGCTACCCAGTCTAACTCCCCGCTGTTTTCAGCCAAATGAGTTTGTAGCCAAAGGCTTGGGTCATTACGCAGAAGGGCGCCGGCAGCGTCCATTTGCATTTTGGTGGAGGTAGGCGCAAAGCGTGGTGTGACGCTATAACCTAGTCGTCCATTGCCGTGCCAGTCTTCAATAAGACGTTCGCTGTCGGCAATTCCTGATATGCCATCCATCAGAGGATCTGGCGCGTTACGATCCATCAATACCTTGCCGACCAGCATACGTAGCTGACGTTTTTGGCAGGCGGTGAAGAACGCATCCACGGAGCCAGGATGGCTGGAGCCAAATACTTGGGCTGTTGTTGTTCCAGAGCGAAGCATTTCATCTAGAAAAGCGTTCGATAGCGCTTCTGCATGCGCATAATTGGCAAAACGGCACTCTTCAGGAAACGTATAGTCGTTTAGCCAATCAAGTAGCTGTCGACCATAGGAGGCCATGATGTCTAGCTGAACATAGTGAACGTGGGTGTCAATAAAGCCGGGCATAATCAACTTGCCGCGATAATCAATGACGTGAGCGTCACTTGGTAGTTGGTAAGAGAGATCACCATAGTGGCCGACAGCATGAACATGACTGCCTTTTAGCCAAAGTAACCCGTCGCCATAATGCTCAAGGCTACCTGGCTGGGGCAGGTCATTATCTCCTGGGTCGCATGCAAAACTAACAAGTTCAGCGCGAATAAATGTATCGATTGGGGAATTCATATTAACTCTGAGTCGTTTTCGTATCGTCAACAAGTGCACGTAAAGCGTTAGGGGCAAGGCCGCGCGTTTCTAGTAAGGCTGGCTTGTCTGTGAGCCATAACAGTTCGGTTACTACCGTCAAAGCAATGGCGTAGGGAGTTTTATTGCTAAGTTTAGTGTTATGAACAGAGCCAATGGGGCTACGTACGCGCTCGACTTCATCAGCGGAGTGGCCCTCGCGCTGTAGCCGTCCCCGAAAGCTTGCCCACTTACTATCCGAGCCGATTAATCCTATCGAAGCAATATCATGGCGCTGCAGTAAAGCGGTGATAAGGGCGTAATCTTCATCATGGTTGTGGGTTAATACCAGTGCATGACAGTAGGGTGGTAGGGCTGTAGTGCCTTCCTGTGCACTACTTAGCGTATGGCAACTGAGTCGGGGTTGTCCCCTATCCTGTTCGTGAAATACATCAGCACGGCTGTCGAACCAGTGTATTTGCCAGGGTAGTGGTGCGCTAAGCTTAACGATTTCACGCCCGACATGGCCTGCACCAAACAAGGCGATATTCGCAGCGGTACCAGGAAACACTTCCAGTAGCACATTAACAAAACCACCACAGCACTGGCCGCTGCGTCCTCCTAGCGAAAATGCCTCTAAGTGAAAACCTGTGCGACCTTGCTGCAAAAACTCTCGGGCAGCGTTGATGGTTTGCCACTCGAAAGTGCCCCCGCCTAGCGTGTCATAAACCGTCTCTTGGGTGATTACCATGCGCGCACCAGGCTCGCGCGGGGTGGAGCCCGCGCTGGTTACCTGGGTGGCTAATACATGGGGAACGCCACTGCGCTGCAATCGATCGAGCGCAGCGTGCCAAGTTTCAGGCGTGGGAGAAGTCATAGCGCCTTTTCTCTAATTACGTTTGCGGCCAGCATCACCCGCTCAGGGGTTGCGGGAGTGTCAAGATGGGGAGACGCTTGGTAACCGGTTAAGCTTGAAAGCGCGTCACGTAGCGCAGACCACACACAGATACCAAGCATAAATGGTGGTTCGCCAACGGCCTTGGAGCGATACAGGCTTGCCATGGAGTTAGGGTGGCCTTCCAGTAGCTCCACGTTAAAAATAGCGGGAAGGTCGCCATACGTAGGTATTTTGTAGGTCGCAGGGCCGTCGCTAATCAGCACACCTTTATCGTTCCACTTAAGCTCTTCACTGGTTAGCCAGCCCATTCCCTGGATAAACCCACCTTCTACTTGACCAATATCAATCGCTGGGTTGAGTGAATTGCCAACGTCATGTAGTACATCAACGCGGTCGACTAGGTACTCGCCGCTTAGTGTATCAACACTAACTTCGGCAACGGCTGCGCCAAACGCGTAATAGTAAAAAGGTCGACCTTGGCCCGTTGCGCGGTTGTAATGAATCAGTGGTGTGGCGTAAAAGCCTTTTTCTGAGAGCGAAATACGATTGAGATAGGCCGTTTGGACAAGCTCGCCCCAGGGAATGCGGTGCTCACTCTCATCAATACCTGCGATCAGCATGCCATCTTCCAGACGCATGCCTTCTCGGTCTAAGCCGCCCTCAAAATGCATTGCGGCAAAGTCGAACAACCTTTCGCGCAGTTTTCTGGCAGCATCTCGCGCGGCCATGCCATTGAGGTCGGTACCGCTTGAAGCCGCCGTGGGGGAGGTGTTGGGTACTTTATCCGTGCGAGTTGCACTGATCCGCACACTGTCTAAATCTAAGCCAAGCTCACGAGCGACCACTTGGCAGATTTTGGTGTGCAGTCCTTGTCCCATTTCGGTGCCACCGTGATTGATCATGATGCTGCCATCGGTGTACACATGCAGCAGTGCGCCAGCTTGATTGAGGTGCTGGGCGGTAAATGAGATGCCAAATTTAACCGGCGTTAGCGCAAGCCCTTTTTTAATAATGGGGCTGTTGGTATTAAATGCGTTAATTACCGCGCGGCGCGCCCAGTAG
Source organism: Vreelandella zhaodongensis (assembly GCF_013415115.1). Taxonomy (GTDB): domain Bacteria; phylum Pseudomonadota; class Gammaproteobacteria; order Pseudomonadales; family Halomonadaceae; genus Vreelandella; species Vreelandella zhaodongensis. Next base: position 778,019 of record NZ_JACCDD010000001.1, on the reverse strand, counting down.
CCACTGCTGGTTTCCAGTGTGTCTACTAGGGTATGCAGCAACTGTTTTTGATCCACCTGCTGGCCGTAGTGGGTAACGTCACGTCCTTCGCGATAGAAGTTTCGTTTGCGTATGGTGAGAGGGTCTTCACCGACTTTGCGCGCGATATCATCCATTGCAGCTTCGATAATCATCATGCCCTGAGGGCCGCCGAAGCCCCTAAAAGCCGTGTTAGAAGCGGTATGGGTCTTAGCTCGATGACCGGTGACACGAGCACTGCCTAATGAGTAAGCGTTGTCGGCATGGAACATTGCACGATCAACAATGGCGTCCGAAAGATCCGGCGAGTAGCCACAGTCACCAATAACCGTTATCTCTCCGCCTTGGATGATGCCTTGCGAATCAATCGCAAGTCGGTAGCGATTATGAAAGGGGTGTCGCTTACCGGTCGCGCGCATATCATCACTTCGCGGTAGCCGTATACGTGTGGCTTTTCCGGTTCTGCGGGCAATGATGGCTGCCATACATGCCCATGGGGATGCTTGGGTTTCTTTGCCGCCAAAGCCGCCACCCATTCGGCGCACTTCAACGGTGACGGCATGAAAGGGAATGCCCAGTACTTCAGCAACAAGTTTCTGGGTCTCACTAGGGTGCTGGTTAGAGGTGTGAACAATGACTCCTTCGTCTTCGGTGGGCAGAACCAAGCATGCTTGCCCCTCCAGGTAAAAATGTTCCTGTCCGCCGATAAAAAGCTCGCCCTCAACCGTTTGCTCGGCTTGACACAGTTCCGCTTGCCAATCGCCTCGCTCCTGAACGTGTGTAGGGCGAACCACATCATTGCGTTCGGCAGCAGCAACAGGGTCGAGGCTCGCCGGTTGTTCATCAATACTTAGCTTGGCCAGCGTTACCGCTCGGCGAGCAGCCTGAAGCGAGGTGGCCGCAACGGCAAAAATACACTGGCCGGCGTAGCTGATTTCTTGATCAACAAAAATAGGGTCGCCTGGAAATACCGGGCCAATATCCGTATGGCCGGGTACGTCGTGAAAGGTGATGACATCGACAACGCCAGACGCTTGTTTGACTGCCTCGAGATCAAGTGTGGTCAATGTGCCGTGCGCAACAGGAGAAAGCCCTAAGGCCACATGCAGTGCATCAGCCGGTGCCTTAAGATCATCAATGTAGGTTGCCTGGCCAGTAACGTGTTTTTCAGCACTTTCATGGAAACTGGGGACCCCTGCTTGGCGCTGGCCATGGCTGTCGACGGTATGGCGGGCAAGTGGGCCTGAACCTTGAATGTGATCATGTAACTCACGACGAGCTCGGCTACTGTCGCCATCAAGTTTAGTGAGCGTACGCATGGAGCATCACCTCCTGGTTGGGTGACGAAAGCGATAGGTAAAGGCGTTCTAACAAGTTGAGTGCGGCCTGCTGCCGGTAATGTTGGCTACCCCGCACATCGCTCATCGGCTGGAATTCTTTGGCAAGGGCTCGTTGAGCAGCTTGAAAGCTAGCTTTGGAAATGGGCTGTCCTTCTAACGCTGTCTCTGTTTGACTAGCTCGCTTAGGAATCGCAGCCATACCGCCAAACGCGATGCGAACATCCTCCATCACACCCTTATTAACACAGTAGCTAAACACGCCTAATACCGCTGTTATGTCGTCTTCACGTCGTTTAGAAAGCTTCCAAACCCTTAGTGTGGCTGATTCAGCCAGTTGAGGAATAAAAATTCGACTGATGACTTCATCCGCAGCCAACGCGGTTTTTTTATAGTCGATGAAAAAATCACTCAGCAAAAGCTGGCGTGTGTCGTCATGGCTGGTAAGTTCTACCCACGCATTGAGCGCCAACAGTACGGGGGGCGTATCACCAATTGGCGATGCGTTGGCGATGTTTCCGCCAAGCGTTCCCCGGTTACGAACTTGCTGGGAGCCGAGCCTGTGAAGGAGGTGTGCAAACGCGGGAAAGTGACTGTTTAATAAGGGCTCAAGTTGCGAGTACGTAACCCCAGCGCCTACCCACCAACCTGATTGAGCCTGGAATGTCGCCTCTTCAATTTGGCGCAATTCAGTCACACGCGTGGTATCAATAAGCTGGTTCAATGCAGTAAGGCGCTGAGTGCTTTCCAGCCATAGATCTGTTGCGCCAGCCACAAGGCGGGCATCAGGATAGTGATATCTTGCGTCGGCTAACTCAGCCAAGGTGGTTGGCTGTACGAAGAGTGGTTCATTCTCCGCGGTTGACTCTGGCACATGAAGCGGATGACTGGCTGGCTGAGACGCATCGAGCCACTGCGGTGCTTCCCAAGAGACGTCTTGCATGCTCAGTGCGGCGTCTCGAATAGGCCGATATCCCGTGCAACGGCATAAATTTCCGCCTAACGTGGCTTCAAGCGTTTCTGGCGTAAGAGGCGTGGGGCGATGTTGCTGGTTGGCATGCAATGTAAACAGCGACATAACAATCCCAGGCGTGCAAAAGCCACACTGGCTGCCGTGGCACTCAACCATTGCTTGCTGAGCTGGGTGTAAGTTGCCCTCGGTTGCTAACCCCTCGACGGTAATTACGTGCTGGCCGTGCAGTTGGTGAGCTGGGGTAATGCACGCGTTGACACTTAAAAAACGGCTTTGCGTGTCGTTTGGGTTGTTGATTGTCACTGTACAAGCACCACAATCGCCCGATGCGCAGCCCTCTTTCGTGCCTGTAATGCCCAAATGATCACGCAACAGCGTTAGAATGCTGGTGTCAGGGGGTACATGACACTGCTTGGGGGTGCCGTTGAGCAGAAACTCAATCGTAGCCATGCCAAACTCCGTTATGATTGTTCTGACCGATCGGTCAATAGTGTTGAGCTTGAGACAAAACAGCGCACCTTGCAAGAATTTGTTGATTGTGTCGCCACCTGGGCGTTTAGACGGCAGGCGATGATAAATCTACTTAATGCAACAAATCCCATTGGGTAACCATGGGTGCTTATTAAAGGAGCTTAATCAATGATGGCTGATACCGCTAACCATGAAAGTGCCAGCAGGGATCGTATTGAGCAGACCATACTGAGCGCTGCGGAGCAGGTGTTTTCTCAGCATGGTTATCGTGGTGCCAGCCTTCAGGCAATCGCTGACCAGGCGGGGCTTCCCAAGGCAAATATTCTTTATTATATGGGCAGTAAGCAGCTGCTTTATGTACGCCTGCTCAATCGCATGATGAGCCGTTGGAATGCGGTACTTGAGGACATTACACCTGAAAGCGACCCAGCTAAGGTATTGAGCGATTTTATTCGAACTAAAATGATGTTGGGGCAGCGTTATCCAGAAGGTTCAAAGCTGTTTGCCGCTGAGATTTTGGCCGGTGCGCCGTTCTTGAGTAATTACCTCTCTGGTGAATTAAAAGAGTGGGTAGCTTCTCGTGCAGCAATTATTCGCCAGTGGTCTCAGCAAGGGAAGATGGATGATGTCGATCCACGTTGGCTTATATTCCTGATTTGGTCGGCCACTCAGCATTACACAGAATATAGCGCACAGGTGACTGGGATCTTAGGGACTGAGGCGCTCAGCGAAACGGATCTCGAATCTATCTGCCAATTTTTAGAGCATGTCATTTTAAAAGGATGCGGTATTTCAGCGTCGCATTTGCCTAACAGTCCATCAGTTTAACCGTTATGTCCATACAAACGATGTCTACACAGGCAATGTCTAAGGAGGGCGTACCGGCGCTTCCAATTGAGCAGCATCTCACCTCGATTCAGGGCGCCCTAGATGATCATAACCGCCTTATCTTAGTTGCCCAGCCTGGGGCGGGTAAGACAACTCGTGTTCCGTTGACCTTGCTTAATAGCCAGTGGGCGAAGGGGCAGAAACTGTTGCTGCTGGAGCCGCGACGTGTGGCTGCGCGGTTAGCAGCAAGCTTTATGGCCGCGCAGCTTGGTGAGCCTGTCGGCAAGTCGGTAGGCTATCGTATGCGAGGGGATAGCAAAGTAGGCCCATATACGCGTTTGGAAGTGGTTACTCAGGGTATTCTGACACGTATGGTGCAAGATGATCCGTTACTTGAAGGGGTCGCCGGTATCATCTTCGATGAGTTTCATGAGCGCAGCATAGAAGCCGACCTTGGGTTGGCGCTATCGCTGGATATCCAACAAAGCATTCGCGATGACTTACGATTGATTGTGATGTCTGCGACGTTAGATGTTACCGCGTTAACAAACATTTTGGGCAACGATACACCAGTGATTGAAAGCACGGGTCGTGAATTCCCAATTGCAACGCATTATCGTCCTTTTAGCAGCGATGAAGCGTTAGATATTGCCACTTACCGAGTGGTAACAGAGGCCTTGGCGAATGCCAATAGCCGTGATGTGCTGGTGATTCTGCCCGGCGTGGCAGAAATAACCCAGCTGGTGAAAACGCTAGAAAATAGTACTCTTGATATCGAGGTGCGTGCCTTGCATGGCGGCATGCCCATCGAAGCGCAGCAGGCCGCATTGAAGCTACACGAAACTCGCCAGCGCGTGATTGTATCGACCGCTATTGCGGAATCCAGCGTAACGGTTGATGGCGTTAATGTGGTGATTGACGCTGGCTTGGAACGTGTGCCGCTATTCCAGCCGCGCACTGGGCTGACTCAATTAACCACGAGGCGAGTCAACCGAGCCAGCGCTGATCAACGCCGTGGGCGGGCTGGGCGACAACGTCCTGGTGTTTGTTTCCGTTTATGGTCCCAGGAGCAGCCGCTTGTTGCTTACGGTGAGCCAGAAATAGCGCAAGCTGATTTATCTCGTTTGATACTTGAACTGGCCATGTGGGGAGTGCAGTCGCCCAATGACCTGAGATGGATGACACCGCCGCCCAAAGGCGCATGGCAAAGTGGTCAGTCGCTTCTTCGCCAGCTTGGAATCGTTGATTCGAAAGGTATGCTAACGCAACTTGGTAAAGAGAGTGCGCATTGGCCACTTGACCCACGGTTGGCCGTAATGATGACAAAAGCCGCATCACTGAATACGCTGCCACTGGCCTGTGGGTTGGCGGCACTGCTAGAAAGTAGAGACCGAGTCAGTGGCTCGCTGCTCGGTGCGTTAGCTCAGCGCTTTAAGCAGCCATCACGATTTCCTCAATGGCAGCGTGATGTTAAACGTTTGGTAAGTCTGGCCGGTACGGCATTGCCCCGTGAGATAGATGAAGCGTCAATAGGAGCGCTACTAGCGCTCTCTTATCCTGATCGTATTGGTCAGCTTATTAGTCCTGGCCGGTTCAAGCTTGCCAACGGCAAAACGGCCACGCTCTCTGTTAGCCACTCATTGGCGAATGAGGCATTTATCGTTGCTGTTAGTGTTGAGAGTGCCACCAGTGAAGCGGCCATTTACTTGGCAGAACCGATTACGCGGGCAACGCTCATTGATCTTTATCCGGCAGCTCAGCAGTGGGAGGAGCGTATTACTTGGTCAGATACCCAAGGTAAGCTTCTAGGTGAAGCTGTTCAGTACCACGGTGAACTGGTGCTAGCGACACGCCCGCTGAGTGAGTTACCTGCCGCGGCGGTGGAGTGTGCATTACTTGGTGCGCTGAAAAAGAGATTTGGGAGTGTGCTTACCGAAAAAATGAAGCAGTTGCAGGGCCGTATGGCGCTATTATACCGGTTTTTTCCAGACCGGTGGTTGGATTGGTCTGACGCATCGCTTATAGAAACGCTCGAAACATGGCTTGCTCCTTATATGGCAGGAGTTACGCGTATGAGCGAGTTGGAGAGGATGCCATTTCATGCGTATTTGTTGAATACACTTAGCTGGGACGAAAAAGAGGTGTTCGAGCGTTTAGTACCTACGTCGTTGACGTTGCCAAGCGGCAATCAAGCAGTAATTGACTATGCACCTTGCTTAATAGGAAATCCGCCTGTATTGGCGATAAAGTTACAGGAGGCGTTTGGTTGGCAGGAGACGCCGACGATAGTCGATAGGCAAATTGCCTTGATGATCCACCTTCTTTCACCTGCGAGAAGACCGCTGCAAGTGACACAGGATTTGCAGAGCTTTTGGTTAAACGGCTATCCAGAGGTGCGTAAAGAAATGCGAGGTCGCTACCCAAAGCACCCCTGGCCAGAAGACCCGGTGAACGCTCAGGCAACATCACTAACCAAGCGCCGACTGGGAAACTGATACAGCAGCGATCAAATTATTCCGTTTGAGTGTCAGGAACTTCTCCTGGTATGCGGTAACGCACGCCGTCTGCGCGTTGCTCTTCATAGCGCCGGTTATCATCCTCTGGGGCAACGCCAATTACTGTTTCCTGAGATCCATCTGGCCATGTATATGTCGTGCAACCAGTTAATGGAAGCAATAAGCCTAAGGCTAGAAAAGGAAGAGACGAGAATACGTAACGACTTTTGGGCATAAATGGCTCCATCACCAATTCTTTGCTGCTTCTGTCTGAAGCAGGTGTAGTGTGAATTGCAGGAGACGAAGCCGCAAGTTTAATCCTGAATTGTTAAATCTCCTCCCATAGGCTGCGGCGGAATTCATGAGAAAGTTGAGATACTCGCTCAAAACGTTCCATATTGGCTTCGGTTAACGTTTTCATCATCTCTTGGTAATGCTCGGCCAACTCGGTAGCGCCACTGCTTTCGTTATTGTCAGTGAGGCATTGCGTCATTTGTTCGCTGCTTTTAACTATGGCACGAAAAAGATCTGCTTCCATTTGCATGGCTTGAGTTACATTTTCTAACCAAGCCACCTGTAAGCGCACCATTGGCACCGTGCTGAGCAAGCAATAGTGCTGCCACCATGTTTGCATGATTTGAACGGGCTCTTCTAAAGGTGCGGATGTTGTTTTGTGTTGGCTAGCCATGCTGTACTCCTATTTAAAAGGTGGTTCTGTGCGGCATGATTGAGAGATTTGCCTACCATTTACTATAGTCAAGCGTCGCAAAAATTGGCGTGCTTCAGGTCACGAAATACGTCATACCGAGGAGAAAAGCCTATGTGGTCAGTGGTCAAGTCGGTACTTGCAGCGCTTATTGGTGTGCAAAGTAACGTTAAACGGCAGCAAGATTTTTCCAGCGGCAAGCCTTTAATTTTCATAGTGACAGCAATTGTGATAACACTGGTCTTTGTATTGATTCTTGTCGGGGTGGCTCTGGTCGCGGCGCGATGAAGCGTTGATAGAACTCACGGCAGTAGTGCGTGACGAATTTCATATGTTTTCTATAATGGTATCTATCACTTAATCCTGGCCTAATGAAAAGGTTAGAGATAACAACAATAACAATGGAGGTTTCTATGCACCTACCTTGGCGATGGTTGCTGACCATTACCTGTGCCGTAAGTTGTTCGCAAGCTCAGGCCAACGGATGGAATATGCCTGTAGGAGTCACCGATCTCAGTCGTGACATTTACAATTTGCATATGACCATTTTTTGGATTTGTGTCGTCATCGGCCTGATTGTATTTGGTGCCATGTTTTATTCGCTGTATCGCTATCGGCACGCCAAGGGGGCAAAGCCCGCCAACTTCCACGAGAATACCACTGTCGAAGTGCTATGGACTGCCATTCCTATTTTGATTTTGATAGGCATGGCGGTGCCTGCAACGGCGACCCTGAAAAAAATGTATGACACGTCTGATGCTGACCTTGATGTAATGATCATTGGTCAGCAGTGGCGTTGGCGCTATGAGTATCTGGGCGAAGATGTTGCGTTCAACTCAAATATGAGCACGCCTTGGGAGCAGATCCATGGCGAAGAGGAGCACGGAGAGCATTATCTGTTAGATGTCGATGAGCCTTTGGTGCTGCCTATCAATCGTAAAGTACGTTTTTTAATGACCGCGGATGATGTGATTCATTCGTGGTGGGTGCCAGAACTTGCGGTCAAGCAAGACACGATTCCCGGATTTATTAATGAAAACTGGGTCAAAATTAATGAACCCGGCATTTATCGTGGCCAGTGCGCTGAACTCTGCGGAGTTAATCATGGATTTATGCCAGTTGTGGTTCATGCAATGGAAGAGGAAGAGTTTGATAGTTGGCTGGCTGAGCGAAAAGAAGCGCAAGAACAAGAAGCCATGGGAGTAGATCGGGAGTGGGAGTTGGACGACCTTATGGCCAGGGGAGAGTCAGTTTATCGGGCTATTTGTTCATCGTGTCATCAAAGTGAGGGGCAAGGTGCGTTACCAGCATTTCCAGCATTGGCTAATAATCAACCAATGATTGACGATTTCGATTGGCATTTAGATGTTGTTATCAACGGCGTTTCCGGAGCCGCTATGCCAGCTTTTCGAAGTACTTTGAATCCAGTGGAGCTCGCTGCCGTCGTAACCTATACCCGTAACGCCTGGGGAAATGATACCGGTGATGTTGTACAGCCAGCGTTAGTGGCGGAAAAAATTGCCCAATAGTTAACAGGTTTTTTAACCATTTATCATAACAATAACGCAGGCGGAGAGGCATATGGCGCCCAAATTACCACCACAGCATCCACTGCAACATAGTTCGACGGTAGTGGCTGATGGTCAGTCTCATGATGCTCACAGCGCACACCCAAAAGGTGTAATGCGGTGGTTACTCACTACTAATCATAAAGAAATCGGCTCGTTGTACCTGATTTTCTCACTGATTATGTTTTTTATTGGGGGGATCTTTGCGTTAGTGGTGAGAGCTGAGCTGTTTCAGCCCGGTTTGCAGCTGGTAGAACCAGAGTTCTTCAACCAGATGACCACCATGCACGGTTTAATCATGGTATTTGCCGCGGTGATGCCAGCGTTCACTGGGCTAGCCAACTGGATGATTCCACTTCAGATTGGTGCGCCTGATATGGCGCTTCCAAGGCTCAATAATTTTAGCTTCTGGTTGCTTCCAGTGGCGTTCACGCTACTGCTTTCCACGCTATTAATGCCCGGCGGCGGGCCTAATTTTGGGTGGACTTTTTATGCTCCACTGTCAACAACTTATGCGCCGCCTTCTACAACATTTTTTATACTAGCCCTGCATATTGCTGGTATTAGCTCCATTCTTGGGGCGATTAATATTGTCGCGACTATTCTGAATATGCGCGCTCCCGGCATGCGCATGATGGATATGCCGCTGTTCGTCTGGACATGGTTGATTACGGCCTTCCTGCTTATTGCGGTTATGCCAGTGTTAGCCGGTTTAATCACGATGATGCTAATGGATATCAATTTTGGCACAAGCTTTTTTGATGCGGCCGGCGGTGGAGATCCGGTGCTTTTCCAGCACTTGTTTTGGTTCTTTGGGCACCCTGAGGTTTACATCATGATTTTGCCGGCCTTCGGTATTGTGTCGGCCATTATTCCCACCTTTGCTCGTAAGCCTTTGTTTGGCTACGCCTCAATGGTCTATGCCACTGCAGCGATTGCATTGTTGTCGTTTCTCGTATGGGCACACCATATGTTCGTAGTTGGTTTGCCGTTAGCTGCTGAACTGTTCTTTATGTACTCGACAATGCTGATTGCAGTACCTACGGGAGTGAAAGTATTTAACTGGGTAACCACACTGTTTCGTGGCTCGATTAGCTTTGAGTCCCCAATGCTATTCGCTCTAGCCTTTGTTGTGCTTTTCACTATCGGTGGGTTTTCTGGTCTTATGCTGGCGATTGCACCTGCAGACTTTCAGTATCACGACACCTACTTTGTCGTGGCGCATTTTCATTATGTGTTAGTGCCGGGCGCTATCTTTGCCATTATGGCGGGGGTGTACTACTGGCTGCCTAAATGGACAGGGCATTACCCTAATGAGAAGTTAGCCCAGTGCCATTTCTGGTGCTCCATCATCGGCGTTAATTTAACCTTTTTCCCAATGCATTTTGCAGGCTTGGCAGGCATGCCGCGCCGTATTCCTGACTACGCGCTGCAGTTTGCAGATTTTAATATGCTCTCAAGTATTGGTGCCTTCTTTTTTGGGGTTTCTCAGTTGATCTTCGTGCTAGTGGTTGTGCTTTGCGTGAGAGGTGGGAAGAAAGCGCCTGCTAAAGCATGGGAAGGTGCGGAAGACCTTGAGTGGAGTGTGCCTAGCCCCGCGCCGCTGCATACCTTTGAGACACCGCCAGTGTTTAACCGTACGCAGTCTAGTGACTAGCCAGCATCATCGGGCTGCGGAAGAGGGGGTAATATGGCTACGCAAAATGCAGCAAGAAAAGAGTCCGAACAGGCAATAGGTGTCAGACGAACGGTCATTCGTACCGTTGCGGCATTGATTGGCATGTTTGCGTTTGCGTTTGCCCTGGTGCCCCTTTACGACGTTTTTTGTCGAATAACGGGACTCAACGGGAAAGTTGATACCACTGCCCAGGCAATCGTGCATGAGGGGGTTGATCAGTCGCGCTACATCACGGTGCAGTTTATCACCCGGGGAAGCGCTGGGTTGCCTTGGCAAATGAGTGTGGATTCCCGCCAAATGCGAGTGCACCCAGGTCAGACGGCAGAGATGGATTTTACTTTTACCAACAACAGCAGCGCTGAAAGCTGGGGGCGCGCCATACCGAGTGTTTCGCCTTCGAGTGCCAATACGCACTTACGCAAGATGAGCTGTTTTTGCTTTGAGGAGCAGGAGCTTCAGGGAGGGGAACGCTTGACAATACCTCTCGTTTTTCAAGTGGCAAAAGACTTACCTAAAGAAATTAATACCATTACATTAGTTTATACCTTATATCCCGTTCATAACATGGCTAAAGGCTCCTCGATGAATAACAACAAGACGGTGGGGGATACGATATGAGCAGTGGCAGCTATTATGTTCCTGCGACCAGTCGGTGGCCTATTTTAGGCTCTATCGCGCTGGGTATTATGATGATTGGGTTAGGTGTGAAATTAGTCTACGACACGGGCACTCCTTTAATGCTCATCGGTGTTATTGGTGTCATTGCGGTAATGGGGCTGTGGTTTAGAGACGTTGTTCGAGAGTCTATGGGAGGGCTATACGATGCTCAGATGGACCGATCATTTCGTTGGGGGATGGGTTGGTTTATTTTTTCTGAAGTAATGTTTTTTGCCGCCTTTTTTGGTGCCTTATTTTACGTTAGAACATTCGCAATACCCTGGTTAGGTGGTGAGGGAGAAAAAGGTGTTTCTGCCTTGTTGTGGCCAGATTTTGTGCCTCAGTGGCCGCTGTTTAACCCGCCTGATAGCGCGGTTCTTGGGCCTGAAAGAGTGTTTAGCCCATGGCAGTTACCTTTGGTTAATACGCTGATACTAGTGACCTCCAGTATTACATTGACGGTCGCACATGAAGCATTGAAATCCGGTGAACGTAAAACATGTAGAAATTGGCTGGCGGGTACCGTGCTATTGGGCTGCTGCTTTATTGTCATCCAGGGGGTCGAATACTACGAAGCTTACCATCACTATGGTATTACGCTGGAAGCGGGTATTTTCGGAGCCACCTTTTTTATTCTAACCGGTTTTCATGGGGTTCACGTTATTGTTGGCACGATTATCCTGGCGTGTATTTTAGCGCGGATATGGAAAGGACATTTTGCTAATGATCATCATTTTGGCTTTGAAGCGTCTTGCTGGTACTGGCACTTTGTAGACGTGGTATGGGTGGGGCTATTTATTTTTGTCTATGTCCTATAGCGGTTAGCCAAGCTCGCCTGACCAAAAGCCAATAACCAGCAATGCCATGAGCAGGCAGGCAAGCCCAACGCGCAACTTTAGTGAAGTGAGTAGCCGTTTTGAGCTGGCATCGTCCCGTAATAAAAAGCCAACGCCTGCTGCAAGGCTGATCACCATGCCAATAAATACTAAGCCAATAAGAAGCTGTAACCACATGATTAATTCCTCTCCTGGTGTAGGTCGCTTGTATATTTGGTGTGTGTTTTGGGGAGTATTGGTCACGCTAGGTATCTTTCTAGGACTATGGCAGTGGGAGCGGGCTGCTGACAAGCGCATTTTGATAGCGGCGCGTGATGCTGCTCCTGCGCTCATTGCGCCGGATGAAATGCCCTTAGATGGTGCTCATGTGACACTACAAGGTGAGTATCTTGCTGAATATACGCTTTTTCTAGATAACCGTATCGTGGGTAGTCGCTTGGGTGTTGCGGTACTCACTCCTTTGCGCGATGAGAAGGGACAGCTCTGGCTGGTTCAACGCGGTTTTATCGAGACCGGACCTACCCGTAGTGCGCCAAAGGCTGAGGCGCCAAGCGGACGTGTGGAAGTCTCAGGTGAATGGCAAGTAGCACGGCCAGCGGGGCCACTTTACGGAGATAATCAAGAGGGGGTCCGGCTTCAGCAAATAAGCCAAGCACCTTGGGAGGGAGTGATAGCACCTTTTAGTTATTTAGGTTGGCTGCATGCTGCCGAAGGAGAGGGTGTATTCCTGCCATGGTGGCAAGCAAATGTAATGCCACCCAGTCGACATGTTGGTTATGCCATACAGTGGTGGGGACTGTCGCTTGCTGCGTTGGCTGTCATGATGCTAGGTGGATATCGCTTACGCAAAGATAGTGCTCAATAAAGGATATTTTAGATGCAGCATGCCCGCTATCAGCGACTCAAATTGATTATGATTTTTGTGATTTTCGCATTGCCTATGGTAACGGCCTGGGGGATGGTGCAGTGGGGCATTGGCATTCCGGCAGCCTACACTGCTCATGGGAACGTGAAAGTGGATGTGCCGAGTTTAAGTGAGTGGCCATTGGTGGCACCGCCAGAAAACGATCAGCAAACATGGACACTAGCTTTTGACTGTTCATCTGACTGCCTCCTGCGAAGGGATGAGCTTTGGCGGCTGCACCGTGCGTTGGGTCGAGATGCTCCGCGTTTGCAGCGGCTTCGTGTCGGCGGCACTGAAGAAGCATTGCCCGGTGAGACGATAAGTGAGTGGCAGCATCAGCCTGTTTGGCACGAAGCCCAGGCTATTTGGCTGATGGATCCTGTTGGGAGGCCAGCTCTGGCATTTTCGGAGCATGCCGATGCAGCGGATATCCTGCAAGATATTAGGCATTTATTTAAAGTGAATCCTCAGTGATACCGGTCCGCCTCGTAGGCCGTAAGGAAATAACATGCAAGACACACTGCAGGGGCGTTTGCGCTGGCTAACACTGATTACCTTAGTCGGGACGGTGTTTACGGTATTTGTCATCCTGGTTGGGGCGTGGACACGCTTGGTTGATGCGGGGCTGGGCTGTCCTGATTGGCCTGGGTGTTACGGGCGCTTACTGGTTCCCGACAGTGAGCACGCTGCTTTACGCCATCCCGACGCTCCCCTTGAGCCGTTCAAGGCGTGGGTAGAGATGGCGCATCGATATATTGCAAGTTTATTAGGGCTAGTTGTACTGAGCGTAGTCGCTCTGGGCTGGTCGTTACGCCATATTGATGGTTTTCCGTGGCGAGTTAGCTTGGCATTGTTGATTGTGATTATTATTCAGGGCGCATTTGGCGCTTTTACGGTCACGCTCAAGCTCTGGCCGCAGGTCGTTACCTTGCACCTTCTGGGCGGATTGAGTGTATTAATGTTGTTTTTCTGGCTCCATTTGCGAATGCGACATTTTCGTAAACGGGAAGCTGTGCGTTGCCAGTCTGGCAATGTGTTATGGTTCACCGCTACTGCCTTACTAGTTCTTCAATTAGCGCTAGGGGGGTGGGTCACTAGTAACTACGCAGGCATCGCATGTCAGGGGTTCCCTACCTGTAATAGTCAGTGGTGGCCATCGATGGACCTAAGTGAGGGCTTCCACTTAACACAAACGGTTGGTCCCAACTATCTCCATGGTCAGCTTCATGCAGATGCGCGAACCGCTATTCATATGATGCATAGGCTAGGGGCGCTTTTGCTAGGTGTGGCGCTCATGGCACTATGGTGGCGTTATCGTTCTCTATCGCTTGTCAGGCGTGCGCTGACACTCGTCGTCAGTATGTATTGGCTTCAAGCTGTGCTGGGTGTTGCTAATGTGTTGCTATGGCTTCCGCTTTGGCTAGCACTAATGCATACCGCTGGTGCTGTGGTGTTGTCCTTGAGCTTTGGGTGGGCATGGTGGTGTTGGCGGTATCAAGGTCGGCAGCAGGGCTTTGTCCGAAATGGATCCACAGCTCAACATTACCGAGCAGGCAACTGCTGAGCATATTATCTGTTTCAATACCCGTAGTGTGGCTCACATTGGTCTGTTTGGAGTATAGGGTGTACAATTATCGTAAAGAAATTACACCCGCAGAGTAAGAGGAGCGCCATGAGTTCTACAGGTGCATTATTGCTACTGGTGATTGCTGCTATGGTCATCGCAGGTCTAGCAGGCTACGCCTTTAAGCTCCGTCAGGAAGTCAAACGTCGGGAAGTTTTCCGGATCGAAGAAGAACAGCGAGCACGGCAAAATAGCTTGGAAAACCTTGATTATGTTGTTAGCGCGCTCGTTCACGAGCAGGTAGATATTACAGAAGGTGCTTGGCGCTGTAAGGTTTTGCTGGAAATTGCGGATCCTAGCTTGGCAGAGCGTGCAGAATTCCAAGCATTCGCCGACGTTTATAACCGCACGCGGCATTTGAAAACGCACTCTTCTCGCCAGCAATTAACGCCCCGAGAGCGTATGCAAGAAGATAAAGAGCGTTTAGCCGTCGAAGATGAAATGCGTCCAGCAGTGCTCGCTGCGGCTCACGAGGTAATTAAGTGGAGAGCCAAAGAGGCAGCAGATGGCTTGCATTAACACTGTTTAACGAGCATGGCGGCCTATAAGTGAGGTATTCTAGGTTTTTTGGCGCTTACTGCGGCAGCTTTGCTATGCTAAAAATGTCGTTATTGGCAAGAAGTTGATATCACGGCATTGTTGCCTTCTAATGATTAAACGTTAATCATAGGCAAACGTTCAGTGGCATGGTGGGCACTCGAACCTCCATGTTCTGAGTAGCGGAAGATGGATGCTCTCGCAATAAGAAGCATTGGATAGATTTGGTCTTACGACCTTTTCAGCATTGGATCAAGAAGGAGTCTTGCATGAAAAAATCAACGACTGGCTTGCTAATCGGTTCCGCACTGGTAGTAGGTTTATCAGGCTGCGCCAGCTCTGCATCGCAATCCTCTGGTCAAGCCGGCGCAAGTGGCGACCGCGATTGGTATCAACATCCTTTCGTATGTGGTTTAGCGGGTAGTGTCATTGGTGGCAGCATTGCATATGCCACCAGCGGTAGCTCTGATGAAGATGAAAACACCGCTATCGGCGCCGTAACGGGTGCAGCGATTGGTGGTTTGCTATGTGCAGACCGCACACCTGAGCCGGTTGCACCGCAGTGCCCCAGCTACGGTGAAGTGCCTGCAGGTGTAGCGGTAGATGCCCAGGGTTGTCCGTTGGATTCTGATGGTGACGGCGTGCCGGATTACCGTGATCAGTGTCCTGGTACTCCTGCTGGCGTAACCGTTGACGCTGTCGGCTGTCCGCTGGATTCTGATGGTGACGGTGTTCCAGATTACCGTGACCAGTGTCCTGACACCCCTGCAGGTGTTGAAGTTAACGCCTTGGGCTGCCCTGAGAGCGTTGTATTGCAGGACGTAAACTTTGAGTTTGACTCCGCACAGCTAACTGCTCAAGCACGTAGTGTTCTGGACGGTGTTGCCCAGCGTCTAGTGAATAGCCCTGATGTGCGTGTAAGTATTGAAGGCCACACTGACTCTCGTGGTTCTGCTGAGTACAACAAGAATCTGTCGCAGCGCCGTGCAGAATCTGTTGCTGCTTACCTTGCTCAGCGTGGCGTAAGCACTAACCGTATGCGTGCTGTTGGCTACGGTGAAGAGCGTCCGGTTGCTAGCAACGCGACCGATGAAGGCCGTGCACAGAACCGTCGTGTAGAACTGGATGAGTGGAACTAATCCAGGTACTGACATGATGTGAAGAAGAGGGTTGGGCATTGACCAGCCGATTCTTCAATATAGAAACGGGAGGCTCGCGCCTCCCGTTTTATTTTATGATTTACTGAATTCTGGTAGGCTGGGCAGCCTTCAATAAAATGCCTACAACCCTCGATCATTGATAGCGAAATGTGATCCTTGGTATGGATCACCACTGCGCTCAAGGAATATCTGAATGCCCATAGTCACTCTGCCTGACGGCAGTCAAAGAACGTTTGAAGAGCCGCTTTCTATTATGCAGCTTGCAGAATCCATTGGCCCTGGTTTGGCCAAGGCATGTGTGGCTGGCAAGATTGACGGTGTTTTGGTCGATGCTGCTGATCTAATTGAGCAAGATGCTGACATAGCAATAGTTACTGCTCGTGACCCAGAGGGGCTTGAGATTATTCGCCACTCTTGTGCTCATCTGATTGGGCATGCGGTTAAGCAGTTGTACCCCGATGCGAAAATGGCAATTGGGCCAGTCATTGACGATGGTTTTTATTATGATATTGACTTCGGGAGGTCTGTTACCCCTGAAGATATGGAAGCCATTGAAAAGCGTATGCAGGCGCTCATTGAGCGTGATTATGATGTGGTGCGGGAATACGTTAACCGTGACCAGGCAATGCTAGCCTTTTTGCATCGTAATGAGCCTTATAAGCAAGAAATTATTCGTGATATTCCTGAAGGTGCAACGATACGTTTGTACCATCACGAAGAATACACTGACATGTGTCGTGGGCCGCATGTGCCGAATACGCGCCACCTGAAAGCCTTTAAGCTGACTAAGCTTGCCGGTGCCTACTGGCGTGGCGATGCCTCCAATCCAATGCTGACGCGTATTTACGGCACAGCATGGGGGGATAAGAAGCAGCTTAAGGCCTATTTGAAACGCCTTGAAGAAGCTGAGAAACGGGATCACCGTAAGCTGGCGCGCAAGATGGACCTTTTCCACTTGCAAGAAGAAGCGCCGGGTATGGTTTTTTGGCACCCCAATGGCTGGACAATGTACCAAGCCTTGGAAGATTACATGCGAAAAATTCAGCGGGAGCATGGTTACCAAGAAATTAAAACACCGCAGGTCGTCGATCTCTCATTGTGGAAGAAGTCGGGTCACTGGGGGCATTACAGTGAACTCATGTTTACCACAGAGTCGGAAAAGCGTGAGTATGCCGTTAAGCCGATGAACTGCCCGTGCCATGTGCAGGTATTCAATCAGGGGCTCAAGAGTTACCGTGACTTACCTCTACGTTTGGCAGAATTCGGTAGCTGTCACCGGAATGAACCGTCAGGCTCTTTGCACGGCCTTATGCGTGTGCGTGGGTTTACCCAAGACGATGCCCACATTTTTTGTACTGAGGGGCAAATACAGGCAGAAGCAGAAGCGTTTATAGCACTAACGTTGCAGGTGTATAAAACACTTGGATTTGACGATGTTGAGCTCAAGCTTTCAACACGTCCTGAAGATTTTCTTGGTGAAGCCGAAATGTGGGACCGTGCCGAGCAGGGGCTTGAAGCTGCGCTGAACGCAACGGGGCTTGAATGGGATTTGCAACCAGGAGAGGGCGCGTTTTACGGTCCAAAAATTGAATTTGCTTTGCGCGATTGTCTGAATCGCGTTTGGCAGTGTGGTACTCTACAGTTAGACTTTAATTTGCCAGGGCGACTGGGGGCGCAATATGTCGATGAAGACGGCACCCGCAAGACCCCAGTGATGCTCCATCGTGCTATTCTAGGATCCTTTGAGCGATTCTTGGGTATTCTGATAGAGCATTACGCTGGTGCAATGCCGCTGTGGTTAGCGCCTCAGCAAGCCGTTTTGATGACTATCACTGATGCGCAACGTGATTACGCGCTCAAATTGGAGCAACGGCTGCAAAAAAATGGCTTACGGGTCAAGGCGGACTTGAGGAACGAGAAGATCGGCTTTAAAATCCGTGAGCACACGTTACAGAAAGTTCCCTATCTCCTTGTGGTGGGAGATAAGGAAGTCGAAGCTGACTCAGTGGCCGTGCGAACTCGCAGCGGCGAAAACCTCGGCACAATGACGGTCGATGAGTTCATTAACCGTTGTAGTGAAGAGAGAGCAGCCCTGGCGACATCGTCAATTGCCTAAGGAGACGGAGCGATCAAGCGAAGCAATCAGCGCGGGCGTCCACAAGACAAACGCCCACCAATGAACGAGCGAATTACCGAAGAAGAAGTACGTCTAATCGATGCTGAAGGTGAGCAATTGGGTGTTGTGCCCACCACCGAAGCTCTCGAGCGTGCTGAAGCTGCCGGTTTAGATCTCGTGCAAATATCGAATGCCGATCCAATTGTTTGTAAGATAATGGATTATGGCAAGTTTGTTTTTGAGACGAAGAAGCAAAAAGCGGCTCAAAAGAAAAAGCAAAAGCAAATCCAGGTTAAGGAAGTCAAATTCCGTCCTGGCACTGACGAAGGCGATTATCAGGTCAAGCTTAAGAACCTGACGCGCTTTTTAGAAGGTGGTGACAAGGGCAAAGTCACATTGCGCTTCCGTGGTCGTGAAATGGCGCACCAAGACATTGGCCGCAAGCTAATGGAACGGATTGCGGCAGACCTGGAAGAGATCGGAGCGGTAGAGTCTTTCCCGAAAATGGAAGGCCGCCAGATGATCATGATTATTGCCCCGAAAAAGAAGTGATCCAACGGCGAAGTTAACGGGCTAGTGTAAATACTGGTCGGCCCTGGGTTTTCTAAAAAATATCGAGCGGAGTTTTCTCATGCCGAAAATCAAAAGCAACAGTGGCGCTGCTAAGCGCTTCAAAAAGACCGCTAATGGCTTTAAGCACAAGCAGTCTTTCCGTAGCCACATCTTGACCAAGAAATCGACCAAGCGTAAGCGTCAGCTTCGTGGTATGAAGCAGATTCACGCGTCTGACAAGGCGTTGATTCAGCGCATGCTGCCGAATCTGTAAGGTCGAAATTTCTTATCTGAGAGCGTTTCGCCTCAGTCATAAAGTCAGGAGTGTGTTATGACCCGTGTTAAGCGTGGCGTAGTTGCCCGTCGTCGCCATAAAAAAGTATTGAAGCAGGCTAAAGGTTATTATGGAGCGCGTTCGCGTGTTTTCCGTGTAGCTAAACAGGCTGTTATTAAAGCTGGCCAGTATGCGTACCGTGACCGTCGCAATCGTAAGCGTCAGTTCCGCGCCTTATGGATTCAGCGTATCAATGCTGGTGCGCGTATCAACGGCATGTCTTACAGCCGTTTTGTTGGCGGCCTGAAGAAAGCCGGCATCGAAATTGACCGTAAGGTGTTGGCCGACTTGGCAGTACACGAAAAAGCTGCTTTTGCGGCTATCGTGGAAAAAGCTAAGGCTGCCCAATAAGGTTCTTCTTACATTGAGCTAGCTCAGTGTGAAGTGCCAGAGGTCATTTCAGTGTGACCCATGCAGGGGAAGAGCAGCCGCTCTTCCCCTGTTTTTTTGTCACCTTCAACATGCCAGCCATCGTTTAAGATGGACATCGCTTAATTCGGAGTGAAACGGATGGACCACCTTCCTACTCTGGTAACAAACGCTCGCGACGCTATCCAGGCGGCGCAGAGTGTTTCTGCCCTAGATGAGTTGCGCGTACGTTACTTAGGTAAAAAAGGCGAAGTGACGGCCTTGTTGAAAGGCTTGGGTAAGCTATCAGCTGAGGAGCGACCTGCTGCTGGTGAGCAAATTAACCAGGCGAAACAGACCCTGGCGACCGAAATTGATACCAAGCGTCAGCAGCTTGAAAGCGAGGCGCTCAATGCCCGTTTAGCGGCTGAGCGAATTGATGTGACGCTGCCCGGTCGTGGCCAGGAGAGTGGTGGTCTTCACCCTGTCACCCGTACGCTGGAGCGCATAGAGAGTCTGTTTACACGCATTGGGTACGATGTGGCGGTAGGGCCTGAAATTGAGGACGACTACCACAACTTTGAGGCGCTCAATATTCCTGCTCATCACCCTGCACGTGGTATGGCAGATACTTTTTATTTCGATGCTACCCGCTTGCTGCGTACGCATACATCGCCTGTGCAAGTGCGCACCATGAAGAGTAGTGAGCCGCCTATTCGCATCGTATGCCCTGGCCGCGTATACCGTAGCGACTCCGACCTGACTCATACGCCTATGTTTCATCAGGTAGAAGGGCTATTGGTCGATGAAGGCGTTAGTTTTGCAGATCTCAAAGGTACCATAGAAGATTTTCTACAGGCATTTTTTGAGCGTGATGACCTTTCTGTCCGCTTCCGGCCTTCCTACTTTCCATTTACCGAGCCCTCTGCAGAGGTAGATATTCAGTGTGTGATGTGTAGTGGGAACGGCTGTCGTGTCTGTTCTCATAGCGGCTGGCTGGAAGTTATGGGCTGTGGCATGGTGCATCCAGAGGTGTTCCGCCATTCTGGTATTGATACAGAGCGCTATACGGGATTTGCGTTCGGAATGGGCGCTGAGCGCCTTGCTATGCTGCGTTATGGCGTCAATGACTTGCGTTTGTTTTTTGAGAATGACCTGCGCTTTCTTCGCCAATTTACCTAAGATCGCTGCCAAAGACGGGAATCAACATGAAATTTTCAGAACAGTGGCTGCGTGAATGGGTATCTCCGCAGCTCGATACGCAGGCAATTGCTGATCAAATTACCATGGCAGGCCTTGAGGTCGATGCGGTTGAGGCCGTTGCTGCAGTCTTTAGTGGTGTAGTAGTCGCCGAGGTGTTAACCAAAGAGAAGCACCCCGATGCCGACAAATTAAATGTTTGTACGGTGAACGACGGCACAGGCGAGCCGGTGCAGGTTGTGTGTGGTGCTGCTAATGTTGACGTCGGCCAAAAGATTCCGTTTGCCCAGGTTGGCGGTTTACTACCTGGCGACTTTAAAATCAAGAAAGCCAAGCTGCGTGGGGTTGAGTCTCGCGGAATGATTTGTTCGGCCTCGGAGCTAGGGCTGGAGGAGGAGGCGTCACCTGGTATTTTAGTGCTGCCTGCCTCCGCGCCGGTAGGCGTGAGCTTTCGAGAATACATGCAGCTCGATGACATGACCATTGAGGTTGATCTTACGCCTAACCGTGGTGACTGCCTCAGCATCAAAGGGCTGGCTCGAGAAGTCGGCGTGCTCAATCGTCTTCCAGTGAGTGGGCCTGAGATTGCCGCCATTGATGCCAGCATCGACGATACTTTTTCGGTGCGCATTGAGGCGCCGGAACAGTGCCCGCGCTATATGGGCCGCATCATCAAAAGCGTTGATGTTAGCGTTGAGACCCCGCTGTGGATGGTTGAACGCCTGCGGCGCAGTGGTGTGCGCTCCATTGACCCCGTGGTTGATATTACGAACTATGTGATGCTTGAGCTGGGTCAGCCACTTCATGCCTTTGATCGAGATAATCTAGCGGGTGGTATCACCATCCGATTAGCGCGTGACGCGGAGCGTCTAACGTTACTAGATGGTCAGGATATTGCGCTGCGACCCGAAACGTTGGTTATTGCAGACGACAAAGGCCCCTTAGCCATGGCTGGCATTATGGGGGGAGAAAACTCAGGAGTAAGCGAAAAAACGCATACGATTTTCCTTGAATCTGCTTATTTCACGCCGTTGGCAATTGCAGGTCAGGCGCGTTCATATGGCCTGCATACGGATGCATCCCACCGTTTTGAACGTGGCGTAGATCCCGAGCTTGCTAGCGTAGCGGTTGAGCGTGCGACACAGCTATTAATTGATATCTGTGGTGGTCAGGCGGGGCCTGCTACGGAGGCAGTGAGCCATGCGCATTTACCAGCGTCGCACGGTATTTTCCTTCGTGAAGCACGGCTCGAAGGTGCGCTATCGAAGAAGCTAGCGGCAGATGATGTCACCGATATTCTGCAGCGCCTTGGTCTTGGCGTTGATAAACAGGCTGATGGCTGGTCAGTGACGGCGCCCAGCTGGCGTTTTGATGTGGCGATTGAAGAGGACCTCATCGAAGAGGTTGCCCGAGTTCATGGGTACAACAATCTACCAGTTCGACGTCCTTCGGCGCGTTTGGCACTACGCCCGGCTAACGAGGCGGTACTCACGCAAGCTCAGCTGCGTAACCAGATGGTTGCTCGTGGTTTTCAGGAGGCGATAACCTACAGCTTTGTTGCACCTGACCTTCAAGCGACGATGTTGCCCGACGCTGTGTCACCAGTGTTGGCGAACCCGATTTCGTCAGATCTGTCGGTAATGCGGGCTAGTTTGTTCCCCGGTTTGGTGCGTGCGCTTGAGCATAACCTCAACCGCCAGCAAGCTCGTGTCAGGCTGTTTGAAACCGGGTTGGTTTTTAATGGCCATCTGGATAATCTCTCTCAGGTGCCGATGATGGGAGCGCTGGTGTGCGGAGGTCGTGAGGCTGAGGGTTGGAGTGGCGCTAAAGCCCAGGTCGACTTTTACGATCTAAAAGGGGATTTAGAAAGCTTGTTGACGCTTGGTGGCGCGCTTGACGCATGGCGCTTTGAGCCAGGTGAGCATCCTTCGCTACATCCTGGGCAGACAGCGAAACTGTTGCATAATGGTGAACCTGCCGGTTGGATTGGCACGCTGCACCCTCAAGTGCGAGCGAAGCTAGGACTGAAAGTCGATGCAGTCATGTTTGAGGTTCGCTTAGATTCGCTCAGCGAAGGCGTCATCCCTGCCTTTGAGCCACTATCTCGGTTTCCTGAGGTTCGCCGTGATTTAGCGTTCACTGTTAAGGTTGAAACGCCAGTACAAGCGCTGCTTGATTGTGCAAAGGCGCAAGCAGGGGATTACTTGAAAGACATCAATCTATTTGATGTCTATGTTGGTAAGGGCGTAGCCGATGGTTGCAAGAGTATCGCGTTGGGCTTGACGTGGCAGCATGCATCGCGCACGCTAAACGATGATGAAATCAACCAGTTGGTGGATTCAATCGTAACGCAAGTGCGAGCAGAGTTAGGCGCGGAGCTTCGCGGCTAATTTATTCGCGGCTAACCAAATGGTGCCATGACACGACGCTTATCACGTTCTTGGCAATGCGTTTGCTACATGGAGGAGCCTTATGGGTGCGTTGACCAAAGCTGAGCTAGCAGAACATTTACACACAGAGCTTTCGCTGTCGAAGCGAGAAGCAAAAGCCATGGTTGAAGCTTTCTTTGAGGAAATTCGCGCCTGCTTGCGCGAAAATGAGCAAGTAAAGCTATCGGGTTTTGGTAACTTCGATCTGCGTGATAAGCGGGAAAGGCCTGGGCGTAACCCCAAGACAGGTGAAGAAATACCGATTTCTGCCCGCCGAGTGGTCACGTTTCGGCCAGGTCAAAAACTTAAGCAGCAGGTCGAGCGCTACACCGGCGACTAGCTATAGCTGATATTGACTTAAGTTAACGGTTGTGAGCGAAAAGGAGTGCCTACGGCACTCCTTTTATTTCTTAGATATCGGTGCAAACGTTTAAAGGGCTATAGGCCGCGTCCCTCGATCAGCCAAGTAAGCACTACCTTAATGATATAGCCCAGCATGCCAGCGCCTAGTACGATAAATAGCATAATCGTACCAAATTTTCCGGCATTCGATTTTTTTGCTAAGTCCCAAATAATAAAGCACATAAACACAATTAGACCGCCGACCATGACAGGCGTTATCCATGTTTCAAAGGCTTGCTGCATGAGGGCTCCTAGTAGAAAAATGTTGGCCGCTTGCGGGGCAGGCGTGCGTCGTTTTTACAAGTCGTGTTAATATTTGACCAAATTCATCAGGTATTTGTCGACTGAATACAGGGCAGTGCGACAATTTTGCAGAGGAACATGCCCATGCCAACGCTAACTATCCTCGTCGGTACCATGTATGGCGGTGCGCTTGATGTCGCGGAGCAAGTAAAGCCTTTGTTTGAGAAAGCTGGGTATACGGTGGCGATTTCTGAGCAACCAACCATTGAAGACTTAACTGGTGCTGGCGACTTGGTTCTGTTTTGTGTTTCCACTACTGGAAGTGGTGATTTTCCAGGCAATTTTGTACCCTTTGTACGCAGCTTAAAAGAGCAAAGCCCCTCGCTTAGTAAGCTGCGCTACGGCCTAATTGCCCTGGGGGATAGCTCATACGGAGATACATTTTGCGGTGCCGGTAGGGCGCTTGACGAGCTGCTGGAAGAGTCTGGTGCTACTCGTTTGGGCGATCGGCTGGAAATAGATGCCATGGAAACCTTCATGGCTGACGATGCGGCCGTCCCGTGGGTGGATGACTGGATCGAAACACAGCAACTGATGGTTGCGTCATAATGCAGCGAGTGCCTTATTCTCCCGAGCGCGTAAGCATCGCTATTGGCTTATGTGTTGTTATGCTGTCAGCATTGCCCCGCTATATGGTGGGTGGCCACGAAACTCGCCAAACCTTACTGCTTATGGCGTTGGTGTTTGTGGCAGGTGCAGCTTTCCTGCAGTGGAGAATGCTTTCTGCTAGCGCACGAAAAGCATTGCCAGCGTTACTTCAGCGCCTATTGATCATGCTAGTGTTGGGTGTGGTCGTTATGGGTGTCTGGCATGGTTTATTTACCGACTGGATTAGCTGGCAAATGTTTATTTCCCACGCTGCAACATGTGGGCTTATATTCCATGCAGTATCTCTGTGGTGGAAGCCGCGAGATTAATTAAAAAGCGTTGGTGCTAGTGATATCTTTAGGCTAAAAATCTACAACTGCAACATTTGGAATGCGCTTGAAAGCGAGTTGGGGAAGAAAATTCCACTAAAAACGGCCATTTTCACTCGTTAAACCCTTGTAATCGGGGGTTGTGCCCCCATCTTGCGAGCATGGCGCTTGCCACCATGCGTCAGGGTTCTTAAAATTGACCCCTTGAACTTATTATACGCTATCAATATTACGCCCAGCCGCTAGAGGACAATTCATGCAAGTTTCCGTCGAGACGACCTCCCAGATCGAACGCCGCATCACTATTCAAGTGCCGGCTTCCGAAATCGACGAGGCCGTCAGCGCTCGCTTGAAAGACACCGCGAAAAACGTTCGCCTGAATGGTTTTCGCCAGGGCCGAGTGCCGATGGCTGTAGTTCGTCAGCGCTACGGCGACAGCGTGCGCAATGAAGTGGTCAATGAAGTGATGCGTGAGCGCTACGTGCGAGCCATTACTGAAGAAGGTCTTAATCCGGCAGGGTTCCCCCAGATTGAGCCGAAAACAAACCAGACTGGTCAAGATCTCGAGTTTGTTGCGGTAATGGAAATTTACCCGCAAGTTGAGCTTGCCTCCATCGAAGGTACTGAGGTTGAGCGTCCGGTTGTAACGGTCAGCGATGCTGACGTTGATGAAATGATCGATACGCTGCGCAAGCAAAATGCTGCGTGGGAAGATGTCGAAGCCGCCGCCGCTGATGGCGACCAGGTGACGATCGATTTCCAAGGTTTTCTTGGTGACGAGCCGTTCGAAGGTGGAAGCGCAGAAGGTCACGCGTTGGTGATTGGCTCTAACAGCTTTATTCCAGGCTTTGAAGAGCAACTGATTGGTGCGAAAGCGGGTGAAGAAAAAACCATTACGGTTACCTTCCCCGAAGATTATCAAGCAGAGCACCTTGCTGGTAAAGACGCCACGTTTAAAGTAACCGTTCACAAAGTCAGCAGCCAAGCGCTGCCGGAAGTCGACGCTGAGTTCATTGCTCGGTTTGGCGTTGAAGACGGTGATGAAGCCAAGTTCCGTGCTGAAATCAAAAAGAATATGACGCGTGAAGCTGCCCAGGCAGTTGATAATCGAGTTAAGCAACAGGTACTAGATGCGCTGAAAAATGCGAATGACATCCCTGTACCGAGTGCCCTCGTTCAGCAAGAAACCGATGGTATGAAGCGCCAGGCTGCACAGCAGTTTGGCTTGGGCGAAGATTTTGATGTCAGCCAGTTGCCTAACGAGCTGTTTGAAGCCCAGGCAAAAGGCCGTGTTCAAGTAGGCTTGTTGTTGGCGGAAGTTATCAAAGCCAATGAGCTAGATGCTGACGATGACGCTATTAAGGCCAAAGTGGAAGAGCTGGCAGAGCAGTACCAGGATCCTTCCGAGGTGGTTGACTACTACATGGGTAATGAGCAGCTCAAAACTCAAGTGAAGTCTGCCATTCTGGAAGAGAAGGCCGTTGATAAGCTGCTGGAGCAGACGAACGTTAAAGACGTTGAAATGTCATACCAGCAGGCATTGGCAGCTGCTCAGCAGCAGGCCGAGCAAGATGAAGGTGTTGAAGAAGAAGGCGAGCAGGCTAACGCCTAACTTCATCGCGTGGCGCATCACTCCTTGATGCGCCTTTCCCTTACCGGACGCAAGGAATCACCCGAATGAGTGAGTTTGATATTCAAAACGCCGGCGGTTTAGTGCCCATGGTGGTTGAGCAGAGCGCCAAAGGGGAAAGAGCCTATGACATCTACTCACGTCTGTTAAAAGAGCGTGTTATCTTTCTGGTAGGACCAGTTGAAGATTACATGGCGAATTTAGTGGTGGCGCAGCTGCTGTTTCTTGAGTCAGAAAACCCTGACAAAGACATCCATCTGTACATCAACTCGCCTGGCGGATCAGTGACGGCGGGTATGTCAATTTATGACACCATGCAGTTTATCAAGCCTGACGTGTCTACCGTATGTATTGGTCAAGCGGCCAGCATGGGTGCGTTGCTGTTAACAGCCGGTGCGGCAGGTAAGCGCTATTGCTTGCCTAACTCACGTGTGATGATCCATCAGCCATTAGGTGGCTATCAGGGACAAGCCTCTGATATCGAGATTCATACCCGTGAGATTCTTGGCATTCGTGAGAAACTCAATCAGATTCTTGCGGATCATACAGGGCAAGACCTTGAAGCGGTTGCCCGTGATACTGACCGTGATAATTTCATGAGCGCCACGAAAGCCCAAGAGTATGGCTTGATTGACGCAGTGCTGGATAAGCGGCCTACATCCTGATAGCGTGGTAGGATTCAGCTTTTCTAACGAGCTTTTCTGGCGGTATTAGCCGCCGCAGTGACAGAGGTACGCGAATGGCCGACGGCAAAGGCAAGGACGAAGGCGGCAAGCTGCTGTACTGTTCGTTTTGTGGTAAAAACCAAAACGAAGTACGCAAGTTGATTGCCGGCCCGTCCGTGTATATCTGCGATGAGTGTGTCGACTTATGTAATGACATCATTCGCGAGGAAGTTCTCGAAGCCGATGCCGAGAGCGATGAGGAACGGTTGCCTACTCCCCGCGAAATACGTCATACGCTAGACGACTACGTCATCGGGCAAGATCGCGCCAAAATGGTGCTTTCGGTAGCGGTTTATAACCACTACAAGCGTCTTAAGACGGAAGTGCGTGAAGGCGATGTCGAGCTAAGTAAATCAAACATTTTGCTTATTGGTCCTACCGGTAGTGGTAAGACGCTGCTTGCGGAAACCATGGCGCGGTTGCTGAATGTACCGTTCACCATTGCTGATGCCACTACGCTTACAGAAGCCGGTTATGTGGGTGAAGATGTTGAAAACATCATTCAGAAGCTTCTGCAAAAGTGTGACTATGATGTTGAGAAAGCCGAACGTGGTATTGTCTACATTGACGAAATCGACAAAATTTCGCGCAAGTCTGACAACCCTTCCATCACGCGAGATGTATCGGGTGAAGGCGTTCAGCAGGCGCTGCTGAAGCTAATTGAAGGAACGACAGCGTCGGTGCCGCCACAGGGTGGTCGCAAGCATCCGCAGCAGGAATTTGTTCAGGTCAATACGGCTAAAATTCTGTTTATTGTAGGCGGTGCTTTTGCGGGGCTTGATAAAGTCATTCGTGATCGCGCAGAGAAGGGTGGCATTGGTTTCAACGCTAGCGTCAAGAGTAAAGAGTCTTCTCGTGGTATAGGTGAGCTGTTGGCTGACGTTGAACCAGACGATTTGGTGAAATTCGGTCTTATTCCCGAGTTTGTTGGTCGTTTGCCTGTGATTGCTACGCTGACTGAGCTCACTGAAGATGCGTTGGTGCAGATTTTAACCGAGCCCAAAAACTCGCTGGTTAAGCAATACGCCAAGCTCTTCGAAATGGAAGATGTCACGCTTGAATTCAGAGATGATGCACTGCGTGCTGTCGCCATTAAAGCGATGGAGCGTAAGACAGGCGCGCGTGGCTTGCGCTCCATTCTTGAATCTGTGCTTCTAGATACGATGTATGAAATTCCTTCGCTAGAAGGCGTAAGCAAAGTAGTGATCGATGGCTCTGTCATTACAGGTGATAGCGAGCCGTTGTTGATCTACTCACAGCAGGAAGAAGCGCGAGTCGACGGCACTGATGGTTAGCGCCTAAGTTGGCGCCACGGCCTTGCTTTAACCGCTTGCGCCAAACCAAGGGGTCGCCTAGGCGACCCCTTGTTTTTCATATGTTATTCAAGATATGTCAGCCTAGTGCTCAGCGCCTAGCGCCATGTTTTTCATACTGTGAGGTACTTGACTAAGTACCCTTTCAAGTACTCATCCGATTTTGAGGAACGTCTGCGATGCAGCAGAACGCCGATCAGACACAATGTTTACCCCTGTTACCATTGCGGGATGTGGTTGTGTACCCGCAAATGGTGATTCCACTTTTTGTTGGCCGTGAAAAGTCCATTCAAGCGTTAGAAGCAGCGATGGAGGCTGACAAGCGTGTGCTGCTGGTGGCTCAGCGCGAGGCCTCACAGGACGAGCCCGACAACGCTGACCTTTATGCTATGGGTACCGTGGCCGATATCATGCAGCTGCTGAAATTGCCTGATGGCACTGTGAAAGTGCTGATTGAAGGTAATTTCCGCGCTGACGTTATGGCTATTGAAGAGAACGACGCAGGCTACACCCAGGCACATCTAGTGCCTCGTGAGAGCGAGCCATTGACCAGCCGCGAGCAGGAAGCCCTGGTACGTGTGCTGCTTAATCAGTTTGAGCAATACGTTAAGCTATCTAAAAAAGTACCTAATGAGGTGCTTAATTCGCTTTCTGGGATTGAAGATCCCAGCCGCCTGGTAGACACCATCTGTGCCCATTTGTCGCTGAAAATAGGTGACAAACAAGAGTTACTTGAAATGGATCGTGTGCGCGATCGTATCGAGCACCTGATGGCGTTGATTGAGTCAGAGATTGACTTACTACAGGTCGAGAAGCGTATTCGTTCCCGCGTCAAAGAGCAGATGGAAAAGACGCAGCGTGAGTATTACCTTAATGAGCAAATGAAAGCCATCCAGAAGGAAATGGGTGAGCTGGACAATGTGCCCAATGAGGTTGAAAAATACGAGCAAGCCATTGCTTCGTCTGGAATGCCTAAAGAGGCCGCAGAGAAGGCGGCTCAAGAGCTAAACAAGCTCAAAATGATGTCAGCTAACTCAGCTGAGGCGACCGTCGTGCGCTCCTATTTAGATTGGCTGGTGGCGGTTCCTTGGAAAAAACGTACTCGAGTTAAGCACGATTTAATCAAAGCTCAAGAAGTGCTGGACGAAGACCATTACGGCCTAGAAGAAGTCAAAGCACGCATTCTGGAATATTTAGCAGTGCAGAAGCGCGTGCGGAAAATGAAGGGGCCTGTTTTGTGCCTAGTGGGTCCTCCTGGGGTAGGTAAGACCTCGTTAGGGCAGTCTATTGCGCGCGCGACTAATCGTAAGTATGTTCGCCTGGCGTTGGGTGGTGTTCGTGATGAGTCTGAAATCAGAGGGCATCGCCGCACCTATATAGGTTCGTTGCCGGGTAAGTTGATGCAGCGAATGAGTCGTGCTGGTGTCAAGAATCCGCTGTTTTTATTGGATGAAGTCGATAAACTCGGTATGGATCACCGCGGTGACCCGGCGTCAGCGCTCCTTGAGGTGCTTGATCCCGAGCAGAACAACAGCTTTAGTGATCACTACCTGGAGCTGGATTACGATCTGTCAGAAACGCTGTTTATCTGCACCGCGAACTCGATGAATATTCCTGGTCCGTTACTGGATCGTATGGAAATAATTCGCTTGCCGGGTTATACCGAAGATGAAAAGCTAGCAATTGCAAAGCGCTATTTACTGCCTAAGCAGCAGGAAGCGAATGGCTTGAAAACAGAGGAATTGGCGCTTAGCGACGATGCCTTGTTAGAGCTGGTGCGTTACTACACCCGTGAAGCTGGGGTGAGAGAGCTTGAGCGCCAGATCGCCAAGGTATGCCGTAAGGTGCTTCGAGAGCGTTTAGAGGCTGAGCGAGTCTCCAATGACCAGCAGGGCAGCCAACTGCAAGCTCAGCAGCTTATTACTTCTGAAGAGATCGAAGCTTATTCGGGGGTGCGCCGCTACAGCTATGGGCTAGCCGAGCAGGAAGACCAGGTCGGTCGTGTGACGGGGCTTGCATGGACGTCGGTGGGTGGCGAGCTGCTAAATATTGAGTCGGTGGTGACGCCGGGTAAAGGGCGGATCAACAAAACTGGCTCACTAGGCGATGTCATGAAAGAGTCGGTCAGTGCTGCTCAAACGGTCGTTAAGGCGCGTGCGAGTGAGTATGGCATTGATCCTCAGCGGTTCGAAAACGAGGATCTGCATATTCACGTGCCGGAGGGTGCGACACCAAAAGATGGGCCTAGTGCCGGTATTGCCATGGTAACTGCCATTGTATCTGCCTATACTCAGCGTCCTGTGCGTTGTGATGTTGCCATGACGGGTGAGGTTAACCTGCGTGGTGAAGTAATGCCTATCGGCGGTTTAAAGGAGAAATTGCTGGCAGCTCGTCGCGGTGGTATAAAGACAGTCTTAATTCCTGAAGAAAACCGTCGTGATCTCAAGGAAGTGCCGGAAAATATTAAAGGGGCTCTTGATATTCGTCCCGTGCGGTGGATTGATGATGTGCTAGCCGTAGCGCTACACAGCGACCAAGTTGAAAAAAGTGCTTCGCTAAAAGGTAATGATCAATCTTTTAGCACAAGCGCTGTAGCAAGTACTCATTAAGCGTTAATGCTCTGTTGAGTTTTAACATTACTTAATAAGTTTGCCCAAAGCCTTGAGTTACGGGTATTTCGCGGCACTGTTGCTTGACAGATGTTTCAATGCATTGCTATAAAACGCAGCTATGCTTTGTGATTGTACTTTACAGTGGCAGTGCCGTTCTGAGACATTTTTTGAAACAGTTAAGGGGTGAAGTGTGAATAAGTCCGAGCTGATTGAAGCTATTGCCGCGTCTGCTGATATTCCTAAAGCAGCGGCAACCCGCGCATTGGATGCAATGGTCGAGTCTGTCACCGATAGCCTCAAAAAGGGCGAAAGTGTTTCATTGGTTGGTTTTGGGACTTTCGCCATTAAAGAGCGTGCTGCGCGTACTGGCCGCAACCCACAAACGGGCCAGCCCATCGAAATCAGCGCTGCAAAAGTTCCCAGCTTTAAAGCCGGTAAAGCGCTGAAAGACGCCGTCAATTAATTGGCTCGCGTTTAATGTAAGCTAATGGGCGCATCGCATACGCGATGCGCCCATGTTTTTTTGACCCTTGGTCTAGGGCAATCGATAGCTGAATTAATTTGAGGCTAGCATGCTGCAAAGTATTCGAGATGGTTCCAGAAGCTGGGGTGCCAAAATTATCATCGGTGTTATGGTCGCTGCCATGGCACTGTTTGGTGTTGAATCACTGTTTAGCGTATTTGGCAGTGATCCAAACGAAGTGGCGAGCGTTAACGGCGAGCCCATTATGCGCCAACAGGTTGAGCTTGAGGTTCAACGTGCGCTGCGCTCAGGCCAAGTGCCGCCCGAGCAAGAGCGTGCGCTGCGTAATGACGTGCTGGATCAGTTGATTACCCAGCAGCTGCTGACGCAATACGCAGAAGACGGCGGTGTTTACGTATCTGATGCACAGCTTGATCAAATGATCGTGGGCTTGCCTGAGTTCCATGACCAGGATGGCCGGTTCTCCTCAGAGATCTTCCGTAATCGCCTTGCAGGTGCTGGCTATACGCCAGTGGCGTTCCGTGAAGAGCTTCGAGCTGATATCAAGCGCCAGCACTTACAGCAAGGGCTTGCGTTTAGTGACTTCAGCCTTGAAAGTGAACAAGAACGGCTCGCTGAGCTACAGCGCCAGCAACGAAGCTTCCGTTATATTCAGCTAGATGTAAGCGATGTCGAGGTTGATGTCGACGTCACTGAAGCACATATGCAGACTTACTATGATGCACATCAGGCGCGTTTTGAACGCCCAGAACAAGTGCGTGTTGAGTATGTCGTGGTAGATCGTCAGGTGATGGCCGAAGATGTTGAGATTGATGAGCAGGCATTACGCGATGCCTGGCGTGACCAGAATCGCAATGCAGATCGTCGCGTCTCTCATATTATGGTCACCTTTGGTAATGAGCGTACTCGGGAAGAAGCCGAAGAAAGGGCGAATGAAGCTCTTGAGGCCCTTGATGGCGGTCAGACATTTACTGAGACAGCGCTGCGTTATTCAGATGATACAGCCAGTGCCGAACAGGGTGGTGACTTGGGCGTTATTAGCCCTGGGTTCTTTGGGGATGCCTTTGATGAAGCCGCTTTTTCCCTAAGTGAGGGTGAAATATCTCAGCTAGTGGAAATGGATAGTGCTTTCCATGTTCTCCAAGTCACTGAGCTGGTCGCACCTGGGTTCGATGAGCAGCGCGATGTGCTTCATCAGGAGTTAGCGCTGCGCCAGGTAGGCGACGATTTTAATCGGCAAGTCCAGCGACTGATTGATGAAAGCTTTGCCGCCGAAGATCTGCAGAGTGTTGCTGATGACCTGGGGTTGACGCTTAATCAAACTGATTGGCTTGCTCGCGGCGAAGGTGAGGGCGTGCTCTCGGAACCTGGTGTGCTTGATGAGGCCTTCAGTACTGATGTGCTAGTAGAAGGTTATAACAGCGAGGTTATCGAGCTGGATGATGACCGTCGACTCGTATTGCGTGTTGCCGAACACCGCGAGCCGACACAGCTAGCGCTTGACGACGTACGTGAAGACGTTGCCAGTGCGGTTGCTACCCAGCAGCGTCAAGAAGCCTTGCAGCAAGAGGCTGATAGGATGATTGCAGCGTTGGAAGCGGGGGAGTTGGCTGATGTCGACTGGCTTGAGGCAGATAACATTACGCGTCAATCTGGTGCTACGTTGCCACAGCTAATGGTGCAGGAAGTGTTCCGTATGCCGCGCCCAGAAGAGGGTGAAAGCGTCTACCGTTCTGTGGTATTACCACAAGGCGTTGCTATCGTTGCGCTTGATCGTGTCTCTGTTGGTGAGGTAGATGAACAGGTTACGTCGTTTGTCGCACAAATGGCAGAGCAACTGCGTGCCCAGTCTGTTATTCAGGGATTGATTGACGATCTGAGAAGCGACGCTGACATTAAGCGTTAATGAAGCGCCAGAAAAGAGCCGATCAAATGATCGGCTTTTTTTATGGCAGTAGTTCTGGTAGCGAGCTTTGTATGCGCCAGAGCGGTGTTAGGGTGGGCTATTTAAAGCAAATTGCCGCAGTACAGGCATCGCGTGACGATCTGGAGTGCTCTCGATGATAACATCCCAGCCGTGTTGGGAATCCCAGTCACCGAGCACAAAGCGTTTGGCAGGCACATCTTCTACCGTCAAATCATGCACCTTGGGCCGGTGAGTGTGGCCGTGAATCATGGTTGTCACGCCAAAGCGCTCCATTAACGCGACCACTTCCTCGTGAGTAACATCCATGATTGCGTCCGCCTTGGATGCATTGGCATCGCCAGACTGCATACGCAAGCTTTTTGCCAACTCTACCCTCTGTTCCAGGGGAAGCGAGAGAATCTGGGCTTGCCACTCGGGAGACCTGGACTGTTCACGAAATGCCATATAAGCGTCATCTTTCGTGCAAAGGCTATCGCCGTGCAAAATGACGGCGGGTACACCTTGAAGCTCTACCTCTTGGCTTTCGGGTAGTAACGATGCCTGGCATTCACTGATAAAACGCTCACCAATCAAAAAGTCTCGGTTACCGTGAAGAAAATGAACGGTGGTTCCTTCGCTGCTCAGTTGGCGTAATCGTATGATCACCTCGCGAGCGACAGCTGCCAGCGGGTGAGGTGTGTCGAGCAGGTCGTCACCAATCCAGGCATCGAATAGGTCGCCCAAAATGTACAGGGCGTCAGCCCCCTTAGCGGTGTGCTCTAAGTAGCGGTAAAACCCCTGATTAATCTCAGGGGTATCGCTGCTTAGATGCATATCAGCTACAAGCAGAGTGCGCATAGAGTTCCTAAATAATCAGTCGGCGTCTTTAACGTAGGCACGCTCAATGATGACATCCTCCGCGGGAACATCAGCATGCATACCACGGCGGGTCGTAGTGACA
Organism: Vreelandella zhaodongensis; assembly: GCF_013415115.1. GTDB lineage: Bacteria > Pseudomonadota > Gammaproteobacteria > Pseudomonadales > Halomonadaceae > Vreelandella > Vreelandella zhaodongensis. Next base: position 743,995 of record NZ_JACCDD010000001.1, on the reverse strand, counting down.
CCACGAATAGCATTCACTACGTCCATGCCGTCGACGACTTCACCAAATACCGCATAGCCCCAGCCTTGAAGGCTTTTGCCACTATGATTTAAAAAGCTGTTGTTGCCTACGTTAATAAAAAATTGCGCAGTAGCAGAGTGAGGGTCTTGGGTACGTGCCATCGCTAGTGTGCCAATGGTATTTTGTAAACCATTATCTGCTTCATTTTCGATAGGGTCGCGAGTCGCTTTTTGATTAAAGTCCAGATCAAACCCGCCACCCTGGATCATGAAGCCGTCGATAACGCGGTGGAACAAGGTACCATCGTAAAAACCATCGCGGACGTATTGTTCAAAATTTGCAGCACTTTTAGGCGCTTTTTCGTGATTAAGCGCAATAGTAATGTCACCGTGGTTGGTCTGTAATACGATCATAGATAAATTCCTGTTCAATAAAGGCGTTCGCCTTGGCGCTGTGCATCGGCGTCACGTTATAATAACGGTTTTGCTAGGCACCGCGAAGCGCAAACCCTAATAGCGTAGGCATTGGTTGCCTAGCACGCCATCCACCATGAGGTTATCAACACCAACATGACCAACGAGACCACCCCAGCGCCGAACTTCATTCGCAACCAAGTACGCGACGAAATAGAGGGCGGCCAGGTCACCAAAATTGTGACGCGCTTTCCTCCCGAGCCCAACGGCTTTTTGCATATCGGCCATGCAAAATCGATCTGTCTGAACTTTGGGTTGGCGGAGCAGCTAGGTGGTGAGTGTCATCTGCGTTTTGATGACACCAACCCAGCAAAGGAAGAGCAGGCGTATATTGATGCGATTAAGGAAGACGTGAGCTGGTTAGGCTTTAACTGGGCTGGCCCAGTACGCTTTGCCTCTGATTATTTTGACCAGCTTTATGCCTGGGCACAGCACTTAATCCGCGAAGATAAAGCCTACGTCGATGACCTTTCGCCGGATGAAATTCGCGAATATCGTGGCACACTCACTGCGCCGGGCAAGCCAAGCCCTTACCGCCAGCGCAGCGTTGACGAGAACCTCGATCTGCTTGAGCGTATGCGTAACGGTGAGTTTGGTGAAGGTGAAAAGGTACTTCGAGCAAAAATTGATATGGCGTCGCCCAATATCAATCTTCGCGATCCGATCCTTTACCGGATTCGCCATGCCAGCCACCACCAGACAGGCGACAAGTGGAAAATCTACCCGTCGTACGATTTTACCCACGGCCAGTCTGACGCCATTGAAGGCATTACGCATTCAATCTGTACGCTTGAGTTTGAAGATCACCGCCCGCTATATGAGTGGTTTTTGAATAACTTGCCAGTTCCCGCTAAGCCGCGCCAAATCGAGTTTGCGCGACTTAATCTGGATTACACCCTGACCTCGAAGCGCAAGCTAAAGCTGCTGGTTGACGAGCAGATTGTCGATGGATGGGACGACCCGCGTATGCCAACCATTTCAGGGATGCGTCGCCGTGGTTATACGCCGGCATCCATTCGCAAGTTCTGCGAGATGATTGGTGTTACTCGTGCCGATGGTGGCTTAGTTGATATTGCCATGCTAACGCATGCGATTCGTTCTGACCTTGAGGACAACGCGCCCCGGGCAATGTGTGTATTGAAACCCCTTAAGGTGGTGCTGACGAACGTTGCTGAAGATCACGAAGAAGTTTACGACGTTCCGGGACACCCAGCCCGAGACGATATGGCCGTTCGTAAGGTGCCGTTTAGTCGCGAGCTGTATATTGACCAAGACGACTTCATGGAAGATGCGCCCAAAAAGTTTTTCCGTTTAGCGCCAGGCAAAGAAGTTCGTCTGCGTAATAGCTACGTGATTCGTTGTGATGACGTAATTAAGAACGATGCCGGTGATGTGGTGGAACTGCACTGCTCAGTAGATTTCGATACCTTGGGTAAAAATCCTGAAGGCCGTAAAGTGAAAGGTGTGATTCACTGGGTAAGTGCTGCCCATGGTGTGCCCATGGAAGTGCGCCTGTATGACAATTTGTTCACGGTTGAGCAGCCGGATCGTGACAAAGATGTCGACTTCCTCGAGCACTTGAACCCCGACTCCTTGGCGGTGTGCCACGCTATTGGCGAGCCCAGTTTGGCGGATGCTGTTCCAGAAGATCGCTTCCAGTTTGAGCGGGTGGGTTATTTTTGCGCTGACCGCCATGCTTCCAAGCCAGGGCAACTGGTGTTTAATCGTACCGTTGGATTGAAAGATAGCTGGGCGAAAATCAAACAGAAGGGCTAAGGAATCGTCATATGCACATTTATAATACGCTGACACGTCGCAAAGAACCGTTTACCCCGCTGGTGCCGGGTAAAGTCAGCATGTATGTCTGCGGCATGACGGTGTATGACTACTGTCACCTTGGCCATGCGCGGGTCATGGTGTCCTTTGATGTTATTACACGCTATCTACGTCATCGTGGTTTTGATGTGACGTACGTACGTAACATCACGGATATAGACGATAAAATCCTCAAGCGAGCTGAAGAAAATGGTGAAGCAATCAGTGTACTCACCGAGCGCATGATTCAGGCAATGCATGAGGATGAAGCGCGTCTGAGCGTTTTGCCGCCAAGTCTTGAGCCCCGAGCGACAGGGCATATTGACGATATCATTACCATGATTGAAACGCTGATTGAAAAAGGCTTTGCCTATGCAGCGAGTAATGGTGATGTGTATTACCGCGTTCGTAAGTTCGCTGATTACGGCAAGCTTAATAATCGTCAGCTTGATGATATGCGTTCCGGCGCACGGGTTGAGGTCGATATTCATAAAGAAGACCCGCTCGACTTTGTGCTCTGGAAAGCGGCAAAACCTGGTGAGGCTTCGTGGTCCTCGCCTTGGGGAGATGGTCGCCCAGGATGGCATATTGAGTGCTCTGCCATGTCGACGTGCTGCTTAGGTGATACCTTCGATATTCATGGTGGTGGTCCTGATCTTACGTTCCCTCATCATGAGAACGAAATTGCTCAATCAGAGGCAGCGACGGGCAAAACCTACGTCAACACCTGGATGCATGCTGGGGCGGTGAGGGTTAACCAGGAGAAGATGTCAAAATCGCTGGGTAACTTTTTTACCATTCGAGATGTATTGGCTGAGCATGATCCGGAAGTGGTGCGTTACTTGCTAGTGGCTAGCCACTACCGCAGCCCAATTAACTACTCAGTGGATTCTCTCCATGAGGCGCGCAAATCCTTGACGCGTTTTTATACGGCCTTGGAGGGCGTCCAAGCGTCGTCGAGTGTCCCTAGTGATACCAGTGAAACCGCAGGCTATGCTGAACGTTTTGCGACAGCGATGGATGATGACTTCAATACGCCCGAGGCGTTGGCAGTATTGTTCGACTTGGCGCGGGATCTCAATCGCGCTAAGAGCGAATCACCTGAGAAAGCACAGCATTTGGCTGCGGAGTTAAAGCGCTTAGCAAACGTGTTAGGGCTTCTGCAACAAGCCCCACCAACCTTTTTGAAGGGGGCTCAGCAGCAGGTGGCGCTTAGCGACGCTGAAATTGAAGCAAAAATAGCGCAGCGTAAGGAAGCGAAAGCGAGTAAAGATTTTGCTCAGGCGGATGCTATTCGAGATGAACTAGCGAGCATGGGCATTATCCTAAAGGATTCCCGCGAGGGGACAACCTGGGTAATTGAAGCCCTCTGAGCGCGCGTCGTTAAAGTCAGTCACGTTTTTTAGTATGCCAGATGCCGTTAACACGGCGTCTGGCGTCAACGTTGTTGGCGCTTATACTGATGTGACACTTTCAAAACGCCAAATAAAAGGACGACCAACATGCGCTTTATAATGAAACCAATGATTGTCGCCTGCCTATCAGCGATTGCTTTTAGCTCAGCTCAGGCCAATGATCCGGTGGTGGTGTCATCCAAAATTGATACAGAAGGATCTGTATTAGGTGAACTCATCATTCAAACGCTAGAGCGTGGAGGCGTGCCAACTGAAGACCGGCTTCAGTTGGGAGGCACCAGCGTTGTGCGCAGTGCACTCGTGGCTGGAGAGGTTGACCTTTATCCAGAGTACACTGGTAACGGCGCTTTCTTCTTTGACATGACCGATAGCCCTGTTTGGAATAGCGCAGAGGATGCTTACCAGGCCGTGCGTGAGCGTGACGCAGAGCAAGGGCTGATATGGCTTCAGCCTGCCAGTGCCAACAATACGTGGGCCATGAGTGTTCGGGAAGATGTGGCGACAGCCAACGGTTTAAAAACCCTTGAAGACCTCGCCGCGTATTTAGCGGAGGGGGGCGAGTTTAAATTTGCAGCGAGCGCTGAATTTGTAGAGTCTGATCAGGCGTTACCGGCGTTTCAAGACGCCTATGGTTTCGAGCTTAGTGATGATCAATTGCTAGTGCTTTCCGGCGGTAACACGGCGGCCACCATGCGAGCTGCTGCTCAGCAAACGAGCGGCGTAAACAGCGCGATGACCTACGGAACAGATGGTGGTCTCAGTGCCCTCGGCTTGGTGGTGCTTGAGGACTCTAAAGGTGTACAGCCGGTTTATCAGCCCGCGCCAGTCGTGCGGGCAGGCGTGCTTGAGGCCTACCCGCAAATCGAATCACTCCTCAATGATGTATTTACAACCCTTGACCTCGTTACTCTGCAAACCTTAAACGCCGATGTGGCGGTGAATGGTTTCTCTCCAGACCAAGTAGCGCGCGACTATCTTGATGGTTTGGGCGACTGATTAATGTCTCTGATAGACGCCTTGCCATCACCTAAATTTCACGCTCAACGCTGGCACTCAAACACAGTACTGTTGTGTTTGAGTGCCTTTATGCTGGCGGCTTCGTGGTTGCTTAGCCCCGTTAGCGTCGCGCCAAATCGAATCGTCGCTGGGGAGTCGTATGGCTTGGTGGCTGCTATTGGCTGGCCAGGAGGACTGCTTGTCACCTTACTGTTTCTTGCAATAGGCGGCTTGGCGATTGCGCCAAGTCGAACGCATTACTATGCGCAGTTAGGCATTGTCACACTCGCACTACTATTAATGCCTTTTGGCCTGATGGTGGCAGGTCATTGGCTGATTGCTGCGGATTTACCGCAAGCGCGTTTAGGCATTGGAGCGGCGTATTGGACAGTGCTCTTCTTACTTATGTTGTGTTTAGTTGAGCTGCGTCTGCGCTTAGGCTTATCACGACTCTGGACGACATTGCTACTCGGCATCGTAGTGGGTGCGTGGCTGGTCTGTGCGTCTCAGTGGCTTGAGAACCTGGCACTCGTACAGGAATTTCAGGCGCGTGATCAACAGTTTTATCGTGCCCTGGTGCAGCATATAGCGCTGGTTAGCACCGCGGTCAGCGTTAGCGTGGTGGCAGGTCTGATACTGGCAATGTTGATGCGGCGTTACAGGCGGCTGCAAAAAGTGTCGTTTGCACTGCTCAACTTCTTACAAACGATTCCCAGTTTAGCGCTGTTCGGTTTATTGCTTGCGCCGCTTGCCTGGCTGGCGGCTAATGTACCGCTCTTGGCTGAGATGGGGGTGAGCGGTATCGGCACAACGCCTGCACTAATAGCGCTGATTGCTTACAGCCTACTTCCTATGGTGCGCAATACGTATATTGCGCTGGAAGAGGTGAGTCCAGATACCTTAGAAGCCGCCAAGGCAATGGGAATGCGCGCAAGCCAGCGCTTTTGGCAAGTAAGGTTTCCCTTGGCGCTGCCGATACTGTTAGAAGGTGTGCGGATCACGACCGTGCAAGCCATTGGATTAACGGCAGTTGCCGCGTTGATTGGGGCAGGTGGGCTAGGCACGTTTATTTTTCAAGGATTGGGCCAAGCGGCCATGGACATGGTGCTACTTGGCGCGCTGCCTATTTTGGTCTTGGCACTTATTGTAGATGCTAGTTTGGGGGCATTAGCCGACGTGCTACGCCCCGGAGGACATTAATGATAGAGCTTTCCCATGTGTCGAAGCGCTTTGGAGAAGATACAGCGGTCGACGACATATCCTTGCATGTTGCGAAAGGAAAGTTCTGCGCACTGGTGGGGTCGTCTGGCTGTGGCAAATCCACCACGCTGCGCATGATCAATCGTCTGATTGCACACAGCAGCGGTGACATCATCCTTGATGGACAGCTGGTCGAGCAATATAACCCGGTTAAACTGCGCCGCCGTATCGGGTATGTCATCCAAAGTACAGGGTTGTTTCCGCACTGGACGGTGGCACGCAATATTGGCCTAGTGCCGCGTCTACTCAAGTGGTCATCGAATGATGTGACAACGCGAGTCAATGAGCTGATGCATTTATTGGGCCTGCCCGTAGAGGAGTTTGCCCATAAATATCCGCATCAACTTTCTGGTGGCCAGGCACAGCGTGTCGGTGTTGCCAGAGCACTGGCGGCAGACCCCGATATTTTGCTAATGGATGAGCCCTTTGGTGCGCTAGATCCCATTACCCGAGAAAAGCTTCAAGACGAGCTAGCAAAGTTGCAGGCTCGGCTACATAAAACGGTGGTCTTCGTGACCCACGATATGGATGAGGCGCTCAAACTTGCTGATCATTTAGTCGTTATGCGAGAAGGGCGCATTGTTCAGCAGGGAACGCCGCTGGCGCTGCTTCAGCATCCTAACGATCCGTTTGTTGAGTCGCTACTGGGTGGGTTAGAGCGTGGCCTAAAACAGGCAGCACTGACACGTGTGAAAGATCACATGACATCGCTCGGTCAGTCACTGCCTGCCCAAGCGAGGATTCCTGCTGATTTCTCGTTACGCCAGGCGCTTTCCATGATGCTACGTGACCACTGCGATAGGCTCACCGTTGTCGACCAGCAGGATATGCCCATTGGTGAGCTGTCACTGCGTAAGATAGTGAAAGAGGCTCGGGTTGATAAGGTAAGTCACCGTGATGCGTAGTAGCGTGCATCGCAGCCAGCAAGTAGGCGTTAAACCGCAGTGGATGCGGCCGGCCTGTTGGGCGCTATTATTGCTAATCAGCGTACTAGGTATGCCATATTTAGACGCTATCTTTCGTTGGGTTGAGCCCAATGCACGACAAGTGATTTATTCGCGTGCAGAGTTTTACACGTTGTTGGGTAGACACGTATTCGTAGTTGGGGTGGCCGCCATTGTGACGATAAGCCTGGGCGTACTCGCGGGTATTGCCGTCACGCGTCAGTGGGGGCGCGATTTTTTACCGCTCGTTGGCCAAGTTGCCTCGCTGGGCCAAACCTTCCCGCCAGTCGCTGTATTGGCGTTGGCGGTGCCCGTTTTAGGCTTCGGCACATTGCCCATTATCGTCGCATTGCTGCTCTACGGCCTGCTGCCCATTGTACGTAACACCCTAGCAGGACTAAAGGATGTTGATGCCAGTATCAAACAGGCAGCGCTAGCCATGGGGATGACACCCTGGCAGGTATTACGCCGTGTTGAGCTGCCGCTAGCGACCCCAGTGATTTTGGCCGGCGTTCGTACCTCGGTGACGATTAATATCGCAACGGCCGCATTGGGAGCGACAGTAGGCGCCAGCAACCTGGGGGATCCCATCATCGCGGGCATTGTGAATGGCAATATGGCCTACGTTCTGCAAGGTGCACTGCTAATTGCCTTGCTTGCCTTGGCCGTGGATAGCCTATTCGATGCGTTGCAACAGCGGCTCGATCTGCGTCTCTCTTCGTCTTAAGTTGTATCCCTAAAAGTAGCGTACTGCGTTACTGTCCTTGTGTTGCGTTGATCGAGGTTACACGAACCTCGACGTGCTTGGCCTATGCTAGATAAATCCACTGGCAAAAATGGTCAACACCAACAACACTGCCCTCAAAAGGGGTAATACAAGGATAATAAAGATGACACAGTATGCACATCAGCCGCTCTTTATGACCGGCGACGAGTTCTCGATAGCGACGTTCAGCTTGCTCGATTCCGAGGGTGAGCTTTACGAAGGGGCTAACGAGCCAGATCTGACACGTGACCATGCCCGCCGGCTTTATCAAGCCATGCTGGCCACCCGTATCTTAGATGAGCGCATGATGGCCGCCCAACGCCAGGGTCGGCTCAGTTTCTATATGCAAAGCACGGGTGAAGAGGCCGCCGTTGTTGGTGCAGCCGCTGCGCTTGACGATGCCGATATGATCATGGCGCAATACCGCGAACAAGGCGCATTAATGTATCGCGGATTCTCCATCGATGAGTTTATGAATCAGCTGTTCGGCAACGAGCTGGACTATGGCAAAGGCCGTCAAATGCCGATTCACTATGGCTCACGTAAGCTGCACTACATGACCATTTCCTCCCCGCTTGCAACGCAGATTCCCCAGGCAACTGGCTATGCTTATGGCCAAAAGTTAGCCGCTGATGGGCACTGCACGCTGACATTTTTCGGCGAGGGGGCCGCGTCTGAAGGTGACTTCCATGCAGCGCTGAATATGGCGTCGGTGCATCAAGTGCCGGTAATCTTTTTCTGCCGTAACAACGGTTATGCTATTTCTACGCCATCCACTGAGCAGTTTGCCGCCGATGGTATTGCCCCCAGAGCCTTTGGCTACCATATGCACGTTATACGTGTCGACGGTAACGATGCACTGGCGGTCTTTGAAGCGACACGCCAAGCCCGCAAAATTGCCGTTGACCAAAATCAGCCGGTGTTAATTGAAGCGATGTCTTACCGGCTTGCTGCCCACTCTTCTTCTGATGATCCTTCTGGCTACCGGGCCAAAAGTGAGGAAGAAGCATGGCGCTTAAAAGACCCCATACTGCGTATGCAAAAGTGGCTAACTAAAAAAGGCTGGTGGAGTGACGAGGAAGAAGCTAGTCAGCAGGAAACGCTGCGTCGTGAAGTGTTGGAGACCATGAAAAGGGCAGAAAAGCGCTCACCGCCCCCTTTGGATTCGCTGATTACCGATGTCTATGCCGATATAACCCCAGAGCTACAGCGTCAATACGACACGCTCAAGCGCCACATTCGCCGTTACCCAGAGGCATACCCGCGTGGCGCGCGGTCGCTAGACCTTGAGGTGAACACGTCCACAGACTCCCAGGGGGAGGAGTAATATGCCCACTATGAACATGCTCCAGGCGATCAACAATGCGCTTGATATCGCCATGGCTGAAGATGAAAAGGTGACCTGTTTTGGTGAAGATGTGGGTGTTTTTGGCGGTGTTTTCCGTGCCACCAGCCATTTACAGGAAAAGTATGGTAAAGCACGCTGCTTTAACACGCCGCTGGTAGAGCAAGGCATCATTGGCTTTGCCAATGGGCTGGCTGCCCAAGGCTCGGTACCGGTTGCTGAAATACAGTTTGCTGACTACATCTTCCCCGCCTTTGACCAAATTGTTAACGAATCTGCGAAGTTCCGCTATCGCTCGGGGGATTTATTCAATGTCGGTGGTTTAACCATCCGAACGCCCTATGGCGGCGGTATTGCGGGTGGCCTTTATCACTCGCAGTCGCCAGAAGCTTACTTTACGCACACGCCAGGCTTAAAAGTGGTCGTGCCGCGTAACCCGTATCAAGCCAAAGGCTTGTTACTGGCCGCAATTCGCGATCCAGACCCAGTGCTGTTCCTGGAGCCTAAGCGGCTCTATCGGGCTTCGGTGGGTGATGTACCCCAAGAGGATTACCAACTACCGATCGGTGAGGCCGAGGTGGTTAAAGAAGGGACTGATATCACCCTGGTGGGTTGGGGTGCGCAAATGGAAGTGATTGGTAAAGCTGTCGAGCTTGCGGAAGAGCAAGGTATTGCCTGTGAAGTCATCGACCTGCGTACGCTACTGCCTTGGGATGCAGATACCGTTGCGGAGTCTGTCCTCAAAACAGGGCGTCTGGTCGTTAGTCACGAAGCACCGTTAACGGGTGGCTTTGCGGGTGAGATCGCTGCGACTATTCAAGAGCGTTGTTTTCTCTATCTGGAATCGCCGATTACTCGGGTAACGGGGTTGGATACGCCTTTCCCGCTAGTGCTGGAAAAAGAGTATCTGCCCGATCACCTGAAAATTTTTGAAGCGATTCGCGAAAGCGTTAACTTTTAGCGCCAGGGAGAAGAACAATGAGCGATTTTATGCTGCCGGATATCGGCGAAGGTATTGTCGAGTGCGAAGTGGTGGAGTGGCGTGTCGCGGAAGGCGATCGTATCGAAGAAGATCAGCCAATTGTTGAGGTCATGACCGACAAAGCGCTGGTTGAAATTACTGCTCCTGAAGCTGGCGTTGTGACCAAACTGTATGTTGCCCAGGGGCAAATTGCCAAGGTTCACGCAGCGCTGTATGCCTACCAGGCAGAAAATGAAACAGCAGAACCGGACGCGACGCCCCCCAACAGCGAATCTCAGTCGTCAGCGGTGGCTAACTCAGCCACTGGGACACCGGCGGAGCCAACCCCCGTGGCGACTAACGCTACTACGGGAGCGAGCCGTGGTAAGGTGCCAGCCAGCCCAGCCGTGCGCCGTCTTGTCCGTGAGCATCAGCTTGAATTAACGGACATTGCAGGCAGTGGTAAAGAAGGTCGAGTGCTTAAGGAAGACGTGCTGGCGCACCTAAAACAGCCTGTTACCGCCTCGGTTCATACCGCCACACCAGCCATGCCAGCAACGCAAGGTGCTGAGTCGCCACGGGTTGAGCCGCTCCGCGGTGTGCGTGCAGTGATGGCGAAAAAAATGGTGGAGTCAGCCAGCTCCATCCCGCATTTTCACTATGGCGAAGAGATTGATGTCACTGAGCTGCTGGCGCTGCGTGAGCGCCTAAAACCGCGGGTAGAGGCTCAAGGTGAGCGATTAACGTTGATGCCATTCTTTATGAAAGCGATGGCGCTAGCCGTTGCTGAGGCACCGATTATCAACGCCCAGCTAAACGCGGAAGCAAATGAACTGCACTATTATCCTCATTGCAATATTGGTATGGCAGTGGATAGTAAAGCAGGTCTGTTAGTGCCCAATGTGAAAAGTGTTGAGCGTCTAACGTTACTAGACATTGCCCGTGAAGTAGGGCGATTAACCATAGCGGCGCGCGAAGGGCGTGTCGACCAGGCTGATCTCAAAGGTGGCACCATCAGTATCTCTAACATTGGTGCACTGGGTGGAACGTATGCAGCGCCTATCATTAACGCGCCGGAAGCCGCCATCGTCGCCATCGGTAAAACTCAGTGGTTACCCCGCTTTGACGAGCAGGGTGAAGTTCAGCGACGGGCGATCATGACCATTACCTGGGCGGGGGATCACCGCTTTATTGATGGCGGTACCATTGCCCGCTTCTGCAATGCCTGGAAAGGCTTTCTAGAAGCGCCTGAAACCATGTTGCTGCACTTGGGCTAGGGTTGGCTAATAAGGAATGAGAAATGTCTCAGGCACCGCTTCAGCAGTTCTATATACCAGAAGAGCAGTCGGTATATCTGCTGAGCCATCACGATGCCCGTAAGCTTAAAGACTGGGTAGCGCTGTGCCAGGCGCAACTTGCCCAGCTAGGCTACACGGGGATTGAGCTGATCGGTAAAGGTGCCTATGGCTTTGTGTTTGCGGGAAGTGCGCCACACCAAGGCACACCGACCCATTATGTCTTCAAGTTTTCACGTATTACGCTGCCCACACATTTACAAGAGCGCCTTGAAGAAGAGGCGTTTATGCTCGATCAGGTTTCCCATCCACGTATTCCGAAGCTGGTGGCTTATCAGCGCTCCCGAGGGCAGTCGATTCTGGTGATGGAGCGTGCGCCGGGCTGGAACCTAGAACAGGTCTCGCTTGAAGAAGGGCGTCTTTCCCCACGGTTAGTGGTCCATATTGCTGACCAGTTAGCTGATATTCTGCTGACGCTACGCCGAGAGTCAGGGCCCAATGCGCGCCCTGTTGTGCATGGTGATATCAAACCTTCCAACCTTGTATTTGACCCCGAGACCGAGTCCATTGCACTGATTGACTGGGGCTCGTCTGTGTTTGCTCAATTAGATGAAAAGCTACAGTTTGTTGGGGCAAATGTGATGGAGCTGATGTCCGATAATCTGCAGCAAACCAACGCGCGATTGGGCGATGTGTACTTTATTGGCGAAGATCAGCTGAATGGGGCGCTATCATCGCCTCGTTTCGACGAGCAAGGAGCAGCGGGCACGCTGTATGCATTGGCATCCGCGCAATCTTGCCGTTTTGGGCATCGTGCGATTCCGGCGAGTTCCTTAGGATTACCGCTGGAGTTTGCCCGAACGCTGGATGGCATGTTGGACCCTGACCCTCATGTACGACGCAAAGCGGGCGATCATTTTTTACAGGCGATGCCCCGTATGGCGAAGTTGGTGATGTTAGATTTACCTGTCGTACCACAAGTGCCGCTGGTGCCGGTATGGGGGCGCCCCGAGCGTCAAGAAATTGACACAGTTGTGTACAGCTCACGGAAGGCTTTTCTGCGTGAAGCCAACGCCGAAGAGACACTGAATGATGTTAATGATGTGCAGCTAGATCGCTATTACAAGCAATTTATGCAGGGCATGGGTGAGACTGAAAAAGCCTTTCTAGCATCGGTTAGCCGTTTGGGAAAATATCCAGTTGTTGGTGGCTTAGCCGTTCGTTGGGAGCGGGAGGGCGTGTATATCGATTCATCGCTTAACCTGTATGACCCAGCGTTAAAACCGGCGTTTATTCAAGCGGTCAATAATATGGTGCATTTAGCACGTGCTATTCATCGCCAGGGGGTGTTCAAAAGCTGCTTATTTAATGCGCGTCAAACGCTGCACTTAGAACGCGCAAGTGTGGAGGACTCCTTTTTATGTGAGCCTAGCACGACCATTGATTACGAGCTGAGTGTGGTGCCAGAAATGGAGGATCGCACGCGGCAGCATAGCTATTTTGAAGATGGCCCCGACCCAGAAGAGCTATTGGTATTGCCAGATACCATTATGCAGCTTTTGCAGCGACTTAATGAAATTCATCATACGGGCATGATTATTTTTGAGGCGCTGCCCAAACACCTCAAAATTCATAGTTACTATCGGCTGCTTGATCCCAGTCGGGAGCCAGAGTTTCGGGCGCTACTGTCTCGTGTGCTGGCCTCTGTTAACCAGATAGAGGGCTTGGGTGTCTCTGGGTTTATGAAAATGCCGTACAAAGACACGCGATTTTTTACCCACCTAGAGCGCCAGCCAGAGCACTACTATCCTAAAGACCCCCGTGATTACCTGAGAAAACAGCAAATCAGCAAAGTAGTGGGTTCCTGACTTACCTCTTTAAGCGGCCTATAAGTCGCTTGCTTGCCCTTCCAGCCACGCAGCCAACTGCTCGGTGAGCGCATCGCTGGCGCGACCGAACGCATCGACGACATCTGGGATATCGACACTGCTTGCCTGTACTCGGGTAGCAAAGCTGTTAGCGGTTATCGGCTTACGACTCTGCGCACCGACCAACTGAACGTCTAGCTGCACGTTAACGCTGGGGGGAATGTTGTCATATTCACTCTGAAAATGGCGCAGTTCGCTGAGCAACACCACATCGCTGGGTAAACGGTCGCTGCCCACGTTGGCAAATAGCTGGAACTGCTGAAGCCCTGAAATTAAACGTGTTTGCAGTAAGTCGGGGGCATCGTCATACCAGCGAGCACCTTCGTATACATTAACCACATTGCGTTCTGGGTATACCACAATGCGGTTGCTTCCCAGCAAGTGACCCGCTTCAGGAGCTGCTACGCCCAGACGTAAGGGAAGGGGGGCAGAAGCAAGGGATGTCGGTGACTGAGTCGACGCGGGTAGGCGATAGAGTGTTGCGGGTTCACCTTGAGGCAGTATGGTGCAACCCGCTCCCAATAAAAGGGCGATAGCCGTTAGGGCAAGTGTGGGGCGCAGGTTCATGGGCGGAACTCCTCTACCTTGTCGCGGCCTAGGAAAAAGTCTGCCGGGCTCTCTTCGAGCTGGCGAGTAATTCGATCAAGATTGGTCAGGGTTGAGCGAAGTGCCGATATCGCGGGGGCGATATCTTGTGCACCTTGCAGCGTGCCATCCACGGCCGCCGCATTATCGTTGATTAACTGCTCCATACGTTGGGCGGCGCTTGCGACACTGCGACTGGCACTTTCAGCGCTGCGCATAACTTGCTTACCGTCCTGCTGCAGCAGTTGACTGGCTTCCTGGGTAAGCGTATCGATACTTTCAAGTGTTGCTGTTGCTTGGCGCGATACGTCACCAAACAGCATCATGTTTTCGTCGAGTGCGCTTTGTTGTGAGGCGATCATGTCAGTGATTTTTACAATATTCGTGAGAATATTGCCTGCTTGCTCGCGGTTGCTATCGTCAAATAATTCATTAACGTTTTGCAAAATGGAGTTGATGTTTTGGATCATTGTCTCCCCTTCATCAAACAGGGTGGCAATGGGGGAAGGGTCAGCGAGAATAAACGGAACATCATCACTGGTTTGATCTAAGAGGCGTGGACTATCGGGCGTGCCACCATACAATTGCACCGACATACTTCCTGTAATGCTGGCGAACGCTAGCTTGGCGCGAGTATCTGTTTTAATTGGTGCACTTTGGTCGACCTGAATGCTCACGATTACCTGGCGGGGGTCATCGGGGTTAAGCACCAGATCGGTGACATCACCGACCTCGATACCATTATATTTCACTCTACTACCCACGGATAAACCACTAACGCTACGTTCAAATAGGATGCGATAGGGTTGGTAGTCACGCTCTCCAGATGCGTAGTTCATCCAAAGTGCAAATAAGAGTGCCGCCACCGCTGTTAATAGGGTAAATAGGCCGATCAAAATATGGTGCGCGCGCGTTTCCATATGTGCGGTTACTCCTTGCTAATCGTTGAGGCGACAGAATGTTTAGCAGCACGTCCACGGGGGCCGTTAAAGTATTCCTGAACCCATGCGTCGTCGGTTTTAGCGACATTTTCAAGGGTGTCAGTTACCAATACCCGCTTTTGCGAAAGTACCGCAACTCGGTCGCAGGCGGCGTAAAGCGTGTCAAGATCGTGGGTGACCAAAAAAACGCTAAACCCCAGCGCATCACGCAGTGTCACCAGTAGCTGATCGAATGCCGCAGCGCCGATAGGGTCAAGGCCTGCCGTAGGTTCATCCAGAAACAAAATATCCGGATCAAGCGCGAGGGCGCGGGCCAGGGCTGCACGCTTCACCATGCCGCCTGAGAGCGATTCTGGAAACTGCAGCGCTGCTTTAGCTGGTAGCCCAACGAGCGAAAGTTTGATACGCGCAAGATATTCAGCGTCCTCTCTGGGTAGCTTAGCGTGCTCAATCAACGGCAGGGCGACATTCTCCTGTAAATTCAGTGAGCTAAATAAGGCTCCACGTTGGAACAATACGCCAAAACGGCGTTCGACTTGGCTACGTTGCTGTTCATTTAACTCGTTAAGGCGAGAGCCCAGCACATCGATAGTGCCGCCATTTGGGCGCTTCAAACCAACAATGCTGCGTAGCAGTACGGACTTGCCGGTTCCCGAGCCGCCCACGACACCAAGAATTTCCCCGCGTTTTAAGGTTAAGTCGAGGGCTTCATGGACAACAACAGGACCAAAGCTATTGACTAGCCCTTGAACCTGGATGACGGGCTGATCGTGTTGTTCAGATTGAGAGTGCGTTGTCGTCACCATCCCATCTCCATAAAGAATAGGGCGGCCAGGGCATCGATCAGAATCACCATAAAAATCGATTGCACGACGCTAGAAGTGGTATGAGCACCAACGGATTGCGCGCTACCGCTCACCTTGAAACCCTCAAGGCAACCAATAACAGCAATCACAAAAGCAAATACGGGCGCTTTACTAAGGCCTACCAGAAAATGAGTAACGGAAACATCTTTTTGCAGCGTCGCTATAAACTGGGTGATGGAAATATCCAGCGATAGCGTTGCCACCATGGCACCCCCTACTAAGCCGCTTAGCATACCTACGAAAGCTAGCAGCGGCAGGCTGATCAACATGGCCATAACACGGGGAAGAACCAGCAGCTCAATGGGATCCAGACCTTGTGCTTGCAAAGCATCAATCTCTTCATTGGACTTCATGGCACCTAACTGTGCGGTAAAGGCACTCGCTGTTCGGCCTGCTAGTAAAATAGCCGCCAATAACACGCCAAATTCGCGTAGAAATGAAAAGGCAACTAGGTCAATGGTGTATATCGTGGCGCCGAAGTCTTTTAGGACCGTAGCTCCTAGAAAGGCGACAACTGCACCCACCATGAAGGTCAGTAGAGCAACAATAGGGACGGCATTCAGTCCGCTCTGTTGAACATGAGCCACCGTTGCGGTGATTCGCCAACGGTGAGGGCGAAATAGTAAAGAAAACAGCGTCGCCAAAACTAATCCCACAAAGCCAAGCAGCTGGCGCTGTTGTTCCCATAATGCAGCTACCTGTTGGCCAACGGTGGCTAGTGCATCGGTAACACGATGTGGGGAGGCAGGCGCTACATCGAGAGGTTCTTCCATTGCTTCTGCAATGCGCACCAGTAACGCCAGCTGTTCTTTAGGCAGATCAGCCGCCCATTCGGACACCTGTTTGGCCTTTTTGACGCCAATAAGCTCAACGATAAGCGTCGCACCTGCGGTATCTAGTCGTTTAAAGCCGCTCAGCGTCAGCCTGTTGCTTGATGAAATACTACCCAGCTGGCGCAACGTACCCTTGATGTCACGGTAATAACGAAGCGTCCACTCGCCGTGAAGTGACACGTGGCCACTTTCTTGCGTTATCCACTCGCTTTGCATCCGTGCTCCTTGTCGTTTGAGACGATACAGCGAAGTTGTAATGATGCATTCAAACGAGCGTTAGTTAAAGCTGAATTAGCCCGCTTTTGAAAACTCTCTCCACGCCGCGTAAGTGCTTAGAAAAACACGCCCAGTCAGTGCATCCAGGAAATCACTCTTTTTGAGCTGATCCATCACTGGTCCCTTCACCTCCGCTAAGTGTAGCTTCACATCGGAATCTTTTAAGCGAGCATTGATAGCATCAAGGCTCTCCAGTGCGGACGCATCAATCAAGTTTACGGCTGAACAAATCAGCACCACATGCTCTAGCTCAGGGCGGCTGGCCACTAAGTTGTAAACGGTATCTTCCAAGTAACGAGCATTGGCGAAATAGAGGCTCTCATCAATGCGCAGAAGTGCTGCATGGCTCACTGTTTCCACGTCGTGACGCTCTATGTTACGAAAATGCTCTGTATCTGGCACACGGCCTACTAGGGCGCTATGAGGTCGGCTGGTGCGATATAAAAATAGTGCGATAGAAAGCACGACACCACCAATAATGCCGGCCTCTATTCCTTCAACCAGTGTCAACAGAATCGTCACGGCCATGGCGGCAAAGTCACTGCGGGAGTAGTGCCACGTTTGCCTGAGCATGGGAATATCCACCAGTGTCAGAATAGACACGGTAATGGTTGCGGCCAGTGTGGCGATTGGTAAGTAAAAAAGCCAGCCGGTAAAGGCCATTGTCACCAGTGCAATCCCTAATGCTGCAAAAGCGCCAGCGGCAGGCGTTTGTGCACCCGCGTCATAGTTAATAACGGTACGCGAGAGGCCGCCGGTAACGGGCATGCCGCTGGTAAACCCTGCTGCGAGATTGGCTGTGCCCAAACCAATCAACTCTTGGTTAGGTGAAATACGTTGGCGCCGTTTTGCCGCTAGCATTTGCCCCATAGATACTGACTCAACAAACCCGACTAAACTAATTAACAGCGCTGGTATTAGTAGCGCTCGCCACAGTGATGCATCTACCCATGGAAAGCTCAACGCTGGTAGGCCACTTGGAATAGTACCAACAACGGCAACACCGTCGTCAGCCAGTTGCCAGTGCCAGGTGGCAAGCGTGGTGACAACTACCGCAAAGACGGGGCCTGCCTTGGTGATTAAGTCCGCAAAGGGCGTTGGTAAGCCGATAGCGCGCAGGCTCTTTTTACCGTAGCGCCGCATTGCGACAAGAAAAAACAGCGTGCCAGCACCAATAACCACGGTGTAGGGATTAAAAGAGGATAAGTTAGGCAGTAGCGTCATGACACGCTCTACCAGAGTAAAACCACTGCTTGAGACGCCCATCAGGCTACCCAGCTGACTGACCGCAATAAGAATCCCCGAGGCTGTTAAAAAGCCAGAAATAACGGGGTGGCTTAAGAAATTGCTAAAAAAGCCCATTCTCAACGCGCCCATGGCTACCAATATGCCCCCAGATAGCAGCGAAAGCACCAACGCCGCTTGCAGGTAGTCAGGGCTGCCGGGAGCGGCGACCGACGAGAGTGCTGCGCCGGTCATTAATGCAATGATCGCCACTGGCCCCACGGCCAGGGTTCGGCTGGTACCTAACAAGGTATACATTAGCTGCGGCAAAATGCTGGCATACAAACCAACGACGGCAGGTAATCCCGCCAGTAGGGCGTAGGCCAGCGACTGCGGGATAACCATCACCGTCACGATTAATCCAGCCAGTACATCAGCGCCCAATAGACGCTTATGATAATGGGGCAGCCATGTCAGAATTGGGAAATAGCGCTTAAACATAAGCTCCTGGCGTTAGCCTCATCCTTTCCATCAACCCGTCTGTCTTAAACGGCCAGTTTACCGCGTTGTGTGGCCAATGGTGCTTTACTTTCAAACAAATAGTGGTTCTCCCCCCAAAGTGCTACTTCATTCATTAGGATAACCCGTTAAGCTGGCGTGAAAGTGGCTTTTGGCTCTTTTGATCAATCTTGACCCACTGCTCAATAACGCCAAATAAAAAGAGTATCCCCTACATGCAACTACTTCGGCTGTTAGTACCTCTGGCAGTACTAGGCGTTTCTGCCTGGATGGTGTCTCAACCTGGTGCACTTCCTTATATCTCACTGCTTCTCGCTACCTTGGCAGGAGCGACCTTGATACTCAATGCCCTTAATAAAGTATATGCAGCGGATCAGAGCCGTTTGATACGAGGCATTAACGGCGTAAAAGCAATTCGTGACTACGGTTCTCTTCGGGCGATGGCTTATCGGCTAATGAACCGCGCAAGCAGCACGGCCATTGCCTCGGCAGAAGTGTCACATTATGCCGACCTTATGGCTCAGCGACTTACCAAGCAGGAAACCATGGCCAGTGATGCCTCGTCGAGTATGAGTGCCATTAATGCGGCCATTATGCAGGTAAGCGTCAGTGCTTCACAGGTTGCTTCACTTGCTGAAAGCGCCCGCAAGGCAAGCCACCAAAATCATGCTGAGTTGGCCGATATCATCAATGATATGAGCGATGTTGCCGAACGCTCTAATCAGGCGCTCGATATGCTGACCGCATTAAACGATAAAATCGAGCGCGTACGTAATGTCACCTCAATGATTGAAGATATTGCTGAACAAACCCACCTGTTGTCACTCAATGCTTCAATTGAAGCTGCGCGAGCGGGAGAGCATGGACGGGGGTTCGCGGTTGTCGCGGGAGAGGTGCGAAATCTGGCACTCAAAACATCGACGGCGACTCAAAATGTCGATGAGCTTGTAAAAGATATGCATCAAAGCGGCCAGAGTGTTGTTGGCACCATGGGGACGCTTATGAATCGTATCCGTGAGCGTTCTCAGGGGATGCAGCAAGTAGGCAGTAGCCTAGCCACCATGACGGGGCAGTTCGACCAAGTTGAGCAGGAAATTACCAGCGTCGCAGAAGCAATGGAAAGCACTAAAGCACATAGCCAGACAGTTGCCGAGAGCTTACGTCAGCTTGAAGATGATGTAGATGAAGGCAATTGCGATATGCGTGATTTAGCCCAACAGGCACGCGCGTTGATGGAAGCCGCCGAAGGGGTTGATGGCGAGCTGGCGCAGCAGCGTCTGCAAGGTCGTCATCAGCATGTGTTTAGCGCAGCTCGCCAAGCTGCCGATCGCATTGGGAAACTGTTTGAAAAAGCGATAGCCAGCGGGGAGTTGTCAGAAACAGCTCTTTTCCAGCCTGATTACGTGACCATGCCAGGAACACGGCCACCGCTTTATCACACCGGTTTTGATACGTTCACTGACCAACAGCTGCCTAGCCTTCAAGAACCTTTGCTTACTGAGCATGGATTGAGTTATGCCATTGCCTGTGACCGCAACGGCTATGTTCCCACTCATAATGCTGCCGTTAGTCGTGAGCCCACCGGCGACTATGATCATGATTTAGCGTACTGCCGTAGTAAGCGTATTTTCAGCGACCCAACGGGTAGCCGTTGTGGTGCTCATGAGAGCCCTTTGCTGCTGCAAACTTATAAGCGTGACACTGGCGAAATCATGCATGATCTTTCAGTACCCATTTATATTAATGGTAGGCACTGGGGAGGCTTTCGCGTTGGCTATCAGCCCGAAAAAGCGACTCATACCACGGTTGTGACCCTTGAGAAACAAGCGGTATCCGTCTCAAAGAGTCGCCGTTTGGCGCGGGCGTGATTGCCAAGAGGACCAGGAGTAGAGCGCTAAGCCAGTCCAAATCATGATAAACGTAGCTAGTTGGATAATACCCAGTGGCTCCCCAAAAATGGCTATCGCAATTAGGAATTGAATACTGGGGTTGATGTACATCAGAAACCCCAGCGTGGCCAGCCGTAAGCGTCGTGCGGCCCCAGCAAAAGCCATCAGCGGCAGTGCCGTTAGCACGCCGCTCACCACTAATAATGCGCTCATTGGTACATTATGGATAAAGTGAGATTCGCCCTGCCAATTTAGCCAAGTAAGCGCCATTAATGCCAAAGGAAGCAGTAGTAGCGTTTCTACAAACAAGCCCGATAGCCCATCAAGGGGGACTTGTTTGCGAAACAGTCCATAGCTACCAAAACTAAGTGCCAGCAACAGACTAATCCAGGGTAACTCTCCCAGCATGACGAACTGTATCGCAATCGCTAAACTCGCTAAGCCAAGGGCAACCAACTGAAGACGCGTCATGACTTCTCGCAGCACCAGCACTCCCAATGCCACGTTGACCAATGGGGTCAAGAAGTAGCCTAAACTGGCTTGCAATACCTGTTTGCTTTCGACAGCGTAGATATAAAGACCCCAGTTAAAGGCAATCAATAAAGCGCAGGCGAGTACGCGCCCCAAGCGTTTAGGCTCGACAAGTGCTGCGACCACCGGCTGCCATCGGCGTAGAAGGCTGATTAAGCCCACCAAAAATAGGCACGACCACAAAATCCGGTGAGTTAGCACTTCAAAGGCAGGAACGCCGTCAAACAGGGCGAAAAATAGCGGAAAACAGCCCCACATGGTGTAGGCAGTTAAACCGAACATGACGCCTTTGACTGCTTCAGGATCCTTTGGTGTGGATGAAAGCATAGCAGCCTCATTAATTTAAAATGCTAATCT
Source organism: Vreelandella zhaodongensis (assembly GCF_013415115.1). Classification (GTDB taxonomy): domain Bacteria; phylum Pseudomonadota; class Gammaproteobacteria; order Pseudomonadales; family Halomonadaceae; genus Vreelandella; species Vreelandella zhaodongensis. The sequence goes on along the minus strand of NZ_JACCDD010000001.1, from coordinate 722,776 downwards.
AGCACATAAACGACGAACACACTGATGCAAAGGAGACGTGGCATGAGCCAACTGAAAACGAGTTTGGTGCAGTGCGATTTACGCTGGGAAGACCCCCAGGCTAACCACGCGCATCTCGAAAAATTACTAGGTGATTTAGATAGTCGCGATACCGACCTGATTGTATTGCCAGAAATGTTTGCTACCGGCTTTACTATGAATTCACGGGAAATGGCTCAGCCAATGGCAGAAAGCCAAAGTGTTGCATGGTTACAAGACCAGGCTACTGCGCGTGGTTGTACCATGACTGGCAGCGTGGCAATTGTTGATCAAGGCGAGTACTTCAACCGTATGATATGGGCGATGCCGGATGGAACGCTACGTCATTACGACAAGCGGCACTTGTTTCGCATGGCCGGTGAGCATGAACGTTATGGTATGGGAAACAACCGCCAAATTGTTGAGCTAAAGGGCTTCAAACTGTTGCTAAGCGTTTGTTACGACTTGCGCTTTCCAGTATGGATGCGCCAACAGCCAGCAGAGGGCGAACATTTCGAGTATGATGCGGCGCTGTGTGTGGCCAACTGGCCTGCACCCCGGCGGCACCCATGGCGTACGCTTTTACAGGCGCGCGCGGTGGAAAACCTAGCCTACGTTGTAGGCGTAAATCGCGTCGGTGAAGATGCCAAAGGGCTCGCCTATAGTGGCGATTCCATGCTGGTCGATTTCAAAGGGGAACCGCTGATCGACCATCCCGCAAATGCCTCGTTTATTGAAACGGGGACGCTAGATAAAACGGACCTAGATGCTTTTCGTGAAAAATTTCCTGCCTGGCAAGATGCCGACCGCTTTAAGCTGCTGCCAGGAGTGGGCCAATAATGCGCCTTGATCGCTTTCTTAGTGAAACAACCCCGTTAACGCGCAGCCTGGCAAAGCGTGCGCTGAAAAATGGTGAGGTAACCCTCAACGGCGAGCCAATTAAGCAGTCATCTATTCACGTTGATACCCAGCAAGATGAGGTAAAACTTAATGGGGAAACGCTGGTGCTAGTCGGGCTGCGTTACCTGATGATGCATAAGCCAGTGGATGTTGAGTGTACTGCTCGACGCGGGCTTTACCCGCGTGTTGTTGACTTAATTGACCTCCCCAAAGCGGAGCGACTGCAGCCAGTAGGGCGGCTCGATGTCGATACCACTGGTTTGCTATTGCTCACCGATGATGGTCAGTGGTCTCACCGTGTCACCTCCCCACGCCATCGCTGTGCCAAGGTCTATATCGCACAGTTGGCAGAGCCCATGGAGGGTGAGGCTGCGCAGTGGGCAGTTAATCAGGCGGCGGAAGGTATTATGCTAGACGGTGAAGAGACACCCACCCAGCCCGCTACGCTGCGCTTTATTACCCCCTTGCAAGCTGAACTGACCATTACCGAGGGGCGTTACCATCAGGTGAAGCGCATGTTTGTCGCCTTAGGTAATCACGTGAATTCGCTACATCGCCACTCAATTGGTGGCGTCGCATTACCGGATGATTTAGCACCGGGCGAGTGGCGAGAGCTAACGCCCAGCGAGGTCGCCAGCTTCTAACCTTAAGTAGCCTCAGCGTTGATCGATTTCATACCCGATAAGGCGTACCACTGTCTTATCGGGGTAGAGCTACGTTTAGACTGAAATTTATACCGTTATCTTGCTTTGGTTTATATTTGCACTCACCGACCAACAGTGCCGCGGCTAGCGTCAATGTTAATCACAGGGTCAGTGCAAACATAAGGTCAGTGCAGACATAGAATCAGTGCAAATGAGCAGCTTCTATTAGCGCTTTGGTATAGCTATGTTGAGGGGTGGACAGTACCTCAAGACAATCCCCTTGTTCGACAACCTCTCCGTCTTTTAACACCATCACTCGATGCGCCATAGCACGAACGACAGCAAGGTCATGGCTAATGAATAGGTAGCTTAATTGGCGGCGTGCCTGAAGCTCACGCAGCAGTGTCACCAGCTGTTTTTGTACGGTTCGGTCAAGTGCGGAGGTGGGTTCATCGAGTACTAGCAGTTCAGGTTCTAAAATAATAGCTCGCGCCACGGCAATACGCTGGCGCTGACCACCAGAAAACTCATGGGGATAGCGGGCAGCGCAGCTTTCAGGTAAACCGACTTCCAGCAGCGTTTGATGCACCCGCTTGGTGATTTCCTCGGGCGTAAGCTTGGGGTAATGGAAGCACAAGCCTTCGCTGATAATGTCAAAGACGGGCATGCGCGGCGAGAGTGCACCGTAAGGATCCTGGAAGACCATTTGAAGTCGATGCCGTTGGCGACGTAGTGCATCGCCTGTGAGCTGGCTTAACGTCGCATCACCTAGCGTGACGTCTCCCAGGCTAGGCACCAAACGCATGATCGCCGAGGCAAGGGTGGTCTTGCCTGAACCAGACTCTCCAACAATGCCCAGTGTTTCGCCAGGCGCGATGCTCAAGTCAGTGGCTTTTAACGCTTCAAAAGCGGGCGGCTGGCGTTTAAAAAGGCCGCTTTTAGGGCGTTTAAAGCTGACACTCAGCTTGCGTGCCGTCAGTAATGGCGTGGTGTCAGTAGGCGCAGCAGGCCGGCCTTCCGGTTCTGCCGCCAAAAGTGCTTTGGTGTAATCGCTTTGGGGGTTGTGAAAGACATCAGCAATGCTTCCCGCTTCTTGTACTTTTCCTTGATACATCACGCACACGCGATCAGCGTGGCGGCGGACTAAATTTAAATCATGGCTGATGAATAGAACGCCCATCCCGTAATGATCACGTAGCTCTTTCAGTAGCGCCAGGATGTCTTGTTGCACTGTCACATCGAGGGCGGTAGTGGGCTCATCGGCAATCAGAAGTGCGGGATTGTTGGCAATGGCCATGGCGATCATTACCCGCTGGCGCTGGCCTCCTGATAGCTGGTGAGGCCATGCATCCAATAATTCATCGGGTCGTGGCAGCTTAACTTGCTCTAGTAATGCTTTAGCTCTGGTGCGTGCCGCCTGTCCGCTAAGCCCCTGGTGTAAGCGTAAGGTTTCACCAATTTGCTTGCCGATACGGTGCAGCGGATTCAGCGAGGTCATCGGTTCCTGAAAGATAAACCCCACGCGATTGCCGCGCACACTGTTCCAGTCGCCTTTGGCAAGCTGGTCAAGGTTTGTCTCTTCCAGCCAGCGTTCTCCGCTGACGGTTGCGTTGCTTGGCAGCAGGTCAATGGCACCCAACGCTGAGACAGACTTGCCTGAGCCGGATTCACCGACAATAGCGAGTGTTTCACCGGCATTGACGATGAGCGAAAGCCTATCGACAACCACCTTGCCATCAAAGGCAACCGTGAACTCGTTGAGGCGCAATAGTGGCCTGGCATTGGTTGCTGGATTAGGCATGCTTGGTTTCCTGGGCAGGTGATTGATGCTGCTTCACATGTCGCGGGTCGAAGGCATCACGCAGCCCTTCACCAATAAACACCAGCAGTGAGAGCATAATGGCTAGGGTCATAAAGGCGGTGATACCCAACCATGGGGCGTGCAGGTTGTTTTTTCCCTGCGCTGCGAGTTCACCAAGTGAGGGCGCACCAGGTGGAAGCCCAAAGCCTAAAAAGTCCAGCGCGGTGAGGGTGCCAATGGCACCTGTGAATAGGAAGGGGATAAAAGTCAGGGTGGCTACCATGGCGTTAGGTAGAACATGCCGCCACATAATTAACCGCGAGGGGAGTCCCATGGCCTTGGCAGCACGGACATACTCCAGATTGCGTGCACGTAAAAACTCAGCACGTACAATATCGACCAACCCCAGCCAGGAAAATAGCAGCATAATTCCCAATAGCCACCAAAAACCCGGCTGAACAAAGCTAGCCAATATAATCAGCAGAAACAGCACCGGTAGCCCTGACCAGATTTCAGTTACCCGCTGCCCAATCAAATCCACTTTGCCTCCAAAGTAGCCCTGTATACCGCCAACAAATACACCTAACACTAGAGAGCCGGTGGTTAATACCAAAGCAAATGCCACGGAAAGCCGGAATCCATAAATGACCCGTGCCAAGACATCTCGTCCCTGGTCATCAGTGCCCAGCCAGTGACGGCTATCCGGTGGTGCAGGGGAAGGCTGGGTCATTTGCATATCGAGCGTTTGGTAGGAGAAGGGAATAATCGGCCAGAGTGCCCAGCCGTTATCGCTGATTTGCTGCTGAATAAAAGGATCTAAGTAGTCAGTGCGTGTCGGTAGAAAACCACCAAACTCAGTTTCTGGATAATCCACCAGTAAGGGGATATACCACTGCCCGTCGTATTGCATCACGATGGGTTTGTCGTTGGCGATCAGTTCAGCGAACAAGCTGGTAATAAACAGTACGCTGAATAACCACAGCGAAACTCGAGCTCGTCGATTCGCTTTGAAGGCGGCTAGACGACGCAATGTAATGGGAGAGAGGCGTGATGTTAAAAAAAGCATGTTCACGACTCCCTCGAAGCAAAGTCAATGCGGGGATCAACCCACACATAGGTCAAGTCAGATATCAGTTTCAGCAGCAGGCCGATCACGGTATACAAAAACAGCGTTCCAAAAATAACTGGGTAATCTCGCTGCATGACCGCCTCAAAGCCAAGTAAGCCAAGCCCATCCAGAGAGAAAATCACCTCGATCAGCAGCGCACCGGTAAAAAAGATGCCAATCAAGGCAGATGGTAGACCCGCAATAATAATCAACATGGCGTTGCGAAAAACGTGACCATACAGTATCCGCTGTTCATCAGCGCCTTTGGCTCTTGCTGTTAGCACGTACTGTTTGTGTATTTCATCTAGGAAACTGTTTTTGGTCAGCATTGTAAGTGTAGCGAAGCTGCCAATAGCAGCCGCCAATACTGGTAAGGTGATATGCCAAAAATAGTCTTTAATTTTTCCCCAGGTTGTTAATTCGTCAAAGTCGGGTGAGGTTAAGCCTCGCAGCGGGAACCAGTCTAAATAAGTGCCTCCCGCGAACACAACGATCAGAAGAATAGCGAATAAAAAGCCGGGGATTGCATAGCCAACAATTACCAGCCCTGACGACCAGACATCAAAGCGCGATCCATGGCGCACGGCTTTGCGAATTCCTAAGGGAATAGAAATGAGGTAAACCAGCAGCGTGGTCCATAGCCCAAGTGAAATAGATACCGGCAATCGCTCAATCATCAGCTCAATCACAGGACGGTCTCGAAAAAAGCTGGTGCCAAAATCGAAGGTAAGGTAGTCCGTCATCATGCCAATAAAGCGTTCATGGGCCGGTTTATCAAAGCCGAATTGTTGCTCTAGTTGCTCGATAAAACGCGGATCGATCCCACGAGCCCCCCGGGAATCATCGCTGACCTGCACATCAGCACCGCCCATATCCAAGCGTGTGCTCGCCATCGCATCGGCACCCTCAAAGCGGGCCAGCATTTGGTCAATGGGCCCTCCGGGTGCAGCTTGAACAATCATGAAATTAAGCAGCATGATGCCGAACAGGGTCGGTATCATTAGCAGCAGTCGGCGTAGGGTATAACGAGCCACAGAGAACTCCTTAAACAGGTTCAGCGACGGCGGTTACGACGCTGCAATGCTGCTTCACGTTCGGTATCTACCCACCAAGCATCTAAGTCCATCGCGTACTTGGGGAAGGGCTCTGGGTAGCCAAACTTGTCCCATACGGCGATTCGCGTTTCGCCGGAATGGTAATGAGGAATAACATAGAACCCCCAGCGCAGCACTCGATCAAGCGCCTGGGCGGTAGTGTCTAGCGTTTCACGATCACCAGCACGAATAAGCTGTTCGACAAGTTCATCAACGGCAGGATGTGCAAGCGCCATGCGGTTTCGGCTCTGGGGGGCTTCAGCGGCGGCGCTGGTCCAGAAGTCTCGCTGTTCATTGCCGGGATTATTTGATTGGGGGAAGTGGCTGATAACCATGTCGTAATCGTAGCTGCGCTGCCGGTTTAGGAACTGGTTAATATCTACAATACGCAACGATGTTTGCACGCCCAAGCGAGCCATGTTGCGTAGCATGGGTTGTACAACCCGCTCCAAACCTGAATCGTATAGCAACACTTCCACACTAAGGGGTTGGCCGGTTTCTTGATTAATCAGCGTGCCGTTTTCGACTTCATAGCCTGCTTCCCGTAACAGATCGAGCGCGAGCCGAAGCCGCTCACGCAGATCTGTCGGGTGGTCAATCGGCAAAGGGTCGGTAAACAGCCGCTCTGAATGATGAGAGGCGAGCAGTTCGTCTCGGAAGGGTTCCAGTAGTTCAAGCTCTGCTTCTGATGGTAGTCCTACGGCCTCCATGTCCGAGTTTTGAAAGAAGCTTTCGGTTCTTCGGTAGGCGTCATAAAAAATATTGGTATTCAGCCACGGGAAGTCGAACGCAAGGCTCAATGCTTCGCGGACGCGCGGATCCTGAAATTTTTCTTTGCGCAGATTGAAGACAAATGCCTGCATCATAGAGGGGTTGACGTCAGGCACAGTAAGCCGTTTAACCAAGCCATCTCGGTAGGCAGGGAAGTCGTAGCCAATAGCCCATGTGGCAGCCCGAGCGTCAGTCCTGAAATCGGTGAGGCCCGCTTTAAACGCTTCCCATGCAATATCGCGATCTCGGTAGTACTCATACACGATGCGATCAATATTATAGCGTCCAATATTGACCGGAAGGTCTTTGCCCCAGTAGTTCTCATCACGTTGGTAGACAATACGTCGTCCTGGATCTACCTCGCTGATGCGGTAAGGCCCGGACCCGGGATGCGCGTTAAGCGTTGGAGCAGTGAAGTCACGCGGCTCCCAGTAATGGCGCGGAAGGATGGGCAGCTGTGCCACGATTAACGGCAGTTCCCGTGATTCCGTATCGTTGAAATCAAAGCGTACTTGGTGCTCGTTTAAGGCGGTTACTTTCTCTACGCCTGAGTAGTAGCTCGCGTAAAAAGGGTTGCCTTCTTCGCGCAGCAAGTTTAGCGAAAATACTACATCATAGGCGGTGACCGGTTCGCCGTCTTGAAAACGCGCCTCGGGGCGAAGGTCAAACTCTATCCATTCTCGATTGGGATCTAGCCGAACGCCGTGAGCGAGCAAGCCATAAAGGCTAAAGGGTTCGCCTGGGTTGCTGGCCATCAAACTGTCATAAATTCTCGAAATGCCGGTGACCGGTGTGCCGCGAATAATAAAGGGGTTCGTCGAGTCGAAACTACCTCCCACCGCAGTGTGGGTAATAGTGCCGCCCTTGGGTGCGAGAGGGTTGACATGAGGGAAGTAGGGAAAGCCATCGGGCAGCTCGGGGCTATCATAAAGTGATAGTCCGTGCACTGTTTCAACTGGTTTTGCGCTGTATTGCTGCGTGTTGTCCGCAAGTAGCGACACACAAAATAGCAGGCTGCAGGTAAATAGTAGCGTCTTGGCAAACAACGTGCAGGGCGGCATTGATAACTTCCTGTAGTAACAAAGACTATATAATAAAGCCCAAGTAACAAAGCCTAAGTAGCAAATCCTGAGCAACCCCAGATAACAAAGCCCGTTAGCCTCCAGCTATCTCAACGTTACATCTTAACGTTCAGTAAGGGTTAGCAGCTGGCCTGGCTGAAGTGATTCAGGACGCTCGATAGCATTCCACCTGATCAAATCTTGTTGATTGACATTATAACGCGCGGCTATCGCCGATAAGCTATCGCCACTTTCAACGCGATGAGTATCCTGGGTAGCAGAAGACGCAAGGGTGGTATCACTGGGTTGCGACAGCTGAGCTAACACCTGGGTATCAACTTCTTCAGGCACCAATAATGTCTGTGCACTACGTGGGTCAAGGCTACCATTGAGCAGACCTGGGTTTAGCTCGGATAGGGCAGATTGGCTAACGTTGAGTAATTGAGATGCTTGGGTAAGGCTAACCGGTTGGGCTAGCTGAACCTTAGCGAAAGCGGGTTCAGGATGGATCTCTGGCAGGCTGACACCATACTGCTCTGGATCGTTAATGATCGTCGCAATGGCTTTTAGTTTGGGAACATATTGCATGGTTTCATTGGGTAGTGATAGTGCCCAATAATCGCCTGAAAGTCCTTGGCTCTGCGCTTGTCGCTGGGCACGATTAACGGTACCAGCGCCCGCATTATAGGCTGCTAATGACAGCATTAGATCGCCTTCATACCACTCTTCAGCCTGCATCTCTAGATAGTCGAGCGCTGCCTCAGTAGACGTTACTACATCTAGTCGACCATCGTAGTCACTGTTGCGAACCAAGCCTAGTGCATCCCCTGTGCCGGGCATAAACTGCCACAACCCAGCGGCACCACGGTGGCTGCGCGCGCTTGGATCAAATGAGCTCTCAACAAACGGAATCAGAGCAATTTCACCTGGCAAGCCACGCTCGTTGATTTGTTGGCTGATCCAGGCAAGCCAAGGAGTTGCGCGCTCGGTGATTGCCGCAATGTTTTCCGGGCTGGAGCGGTAGTGTTCAATCCACTTGTCTACGCGTGCCTGAGCGTCAGGTGACAGGTTTTTATCTTGCCATTGAAAGCTGGCGCGCAGTGAGCTCCAAGCATCCTGGGGCTCTAAATCTAGTGCATCCCAGAAGTAGTGATGAGACTGAGAAAGCGGGGTCGGTTTGGCCGATGCACGTGCAGTGTCAGCAGCTGCATTGACGTGGTTCGCATCGTTTGTTGATGCTTGAGAGCTGGCCGCTGCGGCTAAAAAAAGGCTCATAACAACCGTACTGCCAGCGCTCAATAATAAGCGCTGGCGAATCGTTCGATAAGTCATAGTCAGTTCGTTTCTATTCGATAGCGTTTTTAAAAACGGTTCTTCCACTCTCGTAGAGTGGTAAACGTAGCGAGGTCGTTATCATTCGCCCCTTGGTTTCCAACGGCTTGGCGCACGCTATTGGTGCCCACGCGGAGATAGGGGTTGATTTTCAGCTCGCGTCCTATCGTGCTGGGTAATGTCGGCCGGTTAAGTGCCCTAGCCTTTTCACACTCCTGCAATGCGTACCTTACATCTTCATTGTCAGGGTCTGCAGCACGTGCAAATATAAGATTTGCCTGCGTATATTCATGCGCTGCAAAGACCAGCGTATCTTCAGGAAGTTCCGCCAATGTTTGAAGCGATACCTGCATTTGTTCAGGTGTGCCCTCAAACAGCCGGCCACATCCGCCGCAAAACATTGTATCACCGCAAAACAGAAGCGGTGGAATGCCAGGAGTGAAGTAGCTCACGTGGTCTAGGGTGTGTCCGGGGGTAGCGATGACGCTGAACAAGCGACCCATAATGCGTACTTCATCACCATGCTCTACGGGCTCGTTTATTCCTTCAATGGCCGTGTTGGCTGGCCCAACCACTCTTGGTGAATAGCGTTTAACTAGCTCGGACAGCCCGCCGGTATGATCGTGGTGATGATGGGTGATGATAATTGTGTCTAGTGTTAAGGATTCACGCTCCAGAAGTTCAATCACGGGCGCCGCTTCGCCGGGGTCCACTACGCAAACACTTTGACTTGTGTCTTGTCTTAAGAGCCAAATGTAGTTGTCGCTTAGTGCGGGAATCGGTGTCACGCTCATCATGGGCGAGATCCTTTAAGTTCGAAATGATGCTTGCAGGTACGGCAGTCGCTGACACACAAGATGTTAAAAACACGTTACTCTGGAGGGAAGCGCTGTTCATGTCAAATTCACCAATGGCTACCAGCTTTGCCCAGCGTATGGAAGAGGGTCAGGCCTACTGGCGAACAGAGGCAGGCCGTTCGCTATGGGAAACCCAGCGCGCGTGCCTGGGGCCTGTTGTTGAGGGGCGAAAAGGGCGGCACAGCCTAGAGATGAGTATGGGGCCAGCTTTAATGACGATGTCAGCGATACCACACGTCATTCACTGGTCACCGAACAGAGCGATGGCCATGTCTGATTCTTCGTTGGTGTGCCCGCCAGATCAGTTTGCGTTGCCCGATCGTTGTCTCGACGCTGTGGTTATTCACCATTGGTTAGAGCACTTGCCAGAGGCTCACCATACGCTGCAAGAAGCCACTCGAGTATTGTCGGATACCGGTGTGTTAGTGCTTTTTGGCTTTAACCCTATTGGCCTCAATGGCCTCACTCAGCGTTGGCGTAAGCAAAAGGCCCAGTTTCCTTGGTGTGGACAGTGGCGAACAGTGAACCGGCTGCGCGACTGGCTGGCATTTGTCGATTTTGAAGTAGAACGCGTAGACTATTGCTGTTTTCGAGGGCCAATGAGTACTACCTGCGGCGAGCGCTGGGAAGCGTTGGGACGCAGGCATAATTTGCCCTTGGGCGAAAGCTACATGATTCAGGCGCAGCGCCGTCAGCGCCATGCCCCGGTCGAGCGCTTAAAGTTCGGGCTACGTGCCCCAGCATCGACCTCTTCCCTTGGTGCCACACGATCCGGTGCCTCTGCGCGTTACTCGTCAGGACAAAGCCGTCTAAAGAAGGATAGTGAAAGTGAGTAAGCAAATAGTCGACGGGTTGCCCCGTGTCACGGTGTATACCGATGGAGCCTGTCGAGGAAACCCTGGTCCAGGAGGGTGGGGAGTGTTGCTCTTAAGTGGGCAGCATGAAAAAGAGTTAAAAGGTTATGAGGACGAGACGACCAATAATCGCATGGAATTAATGGCGGCGATTATGGCATTGCGTACGCTGAATAAACCTTGTGAGGTGGCGCTTTGGACTGACTCACAATATGTACGCCAAGGAATTACCCAGTGGATTCATAATTGGATCAAGCGTGGCTGGAAAACGGCTGCCAAACAGCCCGTAAAAAACGCGGAACTTTGGAAAACCCTCCATGAAGAGACTCAGCGTCACCAAGTCGAGTGGCATTGGGTAAAAGGGCATAGCGGCCATCCTGGTAATGAGCGCGCTGATGCCTTAGCGAACGAAGCCATTGATGAGCACGATAGGAGAGCAGCATGCGCCAAGTAATCTTGGATACGGAAACGACCGGTATAGATCCTAAAGATGGTCATCGATTAGTTGAGATTGGTGCTGTCGAAATGATCAACCGGCGTTTTACGGGTCGCTCCTATCATCAATATATCAATCCTGAGCGACACATTGATGCTGAGGTGGTGGCTGTTCACGGGATCGACAATGCAAAGGTGGCTAATGAGCCAGTATTTGCCGATATCGCGGATGACTTTTGGGCATTTATAGACGGCGCCGAGCTAGTGATTCATAACGCCCCTTTCGATGTGGGGTTTATTGATCACGAGCTGACAATGCTAAACCGGCATCGTAAATCGCCAGTGTTAGGCCCTGTCCGAGAGCATTGCCGCATTCTTGATACGCTGGTAATGGCGCGTGAAATACACCCGGGCCAGCGTAATAATCTCGATGCGCTTTGCAAACGCTATGATATTGATAATGGTCATCGCGTACTCCACGGCGCATTACTTGACGCTGAAATCTTGGCGGATGTCTATCTGGCCATGACCGGTGGACAAACAGCACTGACGCTTGATTCGGACGCGTCCTCTGGTAAACAGCAAAATAATCAAGCAAGCGAGGGTTTGTCAGTGCAGCGTTTGTCGCTAACCCCAGGCCAGCTGAGGGTGGTTCAGCCAAGTGCCGAGGAGCGCGCAGCACACCAGGCGAAATGCCAAGCACATCAGTTACGTTGGTTTGAGGGTGACCGGTCTGAAGGTAATCGTACCGATGCTTAGACGTGAAATACCCCATCATGCACGAGAAGGTCGAGTTATCCGTGTGTCCCGCAGCCACTTGGCGCCAGCACCGCTGGCTGATAGCGATGAGTTAACGCCGTTACAGCCGACTCAGCCCTGGGATGAGCGGATGCAGCCGTTGTGCTATTGGAATGACGAGCCAGTAGCGCTCTCAGTGGAGAGTAAGCCAGAGGAGAGTTGGATTGATGGTCGCCAGTGGTTAGGAGAGCTGCCTGCTTCGTGGTTCAGTCTACTTTCTACGGCACTGCAGGTAGGTGCTTGGCTGGAAAATCATCGTTTCTGTGGTCGCTGTGGCGAGAAAGCAACGAAGCTTGAAGCTGAATTTGCCATGCACTGTCATGCCTGTGGGCATCGTAATTACCCGCGTATTTCGCCCTGCATCATCACGCTGGTGACCAGTGGTGAAGCGATGCTGTTGGCTCGAAGCCCGCGTTTTCCGCCTGGCCGATACTCGACCCTGGCGGGCTTTATTGAGCCTGGTGAGTCTGCAGAAGAAGCCGTGCATCGTGAGGTATACGAGGAAGTGGGCGTGCATGTGAAAAATTTGCGTTACCATCAAAGCCAAGCGTGGCCATTTCCACATTCGCTAATGTTTGGTTTTTTTGCTGAAGCGACGACGCGCCGCATTCATATTGATGGTGTGGAAATTAGCGATGCCGCATGGTTTTCGCCGCGGCAGCTACCCTCGCTGCCGCCGCCATACTCTATTTCACGAGAGCTTATTGAAACGCATCTTGCCCGTTGGCGTTAGCCTAAAAATGCGCAACAAGCGATACTATTTGTTAGGGAACAGGCTGGTCAGTTTGGTGGCCAGCATGACGTTACCCGTTGCTTTTAGCTTACCCGTCATAAAAGCTGTCATGCCGTTGACATCGCCACTCATGATGCCTTTCAGCGTATCAGTGCTCATACTCAAGCTAACAGAAGGGTCATCGTGCTCACCTTCATGGACATTCAGGGTTCCATCCTGAATGTCTAAATAGTGGTTTCCCGCATCTGAAAAGTGGAATTGAAACACTTCATTCATGCCTGCTGCGGCGTCTGGGTCAAAGCGAGACTGCAACTTTTCTAGCGTGTTCGATGACATAATAAATTTCCAAGTACGGTTAGGTTGTTGATCAGGTTTGTGTAAAAAGGCGGTAGGTGAATAATTCACTGCTATGGGTGAGACTATTTCAAACAATTGTTTTAATCAAGCTTCATTGGTGATCCACGTTTCATATACGGGCCGCAAAGCAAAAAAGCTAAGCAACTTAAACGTTTAAACCTGAATTCAGGAACACAGTAAGGAGAGCACACATGGGTGAATGGATTGCTGAGATGGGCACGTTTTTGCTTCAGACAATTCTCGTGATGGTCATTGTGGGAGGCGTTTTACTGCTAGTGGTGCGCAGTAAAGAGAGCAGCGACGATGGTCTGAAACTGCATATTGAATCGATAAACGATGAGCGCCGCCTGAGAAACCGTAGGCTGCGGGTTAATACGACGTCACCTGGAGCCCGGAAAAAGCTGGTAAAAGCGTTTCGCCAAGAGGAAAAGGCCAAACAAAAAGCGGCTAAGCAAGGCAAGGGGGAGCTTCAGAACGCGCAGAAGGTGTGGGTGTTGGATTTTCATGGTGACCTGAAAGCCTCGCAAACCGAGCAGTTTGCCCAGGAGGTCTCTGCCATTATTGACGTGGCGTCGGCTGAAGATGAAGTTGTCGTGCGGCTAGAGTCGGCAGGTGGGCTGGTTCATTCCTATGGTTTAGCGGCAGCGCAGCTAGATCGCCTTCAAGCTGCCGGGTTAAACACAACCGTGTGTATCGACAAGGTAGCGGCGAGTGGTGGCTATATGATGGCGTGCACGGCGAACCACATTAAGGCGGCGCCATTTGCCGTCATTGGCTCTATTGGAGTTGTTGCTCAAGTGCCCAATATTCATCGCTTGCTAAAGCGCAACGATATCGATGTTGAGCTACTGACGGCAGGTAAATACAAACGCACGCTAACCGTGCTGGGGGAAAATACCGAAGAAGGTCGTGAAAAATTCATTGATGATCTGGAAAACACCCACCGTTTGTTTAAAGAGTACGTCTCGCAGCATCGTCCTGACATGGACATTGATGAATTAGCGACGGGTGAAATTTGGTACGGTAGTGAAGCGCTAGAGAAGAAGCTGACGGACAGCGTAGGCACCAGTGAAGCGTATCTGGTAGAGCGCATGGCTTCAGCACAGGTGTACCACGTTAAGCTTGAACCGCCGAAAACCCTTAGCCGTAAAGTAGGCTTGGCCGTGTCGGCGGGTATCGAGCAAGCCGTTATCAAAGGGCTTGGCTTAGTTGAGGCGGCCGGCTGGCAGCGTCGTTAGTCGGTTAGGTGGTGTAATGGTTCGCCAGAGTGTCAATAATTGCTTTGGCGCTATCACTGCTTAATGAATAGTAGATAGTTTGCGATTCGCGTCGAGTGTCCACTAGCTGATCACGGCGCAGAATAGCAAGGTGCTGAGAAAGAGCGGACTGGCTAAGTTCCAATTGCTGGTTAATTTGGGTTACGGAAAGCTCTTTCTCAGCTAATAGACAGAGTATCTGTAAGCGTTTTTCGTTTGCCAGCGCTTTCAGCAGGTTTGTACCTGCCTCAATGGCGTGGCAGTTATGTTCCAGCAGGCGGGCAGCGGCGCTAGTAGAAGCAGACATGGGGATCTCCTTGCCTTCACTGTTATGACAGCGTTGTTATAGGTTATTTAGGCATCGTCGCGTCGCGAGGATCAGTTTATTGAATGATCTTTAATTTAGCGGGCTTTGTCCAAATACTGGTTTAACGCTCTATCAATGGTAGTTTTTGGCTTGGCTTTGTCGACAATGTTGCGGGCTGCATACCGCTTTAGTCGAGATTTATCCCATAGTATGAGGGTGAAAAGCGCTATTACTTTATAGAGTGTCAACAATTTATAAATTTCTTTGACACCATAAAGGCAAGCTCACCATGAGCCTATATCAGAACATCTATCAGCAGTCCGTCGAACACCCCGAAACCTTCTGGGCCGAGCAGGCCGCGCGTATCCCTTGGTACACGCCTCCTTCGACGATTCTTTCGTATGATGATCAACAACATGCACGTTGGTTTAGTGATGGCGAACTAAATATCTGTTACGCGGCAATCGACTATCATGTGAAGCAGGGGCGCGGAGAGCAGCCTGCCATTTTCTGGGATTCGCCGGTTACCCAGTCCAAGCAAACCATCACTTATCAAGAGTTGCGTGATCGCGTTGCCCATTTTGCAGGCGGTCTTGCACGTTTAGGCGTGACGAAAGGTGACCGAGTGGTCATTTACATGCCGATGGTGCCGGAGGCATTGATTGCCATGTATGCCTGCGCCCGGCTAGGCGCCGTTCATTCGGTGGTTTTTGGGGGATTTGCTCCCCACGAGCTTGCTGTGCGCATTGAGGATGCGGAACCCAAAGTAGTCATTGCCGCTTCCTGCGGTGTCGAAGTCGATAAAGTGTTGCCTTACAAGCCGATTGTAGATCAAGCCATTTCTCAAAGCAGTTTCAAACCGGATGCTTGCGTTGTTTTTCAGCGTGAGGCGCACCGCGCAGAACTCAAAGAAGGAGATCACGACTGGCAGTCGCTGGTGGCAGGTGCTCCCTTTGCTGACTGCGTTCCGGTTAAAGGAACAGATCCACTTTACGTGCTCTACACCTCTGGAACGACGGGTAAGCCCAAGGGGGTTATGCGCGATACCGGCGGCTATGCTGTTGCACTGGCTTACTCAATGGATGCTATTTATGCGTTGAATCCAGGCGATGTGATGTTAACCGCTTCGGATGTGGGGTGGGTGGTAGGGCATTCCTATATCGTGTATGCACCGTTGTTGAGAGGGTGCACAACGATAGTGTACGAAGGTAAACCAGTGAGAACGCCAGATGCAGGCAGCTTTTGGCGACTGATTGAAGAGTACAAAGTGAAAAGCTTTTTCACTGCGCCGACCGCCTTTCGGGCGATCAAAAAAGAAGACCCAGATGCCAAGCTGCTGTCGAACTATGACATTAGCAGCCTTAAGCATCTGTACGTAGCGGGGGAACGCTTAGACCCACCGACGTTTCATTGGCTTGATGACCTGCTGGATGTACCGGTGATTGATCACTGGTGGCAAACAGAAACTGGCTGGCCCATTGCGGCTAACTTGCCTGGCATTGAACCTGCTGAAACAAAAGCGGGCTCTGCGACATTTCCTGTGCCTGGATTTAACGTGCAAATTTTAGATCGCGATGGCGAAGAAACCCCCGCGATGCAGCAAGGCAGTGTGGTGATAAAGCAGCCGCTACCTCCGGGGTGCCTAACCGGTATTTGGCGTGATCCCCAGCGTTTTCATAGCGCTTATATGGCCGCTTTCCCGGGCTATTACCTCACCGGTGATGGTGGCTATTTCGATGAAGATGGCTATTTATTCATCATGGGCAGAACCGATGACGTGATCAACGTCGCCGGACATCGCCTCTCTACCGGTGAAATGGAAGAAATCGTCGGCGCACACCCAGCGGTGGCAGAGTGTGCCGTCATTGGTATTCACGACGAGCTGAAAGGTCAGCTGCCCATCGGGTTGGTAATCACCAAAGATGGCTTCGATGGCGACGAGGTAACGCTGGAGGAGGAGTTAATTAACCGTGTTCGCGAGCATATTGGGCCGATTGCTTGCTTTAAGCAGGTGTTGGTGGTGAACCGGTTGCCGAAAACCCGCTCAGGTAAAATATTGCGTAAGTTGCTACGTAATATTGCTGACGGTAAATCCTTCGGTATTCCCTCAACCATCGATGACCCGACTAGTCTTGAAGATGTGCATGCAGCGATGCGCGAGCGCTCTATTGGGGCGGCTGACCAAGCTAAATCGCTAGACGATTAAGTTAAATCATTGTGGCGTTCGCGGTGAATAAAGTCGCCCAGGCAGGAGGGCGACTTTAATTACGATACGGAAGGCGTATAATGCGCGGCCCAGTAGCGTTAACCGCGCTTTTATGAGGGTTCCCTAACCCCTCGGACTTGCAAAAAAAGGCCAACCTGCATGTTTGCACTCACCGACACACAGCACCGCCGTTGCCTTCTGGTAATGGTCGCGTTTCATATTGGTATAATTGCTGCCAGTAACTACCTGGTTCAGCTTCCGTTTACCTTATTTGGGTTTCATACAACGTGGGGGGCGTTTAGCTTTCCATTTATCTTCCTGGCGACTGATTTAACCGTTCGGTTGTTTGGTAAGGGGCCTGCGCGTACGATTATTTTGCGCGTTATGTTTCCTGCCTTGGTGGTTTCCTATGTCGTGTCGGTGGTTTTCCCGCGCGGTAGCTTCGCGGGTATAGAGGCATTAGGTGAGTGGAATTTATTTGTCGCCCGTATTGCCCTAGCCAGTTTTCTTGCCTACGTGTTGGGGCAGCTGCTAGATGTGCAAGTGTTTGATCGACTGCGCCAATGGGCTTGGTGGGTTGCTCCAGTTTGTTCTACGGTATTAGGTAATTTAGCGGACACCTTCACCTTCTTCTCGGCTGCCTTTTATAACAGCCCAGATGCCTTTATGGCGGAGCACTGGGTAGAGATTGCCGCTGTCGATTATGTCATTAAGTTAGGCATCAGCTTGCTGTTCTTCCTACCTCTATACGGCCTTCTGCTAGCGTGGTTAACGCGTCGTTTGGTGGTGTGGACAGGACAAGCCGACACATCACCTCGAACCGTATAACGGCTGAGTATAACGGCTAAGGAGCCAGCATGACTGAATCTACCAGTGTTGATCTGCATGTCATCGATTTACCTGCCGAGACGTGCAGCGACGACCAGCTCCCCCTGGTTGTGATCCATGGCTTGCTAGGTAGTGCCGATAACTGGCGCTCGCACTTAAAGGTATGGCAGCGTCGTCGGCGTGTCATAGCCGTTGATCTCCGCAACCATGGCCGCTCGCCGCATGTGGAAGGTATGAGTTATACCGCCATGAGCCAAGACGTGCTGGTAGCACTTGATAAGCTTGGGGTCGAGCGGGCCCATATTTTAGGCCACTCTATGGGGGGGAAAGTGGCTATTACGCTAGCGTGTCAGACTCCTGAGCGTTGTGCGTCGCTAATGGTAGCGGATATCGCTCCGGTTGCTTATCAGCATGGTCATGACGATGTATTTGCAGCACTTGAACGGGTAAGGGCGGGTAAACCCACTAACCGTCGTGAAGCAGATGCCTTATTGGCTGAGCACGTTGACTTTCGCCCCACGCGGTTGTTTTTGGCCACTAATTTAGTGCGCAATGAGCAAGGTGAGATGGAGGTGCGCGTTGGGTTGGATGAAATTCAACGTGGTTACGAGACGATTATTGGTAAGCCCGATGGTGATCGTGCTTTTGATGGGCCGACGCTGGTGCTTAAAGGGGCTGACTCGAACTACGTTGCCGATGACATGCTGCCAGCGCTACGCGAGGTGTTGCCCAAAGCCAGGATCGTGACGCTTAAAAACGCCGGACACTGGCTTCACGCTGACCAACCGGAGGCGTTTCAGCAAGCCATTGATGCGTTCATTGCCGCACAGTCGTAGTGGGCGCTGGTTGAGTGGGTGGATGGTAATGCTAGAGCGGCGACACCGTGAGGTTATGCCGCTCAGGCTCACGTAAAAAGCGGTTGAGGATACGATAGGTATCCACATCAAATTTGGGGGCATCTCCCTTCAATCCCAGGGCGCGCTGTTTGGTCGTGGCGCAGCCTAAATAGCACCAGTGATCGACCACATGATGGCTGGTCGGGCCGTTTTTACGGCTTTTCTCACGGATAATGATCCGCCCCTGCCAGGGCCATGAACTGACTTGCAATGTGGCCAGCGCCTGCTGGGCGCGTTGAGTATGAGCATCCATAGGCTCTTTCCCACAACAAACGCCTCGGCACTTGCCTAGCTGATTGGCAAAACAGCGTCCTGTTCCTTTTTCCAGGCCGAGTACTTGGGGGCAAAGCTGGTGTGCTTCAGCAATGCTGCGCAATGTGTCTTTTGCCTGTTTGGCGCTGTGAAACAGCCCAAAAAGCTTACCCAGCTGCGGCTGGCTAATGACACTGCCGCTTACCAAGGTGGGATAGCGCTGACCTGATGGCCAATACCAGGTTTTTAACTGGCCTTGACGGCGTAGTTGACGGTTCATAATCGGCATTAGCTCTTTGACCAGCTGGGCTTCTCTAAGCTGGGCGCTTAGGTCGCCAGCCGTTTCTTCCCACTCAATATGCTGTATTTGTTGGGCAAGGCGCATCTCTTTGTCATCTTGGTGGTCGCGCTGAAAGTGGCCCAGCACACGACTGCGCAAATTGATGCTTTTGCCCACATAAAGCGGTAGGCGGTTATGGCCATAAAACAGATAAACACCGGGTGAAGCGGGCAGCCCCGCTAGCTGTTTGCTGCTTAAGTGGGCAGGTAGGCTTCTATGGCGCTGTTCATCAGCAAGGGCTGCCTGCCAGGTAGCCTCGTCATATTGACGCTGCCAAGCCTGCCACAGTTGCCAAAGTGCCGCGGCATCATCTTCTGCACGGTGCTGGCGCAAACGTTGAAGGCTGAAGTGTGCTAACAAGGCGCTCAGGTTGTGCTTGGGCAGCTCAGGCATCAAACGCCGTGACAAGCGCAGGGTGCAGAGAAGCCGCGGTTGGTAAGTCATGTCTATGCGCTTAAATTCATTACGCAGAAAGCTGGCGTCAAAGCGCGCGTTGTGGGCGACAAGGCAGGCATCACCCAGCCATTCGCGCAACGCGTGCGCAATGGTGGCGAAAGCGGGGGCATCGATCAGCATGTCATCATAAATGCCGGTGAGCTGGCTGATGTGGGAGGGCACGCAGGTGCCGGGATTAATCATACTGATCCAACGATCCGTTACGTGACCGTTCACTACCTTTAATGCAGCAATTTCGGTAATGCGGTCACGTGTTGCGCGGGTGCCTGTGGTCTCGACATCAATAAAAATTAACGGCGTGTCGCTCATGATGCTCCGGCGTTTTTTAGGGCTTACTTATAGGGCTAACTCAACTGTCATACGATGCCTGTAAATTATTTATTCCCGCGATTTATCAATCAGTGTATGAGGGTTAACGGCTAAACGAGAGACAGGCAGCACTGTTTCGGTAATGCCCGACTCTCGCAGATAGCTTTCAAATGCCGCGTAACGTCGGGCATCCAGTGCTGCTGGGCTAATCGCAATGCGTCGTAATAGGTCACCCCAGGCGCGCTCATTAACGCTATTGTCGAGGATTGGGTGGGCGCTGATGAGTAGCGACCACGCCGCTTCAGGGTTTTCAATAATCCAGTTGCTGGCTTCTTCTAGCGCAATTAATACCCGTGACCAGGTCGCCGCGCGCCGAGACATTGCATCGCTGTTGGCCAATAAAATCAGCCCATCATGGCGGGGCATGTCGATATCGTGGTAACGCACGGTATGAGTGATAACGCCATCGGCAGCTAGCTGTTGAGGCAGGGTGTGAAAAAAACCATCAGCAATTGCATCAACCCGGCCTTCTCGCAAGGCGCTGGCCGCGTCAAAATGAACACTCTCTGGTGGGGTGAAATCATCAATTTGGCGCACGGAGTTAGGGAGCAGCTGTTCAATTAATACATCTCTGCCTTCGCGAGTGGAAAAGCCGTAATGCAAATCGGCAAGCTGATGGGGCGTGTCATTTGGTGGGGCATTGCCTGCCACAATCACTGCGTTGAGAGGCGTCTCAACCAGAGTGCCAATGCGTGTAACTGAGGCGCCATCGTGGGCGTGTAAGTGCAGTAGCGGCTGACGTGTCAATGCGAGATCGACTTCGCCTGCAGCGAGTAACTTAATCGCAATGGATGGATCAGCCGGGGTTAATACGTCAAGCTCAAGTCCTTGGGCTGCGAATAGGCCACGCTGCTTCGCGACAATCAACGCGGCGTGTTGAGGGCTGATGTACCAATCGAGCATCAGAGACAGTTGTTTTAAGGGCGGCGGATCTAGCGGTGGTGGAGGCGTAAGCGCCATGCTAGGGGCCTCTTCGGGCGCTTCCTCTGGTAATTCGTGCTCAACGGTTGGCCACAAGCCTGTGGGGAGCTTGACGTCGCTTTCCAGCACAAGCGGCTCATTGTTGCTAACTGTTTCGCTGTCATCGTCTGCATAACTAGCTGAAATTAAAAATAATAAAAAAACAAACAATGTGAGCGATACTAATGAACGAGCACGCAAAAAAGCGTTCAACATAACCTTAACTCCAGATGGTATGACGGCGGAGTTTAGCTGTGAGGAGAAGCACCTGGCTAGCCCCTAGTCATGATGCGCCCAACAAGCTCAGTAAATTAAGCGGGGGCATGTAATAATAGAACGGCATTGATGGTGGACGGAGACACATGGACGCAATTTACACGTTCTTTTTAGTAGGCGGTTCCCTGATGGCGCTCAGCATACTGGCGAGTCGCCTGTCATCAATGGTTGGCTTGCCAATACTGCTGATTTTTTTAGCCCTTGGCATGCTGGCGGGGGAAGAAGGGCTGCTAGGGTTAGAGTTTGATGACTACACGATGGCGTTCACCATTGGTCATCTAGCGCTTGCCATGATTCTCCTCGATGGTGGCCTGCGTACTCGTCTTAAAACCTTTCGTGTCGGCTTCAGGCCAGCGCTCTCACTGGCCACCTTCGGTGTCTTCATCACCAGTGCGATTGTTGGCGTTATTGCCATGTGGGTGTTTGACCTCACCCTGGTACAGGGCTTGTTGGTAGGAGCTATTGTCGGCTCTACCGATGCCGCCGCCGTCTTTTCAATGCTCAGTGGCCGCGGGGTCAACCTTAACGAGCGGGTTGGTGCCACGTTAGAAATTGAGTCGGGTACCAACGACCCGATGGCTATTTTTCTCACTCTGATGTTGGTTGAGTTGCTGGTGGGTGACATTGGCGGCACCTCAGAAACATTGCTGTTTTTTGTTTCCCAATTTGGCATCGGTATCATTGTTGGCCTTGGGGGCGGTTGGCTAAGTGCTAAGTTGCTACGCTGGTTAGACTTAGCGCCTGGGCTATACGCCATGTTGGCGCTGGCGCTTGGGTTCAGCGTGTTTGGGCTAACCAGCGTATTAGGCGGCAGCGGCTTCCTGGCGATTTACTTAGCCGGGCTGATGATTGGTAACCAGCCAGGGCGTCACCTTAACTTTATCCTTCCGGTACACGATGGGTTAGCGTGGCTGAGTCAGATTGGCTTGTTCCTGGTGTTGGGCTTACTTGTTACTCCAAGCCAGCTATGGGACGTGGCACTCCCTGCGAGCCTTGTTGCACTAGCGCTCATTTTTGTGGCGCGGCCACTGGCGGTGCTCATTACCATCAAGCCGTTTTTTAAGTTTCGCTGGCGCGAAACCATCTTTATTGCCTGGGTGGGTTTGCGGGGCGCGGTACCTATTGTATTGGCCATTTTCCCTTTTATTGGTGGCGTAGAGAATGCATCGCTCTACTTCAATATTGCGTTCGCGGTGGTGCTGATGTCGCTGCTTATTCAAGGTGGCTCGTTAACTTTGATGGCTCGGTGGCTAAAAGTTGAGGTTCCCATCGGCACGACACCCAACCGGCGAGGGCCGCTTGGCATATTACCCGAGAACGATTTTGAGATGTTTGTCTATGTGGTTGAAAACGAAGACCTTGAAGACGTACCCATTCGGCTGTTGCGTTTCCCTTCAGGGGCACTGATCTCGGCACTATTTCGTAACCACACCATGCTCCACCCCAAAGGGAGCACACGACTGAAATTGGGTGATGTGATTTGTGTGATTGGCCGCACCGAAGATCTTGTTGCGCTTAACCGCCTGTTCAATGGAGATGCGAAGCTTAAACAAGAACGCGCGTTCTTCGGTACCTTTACGCTGGATGGTACCGCACAGATGCAGGATATCGCCCAAGCCTACGGATTAACTCTAAGCCCAGGTGAGCAAGACATGACCCTCGCAGAATTTGTCTCGCTTCGTGTTGGTGGCCACCCTGTTGTAGGTGACGATGTTGACTGGCACGGCATACACTGGGTAGTGAGTGATATGGAAGGGGGTAACATCACTCGCGTTGGTTTAAGACTTTACTAAACAACTTGAAAGGCGTTGACTTCCAAGGAAAAGCTGTTATTATACGCACCCATAAGCCGGAGGGATGGCAGAGCGGTTGAATGCACCGGTCTTGAAAACCGGCATAGGTTAATAGCCTATCCAGGGTTCGAATCCCTGTCCCTCCGCCAATTATCTCGAAAAGCCCCTGATTCGTCAGGGGCTTTTTTCGTTTCTAGACTCTACGTTTCCTGCCAAGCAAGCCTTCTATTAACTGCACCGGTCTTTCACTGTGTCCAGATTGTGTCTGAGTATGTTCAACCACCTCTTGGTTGCCTGTTCTCAGTGAAGACCTATTGCGGAATTAGTTTCTCCGTTTCGCTTTTATGACCTTGATCGCAGTGGCGACGATTGTGCATGCCAGGGCGGGGAGCAGAACGTCTAGCACGGAATCAAGCGTCCAGCCACGCCAGACACCTTCAAACATGCCTACCGGTAATGTTTCCCCCCATTCCCAGCCCCGTTGAATTCCTAGCCTGTATTCATGCTGCGCAATCTCACGACCTAATAAGATCGCAACTGCAATGGCTCCGGTTACTCTCGCGTTCGCAAAAGGAAGCAGGACTATTTGAATCAGCAGCGCGACAAAGACATGCTCTAAATGGGTAATATTCACGTTAGGCTCCACCTCGGCACTCGTGGGGGAAAAGAAATTGTGAGCTATAATGCTCATTAGTTCTTCATGTGTATCATTGTGTGCGATAAACTGCTCATAATTCACTCATTCAGGATTTTTTGAGTGCTTTACTGCACATCAGTAGCTTTCGATATAGGTGCCTCTTGAAATTGACGATACAGGTTCATTTTGATCAAGCTTGGCATGATGCGGCTGAATTGTCGTTGCCTCACCCTGAACAGGGTACGCGGGGGGCGTCTCGGCTGCGCTATACGACTGACTATGCCGTTGAGTGGTTATTTCAAGACGACCTGCACGCCTGCAGTATGCAGTTACCGATCGAGTTAATGCTGACCCATGAGTCGCCACACTGGTTCGGCTTCTTGGAAGACATTATGCCAGCGGGGGCTAGCCGCCGCTTCTGGGTGGATTATCTAGGGCTTCACGATTTGCCAGTTGGGCATCAGGATGCGGAATTACTGGCGCGTGGCACTATCGCGCCGGTCGGCAACTTGCGTGTCAAAGAGTCGGTGCCTGATCTCTCCGCAAAGAAAGTCTTAGAGGAGCGGCGCTTTCCTGTGCAAAGCGTTGTAGAGCGTCAGGTGGACTTTCTAGAGTATGCCCAGCAGATGGGGGCGGCCAGTGGTGGTGCCACTGGCGCTGGTGGTGAAGCGCCAAAATTACTGCTCAGATTGACGAACGACGACCACGTCTGGATCGATACCTGGCAGGATGAAAATCACCGACCTGACCTGCCGATGTTGGTGAAATTTCCGCGCGGTAAACGCTCAGCTGACGATTGCGACATCTTGCGCGCTGAATATCACTACTATCAGGAACTTGCGTCGTTGGGTGTCACCACGATTGATACTGAGCGGATGCGTTTGGTAGAAGGTGAACGTTACCCGTCGCTGTGGTTGCCTCGTTTCGATATGCAGTACCTTGACGGCAGCTGGGTCCGCTATGGCCTGGAGTCGGTCTACTCCTTGGTCGGGGCCGCGCCAGGCAGCTTTCTGCATCACGGTGACACAATTCGCCAGCTGATTAACTTGCTGGAAGCTCAGTATCGCGTGCAAGAACAAGGCGCCGTGTTCGAGAGCGACGTGTTTGTTCTGGAGTGGATTAAGCGTGACTTGCTGAATATCGCCTTCGGTAATTCTGATAATCATGGCCGTAATACGGCGTTGTTAAAGCGCCCCGAAGGTATTGCGCTTGCCCCTGTATATGATTTTGCGCCAATGAAGGCTGACCCCGAAGGCGTGACGCGAACGACGCAATGGGGGGCGCCTCTGGAAGTGGGCGGGGAGTACGATTGGCCTGCGATTGCTGACACGCTGGCAGATATCGTCGAACCACAGCGAGTAATGGAGGAGCTGCGTGCGCTGTCATTGAGACTAGAAGGGGTCGATGAGCGTCTGGCTGCCCGTGGGGTTCCTAGCCGAATTCTTGATATGCCTGCAGTTGGCCTACGCACTGTTAATACCCGACTCAAACGCTGGGGGTTGCTATGAAACGACGCTATTCTGATGATCGCGAAGAGGCATTGGTGGTGCTATTGAAACGCTTCTATGCGGGGGAAATCACCGATGGAGAGCTGTTGCGTGCGCTGCGTCGTGATGTGCTGGGTCTGAACCAGACCCGCTATGCCGCCTTGGTTGGCATTAGTCGTCGAACCTTGTCGGATCTGGAAGGAGATAAAAATAATGTCACTTTAGAGGTGAAGAACCGCGTATTCCGGCCGCTAGGGTTAGAAGTGAGCTTGTTGCCGCGCAAGCGTGATCTGTTGGAACAGATACTGACGTTCACCGAGTAGCTTTCGTGGGCACGACCAACGAGCTCTCCCTCTAAATTTTGAGTACCTTCACCCCGTAATCCAAAGGGTTAACGATACCCTCTAGCTTACCAATCTGGGATATGTCGCTTTGGGAGATAACACTACTGATGTTGGTCTCTGGGAAGCGCAGGTTCTTGACAATGTGAACCTGGTTCGGCATGCCTTTGGCGTCCACATCCATGACCCAGGCCAGAAAGCTGCCCGAGTATTTGGCCAAGCAGCCAATCGGGTAAAGGCCGTACACTTGGATATACTCGACTAAGACTGTTTTGTCATAGGCGGTGTCTGCATTACTGACAATGCGGTAGGCATCAAGGGGTGGGTGCGCTGGTTCCCCATTACGCGAATGTAAGAGCTTGTTGACCACTTTGATGACCGCTAACAGCCGAATTAGCTTCGATATCTGCTGACCGTGTTTCCCAGCAGGGTAGCCAGAGCCATCTAGGCGTTCGTTCGCATTTTCAATTACATCGCGGCAGGTAGGGCTTGGTTCCCAGGCTAATTTCTTTAGCTTCTCGCGCAGCGTTGTTACATGACCACTCAGAATTTTTTTCTGATCAGGATTCATATTTACCTTGAGTGACGGCAATGCTTCGCATACTAGCAGGGGCTTGCCAACAGTATGGAGCAAAGCACCCAGCATCGCTTCACGCACCTGGGGGTCGTGCGGGTCGCGGGACAATAGTAAGTCAGCCAGCAGGCCTGTGACCTGAACGGCATGTCTGACCCAGTCCGGCTCTTCTCGGAGGAACGCCAGAGCATACAGAAACGCTTTGCGATCCTGCTCGACAAGATAGCGAAGCGTATCAACGCAATCGTATAAAATCTCGCTAGGGAACACGTCGCGATTTTTCATATACATCAGCGCTACCTGGAGCTGGTGGGCGACATCCATCACACCACGTTCCATTGGTGGCTGGCGTCCTCGCTTTTCACGCTCTTGGGCTTCTCTCTGCAAAATTTTCTTCTCTTTGAGGCCCGGAATGAAAAGGGCAGAGTGATACGTCAGCTTATCGTTGGATCCCGTCCGGTAGGCCGCTTCTCTCTCGGACTCATTAACGAACTGAAATAAGGTTTCGGTTTGTGACGTCGACAGGTTGATGAACTGAACGCCCACCGCAGCATAACCATGGTTACCAAAAGGGCGCATATGACAGATTTTGCCCTCGGCAAAAAAGCTCTCCCCATTGGGAAATTCGAGAGACACCCCAGGAATCTTCTGGTTGACACTGATCGCTATGCTGTCCGCCAGGTCGATATCAACCATGCAGCCGCCGACTGACAGATTACGCAATCGACCCGGCACATTAAGATTATTTGAGTAAACTTCCAGGCTGACGCGGGCTAGCATACCCAGGATGAAGGGGATGCGAACCGCGCCTCTATTTTCTTGGACAAACACCGATTCTGGAAGCTGGCACCTCAGACGATAATGTGTGCTGTCCGACTTCTGCAGCTTGGCAGCGACGTTGCTCAGGCTATAGGTTTCACGCTCCATGGTGTGAGCGCCTTTCAGTGCCTCTAGGTCGAAGCTTACGCTGCCATGGGAAAAATAACGCTCGATATCCAATCCTGCGTATTCGATTCCCAATACCATATGCCCATTACTCAGATCTAGTTCTATAACCTCGGCTGTTAAGGCGTAGGGCATGTCCTTGGAGTAAACGGACAGCTCGTTTGTATGCTTCAGCAGCGAACGGATGATATTAGCTGAAGGGTTCTGGTGCTGGGCGAGGGAGTTCATCTGAAATACCTGCATATGTGGAGTAGTTTTTATTTGCCCAGGTTAAGGCACTAATTCTAGTTTTTTTGAGTGCAAACTCTACATAGTAATGAGCAGTGTAATCATTTAAACAAATCTTTACTGACCCTAAATTGCTTAGAAATATCATACATATAAGATTATTTATCTACTTATCAGGCTAGCAGTAAGAGACGTTATCCGCCAGAGACTTTACGTTCACATCGTTTAATTCTTCAGGTAGCGCGATATAGCCACGCAGGTGTTCTCCCGTTCTACTGACCCGATATTGCTCATGACCAAATGCTTATATCCATAC
This sequence comes from Vreelandella zhaodongensis, assembly GCF_013415115.1. GTDB lineage: Bacteria > Pseudomonadota > Gammaproteobacteria > Pseudomonadales > Halomonadaceae > Vreelandella > Vreelandella zhaodongensis. The sequence goes on along the minus strand of NZ_JACCDD010000001.1, from coordinate 695,546 downwards.
GTATGTTTGAATGATTTTTTCGTTTAAAAATCGCGATAATACAAATGTGCAGAGTGTTTTCATTGTTAATTTTAATTTACAATTCAAGCTATTATTAATTTGTGGTGCCAGTTGGTAGTGATGCCCAGCACTTTTTATTAAAACTAGCTTGGATGGATTTATGTCGACCATTACGAGGGGTCAGCGTAGCATTGAAATGAAAATCATTCGTGGAGAAATCTTGTCCATTGATGAGAAGTCAGAGCTTCATGTTCGTGGCGGTGGGGGTGGGTCTTACGTGCCCGTTGAGTCTTCTACTCCGGTGATACGGCCTATTCATATTAGCAGTAGTACCACACACACGCGGGAAGTTTGGGTAAAGCGTGAAGATGGGGTGGAAATGCCCATCATGCTCAATGATCAAGAGATCAAGCTGCGCGAAGGCAATCAGCTTAGTATTGTTGTGGCAGCTGACCAGCGAAAGATGGCGATGGCCTATGTGCATAATCATAATACCCAGCGTGGTTATTCTCTTGCGACAGCTAGGGAAATTGCTGATAGATTCAGCCTCAGTCATAACCCAAGTGGCTGGTACATCATCGGGGCGCTGGCGCTTGGTGCTGTCGCTGTATTCATCAGCTTTTTGATCATGGCCTTATTTTTGCCTTTTATGCTTAGCTCAGATGCTGTTGCGATCTTGGTACTGGTTGCTGCTTTTATCATGGGCGTAATCCCACTTTTCAAAAAGTATGGTGCGGTATATGACACCCACGAAAAATGTATCAGTGAGGTCAGTCAGGCATTAAAAGCAGTAACAGGCGAGGCTGCTGAGCCTGTTTCAGCCCCTGTGACGGTATAACGTTTACTTGCACGATACAGAAGAACACTATAGTTCGGGGGCGCTCTAGTTCTGAATGAGAACTATAACTGTTGAGGATGTAATATGCTGGTTTATACCAACATTGAAGATCTGCGTCGCCATTACGTGCGTCGTACGCCAAAAATGTTCTATGACTACGCTGAGTCGGGCAGCTGGACAGAGCAAACCTTTCGCGAAAACACGAGTGATTTCCAGCATATTCATCTAAAACAGCGCGTTGCGGTCGATATGTCAGGCCGCTCTATCCGTAGCATGATGATTGGTGAGCAGGTAGCTATGCCGGTTGCTTTGGCTCCTGTTGGACTCACCGGCATGCAGTCGGCAGATGGTGAAATTAAGGCGGCAAGAGCAGCAGAAAAATTTGGCGTGCCGTTTACACTGTCGACGATGTCGATTTGCTCGATTGAGGATGTTGCGGAGCACACTACCCAGCCCTTTTGGTTTCAAGTGTATACCTTGAAAGATGATGATTTTATGCGGCGCCTGTTTGAGCGTGCCAAAGCGGCTAAATGCTCTGCTATCGTTGTCACCGTTGATTTACAGGTGTTGGGGCAACGCCATAAAGATTTGAAAAACGGTTTGTCTGCGCCCCCCAAACTGACCGCGAAGTCGATTGCCAATATGGCAACAAAAATCCCCTGGGGCCTGGAGATGCTGAAAACCAAGCGCCGTTCATTTGGCAACATTGTTGGCCATGCAAAAGGTGTCACCGACCCATCGTCACTGTCAGCCTGGACTGCCGAGGCGTTTGATGTATCTGTAAAGACACTTAAAGATACTGAATAAAAAAGAGTGCCCTAGAGGCACTCTTTTCGTTAATAGTGGGCGTTGGCAGCGTTAATGATAGCCTTCGCCAACCTTTACTTTGCCGCGAAATACCCAGTAGGTCCAGGCGGTATATGCCAATACAATAGGAATGATAAACAGCACACCAATGAGCAGGAACAGCTGCGACTCAGGTGCAGAAGCGGCATCCCAGATTGTATAGTTGGGTGGTACGATAACAGGCCATTTGCTGGCGATGAGACCTAGATAGGTGAAGATAAATAGGCCCAGCGTGGCGACAAACGGTAAGCCATCTTTCTGACGTTTTACCGACCGGTAAAGAACGCCTGCGCACGCCAAAGCGAGAAGCGGGAAGATACCAATAATGTGAATATTGTTTAGCCAGCGTTCCAAAACTTCAGGGCTTATGATGGGCGTCCAAAGGCTGACAATGCCGAATACCATCAGCACAGCTAAGAGCAATTTTGGTGTTATGCGATAGGCCCACTGCTGCACATAGCCCTCTGACTTCAAAATCAACCAAGTAGAGCCAAGCAGTGCGTAGCCAGCCATCAGTCCGAGGCCCGTGATTATCGTGAAGGGCGTTAGCCAATCAAACGCACCGCCTACGTAGCGAAAATCTTCGACGGCGAACCCCTGGATATAGGCACCCACCACGGCACCTTGCGCGAAGGCAGCAATAGCGGAGCCCCAACAGAACGCACGATTCCACCAGCGGCGGTTTCTCTTTGACTTAAAGCGAAACTCAAATGAGATACCACGAAAAATCAAGCCAGCCAGCATTAGAAACACGCCAATGTAAAGCGCCGGCAAAAACACGGAATAGACGAGTGGGAAAGCCCCGAGCAGGCCTGCGCCACCGAGAACCAGCCATGTTTCGTTGCCATCCCACACGGGGGCAACAGAGTTCATCATGACATCTCGGGACTCTTCATCGGGTGCAAAGGGAAACAAAATACCCAGCCCTAGATCAAAGCCGTCCATTAAAACGTACATAATGACGCCAAAGCCGATAATGACGGCCCAGACCAGCGAGAGATCAATGCTCATGAGTTTGCTCCTTCCAGGTCGTCATCGAAGGGGGTTTGTGCCGCTGAAAAAGGCCGCTTCGGACGTCCAACTTCACCTTCTACCTCTGCGGGCGATTCCTTCATACCGTTGCGTACCACTCGGCTGAGATAATAAATACCGGTCAAAAACACCACGCTGTAAACAGCGATATAGCCAATCAAGGTAAACAGTGCCATGCCACCGGTGAGAGAGGGGGTGAGTCCTTCTGCATGGGTCATGACACCATATACCAGCCAAGGGGCGCGACCAGACTCGGTGACAATCCAGCCCGCCAGAACGGCCAGGAAGGGAGCGCCAATCATGATAGTTAATGTTTTTAGAAATAGCGTGTTGTGGTAGATACGTTCGTGACGGCGTAACAGCAATCCAACCAACGAGACAGCAATCATTAATAACCCGATGCCGACCATAACGCGAAATGCCCAAAATACCACGATAACAGGCGGCTGCTCTTCAGCGGGAACCGCGTTTAGACCAGGGACTTCGCCATCCAGACTATGCGTCAGGATCAGGCTAGCAAGGTGTGGGATACCAATTTCAAAACGGTTGGTCTGGGCTTCCTGGTCGGGTAACGCAAATAGCAACAGTGGGACACTGGACTGTGTTTCCCAGTTACCCTCCATCGCCGCTACTTTAGTTGGCTGATGCTCTAATGTATTCAAACCATGAAAGTCGCCTACAACGGCTTGGGCTGGTGCTAAGACCAACAATAACCACAAACACATAGACAGTGCTTTTTTGTTGGCTTCAACATCCCGGTTGCGTAGCAAGAACCAGGCACTGACGCCAGCCACAACAAAACCACCGGTAAGGAACGACGCCATTCCCATGTGTACGAAGCGATACCAGAAGGAGGGGTTAAAAAGGGCTGCCATCCAAGAGGTAATGTGGAAACGACCGTCGATGACTTCAAAGCCCGCTGGCGTCTGCATCCAGCTATTGGCGGAAAGTATCCAGAACGAGGAAATGAATGTACCCACGGCAACCATAATGGCTGCAAATAAGTGAACCCCCTCCGGCACCTTGTTACGCCCGAAGAGTAGTACGCCCAGAAAAGCAGCTTCCAAGAAAAAGGCCGTTACTACTTCATAGCTGAGGACAGGACCTAAAAAGTTGGACGTCGCGTAGGCAAAATTGCTCCAGTTGGTACCGAACTGAAACGACATGACAATGCCAGAGACCACGCCCATGCCAAACACAACGGCAAACACTTTCGTCCAGAAAAGTGCCAAGCGATCCCAAGCGGGGTTTTCCGTTTTGTAAAACAGGCCATGCAGCAGCGCGATATAGGAAGCCAGCCCGATGGTAAACACCGGAAAAATAGCATGAAATGAGACGACAAACGCGAACTGTAGCCTTGAAAGCAACAGGGGATCCAATTCCATGGCGACCTCCTAGATCGTGAGACATGAAAATATTGAAAATCAGCTTTCTCTGCAGGAATTATATTCTTGAATGCTATGGTTATATTTCTTTAATTATTAATAGTAGTTGAATCCGCTGTAAGACGTAAGTTGAAAGTCATTCAGAGGCGCATGGCGTATTGTCGCATCTTCTCAATTCGCAGAATCCGATTACGAATGTGCAAATGGGTGAAATCCGTATGCTCATCTACGTACCGGAAAGTGCCTTGAATAACCCAGTGTGAACGATGCAAGTAAGGCTCACCTTCTCTAGGCGAGCTTTTTCAGTTGTAAGCTCATCTGCTAACGAAGTTTGCTAAGCTAACCAGCTGTTTTTTTGCTGGCACTTTTCTTCTTATGTTTTCATCCACGTCTTCATTTCGATCTTCACGCTGGTTGCCCGGCGGGCATTTGCAAACGCTCTACAGCCCGCTATTTCGCAGGTCGCCCCGATTACATCGTCGACGGGAGCGGATGACGCTTCAAGACGGTGATTTTATCGACGTAGATTGGTATGGCCCTGAGGGGAAGCTTGCATACTGCGTGCTACTGCTTCATGGCTTAACCGGCAGTTCGTCGTCACTGTATATTCTGGGACAACAACAGGCGTTAGCGGCGCGTGGCTGGCACAGTGTGGCAGTGAATTGGCGTGGCTGCTCTGGTGAGCCAAACCAGCGTGCCAGAGGGTACCACTCTGGGGCGAGTGAGGACTTGGCAGATGGTGGTTAATCAACTAACGTCACGCTACCCAACCACCACCTTTACTACGGTTGGCTACTCACTGGGCGGCAATGTGCTGCTCAAGTATTTGGGCGAAGAGGGCAGTAACACACCACTGAGGGCGGCGGTAGCTGTATCGGTACCGTTTCGGCTAGACCACTGCGCGGATCGAATCAGCAAAGGTTTTTCCAAAATTTACCAGACACGTTTCCTGGGTGATCTGCGCCGCTATGTTGAACGTAAACAGCGTGCATTTGTACGCCAAGGGCGTTGCGAGGAGCTGGCGCGTCTAGCGGCGCTTGAAACGTTGGAAGGTATGAAGACGTTTTGGGATTTCGATGGCCGCGTTACGGCGCCACTGCATGGTTTTGAAAGCGCCGATGACTATTACCGTCGCTGCAGTAGTGCTTATTTTGTCGAGCATCTTCGTATTCCAACGCTCATTGTGCATGCGCAAGATGATCCCTTTATCTTTCCGCATAGCGTTCCAAATGCTGAAACCCTGCCAAGTCATGTCACTTTGGAGCTTCATGCTTCGGGTGGCCACGTAGGGTTTATCGCGGGTTCTCCTTGGCGGCCACGTTATTACCTTGAACACCGGTTGCCTGACTGGCTGCAGTCGCAGGTTTCCAGCGAGAGTTCTGGATAACGCCGAAGCACCAATATCATAATTAACGTCAATGACTCAGAGGTTGCTATGTCCGCGTTTTTCGACCGATTAAACGATGTCTCTTCTCCTCGTATTGGTTTGGGATGCATGAACCTTTCCAATGGCTATGGACAGCATGTGCCAGAAACAGAGGCGCTTCGGGTTCTGGAAGAAGCTTTCGACATGGGATACCGCCATTTTGATACGGCGACTCTCTATGGTGGAACAGCAAATGAGCGGCTGTTGGGGCTCGCTTTAAAGACAAAAAGACGCCAACTGTTTCTCGCCAGTAAGTGTGGAATGGCATTAGATGCAGAAACGGGGAAACGCGTGATCAATGGTCGCCCTAACACGCTGCGCCGCCAGTGCGAGGAAAGCCTGGCACGACTGAAAACGGATCATCTGGATATCTACTATCTGCACCGCCTAGATCGCAACGTTCCTATTCAAGAGAGTGTGGGGGCTCTTGGCCGGCTTGTAGATGAAGGCAAAATTGGCGCGGTTGGTTTATCTGAGATATCGGCAGAGACACTTCGTAAAGGTAACGCTGAATACTCAGTGGCGGCGGTACAGTCAGAGTACTCACTTTGGACACGTAATCCGGAGATTGCCTTGAAGCAGGCGTGTGCTGAGCTTGATATAGCCTTGGTGGCGTTTAGCCCGCTAGGGCGTGGTTTTTTGACCGGTTCAGTGCAAGAAAATACGCTATGGGCATCTGGCGATATGCGTGCTGGAATGCCACGGTTTAGCAAAGAAAATCTACCTCATAATCTGTCCTTGCTGGCAGACTTTAACGCTCATGCTGCCCGCTTAGGGATGTCATCAGCTCAGCTGGCGCTGGCATGGTTAAAAGCTCAGGGCCGTCATATCGTTCCCATTCCGGGCACCTGCTCAGTGGCGCATCTACGAGAGAACTTACTGGCTGAAACGATTGTGTTAGACGATGCAACGGTGACTCAGCTCAACGGTATGATGTTGCCTGAACAGGTGGCTGGCGCTCGCTACAACGATTCTCAGCAAGGTGATATAGATACTGAAGAGTTTCCCATTGAACGCCACTAAGGTACCAGTCTAGAGCCGATAAATTTTTTTCGTAGCCCGTTGCTTTCTGTCCGATGAGGACTATTATTCGTTTACAACGAAAAAGTTGTTAGCCTACTAAGGACGTCCGAGCATGTTAAAAGGCCTTGTTATCTGTTTTGCAGTTCTATTTGCGCAGTTGGCGGTACTGAGTGCCATTGATGCTCGATTCTATAATGCTCAGGATGCTCGCCAGATTACTTCAACCCAGCTCGCGCCGAACAAAGAAGAAGAGGGCGATGATCTACCTGGCTCCCATTCATAGTTAAACCGCCAATGGATGGCATAAAAGTGATTGAATCTGACCTGACGTAGTGGTGAATTGGTGAGGGACGTGGGAATTTTATAGCGCCTTTCGATGTCTCATTGGATGTACAATGTTAAGCATCATCAACTCAAGAGACGACGACACCTGAAAAATTACTGCTTGCGTGGAAGACAAATACTTGCGTCTGGAACTTGGTAACGGCATCCTAGTCCGTTGTTAGTATTATCATTAGGGAGCATAGATTCATGGCTTTTAACGATTCAAACACGGTAAGAACGCAGGATCACAGTGCGGTCAGCAGCGTAAGCGCCAACAAAGTATTGCGTAACACCTACGCGCTACTAGCAATGACGCTGCTTTTTTCTGCCGTCATGGCTGGTGCGTCTATGGCACTTGGCATCCAACGGATGAACATATTCGTGTTCTTCATTGGTGCCTATGGCTTGATGTTCTTGGTACATAAAACCGCTAACTCAGCCACTGGTTTGTTGACCACATTCGCCTTCACTGGGTTTATGGGCTTCACCCTTGGCCCGATTATTTCGGCGTACCTGACACTGCCTAATGGTGGTGCCTTGATCATGAACGCCCTGGCAATGACTGGCCTAACCTTTATTGGCCTCTCTGCGGTTGCATTAACCACCAAGAAAGACTTCAGCTTTTTAGGTAACTTCCTAATGGCGGGTGCCATTGTGCTGATTTTGGCCATGGTGGCCGGGCTGATCTTTAACATCCCAGCGCTGTCATTGATGGTTTCCGCTGGCTTTGTACTGTTTGCATCAGCAGCTATTCTCTACCAAACCAGTGAAATTATTCACCGGGCTGGAGAGACTAATTACATCCTCGCAACCGTTACTCTCTATGTGTCTATCTACAACCTGTTCATCAGCCTCCTCTCGATACTAGGTATTATGAGCAACGACTGATCAAACCGGTAGCACACTTCATAACAGGCCCTACTTGGTAGGGTCTGTTTTTTTATGGCAACAGTGTACGAGATAACGTGATGGAGTATGGTTTATTGATCATGGGGGCACCTTACAGTAGTGCTGCTCCACATTCTGCGCTGCGGTTCGCAAGTGCGGTGCTAAGTAAAGGACATCGTATTGCCGGCATTTTTTTCTATCAGGATGGCGTTCATAATGCGTCCAGCTTGATGACCCCCCCACAAGATGAGCTCAATATGCGCGAGGCATGGATTGAGCTACACCAACAGCACAATGTTGCGTTAGATGTATGTATTGCGGCCGCATTACGCCGTGGCTTGATGAGCGAGCTAGAAGCAAAGCGACATGGTTTGGTAAATTTCAATATTGAAGCTCCTTTTGAGCTAACAGGCTTGGGGCAGTTGCTTGAACTGCAGCAGCGCTGTGATCGCTTTATGACGTTTGCCTAGGAGCCACGAATGACTAGAGAAAATGAACGCCTCGTTGTTATTCGCCATGCACCCTACAGTTCGAATCAGTTACGGGAAGGGTTAGACGTTGCCTTAGTCACCGCTGCTTTTGGGGGCTCCGTTAGTCTGTTGTTTTTAGGGCAAGGGGTGTTAGCACTCCTCAAAGAGCAAACGGTGGGCGCACCGGGCCAAAAAGCCACGTTGCCTACCATCGATATGTTGGAAATGTACGATATTGAAAATCTGTTGGTGCCGGCAGAGACGCTGCAAGCGTTCAATATCACCTCGGATCAACTTGTTGAAGGCGTTACCGTCATACCGACGTCAGAGCTGCCTAGCCTATTCCAGCGCTACGCGTCTGTACTCAATTTTTAATAGGGGGGTCTAGATGCTACATATTCTGAACAAACCGCCCCATAGTGATGCGGCAAAACAGCTTCTTTTAGCGCTGAGTGCCGATGATACGGTATTGCTCATCGAAGATGCCGTTCAAGCAGTGCTTTACCCTGACTGGCAGGGTTGGACTGTCAGTTCAGCTGCTGTTTTTTTATTGGCCGAGGATGCTGTCTCTAGAGGCGTCTACTCACTTGCAAATGTAAAAGGCCTGCCCCTGGTCGAGATGGATGGTTTTGTTGAGTTAACTGAACAAAATGAACGCATCATTTCTTGGTACTGATATGAATGACCAAACATTATACCGTTATCTTGATTTCCCGAAAAATATTAAACTCGACCCTGAAGGATACCTGGTTAAACAGGAGCAGTGGGATGTTGAGGTTGCTAGTTTACTTGCCGAAGAAGAAGGGTTAACCCTCACAGATCAGCACTGGGAAATTATTCAGGTGGTACGTGATTTTTATGCCCGCTATGAAATGGCACCCGCTATGCGCCCTTTGGTGAAAGCAACCCAGCAAGCACTGGGAGATGAAAAAGGGCGCTCGATATATTTAATGTCGCTGTTTCCAGGCAGCCCACCTAAACGCATTGCACGTATAGCAGGGTTGCCCAAACCTACTAACTGTTTATAGCTGCAGCTAGACGAGGTCTCCCCGAGTGCAAACGGAAAGCACGACGGCATCTTCAGGGCTGGTAGATACCAACGCGTGGCCCATATCACTATCGAAATAAATACTATCGCCTTCGGCTAACACCAGTGGTGCATAAAACTCCGTATAGAGCATGATATCGCCCTGCAAGATCATCAGAAACTCCTCACCGTCATGGCGTACCCACTGTTGATACTCATCAAAACTGCGTGCTCTTACAATGGTTTTAAACGGGATCATGCGCTTTTGGGCAAGTTGATGCCCGAGTAGCTCATGCTCATACGTGGGAGTAGGGTGCAGCTGGCCTTTGCCTTTGCGGGTAAGGTCTCTACGCCCCATGGTATAGCGCTCACGCTTGGGCGGCGTAAATAGTTGAGGCAGGTCGATGTTCAGTCCGGTAATCAGTTTTTGAACGACGCTAAAGGTAGGCGACACTTGGTCGTTTTCGATCTTGGAAAGCGTTGAGCGTGCCAAGCCCGTGCGCTGGCTAACGTCTTCCAGTGTCCACTGGTTTGCCAGGCGAATCTGTTTTAAGCGTTCACCCAAACGTAATGGTTCAACAAAGGGCTTGCGCCCCGAGGCAATGCGCAGCGCAGCATGCTCTTCAGTAGTAGCGGTCATAAAAATCACGTGAGTAAACGTCAATAAAACCGCATGTTATCACAATCGTCGAGCACTACAGTCGTGCAGTATCAAAGCCGCTAGCGACACTGCTCGCAGTGGATGTTGACCTCGGTCACGGAACATCCGTAAAGGGCAGGCCCAGCAACGCTTTTAAGTGAGCCTCTGCACCGCTAGCGAGTGTTTTTGGGTTATATCCCCCCTCGAGTACTGAAACCACGCGGTTTTCTGCATAGAGAGCCGCAATCTCCATTGCTAAGTGCGTCACCCAGTAAAAATCTTCATCCTCCAGGCAAACATCACCCATGGGATCGTCGCGGTGGGCATCAAAACCGGCAGATAGCATGACTAAATCAGGTTTAAAGGCGTGCAGAGCAGGGAGCCACTGTCGCTCGATAATGCGCCTAAATTCAGTGCTGTCAGTACCTACTTCCAGCGGCGTATTCACCACATTTTGCCATTCACTGCGTAAATAGCGCCACGGGTAAAATGGATACTGGAAACTGGTGCAAATTAGCACCTCAGGATCGTTCTTGAAGATATCGATAGTGCCGTTGCACTGGTGAACATCGAAGTCGAGTATCGCAATGCGCTTAGCACCATACTTCGCTTTAGCATGAGCGGCGCCCACGGCAATATTGTTATAAAAGCAAAATCCCATCGCGTCGGCTGCTTCGGCATGGTGCCCAGGCGGTCGCACTGCACAAAAAACGTTGTCAGCCTGTCGTTTGAAGACTTGATCGACCCCGCGGATCACGGCTCCGGCGGCAACTCGCGCGGCTTTTAAGCTATCAGGATTCATCATGGTATCGCTATCAAGCGTTACGATGCCTTCCTTAGGCACACACTTCTGCAATGCATTAATATGTCTTATTGGGTGTACTCTAGCGAGCGCCTCATCACAGGCCTCTTTAGCATCAGCCTGCATGGTTTGTTGAAGGAGGCCAGCAAGGGATAGGCGCGCACGAATAGCCTCAAGCCGCTGTGGGTTTTCAGGGTGTTCAGGCCCCATATGGTGCAATGCGCAGTCTGGGTGGGTAAGGTAGGCAGTGATCATGCAAGCGCTCCGATGATAATAAGGCTACCTTAATCGTCTCGGACGCTTGCGGGACAGTGTCAATAAGTCGTACACCGCGGTGATGAATTTCAGAGGAGACGCATACGTGAGCACACGCTTTTTGCATCATTTTTTCGAACCGCGCACATTGGCGGTGTTCGGTGCCTCTGAAAAACCAGCGTCGCTCGGTGGTTTGGTGCTTAATAACCTTCAAGAGGGTGGCTTTAGAGGAAAGCTATGGGCGGTTAACTTAAGAGGTTATGACACGGTATTTGGCGTTGACTGTGTTCGCAGCGTTAATGATTTACCAGAAGTACCTGATCTAGCGGTTATTTGCTCTCCTATCGATGGTGTACCTAGCCTTATTAGAAAACTTGGCCAATTTGGCGTTAAGGCTGCTCTGGTGCTTTCCGGTGGTGCTTATCTTGATCGTGAAACTGGCAATAAGGGCTCTATTAGGCAGCGAATGCTGCAGTCAGCCAGAGAGTCGGGCATTAGAGTGTTAGGGCCAGAGTGCATGGGGCTGATTGTACCAGGCAAGAAATTGAATGCTTCCTATGCCAGTCAGCCAGTACAAGCGGGTAAGGTGGCCTATCTGGGCCAGTCGGGCATGTTGGCAAATGCCATGATTGATTGGGCCGCTGGTCGAGATGTTGGCTTTTCACACTTGATTACAGTGGGTGACAGTGTCGATGTGCTGCTGCCAGATTTGATTGACTATGTGAATCAGTTTTCGCCAGCGCAAGCTATTCTGCTGCACCTTGAGCGTGTGATGGATGCTCAGCATTTTATGACCTCCGTGCGCGATGCGTCGCGTAACCGTCTTGTCGTCGCCATTAAGAGTGGGCGTACGCCGCAGTCAGATATTTCGGGTATGGCACCCACCCCAGGTATTGCTAATCGTGACGTGGTGTTTGACGCAGCCTTTGCCCGTGCTGGTGTCGTTCGCGTTAATGATTATGATGAACTGCTGGATGCTCTTGAAACCTTATCGCGAATGAAGCCTCTTCGCGGTGATCGATTGGCGATTGTCTCCAATGGCTTAGGGCCTGCCATGCTAGCGATCGACAAACTGATTAGCGCTGGCGGTAAACTGGCGGAGTTTACTGAAGAGACGCAACGTGTGTTGCATAAAAGCCAGGTGGACATGAGCAAGCCAGGTGAAAATCCAGTGGATTTGGGAGGCAACGCAACGCCAGAGCGTTTTGTTGAGGCGTTGAAAATTGTCACTGCTGATCCGAATGTCGATGCCGTCCTTGTCGTTCACGCACCGACTCGCTTAGCCCCTTCGCTGGCTACCGCCCAGGCGCTGATTGATCACCGAAAAACCTTCAAGCGTAATTTGCTCACTAGCTGGATGGGATTGAAAGAAGCCTTGAGTGCTAGGCACGTTTGTAACCTGGCGGGTATTCCCACTTATACATCTCCTGAGAAGGCGGTGAAAGCGTTTATGCATATGGTGGACTATCAGCGTGTGCAAGCACTGTTGCACGAAATACCGCCTAGTCTGCCGTTTTCTACAAGCCCTGAGATACGCGCTGAATGCCGCGCGCTGATTAAAAATGCCAAGAGCCAGGGTAGGCAAACGCTGACCCATTCTGAAACAGCTCAAGTGCTGGAAGCCTATGGCATTCCTGCCGCCCCCAGTATCTATCTAGCGAGCCCTGAAGAGGCGTTAGCGATGGCGGACCACTTTCCAGGTCCTAAAGCGCTGAAAGTCATCCACGAAGGCAACTGCCGGCCTTACCGGTACCGCAAGCACCCTCATAAAATTTCCGCTGGGCTGCTTCAGGATCTAGAAACCCCAGAACAAATTGCCGAAGGCATTCGGCAGCTAGGTGATAAGGTACGTGAGAAGTTTCCTGAGTATGCGATCCGTGAGTACTGCCTGCAGCCCATGCAGCGAGGCAAGCATTCAATGCAGATTTGCGCAGGTATCACGCGTGATCCTGTGTTCGGCCCGCTCATCGTTTTTGGGATAGGCGGCTACAAAGTGAACGTACTGGCGGATCGTCAGATCGCCTTGCCACCACTCAATATGAGTCTGGCGGCAGATGTGGTGGGTAGAACCCATGCGGCCTCATTGATACGTGAGCACTCAGCTGATCCCGAGCGGGATATTCAGCGGCTTTGCCAGCTTCTGGTCAAGTTGTCTCAAATGGCGTCTGACCTGGGTGACTTGAGAGGGCTGGAGCTTAACCCGTTGTTGTTAAATCGCGATGGGATGTTAGCGGTGGATTTTGCGATGGACTTAGGCACACCAGCGCGTTTTGCCATCATGCCTTATCCCGAAGAGTTGCGTGAATGGGTAACACTCAAGAATGGCTGGCGGGTAGAGGTTCGCCCCATCAGGGCCGAAGATGCACCACTCATCACAACCTTTCACCGCCAGCTATCAGAGGAGAGTATTCGTTTTCGATACTTCCACAACAAATCTAGCCTCACCCAGCGGGATTTATCGATTCTTTCGCATATTAATTACGATCGACAAATGGCCTTTATCGCCGAGCATCAGCATGATGATGGTAGTAAAGAGATGCTGGGTGTCGTACGAGTATGGAACGATCCTGACAATATCCGGACAGAGTTCTCTGTGATTATTCGCGATGATCTTCAGGGGTTAGGCATTGGCAGTTTGTTGATGAAAAAGATGATCGATTACTGCACCAACATTGGCACTCTTGAAATGATCGGCAAGATCATGGTGGATAACCATCCCATGCGCGCCTTGATGAAGCATTTAGGTTTTAGGTGTCGTTACAACATGGAAGAGCAGGTGGTTGATGCCGTATTGCGTCTGAACGAGCCCGAAAGTGAATGGCAGCGTCACCGCCTTGAGAGCCAGCCGGATTAGTAGGGCCAATAGCCGCCACAAAAACAGGCCTGTATCTAAACGATACAGGCCCCACTTGGGTTCAGCGCTACAGTAATGGAACTACGGTGCGAGGCGGAATCGGCTCCATTCTCCACCTTCACGACGCTCAAAACGAAGGCGGTCATGTAGGCGACTAGGTTGACCTTGCCAGAACTCTATCATCTCTGGGGTGATTCGATATCCTCCCCAGTGCAGTGGGCGTTTGATTTCCTGCCCTTCATACGCTTGCTCAAAGCGCTTTTGACGTTCCTCTATCCAGTTGCGATCTGGTATTACTACACTCTGTGTGGCAATCCATGCACCTAGCTGGCTGCCACGGGGGCGACTTGAGAAGTATTCGTCAGACTCTGCATGCGTTACCTGTTCGACAGGCCCTTCAATACGTACCTGACGCCCTAAAGTAGGCCACCAAAAGGTAATAGCAGCAAAAGGTACGTTACTCAGCTCGCTACCTTTGTGGCTGTGATAATTGGTGAAGAACACCATGCCGCGCTCGTCAAACCCTTTCAGTAGTACAATGCGGCCATGAGGGCGGCCTTGGCTATCCACAGTAGATAGCGTCATTGCGTTGCCATCTTCCCCCTCTTTCTCAAGGGCTAGGCTAAACCACTCATCAAATAGCACGAATGGGTCATCCGGTGTTTGGGATTCGTCAAGACGTCCACCTTCATAATCGCGCCTAATATCGGCTATGTTGCGTGTCATTGAATACTGCTCCCTTTAAATTTTGATCATGTTCGCTGGTCTGCTAGCAAAGCTCAAGTCCTGTCCTTAAGCGCCATCCAAAAGCGCTTTCTACAAGCCCAAGCGAGACGCTTATGGCGCTATAGGTAATAAAGTTACTTAATTGTATAACGCGTGGAGCACGTTCTGTATTGCGTTCTGTCAGAAACATTGAAGAAATGAGAAAATGCATGAATGGATGATAAAGGGCACCGTAATGCAGAGTAGTCAACATCAGCTAGCTGTTTGGGATGTATTTGTACGCGTATTTCACTGGTTCCTGCTTGTGGCGGTGGCGGTATCGTTTTACACCACCAAAACGAGCGGTGCACCGTTTTTATTTCCTGTTGATGTCCATGCGCAAGCAGGCTACATCATCATAGGTCTTCTTGTATTTCGGACCATATGGGGAGTCGTAGGCGCATCCTACGCTCGCTTTAGTACGTTCCTGTATGATCCCAAAGTTACTGCTGCTTATGCAAAAGCGCTGCTGCAGCGTCGTGCTCCACACTATGCAAGCCATAACCCGCTAGGCGGTTGGATGGTGGTACTGCTGTTAGCATCGCTCGGCTTTCAAGCAATCAGCGGGCTATTTATGAGTGATGATATATTCTTTCAAGGACCACTATATGGCCTGTTTGGAAGAGAGTTCAGCCGTGAAATAGCGAGTCTTCATGCGTTGAACAGTGATCTGTTGCTGATACTTATTGCGCTACATATGCTGGGCGTCGTTGTTCATACACTGCTAGGAGAGGGCATAGTGCCAGCCATGTTGACTGGCACTAAACGCTTTTCGAGCTTGCCGGTAGACATTAGCGCTAGCCATCATGGCTCGCGAAAGCGCTATGCGTTAGGTGCCTTACTGATAGCGGCGGGCATTTGTGGGTGGTTATGGTTTTATCCCTATTAGTATCACTATTAGAACAGGGAGCTAGCTTACCCTTGGCGCTGTTGACGACTGCGAAAACGTGCGTACGCCATGCAGCCAGTGAATAGCGCCAGCGATATAACAGCCTCCAACACACCGCGCATGCCTTGGCCGGGCAAGGTGGCAAGCATGACGCCTTGGGTAAAGTAGAGCAAGCTGACAAATGCTAACCAAGCATGGCCTCTGGCTCGTTGGCCAATGATGGATGGCAGGAAGAGCAAGAGCGGCAGTACAAACGCGACCACTGGACGCCAGTTAAAGGTCTCACCCTGAATAAAAAAGCCGCGGTAGATAACCAATAGCAGCAAAATAACAAAGCTTACGAGCACCAATTGCCTGGCTTGCTGTGTGAGCTTATCCAGTCCATGTCGAGTCTCAAGACCATCTAACCACTGCCTCATACCATTTCCTCCTGGCGCATTTTATGTAGTGCTCGCGCCAGCCTAGCCAACCGTTTTCCTTGAGCAAGACACAGTTCTCGCTCGTGTTCATTAACCGGGCGGTCGCTACGTGCGCCAGCGACATGGCTAGCCCCATAGGGAGTGCCGCCAGCCTGGGTAGCGAGCAGAGCGGTTTCATTATAGGGAATCCCTGCGTAAACCATACCGTGGTGCAGTAGTGGAATCAGCATGGTTAACAATGTGCTCTCTTGCCCACCGTGAAGGCTTGAAGTGGACGTAAAGGCACAGGCAGGCTTATCAATTAACGCGCCATTCATCCATAAGCTGCTGGTGGTATCTAAAAAATATTTAAGTGGCGCGGCCATATTGCCAAAACGCGTAGGACTGCCCAATGCCAACGCGCTACAGTGGCGTAAATCATCTAGATCTACATATACCGCGCCTTCTTCCGGAATCTCTGGGTCAACAGCTTCACAGGTGGTAGAAACGGGGGGCACGGTGCGTAGGCGTGCTTCTATGCCGGGTACGCTCTCGACACCTGCCGCTATGTGGCGTGCCATATCCGCCGTGGCTCCGGAGCGCGAATAATAGAGAATCAGAACAAACGGCGTGGAATCACTCATGAGATATCCTAGAGGTAAGGACTAAAAGAAGGCACTACATGTTGCCTGTGTATGTTACCAGAGCTACTTGTTGGGCAGGAGAGGTGTTGAGCAATTGCCCCAGCGTTGGCAGACGCAGGTAAACCCATGCCGTTGAACCGTCAGTCAGTGTTTGCTTGACCCGCTCATAGCGAACGCCTAGGCGCTCATAGCGGTCCAACCGCAATAACTGATCAGCGGTCACTTCTAACCGCAAGCCTTCTACATGGCTATTGGGATCGGGAGCCAGATCCAGGCCTTCTTTTGTAAACCCCTCGAGCCGTGCTGCTTGCGGGTTGCCTGAGCTGCCCATGACTACCCAGCGTACGGGGGAGTAGCGTAGCGTGCCGTACACGAAGACACCGTGGGTACGCTCTTCAATGCTCGGCAAGTGGGAGGGGCGTTCGTAAAACCATGGGCTCAGCATCGTCAGCCAGAGCCAGCCAGCCACAGCGATCATTAGTACTGTGCTACACGCGATAAAACGTTTTAACCAAACCATGCCCACTCCTTTCATGATGTCTGTATCAGCGTGGCGTTAGAGGTTAATGAAAACAAGTCTTAAGCAATGTCGATGGGTTTGCTAGGATAAGCACTCTACGCTTAGGCATTAGACCCTATCGGAGGAGCCTGTTATGAATCAATCACTTCGTGATGAGATGGATTTCAGTGCGTTGGTTGGCGATGTAAAGCCGCTACCCAAGCATAACCGCGCAGATACAGGCACCCAGCGTCAGCGGCCAACAGAGGCTCAGCTAGCTCGCCGTGAAAGTGCTGAGGAGCGGTTGGAAGAGCGTAATTTCTTATCCGATGATTTTGTTGATCTGTTGCCACCCTTTGATCCGATGGAATACCGCCGTGAGGGTATTCAACAAGGCGTGGTCGATAAGCTGAAGCACGGTGGCTACAGTGTGCAGGCGCAATTACATCTGTTACGGCGGCCCTTGGCAGAGTGCCGCAGAATGCTGTTCCCGTTTATTCAAGACGCTTATGCCCATGACCTTCGCTCTGTGCTCATTGTGCATGGGAGAGGTCGCGAAATAGATAGCCCTGCGAATGTCCTGCGCTCCTACCTGGCTAAGTGGCTTAGCCAGTTTGAAGAAGTACAAGCTTATGTCTCCGCGCAGTCTTCCGAAGGTGGCCTTGGCGCTACCTGGGTCATGTTGCGTAAAAGTGATCGAGCCAAGTCTAACAACCGTGAACGCCAGCAAAAACGTCGCGGGTAACACGCCATGCGTTATCAAGCAAAAGGGCAGCCAATAAGCTGCCCTTTCTGCTTTTATTACTGTTTCTATTGTATTTGCGGTGGTTACTGCTTGCTGTCCGCTAGGCGGCGTTCGAACAATGCTTGTCGCTGTTCAACATCCGTTTGGTAACGAACGCTGAATGCATTGAGCGCACGAAGAGCATCGTCGGGGTGCTGATCATCACGCAAGGCCATGGCGGTAAAGCCACAGCGGCGCATGTAATCCAGCTGGTCGACCAAAACATCACCGACTGCACGTACTTCACCCGTATAGCCGTAGCGTTCGCGAAGTAGGCGAGCCAGGGTATAGCCACGTCCATCCGTAAAGGCTGGGAAATCAATAGCAATGGCACTGGTGCTACTTAGCTGCTGGCCAAGTTCAGAGGTCAACTCGGTATCGCTGGAGAGCAGCGGCGCTAGTTCGGCATCGTCTTGATTCGCTTGCCACAGTACCAACGGCACAAAGGCGGGACGCTGTTCAGGAAGCGCTTCTGTGTCATAGGACACGCACCAAGCATTTTCCGCTGCCAGCTCACCATCAGCGATCAAGTGGTCGACATGCACCGGCGTAAGCTCAACCACGTCAGTTTGAGTGTCATTGCTGGGCATAAACACGCTCCTTAAAGGGTTTTAAGCCAATACGGCGGTAGGTGTCGAGGAATCGCTCGTCTTCGTGACGTTCGGCCACATAGACTTGAAGTACTTTATCGACAACGTCCGGCACGTCTTCACGGTAGAAAGAGGGCCCAAGAATTTTACCTAGTGACGCATCGTCAGTTGAGTTACCGCCAATCGAGATTTGGTAATACTCTTCGCCTTTTTTATCGACGCCTAATATACCGATGTGACCAACATGGTGGTGCCCGCAAGCGTTCATGCAACCTGAGATGTTGAGATCCAGTGGGCCGAGGTCGTATAGGAAATCCAGGTCCTCAAACCGCTCCTGTAGTGCTTGGGCGATGGGGATGGAGACCGCGTTGGCCAAGCCACAATAGTCGCCGCCAGGGCAGCAGATAATGTCGTTCAGCGTACCCACCGTGGGGTTGGCCATGCCCAGTGCGTCGAGCTCTTTCCAGAGCGCTTCCAACTCATCGACAGGAACGTCAGACAGCACCAGATTCTGCTCGTGAGTGACGCGTACTTCACCGAAGCTATAACGGTCTGCCAAGTTAGCTACTGCTTCCATCTGGTCTGCAGTGACGTCACCAGGCGCGTGTTCGCGGCGCTTAAGCGAGAGAGTTACGGCTTTATAGCCCGGAACTTTGTGATCGGTGACGTTATTTGTCACAAAACGAGCTAGGCTGCGATTTTCGCTGCGCAGCTGTTCGAAGTCGGCGATGGCGCTTTCCGTGACTGGGCGACGCTCCGGCTCGGGGAAGTGTAACTTGGCCGCATCAACCGCTGCTTGGTTGAGTGTTTGCGGACCATCTTTAAGATGCGCCCATTCTTCGTCAACGCGACGACGGAACTCTTCAATGCCCAGCGCTTTGACGAGTATTTTAATACGCGCTTTAAACTTGTTGTCGCGGCGACCAAACTGGTTATAAACGCGAACACACGCTTCCAGATACGTTAACAGGTGCTGCCAGGGGAGGTCTTCACGCACCACGTCGCCAATCATCGGGGTGCGGCCAAGACCACCACCTGCCAGTACTTTAATGCGCACTTCACCGTCTTCGTTGTGCCAAAGCCGTAGGCCGATATCATGCACTTGGATAGCCGCGCGATCCTGTGCTGCACCACTGACGGCAATTTTAAATTTGCGCGGTAGATAGGCGAACTCAGGGTGCAAGGTAGACCACTGGCGAATTAACTCACACCAAGGGCGTGGGTCTTCCACTTCATCCCCCGCGATACCGGCAAACTGGTCACTGGTAGTATTACGGATACAGTTGCCGCTGGTTTGAATCGCGTGCATTTGTACTTTAGCCAAGTCGGCCAAAATATCGGGCACGTCTTCTAACGCTGGCCAGTTCAGCTGCAAGTTTTGTCGAGTCGTGAAATGGCCATAGCCACGGTCATAGCGGCGGGTAATATCCGCTAGCGCGCGAAGCTGCTCGCCCGCCAGCATGCCGTAAGGAATGGCAATCCGCAGCATTGGCGCATGCTTCTGAATATACAGGCCGTTTTGGAGTCGCAGCGGACGGAATTCTTCTTCTCCCAAACGCCCGGCACGGTAGCGGTCCATTTGGTCACGAAACTGAGCAACGCGCTCGTCAACCAACGTTTGGTCGTGAATATCATAACGGTACATGTGGCACGATCCTGCTAAAAGCGAAATGGTCACGTCGAGACGGACGGTAATGTGCCGTCACCTTAACGCGGGCGTCATATTCTACAAAAGAATATATAATTATCTTTTTATCGCTAAATGGTATTTGAGGTTTATAAGTCATAGCGCTTGAGCTAGCCAGCGTCGACGCTGCCAAACCCATAAGAAACTGCTGGAATTGAGCATGCGGTAAAAGAGCTGCACTAGCCACACACCGAGTAGCCCATACTCCATTTCAATGCCTACCCACCAGGCCAGCGGTAGAAATACTAACCACTGCATACTCAAGGTAAGCAGCATTACAGTTCGCTGGGCACCAGCACCCATCAATGCCTGGGCGAGGACAAGGGCGGCAGCATCCAGCACAATCATAAGGCCAGTAATTTGTAACGGTAGAGTGCCCAGCTGAATGAGTGAAGGATCTTCAAAGAAAATAGCTAGAACAGCAGCAGGGAACAGCAGCATAGGTAGCGCTAACACTGTTAGCAGCACGCCTGCAACGGTTATCGCATCGATCCCCCAGCGGTGTGCTGCCTGTTGATCATCTCGCCCTAATGCTTCACCCACCAGGCTCATCACCGCAACGCCAACCCCGACCCCAGGTAAAATAAGCAGTAATGACAAATTCACTAACACATGACCGACAGCGACACTCTCTGTGCCCATCTTACCTAATAGCCAAAACAGCACCACATAACCGGCGGCAAACCACACTTGTTGCATTGAGTGGGGAAAGGCAAGAAATAGCGTCGTTTGTAGTGAGCGAAACGTCTGCTTCTGTCGGGCAAGTGCATGGGCTTTGTAGGTGACACCTGCCCAAATCACTAGCCCCAGCAGTAGAGACAGTGTCGTGCCAATACCCGCGCCACTGACACCCAGTGCCGGAAGGCCGCCAATGCCGTAAATTAGTCCCGCGCTGGCGATCACGTTAAACACATGCACAATCACGATAATGCGCAGGTAAAGGTGCGTATGTTGCCGTCCGTTCCAGTAACCTCGAAAGCAAAGTGTCAGAGCGATAGCCGTTAACGACATCACGCGCCAGCGGAAATACTCCGCGGCAATGGCCGTCACGTCATCTGCTGGAGCAATGAACTGTATTAACCAGGGAGCCTGCCACCACGCGAGGCACGATAGTGGAATGCCAACGATAACCGCGAGGATTAAACCCGAGTGAAGTGAGCGTGTTAGTGGAAAG
Source organism: Vreelandella zhaodongensis (assembly GCF_013415115.1). Classification (GTDB taxonomy): domain Bacteria; phylum Pseudomonadota; class Gammaproteobacteria; order Pseudomonadales; family Halomonadaceae; genus Vreelandella; species Vreelandella zhaodongensis. Next base: position 674,306 of record NZ_JACCDD010000001.1, on the reverse strand, counting down.
TGTTCTGCGCCTAGGTCTTGAGAGGTTTGCGACTGGACGCTGGAGGAGAGGCCAAAGACAAGCGCTGTCATCATAAACATGGCATAACCACCGATACCAACGCCTGCTAGTGCCTCTTGGCCTAAATGGCTAACTAGCGCAGCGTCAATCAGGTTGAGCATGCTCTGTGAGAGCATGCCCAGCATGATGGGTAGGGCTAAGCGCATAACCTTACCTTGGCGGCGTACCACAGGCGACATTAGCTAGGGTCGTAAGAGAGCACCGGAGATAGCCAGCGCTCCATTTCCACTAACGGCATCTGCTTACGCTGTGCAATTGCTTCCACTTGATCCCGAGTGATTTTGCCAGTGGAGAAGTATTTTGACTGGGGGTGTGCGAAGTACCAGCCAGACACTGCTGCCGCAGGCCACATGGCAAAGTTTTCGGTCAGCGCCAAGCCGGTGTTTTCTGTCGCATCAAGCAGCCGGAACAGCGTGGCCTTTTCGGTATGGTCAGGACAGGCTGGGTAGCCAGGAGCAGGGCGGATACCCTGATATTTCTCAGCAATTAGCGCGTCATTATCCAGTGTTTCTTCCGGTACATAGCCCCAGAACTCTTTACGCACACGCTCGTGCATGCGCTCGGCAAACGCTTCTGCCAAACGGTCGGTTAATGCTTGCACCATGATAGCGTTGTAATCATCGCCGGCTGCTTCATAGGCTTTGGAGAGCTCGTCAACGCCATGGCCAGTGGTGACCGCAAAGCCGCCAATCCAGTCGGCTTTGCCGCTTTCTTTGGGCGCAATAAAATCCGCCAGGCTATAGCAAATACCGTCACGCCCCTTGGTAGTTTGCTGGCGAATGTGGTGCAAGCGCTCAACGACCTCGGTACGGCTTTCATCGGCATACACTTCAATGACATCGTCATCAACGCTGTTAGCGGGCCACAGACCAATAACGCCACGCGCCTGTACGCGTTTTTCGTCGATCAGCTTACGCAGCATCACCTGGGCATCGGCAAACAAATTGCGTGCAGCGTCCCCAACCACTTCATCTTCAAGAATTTTGGGGTACTTGCCAGCGAGTTGCCAGCTCATAAAGAACGGTGTCCAATCGATCCGCTCTACCAGCTCTTCAAGATCGTAGTTGTCGAAGGTTTTGAGGCCCAGCACCTGAGGCTTAACCGGGGTGAGGCTGTTCCAATCCGTACGGAAGCGCCGTTTGCGGGCTTGGGTGTAATCCAGGTCTGCCGCTTTAGGGCGGCGTTTGGCATTACGCTCGCGTACTTTTTCGTACTCTTCACGAATCTCGGTAACATAGGCTTGTTTGAGGTTCGGTGCTAGTAAGCGCCCCGCAACACCAACCGCCCGAGAGGCATCGGTCACATAAATCACTGGGTGATCGTATTGTGGCTCAATTTTTACCGCTGTATGAGCTTTGGAGGTGGTTGCACCACCAATCAACAACGGCAAGTTCATACCTCGGCGCTTCATTTCTTTAGCAACATGCACCATTTCATCAAGCGATGGGGTAATCAGTCCAGAAAGTCCAATGATGTCAGCATTATGGTCTTGAGCGGCCTGGAGAATTTTTTCAGTGGGTACCATCACGCCAAGGTCGATGACTTCATAGTTATTACACTGCAGCACTACGCCAACAATGTTTTTACCGATGTCGTGAACATCGCCTTTGACCGTGGCCATTACGATCTTGCCTTTGGCCTTGGTCTCTTCGCTTTTTTCCGCTTCGATATAGGGTATCAGGTAGGCAACTGCCTGCTTCATGACGCGAGCCGACTTAACCACCTGGGGAAGGAACATTTTTCCCGCGCCAAACAGGTCGCCGACCACGTTCATGCCATCCATTAACGGGCCTTCAATGACCTCGATGGGCCTAGCGGCCTCGGCGCGTGCCTGTTCGGTGTCATCTTCTATATACGCAGTTATACCTTTAACCAATGCGTGCTCGATACGCTTATTAACCGGCCAGCTGCGCCACTCCAGATCTTCTTTTTTGGTAGCGCCGCTACCATCGCCCTTGTACTTGTCGGCAAGGTCAAGCAGTCGCTCGGTGCCATCGCTACGACGGTTAAGCACGACGTCTTCTACGGCATCACGCAGCTCGGCGGGTAGGTCATCATAAACCGCCAATTGGCCCGCATTGACGATACCCATACTGAGGCCCGCGCGAATGGCGTGGTAGAGGAAAACCGAGTGAATAGCTTCACGTACCGGATTATTGCCCCGAAATGAAAACGAGACGTTCGACACGCCGCCGGAAATCATCGCGTGGGGCAGGTGTTCACGAATCCACTGGGTGGCCTCAATGAAATCGACGGCGTAGTTATTGTGCTCGTCTATGCCGGTAGCGATGGCAAAGATATTAGGGTCAAAAATAATATCTTCGGCAGGGAAGCCGATGTCATCGACCAGCAAGCGATAGGCGCGCTCACATATTTCAGTTTTGCGGGCGAAGGTATCCGCCTGGCCTTCTTCATCAAACGCCATGACCACGATAGCGGCGCCAAAGCGGCGACATTTGGTGGCTTGTTCACGGAACGCGGCTTCGCCTTCTTTCAGCGAGATTGAGTTCACAACCGCTTTGCCTTGAACGCACTTTAGGCCTGCTTCAATGATCTCCCACTTAGAGGAGTCAATCATGATCGGGACGCGAGCGATATCAGGTTCGCCTGCGATTAAATTCAGGAAGCGAACCATCGCTTCCTGAGACTCCAACATGCCTTCATCCATGTTGATGTCGATAATTTGTGCGCCATTTTCGACCTGTTCCAGCGCGACTTCCAGTGCGGTAGTGAAATCTTCTTCGACGATTAACCGCTTAAAGCGCGCCGAGCCTGTCACGTTAGTTCGTTCACCTACGTTGACGAACAGAGCGTCGGCTTCAATATTGAAGGGTTCTAAGCCAGACAAACGACACGCATGACTGCGCTTGGCCACTTTGCGGGGCGCCATTGAGCTGACAGCCTCAGCGATGGCTTGAATATGCTCGGGGGTTGAGCCACAGCAGCCACCAATAATATTGACCAGTCCACTTTCCGCGAATTCACTGACAATAGCTGCCATTTCCTCTGGGGTTTGGTCATACTCACCAAACTCATTGGGCAGACCCGCATTAGGGTGCGCAGAGACAAAGGTATCGGCTTTAGTGGAAAGTTCTTCGATGTACGGGCGCAGCTCTTCCGCACCTAGGGCACAGTTCAAACCAACTGAGAGCGGCTGAGCGTGGCGAACAGAGTTCCAGAAAGCCTCGGTGGTTTGGCCAGAAAGCGTGCGGCCTGACGCATCGGTGATCGTACCGGAAATCATCACCGGTAACCGTGTGCCTAAATCGTCAAACAGTTCTTCAAGCGCATAGATAGCGGCTTTGGCATTCAGCGTGTCGAAGATAGTCTCGATCATAATAAGATCGGCACCGCCTTCGATTAACGCACTAGCAGCTTCGTAGTAGTTCTCGCGAAGCTCGTCAAAGGTAACATTGCGCTTAGAAGGGTCGTTGACATCCGGCGACAGAGACGCGGTGCGAGAGGTTGGCCCAAGTACCCCAGCGACATACCGCGGGATATTGGTTTCAGCAGCCACAGCATCACAGACATTACGTGCCAAACGTGCCGACTCGCGATTCAGCTCAGGCACCAAATCTTCCATGCCATAGTCTGACTGGGAAAGACGCGTGCTGTTAAACGTATTGGTTTCGATAATATCCGCGCCAGCTTCCAGATAGTCGCGGTGAATACGTGCTACCAAGTCCGGACAGGTAAGTGCTAATAAGTCATTATTACCCTTAAGGTCCGACGGCCAGTCACGAAAGCGGTCACTACGAAAATCGTCCTCGCTGAGTTCGGCGTTCTGCAACATGGTACCCATGCCGCCATCCAGAATCAGGATGCGTTGGGCAAGGCGTTGGGTAAGGGTGGCAGTCAAATCACTAGCAGCCATGGCAGGGGGGAATCTCCAGCGTCTCAGTCGAAAAGGATATTTTTATAGTCGTCGTCATAGTGTGAGCGGCGACTATCATAACAAAGGGCACACCATAGGGCAGCAAGTAAGGGCGTGAAGTTATTGCAGTATCTTAATGAAGTGCGTTCATGTACATAGGCAATAGCCTACTAAAATAGTCGGGATTGTGCCGACGAGCAGTTTTGCTTACCATAGCCGTCAATGAAATAGTGATAAATGACATGTGAAGTGGCTGCGCCACTACCACGGGAGGATAGCATCCCTTATGACCACGACTACCGAAACTGATACTCAAGGTATTGATATTACTGACAGTGCTCAGGAATATCTTGCTGAACTGCTGGAAAAGCAGAACGTTGAGGGTATTGCAGTACGTATTTTCATCACTCAGCCCGGTACGCCTTACGCAGAAACGTGCTTAGCGTATTGCCGCCCGGGAGAAGAAGAGCCGACCGACGTTAAGCTCGAACTTGAAAAAATTAACGTATTTCTCGATAAAAACAGCCTAGCGTTCTTAGATGAAGCCGTTGTTGATTTTAACGCGGATCGTATGGGCGGTCAGTTAACTATCAAGGCGCCTAATGCGAAAATGCCTAAAGTTAACGCGGATAGCCCGCTGGAAGATCGCATTAACTACACGCTTTACAGCGAGATTAACCCAGGGCTGGCGGCCCACGGTGGTGAAATCAAGCTGGTGGAGCTTACCGAAGACAGGGTGGCAATTCTTGCGTTTGGCGGCGGTTGCCAAGGCTGCGCAGCGGTAGATCTAACGCTTAAAGACGGCGTTGAGAAAACGCTGATGGAGCGCATTCCTGAGCTGGCCGGTATCCGTGACGTAACGGATCACACCGATACGACGAACGCTTATTACCGCTAACGAACTATCAGTGCACCGTGTTCGCTTCGAAAAGCCCAGCAGAGTTCTGCTGGGCTTTTTTTATGAGTGATGAATCACTCGCTGGGCAAGCTGTCGTCTTTTTCTTGGGAGGAAAGCGTTTCGGGCAGGGCGGTTAACTGCGCCTGAAGAGCTTCCATTCGTTGCCAAAGCTGTTGTTGCCAGTTTTCATCCTTAAGAGCCGCTTGGTGGTGCCGCTCTTGCGCTTGATAAGCCTTATCAAGCTCACTTTGTAGGCTGGATTGCTGCTCCTGGAGCGATACGTTGATGCGCTCAAGTTCATCAATGCGCTGTTGCAAGCTACTGTTGTCTAACTGGTAGTGCTGCAGTGTCTCTTTTTTTAGCTGAAGCTCTTTCGCCAAGCTGTCTGACCGTTGCTCCATCTGTTGCAGACGCCTCTGCAGTGCTTTTTCTTCTTGGGCGCGCTCTTGTCTAAGTGTATCTAGCAGCGCCATCAGCTTTCCTTCTGCTGCTTCGTTACGCTGCTCTTCCTGAGCTAATCGCTGTTCCCATGTGGCTTGTCGTTGTTGCTGTTCCTCAGCAAAGCGCTCTTTCAGCACGGCTATATCATGCTCAGCCTTGGTAAGCCGTTGCTGATACTGCTTGGCGTCATGAATGGCTTGCTCTGCCTGCTGTTGCCATTGATGTTCGTTGGCTTGGCTGGCAGCGAGCTCGCGATTCAGTGTTTCCAGGCGTTGTTCTGTATGCCGCAAATGCTCAGCAAGGGCGCTCTCTCGTTGCTCCGCATTCGCTGCCTGCTGAAGCGCTTCGGCGGCTTCCTGCTGGGCGCTTTCTACCTGCCGATTGGCATCTTCGCGGTAATGGATCAACGTTTGATTGGCGATTTCCTGGGCTTCCCGCCACAACTCGCTGGCTGCATTGACGATGGCTTCTGGTACGCCCTTGGGCGGTGGAACGTCGCGATTTTGCTCGCGTTCGATACGCCATATGCGGAAGTGCTCGCTGATGGTTGTGAAGCTGCCCGTTCCCAGCACTTCGCGAATGCGTTGCACGCTGGGCGTATCGCCGCGGGTTAGCAGCGTATCGATTGCTTGTTGAACATCACTGTATTGAATCCCGCTGCGAGCCATGGCGCTTATCCCTGTCAGATTGATAACGCTATTTTCATAGGGTTTCGGAAAAATTACAATATTACGTAATACATAAAACGTAATATTATTTACATCGCCAGCGATAAATTCAAGATTACTGCCATAATCTTGAATTTTAGCGCTGATAACGCCACACTTGACTCATTGAAAAGCATGTAATGAATATGGGGGGTATAGAGATGCTCGGAGAGGTGGCAAAGTTGCAAGAGCCAGCAAGCAAAGGCCTAGAAAGGGAGAATTGGCCTGGTTTGCTGCCTATGTTTTCCCTGCTCGATACTCCGCGAATTGACGCCCAGTTAATTGATGCAAAAAACGACGTCGAGGCTGTGGCTGCGTGGCTCCGGGAGTATCAGGACAGCCCTCAGACATTGAAAAGTTACCGCAGGGAGGCAGAGCGCCTGCTGCTTTGGTTGTCCAGCCATAACCAGTCGTTATGCGATATGAATCGTGAAATGCTGCGTCAATACGAGGCTTTTTTGGAGGACCCGCAGCCAGCTGAACAGTGGGTGGGGGTAAGTAAGCCTCGCCATCATTCGCAATGGCGACCTTTTCGTGGCGGGCTTTCGCCAGCAAGTCGACGGCAAAGTCTGATCATTCTGCAAGGCTTATATAGCTGGCTAGTGGAAGCGGGGTGGGTGGACCGCAACCCATTTGTGCTTATGCGCGACAAGGCTAGGCGGCTGAGTAACCAGGCTCCAACCATTGAGCGCTATTTAGAGCGTGATCTTTGGGGGTGGTTTTGGCAGTGGCTGAATGCGCCAGCCAAGATAGCTAGTGAGCGAGATGCTTACGAGCATGCGCGGCGACGGTTTATAGTTAGCTTTGCTTATTTGTTAGCGCCACGTATTAGTGAAATGGCCAGCGCGCAGATGGGTGATTTCCAGGAAACAGAGGGGCGCTGGTGGTGGGTGGTGGTCGGCAAGGGGAGTAAGCTTGCGCGTATTCCGGCTCCTGACGACATGCTTGAATGCTTAATCGAATGGCGACAAGCGCTTGAGCTAAAGGGACTGCCCAGTTACCACGAGTCTACCCCCCTTATTCGAGCGTTAGATAAGCGCCGCGGAATTAGTGATAACCAGCTTTATCGGCTTATTAAAGGCGTATTTAGCGAAGCGGCTGATGCGTTAGAGGCGCAAAACGGCAAGCCTGCCTATGTGGGTGCGCTGCGACGTGCAACACCCCATTGGCTGCGGCATACGGCGATCACTCATCAGGCTCAGTCAGGAGTAAGCCTTCGCTACTTGGCCGAAAGTGCCCGTCACTCTAAGCTGGATACGACTAGCCGCTATTTACATACAGAAGATAACGAGTGGCATCATGAACAACAGCGCCACCGCTTGAAAACAGACCCAAAAACACCTGCTGACCCGTTATAATGGGCATGATATTGAGACACCAACCCAAAGGAAACGCCATGGCAACTTCAAGCGCTGAGCTGGCCCAGCAAGAGCTGGTCGAAGAGTTTGAAATATTTGATAACTGGATGGATCGTTATCAATACATCATCGATATGGGGAAGCAATTGCCTGACTTTCCAGAGGAGCGGCGAACCGAGGAGTTTAAGATTCAAGGCTGCCAATCCAACGTGTGGATGTGGCATCAAGAGGAGGGCGACAAGCTGATCTTCAAGGCAACCTCGGATGCAGCCATCGTTTCAGGGTTAATTGCGCTACTGCTGAGAATATATAGTGAGCGCACCGCAGATGAGATTATGCATACTGAGCCGCATTTTCTACAGGAGTTAGGCTTGGATAAGCACTTATCTCCTACGCGAAGCAACGGCCTTAATGCCATGTTAGAGCGCATCTATCAGATCGCAAAACAAGACTCATAACACCTCAGTGTCGATGATCGCACTTTGAGTGCGGCGGCATTGTTAGGTCAGGATCTTCCTTGCATAGCTGCTCGCTTCTACCGCCGGGTACTGGGTCGATACCACCAGCGCTGCCTGGATGGCATCTTATAATGCGCTTTATTGCCATCCAGCCACCTTTGATAGGGCCATGCACCTGGATGGCTTCAACGGTATAGGAAGAGCAGCTAGGCCAGAACCGGCAGCGTGGCCCCAGTAGGGGGCTAATGGTGTATTGATACACTTTGATAAAGCCAATCATCACCATGGCAAGTGCTTTCGAAGCCCCGCGCTTTGCTGAGGTTAGCAGGCGTAGCACTATTTCTTTCCGTAGAGCGTCGCAGGGTCGATAAGCGGTTCGCTCGTAATAGTGGCATGCTCACTGCTGAGCGATACATAAAAGCAACTGCGCCGACCCGTATGGCAGGCGGGCCCCGTTTGGTCGACCTGGAGTAGCAGTGTATCGCCGTCACAGTCGAGAGCGGCGGTTTTCAGCTGCTGTTGTTGGCCAGAGGTTTCACCTTTGCGCCAGAGCTTTTGGCGTGAGCGGGAGTAGTAGCAAACACGCTGCGTTGTTAGCGTTTCTTCGAGCGCTTCGCGGTTCATCCATGCCATCATTAATACTTCGCCCGAATCAAACTGCTGGGCAATGGCAGGAAGTAGGCCGTCCTTATTAAAATGCACCGCGTCTAGCAATGTTTCCAAATTGGGTAAGGTGTCGGAAGGGTTGGCCGATTCTAAGGCCTTGAATAGGTCGCGTGGGGCTAATTGGTTAAAGCGGGACATTACTTATTACTCGCAGGTCGACAGTTTTGGCACAAGCCTTGAAGCTCTATCGTTTGGCGCTCGACGTTAAATCCTTGGCGCTTGGCAAGGGCGGCTAGCTGATGGCTAATTTCGTCAAGATGCAGCTCTTCCACATAACCGCAATGGCGACAAATCAATAGCTGAAAACCGTGCACATGCTCTGGGCACGCGCAGGCCACGTACGCGTTTTGAGATTCAATACGATGCACTAAGCCCTGTTCGATAAGAAAATCGAGTGCTCGATAGACCGTAGGAGGGCGTGCAGCAGCATGCTCAGTCGACAATTGGTCTAGCAGATCATACGCTTTAAGTCCGCCACCATTCTCAGCAATCAGTTCCAGTACCCGCCTACGAATAGGCGTAAACCTCACGCCGCGGGTATGACACTGGGACTCTGCTTGTTGTAATAGCGTATTAGCTTCTGTCATTAGGGCTCTCGTTGAACGGGATATGCCTAGTCTACGCCGTCGTCAATGAGGTGTCAGGCGTTTCTACGAGTTCGCTTTGTCGGGCAAAGTGGTGCTGAGCAAACGCTACCCGCTCAGCGACGGGAACGCCGTCGGGTTGTTGTTCAATCAGATCAAGCCGACGACGAAGCCCTTCGCCGTTAGTCATTTGAATGGCGAGCCCGGGGCGTGCATTTAGTTCTAGCAGCATGGGGCCATGTTGGCGGTCTAGTACCATGTCGGTACCCAGATAGCCAAGCCCCGTCATTTCGTAGCAGCCTGCGGCAAGGTGGAGCAAAGTGTTCCACTGGGGCACTACTAGGCTTGCTAAATCATGCCCCGTGTCTGGGTGACTGTAACAAGGCCTATCGAATTGAACCCCGCGCAAGGCCTCGCCTGTGGCAATATTTAGACCAACGCCGACAGCCCCTTGGTGAAGGTTGGCTTTGCCATCTGAGGCAGCAGTCGAAAGCCGCATCATGGCCATGACGGGATATCCTTTGAAAACGATAACGCGGATATCTGGCACGCCTTCATAGGTGTAAGCCATCAGGCTTTCGTCGAAATTAATAAGTGTTTCAATGACGGCAACGTCAGGTGACCCTCCTAACGAGTACAGCCCTGAAAGAATGTTAGACACGTGACGTTCAATATCACTAATTGACTGCTGTGCGCCGCTCGGTTTAATAAAAGCGCCATCTTGCACCTTTTCAATGACGAGAATGCCTTTACCGCCACTCCCTTTGGCGGGCTTGATAACAAACCCATTATGCCCAGCTAGCATGTCGTCGATATGTTTAACGCCAAACTGGGTCGTCACAGTGCCAATGAGCTCGGGCGTGGTAATGCCATAGCGCTGGGCCAGCAGCTTGGTTTTTAGCTTGTCATCAACAAGCGGGTATAGGCGACGTGAATTATAGCGGCCAATATAACGAATATTGCGCCGATTCATGCCAATGATCCCCTTATCCCTAAGCCGAGTAGGCCACGTCCAGTTTTTCAGCCAGCTCATGAGGGCGTCTCGTCATCGGTAATTGGCTTGAAGCGACGAAGTTCCAGTAAGCGGTAGCCCGTATAATTACCCAGCAATAAAATCAAAGCCATTAGAATGAACTGGACGCCAAGGAAGTTAAATGTGATGTGGCGAACCCAGGGATTATTCATCGCAAGGAAGGCTAATACTGCCGTTAGCAGGCTACCACCTCCCTGGATTAATACTTCCTTAGGGCCTTCCTCTTCCCAAAGAATCGACATCCGCTCAATTGTCCACGCTAATATGATCATTGGGAAGAAGGTAACGGTTAACCCCGCGCTTAGTCCCATCCGGTAAGCCAGCACAGTGAAAATCGAGATAATCGCAATGACCGTAATAATGACGGCAGACACCCTCGCTACCAGCAGTAAATTAAGGTAGGAAAGGTAGTTGCGGATAATCAAGCCCATCGCCACGATTAACAGAAAGCCGATCAAACCAGTGAGCAACGTCGTTTGAATAAATGCCAAGGCAATCAGGACGGGCATAAAGGTGCCCGAGGTTTTAATGCCTACGAGTACCCGTAAGAAAACCACGACTAACGCGCCAATAGGGATAAGTAGAATGGTTTGGAACAGTGCCTGCTCTTCTAAAGGAAGGCTATGGATAGAGAAGTTGAGCAGTGTGTCGTCTGAGTAATGATTGCGAACCGCGGCTGACGCAGGCTGGTAGTGCGTCAACATTGAAAACGTGACGCGCGAGTTGGTGCCGCCCTGAACCTCCAGTACGGCGCGACCACCCGTTTCCCAAAGTAGAAGGTTGTCGGGTTTTCCCTGCTCGCCGGTGGCAGGGTTAAATAGTGTCCATGTCTCAGCGGATTCGTCGAATACCTGAATCCAGCTGCTGAGTGTCTGCCGCCGTCGGCCATCCTCCAACAACAAGCCGCTGACTTCTCGTGCATGAACGCCCGCTTGATTGAGAAGGCGGACAATCAGCGCTGATGGTTGTGCCTGGGTTAATAGTAAGCGTGCGTTTTCTCCCTGGCGTTCGCCATTAATATCAACGATGAGCTCTCTAGCAAATGTTGCATTGTTAGCACTGCGCGACCAGGCGCGCTCAATTAATTGATTTGCCGCGGTGTCGTAAGGGCTTTCCCAGGGTGTCACGGAATTCAGGTCAGGTGGTGTTTGGACTGGAGAGCGTGCATCTGGAGAGACCAGCATTTGCACCGAATAGTAGAGCTGCTGACTGCCAGCGGCATTACGTATCGTCCATTGCGCTTGCCGTCCCCACTCATCGGCTTGATATGCCAAACCATAGCCAGATGATGCTGTGTTTTCTGTCAACACGCGATAACCGGCTTGGTGAGAAGGGAGGGCTAAGTCAACCTGCACAGGGCCGTTTTGGGCATTAAAGCTTATGACCGCTTCGATCTCCCACACTTGACGCTGCTCGCCTGGTATCCAGGGGATTTCAAACTGTATGTGCCTTTGAACACTGGCGGCAATCCCGACTATTAGTAATAAACCGACAATGAAATAAAACGGCAACCGTGACATGGTGATTCCTTTCAACGTAAAGCGGCAGGGGAGAACTATTAATCTTCAGTATCGTCTTGGTCTACCGCTTCATCGTCAGCGGCTTGGTCAGCAGGTTCACCACCTGGAAATTCCGGCCGCTGATGAAGGTAGGTCTGAGCAACGTCGATTGTCGCAATATCCATCATAAAACGCCGACCCAATAGTACTGGGTAATCTAGGTGGGTACGGTCGTTAAGCGTGAACTCAACGTTGTCACGGATAGGGCCGAGGGTCATTAATAGTGAAATGACAGGACGAGACTCTTCGCCCGATGCTTGGACAATACGCACTCGACGAATAATGGGCGCCTCAATCCATTCGTTCCGCACGCGATCTACGACCACGTCATCGTCATTTAGTGCCAATTTGAAGCGTACCCAGTTTTCGCCATCACGCTCAAAGCGGGTAATTTCAGACGCAGAGAGCGAGGAAGTGTTTGCCCCAGAATCAACCCTAGCTTTTAAGTAGGTACCAATGCTAGGCAAACCAATCCATTCGCTACGTCCGAGTAGCGTTTTGCTGTCCTGAACCTCGTTCACTTCGCACTCTTCGCGAATGATCACAGGGTCTTTATCGCGTGCCTCTAAACTGGCTACGTCTTGACGCAGGCGGCGAAGTAAGCTGCCTACTTCGCGGATATCTGCCGTTAATGCTTGCTGTTGATTGCGTTGCTGTTCATAAAAAATGGATGCGTCCCCGCACTGCTGAGCGAGAGACGTTTCAAGCTCAAGGATACGACTGTTGAACGACGCTTCGCTTAACGGCGGCGGTTCATTTGATTCTGGCTGCGTGACGGCACAGCCGGCAAATGAAAGCGACAAACCGACCATAAGCCACAATACACCTGGGCGCATAACAAGGGATATCCTCAAGCAATAAGACAATGAATGATAAGGAGAAAGGCGGCACGCTGTCCAATCTGAACGTTATATTATGCGTCTTTATATGTTCCATTTTATAGTCATACCTATTTGCGAGCCGCACAAAATTTGTCGATCAGCACATTGCCACAGATCTTGGACAGCTTGGACCCAGTATTAGAGCCGCAGAGATTGTAGGCTTAAGGGGGGAAGTTCGCCATGACTCGATGACAATCTAGGCGGATTAACCCTTTCTCGCTCAGGCGTTGAGTCGGGATCTTGTAAAACATGTCCATTGGGCAGGCGTTGCGACCTTCTAATTGACCATATTCCCAATTCAGAGTCGTGGCACCGTTGCCCTAGAAGGCAGCCGCCGTATTAGCGACAACCCCTTAACCATTGTTCATTATAAAAATCAAGGTAATTAGCTTAATGTAAACTAAAGTATGTGCAGTTGCTTAATTAGTAGGCACAAAACATCTTGCATAAGATTTTGACTAAGAAGCCAGTACTAATGAGCTCTTAATTTCCATGAACATTATATGAGGCTCACAAGGAAGGGCTAATCCAAATATGAGGCCCATAAGGAAGGGCTAATCCAAATATAGGGCCCACAAGGAAGGGCTAATCCAATTCACTCGGATGTGACTGTACAAATGGATGTAACTCTACAAGGAAAAGGCTTTTTAGCCAGGAGTGTCGGAGCCGTTGCTCTGACATGTGGCTTGGTGTTTTTTACCTCGGAGGACACCATGGCAAACAATACTCCGCATTTGGAGGAATTGTTTGACCAAGCTGTCGCCGAGCGCCGTGAACATCAATGGCTCTCGGCACTTGCGCTCTATGAGCGCGCCCTGCGCATAGACCCAACCAATGACACTGCATATCGCGAGCGCACCATCACCTTGTCACTGCAAGGCAGTGCTGGTTTGGCTTGGCATTACTACCAGCGCCGTCCAGACCTCTTTAACGCCGACGAGGCGAGTGGTTTTGAGCAGGATTACATCGCGCGACTCGCAGTGTGGGGAACACTACCGAATTTAAGTTCTCAGTCATCTAAGGATGATATGCAGCGTGCCTTAATGGCACAAGACACATTCCTAGCCCAGCAAGAGGGTGAAGTCCCTTTACGGCAACGCTTTGACAACATTTACATTCTTAATGGGATGCAGCGCCACGAGGAAGTTGTCGCTATCTTTCGCCAGCTAGAAGCAGAAGATATCGAGCTACCGCCTTATGTTATGCGCATTATTGGGGACTCGTTGCTCTCCACTAAAAAACCGCAAGAAGCTGCTGCGCTAATGGAGCAGGTAGCCGAATCCGGTGCTGCAGTGGCCAATGACCACATAATACGCGCCTATGCCTATTTAGAATCGGGGCGCTGGCGAGAAGCAATTGAGCTCCTTGAGGTTGAGGCCGAACAGCAACGTGCGTGGCTGTGGGAGGACAATGCTCAGCAGCCACACAGCAACTGGAACCGTTATTTCCTAGACGCGACATTGGCAATGATCCGCGGCTATACAGGCGATCAACCAGGGGCTCAAGAAGCTCTTGAAGCCATGGCGAAGATTGCTCCTCGCAATGCGGGGTTACAGGCTAATCTGGGCAGCGTCTATCTTCAGCGTGGCTGGGATGAGCAAGCATTGACGCGCTTTCAGGTTGCGACGCGTCTTGACCCACGTCTCGTGGATGGTTGGATCGGCCAGGTTGATGCTCTGGCTAATCAACAACGTTTGGGCGATGCCCGCGAAGCGATGGCACAAGCGGTGCTATTGGCACCCGACTCGCCGCGCGTCGAAAAGATGCAACAAAATTGGCAGACCCGCACTGGCTGGCAGGTTAGCGCTTCAGCTTATGCAGGGCGTAGTGAAGCACCGAACGATGTGGACTCGCCAGCAGGTTTTGATGAGCAGCACCATCAATTTTCCGCGTGGTCTCCTGTGCTGGATGATCGCTGGCGACTGGGAATCCTAGGAAGTGAACATTTTAGTGAATTTCGCGAGGAGCGTGTCCATGACACTCGTGGAGGAGTGGGACTTCGTTACGCTTATGATCGATTATCACTAGAAACTCGTCTAGAACGCAGTGTCGATGACTTCGCTCGTAACACCTCCGTAATGGCCGAGCTAAGCTGGCGGGTCAATGAAACCGTGGATGCCAGAGCACGCTACGCCACGCATAGCCGCGATGGCTCATTGCAGGCACGCTCGTCGGGGATAACCGCCGATCAGGCCCTGGTTGGGCTTAGCTGGTCACCAAATGAGCGTCATAGCTACCAAGCGTCCATTACACAGTTGGACTATTCAGACGGCAACCATCGAGAAAGTCTATCGCTGAATGGATGGCAACGAGTGATTGATAACCCCGACCATGCACTTGGTCTGAATGCCGGACTCTACGCGGGGCAAGCCAGCGATCTCGATGTCCCCTATTACAACCCCGAGGCCAGCGCCTCCTGGGAGCTTGGAGCGCTCTGGGAAGTACGCAACTGGCGCCATTACGAACACTCCTTCATCCAAGACGTTGGTGCCAGCGTTGGCCAGTCCTGGCAGCAGGAATTTGGCACTCGCTGGATTCCGAGCCTTTCGTATCATCACCGCTGGGCAGTCGGTAATGGGCGAGACCTCAAGTACGGCCTTTCCTGGTCACGGCCTGTTTACGATGGCAACCGTGAGACTCAGCTTAGCTTTGATATTGGTATTACCTGGGGAGAGTAACGATTATGGATAAGATCGCCCATTGCGTGATGAATATAATGCTTATGGCTGGCACCGTGTTGGCGGGGGCTCTTTCGGTGGCGAACGCTGCTGAGCAGCCTATGCTAACCATTTTTGCTTATCACGACATCCGTGACCAAGTCGCTGACAGTGGTGATGCAGATCCCTACGCCGTTAGCACTGAGCGGCTAGTTGCTCATTTTGATTGGCTTCGAGAGAGCGAGTTCAACGTCATTAGTCTTGATCAAGTAATCGCGGCTAGTGAGGGAAGGGAGGAGCTACCCGAGAACCCAGTATTGCTGACGTTTGATGATGGGTTGAAAAGCACCTACACGAAACTTTTTCCACTCCTTAAGGCTTATAACTATCCCGCTATCGTGGCGGTGGTTACCAGCTGGATAGAGAACCCACAGATTCAGGTGCAGTACGGTTCTGAGCAACTGACAGCAGAGGAGTTTGTCACCTGGGAGCAGATTCGTGAAATGAGCGACTCTGGATTGGTAGAAATTGCCTCCCACTCCCATAACCTGCATCACGGAGTGCTGGGTAATCCTCAAGGCAATACCATGGCAGCGGCGGTCACCCGTAAATATAACGAGCAAGATGGCCAGTATGAAAGCGATGAGAGCTATCAACAACGGGTACTTGATGACCTAACGCGTAGTGTTGAGTTGATCGAAGAACACACCGGCACCGCGCCGCGCGCGATGGTGTGGCCTTATGGCGCTTACAACCAGGTTGGTGACGAGATGTCCGTGCGCGCGGGCATGCCGATCACCTTCGGCCTGCAAAACCCACCCCAGCCGCTGCAGGTGGGGATGCCGTTATTAGGACTAGACCGTTATCTGATTTTCGATAATCCGACGCTAGCCGACCTGGTGGATACTATACGGATACCACCAACTCCTCCTGTTCGTCGGATGGTTCAGCTCGACCTTGATTATGTTTATGACGAGGATCCAGAGCAGCAGCAACGGAACCTAGACGCTCTGGTAAGCCGTATGCATGACCTCAAACCTGATTACGTTTTTTTACAAGCGTTTGCCGATCCAGATGGTGATGACGCCGCTGACGCCGTGTATTTTCCCAATCGGCATTTACCCATGCGTGCCGATCTTTTTAGCCGCGTGGCATGGCAACTCTATACACGTGCAGGTGTTCAGGTTTTTGCCTGGATGCCTGTGCTGGCCTGGCAACTACCGGATCTGGATCAACGTAAGGCGTTAGCGCTACCCAATCCCGAACCAGGCGAGGTATTCAGGCTTGATCCAACTAACCCTGAAGCGCGGCGCATTATTAGTGAGATTTACGAGGATCTTGCGGCCGCCAGCTGGTTAAGTGGGTTGCATTTCCATGATGATGCGATGCTGCGCGAGACGGAACTTCCCGAACTCTACCCCGGTAATTCTGAGGCGCGCAGTCAATACCTGGTTGATTTTACCTTAGAACTAAAACGCTCTGCAGAGCGTAATCGATCCACGTTAAAAACATCGCGTAACCTTTACTCTATGCCAGTACTAGAGCCGGAGAGTCGCGCCTGGTTTGCTCAGGATATTGATCAGTTCGTGTCGGCTTATGACTACACCGCATTAATGGCGATGCCTTGGTTCGAGGGCAGTGACGCCCCGAAACAGTGGCTGGAAGAGCTAGCGGATGCCGTGCGTCGTCACCCGGGGGCAATGGATAAGACAATCTTCCAACTGCAGACAGTCGATTGGCGTTCGGGAAGCCGAGTTCCTGGTGATAAGTTGCCCGAGTTATTGCGCTTTCTAGAAACCAAGGGGGTGCGTCATTTTGGGTACTATCCTGATGATTTCATTCTCGATATGCCACCACTCTCTAGCATTCGACAGGTGATCTCTAGAAACAATTTCCCCTACCTAAAGGATTAGGTCCATGATCAGCGACGCGATCAAGTCCATGCAGGCATTTACCTTTCTCTATCCTGCGGTCATGGCCATCTTTTGGATGGGAGGGGGGCTTTACTATTATTGGCGCAACGAGAGGCATTCTCCAGGCGTAGATTCGCCTCCCTTGCTTAAGAACCAGCCCTTGGTATCGATCTTAGTGCCTTGCCACAATGAGGGCGACAATATCGAAGAAGTAGTGGAGACACTATTACTGCAACACTACCCGATGTTTGAGATCTTGCTGATCAACGATGGCAGTGCTGACGACACAGCTGAGTATTTAGATCGGTTATCCGAGAAACATGATCAAGTCCGTGCCGTGCACCTGGACCGAAATCTTGGCAAAGCGAACGCGCTACGTATGGGGGCCTTGGCGGCCCGCTCGGAATATCTTGTATGTATTGATGGTGATGCACTATTGCATCCCGATGCAGTTGCTTGGTTGGTAGCCCCGTTGCTTGAAAATCCTCGCATCGGTGCAGTAACAGGCAATCCACGTATCCGCAACCGCTCTACCTTGCTTGGCAAGCTACAGGTGGGGGAGTTCTCTTCAATCATTGGCATGATTAAGCGCGCTCAGCAGGCCTATGGTCGACTGTTCACCATTTCTGGCGTGATCTGTGCTTTTCGTAAACAAGCCCTTCATGAAATTGATTATTGGGCTACCGATATGATGACTGAGGATATCGATGTTAGCTGGCGTCTGCAGATGGCCAAGTGGAGACTCTACTATGAGCCTCATGCACTCTGTTACATCTTAATGCCTGAGACACTTAAAGGGCTCTGGAAGCAGCGTCTACGTTGGGCCCAAGGTGGTACTGAAGTGGTGCTGCGCTATTTTCGTCGGATTATTCGTCCCACGCAATTGCGTATGTGGCCACTATATCTAGAGTATCTGGTCAGTGTGATATGGGCCTATGTCATGGTCAGCCTTTTGCTGCTATGGGGCGTCGGTCTGTTCGGTATATTGCCAGAGGAGTGGACGTTAAAGGGGCCTTACCCTCGCTCCTACGGTTTGCTACTTGCACTTATCTGCCTGACGCAGTTCTGTGTCAGTTTGCTCATTGACTCGCGTTACGAGCCTAAAGTGGGTCGTCATTACTATTGGTTGATTTGGTACCCAATTGTTTATTGGCTTCTCAGCATGCTCACAACATTAGTGGCGTTTCCGAAAACACTCTTTCGTCGACGTGGAAAATTCGCGACGTGGACTAGTACGGATCGGGGGTATAAAGAATGAACACTATTATTACGCTGCCACACCGCCAAAGCACAGCTATCATGCTTGGTTATAGCTTCTTTACGTTATGCGCTTGGCTCGGATACGGCTATCTACTGTATCCTTTCGCTGTTCTTATCACTAAATGGCTCCAACTCAATAGCTTGAGCCTCGCTCTATCATTATCAGCATTGCCGACAGCAAAGGGGGTGCTGATGTTGCTGCCTCTGATGTCGGGCAGCCTATTGCTCACATTTATTTGCTGGGCTGAGTACAGAAGGTTCGCCGTTCGGCGCCTAACCAGTAAAACAAGCATGCAGCGAGGCAGTGAGCCGTTGTCGCTTGAGTCTTTAGCACATGCCATGCAGGCATCACCTGAACTTGCTACTTCAATGAAGCAGACCAAAAGGGGAATACTGGAGATGAGCCAGCTGGGCAAGCCTATGGGGCTAAAAGACGCTGTCTACCAGCTAGATAATACTGAACTTGACGAGCCAAAAGTCACTCTTGCCTCTTAATAACGAGGACGCCGACATGCTAACGCTTGAAGAGCAACATAAGAAGCACTACTCTTTGACAATAGTTTATCCCTGTAACTTTCTATTAATAAGCATATTGCTGCTAGTTCCATAGGATTCGGCCAAGAGCGACGAACCGAGATACTAGTATATATATGATTCACGGAGGCATAACCATGGCCCTGACGTTGGTTTTTCCTCAAGGAAGGGATAGGGATGTTTTAAAGGCCGAGTCCTCATGCGTAACGATATCCGATGCTGCTTTTGTTAGCGCGGGTACGGTATGTCGAGGCAGTCTCTTTTCGCCTCCGGAAGGGCAAGTCCGCGCCATGCTGGTGATGGCACCTGACTTGGGCGGCACTGTAGATTCTGGTTTAGCCAGCTTCGCTGAGCGCTTAGCGCAGTCAGGCATAAAAGTGCTGGCATTTGACTACCGCTTTTTTGGCCAATCTAACGGCAAACCACGCCAGTTTACATCCATTCAGTATCAACTGACTGATTGGAGAGCTGCCTTAACCTATGCCCAAAAGCTTGAGCCAAGCGTCCCACTGGTGCTGTGGGGGGCTGCTCTGTCCAGCGCTCATGCACTATCAATAGCTACTGAGCGAAGCGATATTGCAGCCGTCATTGCTTCTAACCCTATCATTGATGGGTTTGCCTCGGTACGCTCGCTGTGGCGAAGTAAAGGTCTCTTGCAGGGTTTTGAGGTCGCAAAAACAGGCCTGTGGGATTTGGCTCGCGGGTGGTTTGCACGGGATCCATTACTCATCCCGATGGTGGGTAAACCAAGCAGTTTAGCGGCTATGACGACGCCAGGAGCGCTCGATAGCTTCCACTCGATAGCCCCAGATCATTTCGTCAATACAATCTCTCCTGGAATCCTTCTTTCACTAGGATGTTATCGTCCTATTCGGCGAATTGCCCGCATTCGCTGCCCAGTGTTACTGCAGCTATGTCTATTTGATGAGATCACGCCACGCAAGTCTGGTTATCAAGCGGCAGCACGAATTGGGGAGCAGGCAACGGTCAAGACGTATGATATCGATCATTTTGGTGCCTATCAGGGGAGTGGCTTCCAAGAATTGGTGAGGGATCAACTCCATTTTTTGGATACTTGTTTTCCACTCAAAGATGACAGTGAGGTCAACTAGAAGCTTTACAGGCGCACCTATCACCGCTCCATTTGATTTAACATAATATATATTATGCGAACCCACGTGGTTATGAAGATTTCCTGTAAATGAGTACTGTACCAAGAAAAATTCTCCTACAATAGCTATACGATTTTTATTCGCTATGT
The DNA here is from genome assembly GCF_013415115.1 of Vreelandella zhaodongensis. Classification (GTDB taxonomy): domain Bacteria; phylum Pseudomonadota; class Gammaproteobacteria; order Pseudomonadales; family Halomonadaceae; genus Vreelandella; species Vreelandella zhaodongensis. Next base: position 654,162 of record NZ_JACCDD010000001.1, on the reverse strand, counting down.
AGGAAATATCTAATGATCAATATGCGTAAACTCTTATTAATCACTGCCCTGTTTGTGCTAGTGGGATGTGCCAATGTCGAGGTTGAAGATTATGCCGACACAACGCCGCGTTTAGATATCGCTGAGTACTTCACTGGTAATACTCGCGCCTGGGGCATGGTGCAAGATTACTCTGGCGAAGTGCAGCGCCGTTTTACGGTCGATATTGTAGGTACTTATAAAAATAATACGCTAACGCTTGATGAAACCTTTTTGTTTGCGGACGGCGAGGCAGATCATCGAGTATGGATGTTCGAGCGCGTTGACGACCACCATTGGGTTGGCACTGCCAATGATGTTGAGGGCCAAGTAGATGCTCGTCAGTATGGGCACGCCTTCCATATGCGCTACCCGCTTGATATCGAGGTAAGCGGTCGCACTATCCGCTTCACCATGGATGACTGGATGTATTTGCAACCCGATGGCCGTTTGATCAATCGTACCGCGATGCGTAAATTTGGCCTTACTCTAGGTGAAATAACCTTAGTTTTCGAGCAAGTTGATTCGTGAACGACAAAGGCAGCCTTCTATAAAAAAACAGCCTGCTTTATCAAGCAGGCTGTTTTATCAGAAAAAGCTAACGTTGGGCTTATTACCCACTAGCAGGTGCGTAAGAGCCGTCTTCCTGGTGTACTTCGGTGCCAGTGATGGGTGGCGTAAACACGCACGCTAAATGCATGGTTTTATGGGCGCGCAATAGGTGTTCATCATGCTGATCCAGGATGTAGATGTCGCCTGGCTTAATTGGCCAGATTTTGCCGTCTGCGAGCGTTTCTACTTCTCCCTCGCCTTCGATGCAGTAAACGGATTCATAGTGGTGCTTATAATGAATATGTGTCTCGGTACCTTCAAAGATGCGTGTGATATGGAACGAGAAGTTTCCGCCGTCATTGGCCAGCACCAAGCGCGTACTATCCCAGTTACCGTTCTCCGCTGTTACTAGACGGTCTGTTTTGCGTGCTTCATCAATATTCCGAACGATCATAGAAGTGCTCCATTATGAGGCGCTTGGTTTAATTACCAAGCGGCCCAGGACTGAATCGATGCTACTCACTAAAACGACTACGAAAGCAGCCTAACCCTAAATCACGCTTGGATAACAGCATTGACTGAGGCTTCTAGAATATCCAGCGCTTCCAGCAAGTCTTCATCACTAATGGTCAGTGGGCATAGGCACTTCACTACTTCGCCATCTTGGCCACTGGTCTCGATAATAAGGCCGTGCTCAAACGCTTTACTAGTAATCTTGTCAGCAATATCGCCAGAGACAACATCAATGCCACGCATGAGACCACGCCCACGTTCGGTGGCAGGCATACCATGCTCACTGAGCAAGGCTGCTAGCTTTTGGAAACGCTCTTCTACAATACGCGCTTTGCGCTGAACATCACGTTCAAAAACATCGTTTGACCAATATTTTTTGAGTGCAGCCGTGGCCGTCACCATTGCTAGGCTGAAACCACGGAACGTGCCGTTGTACTGGCCAGGCTTCCACTTATCAAGCTCAGGGCGCATCAGTACATGGGCAAATGGTAACCCAAACCCAGAAAGAGATTTTGAGTTGGTCACGATGTCAGGTGTAATGCCCGCGTGCTCGAAGCTGAAGAACTTACCTGTTCGGCCACAGCCCGCTTGAATGTCGTCGATAATCAACAAGATATCATGGGCGTGACAGATACTCTCTAAACGCTTGAGCCATTCAATGCCTGCCACGTTAATACCGCCCTCGCCTTGCACGGTTTCCACAATAACACCCGCGGGAATGTCAAGGCCGCCAGATTTGTCGTTAAGTAATTTTTCGAAGTAATCCAGCGTGTCCGCGTGCTCACCCATATAACCATCAAAGGGTAAAAAGCTTGCGCCCTGTGTGGGAATGCCACCGGTCGCTTCACGGAACTTACGGTTACCCGTGGTAGCCAGTGCTCCCATGGTGACGCCGTGGAAGCCGTTGGTAAAGGTCACAATGTTATGGCGACCTTTAGCAACACGGGCCAAACGGATGGCCGCTTCTACTGCGTTCGTCCCTGTTGGGCCAGGCAGATGCACCTTGTAGTCTAAACCGCGCGGTTTGAAGATAACCTCTTCTAGGGTTTCTAGATAATCGCGCTTTGCTGCGGTCCACATGTCAAGGCCATGAACAATACCATCTGTGGCCAAGTAGTCGATCATTGCTTGCTTGAGATGGGGGTTGTTATGACCGTAATTGAGAGTGCCTGCACCGGCTAAGAAATCAATGTACTCACGACCATTTTCATCCGTTAGGCGAGCATTCTGAGCTTTGGTAAAAACGACAGGGAATGAACGTGAATAGGTACGTACATTGGATTCCATGCGTTCAAGCGTTTGGGTCTGCATTCGCGACCTCCTTTTTGATCATTGAGCCAAGCGTGTGACAAACTGGCGGAAACAGCAGAAATTAAAAAACCGTAAGCCAACATATTGAGAGCAAGGGTCATGCTGGCAATAGCCGGTGAGCTTTATTACATGCTGTCTGTTTGAAATGGACCTATACGAACTAGGTTTTCTGGATCGTGCTCTCCACCGAGCTGTTCCGTAGAGAAATATTCACGGCTATTAAGGGGGGCTTGCCAGCGGGCAGCAAGACGACGAAACAATCCCCACGACGCTAAATTATCTGGGGTAATAGTGGTTTCCAGATGATGTACGTCATCAAGCTCAGGCCGTGACATGATGGCTTCGACTAGGCGGCGAGCCAACCCCGTACCGCGAGCTTTTTCACCGACTGCAACTTGCCAGAGAAAATAGGTATCCGGTGCATTATCTTTCACATAGCCAGATACAAAACCGACAATTTCGCCCTCTTCATTGGTAGCAACTGCACAGGTGTCACGAAACTGTGTTGCTAGCAACAAATAGGCATAAGCTGAGTTAACATCAAGAGGTGGGCACGCTTTAACTAACTCATAGACGCCCCAGCCATCATCTGCATTGGGTTTACGAATAAACAACGGTGTAGATGCATGCCCCACAACAGCATCTGCGACGGTTGGCCGAGCTAACTCTGCCGAGGGGGTAAATGGTGCTATTGGCGTACTCATGTTTATGCTTCGCTGTAGCGAATTTGGTGGTCATTATAACAGCTGATTATGAGCAATTCAAAAACCATATTATTCATTAGGGTTACTTCCATAATTTTAGGTTATCGAAAGAGCTTGGCTTGCTGATAAGCGCCTATAAAATGGGGCTGTTTGAATAGTTTAGATCAATCTCACATAGACGAGAGATAAAAAAAGGCGAGCCAGTGCTCGCCTTGAAATATGAAATTTATGTCATTAACTGCGAGTAGGTGTCCTCATGGTCACAAACTCCTCAGCACCCGTTGGATGAATGCCTATTGTGCGATCGAAATCTTGTTTTGTAAGCCCAGCTCTAACGGCAATTGCAATACCTTGTATTAGCTCACCTGCTTCGTCGCCCACCATGTGGGCACCCACGACTACGTCAGTCGCGTCGTCTACAATAAGCTTCATTAACGTGCGTTCTTGGCTGCCAGAAAGCGTGTGCTTCATGGCTTTGAAGTCGGCACGATAAACACGAATGTTGGCAAAAGCTTTTCTGGCGGCCTCCTCTGAGAGCCCAACGGTGCCGATATTAGGATGACAAAAAACAGCAGTAGGAATGGTGCTGTAATCCAGCGGTCTCGGTGCTGCTTTATTAAAGTGGATATCTACTAACTGCATCGCTTCAGCCAAAGCAACCGGCGTAAGCTCTGGTCCTTTAGTTAAATCACCCAGTGCTAAAATCGAAGGCAACGACGTTTCATAATGCTCGTTCACCAGCACCTTGCCATCGTTTTCAAGATGGATCCCCAGCATTTCAAGGCCGAGGCCTTGAGTGTTGGCATTGCGACCTGTTGCTGCAAGAACGGCATCTACCTCCAGTATATCGCCACTGGTTAGATGTACATTGAAGGCAGAACCATTTGGTTCGATGCGCTCGACATTGGTATTAAAATGGAGGTTGACGCCTTTTTTGCTCATTTCATCACGGGTAAATGCACGTACTTCTTCATCAAACCCTTTTAGCAACAGGTCACCACGGTAAATTAAGTGCGTTTCGCTACCCAGGCCGTTAAAAATACTCGCAAACTCAACTGCAATGTAGCCGCCGCCCAAGACCAAGAAGCGCTCAGGAAATGTTTCTAGATCAAATATTTGATTTGAGGTAAGCGCATATTCGCTGCCTGGGAAATCAGGCACCCATGGCCACCCCCCCGTCGCGAGTAGAATTTTTTGTGCCGTGACCTGGGTATCGCCTTCTGCTGACGTTAAGCAGACCGTATGGGCATCCTTCAGCGTTGCACGTGCATTAAACAGCGTGACACCAGCCTCATTTAACATGCGCTGGTATATGCTATTCAGGCGCTTAATTTCACTGGTTTTGTTATCGCGTAATACCGACCAGTCAAACGTTGCTGGGCCTGGTAGAGACCAGCCAAAGCCAACGGCATCATCAAAGCTGTCGTGAAAATGGGCAGCATAGGAGTACAGTTTTTTAGGGACGCATCCTACGTTGACGCAGGTTCCTCCCAGGTAGCGGTCTTCTGCTACGGCGACCCTAGCTCCAGCTGCAGCTGCCATTCTTGCGGTGCGTACGCCACCTGATCCCGCGCCTATTACTAATAGATCGAACTCATATTCCAATTTTGCGGCCATGTTTGGCTCCTATCCCGAACAACTGCGTGTGCTTAGCGTTAATGGGACTAAGCACAAAGATTGACCTTACATTCTGAGAAGGTTAAAAACTCCCCTTCAGTGTGCCCTGGTTTTTTACATCTTGGACCAACCTGCCCCTAACCAGTTACGGAGATTCAATGTCAAATTCAATTGCGACGCTTCTGGATAATAACCGAGCCTGGGCTGAGCGTATGTGTGAGGAAGACCCGGAGTACTTTAAACGCCTTTCTAACCAGCAGAATCCAGACTATTTATGGATTGGGTGTTCAGATAGCCGCGTCCCCGCCAATCAGATCATCGCCCTTCCACCGGGCGAAGTCTTTGTACACCGTAACGTCGCTAACCTACTCCACCATACCGACATGAACGCATTATCCGTTGTTCAGTTTGCAGTGGATGTGCTCAAGGTCAGCCACGTAATGATTGTGGGGCATTACGGCTGTGGTGGTATCAAGGCTGCCATGACAGGTGGCGAATGCGGTGTTGTAGATTATTGGCTTCACTCTGTTCGCGAACAATACAACCATCACCGTGATTCGCTTAAGCATCTTCCTATGGAAGATCAAATAAACCGTATGTGCGAACTGAATGTCAAAGCGCAGGTTAACAGCTTGTGCCGGACCAAAATATTGCAACGTGCTTGGCAACGAGGACAAAATATTTCAGTGCATGGGTGGGTCTACGGGTTAGATGATGGCCGCGTTAAGGACCTGAACTGCACCATTACTGGATTAGAGCAGGTCGAAACGCTTTACCGTATTGATTGCCTTCAACAAGGGGACTGATGTGACTTGCGCCTGCTCATTCTAGTCGTATCGGTAGGCGCGATGACAGCTGCGACAGCTTAGGCCAACCTCGGATAACATCTGTGTCGCAGCTCGATAGTCCTCTTGCTCTGCCGCCTCAATGAGTGCCTCGACTTTTTGTTCAAGGTCGGTGAAACCGGCGGCAAACTCATCCCATTCATCCCATATTTGTGGGCGGGCATCCGAGCCGCGTCCGTGGGTTCCACTAATAAAGGCAGGTAAAAAATGAGTTTGTGTCGCTCGCTCTTTCAACTCCGCTAAGCGTGGGGCGGCACCTCGGGCATCGCGGTTATTAACCAGATCAAAGCGAAGCTGTCGCACTAAACGTTCTAAGTCTTTCAGCTCATCCTGACGCCACATAACGGCCTCTCGCTCACTTGCAAAGGGCGTCTCTTCAACCGATTGAGGCATCGGTGGAGTTGTGTCTTCAGCGACTGCCCATACACAAAACGCGCCAGAAATGATCAAGGCGCAGGCAGAGCGTGTCAGCCGTTGATGTTTAGAACGCTGTGACATGTGATTAACCTAATGGGTTTGTTTAGTCGCGCCATTATTAACGCTGACCGATAGGACAAGTAACACCTATACCTTTTAACCCACAATAACCATTGGGGTTTTTATGCAAATATTGCTGGTGATAAGCCTCGGCATAGTAGAAAGCTTCTAGCGGCTTAATTTCTGTGGTGATGGCGCCTTTGCCTGCTTTGTCGAGCGCCTGCTGATAGGCATCGGCACTCCTTTCAGCAGCGATCAGCTGTGCATCCGTTGTAGTGAAAATTGCCGAACGATACTGGCTGCCTACGTCGTTACCTTGACGGTTTCCTTGGGTAGGATCGTGCTGCTCCCAAAAAATCTTTAATAAGCGTTCTAATGGTATTTGGCTTGGATCATAAACGACCCTGACAACTTCTGTGTGGCCGGTATCGCCCGTACAGGTTTCTTGATAGGTGGGGTTCGGTGTGTGTCCGCCTGCATACCCAGCGGCAGTTACGTAGACGCCTGGCTCTTGCCAGAACAGGCGCTCGACTCCCCAGAAACAACCCATGGCTAGTACGATCTCTTCACACCCTGCAGGAAAAGGAGGGTGAAGTGAATGGTTAGTCACGGCGTGCGTGTGACTGGTATCAATAGGCGCTTCACGGCCAGATATGGCTTTAGAAAATAGTGTCATAACGCTCTCTTATTGAGCTGGGTAAATAGTAGGATCACCAGATCGGCTAAACGTATAAATTAAGTCAACTGCTTGGCTGGCGCCTGACACTGCCTGTACGTATAAGTTACGCCACAGCGTGTAACGCAGAGTAAGCTCTGCAATAGGTGAGAAAATCCCGACACCATAGCTAATACGAAGGTCATCGGTTAGCTGTCCGCTCAACGCGACTTGGCTATCATCACCGGCACCTGTTGTATCAAGGGTTAAATCGCTGATGCCAAACGCTTCGCCAATAGAGCCAACGGCTCCTCCCGTTCGTCCTAACGACATCCCAATTAATGCTGTGGCCAGCGCACTGTCGATTCCTCCACCATCAGCATCGGGTGCTCGTCCCCGCAAAAGATACGAAAGTGCTCGTGTCTCGTTCATGGCGGGCTCAGAAAAAATCACCACATTGGGCTCTTCTGCATTGCCACTCACCCGAAGACCTGCAATCACCTCATCTTCGGTGATGTCGGGATTACGTATCGCTTCGAAATCGAGCACTGGAAGTCCTGGCGGGCCGCTAAAGATTAACTGGCCACGACGAATCAACAGATCCTGGGCAAAGGCTTGAAAGCGACCGTCTACCAGATTGACATCGCCAAATAGTTGAAGTGCCCCACTGTCTTGTCGAATTTCTAGCGTTCCCCCTAAGCCTGAATGAAGGCCATAAGCGGAGATTTGCATATCTCTACCCAGCGTTAAGGTAATCAGCACATCAAGCGCCATTCCTGACTGTGCTAGCTCATCTGCAGCGCTTGGCTCTCCAGAGGCTGCTCGTTGCTGAGCCAGCCTTTCCGCTTCACGATCATCACGTTCGGTAATGATGATTTCATCACTGCTGGGACTAACCGCAGAGGCAGGCAAGTCACCCACGCTTAAACGTGCCCATGGGATATCAACATTGCCACGCACTTGTAAGCGCTCTGGTGTTATGCGAACGCGAATATCGGGCGCTGCTTCCAGGCGCCCAAATTGAGGTAGAACAATCAATAATGGGTCTTGAGTTGCGTTGAGATCCACACCAATTCGCCAGTCATCATCTGTGGGCCAGTAAGCATCGCCTGTGATATTCAACCGACCACGTTCAGCACCAATAAAGCCATCGATATTGCCTTGTTCGCCGTCAAAACCAACGATGAGCTGTCCATCTTGGATATCGATGGGAATATCAGGGCCATGAATGCGTAGGTTGCGAAGCGCGAGCTGTCCCTGCAAGTCTGGCTGATTTGTCGTGCCGGTTATTTGAACGTTACCACTCACGTCACCCTCTAAGCGGTCCATATCTACTACCAGCGGCCGATAGGGTGATAAAGTGAGTTGCTGTGCTCGCAATTCACCGTTTAGGCCGCCGCGTCCGAGGGGGTCATCGATGGTGAGATTCAGCGCTAGTTCTCCGGCATCATCAAACGACAGTACTACATCCGCATCCGCTTGCGCCTGGTTGGCTTCCAACTGTGTGTTTAAGCGAATGGTCGGTAGCTCTACTGGTTGACCAAAATCGTTAATCGCCGTAATCGCCAGCTCGCTTAGCAGTTGAACATCTGCTTGCCACTGCGCGCCTCCTTGACGCCACGCTGCCACAATATCGGCAGTAGTGTCACCCTCAAAGCTCCACTCCTCGGGTAATAGAGGCTCTAGGGCTTCCATCGGTACTTCTCTGATACTAAGGGCAGCGCTGCCCTGCTCCGACGACGCTGAGATTGGCTCGTCGGAACAAACAACCCCTCCTTCTTCACGTCGCAAGCAAAACGGTGAGAGCTGTGCTTGTCCATTAGCAAGGTTATAGCGAAGATCTAATGGTGATTCTAGGCGCACGTTGCCAAATTCAGAATCTATTTCCAGGGGTGTCAACTGCCCCTGATACTGCTGAGCCTGCTGGTCAAAGCGCCCGTCTAGAGATATAAGCGCACGGCGCAGCATGTTGTTAGCTTCGCCGTCGGCACTAACGGAAAGTACATGTTGCGATAACCGCCCATCTAACTCTAGCGCGATATTAGAAAACGCCTGACCCCCTGCGTTTACTTGCGCTAAGGCAAGTTCAATCTCTAACAAGGGGTCTTCGATTCCCTCGACATTACTAACCAATGTCAGTGACTCAATACGGTTATCAGCAAAACGCAGATTACTGCCTGTTAGATCTGCCGCTATATTGGGATGTTCAAGACTCCCTCTGGCAAGAATATCCCCTGTTAACGTGCCTGCTAAGTCTGGATGCAGAGTTTGTAGTTGACGCAGAGCAATCTCTGCATCCAGTGACATTGCTTGCTCACTGACTTGCCCAGAAGCTGTTAGACGATTATCTCCCTGGGTGAAAAGCAGCTCTTGAATATCAACTTCAAGCTCACTGTTGGCATCTAGCGATGCCTGCAGCGTGAGCGGGTACTCCTGAAGCTCGCCATCAATGGCTAGCGTCGGAAGACTGATTTCCCACAAGTCACCAGTTTGCTGCACATTAAGTGTGATATCGCCGTTCAGGCTGCCATTGAGCTCATCGACAAAGTGTGAAGGGTCGAATTGATCCAGTCGTATCGTCGTATTAACTTGTAAAGGAGAATCCCAATTGATTTCACCTTCACTGCGCAACGAACTCTCCTCAATGTTCAGCGTGAGAGGTGTCCAGCGAAACGATGAGAGATCGCCTTCACCACTTAGATACACATCTGTTGAGGGCACTTGTGGCCCCTGGGCATTCAGTGCAAGCGTTATTTCATACGCTTCCAGGCTTCCGCTAACGGTGGCATCAAGGCCTTCAGCGATATAGGGCTCTTCGGCTACTTGATCGTCGCTTTGTGGCTGGGTTAATGGCCATTGCAGACGATCACTTTGTAGCTGCACCTCGAAAGGCAAGGTTGGCGCTAGTGCATCGACTCGGCCACTAAGCCTTGCATTGACAACACCTGTGGCCTCGAGGTTAGCGGATAAATCATCAAGGGACCCCGACAGTTCAAGCACGACTTCTTCGCCGCTTAGTTCAGGGAAAATCTCGGGTAGAAACAAGGTTGACGTTAGTCGTGCATCTAAGGGATAACCACCTGACAACGTGGCATTGGCCGATAAGCTTGCATGGGCGTCAGGTGTTAGTAGCTCTAGTGAGCTAACGGAGACCTGATTCTCATGAGCACTAGCGACTAGCGCCAAGCGCTCCACCTCATAATCAACGGCTCCAGACACGGAGAAATCAGTTACCGTCAAAGATGCAAGCTCAATATCAATAGGGAGCATTATTTCAGGTAGCTCAATTCGCTCCCGCTCTGCTAACGTTTCGACAGCCTGCTCATGGTCTTCTATGGCGGCTTGCGTCGCCAAAACGGCACCGTCAATACTCTCTGCAAGTAGCGGCGTCTGGACCCCTTCCGTTAGTTGGATACCTGGGGAAGGTGGTAAATAAAGTGTTGGTCTCAACAGCGTAGTAGGTGCGATATTGACCTGATGTTGCTCAGCTGCAATGGAGGTTGAAAATGCATCCCACGCGACACGCGTTCCATCAGCTAGCTGTAACTGAATATCATTTAGCTCAATTGAACGCAGCTCAATTGGGAATGGGAGCTTTACTCTAGTTTGCTCAGTGGGTTCGGAAGGCGCTTGCTCTTCTTCAGAGCCACTGCCCAGCTGTATGTCAGCGCCTGCCACATGAAACTTATCAAGGCAAAGCCGGCCTGATAACAGGCAATCCTCAGCCCAAGCTAGCTCAACATTGTCAATGTTGATGCGCGTTTCGCCCATCACCAGATTAAACCCTTGCAAGGCGAAGCTATCAAGCAAAGCGCCTTCTTGATGCTCGTAAGTAAAATATCCTCTCTGCTCTCCTTGAGAGAACAGCAAACCTGTTCCCCAGGGAGAAAGTGCAACACCAAGTAGTAGTGCCACCAGCCCAAATAACCAAAGGGGCAGCACAATAACTAGCCTAACTAAGCTCCACAAAAACAACCCAATGCGGTGTTTTGATGAGAGCATTATTCGCTTGGAGGGTGCCGATTTTTCAACCTTAGCCAAGATGCTCTCCTAGAATTCCGGTCCGATGGAAAAGTGCAGCCGCCAATCGTCTTCATGATCAAAGGGGTGCGCAACGTCTAAACGGATAGGGCCGACGGGAGAAACCCAGCGCACCCCTACCCCAGCGCCGGTTTTTAAGTCTTCAGGGCCCCAGTTGTCAAACGCATCGCCACTGTCTACAAACGTCGCACCCCACCAGTCGCCGGATACTCGGCGCTGGTACTCTAATGTTGAGGTGAGCATTTGCTGGCCACCCCGCAAACGACCTTCTGCATTTCTAGGTGATAGGCTTTCAAAGGAATAGCCGCGCACACTTCGGTCACCACCTGCGAAAAAGCGCAATGACGGAGGCAGCTTATCAAAATCGTCTGTTTCGATGGCGCCAACACTCAGTCTTGCCAAAAATCGATTGTCATCTCCAATGGTTCGAATCCACTCGGTGTCGCCTGTTAACCGCGCGAACTGAGCATCAGAGCCCCATATGGTGTCAGAGTACTCGATCGAGAGCTGCTGGCGATCCCCCCACAACGGAAAGCGCTGAGGGCGTGTACGCGTGCGAGACCATTGTATGCCTGGATAATAAAGCAGAACCTGATCTGATACACCGCCTTGAGTAAAGTCTTCATATGTGGTGCGGAAATAAAGCGTTTGCACCCAGCGGTTTTCAAATTCCCAGCGACGAGCGATTTCTACCGTGGCTTCTAACGACCGTGTATCGCCATCATCCAGGTTACGCACGCCATACTGCAGACGATAGCTATCGCGTAGGGGATCATCTAACGGAATATTGTAAGTGCCCGTAAAACGCTGGTCGGGTGCCGAAATATACAGGTCATGTTCCAAGCTATGACCAAAACGGTTAATCCATGGCTGGTTCCAGCCAAACCGCATACGCGGACCTACATCTGTCGCGAAGCCGATACCAACTTCAAACTGGTGGCGATCAGCAGGTTCAACATTTACGTCGATAGGTAGGGTCGTATCATCGCCTTTGCTAATACTAAGCGCACTTGCAAATGCAGCGCTGGAAAGTCGAGGACGCTGTGGCTGAGACGCCGTTGCCTCATCCCACCAAGGAGATCCGCCGGTGGGTGGCGACATCGTTAGCTCTTGGGCAGTATCAAGCCTTGGACGAACTGATACCGAACTAAACCAGCCTGTTTCTGCCAGGCGCTGGTTATAAAGAGCCAAAGATTCAGCGAGATAAGACTCACCTGCTTCAAATGTTTGCATTTTCCGCAACCGGTCTGGCTCAATATGACTCCCAGTGATGGAAGTATTGCCAAACTGGTAGCGGGGACCACTATTGAAGTCCATGTAGAGGCGTGCGCTTTCCAGATAGGGTCTGACTTCCATCCGTCGATCCGTAAAGCCCCAATCAAAATAACCACGCTCAAGCGCCAACCCCGAGAATTGATTTCGTAACCGATCCCAGGGGGCGTGCCGAAGAGCATCCCCTTCCCGTAATGGAAACCTATCTAACGCAGCCTGAAATGGCGGATCATCCTTAGCTTCGCCTTCAATATTGATAGAAAGAACGTCAATTTTAACTTGAGGGCCTGGAGTGATACGCAACTCTATAGGGGTCTGCTGCAGATCGACGGTAATCTTGGGCTCGTAATAACCATATACCCTCATCGCTTCTTGGGTGCGTAAACGTATTTTCCCCTCTAAACGAACATCTGTGTATAGCTCTTCGTCAATCGTTTGTAAGTAAGCATCAATATTATCCTCTACTTCGTCGCTAACGCCGCTGATTGAGGCGTTTAACGCCCACGCAGGGTTGGCCGCCAATACGAGGAGTGGCAATGCCACACTACATGCCGCTTTTTTAGCTATGGGCCATCGCCGTTGTCTTTCCATCAAGTTCATCCCTAACCAAATCAGCGACTCGGTAGCTTTGTTACCGATTACAATGCTTCCAGACTTACTGTCGGAGCATTTCCATCTGCGCACTAAAGGCTAGTTGGGCTTGTCGGACTTGCCGGATATCGCTTTCTAATGTGCCGATACGTTGCGCCAACTGCTCTTCTAGTGTCTCTAAGGTTTCTTGCGTAACAGAAGAGTCTACATCGCTAAGATTGTCGATGGTTGAGTTTACCTCAATGAAACGTTGATCGACTTCTTCTTGCCAAGCTGTAACTTTTGTTTCCAATTCGGTGCTCGCATTTTCAAGCTGGGTGATACGGTCTAATTGACTAGTAATAGAAGATAAACGTTGTGCCATCATTTCGTCGAGGTTGGTAACCTCTTCTGCTAGATTTTGCCTGCCGGATAATCCCGTTTGTTCAAGCGAATCAAGCGATGATCTTATCGCGGCTAACTGCCTATCCCGAAGTGCTGCCTGATCTTCCAGCTGCTTAATAGTCTCAGCAAAACCGCTAAGCGAATCGGTGGTGACAAGTTCCTCATTAGCGGTTAATAGCCCGTACAACTCTTCACGAGTGTTAGTTACGGAAACGGCGAGATGCTCCTGCTCTTGAAAAAGCGTCGCCATTTGCGCTTGTACAAGAGTTATCGCATCCTGTGCATCTGTACTGCCTGAGTCAATTCTTGCATGAAGGTTGGAAACTTCGCCGCTCACCCGATTAAATTCACTTAACAAGCGCTCTCTTTCATACCAAAGGCCTACCGCTGCAGCACCAAGCAGAATGATAACCAGCATCAAAACTATCCATAAAGGCCATAATTTAGGCCCTTTGCGATGACGCAGATGTTGTGCGGTCATGCTCTGACCCACATCAGGTACAATGCGGGGAGTCGCAGTGGTGTTGGGCATGATTTTTCCTCAATGCGTTGTCGGGTCGGCGCGACGTCCGATCCCCCTGTATCGTAAACCACAGCTAGCTACGAATGCCGGATCGTAGATGTTTCGTCCGTCTAATACTAATTTAGCGCTTAACAGCGAAGCGAGTCGATGCCAGTCTGGGTTCCAATAAGATTTCCATTCTGTTACCAGCATTAGCGCGTCAGCACCCTCACATGCCTGGTAAGGGTCGCATGTAAACGTTGTCAGGTCATCTCGATCTCCAACAGCTGCATGAAGTGCTGGGGTGGCTGCAGGATCATGCAGGTTGATATTAACGCCTTGCGCCCATAATGCTTCCAACAGCGTTAATACCGGAGCATGATCAATTCGCGCAGTCCCCGGTTTAAACGCAGCTCCCCAAATGGCAATAGTTCTACCTGCCAAGTCGCCTTCAAAGAACGTCCACAATTTTCTAAACAGCGTTTCTTTTTTCTGCTCATTGATATCCATCACTTGCTCAAGCAGTGCAGAATTGCGACCGCTGGCGGATTGAACGTCTGCTAAACGCATCAGGTCGCGAGAAAAGTTTGGCCCACCGAAGCCACACCCAGGATATAGATACTCATAGCCAATCCGGCTGTCGGCTCCCATTCCTTGGCGCACATGCTCAACGTCGACGCCCAGCGTGTCAGCAAGCCCTGCTATTTCATTCATATAACTGATACGTGTTGCCAACATGCCATTGATGGAAAGTTTAGTAAGCTCAGCGGCCCTGCGAGGCATTTGTTGGAAAACATCGTTACGTCGATTGAAGGCCCTCAATAATTCTCTAGCTACTTGCTCTCCTACCTCATCATCGCAGCCTAACAGCCAGCGCGAAGGTCGAGTAAAGGTTGTCCAAGCACGCCCCTCTTCTAGCGTGTCAGGTAGTGCAACGCTGCTATGTTGTTGCCCCATAAGCGCATGCAGTCGCTCCGTCTCACCCACGGGGAAAGTAGAGTTATTGATCAACACAGCGCCATGGTGATGTTGAAACATAGATGTTTCAAGTAGCGCATTAGCCGACTGGCGCTGGTCAGGCGATAGTGCCAGCCACACCACATCCGGTGGGTTGAGATGCTCATATGTCTCTATAATTTGGAGTGTTCCACTGGCTAGCGCTTGTTCAATATAGGTCATCAACTCCGGTTCACGGCGTAACCAATCTGCATTTGAAAGCACAGACCATGGCGCGCTTTCGTGCAACAACCAATCCACTTGATGCCCCACCCATGCTAACGCTGCGGCAGCAGTGGCAGCACTGAGTTCACTACCATGAAGTAACACTCGCATTCATCAGGCTCCCTGAGAGAATAAAAGTCGCGAAAAGAGGAGGTTAAAGATCATATTGAATTCCTTTCCATGCGCTCCGCTCCAGGAGTGGTTAGAATGACATATGCGTAATAGCTGGTTGGATGCCACGTTGCACGACTTCGGAAAATGCATGTCATCAACCAAGCGCAAAATGTCAACATTACGTCAACTTACCGACAATGGGAGTCAAAGCATGCAAGCAATACCTCAGGATAGCACCACTCATCCCATTCACGACAACGTTGACGCTGCGGAAGTTGCTAAATTTGAAGCACTTGCTAGCCGCTGGTGGGATCCAGACAGCGAGTTTAAGCCGCTTCATGAGATCAATCCGCTGCGTCTTGACTTTATTGATGCTCGATCAGGATTGGCAGGTAAGCGGGTCTTAGATGTTGGTTGTGGCGGCGGTATATTAAGCGAGTCGATGGCACATCGCGGTGCTCACGTGACTGGGATAGACCTTGGTGAGGCACCGCTTGGCGTTGCCCGTTTGCATGCCGAGGAAAGTGGTATTCAGGTTGATTATCGTTGTGTGAGTGTAGAAGCTTTAGCTGCCGAACAGCCAGGGCACTATGATGTCGTGACATGCATGGAAATGTTGGAGCATGTGCCCGACCCTGCCTCGGTGATTCGTGCTTGCAGTGCGTTAGTCCGCCCAGGTGGCTACGTATTTTTTTCTACCCTGAATCGCACACCTAAATCCTATGCATTTGCGATTCTTGGCGCTGAGTACGTACTCCGGTTACTCCCGCGTGGCACCCATGATTATGCAAAGTTCATTCGCCCTTCTGAAATGGCAAATTGGGCAAGAAACGCAGATCTAGAGATTCATGAACAAACAGGGCTTACCTATAACCCATTGACCCGCCGATACCGGCTAGTGGCTGACGATGTCTCAGTTAACTACATGATGTACTGCCGTAAGGTGAACCAGTAAATGCCGAATTCAATACCTGAAGCAGTGTTGTTTGATTTAGATGGAACGCTGGTAGATACAGCACCTGATCTTGCCGAAGCCACTAATGCGCTTAGGCGGCGTCATGGGCTAACATCGCTGCCCTACGAACAGATTCGTGGTCAAGTGTCCAACGGAGGTAGCGCTTTAGTAACGCTGGCGCTTGGTCTCCCAAGTGGCTCTTTAGAGCATGATACTGCTCGGCAGTATTTGTTAGATGCTTATGAGCAGGCCGTCGCTGTTCATAGCCGCGTGTTTGAGCCACTTGATCAATGGTTGTCACGCTGGCATTCAGAGGCACGTGCGTGGGGAATCGTCACGAATAAGCCAAGACGCTACACGCTCCCGTTATTGGATGCACTAGCACTCACGCCAGGGGCGCTGTTATGTGCCGATGATTTAGCAGTAAAAAAGCCGGCACCGGAGCCACTCTGGGAGGCCGCACGTCGTTTGGGGGTGGCACCAGAAGCGTGCTGGTACATTGGCGATCACATTAGGGATATTGAGGCGGCTAAAGCGGCAGGCATGACCGCTATCGCGGTGGGCTATGGATACATGAGTGAAGAAGAAGATTATCAACAATGGCCAGCTGACATTTGGTTTGAAACATGTGGCGAATTAGTCGATGCCCTAACTGAATTTCATTGATAGTCAACGTTATGAAATCTTCAAGAGGCAGTTAGAGCATCTCAGCGTCAGAGTTTATACGAGTTTGAATGGACAGGGGGCAGTATTCAAAACTAGCGTGTTTTAGGCACGCGGTGGCTGAGCGTCAAGCTTTTGACCACTGGTGCCTTTACTATCTGGCCCCATCAGCCACAAATAAGTTGGCATGATATCTTCCGGTGTACGCAGTGTAGAAGGATCTTCGCCTGGGTAAGCCGAGCGGCGCATCTGAGTGCGGGTGGCACCAGGATTTAACGTGTTAATGCGAACATTGGGTTGGTTTTCAAGCTCGTCGGCCAGCACTTCAACGAAGCCCTCAGTTGCAAACTTTGAGACTGAGTATGCTCCCCAATAAGCCCGTCCTTTACGCCCGACGCTTGATGACGTAAAAATAACAGATGCGTCGTCAGACTGCTGAAGCAGTGGCAGCAAGGCTTGGGTCATCCAAATCGGCCCATTGATGTTGACTTGCATGACTTGCTCCCAGAGCTCTGGGTTGTATTGCTCAAAAGGTGTTATACGCCCCAATAGTCCAGCGTTATGCAGTAACCCGTCTAAACGACCGAACTCCTTATCCAGTGTTTCCGCCATATCATGAAAATCTTTTAGGGTTGCACCCTCAAAGTTAAGCGGAAAAATGGCGGGTTGAGGCCCACCTGCCGCTTCAATTTCATCATAAACACGTTCGAGCTTTGCAATAGTGCGGCCAAGCAATATCACGGTAGCACCATGATGGGCATAGCTGAGCGCCGCTGCACGACCAATGCCGTCACCAGCACCGGTTACCAACACAACGCGATTTTCCAAAAGCTTGGGCGCTGGCTGATAGTCGATTTTACAGCTCATGAGGTTTCCTTGATACGAAAGTTTAGAACGGGACTATCATGCAGGATTATCAAGCGGAACTATCCAGCAGATTGGCGCAAGAAGTCGTTTGCGAGCCCTGCCGCGCTGCTCTGAGGATAATCATCACGTACTTGTTCCAAGAGTTCACGGCTGCGCTCGGCTTCGCCTTGGCGCGCTTTTACTAACCCAAGCTTATAAAGTGCATCGGGTACTTTACTGCTACCGCTGTACTCTTCAATAACACGGCTAAACGACTCATCTGCAGCGCTTAATTCGCCTTCAGCCGCATAGAGTTCACCTAACCAATAGTGACCGTTAGCCGTTAAGCTAGTATCGGGATGGTCACTGACAAAGGCTTTAAACGCGTCAATGGCATCTCCGAAGCGTCGCGCCTGCACATGAGCAAATGCCGCTTGATAATCTGACTGGGCATCTTCACTCACATTTCGGCTAGAAGGCGCATTCACGACCTGTTCAGCAGCTTCTGGCTCCACCGCAGGAGTCGACTGCTCAATCTGACTGGAACCGCTATTCATCAAGCGGTCCTCAATGTCCAAGTACTGTTGTTGCGATTGGCGGCGAAGCTGTTCCAGTTGATGGCGCAGCTCTTCTATTTGACCACGTAGCTGTTGAATCTCCTTCTGGTGTTCTTGTACCTGATTAAATAGTACTAAATTACCACCAGAAGCTTCATGGCGCTGAGCTTCCTGATAAAACCCGCCTGACCCCGATGATAAGTCATGCACTAATGGCTGCTGACCAAAGGCTGTTAAAGGCAATACGGACAGCGGGAGCACTATGGCTCCCGCACCGCACAGCCTCTCAAAATAACGTTTGAGACTGTGAATCATGATGACTCCGAACATTAAGGATTGGCGCGCTGCGCGCGCCAATGCCATCAGTAATTAAAGACAACACGACGGTTCTGAGCGTAGGCGCTTTCGCTTTGACCGCTAGCCACCGGACGCTCTTCACCATAGCTCACAACGCTCATTTGAGACGGTGATACGCCTTGGATATTCAAGAAACGCTGTACAGCGTTAGCACGACGCTCACCAAGAGCCATGTTGTATTCACGTGTGCCACGCTCATCGGTGTGTCCATGCAGGACAACACGCGAATTCGGGTTGGCGCGTAAATAGCGGGCATGTGCCATTACAACCGACTCGTACTCACTCTTGATGGTATCGCGGTCAAAATCGAAATGAATGGTGCGCACTTCCGGAATACGAGAGTCAGCCTGCTGACCCGCGCCGACACCAGACCCAGTGCCGAGACCAGTCGTAGAACCGTACTGACCAGTACCAGCACCAGAGGTGCCAGTCCCCGTGGTGCTACCAGTTTGACTACCATGTGCGTCGCCATCCTGGGTTCCGCCGGTGCTGGAACAGCCAGCGATAACTACGATAGATAACGCTACTGCCAATGAGCGAGCCAACGGCTTAAGTTGCATAATCAGACTCCTTGCCTGAAAACAGAAAATTACGACTTTTCATCATTAATTTAAAAAAGGTGACCACGCGGGATCGCGTACTTCACCCTGTGCTGCGGGTAATCTAAATGACGACCGGCCATCAGCCGAAACAGCACTCAGCACCCCACTACCACCCTGCTGGGTAGCGAAGATTACCATGGTACCGTTCGGTGCAACACTAGGAGATTCATCTCTTGTTGATTCACTAAGTACAACAAGGCGACCACCATCACGATCTTGTCTTGCCACTTGGTACCCACGGCTAGAACGGTGGATCAAAAAGATCTGCTCACCGTCAGGTGAATAGCGTCCGCGAGCATTGTAGTTGCCGGTAAACGTGACCCGTTTCGCTTCTCCGTTAGCTAACGAATACTCATAAATTTGTGGTCCGCCGCTACGGTCAGAGGTAAATAATAGGCTACGGCCATCGGGCGCCCAAGCTGGCTCAGTGTCAATGCTGCTATTTTGCGTGATACGTTCTACAGAACGGTTGGCAATATCTAAAATATAAATTTCTGGCTGGCCATCTTTCGAAAGTGACATGGCAATACGTCGACCATCTGGAGACCAGGCTGGTGCGCCATTAATGCCTTGGAAGGAGGTTGCCTGGACTCGCTGCCCCGTAGAAACGTCTTGAATATAGATCGCAGGACGCTCGGTTTCAAAAGAGACATAAGCGAGCTTTCCACCGTCAGGTGACCATGCAGGCGACATAATGGGCTGGTCAGAGGTTAAAACTTCCCGACTATTACGCCCATCCGCATCCGCTACGTATAAACCAAACTGCATGTTATCGCCTAAACCTCGGGCGGTGACATACGCAATGCGTGTTGAAAAAGCGCCGCGGATATCAGTAATTTCTTCAAATATCTGATCACTAATATAGTGAGCAGCGGCACGCAGGTTGTTGGCGTTTGCGGTGACGGTTTCACCTATCATTCGGCGCTGGCCACTGATATCCATCAGCTCAAACTGTAACTGGTAGCCGTCTCCACTTTGTTGCGCCCGCCCGACAACCAAATAACGAACATCAAGCGACCGCCAAGTACCAAATTCAACGTCATCTGCCTGGCTTGGCCGATCAAACATCGCACTGCGTTCAAGCGGTGAAAAGTAGCCGCTCCGTTCCAGGTTATCGTGAATAATTTGTGCAACATCTTCAGGTAAATTTTCGCCACCTTCAAAGGGCACAATCCCTATGGGTAGTGCTTGGTCACTCCCACGTGTTATTTCAATGGTTAGGTTTGCACTTGCATAACTGCTCATAAAAAGCAGCACACATAATAGCCATACTTTGCTCAAGGTTTGCATCAGCGAACATCCCCCGGGGTAAATCGCAGATTAAATTGACGTAAGTTGCGCTGCTGTTCCGCAGGCAAATCCCGTAGCTCGCCAAACGGTGCAGCATGTTCAACAGCCTGCATAGCAGATCGGTCAAATGCACTATCGCCACTGGAGGTGACAACAGATGTTAATAACACCTCGCCAGACGGGCCGAGCCTAACTTGTATCGTAGCAGTCATGGAGTTACCTGCACCCGCCGGTATTAACCAAGCTTGCTCGACTGCGCGGCGTACAATGTTGATAAAACTATTTGCCGCTTGTTGAGCCTGCTGGGCATTAGCGGCCGCTTCAGCTTCTCCCGCTAACTGACGCTGTCTTGCTGCTTCAGCTTCACGCGCCTGGGCCTCTGCTTCACGTTGGCGTTGAGCTTCTGCCTCACGCTGACGTTGAGCTTCTGCCTCTGCTTCACGCTGGCGTTGGGCCTCTGCCTCTGCCTCACGCTGACGTTGGGCCTCTGCCTCTGCTTCACGCTGGCGTTGGGCTTCTGCCTCTGCTTCACGCTGACGTTGAGCTTCTGCCTCTGCTTCACGCTGACGTTGAGCTTCTGCCTCTGCTTCACGCTGGCGTTGAGCTTCTGCCTCTGCTTCACGCTGGCGTTGGGCTTCTGCCTCTGCTTCACGCTGGCGTTGAGCTTCTGCCTCTGCCTCACGCTGGCGTTGGGCTTCTGCCTCGGCTTCACGCTGACGTTGAGCTTCTGCCTCGGCTTCACGCTGACGTTGAGCTTCTGCCTCGGCTTCACGCTGACGTTGAGCTTCTGCCTCGGCTTCACGCTGGCGTTGAGCTTCTGCCTCTGCCTCACGCTGACGTTGAGCTTCTGCCTCTGCTTCACGCTGGCGTTGAGCTTCCTCTTCACGGCGCTGAGCTTCAGCTTCGGCCTGCGCTTGCGCCTCTTCCAGCTCCCTGGCTTGCTCTTCTGCCCGAACTAGGGCTTCAGCCTGCGCAGCGGCTTCATCGGCTTGCTGCTGCGATGTGTCTTGCTCAATTGGCTCAGGTTCTGGAGCTGGCTCGTCACTTGGTTCTATCGCACTGCTTTCTGCAACATTGTTTAAGGCTGCCTGTTGTTCAGTGGCCTGCTGGGCTTGGTCAGTAAATGTCTCTGTACTAACTAGCGTTGCTTGCACGATAGACGACGAATCTGGCTCTGCCGTTGAGCTAGGCAAACTTATCAGGCTAAACAACACAACCAGTGCATGCACCCCAACAGCCAAGACTGTAGGCCATGTATAGCCAACGTCTTGAGGGTCACGTGGTGGATTAACTGCCATGTGTTCGTTACCTTTAACCATCTTGTGGCGGCTCAGATAACAGCCCTACATTAGCAACTCCTGAACGCTGTAGAGTGCTCATCAGTACGACTATCTGTCCATAAGGCACGTTACGGTCACCGCGTACCATAACCGGTGTACCCGGTCGACGTTGCAGTATCGCCATTACTCGCTCTGACATTTGGTCAAGAGAGACTGAGGTTGTATCTTCCCCAAGCGTAATGAAATACACACCCTCTCGATCAACAGAGATGATGATAGGGTCACTTTCATCTTGGTTCTCAATAGGCTCGGAAGAAACTTGGGGCAGATCGACTTGCACTCCCTGCGTCAACATTGGTGCAGTGATCATAAAAATCACCAATAGAACCAGCATGACATCGATAAAGGGAACGACGTTGATTTCCGCCATCGGCTTTTTATTGCCGCTACGATTAAACGGACCTTGCATAGCGTGCTCCCTTAGCTAGCGCTGGACTTACCATCACGACCTTGCAAATTGCGGTGCAAAATAGCGTGAAACTCCTCAGCAAAGTCTTCGTACTTACCCAGCAGGCGGGCGACGTCATTTGATAAGCGATTATAAAAAATGACCGCTGGTATCGCCGCAAACAACCCCATAGCCGTAGCAATCAATGCTTCTGCGATCCATGGCGCAACGGTCGCCAAGGTGGCCTGCTCGGTCAGAGAGAGTGCTTGGAAGGAGCCCATAATCCCCCACACTGTTCCGAACAGCCCTATATAAGGGCTTGCCGATGCGACGGTTGCCAAAAATACCAAATGCTGAGTTAAACGATCTTCTTCGCGAGACCAAGCAACGCGCATACTACGTTGAACACCTTCTAAAACCGTATCTGCGCTACGCGTTTTAGGCATTAGGCGATTAAATTCACGAAAGCCGGACTGGAAAATATGCTCAGCACCGTGGTGCGGATCGTCGGCGGGAATTTCTCGATAAAGCTCATTTAGATCAACGCCAGACCAGAATGATTCCTCAAACTGATTGTACTCCTGCTTTGCGCGACGTAGCGCAATAGTGCGTTGGAAAATGACCACCCACGAGAGGATTGACCCCACTACCAGCAGTAACATCACTAGCTGTACAACGGTGCTGGCACTCATTATCAAGTGGGGAATGGACATGGTGTTATCGTTCACAGTTGCCCTCATCAATCTAATTACGTCGGAATATCCGAACAGTGGTGGTATCTATCTGTAACGAAGCATACATGATGAATCTCTGTGTGCTTCAAGTTCTTTGATTTAACGATTAAACAAGACCAAGCGACTTAAAAGTTGCAGGCCAAGCTTTTGGCCGTAATCGCTGAGCCTCCAAGCAGGCTATCTCGACCGTCGCTGCGCATAAGAGTTCCTTATTTCGCTGTATCTGCTGTGCGAATGTCATACGGCATCGACCAACATTCTCAACCGTGGTAGTGACAACAAGCTCATCGTCAAGCTGTGCGGGCTTACTGTAATGGCAGGCTAAGCGATATACCACTAGCTGCGTACCTTCGTCTAGCAGCGCTTGCTGATTAAGTCCTAGGTTGCGTAACCATTCGCTTCGGGCGCGCTCCATAAACTTAAGGTAATTGACGTAATAGACAATCCCACCGGCATCAGTATCTTCCATATAAACACGCACTGACATACTAAACGCATCACTCATGGGCGGTGCTCTCCCTCGGAGTCAGTCGCTTGCTCGTGCGGCGTTTTATTGAAATGAAGCCATGCCTGCCGCGTAACCACTCGGCCTCTTGGTGTCCGCATCATTAGCCCTTGCTGAATCAAGTACGGCTCGATGACATCTTCAATGGTTCCACGCTCTTCGCCAATAGCCGCTGAGATCGAGTCAACGCCGACGGGGCCACCATCAAATTTATCGATCATGGCCAGTAAAAGTCGGCGATCCATATGATCTAACCCATGATGATCGACATTCAACATGTTAAGTGCTGCATCAGCGAGCGTCACATTAACGATACCGTTACCTTTTATTTCGGCATAGTCTCGCACTCGGCGTAGCAATCTATTAGCGATACGTGGTGTTCCTCTGGAACGCTTAGCAACCTCCACTGCACCTTCATGACTCGTTTCAACACCTAGCAAGCGTGCTGAGCGAGTCACAATTTCAGTAAGCTCCTCCAGGTTGTAAAACTCTAGGCGTTGTACAATGCCAAATCGGTCGCGTAATGGCGAGGTGAGCAATCCTGCCCTCGTCGTCGCGCCTACCAACGTAAAGCGAGGCAAATCTAGTTTAATCGAGCGGGCAGCGGGCCCTTCACCAATCATTATATCTAGCTGAAAATCTTCCATTGCTGGGTAGAGAACCTCTTCTACCACGGGAGACAGCCGGTGAATTTCATCAATAAACAGCACATCACCTGGCTCTAGATTCGTTAGCATGGCCGCTAAGTCACCCGCACGTTCGAGCACTGGGCCAGAGGTTGACTTCAGCCCTACACCCATTTCAGTAGCGATAATATTAGCAAGCGTTGTTTTACCCAGCCCTGGTGGACCAAATACCAAGGTATGATCTAGGCTTTCCTGGCGTAGTTTTGCCGCCCCCATGAAAATTTCAAGCTGCTCGCGTACCCGCGGTTGCCCAATATAATCCTTTAGATGTTTGGGGCGAATAGCATGATCAATCCGCCCTTCCCCATGCTCTTGCTCAGCCGCAATTAATCGGTCATGTTCTAACATAAAGTGCGCACTATCAGTCGTTCCATGAAATAACCTACGTCGTTACCCAGTCATGCGTTTTGTCAGCGCGGCTTTAATAATTGCCTCTGTCGACTGTTTGGGATTGATATCAGCCAGCATTTTTGAGGCTTCGGTAGGCTTATAGCCTAAGCTCACCAGGGCAGCTTCTGCATCTGCCAACGTATCACGAGGTGCAGGCTCACCATTGCCCGCCTCTAACGCGAGGGGAGCATCGGCCGCGTTCTCCCATTCTGGGAACCGGTCGCGCATTTCGATAATTAACCGCTCAGCGGTTTTTTTACCAACACCGGGGAGCTTGGTTAGTGCTTTACTATCGTCGTCACGTACGCAGCGCATAAAGGCTGCTTCGTCCATTCCAGATAAAATGGCTAACGCTAGCTTCGGCCCTACGCCGTTAACTTTAATCAAGGCACGGAACAGTGCGCGCTCTTGCTCACGCCCGAAACCGTAAAGCAAATGGGCATCATCACGAATCGTAAGGTGCGTATACATGGATACGCTTTCTCCTACGGCGGGAAGTGCCACTAAGGTATTCATGGAGGCTTCTAGCTCGTAACCAACGCCATGCACATCAACCACAATCCAAGGGGGATGCTTTTCTAGCAAAAAACCATTGATACGACCGATCATAAATATGCTCGCAATAATAAAAAGCTGGCATTTACTATAAAGACACTCTGTACAAATGACCAGTAGGCAGCTAAAGCCGCCAGCGACCTGTGCTACGCCGCCGACCTCCTTTAGAGGTCGCAGCAAGCAGGCCGTGTCCAGCGTATCCATGGGTAAGCGCGATGGCTAACGCATCCGCAGCGTCCGCCTGTGGCGCCGAAGAGAGTTGCAGGATGGCGGTGACCATATGCTGTACTTGACTTTTATCTGCGCCCCCTTGGCCAGTGACGGCTTGTTTAATTTGCCTTGCTGCATATTCTGCTATATTCAGGCCGTGATTCGCTATGCAGACGAGAGCCGTGCCCCGCGCTTGACCAAGCTTTAGTGCTGAATCGGGATTTTTAGCCATAAAGACTCGCTCAATGGCGACTGCATCGGGTCGATGTAGGCCGACTACTTCACTTAGGCCTGCATAAATTTGTGCCAACCGCTGCTCTAAAGGGCCATCGGTCGTTCTAATACAGCCACTGGCAACATAATGAGGCTTAACACCCACTAAATCGATGACACCATAGCCCGTGATACGCGAACCTGGATCGATACCCAAAATCCTAATCGCAGGAGCGGGCTGTTTTTCATCCATGTCACCTTCCCTATTGATAGCGAACTGTTCAAACAAAAACACCGACGCCTAAACGTCGGTGCTGAGCTAAAAAGCAGCGTTAGCAATTACTCGCTGGCGGTCTCTGCTTTCGCTTTTTGGCGCAGACGGATGTTCAGGTCTTTCAACTGATCTGCGCTAACTTCACCTGGTGCGTCAGTCATTAAACAACCAGCACTCTGGGTTTTCGGGAAGGCAATAACCTCACGAATTGTCTTGGCTCCAGCCATCAGCATGACTAAGCGATCTAAGCCGAACGCTAGGCCACCATGGGGAGGTGCACCGTATTGGAGAGCATCAAGCAAGAAGCCGAACTTTTCTTGCGCTTCCTCTTGGCCAATGCCCAAAATCTCAAAGACAGTGCTTTGCATGGTTTGATCGTGAATACGAATGGAACCACCGCCTAGCTCAGTTCCGTTTAGCACCATATCGTAAGCACGCGACAATGCGTTTGCTGGGTCAGCTTTAAGTGCTTCTGGCGAGCAAGAAGGCGCCGTGAACGGGTGATGTAGCGGGCTGAGGCGACCGTTGTCATCTGCTTCAAACATCGGGAAGTCGACCACCCATAACGGAGCCCATGCTTGAGTATAAAGCTCAAGGTCGGCACCTAACTTGACGCGTAATGCCCCAATTGCCTCATTGACGATGCGCGCTTTATCCGCACCAAAGAAAATGATGTCGCCATCTGCAGCGCCTACGCGATCAAGCAGCTCTTCAACAATATTTTCCATGAACTTAACAATGGGTGATTGAAGTCCCTCAAGCCCTTTGGCACGCTCATTGACTTTAATCCACGCCAGCCCTTTCGCACCATAAATACCAACGAATTTCGTATATTCGTCGATTTCTTTACGAGACAATTGGGCGCCACCCGGCACTTTCAATGCCGCTACGCGGCCGTCTTCCGCACTTGCAGGACCTGAGAAGACTTTAAAATCAACCTGTTGCATCAGATCATCAACATCGGTCAATTCTAGCGGAATACGTAGATCCGGCTTATCAGAACCAAAGCGATCCATTGCTTCTTGCCAGGTCATCCGCGGGAACTCAGGCAGTTCAACGCTCAGCACTTCCTGGAAGAGTTGACGAATCATGGCTTCGGTAATGCCCATGATGTCGTCTTCTTCAACAAAAGACGCCTCAATATCGATTTGCGTAAACTCAGGCTGGCGATCAGCCCGCAGATCTTCATCACGGAAGCATTTAGCGATCTGGTAGTAGCGATCAAAACCGGCCACCATTAACAGCTGCTTAAACAGCTGAGGCGACTGAGGTAGTGCAAAGAAGCTACCTGCATGTGTCCGGCTAGGAACGAGGTAGTCGCGGGCACCTTCCGGCGTTGCGCGAGTCAATACCGGCGTTTCAATATCCAGGAAACCTTGATTTTCCAAGTAGGCGCGAACGTTATGAGAAATACGCGAACGCAAGCGTAACTTCTCAATCATATCCGGACGACGAAGATCGATATAGCGGTGCTTTAAGCGAACTTCTTCACCTACTTTATTGTGCTCATCGAGCTGAAAAGGTGGTGTGGCAGCCGTGTTGAGTACCTCCACCTCTTTCGCTAATACCTCAATCATACCGGTTGGCATGTTGGGGTTCTGCGTTCCTTCAGGGCGCAGCCGGACACGGCCAGTAATACGAAGCACGTACTCACTGCGAGCACGGTCAGCATTAGCAAATGCCTCGGCGGTATCAGGGTCGACTACGAATTGAGCGATACCATCGCGATCGCGCATATCCAGAAAGATGACCCCACCATGGTCACGGCGGCGATGCACCCAACCGCAGACAGTGACCGTTTGTTCCACCAAAGTTTCGTTAAGCTGGCCGCAATAATGGCTGCGCATGTCTAATCCTGTTCTGTTTCGTGGCAATAAGATTGTCGTGGGCCGTTGTGGCCCTGACAACCGCAGCTAAGCCGCGGCGCCCTTTTTCGTTGATGCGCTACTGGTATCGCTTGTGGCACCAGTGCTGGAAGTAGCTTGGCCTTCTGCAGCCAAGTTTTTCTTACTTCCTGTTTTAAAATCGGTTTCATACCAACCGCCGCCAGCAAGACGGAAACCAGCCGCTGAGACCAAACGTTCAAGACTGGCTCGCTGACACGCGGGGCAATCCTTCAGCGGATCCGCGCTGATTTTCTGCAATTTTTCCATGCGATGACCGCAGGCCTTGCACTCGTACTCATAGATGGGCATGTTGATAACTCCTGAAAAGCTCAACTCCGACAGGCTAAGTTTGTATAGACTAGTGGCAAATCTAACGGTTGCCAGGCAAAGAATATGTGGCCTGCTGGGATAAATTCCAAGACTGCGGTTGATAGAGCGACACATTATACCCTTTTGTGCCCCCTGCTGAGCAAGGCCAAGCGCTTCTCAGCAGATAATGGAGAAAAGAAAAATGCCCAATGCGGTAATGCTGGATGCCGAGAGCTTAGGCGCGGATATCGATCTGACAGCAATTCGAAACATTGTTAGCCATTTAGATGTATACCAGCAAAGCACTTCCGAGCAGGCTTGTGCACGTTTGGCAGATGCGGACATAGCGATCGTCAACAAAGTCGTACTAAATGCTGAAACCTTGGCAGCACTGCCTAAGCTCAAGCTTATATGTGTGCTGGCGACAGGACTTAACAACATTGACCTCAACACTGCTAAAGCCCAAAACATTAGTGTAAAGAACGTCACCGCCTACGGAACAGCTAGCGTTTCTCAGCACACCTTAATGTTAATGCTGACACTGGCAAACCGATTGCCACGTTACCAAGCCGATATCGCTCGCGGCGAGTGGCAGCGCAGCGATTTCTTTTGTTTACAAGGTCACTCAACGCTGCAGCTTTCAGGTAAGCGCCTGGTCATGGTAGGTCAAGGAGAGCTAGGTTCAGAAGTGGCGCGTCTGGCGCAAGCGTTTGGCATGGAAGTGACCTTTGCCGCTCGGCCGGGCAATGAGGCAGAAGATAAGCGGCCATCACTTGATGAGTTATTACCTACCGCCGACGTCATCAGCCTGCACTGCCCACTTAACGAAGCCACCCAGCACCTAATCAACCGCAAACGATTAGAAAAGGCAAAGTCTTCTCTATTACTCGTTAACTGTGCTCGCGGCGGCATCATCGATGAAGAAGCCGCACTTGAGGCGCTGCGCGAGGGCAATATAGGCGGCCTAGCAGTGGATGTGCTTCCCACAGAACCACCCATCAATGGTCATCCTTTGCTAACAGCGTTAGCCAATGGGGAGCCACTGAATTTAATAGTAACGCCTCATAATGCCTGGATAACTCCAGAGGCTCGCCAGAATATTGTGGCGCTCACCGCTGATAATATTAAGCAATGGCAATATGAGGCGAACTAATTAAGCGCCGATTAATAGGTGGCGAAATGATCTGGAGCGCGGTAATCCTCTAATACGTCAATGGTGACATGGGTAACCCGCGCTCCTTCTGGTCCTTGCCATAACCATTCCGTCAGCGTAGACACCGCCGCTGATTCACCGCATAAAACGACTTCAACACGTCCATCAGGAAGATTTTTTGCGTAGCCAGTGAGGCCTCGCTGAAGAGCCTGAGCCTGGGTTGAGCGACGAAACCACACGCCTTGCACTTTCCCAGTTACATTGGCACGTACACAGCAAGTAGACATAATTGCTCCTCCACTGTTTCCAGAACGGGGGTTAAACCAACTCTCGCCTTACCAGTACAGCACTATTGCGCGGTACTAACGGACGTCCTCTGCGCAGTAAAAGAGAACGAGTAAAGGCTGCGCCAAACAGCAAAATTAATGAACTGTAATATACCCAAAGCAGGATCATAACCACAGAGCCCGCAGCTCCGTATGTGGACGCTGTTGCAGTGTGCGCGAGATAAATAGCAATGACACTGCGCCCAATTGTGAATAAGACCGCGGTCACAACAGCACCAATAAGTACATCCTGCCAACGCAGCACGACATCCGGCAACACTTTGAAGATAGTCGCAAATAGCAACACCACCATTGCCAATGAGATAAGCGACTCAAGGGATGTGGCCAAAAGGCTGGTGTAGGGCAGTATGTTGGCCGCCCCATGGAGCATGCCGCGTAGGACAACCCCCAACACCAACGATACCAACAGAATAAAACCAATCGACAAAACAACCGTTAAGGAAAGTAAGCGGTTCTTGATAAATATAAGAGCACTATTGGAAGTAGGCTTTGCCGTCACTCCCCAGATAGTATTGAGAGAAAACTGCATTTGTGCAAAAACTGTCGTAGCACCCACCATTAATGCAGCAAAGCCCAATAGGGTTGGTAGTAGGCCTGACTCCTCAATGCGCGACTGTGACACTGCTTGCTCAATGGCATGCGCAGCGTCTGAACCCAGAGTGTCTTGAAGCTGTGCCACAATCTGTCCTTGGGCAGCATCCTCCCCCAGCACCACCCCAATCACTGTCACTGCAATAATAACGGTAGGCGCTAACGAAAAAAGCGTATAAAACGCCAATGACCCCGCATAACTAAACGCGTTGCGTTCTAGCCAAAGCGCGGTTGCGTCCTGCATCACATTCCACCAAAAAACAATTGTATTTTTCAGCATGCACACTCCCTTTTATAACGTGTCCTTGATTTAGCGATATTATTGGTGCCTGTCTAGCATCATACCGAACTATCGCGTTGAGCGCAGGCGGCACTGCATTGCACCCCATAACCACTCGTTACATAATGATTGGTCACCATTTTCCCAACGACCAAGGAAGCGTTATGAACTCGGATGCTGTTCAATCTGCTACGGCTTACGATTTTGACTGCTTGGTGTTCATTGGTCGTTTCCAGCCCCCTCATCTTGGCCACTTGGCGATTATTCGAGAGGCATTGAAGCAGGCACGCCAGGTTATTGTTCTTGTAGGCTCCGCTTGGCAGGCTCGTTCTTTACGAAATCCATGGCATTTTAATGAGCGCCAAACCATGATTCGTTCAGGGTTTGACGACAAAGATAATCAACGCCTGGAAATCACACCGCTGTTGGATGCGCTGTATAATGATGATGTATGGGTGCGTGATGTACAGCGCAAAGTGCGCGATCTGGCGGCTCCCGCCAACGCACGCCTGCCACGTATTGGGCTGATTGGCGCAAGTCGAGGGCAATCCAGCTACTATTTATCGCTCTTTCCCCAGTGGGAGTCTGTTAGCGTTCCTCTTGTTGAGGGCATTTCAGCAAGTCAAATACGTGAGCGCCTGTTTCGCTCCCCAGGCTCTACAGATGATTATCTGAGCACTGGGGCTTACCACGATTTACCGCCTGGCGTGGTACAAAGTGTAGGTAACTTTTGTAAAGGTGAGGCATACCACCAGCTTTTGGAAGAGCAACAACTGCTGGATCAGTACAAACAAGCATGGTCACAAGCTCCCTATCCCCCCATCTTTGTTACTGTGAATGCGGTTGTCGTTCAGTCAGGCCATGTGCTACTCGTTCGACGCACCGCAGCGCCTGGGAAAGGACTTTTTGCGCTACCTGGGGGATTTATAAACCCTCATGAACGCCTGTTAGATGCTTGTTTGAGAGAGCTTCGCGAGCGATTGAGACTTAAAGTGCCTGAACCCGTTTTAAAAGGCTCTTTACGCGGTCAGCGGCTGTTTGATGAACCACACCGAAGCTGGCGCGGCCGCACCCTAGCCGAAGCGTTTTATTTTGCCCTTCGACCAGAGCAGCAATTGCCTCGTTTAAAACCGGTAAAAGGGGGTGACCATGCGCGCTGGGTGGCACTTGCTGATCTTGAGCCAGAAAGCTTATTCGAGGATCACTTCTTTATTATTCAAAATTTCCTGGGGTTGCCTGCCGATTTTGGGCCCTGCTAACGTAAAAATGCATGTTATGTTGGCAAGGCATGCGGGACAGCTATGCTTGCAGGAAGTCACGCGGCAATTTCATCATTTGTCGCCAAAGCCGCTCAACGCCAGGCTTATGAACCAGCGAACAGCGATAAAGACGAATTTCTAGGGGGATATCCCAGCTTTCATCTCCTGCCCGTACTAGTTTTCCTGTTTTGAGCTCGTCACGAATACAAAAGTCAGGAATCCACGCAACCCCAACGCCCTGAAGCACCATACCTTTTAAGCCTTCAGCCATCGCTGTTTCATAAACAGTACGAAGCTTCATTCGCAGTGGATCGTTTTTCAGCAGCATACGCACGCTGCGGCCAAGAAATGCGCCTTGGGTATAGGCTAAATAGGGAATGGAGCTATCGGTCTGAATCGAAAAAAGCGGATTACCCTGCTCATCAGGCAATGAAACAGGCAGCATTTTTACCTTACCGATAGAAAACGAAGGGAAAACTTCTGCGTCTAGCTGCATGGTCGCAAAAGGATCATAGTAGGCGAGCATTAAATCGCAATTGCCCTCACGGAGAACATGAATTGCTTCCCCTACATTCATAGCAACTAACCGCGTAGGTAGTTCCCCTAAGCCTTTTTGCAAACGAGAAATCCAGGGAGGGAAAAAGCTCAGTGCCAGCGAATGCGCTGCCACAATATCAAGTGCCTCATTGGCAATTGATAGTCCTCGCAAGTGACTTAATGACTCGTTTAATTGTTCAACCAAATTACGTGCCGTAATTAAAAACAACTGTCCTTCAGAAGATAATCCGACAGGCGTTGTGGAGCGATCTACCAAGGTAACGCCAACGGCTTGCTCTAGTGCACGAATACGGCGACTGAAAGCAGGTTGTGTCACATGCCGTTGCCTAGCAGATGCTGAAAAGCTTCGTGTATTGGCTAACGCAACAAAATCTTCGAGCCATTTTGTTTCTAAATTCACCCAAAACTCCTTGTGCCCAATATCGTTAGCTGCGTACGAACTATTACGGTAACTACTGAATAGGTGCGGTTAGGTAAGCTGCACGAGAAACCACTTTTTTCCACATCGGCCGCTGGTTAATTTCATCAATAGTAATTCGGCGACAGTGGTTAAAGTCTTTTTCGAGCATTATACGGACATCGCTCGCAAATGCGGGACTAGGTATGAACGCCGTAATTTCAAAATTAAGCCTAAATGATCGATTATCTAGATTGATAGTGCCAACTGTTGCGGCGCTGTCATCAATCAATATGACTTTTTGATGTAAAAACCCAGGGAGATAACGGTATATTTTGACCCCAGCTCTCAACATATCCGGCAGAAATGAAAACGCGGAAAGAAAGACCAGCAAATGGTCTGGGCGCTCGGGGATCATTACCCGTACATCCACACCGCGCATCGCCGCTAGCCGTAATGCATCCTGCACCCCTTGATCGGGTACAAAATAAGGACTGGTCACCCAAAGCCTCTCATTCGCGCTATGAATTAGCTGCTGAATTAAAAGGCTGGCCGTATCTTGCTTATCGGCTGGCCCAGAAGGCACGATAACGACATGATGGTCATCATGGGGGTGGCTTTCTGCGTTCCAATTTAGTGTAATAACCTCCCCCGTCGCCCAGTGCCAATCTTCCCAAAAGGCTTCTTGCAGACCGAGAACACAGGGGCCACTGAGCACTAAATGGGTATCACGCCAGGGACCATGACGTGGATCCTCGCCTAGATACTCAACGCCCACGTTAAAGCCACCTACCCATCCTCTCTTACCATCAACAACAGCGATTTTACGATGATTACGGAAATTAAGCTGGAAGCGATGTTTAAAGCCTCGAGACGATCGAAAAGCTTTTACTTCTATCCCCTCTTTTGTCAGCTCTTTAAAAAAGCCTTCATTAAGTTTTCGGCTCCCGACCTCATCATATAAGAAATAAACACGTACCCCCCGCTGTGCCGCTTTTATCAAATGGTGCTGTAAACGCCGACCCAGGGAATCATTCCTTACGATAAAAAACTGTAGCAAAAGATAATCTTGCGCTTGATCAATGCCGCCAAAGAGACTCTCGAACGTTGCCTCACCGTCAATTAATAAGTCTGCACTATTGCCCTTTGTTAAGGGCATCATTGCTAACTGCTCTACTGCCTGAATATCAGTGGTAGGAGGGAGGGACAGATGCGGCTGGATATTTTGGCGATAACGCATCAACACACGCCTTAATACATTATCGCGCGCTCCTCTGGCAGTGACATATCCATAAAAGCGCGGGCGGCCAAAAAACCAATACGCTGGCAATGCGACATAGGGAAACGTTAGTAAGGAAATAATCCAAGCCACAGCTCCCTGTGATGTACGGCTAGACATAAGCGCCATGATAGCTGATACGATCCCTAGCAGGTGTATCAACATAATGCTTGTCCCTAGCAACCATGAGGTCATTGCCTGTTCCTCGTCATACTGTGAATATTGTCAATTAATTCAGCACCGCTAATGCACAGAAGCCCCGTGAAAGACGGGGCCTCTGTATCGAGTATTGCTTTTACAATACTATCAAATTGTTAGGCTTTTTGAGCGATGATTTCTTTCCATTTTGCGGGACCTGTTTGGTGAACTGATGTGCCTTGACTGTCAACGGCCACCGTTACCGGCATATCTTCAACCTCAAACTCATAGATAGCTTCCATGCCGAGGTCTTCAAAACCAACAACACGAGATTTCTTGATTGCTTGGGCAACAAGGTAAGCAGAACCACCTACGGCCATCAGGTAAACGGCTTCGTTATCTCGGATAGCATCAATAGCAGCCTGACCACGCTCCGCTTTACCAACCATGCCTAGCAGGCCGGTCTCTTCGAGCATGGTGCGGGTGAATTTATCCATCCGAGTCGCAGTGGTCGGACCAGCTGGGCCAACAACTTCGTCACCAACAGGATCAACAGGCCCCACGTAGTAAATAAAGCGGCCTTTCATATCAACGGGGAGCGGCTCGCCTTTCGCAAGCATGTCCACCATCCGCTTATGTGCTGCGTCACGGCCGGTTAGTAGCTTACCGTTCAATAGCAGCGTATCACCCGGCTGCCACGTTTTGACTTCTTCGGGAGTGACGCTATCCAGATTAACGCGTTTTACGTTATCGCCTGCTTCGCGGGTAATTTCTGGCCAGTCTTCAAGTTTAGGGGCAGGAAGAGCCACTGGGCCGCTGCCATCAAGCGTAAAATGCGCATGGCGTGTAGCTGCACAGTTGGGAATAATTGCCACTGGCTTATTGGCTGCATGGGTTGGGTAATCTTTAACTTTAATATCCAATACCGTGGTTAAACCGCCTAAACCTTGAGCGCCGATACCGCTTTTATTCACTTTATCGAACAGTTCCAAACGCAGCTCTTCAGCGCGGTTACTGGGACCACGCGCCTGCAAATCTTGGATATCGATAGGATCGAGTAGCGCTTCTTTGGCAATCATCATCGCCTTTTCGGCGGTGCCACCGATACCAATCCCCAGCATGCCGGGCGGACACCAGCCTGCGCCCATTTTAGGCAACTGTTCCATCACCCAGTCGACGACACTATCGGACGGGTTAAGCATTGCAAACTTAGATTTTGCTTCACTACCACCGCCTTTCGCGGCAACGTGAATATCGACCTTATCGCCAGGCACAATCGAGTGGTGAATAATTGCTGGCGTGTTGTCTTTGGTGTTGGCTCGTTTGCCGTCTGGATCAGCAAGAACGGAAGCACGCAGTACGTTATCCGGCAACTTATAGGCTCGGCGCACGCCTTCATTAATCATGTCATCGAGGCTAAGCTCAGCGTCCCATGTAACGTTCATGCCGACATGGACAAATACCGTCACGATGCCCGTATCTTGGCAAATTGGGCGATGACCAGTAGCACACATTCTTGAATTAATTAAGATTTGTGCAATCGCATCCTTTGCAGCAGGATTCTCTTCCCGCTCGTAGGCATCCGCCATTGCATCAATGAAATCTTTCGGATGGTAGTAAGAGATGTACTGCAGAGCATCGGCAACGCTCTGAATGACGTCGTCCTGGCGAATCACGGTCATGGACTAACAGCTCCTCGGTTATCGTCTTGGCTGCGACCTTTGTAATGGCCGTCTAGATGTACGGTAAGTATACCGTATTGGCCTTTATGCGGCAGCCACAACCACCACTAACCTGTCCCTGATCACTACGGCATTAGTCTGAGGCAAGAAAACACTGCATGAGATAACGGTATAAAATATTAATCTAAGCGCTGGCACGTCGGACACAAATATAGACGGCGCGAGCCAACCATCATCCGCTCTATAACCGAACCACAGCGATGACAAGAAAGCCCAGCGCGTTCGAACACACTAAAACGCCATTGCCGGCGTAGCTCACCGGAGGCAACCGCCTGCTTAATCCACGCATCGCGATTAGTCACGCCCGCTTGTAAATATGCCTGACGCGTCGTTTCCACGATCACAGTGGCAAGTACGTCCAATTGATGTGCTGTTAAGTCAGAAGGACGTTTTTGGGGGTGTACTTGGGATAAGAAAAGAATTTCAGAGCGCAAATAGTTACCCAAACCAGCGACTAGCCCTTGATCAAGCAACAGCGCACCAAGGCTTCTACGCATAAACGCTGGATCAATCAGGCGTCGTTTCACGTCATCAGAAGATACATTTTGACTTAATAAATCGGGGCCGAGACGAGACAGAAACGGATGCTGGTTTAGCTCGCGCTCCTGCCACAATGAAATATCTGAAGCGCTGTAAAGACTGGCAGCCCTACCCTCTGCGACCAACCGAACACGTAATGACCTTTTGGTGCTTGGCGGCTTATTTTCGCTATGCAGCTTCCAAACGCCATAGAGCTGATTATGGGAATACAACACACGCTGATCTGCAAAACGAATCAGCATGGCTTTGCCCCATGTGTCTACTGTATTAACGCGCTGACCAACCAGCGACTCCGCTTGCTCCGCAAGCTCAGGAAAGGCAAACCAGACGTCATCAAGATGTTTGCCACCTATCTGCTTCTCTATCCTGTCCGCTGCACGGCGAATTTCAGGGCCTTCAGGCATGATCTACCCTAGCGCCAGCTGCTTTTCTTTCATTTGATGAAGCTGGTCACGTAACCGCGCGGCTTCTTCAAACTCGAGATTTTGCGCCGCTTCGAACATGGCATCTTCTAACTTACTAATGGCTGATAAAAAGTCATGCTGGCTCATGTTCGCCAAATCGTAATTGCCAGGTGCTTCAGCCACCTTACGTTCTGAACCGCGCCGGCGATTGCTCTTTTTCCCTGGAGTTTGCGCGGCTTCCAGTATATCGGCCACGGAACGCGTGACCGTGGTGGGTGTGATGCCATGCTTCTCGTTGTGAGCCACTTGCTTTGTACGGCGACGCTCAGTTTCATCTATCGCTTTACGCATAGAGTCGGTGATTCTATCGCCATATAAAATAGCTTTACCGTGGGCGTTGCGGGCCGCACGACCAATAGTTTGAATCAGCGAACGCTCAGCGCGTAAGAAGCCTTCTTTATCCGCATCCAAGATGGCAACAAGCGATACTTCGGGAATGTCTAAGCCCTCTCGAAGCAGGTTGATACCCACCAAAACATCGAACTTGCCAAGGCGCAGGTCGCGAATAATTTCAACCCGCTCAACGGTATCAATATCCGAATGTAAGTAACGCACGCGAATGCCGTGTTCATCGAAGTAATCGGTGAGATCCTCCGCCATACGCTTTGTCAGGGTAGTGACTAACACGCGCTCGCCTACGGCGGTACGTAAACCGATCTCAGAGAGCAGATCATCAACTTGGGTGCTGGCAGGACGAACTTCTATTTCTGGGTCCAGGAGTCCAGTTGGACGCACCACCTGCTCGACAATTTGACTCGCATGCTCGGCTTCATACTTGCTTGGCGTGGCGGAAACAAAAATAGTCTGGGGGCAAATGGACTCCCACTCTTCAAACTTCATGGGGCGATTGTCGAGTGCAGAGGGAAGTCGGAAACCATACTCAACAAGTGTCTCTTTCCGAGAGCGGTCGCCCTTATACATCCCCCCCACCTGGGGCACACTCACATGTGACTCATCAATAAACAGCAGCGCATCATCTGGCAGATAGTCGAAGAAGGTTGGCGGTGGCTCACCAGGGGCGCGCCCAGACAGATAGCGAGAGTAGTTCTCAATGCCGTTGCAGTAACCAAGCTCCAGCATCATCTCAATATCGTAAAGCGTTCGCTGCTCTAATCGCTGAGCCTCAACTAGGCGTTCATGTTTGCGCATCCACTCAAGACGCTCCTTAAGCTCTGCTTTGATTGCGTCAATAGCGCCTAAAATGGTTTCTCGCGGTGTGACATAGTGCGACTTAGGATAGATGGTCATACGCGGCACGTGACTACGCACTTCGCCTGTTAGTGGATCAAACAGACGAATAGAATCAACTTCATTGTCAAACAACTCTACCCGCACCGCTTCTTCGTCAGAGTCTGCGGGAAAAATATCGATGACATCACCACGCACCCGATAGGTGCCCCGGCGGAAATCCATATCGTTGCGGGTATATTGCAGTTCGGCTAAACGGCGCAAAAAGGCTCGTTGATCTATCAACTCACCCCGGGTGAAGTGCAGCCGCATTTTAAGATACTGATCGGGATCACCAAGACCATAGATCGCAGATACCGAAACAACGATAAGCGCATCACGCCGTTCCAACAGTGCTTTGGTAGCGGATAAGCGCATTTGCTCGATATGGTCATTTATTGAGGCATCTTTCTCAATAAAGGTATCCGAAGAAGGAACATAGGCTTCCGGCTGGTAGTAGTCGTAATAAGAAACGAAATACTCCACCGCGTTATCCGGAAAAAACGACTTAAACTCACCGTAGAGCTGCGCGGCTAGCGTTTTATTGGGCGCCATCACGATAGTGGGCCGTTGAAGCTGCTCCACTATGTTAGCCATGGTGAATGTTTTGCCGGAGCCGGTCACCCCTAAGAGCGTCTGATGGGCAAGCCCCGACTCAAGCCCGCCTATCAGGCTGCGAATAGCGGCGGGTTGATCGCCAGCAGGCTTAAACTTGGACTGTAGCCGGAATTCCTTACTCATCGTGCCCCCTTTAAAGGAAAGTACATAAAAGGAAAATGTGCTACTCAGTAAACGTGGAAATTTCTACCGTTGCCTGGGTCATCAACCGCTGTATCGGGCAGCGATGGCTAATATCTTCGAGTCTTGCGCGCTGCTCAGGGTTATCGATGCCATGTAGCGTAAGTATAACGGCGAGCTTATAAATACCTTTTCTTTCCTCACTATCATCGCGCTGCACTTTAACGGTGATACCTTCGAGAGGCCACTCTTTACGCTTGGCATACATTTGCACGGTGATCGCTTTGCAGGTGCCCAATGCGATATCAAAGTAGTCATGCGGGTCAGGTGCACTGCCGTCACCGCCTACTACAGGCGGGACGTCACCATACAAATCTTCCAGACCGTTCACTTCGATACGCTGTCGAAATGTATGGTTGCGCTCACTGATAATGGTAATCGGTTTATGCATCAGGATACCTTTATACCGAGGTTTAACTTCTCGACAGCTTTTATCAGCGTTTCACGCTTAGTTCGCCCCTCTACCTCGGCACCGTAGCGCCCTACTTCAGCGCTATCGACGCCATCCAGCATCATCAGCGCCGTGGTTATCTTATTCACCTGATCGGTCGTTGTGACACCTTGAAACGTTAGTGATTGATATGCCATTTTTTGCCCTTTCCTACGCTGGGTTTAAGTCAGTACGCTACTGAAAGCTATGCAAAACTGATACAGACGCAGAAGTCTAGCATGCGCTAGCGCCCTTGCAATCTGCAGACAGTGCCCGCACCTTTGAGACAAATACGATTACGTTACGTTTACCCTATCTTTCTCTTATGGAGTTTATATGGCGACTGCTTCTTTGCTACTCAAGATGAACGGCTGCGTCCGTTTGCCTCAACTCGCCGCATTGGATATCAAAGGTGCAGATGCTGAAAAATTCCTACAAGGGCAAACAAGCGCTCAGGTTAGTTTAGCCAATGGCTTTTTCGCACCGCTTACCTGCTTTTGTACACCAAAGGGAAGAATGCTGGCCAATGCGCAACTGCTGAAAATCAGTAATGGGCATTACAGGCTACTGCTAAGTACGTCACTGATCGATATGCTTGCTACTCATTTAGCTAAATTTGCCGCTTTTTATCGCGTCGAATTGCAGGCTCAATCATCAATGATCATCCTAGGCGCCAGCGAAAGTGCCAACGAGGCTGCTCAAGCGTTTGGCTTGTCACTCCCCGAGCAACCTTACACCCATCACACCAATTCCCAAGCGACAGCTCTGCGCCTACCCGGCCAAGGGCGTTGGCTAATCAGTGTAGAGAGCCCCGCTGAGCATTATGCCGCTGAGCTAAACGACGATGAAGACGCACTTAATACGTGGCTATTAGAAGATATTCGCAGTGGCTTGGCGTGGTTAACAGCCCCACAACAAGATCACTTCCTACCACAAATGTTGAATTGGGAAGCTCTAGGTGGGATTAGCTTTAAGAAAGGCTGCTACACAGGACAAGAAGTTGTTGCACGGGCGCATTTCCGTGGCCAAGTAAAGAAACGTTTAGTGCGCGTCACGGCCACTGCTGACAGCTTACCCCAGGTCGGTGACACGTTAGTGGATGGGCAGGATAAAGCGGTCGGTGAAGTTGTTAGCAGCGCATTTAGCGGCGATCAGCAAATTGAACTGCTTGCCGTCGCAAGTACTAAAGCCATTGAAGCGCTAATCCCACTCTATTGGCAGGGGCACCCGATAACACTCTGTGACCTTCCCTATGCCATTGAGCGTCTGGACCCTGAACAACTGGCCAGCAGCCTAACCGCCTAGTGGGAATTGAAATGTGTGAGTTGAAATAACCGAATAGCATTTGCACTGCTCTGTGCTGCTATTTGTTCAAATGGCTGACAACGCAGCTCTGCCACCATGCGCCCCACCTTCTCCACCCTGCCTGGCTCATTACGCTGGCCCTGATAGCCGCTAAGCGGCATATCGGGGCTATCAGTCTCCAGCACAAAGCCATTGCCGGGTAAGCGTGACACCACATCACGAAGGCGCTTTGCACGCTCATAGGTAACCGCACCACCTAGGCCAAGGGTATAGCCTAGATCAAGAAACTTAGCGGCCTGCTCATACGAACCTGAGAACGCGTGGATGAGCCCGCCGCGGGGAAGCGCCAGCTGGCGGAGCCGTTTACTTACCTGGTCATTGGCTTTTACGCAGTGCACTACAATAGGCAGACCAAACTGTTCAGCTAAACGGAGCTGTGCATCGAAGTAGACCCACTGTTTATCTAACGTTTCCGTAAAACGACCATCGATCCCACACTCACCCACTGCCACAAAACGCTTCCCCGTCGAGGGTTCCTGCTCTGCTAATAGCTGTTCCAGGGCGACTAAATCTTGATCAGAGTGCTGATCAATAAAATAAGGGTGTAAACCGACACACAGGCTTACATCCGTACGTGCGCCCAGCGCCAACACATTCGGCCATTGAGAACGTGTCGTTGCTGGCACGACAAAGTGTTCAACACCCACCGCCTTGGCATTTTCGATAACCGCATCGCGATCATCATCAAACGCCGTAAAGTCCAGGTGGCAGTGGGCATCAATCAACATAGTCAGGAAGCCAACATAGCAAGGAAAGCTAGATCAGTGCTCGCGAGTGGGCTGGAAACGAATATCCGGCCAGCGCTCTTGGGTCATCTGCAAATTGACCCGCGTTGGTGCAATATAGGTGAGATAACCGCCACCATCGATGGCAAGGTTGGAGCTGGCTTTGCGCTTAAACTCTTCTAACATCTTCGCGTCTTCGCAATAGACCCAGCGTGCCGTTTGTACATTGACCCCTTCATATAAGCAGTCAACTTTGTACTCTTCCTTCAACCGGTGGGCCACCACATCAAACTGAAGCGTACCAACAGCTCCTAAGATCAGGTCATTGTTGTCCATCGGCATAAAGACCTGAGTAGCGCCCTCTTCAGAGAGCTGTTGAAGCCCTTTTTGGAGCGCTTTCATTTTTAGCGGATCTTTTAAACGGACGCGCTTGAACAACTCTGGCGCAAAGTGGGGAATGCCGGTAAAGCGCATATCCTCACCGACCGTGAAGGTATCGCCGATCTGAATCGTGCCGTGGTTGTGCAAGCCGATAATATCGCCTGGCCATGCTTCTTCGACCTGAGAGCGGTCTGACGCCATAAACGTTAGGGCATCGGCAATTTTCACATCTTTACCTATCCGTACATGGCGCATCTTCATATTCTTTTCGTACTTACCGGAACACACGCGCAAAAAGGCAATGCGGTCACGATGATTGGGGTCCATATTCGCCTGGATTTTAAATACGAAGCCGGTAAAGCGGTCATCTTGAGCGGTTACTTCGCGGGTATTTGTCTCACGTGGCTGGGGGGGGGGCGCATACTCTACAAACCCATCCATCATTTCCCGCACGCCAAAATTACCCATTGCGGTACCAAAATACACGGGCGACAGCTCACCACGACGATAGGCATCAAGGTCAAACTCATGGGAGGCACCACGCACCAACTCAACTTCCATACGCAGCTCTTCAGCCTGCTCTTCGCCAAGCACAGCATCTACCTCAGGGCTATCCAACCCTTCAATACGCTTGTCGTCAGGAATACGACTGCCTTGCCCTTGGGTATAAAGATGAATGACATCGTTATAGAGATGGTAAACACCTCTAAAGTGCCGTCCCATGCCAATCGGCCATGTCATTGGCGCGCACTGGATGTTTAGCACGTTTTCCACCTCGTCCATTACTTCGATGGGATCGCGAATATCGCGATCCATCTTGTTGATGAACGTAAGTATAGGCGTCGTGCGCAAACGGCACACTTCCATCAGCTTGATGGTACGATCCTCAACACCTTTCGCCCCATCAATCACCATTAACGCGGAATCGACCGCGGTTAAGGTACGGTAAGTATCTTCGGAAAAGTCCTCGTGGCCCGGGGTATCCAGCAGGTTTACGATACGTCCGCCATAGGGGAACTGCATCACCGACGTTGTGACCGAGATCCCACGCTCTTGCTCCATCTTCATCCAATCTGATGTCGCATGACGATCATTACGCTTGCTCTTAACAGAGCCTGCTAACTGGATCGCATTTCCGAACAACAGCATTTTTTCGGTGATGGTGGTTTTACCAGCGTCGGGGTGCGAAATAATCGCAAAGGTACGGCGCAGTTCTGCTTCGCGCGCTAATTTAGCGTCAGACATGGAGCTCTCTGAAAATAGTACAACGTGATGGCTGGAGTAGCGCCTTATACGGCGTTCACATAGGCATATGTTAACGCAACTAGGCTAGTGCGGCATACCATGGATACCAAAGGGGTGATCAAGAAGATGGCCACTTGTCTAATTAAAAAGAAAGGCCAGCCAAGTCACTAGGAAAATCGCGAAGAAAGCTTAGCTAAACATATGAAAAAGCGCCGAGCTGGTCGGCGCTTCTTTGTCGCGTTGATTAGCAGTAGCAGTGCTGGTTTCTGCTTGACTAAGCGAAGGTGTTAATTTGCGTTCCCACACTCCCCTCTTGTGTAAGGTCAGGCTCAGCACCTATATCAGCAGAAGCAAGCACTTCTGATACTTGCTGTGCTTGCATATCAAGAGACTGCTTGAAAAGCTGCATTTGTGCCTGCTCAGCAGTTTGCGCCTGGTTCATATAAAGGGCGGTGCTCACCGCGTTGCTTACGGCAACATCCATTTTTCACCTCACAGTTGCGGTATGTGCCCCCAACATAGCAAAGACCATGCTATACCACCAAACACCTCCCATTAAATACTTAGCAAGCGCATTAAAAACGGTCAGCCCTGAAAGGTGCCATATCGATTTCTGTCGGCTTACCTTCCATCATATCTGCCAGCAACTGCCCAGTGGCCGGACCAAGGGTAAACCCTTGATGCCCGTGTCCAAAGGCTAACCACAAACCACGGTGCTTAGGCGCCGGCCCAATCACAGGCTTCATATCAGGCAAGCATGGCCGCGCGCCTTTCCATGCAGCCTCATCACGACGCTCACCAAGGGGGAAAATCTTACGCGCAATCTTCTCCGCGGCAACTAACTGCTTTTCATCTGCCGGTGACTCCAGGCGATCTAGCTCAGCCCCTGTGGTCAAGCGCACTCCGGCATTCATGGGAGCAAGCAAATAACCCACCTCTGCATCCATTAACCAATAATTAAGCTTTGTAGAAGGCTGTGTGGCGTAGTGCATATGATAGCCACGCTTAACAAAGGTCGGGAAATGGTA
The DNA here is from genome assembly GCF_013415115.1 of Vreelandella zhaodongensis. GTDB lineage: Bacteria > Pseudomonadota > Gammaproteobacteria > Pseudomonadales > Halomonadaceae > Vreelandella > Vreelandella zhaodongensis. The sequence continues at coordinate 610,638 of NZ_JACCDD010000001.1, read as the reverse complement.
GCCCAGCCCCTTAAGCCAATCACCCGCCCAAGGGCCTAACGCAACAACCACCTCATCGACTTCTAAACTTTCTGCAGCAGTCTCAATATGCCAACGCTCACCCTGCTGACGAACACTCTGAATATCCGTTTGCAAAATACGTCCACCTGACTGACTAAACGCGTCAGCATAAGCGGCAACTAAACCACCTGGATCCGCTACGGTCCAAGGGTCAAGCCAGTGAATAGCACCAATAATATCGCTGCTTAAATCAGGTTCTTTGGCGGCTAATGCCTCACGGTCCAAGACATCAAACTGAACACCAAAATTATCGCGGGCGTCTTGCGCTTCTTTTACACGCTTAGCTAGTTCTTCGGGTGTGCGATAAATCTCTAGCCAGCCTTCTCGGCGAACTAAGTGATCGGCATTAGCGGCTTCAATCATTGGCGCATGCGTTTTCAAACAGAGCTGTATCAGTGACGCATACTCAGGCACAATTTTTTTATACAGTCGGCTAGAGGAGTTGTGCCAATAACTCAATAATGGCGATGCAGCATTAATCATTCCCGCAGGCCGATAGCGAATATCGACACGGTTATTTGGCAGCACGCTCAAAATTGTCTTCATATCTCGCGGAAAAGGATAAGGACGCACAGCTTCCCGCTGAATAATACCGGCATTGCCGAAAGAGGTTTCACGGCCCGGTTGGCGGCGATCAACCAGCGTTACTTGATGACCACGCTGCTGCAGGTGCCAAGCAATGCTGACACCGACCATACCTGCCCCTAAAACCACCGTTTGACGCGCCATTGTGTTGCACTCCCTGGAAGAAAATACTGATCACAGTTCAGATGATTGTTTTCAACAAATAACTTACTGAAAAATATCACCAAATAAACAGCTTTAACATAGTTCAAAAAACTGTTTTAAGACCAAATATCAGCAATAAATATCGCAATCACGACCAATACGGATGACTTCACTATCTGCGTCATTAAGATCACCAAAATGCGCTAGCGCTCTTACTAAAACCTTTTTGAGCGGCGCATCAAGCGCAAGCTTGCACGGCTGTTGAGGCGGCATCGCGATAGGAAGCCTAGGAAAAAATCCGCAGTAGTTATCAAGTGTGGGGGGAATTCATCTGGCGGGCAATAAATCAAAAGCAACACCTAGGAAAGGCTTGCATAGCAAATCAGTGAGGAAGACGTTTAAAACACGAACTGCTAAAACACAAAAAGGCCGAACATAAGTCAGCTTGATTTAAGATATAATAAAGGATTAATAAAAGAGGAAGAATAGAACAAAATATTTGAAATTAACAAGGTTAATGGGGTGGATGATGGGGATCGAACCCACGACCACCGGAGCCACAATCCGGGGCTCTACCACTGAGCTACATCCACCACAACCTAAAACTGGTAGTACGAACCATCAAATGGGGTGGATGATGGGGATCGAACCCACGACCACCGGAGCCACAATCCGGGGCTCTACCACTGAGCTACATCCACCATTGATGAGGTACTGACTTGCTTGCCTTACCGAATGCGTCCATTAAAAGCTTTAATGGCACGCCCAGCAGGACTCGAACCCGCAACCTACGGCTTAGAAGGCCGTTGCTCTATCCGGTTGAGCTATGGGCGCACATAAAGCATTCTAAGAGACTGAATACTGATGAGCACTTGACCACAACCAATGTTTGGAAAAGCAAGTTACTACCTTCCGCGCTAGGTATGTGGTCGGGATGGAGGGATTCGAACCCCCGACATCCTGCTCCCAAAGCAGGCGCGCTACCAGACTGCGCTACATCCCGATTTCTTACCTTAGACGCTGCTGCATGTCCCGTCTCAAGCGAGGCATATATTACTATTTCTGAGTTTAAAGTCAACACCTAAAGTGATTGATTCGTTAGAAGCTTTGCCTTGTCGCCCTAGCGTGCGAAAATCAGCCTTTCTCGAAAGCCCGTGACCTCCTGGGCTCAGGCACGCTACTTATGGTGCTGAGTTATCAAGATAGAGGTGTAGGTACTGGTGTGCAGGAACTCAGTACGATACCCAAGTGCCAACATCTCATATCTCAACTACGACCCAGACATAGTCACTCAGCTTCGCTTCTAACCTTCACAGGGATTCTATTACATGACCGCCCAACTTATCGATGGCAAAGCCATCGCCGCTAATGTCCGACAGCAAGTTGCCGAGAAAATAAGCGCACGCCAGAAAGTCGGCGTGCGGGCACCAGGACTAGCCGTTGTTGTGGTCGGGGAAGACCCAGCCTCTCATGTATATGTCAGTAACAAGCATCGCGCCTGTGAACAAGCAGGCATACACTCCTTTCAACATGCACTACCGGCCAATACGCAGCAGCAAGAGTTAGAAGCGCTGGTCGATCAGTTGAACGACGATGCAACGGTTGACGGCATTCTTGTTCAACTGCCGTTGCCAGAGCACTTAGATTCTCGCCCTATTCTTGAGCGAATTCGTCCAGATAAAGACGTCGACGGCTTCCACCCTTACAACATTGGTCGGCTGGCACAGCGCATGCCCTCACTTAGGCCCTGCACGCCTAAAGGTATTATGACCATGCTAGCCCAAAGCGGTATCGCCGTAAGAGGTTTGGATGCCACTGTTGTGGGTGCTTCCAACATTGTTGGCCGCCCGATGGCCCTCGAGCTAATGCTAGCGGGCTGTACCACGACGGTATGCCACCGTTTTACCCAACAGCTTGAGTCCCATGTGCGCCGTGCTGACTTAGTTGTTGTGGCTGTCGGCAAACCTGGCATTGTTAAAGGGGAGTGGATTAAACCTGGCGCTATCGTGATTGACGTTGGTATCAATCGCCAAGAAAATGGCACGCTCACTGGCGACGTTGATTTTAAAGCCGCTGCAGAGCGCGCCAGTTTCATTACGCCGGTGCCAGGCGGTGTTGGGCCAATGACCGTCGCTACGCTGCTTGAAAACACCCTAGAAGCCGCTGAACGCCACGATAAAGGCCAAGATCAGTAGCGCACGCCAGCAGATAACGTTTTCTTAAGGAGTAAATACCAGTGCGACGTATTGGAATCATCGGCGCGATGGCGCAGGAAGTGAACATACTGGCGGGCCAATTAGAAGGCGCTGAACGCTACGAGCATGCTGGATTCGTGTTTTATACAGGCACACGTCACGGCTTAGAGGTTATTGTTCTGCAGTCTGGGATTGGTAAAGTTAACGCGGCGGTGGGCACCACGATCTTGCTTGAGCGCCATCAGCCTGATGCAATCATCAACACAGGTTCTGCCGGTGGCTTTGCGACAGATCTTAACATTGGCGACGTTATCATCTCCGATGAAGTACGCCACCACGATGTTGATGCAGTGGTGTTTGGCTATGAGCTTGGTCAAGTGCCTGGAATGCCCGCCGCCTACCAAGCAGACAAGCAACTACGTGATATCGCCCGCAATGCCATTGCGGCACTAGGCGAAGTTAACGTACGTGAAGGACTCATCGCCACGGGCGATGCCTTTATGGCCGACCCCGTACGTGTCACGACTACCCGTGAACAGTTCCCAACCATGTTAGCTGTAGAGATGGAGGGCGCTGCTATTGCGCAAACATGTCATCTCTACGATTGCCCATTTGTGGTCATTCGCGCGCTTTCTGATATACCAGGCAGTGGTGATAACCATCTTTCATTCGAGCAATTTCTAGACGTCGCGGCTGACCACTCATCACGGATGGTGGATCAGATGCTGATCGAGCTTGGAAAGAAATAGATCTTAAAAAGCAGGTCCTAAGCAATAAACTTAAGCAATCGCGCTTACCGCTTTATAAAAAAAACGGAGCCAATTGAGCTCCGTTTTTTATCTGCTAACCAATAAGCCGGGCTACACTTTCAGCTTCCAGTCCAAGCTCTCACCCGCCATTAATGGAATGATATGCTGGCCAGCCGAATAGGGGTAATGCGCTGGCAGACTCCATGAACGACGCTCCAAAGTGACGCTCTCCGCATTAGTCGGCAACCCATAAAAACGCGGCCCGTTTAGGCTGGCAAACGCTTCTAACTTGTCCAAGGCGTCCATTTCCTCGAATGCTGCTGCATATAGTTCAATGGCAGCAGGTGCTGTATACGCCCCTGCACAGCCGCAGCTAGACTCTTTATCACCTTGGGCATGGGGTGCACTGTCGGTGCCCAAAAAGAATTTAGGGCTGCCACTGGTCGCCGCTTTTAACAACGCCTGACGGTGCTGCTCACGCTTTAAAATAGGCAAGCAGTAATAGTGCGGGCGAATGCCGCCAGCCAGCATTTTATTGCGGTTAAACAGCAGGTGGTGAGCCGTAATCGTGGCAGCAATATTATCAGGCGCTGTCGCGACAAACTCTGCTGCCTGCTGGGTAGTAATATGTTCAAACACGACTTTCAGGTTAGGGTGTCGAGCTAATAGCGGTTTCATCACTCGCTCGATGAACACCGCTTCACGATCAAAAATATCAATCTCATGGTCGGTCACTTCGCCATGTACCAACAGCGGCATGCCCACTTTCGCCAACATTGCGATCGTGTCATCGCAATGAGCAATATCGGTTACGCCGGAGGCAGAGTTAGTCGTTGCCCCAGCGGGATAGAGCTTAACGGCTTTGACCACACCACTTTCTGCAGCACGTTCTATTTCTTCTGGTGGTGTAGTATCCGTTAAATAAAGCGTCATAAGCGGTTCAAAGGTGCTGCCTTCGGGCAACGCTGCTAAGATTCGCTGCCGATATTCCAGTGCTTGAGCAGTGGTGGTTACCGGCGGCTTAAGATTTGGCATAATGATGGCGCGCCCCATTTGGGCAGCAGTATGGCCCACCACGGCGCTAAGCGCTTCATCATCACGTAAATGAAGATGCCAATCATCGGGGCGAGTCAGCGTAATAGATTCCACGGCAAGTCCTGTGCAGAAATGAGTCAAGTAAGAAGGGTCCATACAGTATACCCAATACGAGTAAGGGATAAATCTCCCGATCCACCCCACAGCCTTCCTCAAGTGTCGTATCATGACGACACTTTGTAAGATCAAGGATTTAATTTTTTATGCAGAATGTGCGTCGATATGCGGACATTATCGCCAGTATCGAAGGATTAATATGGCTAGGGCTGGCCTGGTCGATTTCGATTTCGATGTTTATAGGCAGTACTGAACCTACGCTGGCAGCGCTATTCATCGTTGGCGCGCTAGTCCTAATTAGTTGGGCTCATCGCCCAATGCGCTACTTATTAAAGCGTTACCATATCCGCAAACGGCGCACCGACATGTGGATTCATACGCTTGCCCTCCCCCTCCTGCTCGCTATGTTTTTTCATATCATGCTAGAGGCCTTGCTAGGTGCCGCCTGGCTGCCGCCCAAAATACTGTTATTCAATCTACTGGCCTCTGCTGGATGGATGACCTTTGTCATGACGCTGTTTATTAAGTTTATTTTTCACAGCGTTAAAACATCGAGTAAATAAGCACCTTATGCCTACTGCCCTGCCTCTTCCACTTTCAACACCAAACCGCAATCTCGTTAGGCTAACCATTGTTCGTGGCATCACATGGACGGGCTTCTTACTGGCGATTATTGTCGGCATTGAACTGCTCGCCTTTGATTTGCCAGTGACGGCGGTGGTCAGTGTTGTGATCGCCATGGGCATGCTCAATATTGCTACGTGGTGGCGGCTAGGTAGGCCAAGAGCCGTTAATCACGTTGAGTACCTTGCTCACTTACTGGCGGATATTGCTGGTTTGACACTGCTGTTTTACTTTTCGGGTGGCTCAACAAATCCATTTATTACGTATTATTTGGTGCCGGTCACCATTGCTGCCGCGACGTTACCATGGCGACATGCCTGGATCATTGCCGGCTGCGCAATGGCAGGCTACACCTTCCTAATGTTCTTTTATCACCCGATACCACAACTAGGTCATATTAATAGTGATGGCCCGCTAAGCCTGCACGTATTAGGTATGTGGCTGAACTTCGGCCTATCCGCAGGCTTAGTCACGTTTTTTATCTATAAAATGGCCCATGCCCTACGTAATCGGGACAAAGCACTATCACGCACCCGTGAAGCAGCGTTACGCAATGAACAAGTGCTGGCAGTCGCCACCCAGGCAGCGGGTACTGCCCACGAGCTTGGCACGCCGCTTTCAACCATGGCAGTGCTGTTAAATGAAATGCAGGAAGACGCCCCCAACGGCTCTTCCTTACAGCAAGATATCGCAATACTTCGCCAGCAAGTGGATGTCTGTAAATCACGTCTCCAGCACCTGGTAACAAGTGCTGACCGTCGTAGAATGGCAGAGCCCGAGGTACTCGATGCGCAAGTGTGGCTGGCAGGTGTCGTCCAACGCTGGCTAGTCATCCGACCTGATGTTAGCCACTGTTTTGATGTTGCAGAGAGACGGGGGCGCCCCTGGCTGGCAGTAGATGCCACACTGGATCAGGCGCTTACCAACTTGCTTAACAATGCTGCCGATGCCAATCCAGAGCAGATTGCTATTCGCTTAGATTGGCAAGATGAAAGCGTTGTGATCGATATACGCGACCACGGCCCCGGCATTGCCATGTCGATTGCGGACCAGTTAGGTGACACGTTTATTTCTACTAAAAGCAAAGGCATGGGAATCGGGCTGTTTTTAACACATGCCACTATTAATCGTTTCGGTGGCGGGGTAAGCCTGTACAATCACCCAGAAGGTGGCACGCTAACAGAAGTGACGCTACCGCTCTGCTCCGCCCCTGATAAGTAATAGAGAGCAGTTAATAAGAGCGCGGCACTTGCCAGAAAATCGAGGACATCATGCACATGCAAGACCAACGCCTGTTAATCGTTGACGATGATGAAATGTTTTGCCACGTATTAAGCAGAGCACTTACTCGGCGTGGTTTTGAAGTGAAAGTGGCTAATGATGCTGATCAAGCGCTTGCATTGGCCGCTCAGTTCATGCCCACCATGGCGACACTTGATCTAAAACTTGAACACAGCTCTGGGCTAAAACTGCTACCAGAATTGCTAACAAGCGTACCAAATTGCCGTATCGTGGTGTTGACGGGATACTCAAGCATCGCCACCGCGGTAGAAGCCATTAAGCTGGGAGCCATTAACTATTTATGCAAACCGGCGGATGCTGACGATGTTATCGCCGCATTTGAACATCAAAATGGTGACCCCAATATTGAACTGGCCGACAACCCACCCTCGATTAACCGAATTACCTGGGAACATATCCAGAAAGTGCTACAAGAGCATGATGGAAATATTTCAGCGACAGCAAGAGCATTAGGTATGCATCGGCGAACTTTACAGCGTAAATTGCAAAAGCGCCCAGTACGTCGCTAGTCTTCACGCCCTTTGCGCTAAGACAGCGCAAAGGACGAGATTCACTTAAGCAACCTGCCTTACTGAGCCGTCCACCCCAAATCAATATTCCAGCTCGAGCCCGTCACAGCACCTGCAGCATCTGACGCCAAATAAGCAACCAACTGAGCAACTTCGGAAGGTTCGATCAAGCGTTTAACGGCTGCATTTTTCAGCATGATTTTTTCAATTACCTCTTGCTCTTCCATGCCATGCAGCTTTGCCTGGTCAGCGATCTGATTATCTACCAGCGGTGTTTTCACATACGCCGGACAAATAGTATTGGCCGTAATCCCCTGCTCTCCCCCTTCTAACGCAGCGGTTTTCGTTAAACCAATCATGCCGTGCTTAGCGCTGATGTAGGCCGACTTGCCTGGCGAAGCCACTTGCGCATGAACAGAAGCGATATTAATTACACGCCCCCAGCCTTTTTGGCGCATATAAGGCCATGCCGCCTGAGTTAGCAAAAAAGGCGCCGTCAACATCAAATCAATAATTTGCCGCCACTTGTCTTCGGGGAATGTCTCAATAGAGGCGACATGTTGAATTCCTGCATTATTCACTAGAATATCGACACCACCAAACCGTTTGACTGCATCGGCAATTGCCCCACGGCATGCGTCGGGATTGGTTAGATCTCCCTGGTAAAATGCCGCACCTGCTGCCTCAGCGACCTCTTTACCGGCCGGATTGAAATCTACCGCAAGCACTTGATGCCCCATTTCACAAAAGTGCTGCACCACAGCGGCACCAATACCGCTGCTGGTACCAGTGACGACGACAACACGAGAAGTAGACGCTGTTTCAATAGCCATGCAAAATTCCTTTCGTTTGAGTTACATCTATTTATCGAGCAAGCGGTAATGAGTATAGGTAAGCGATATTTTTTCTGCTTACTCGATCCCTTGAGTCTCATTAGACGCCATTATCTGCACCATCATACGCTGGGCCAGACGGGCAGCTTCCTGCATACTTTCCAAATCACTTAGGTCTTCGAGGATGAGACGTTTGTAAAGCTCACTACCGCCAATGAGTAGTTCGTAATTAAGTAAGTAGCGCCCTGAAGGCAGGTCAAGCGCCAGGGTATTGGCCAGAGGCTCGTTTAGGGAGACGTCGCTAGGCAAAGCGACCAACCACATAGCACAGGGCGTTATTAGCGCGCCCACCATGAGTGAAGCAGCTCCACCCTGCTCAACATGCTCAAAACAGAGCGCGTCGAAGCCAAGACGAGGATTGAAATAGCTAATACCCTTCATCGAACGCATATGCACGTCGCGATACTGCTTCGCCAGCTCAGTTAAATTTGCATACTCTTGAGCGGTGAGTGTTTGCATGAGTTCTCCTTACTTATCCAGTCTGCTCCATAATAAGGGTAAATAGGCCATGTAGCGTGGCACTATTGGCGAACGTCAGCATGTTACGCCACAATGGTCGACTCACCCCTGACAATCATGACTTGGCTAAAGGAGTATTTACGATGTTTGTGGTTATTTTTGGGCGCATGTCATGCCCTTTCTGTGTTCGTGCGAAACATCTCGCTGATCACTTAGAAAGTAGCGGAAAAATTGAAGGTTATCGCTATGTTGACATGCCCTCTGAGGGGGTCACCAAAGAGGATATCGCGAAGACAGCGGGCAAGCCGATCCATACTGTTCCGCAAGTATTTGTTGATCAACAACACATAGGCGGCTATACAGAGTTTGACCATTTCGTACGCGAAAGGCAGCTATTAGCCTCTTAGTTCAGGCGTTAAAATCGCCGTTTATCCCCGTTGAACGACCAGCTCTTCGCTTGCCTATACTAATAACACGCATTTCAAACAACGTTAGATTAGGCGGCGAGGGCATTCCTATGCAACGAGAGGAGTTTGTTCAACAACTCTGGCTGGACTACATACATACTCACCCAGACATAGGTGGGCTTAGATTATGGCCAATGGATACATCCGCCGAGTATCTGACCTTAGTCACCTTAAATTATGGGCCTTTTTCGGCTAGCACCTTAAGTGTCAATCTTGCCCACATGGGCTACCGATTAACAGGCCAATACGCGATGGCCGACAAAGGTATTTTAATCCACCTGTTAGCGCCTAGCGATGGCAGCAGTTGGTTAGTGTTAGCGGAGTTACAGCTTGGAACGCTACCCAAACTGCCTCGTGAAGCACTGACTCATCTAGTCTTACAAAGCCACCCTGAAGATTGCAAAGGACACAATTTGCTTTGCCGAGGGCGCCCTTGGCCGATGCCATCATGGACACTTTACACACAGCTACAGCAGGAACATCCCTTAGCTGCCTGGCTATCAGTAATGGGTCCAAGGCTGCATCATGCAGGCTTTAACTGCTTAGCCATCGGTGAAACTCTGGATACACTACATAGCCAACTTGAAGCATGTGGACTGCCTAGCTTCGAAGGACAGCAAAATGGCGTATTTACGGTATCATCGCTGCTTGAACATCGGTTTTACCCTGCCATGCCGCAAAAAATTGTCTTTGGTGAAGGCGACGAACATCGACTTTGTCTAGGCGGCTTAGCACTTGTGCAAAAACATATAGCGGATGATCACGAACGAATTGCTGAGGTACTACTCCCTTCACACACCCGCTGCGAGATGGCGTGAGCATGTCTGCTCACGCCAAACATGACTACTCGGCTTCGAAGGTCATTTCAGGAACGTGATCAGGTACGATCAACCTACCGGACGTTTTTTCAACAATTTCTTCAACACTGACGCCCGGCGCACGCTCTTTCAGGATAAACGCACCATCTTTGATCTCTAAATAAGCAAGATCGGTCAATACACGGTTAATGCAGCCAGCACCTGTCAGAGGTAACGTGCATTTTTCCAACAGCTTGGATTCACCGTGTTTCGATGCATGGGTCATGGTGCAGATAATATTTTCTGCGCCAGCGACCAGGTCCATGGCGCCGCCCATGCCCTTAATAAGTTTGCCTGGAACCATCCACGAAGCGATATTGCCCTCTTGATCCACTTCAAACGCACCCAACACGGTCAAATCCACATGACCGCCGCGAATCATGGCAAACGACTCCGCCGATGAAAAAATGGCTGCGCCCGGTCGAGCGGTCACCGTCTGTTTACCCGCATTAATCATATCGGCATCAACTTCTTCTTCTGTGGGAAAGCGCCCCATTCCCAACAGCCCATTTTCAGACTGCAGCATAACGTCAATGCCATCGGGAACGTAATTAGCCACCAAGGTGGGGATCCCAATACCTAAGTTGACGTAGAAGCCATCTTCAAGTTCACGCGCAACGCGCTGTGCCATTTGCTCACGAGTTAAAGCCATGGTGAATACCTCTTATATTGAGAAAATAATATCTAAACCAAAAAAAGCGATCAGCTGCGTACCGTGCGTTTCTCGATTCGCTTCTCGAATGAGCCCTGAATAATACGATCCACGTAAATGCCTGGCGTATGGATCTGGCTAGGCTCTAGTTCGCCTGGTTCAACAATCTCCTCAACTTCCACCACGGTAATTTTACCGGCGGTTGCTGCCATAGGATTAAAGTTTTGCGCTGTATGGCGATACATAACGTTGCCATAACGGTCAGCCTTCCAGCCTTTCACAATCGCAAAGTCACCCGTAATGGCTTCTTCTAAAATATAGTGGCGGCCGTTAAATTCACGAACTTCTTTCCCCTCACCGATGGGCGTGCCGTAACCTGTAGCGGTATAAAATGCAGGGATACCCGCGCCACCTGCGCGCATTTTCTCTGCTAGCGTACCTTGCGGCGTGAGAACAACTTCAATTTCGTCATTCAACATTTGCTGTTCAAACATTGCATTCTCACCCACATAAGAAGCAAGAATTTTACGAATCTGACGATCTTCGAGCAGTACCCCCAGACCAAAACCATCAACGCCACAGTTATTGGAAACGACCGTTAAATCTGTCACTGCTCGGCGTTTAATTTCAGCAATCAAATTTTCCGGAATACCACAGAGGCCAAAGCCGCCAGCAATAACGGTCATACCGCTTTCGATACCTTCCATTGCTTCCTCGTAGGAAGCTACACGCTTGTCGAATCCTGCCATTGTTATGCCTCGCATTATTATCGGTGGTACGTTGAACGCGTTGTCATGCGTGCGATCAGATCGGGTATTGCCAGTGTTGTACTAGATGATATATTTGTTAAGTTTGTTTTTCTTATCAATTTATATAAAAAAATTATTAAAGAGTCGCCATGACTGTGAAACAACTCCGTGCTTTTCTTGCCGTCGCTCAAACCCTTAGTTTTACCCAGGCCTGTGAGCGCTTGCACCTTTCACAACCAGCGCTCAGTTTGGCTATCAAGGGGCTTGAGGACTCGTTAGGCGGAAAACTGTTGATACGCAGCACTCGGAGCGTTCAGCTCACGCCTGAGGGTGAATCACTTTTACCACTGGCAAAACACTTGCTTGCTCAGTGGGACAATACCGAAGAGCGCCTGCGCCAGCGATTTACGTTGCAGCTTGGCCGTTTAAGCGTAGCAGCCATGCCCTCTTTTGCATGTAATTTACTGCCTGGAGTCTTAGTTACATTCCGCCGCCAGCACCCGAAAATCAATATCACTGTTCACGATGTCATCAACGAAGATGTCATCGACATGGTGCGTTCGCGACAAGTAGAAATCGGCATTGCGTTTTCACCAGAGGGAGCAGGTAGCTTAATATTCACCCCCCTTTTTGAAGATCAGTTTATTGCCGTTGTTCCGCCTCAGTCGTCGCTGACCCAGGCCAACACGCTTACATGGGAAACGTTACTACAACATGACTTCATTACCTTGCAACGTCCATCCATGGTGCGAAGACTGCTGGAGCAGGAGCTTGCTAAGCAACATATTGAGTTGCCCGTAGCATTTGAGAGCCACCAGCTGTCGACGGTTGGTCGAATGGTAGCGGACGGGTTAGGTGTCAGCGCAGTTCCCTCCATGTGCATTCAGCAAATGCACCAGCTCGGCGCTCGCTGCATTCCTTTAACCGCACCTAGCATTACATGTCGGGTTGGAATTCTGACGCAGCAAGAGCTGTCCGTCGCCGCTCAGGCGCTGCGCTCAGTACTAATTGAGCAGATCAAAACGCCTTTTTTAAACGCGTGAGCTGACCTACAAATAGCTGAAAAAGCGTGATATACAAGGCAGTAACAGCGCGAATTTGATGCATTTCGCTAGCGTTGCGGCACTGAAACGATACAATGTTGCCTGACGATTTGTATAAGGAAGTCGGGTATGTCTACTGCCAAAGGAATTGTCAGTCTCCTGTTGCTGACGCTTACAACGCTTTTCTGGGGCGTGCCGCTTATCTTGTTAACATTATTAAAAGTTATCACCCCAGGGCACCGTCCAAAGCAGTGGATATTAAAGGGCCTATGTAGTGTTGCGCTCAACTGGGTTGGGGCCAACTTATGGTGGATGCGACGCTGGCTAAAACCAGAAGTCTCTATCACTACACCCGCGTCGCTCAGCCCACAACAGTGGTGGTTAGTTATTTCAAACCACCGTAGTTGGACAGATATTTTCATTCTATTTATGGCTTTGCATCGCCGCATACCTATGCCGCGTTTTTTTCTGAAACAACAATTAATTTGGATTCCTATCGTCGGATTGGCATTCTGGGCATTAGAATTCCCTTTTATGCGTCGTTTCAGCCGCGAACAGATTGCCCAAAATCCAAAGCTTGCTAGCGTTGACCGCGCAGCAACGGAGCGGATTTGTCGCCAAGCTCGTAATGCCCCCATCGCTATTTTTAACTTTGTCGAAGGGACCCGATTTACCGTCGCCAAAAGGGAAATGCAACATAGTCCTTTTCAGCATCTGCTTAAGCCCAAAGCCGGCGGCGTGTCACAGGTATTGAGCCTGCTAGGCGATAAATTAGATGGTATTCTAGACGTGACGATCAGTTACCAAAATCCATCACCGACTTTTTGGGGCTTCCTGTGTGGGAAAGAGGCCCCCATTACTCTTGAAGCAAGGCAGCTCGCCATTCCACAGTGGATGAACGAAGCCAACTATCACGAAGAACAGCAGCACAAGGAACGTTTCCACGCATGGATCAATTCACTCTGGCACGAAAAAGACGCCTTGCTGGCCAAGCGAACCGATCACGACTAGTCCACTGGCTGGTGATTTGCTTGTTTTCCAGCCTGTTAGCTGGTTGTGCTGGTTCACCCTCTTCTAGCAGCCAGCAAGAACCTTCTGACAGCAGTAGTGTTGAGCAGATAAACGGCGAATGGATAGAAGTGCAGCGCGGCGATACATTAGGCCAGCTCGCTAACCGCGCCAATGTGCCCCTGGAACGTCTTGAACGATTCAATCCCAGTGTTAATGCCCAGCGCTTGAATGCCGGGCAGCGTTTACTTATACCCACGCAACAAGAACGGGCTCCCTCTGGAGGCCCTTATCGTTACCAGATTCGGCCAGGCGATACCTATTCGAGTATTGCCCGCCACTTTGGCACCACCACTGGGCGGATCCAAAGCGCCAACCCAGGCACATCTCCTACCGCCCTAAGGGTAGGTCAAATCGTCAGCGTTCCTCTAAGTGGCAGTGGCGCACCTAGCCGCCCCTCTGGCAGCAGTAGCTCCAGCGCATCCGCTCCCTCCTCCACTCCCAGCGCCAGCTTACCGGCATCGGCACGCCGTTGGCCTTGGCCACTGGAAGATTATCGTATCGTGCGCCGTTTTGGTGCCGATAGCCGTGGCACATTACAGCCTATGCTGTTAGCTACCCAGGCAGGTGCCAAAGCTAAGGCAGTCGCCCCAGGCGAAGTGCGTTTTGCAGATGGCATGCGCCAGCTTGGCCAGGTGGTGATCGTTCATCACGCAGACAACTTACAGACAGTTTATGCATTTTGTGAGCGCATCCTGGTTAGCGTTGGCCAACAGGTCAGTAGCGGCGATGCCCTCTGTGATGTCGGCCAAAGCAGCGCCACTCAGCGTTATGATCTTCTTTTTGACTTGCGCCAAGGCGGCAAACCCATCGACCCGCGGCAGGTATTGCGATAGCAAAAAAGCCCCTGATATCAGGGGCTTTTTTCCACAATTACACGATGGTTACTAACCGCGATAGTAACCAGGCTTAACAAACGGTGTGGCTGTCACCACCATTGGCAATTGCTTACCACGCACTAACGCATAAACGGTTGTCCCTAGGGCTTCCCATTCACGGCCAACATAGCCCATGGCAATCGGCTTACCCACACTAGGTCCAAAGCCGCCCGATGTTACCTCGCCAATTTGATTACCCTCTGAGTCGACTAAAGCTGCTCCCTCTCTCACCGGCGCACGCCCATCGGCCACCAAGCCTACCCGTTTGCGGGTATGATCTTTCGCCTGCACCTGATGCAGAATAATATCCGCCCCGGGGAATCCTGCAGGGCGCTCACCGCCACGACGACGCGGTTTAGCAATTGCCCAGATAAGCCCTGCTTCAACAGGCGTAGTGGTAAGATCCATGTCATGCCCATAAAGACATAGCCCAGCCTCTAGGCGAAGTGAGTCACGAGCCCCTAGGCCAATGGCTTCAACTTCAGGTTCTGCCAGCAATTGCTCCGCGAGTGCCTGACAGGCATCAGCAGCAACCGATATTTCAAAGCCATCCTCACCGGTGTAGCCGCTACGACTGATCCACACTTCCTGTTCACCTATCGTGAAACGGCCATGCTGCATAAACGTGAGCTCACACGCTTGTGGACACAGGCGTTGCATAACATCGCGTGCTTGTGGCCCCTGCAAGGCCAGTAGCCCACGGTCTAGTACGTCGATTTGATGAGTAGCGCCCAGGTTGGTACGTAAATGAGCAATATCTTGCTGTTTACAGGCCGCATTAATGACCAGGTAGAAGTGGTCACCTGCGTTCACCACCATCAAGTCGTCAATAATACAGCCGTCGGTACTGGTCAACAGGCCATAGCGTTGCTCACCTTTGCCTAAGCCTACTAAATCTGCTGGGATTAGTGACTCAAGCGCCTCAGAGACATTGTCACCAGAAACCACGATCTGGCCCATATGAGACACATCAAACAAACCACATTGCTGACGCGTATGCTCATGCTCTTTTTTGACACCCAATGGGTACTGAACGGGCATGTCATAACCCGCAAAAGGCACCATTTTTGCGCCCAGTGAAAGGTGCAGTGCATGAAGCGGCGTCTGTTTAAGATTTGTCATGGGATTTCCTCAGTCGAGAAAGAGAAACGGGAAGCCATGACTGGCTTCCCGGCTCTATAACGTCTTGTAGGCCCATATTACTCTGAACAGGGCTTACTTATCATGATCAAGTGCTTCACCTGGCAGAACTTCCTTGCCTGCGAAGTAATCTCGCGTGAGCTTAAACACCACTGGCGACAGCAGTGCCAGTGCAATCAGGTTCGGTATCGCCATCATGGCATTAAAGGTATCAGCCATCAGCCAAATAAAACCGAGTTGAGCAATTGCACCAAGTGGAATAGCTAATACGAACAGAATGCGATAAAGCATAATCGAACGCGTACCAAACAGGAACTGGCAGCACTTCTCGCCATAGAAAGACCAGCCCAGAATAGTGGTAAATGCGAACACCGCCAGAGCAATCGCAACAATCTGGTTACCATATCCAGGCAGTGCGGCGTCAAAAGAGAGAGCTGTGAGTGACGCCCCCGCCTCCCCATCAATCCACACCGTTGAGGTAAGAATTACCAACGCCGTAATCGTACAAACGATAATGGTGTCGATAAACGTACCCAGCATGGCGATCAGGCCTTGGCGTACTGGGTTTTTAGTCTTTGCAGCTGCGTGTGCAATCGGCGCGCTGCCCAACCCAGCTTCGTTTGAGAAGATACCCCGCGCAACACCAAAGCGGATAGCTGCCATAACAGCAGCACCCGCAAAACCACCCGCCGCCGCAATCGGGTTAAAGGCATAGTAGAAAATCAGCCCGAATGCGTCACCAATTTGATTGGCATTAACGACCAGTACTGCCACCCCAGCAATCACATACGCGATCCCCATGACTGGCACCAGCTTACCGGCGACTTTAGCGATCCGTTTGATGCCGCCCAAAATAACCGCGCCAGCGAGCACCATAATAATAATGCCGGTTAACCAGTGAGGCACCCCAAAGGTCGCATCCATGGCGTCGGCTACCGAGTTTGACTGTACGGTATTACCAATACCAAATGCTGCTACGGCCCCGAAAAACGAGAACATACCGCCGAGCCACAGCCATTTTTTACCCAGACCATTTTTGATATAAAACATCGGACCACCGATGTGGTGACCGGTGCTATCTGTTTCACGGTAACGTACAGCCAATACCGCTTCAGCAAACTTAGTCGCCATGCCAACCAAGGCGGTAATCCACATCCAAAACACCGCACCAGGCCCGCCAAGCGCGATAGCCGTGGCGACACCGGCAATATTGCCTGTACCAATTGTGGCTGAAAGTGCTGTCATTAGCGCATTAAAAGGAGATATCTCTCCATCTGCGCTAGCTTTAGCAGGCGCTTTATCAACGTCAGTCTTGCTAGGCTTGGGGTCACGCCCTTGCCACAATAGTTTGAAACCCACACCGAGCTTTCTAATCGGCATCAACTTCAAACCAATCTGCAAATAAAGCCCCACACCTAACAATAAGATCAGCATCAACGGTCCCCAGACGACACCGTTAATTGCCCCTAGAAGGCTTGTTAAAGTTTCCACTCGATTCTCCTTACCCTGTTAATTAGCTCATTTATTATGGGTGCTGGGCAGTCAGGCTGCCTTGGTGACGCAACGACTCCGCCTATCACCAAGCGCTTCAGACAATAACGCGTCTTACGCTACGAATAAACGCATGATTTGCATGTTTTACACCATTTTCCCAGTACGCTTCCATTGTAATATCGACCTTTGACAGATAAACCGACTTTTTTT
This sequence comes from Vreelandella zhaodongensis, assembly GCF_013415115.1. Taxonomy (GTDB): domain Bacteria; phylum Pseudomonadota; class Gammaproteobacteria; order Pseudomonadales; family Halomonadaceae; genus Vreelandella; species Vreelandella zhaodongensis. The sequence goes on along the minus strand of NZ_JACCDD010000001.1, from coordinate 593,408 downwards.
GAAATTCCCCCACTGTTTTATCCATAGGATTTATCAAATGGGCCCACTCACTGTAAAGCGCCACGAAACCTGTCGGCTTTATTTCATCGCTTTGATGCGTTCAGGAAATTTGTTTCCGATCAGAAACACGGTACCATAGGCATGTTATTGCCTGACGCTGAGCTGGCCAACTGTCGCCAAGACGAACGACAGGCGTTAGTATGCTCCTGTCCAGACATCTGTTTCATATAGGGAATCATCATGAGCAATCTTCCTGCCAATCTTCGTTATGCCGAAAGTCACGAATGGGTACTTGATCACCAAGACGGCACCGTCACGATCGGTATTACTGACCATGCCCAAGAAGCGTTGGGCGACGTTGTTTTCGTTGAACTGCCTGAGGTGGGCCAAGCACTCAACAAGGGGCAAGAATTCGGCGTCATCGAATCCGTTAAAGCTGCCTCTGACCTTTACTCGCCGGTTAATGGTGAAGTCATTGAAGTGAATGAAGCGCTCGAAGATTCACCCGAAACCGTTAACGAAGCCCCCTATGAAGGCGGTTGGATCATGAAGGTCCGCCTGACGGACACCGCCCTTGAAGGATTGCTAGACGCAGACGCCTACCAGGCCACCCTCAGTTCAGACGATTAATTAGCCGGAAAGCCTGCGCCCTGCAGGCTTTCTAGTTTTGCCGCTGCACGGTTTTCTCATCACGCTCGGAACCTTCCCATGTCATTTGAAACACGCCGTTTGGCCGAACTGGCCGACCACGATGCTTTTATCAAACGCCATAATGGGCCTAGCCCCACCGATGTCGACACCATGTTAAAAGCGCTCAATATGCAACACATGGAAGACCTTATTGAGCAAACCGTGCCAAGCGACATTCGCCTTGGCCGTGAGTTAGCCCTGGATGAACCACGCAGTGAAGCAGAAGCGTTAGACTATTTGAGCCAGCTGGCGCGTCAAAATCGCGTGGCTAAAAGCTACATCGGGCAAGGCTACTACGGCACCCACATGCCTGCGGTGATACAGCGCAATGTGCTGGAAAACCCTGGCTGGTACACCGCCTATACCCCATACCAACCAGAAATATCCCAAGGCCGCTTAGAGGGCCTGCTTAACTTTCAGCAAGTCATTATGGATTTAACCGGCATGGAGCTTGCCAATGCTTCGTTGCTGGACGAAGCAACCGCTGCTGCCGAGGCGATGGCACTGTGCAAACGCAGTAACAAGAAGAGTAAATCAAACGCCTTCTTTGTTGCTGATGATATATTCCCGCAGACGCTAGACGTCATCAAAACCCGTGCTGAGTTCTTCGGGTTTGAACTCATCAGTGGTCCCGCTGAAACAGTGGCAGAGCACAATGTATTTGGTGCCCTGGTGCAATACCCTTCCGCCAGTGGCAGCATCACCGATATTTCGCCCCTCATCAGCGCGGCCAAAGAGCGCGGCATCATGACTTGTGTCGCCACGGACCTGTTGAGTTTGGTGCTGCTGAAAGAGCCAGGGGCAATGGGCGCTGACATCGTCGTCGGTAGCTCCCAGCGTTTTGGTGTCCCCATGGGCTTTGGTGGCCCACATGCTGCTTTCTTCGCCACATCTGACAAACTTAAGCGCTCGATTCCCGGTCGTATTATCGGCGTTTCTAAAGATAGCCGCGGAAACACCGCGCTACGCATGGCGATGCAAACCCGCGAGCAGCATATTCGCCGCGAGAAAGCGACCTCTAACATCTGTACCGCCCAGGCTTTGCTGGCAAATATTGCGGGCTTCTACGCCACCTACCACGGCGCAGAAGGTCTGCGTAAAATTGCTGGCCGCGTACACCGCCTCACCACTCTGTTAGCGGAAGGCCTTAAGCAAGCGGGCGTCACATTAGCCAACGACAGCTGGTTTGACACGCTGCGCCTTACACAAGTTGATGCCGGCAAGATTCATGGTCGCGCCATGACCCACGACATCAATCTGCACTACTTCGCCAATGGCGATGTCGGCATTAGCCTGGATGAAACCACCACCGCTCACGACGTTGCGGCACTGTTCGATGTCCTGTTAAGCGATGAGCACGGTTTATCGGTGGCAGTGCTAGATGAAAGAGTGACTTCCGAAAAAGTGACGGGCATTCCCGCCTTTTACCAGCGCGAAAGTAGCTTCTTGGAACACCCCACTTTTAAGCGCTACCGCAGTGAAACTGAGATGCTTCGTTACTTGAAACGTCTTGAAAACAAAGACCTTTCATTGGCTCATGCGATGATCCCACTGGGCTCGTGCACCATGAAGCTGAACGCTACCAGCGAAATGATTCCTGTCTCCTGGCCTGCGTTTGCGCACCTCCACCCGTTCGCTCCCCGCGATCAAGTCGCTGGTTATCATCAAATGATTGATGAACTGGCTGCCTTCTTAGTGGAAGTGACGGGGTACGATCATATCTCCATGCAGCCCAACTCGGGGGCTCAAGGCGAATATGCGGGCTTGTTAGCCATTCGTCGCTATCAGGCGGCCCAAGGGGAAGCCCATCGCAATGTGTGTTTGATCCCAAGCTCAGCCCACGGCACTAATCCTGCCTCTGCTGCGATGCTCAGCATGGAAGTGGTCGTGGTTGAGTGCGATGCCAATGGCAATATCGACCTGGATGATCTTACCCGCAAGGCCGAACAACACAGCGAACGGCTCTCTGCAGTCATGATCACTTATCCGTCGACCCATGGTGTTTTCGAGTCTCATGTCCGTAAGGTCTGTGAGGTAGTGCATCAACATGGCGGTCAGGTGTACGTCGACGGCGCCAATATGAACGCCCAGGTAGGCTTAACGCGTCCCGGGGATTTCGGCGGCGATGTTTCCCACCTTAACCTGCACAAAACATTCTGTATTCCCCACGGTGGTGGTGGCCCAGGCATGGGGCCGATTGGTGTCAAAGCACACCTAGCTCCCTATGTTTCCAACCATGTGGTCACACCTATCAATGGCGTGAACCCTGAAAGCGGAGCAGTATCCGCGGCGGCATTTGGCAGCGCGTCGATTCTACCCATCTCATGGGCCTACATTAAGATGATGGGCGCACGCGGCCTGCGTGAAGCGACTGAGCTGGCTATTCTGAACGCCAACTACATTGCCAAGCGATTAGAGAGCGCCTATCCCATTCTTTATCGTGGCCAGAATGGCAATGTGGCGCACGAGTGCATTATCGACATTCGCCCGCTCAAGAGCGCCTCCGGTATTAGTGAGGAAGATATCGCCAAACGCCTGATGGATTACGGCTTCCATGCGCCGACCATGTCGTTCCCTGTGCCAGGCACACTGATGATCGAGCCAACAGAGTCTGAATCGCTCTACGAAATTGACCGCTTCTGTGATGCCATGATCGCGATTCGTGAAGAGATTACTCGCGTCGAAAACGGCGAATGGCCACTGGAAAATAATCCATTAGTGAATGCCCCTCACACCCAGGCTGACCTTATGGATAGCGAATGGCAACGCCCCTACGATCGTAAGATTGGCGCCTTCCCCACAGACGCCGTTGCGGCATCAAAGTACTGGCCCGCCGTTAACCGGGTTGACAACGTCTTCGGTGATCGTCAGTTAATCTGCTCTTGCCCAAGCATTGACGAGTACCGTCACTAACGCTCAAGGCTAGGTTCTTAGCACACCCTTAAACGCCCTTGGCGCTCGTTACTCGGGCACCAAGGGTGTTTTTTCTTGCAAACGTTGCTGATGAAAACCATTGAGAATTTTTTCATAGCGCTTCGGCAAAACAGAGTCCCGCCGGCGGAGCAAATATAGCTCTTCGTTAATCGCCTGGGGCAATGCCAATGCTTTCACTTGCCGCTGCCAAGGAGAGGTTTCAAGCACCAGGCGGGACACCACCGTAAAGCCAAGACCTCGGGCGACAGCGTCCAGTACCATGCTCACTTCATTCGTAAACCCCTGGTGGCGAAAATGCGTCATTGAACGAAACTCGCCTGGGTAATTAGCCCGCAACAGTGCATTGGCATGGTTGATGCCATCGTAATAATTCAGAAAACCAATGGCCATTAGGTCTGTTAACGTACTACCCGCAAAATCCGCAGGCACCACCAAACATAGAGGTTCTTTATGCCACACCGTGCAGGTAAGGTCAGCGTGATTGACCTGCTCGGTCACAATGCCAATGTCGTAGCGCCCTTCGAGCAGGTCATTAACAATTTCGTGGTTAAAGGCGAAGCTATAGTTAACAGTGAGGTTAGGGTGCATCTGCTGCTGGCCGAGAATATAGGGATAAAACATCAGCCCAACGCTTCCCGGGGATGCAATCCGGCATTCACCGCTATCCAGTGAGTCATCGTCCAATCCGTGACGAAATTGCTCATGTTCGGCAAATAGTTTTAATGCGTAGTCGTAAGCACGTCGACCTGACTCCGTTAGCGTAAAGCTTCTGCCTTTTCTCTCAATCAGCGCCTTATCTAAATAACTTTCCAACTTGCGAATATGTTGACTTACACCAGGCTGTGTCATCTCTAGACGACGCGCGGTGCGCGTGAAGCTCCCCGTCTCCACCAGCGTTATAAACGTCCGAAAATACTGGGCATTAAACATAATAAAGCGCCATCTTTAGCAGCCACCGTGTGCACTTAACAAAGGGACAGGTTAGCACAATTCAACTCTGCAGCGGACGCACCACAACGGTGCTGGACGAGACTAACGGCCATGATAGTATGCAAGCTCGTTAATACTATGATTAGGGATAGCCACACTAATGATGCAACCCTCAACGCCACGAGCTACCATCTCCAGCATTATCTCTCCCGAAGGGAGCCTCGAAGTACTTTCACAGCATGAGGTTAACCGCTTAAAAAGCACGTCTAAGAGTGGGTTGCACGATCTGCTACGCCGCTGTGCTCTTGCAGTACTTAACTGCGGCAGTCCTACCGATGACAGCGTGGCCATTATGGAAGCCTACAAGGACTTCGATATTGAAGTCCTCCAACAAGATCGCGGCATCCGCCTCAAACTCACCAATGCGCCCGCTGAAGCCTTTGTAGATGGACGTATGATTCGGGGTATCCGCGAACATTTATCGTCAGTCCTTCGTGATATTGTTTATGTTTATAATGAAATTCAGCACCATAAACGGTTTGATCTGACCACGGGTGAAGGCACCACTAACGCGGTGTTTCATATCCTGCGCAAAGCGGGCACCTTAAAGCCTGGACGCGACCCCAGCTTGGTAGTCTGCTGGGGAGGGCACTCAATCTCCAGAGAGGAGTACGAGTACACCAAAGACGTCGGCTACCACCTTGGTCTTCGGGATTTAGACATCTGCACGGGCTGCGGCCCTGGCGCCATGAAAGGCCCCATGAAAGGCGCTAACGTGGCTCACGCCAAACAACGCCGCAGAGATGGCCGCTACTTAGGTATCTCTGAGCCCGGCATTATCGCAGCCGAAGCGCCTAACCCTATCGTTAACGAGCTGGTTGTCATGCCAGATATAGAAAAGCGGTTAGAGGCGTTCGTTCGTCTTGGACATGGCATTATCGTTTTTCCTGGTGGCGTAGGAACTGCGGAAGAAATTCTTTACCTACTGGGTATTCTGCTTCACCCAAGCAATCACGACATTCCCTTCCCGCTGGTATTTACAGGCCCCGCCAACTCTGCAGAGTACTTCCAGAAAATTGACGAATTCCTGGTCTATACACTTGGCGAGGATATCCGCCGCTACTACACCATCATTACCGGTGACCCAACGGCTGTCGCACGCAAAATGCGTGAAGAAATTGACGAGATCGCTGACTTTCGCCGCGCCCATCAGGACGCCTTCTATTACAACTGGCGTTTAACCATTGCCCGCGACTTCCAGGCGCCCTTCGAACCCACTCATGAGGCTATGCGCAATCTTGCGCTACATCGCCAGCAGCCCACCCATGAACTGGCAGCCAACTTACGTCGAGCTTTTTCCGGCATTGTGGCAGGTAACGTCAAAGAACCTGGCATTCGCGCCATTGAAGCCCATGGGCCTTTTGAGTTAACCGCCGAACCTGAACTCATGCAGCGCTTAGATGAGCTGTTAACCTCATTTGTCGCCCAAGGGCGCATGAAACTAGATGGGCAAGCTTACACCCCCTGTTATGTTTTGAGGTAATATTAAAATACGCTAATAAGCATCACACTTGTTGGATGTAGCCTTTGGGCTACATCCAGCACGCCAGGAACACAAACGTGATTATTGCTCTGTTAACACTACTCGCAGCCGGCATCGTCAAAGGTGCCATTGGCTCTGGCGTGCCGGTTATTGTGGTGCCCGTACTCACCATGCTCTATGACGTTAAGCTGGCAATTGCGGTGTTGATTGCACCCAACTTACTAAGCAACGCTCTACAAGTTTGGCAATACCGGCACCACCTATTGCCGCTACGTTTTCTAGCTGCCTTCTCTATTTCTGGCGGGCTGGGAATCATACTAGGCACATGGGGGCTAGTGGTGCTCTCGCCAACACTACTATCGCTTGGCGTGGCCGCGGCGATTGTGCTCTATTTGGCAGTTAAGCTGGCTAAACGCAAGGTGGCCCTGCCCTTCTCTACCGCTGAACGTATCGTACTACCTGTGGGGTTACTAGCAGGCGTGCTACAAGGTGCTGCTGGCATGTCAGCGCCCGCATCCGTCACTTTTCTCAACGCAATGCAGCTAGAGCGCCGAGTATTTATCGGCTCTATCTCTGTGTTTTTTGTCGCGATTACCTGCGTTCAAATACCCGCGCTGCTAAGTGCAGAAATACTAACGCTAGAACGGACGTTATATAGCGTGATAGCCCTGCTGATTATTCTTGCGGCCATGCCCATCGGCGCCCAGCTTGGTCAACGCTTGCCACATCGCTGGTTCGATAACCTCATCATGCTGCTGCTGGCGGGTATTGCCGTAAAAATCATTGTGGATGCTGTACGTTAATGCACTAACGCTTCACCGTTGGGCAGGCATGGCGACAAACCGCTACACTGATAGAGCAGCAGTAAGCCCTTGCCAAAGTGTGATCGGCAAGGCGGAGGCCACTCACCAAGGAAAGGATAAACACGATGGAAATGATTAATCAGCTTCAAGACGGAAAAACCAAAGCATTTGCCAAGCACTGCTTTGAACGCTACTCCCCAGAAGAGCTCAACGCCGCCTCAGAAGGCGCTCCAGATCAAGACGAAATGGCTCAATGGAAAATTACCGCGGGTCAATGGGAAGAAGCCGTTGCAACCGCACTTGCGGATCACAAAGCCCAGGGCTAAGTCACTAGCGCCAAGAACCCATAAATGAAAAGCGCCACCTACGGCCTAACTAGTCACCGTAGGTGGCGCTTACTTTTTGAGCTTAGTCGGCTCTACGTATGCCTAGTCTACGCTTGCTTAGATTTCAGCAAACGCCACACCATTTTTTCCGCTTCAATTAGCAGGTAAATCACTAAGCTACCCATGACGATAGCGAGCCAATGCTCGAGGCTTAACCCCTCACTACCGAAAATCAGCTGCATAAAAGGTAGGTAGGTAAACGCCATCTGCAGCAGCATCACCATCATGATAGCGATCCATACCGGCCTGCTCCCAAAAATACCGGCAAACGATAACGTACTGTTAATTAAAAAGCGGCTATTGATTAAATAGGCAGCACTGCCGGTGACGAGCATATTGACGGCACCTGCACGCGCCAGCGCTTCGCTTCCTCCTTGACTGAGTATCCAAGAAAACATACCAAACACGCCAATCAGCAGCAGCACTGAAACAAACACCACCCGCCATAATAAAAACAAGTCAAGCAGCGGTGCTTTAGGGTCTCTGGGCTGGCGCGCCATTAAGTCTTTTTCGCCTGTTTCAAACGCCAATGCCAGCCCCAGCGTAATTGCCACCACCATGTTCACCCATAATGCCTGCAGCGGCGTTACTGGCAGCACTGAGCCTGCCAGTACAGCCAACATAATGGCCAAACCCTGAGCGCCGTTGGTGGGCAGAATAAAGGTAATGGTTTTGCGGATGTTATCGTAAACTTTGCGCCCTTCTTCTATCGCGCGAACAATCGTTGCGAAGTTATCATCTGCCAGTACCATTTCCGAGGCATCTTTTGCCGCTTCAGTCCCCTGCACTCCCATTGCAACACCAACGTCAGCCCGCTTTAAAGCGGGACCATCGTTAACACCATCGCCGGTCATAGAGCAGACGCCCCCCTTTGCTTGCATAGCCTTAACCAAGCGCAATTTGTGCTCTGGCGATGCCCTAGCAAACACATCCACTTCTAAGATAATCTCTTCTAGCGCCTGGTCACTCATTGCTTCAATTTCTCGCCCAGTGAGTGCCTTTTCCGTTTGCGAAAAGCCTAACTGTTTAGCGATAGCCAGTGCTGTTGAAGCATGGTCACCCGTAATCATGACCGGGCGGATACCCGCCTGCTGACATAGCTTGACGGCTTCAATCGCTTCTTCTCTTGGTGGATCAAGCAAGCCAATAATCCCCAACAAACGCAGCCCTGTTTCGACATGATGATGATCAAGCCCATCAATCGCCTCCGCAGGCTTGTCCGCAATGGCCAGCACACGCAAACCACGCGAAGAAAGCTCGTGAATACGGTTTTCCCATTCAGTTTGATCAATCTCAATCGTGCCATCAGTGGTAGCGACGCTATCGCACATCTCGATTAATCGATCAGGGGCACCTTTTACTATCACACGCTGACTGCCATCTACTGAGTGCAGTGTGGCCATGTATTTGTAATCAGACTCAAAAGGAATCGCGTCTAAACGTGAAAACTGACGGCGCACGTCAGACGTCGCCAACCCGGCTTTCTCTCCAGCCACTACCAACGCGCCCTCAGTCGGGTCGCCGTAAATCTGAAAATGCCCCGATTCTTGATGGAGCTCTGTGTCGTTGCACAATATTCCCGCACGCAGAAAATCACTTAATGCAGGTGAATCCGCAAGGTCGACCTGCGCAGTCTCTTTCTCTCCATTAGGCTGGACACGATAAAAATGCCCTTTTGGTTCAAAGCCGATACCGTCAATTTGAAACTGATCGTCGCCCAACCAAATGGCCTGAGCGGTCATCTCATTGCGCGTTAATGTGCCCGTTTTATCAGAAAAAATAGTAGAAATAGACCCGAGCGTTTCCACTGCAGGAAGTCGGCGGATAATAGCATTGCGCCTAGCCATGTTTTGCACGCCCAGCGCAAGACCAATCGTTACGATAGCAGGCAACCCTTCCGGAATAGCCGCCACCGCCAATCCGACTGCTGCCATGAACATATCCGCAGCGGGCTGGTCGTGAATCAACGTTCCTAGCAAGGCGGTAATGGCTGCCGCGCCTAATATAAAAATAGCCAGTACTCTGCCCGCTCGGTCAAGCTGCTGGAGCAGCGGCGTTTTGATTTTCTCCACGCCGCGCAGCAGCTCTGAAATCTTGCCAATTTCAGTGAAACGTCCCGTCTCCACTACCAAGCCACGCGCATTTCCCTGCACAACAATCGTGCTGGCAAACGCCATACTAGTGCGGTCGGCAAGATCCGAGTCAACAGCGACAGGATCGATATGCTTCTCTACCGGCACAGACTCTCCGGTTAAGGCCGCCTCTTCAGTACGGAAACGACGCGCCTCAATTAACCGAACGTCCGCAGGCACACGGTCTCCACTTTCAACCAGCACAACATCCCCTGGCACTAACTCGTCAGCGGGAATCGTAGTGCGCTTGCCATCACGTAAAACGTTCGCCTGGGGAGATAGCATATTACGAATACTATCAAGTGCCTGCTCAGCCTTTCCTTCCTGAATAAAGCCAATCAGCGCGATCACCGCCACCACACCTACAATGGCCGCTGCATCAATCGCATGACCCAAAAGAAAACTGGCTACCGCAGCGACTAACAGTATAAGAATTAAAATATTGTTGAGCTGATCCAGTAGACGCCGATACCAAGGACGCCCCTGAGCCTGTTGCAGCCGATTGGGTCCGTAATGATGTAGGCGCGTTTGCGCCTCATCACTCGACAACCCATCGGCAGAAGAGGATTGCCACTCCAACGCTTTATCCGCCGAGGCACTGTGCCAGTCGCGCGATGATTTGGCTGGTGATTGAGGGGTTTCCATCCATAAGCTCCCTTGATAAGTTTGCTAACAGCTTACACCAGCTTGCTGCGCTGCAGCTAAACAGTATGTAATATATTATCAAGGTTATGACCTAGCACAAAAAAACGGCCACCGCTATATAAGCTAAGTGACCGTTTCATCTGTTTGGTCGGAGTGACAGGATTCGAACCTGCGACCTTTGCAACCCCATTGCAACGCGCTACCAAGCTGCGCCACACTCCGATGCCTTGTTGTACAGCAGCTATTTACTAACGCCGTTTGCCTCAAGACGGTGCGTATACTAGCGTTTTATTAACCAAATGAAAAGCTCTTTTTGCGCTTTCTTTTCAATTGCTTGCTGCTTGCACTTAATCGATGCGTTTAAGCAAAGACGCCATTGCATCGTATACCTTCGGCGTGGTTACAAGCAGTTGTTCTGGGTAGAGGTCAGCTGGCACACCCTCAGGCACCGCTGTTAAGTGCCCCACTCTCGCACCCGCTTCCCGAGCAATGACCCAACCCGCGACGAAATCCCAGGGAGAAACGGTTTCATAATACGCATCTAAACGACCGCAGGCGACGTCGCACAGATCAAGTGCCGCGGCTCCATTACGACGAACATCCTGACAATGGGCTAACACCGCTTCTAAACGAGGCATTAGCTGTTTGCGAGCGCTTTTATCATACGGAAAGCCCGTGGCCACCAGCGTATCTTCAAGCGTCTGAGCATCACTTGGCTTAATTGCCTTTTGATTACAAAAAGCGCCCAACCCTTGCGCTGCGCTGAACGTATCACCTAAAAACGGTGCATGCACAACGCCTACTTTACCGACACCCTCTTCCATCCAACCAATTGACACTGCGACATGACGCAACCCCTGAGCAAAATTGACCGTGCCATCGATTGGGTCTACTACCCATAGCTGCTCGACGGGACTATGTAGCACACGTTCAGGGCTTAACTCTTCGCTTAACTTTTCTTCATCAGGAAAATGCTCTTCCAAGCGCTGGCTAATCAACGTATCCACCGCCACATCAACATCAGTAACCAACTCAACGCCTGCTTTCAAGTGCTGGCTGAAGTCTTGCTGCTCACGGGCACGACGAATCATATCACCCGCTTCCTCTGCAATCCGTACTGCCAGCGCCAACCGCGCTTCAAGGGTGTAGGCTGCCATTAATGCTCCTTGCTAGTTCGTTTAATATAAACTCAGCATAAGGGGTGGCACATGGCATTACCATGACAACAGGCGCCCCTCCCTTAGCGAAGTGCATCCACTAGCACATCCACCACGATACGGGTGGCCGCTTCGATCAGCACTACATCAGCACCGACACGTTCCCACTCGTAGCCTGGGTAAGACGGTAGCTGAGAAGCCAGCGGGCCCTCAAAGCGTTTTGCAATACCGGGCGGCAACGGCTTACCACGCTCAAGATTACGCTGAATACCTGGTGGTAAGGGTTCGGCACGAACTGCATCATGTTCGCGCAACAGGCGCAGTACCTCACGCTCATTAATTCGCGGCAGATCAACGCTACGTTCATCACGCTGGCGACGCTCGTGCCGACCTATCTCATTCCCACCGCGCTGACGCTCACCATGAGCACCGTTGTCTCTTGCTCCATGAGCCGGTGCGTGAGCAGGTTGAGCGACAGCAGTTGCATGCCAAAATAGAGTGCAGACGAGTACACATGTGCTAAGTAAGGTCGCTTTCATCATTGACTCCTTTTCAATAGGAGCCTTGAGTGTAGAGGGGAATTGCGCAGACAGTGTGAACATTCAAGAGATGCTGAATCATTCTACTCAGGCAGGTAAGTTAAGCCCTGCAGCACGACACTAAACGCCAGCGATCCCCACCAAGTCAGGCGCCTTAGTGTCTGCTAGTAAACGTCGATACAAAAGTCGCTCAATTGAGCGGCATAAAACTATGCTAAGCGACGCATAAATTTAATCACTTTCATCATTTACTTCAATCTGCCCAGAGGAAATCCTGATAGTGGTAGCACTGCTACGTTTAGTTGGTATGCTGGCAATGTCTCCATTACTGATAAAAGCCTCCGCAATGGCAATTTGCTCAGCGATGTCACAGGCTTGGAAACCGAAGGATACACTCTCCACCACAGACTCAGCATCGTCGTTACTCATCGCTGACTCTGCCATCACAACATTACGAAAAGAGGAAAGCTCCGCTTGGCAAGCCCCCGTGGCAGAACGATCCAGATAGTTACCGTACTGCGGCACACCTACCGCGGCCAGCACGCCAATAATCGCCACAACGATAAGCAGCTCAATGAGTGTGAAACCACACTGCCGAGGCTGGCGAAGATAATTTATTTTTTTAATATTCATGCTCAACGTCCTTTGTTTATTACAATCCATATTATTTTTTAAAGGCAACCAGCTCATTACATAGCATCAAAAAGCCATCACTTCAATTCTCTTTTTCATCTCCATTAATGACACTATAAAAATCCAGCATAAACTAAACCGTCATATTAGCGTTGAGTGTTAATAACTAGTTAACATTTTAGTTATGCTAAATAAGGCTTAATCATTATATCAAGGTGTTGTTATGCACGACCCTACCCCTGCGTCTACGCTGAACCCTTCAGCCCCTTATCGTAGCCAGCGTGGTATGGCGAAACGGATGGTAAAACACGGCTTACTTACTGACGCACAAGCAACCGATGCAGAAAACGACGCCTCAGCGCTTGATATACCTCTGTTTCAGCACGTCGTTGATAGCGGGTTAGTAGAGCCAGGCGCAGCAGCGCTTGTCGCTGCCTGGGAACTCGGCTTGCCGGTGATTGACCTGGGAGCCATTTGTATCGATGCCCTTCCCCCAGCCAACGACTACCCGGCTAAACTCTTAGAGCGACTAAATGCTCTTCCCTTAGCGCGCCACGGGCATCAACTTACCGTGGCAGTCCCTTACCCGACCAGCCTGATTCAGCTCAACGAGCTGAAAGTTGTCACCGGCTTTAGCATCGATGGAGTGCTGGCACCAGCGGATCAGTTAAAGAGGGTGTTAACGCTTTACTTAGCGAAAAACGAACGCAGCATGCTGGATGAGCTAGAAAACATTGATGATGCCGTCAGCGCATTGAGTATTGCCCAGCTTGATGAAGAAGACACGACATTTGATAAGGCAGTTACTGATAGTGAAGATGCCCCTGTTGTGAAATTCGTTAATAAAATCCTGCTCGACGCCATTAGCCGTGGCGCATCAGATATTCACTTTGAGCCTTACGAAACCCAATACCGAGTGCGCTTTCGTATTGATGGTATATTGCTTGAGATTGCTCGCCCACCTTTTACACTCCGCCACCGCATTGCGGCCCGCTTAAAAATCATGTCTCAGCTGGATATTTCTGAACGGCGCTTACCTCAGGATGGTGCGATTAAGCTGCCTCTTTCCCCTACCCGGTCTATTGATTTCCGTGTGAACTCATTACCCACCGTGTTCGGCGAAAAGGTCGTACTACGCCTCTTAGATCCTGCCTCGGCTCAGTTAGATATCTCACTACTCGGCTTCAGCCCTGAACAGCAAACTATCTATGAACAGGCACTTAAAAAACCCCAAGGTATGATTCTGGTCACGGGGCCTACCGGTAGCGGTAAAACGGTCACTCTCTACACAGGCATTCATCTTCTCAATCAAATCGAACGCAACATTTGCACTGCAGAAGATCCCGTTGAAATAAAAGTATCGGGCATTAACCAAGTTAATGTATTGCCTAAAATCGGCCTAAATTTCGCCAGTGCCCTTCGCGCTTTTTTGCGCCAGGATCCAGATGTCGTTATGGTGGGTGAAATTCGTGATTTAGAAACCGCCGAAATTGCCGTAAAAGCAGCTCAAACTGGCCATTTAGTGCTATCGACTGTACACACCAACTCAGCTGCAGAAACGCTTACTCGTCTGGCAAACATGGGCGTTGCCTCCTATAACATCGCAAGCTCCGTCAGCTTAATCATCGCTCAGCGGCTGGCACGTAAACTATGCGCCTCATGCAAAAAACCCGCCAATATCCCAGCCGAAGCATTGCGCAAAGCTGGTTTTAGCCCGCAAGAAATTGCTAGTGCCACTATTTATACCGCGGTTGGCTGCCAACAGTGCACCCAGGGCTATAAAGGGCGAATTGGAATCTATGAGGTGGTGCCCATTACCGATGCTATGCGCCAGTTAATCATGCGCGACGCTGATACTCTTACTATTGAGCAGCAGGCACGCAAGGAGGGGCACGTAAGCCTTTATCGGCGTTGTTTGAGTCGCGTACTGGATGGAAGCACTAGTCTGGAAGAAGTTAACCGCGTCAGCAAGGAGTAGCTCGCGAGATGGCTAACGCTAAACCACGCCGTAACAAACCCGCCCCGTTATACCGCTGGAAATGGGAAGGTAAGGGATTACAGAGCCGAGCCATGCGGGGGGAGCTCATTGGACGCAACAAACCCGAGATCGTTGAACAACTAGCCAAGCAACGTATCATCGCAACAAAAGTTCAAAAACGCAGCAGCCTTAATGGCGGAGGTAAAGTTACCCACGTCGACATAATGGTGTTTGCTCGGCAAATGGCGACAATGGTACGAGCTGGCATCCCTATCCTTCAGGCACTGCAGGCTATTTCGGATAGCATAAAGAAACCTGCAATGGTAGCGCTGACCAGGCAAATCATGGAAGACGTTTCCTCTGGAGCCAGCCTTTCCCATGCGATAGCAAAGCATCCCAAGCAGTTTGATCGTCTATTTGTTAATTTGGTGAACGCGGGTGAACAAGCTGGCGCGCTCGATCAAATGCTGGATCGCGTCGCAAGTTATAAAGAAAAAGTTGAATCACTGAAAAGTCGCGTTAAAAAAGCGCTATGGTATCCCACCTCCGTGTTGACCATCGGCATTGCGGTCACCATGCTGCTGCTTGTGAAAGTTGTGCCAGAGTTTGAAAGCATGTTCGAAGGCTTTGGTGCTGAACTGCCCGCTCTCACCCAGCTCACGGTCAACTTATCAGGTATAGCCCAGAAATATTGGCTACAAACATTCAGCACGCTAATCGTCAGTTTCATACTTCTAAAATCCGCGGCACGACGCTCTTCGCGCGTAGCTTACCGACTTGATAGCCTAATGCTTCACCTACCTATTCTAGGCGACATTATGCATAAATCAGCGGTTTCACGGTTTACACGCACCTTAGCGACCACTTTCTCCTCTGGCGTGCCATTGATTGAGGGCCTTGAAACCGCAGCCGGAGCAGCAGACAACCGTGTTTATAGCCAAGCCATCAACGACGTGCGCCAGGATGTGACAACAGGACAGCGGCTACATTTCGCAATGCGTATGACCAACCAGTTTCCCGCACTTGCCGTGCAAATGATTAATATTGGCGAAGAAGCGGGCTCACTGGATGCCATGCTGAACCGAGTTGCCGACTACTATGAAGAGGAAGTTGATAATAAAGTAGACGCCCTGACGTCACTGATGGAACCCATTATTATTGTTGTACTCGGCGCATTGGTGGGTGGCGTTGTGGTCTCAATGTATCTGCCTATCTTTGAGATTGGCACTGCACTTTAAATAGATCGTTCTCAAACACTTACATAAACGCTAGGAGCACCATGGGTTTGCCGCTGATTTCTGTTTATCTCTTCGCACTATTAATAGGGCTCTGCTTAGGTAGCTTTCTCAACGTGGTTATCACCCGACTACCTGTCATGCTAATGCGCGGCTGGCGCAATGAAGCACGCGCCTCTCTTGAATTAACCGAAGAGCCGTCACCTCGCTTTAATCTAACCACACCAGGATCCATGTGCCCACGCTGCGAACACTCCATTGCCTGGCACGACAACTTGCCCCTGGTGGGCTGGCTGAAAAGAAAGGGGAAATGCGCCCATTGCAAAACGCCTATCAGCGCTCAGTACCCAATCGTTGAGCTAATGGGTGGGCTGCTTGCTGTCGTCGTCGTCGTATTGCATGGCGCTACATTAAGTGCTCTGTTTATTTATGTCGCCTGTTTAACCTTGCTTGCCCTGGCAGTCATCGATCTCCGCACCTATTTGCTACCGGATGTACTGACACTGCCACTACTTTGGGCTGGCTTCGTTTATCAACTGCTCTTCCAGCCACTGTTACTTTCTAGCTCTGTTATCGGCGCGATGGCGGGCTATCTTGTGCTATGGAGCTTTTACTGGATGTTTAAGCTAATAACCGGCAAAGAAGGCATGGGGTTTGGGGATTTTAAATTACTCGCAGCGCTTGGCGCTTGGGTAGGCTGGAGCCTTTTACCCCTGCTACTTCTCTTATCTGCTGGGATTGGCGCCATTGTCGGGGTAGCGGCTCAAGCCCTGTCTCCTCGCCTGCGTGGGCAGCCTCTCCCCTTCGGCCCATTTCTTGCGCTGGCAGGTTGGATTTGCTTACTTGTTGGCAACGAGTTAATGGCACTCTATACATCATTACTTTATTAGTCGAAACGCCAGTAGTGATTCGACCTTTTAGGGAGTATCCATGATCATTGGGCTAACAGGCGGTATCGGCTCAGGTAAGTCCACCGTTGCTCGCACGTTTGAAGAGCTTGGCATTGGCTGGGTAGATGCCGATGATGTTGCCAGGGAAGTGGTTGCCCTTGGGGAACCCGCACTGACAGAAATTGCAGAACATTTTGGTTCCGAGGTATTAAATACCGACGGCACGCTAAACAGATCAGCGCTTCGTACGATCGTTTTTGAAGCCCCTGAGCAACGCCGGTGGCTAGAGTCCGTCACCCACCCTCGGGTGCGTGAGCGACTTCTTTCACATCTTGAAAACCTTCAACAGCAGTCACCCTATGTCTTGCTGGTATCGCCACTACTGTTCGAATCTGGGCAAGACATGCTTGTTAGCCGCACGCTGGTCGTAGATGTCCCAGAAACAATCCAACTAACGCGCACACTTGCACGTGATGGCGTGAGTGAAACCCAGGTGCGTGCTATCCTCGCCGCCCAACTGTCTCGTCAGGAACGCCTCGCTAGAGGTGACGACATCATCGATAACAGTGGCGACCATGCCGATATGATGCGCCAAGTAGCTCAGCTAGATCAGTATTATCGTGCAGAGTGCGCTTAACGCTATCGCTCCATGCTCTTATAACGTCAGGAATTTTTCATGCCTACGCCTGCTAATGATTCACCGCTTGAAGTTGCTTGTCCACAGTGCGGCAAGCAAGTTGTTTGGGAGCCAGCCAGTACGTTCCGGCCCTTTTGTAGTAAACGCTGTCAGCTACTTGATTTAGGCGCTTGGGCTGAAGAGTCTCACCGTATTTCGGGAGAATCCGCCATGGACGAAGCAGACCTAGATACTCTGCTTGCTCAAGCCGATAGGGATGCGCCTCTTTCTTAGCTGATTTCTTTCGCATAGACACTTGTTTTAACAGCCTTAGAGCCCGCCTTCAATGACTGACGCCACGCTGCCTATTTATCACTTGCTGCACGAAATCGATGCTCAATTTGACCAGTTAGTGGCCACCATTGAGCGGGCTGCCGTACTGTATGAGTCATGTCATCCGCCTACCTGGCGATTTTGTCGTGCGCCAGGCGATTCCTCTTGGCTAAGGGAAGCACTGTTAGATATGTGGCATCAGCAGGGTCAAGACGGACGAGAAACGCGCAACTACATAGCGGTCATCGCCGCTAATGACGAATTGATAAATGAATTCCACACTATTAACCATGCTAAATCACATATTAGTGACTTACTCACGCGTATCAAACAAGCAGAGCCCAATGCACTAAATGACGTTAAATCACGCTTACCGCGTCGTCACCCATCTCTCAATGAAGTGTTGCGCAAAAGCGGCTTTGCAAGGCTGCATTTAAAACAGTGTTGGCGACACATCCCTATCGCTCCAGCGCCTGTCTCCAGAGTGAGACTCGCATGGTATAGCAGCGGCCGCTCGATTAAACGAGTCAGCGTTCAGGAAGCCGAGCATAAACTTTTACAGCTAGATAGCGATGCTCCCCACGTTCGCATTCAACTAAACAAATTGGCAGGCATTCCTAGCAATGAAGTTTTGGCTCAGGTACAAACCCAAGCGCCATTAATGCGTGCTAATCTATTCTTTGTTGAACCGCTCGCTGATGGTCACACACGGCGGGCACATAATATTGCAATGCCACTCATAGTCCCCGCAAACGAAGGCCGGCTGCCTCACCTCAAAGCACCCTCAGATACACCCCCGACTACTCGCACCAGGGCTAAACGTCGAGACGAGAAACTAGAAGACGAACCCTTTTTGCCCAGCTTGCGCATCTTTCGGTACCGCTAAGCGACCCTTATCAAATCAGCCAGTAATCGCTGGCGTTTTATCAAGTTCCCAAAGGTTGTATTCAAGCAGCGTTTGTATAACGTCGCTAACGTCACGTTCGGACACATCATATTCGCTGATTAGCGCTTTAAGGCGCTGATGAAATACGCGATCTTGCTCTCGCGCGCGAACTGCTTCATCTTCAGCTTCTAATGCTGCGATGGAACGAACCGGCGGTCCCGTTGGAATATCGAAATCGCTATTAGGGTCTTCTAACTGACGCAGAGCCTGCGAGAAAGCATCATCTAGCTCACGAAACTTACGCAGCTTCTCACGCTCATCGAGCTGTTTTTGAACCTTTTGATATTTCATCGATGTTTCATTTACACCTTACTTGAAATGGGCGATAAGCCTATTAAAACAGGCCTTTTTTTAAAAAAACTGTGCACAAACGAGTAAAACCATCGAGCAAACTTGCCTTTGCCCTCACTTGCCAGCATAAAGGCATCACCGCGCAGCAATAACCTGCGGTTACATTAATTAAGCGGGATGCAATGACTTGTCGCATGAAGCAACACCAGCCAGCCATAAGCATCAACATCCAGCAAAGCATCAACCTGAGGGCGCTTACGTAGCGTCTTACCTACTTGGTTGGCAATCACAGTATTAATGCCAACCAGTTGACGACCATGCAAGCACTCAGAGGGTGCACGACAGGTGAGATGAGTAACAACCTGTACGACTCAAGCATAGGAGGCCAGATAATGTTCAATGCAATGACGCGCGCTGAGATCTGGCTGCAAGACACGCTCGATAAGCCGCTAGGGATCGAAGACCTTGCCAACCACTTGGGATACTCCGCGTCACAAGTACGACGCCAGTTTCGTCACTGCTTCAGTATCTCGCCCAGCGCTTATCGTGAACAAAGGCGTCTTGAGCGAGCCGCTGTATTACTTTCTCTCACTCCACAAAATATAGCGCAAATTGCTTTACGCTGCGGATATATCAATCACTCGTCATTCTCAAGGGCGTTTCAGCGGCGCTATCAGCTAACTCCTAGAGAGTATCGCCAAGCGGTCAAACGCATGCATCGCGTGCAAAAACCAGTAAAATGCTTCACAACCACGATAGAGAAGGGCCAACCAACACATACCGTATTAATGCGGCTCTATAAAGCGCCTGAGCGAATTAGCGGCCTTGGCTGCACCATGCACCACGCCAATCACTTAGAATGCTTACATGCGCAGCTGGAAGCGCCTACACCCATCATGATACTACCAGATCTTTTAACAGAGAAAGTGGAAGCGATAGCAGAAAAATCAGCCTTCAATCACATCAGAACTGATTTGGGACTTTATCTGGGTAACAGAGATACTGCCACGCATTTAGCCCTTCCTGCCACATACCGTCGGGTAGACACACCCTCACACTATTATGCTAAAACACACTTCGATAATTTTTCACAATTATCTTATGCGCTATCAGCAGCACTGGTAACATTATTGAATAATAAAAAGCGCTTGCATATCAGCGGTGAAGCGCCACAAGTATTATGGCTAGCGCATCATTTAGAGTTAAGAATCCCCTTAACTACGTAGCTTGAAGCCCTAAGCTATCCAAGCCTCATCATCAAACCAAAACCGGCACTTCTATTCAGAAGTGCCGGTTAAAATATCTTAGTCTTCCATGCGCTCTAGCCAAGACTCGACGGCTTCATCACCATGCTCGTCTTTCCAGCTACGCAGGCCTTTATGATTGCCACCACGAGTTTCGATAACCTCGCCAGTGTGCGGGTTTTTGTAAATCTTAAGACGACGCTTACGGCGCGTAGAAGATCCGGCAGACGCCTTGTTACCACGCTGGTCTGAGCCCGGATCCAGTAGCGCGATCACATCAGACGGACGCTTGCCAAACTCATTCATTAGCGCTTCAAGCTTCGCCTTAAATTCCAGCTCGCTTTTCAAACGCTGATCACCTTCCAGGCGCTGCAAATCTTCTTGCAGTTGCTTTAGCTGCTGTTCCTTTTGGATATACTCATTTAATAACGACATAGGAGTTCCTTTTTAGAATAAGTTTAACCGCGCGAGCTATACAATCGATCAACTCAATACGCATAAGTTCAGGATGCGGACACATTATTGCTGCAAATGGGCTATCTGACAACAGTCTAGTTGATTTTACCTTAATTACTAACCGATTTTTATAGCTAAGAGGTTACTGTAAGAACTATCTTCATACTAGAAACAAACGATACTACTCGCTTTGGTTTCATTCAAACTCATAAAAAAAACGCCGCCCAAGAGGGCGGCGTTTTTAGGATCTAAAAACCAAATAATTAGTCTTGACCCATTTGCTGCTT
Organism: Vreelandella zhaodongensis; assembly: GCF_013415115.1. GTDB lineage: Bacteria > Pseudomonadota > Gammaproteobacteria > Pseudomonadales > Halomonadaceae > Vreelandella > Vreelandella zhaodongensis. Next base: position 572,740 of record NZ_JACCDD010000001.1, on the reverse strand, counting down.
GATCAAATCACCAATGGTGGTCGGGCCACCCGCTTCTGTTGGCTCTTGCTCACGCAGTTTTTTCAGGTTCTGACGAGTATCATCCTGCTCTTTCGCTTTAATCGACAGGTTAATCTGACGACTCTTGCGATCGACATTAACGATACGCGCTTCAACACTGTCACCTTCGTTCAGCACATTGCGTGCATCTTCGACACGATCAGCACTGATTTCAGATGCTTTAAGAATAGCAATTACGTCTGTGGCTAGCTCAACGTGCGCTTCTTTGGCATCTACTTCAACAATACGACCAGTAACGATGCTTCCCTTGTCATTAACTGACAGGTACTCAGCAACAGGATCAGAATCCATTTGCTTGATACCTAAGGAAATGCGCTCACGCTCAGGGTCGATTGACAAGATAACGGCTTCAGCTTCGTCGCCTTTCTTGAAGCTACGAACGGCTTCTTCACCCGTTTCTGTCCAAGAAATATCAGACAGGTGTACCAAGCCGTCGATACCGCCTTCAAGGCCGATAAAGATACCAAAGTCTGTGATTGACTTGATGGTACCTGAAACGCGATCGCCCTTGTTGTATTCAGCGTTGAATGTCTCCCACGGGTTAGCAGTGCACTGCTTAATACCCAGAGAAATACGACGACGCTCTTCATCGATATCAAGAACCATAACGTCAACATCGTCGCCCACTTGGACAACTTTGGACGGATGGATGTTCTTGTTAGTCCAGTCCATTTCTGAAACGTGAACCAAACCTTCAACACCCTCTTCCAGCTCCGCAAAGCAGCCGTAATCGGTCAGATTGGTGACGACAGCGTGTACCTTGGTGCCTTCCGGGTAACGGTCTTTGATGTTGACCCACGGATCTTCGCCCAACTGCTTGAGACCCAGCGATACGCGATTGCGCTCACGGTCAAACTTCAGGACTTTAACATTGATCTCGTCGCCAACAGCAACGATTTCTGACGGATGCTTAATACGCTTCCACGCCATGTCAGTGATGTGCAGCAAGCCATCAACGCCGCCTAGATCAACGAAGGCACCGTAATCAGTCAGGTTCTTAACGATACCTTTGATTTGCTGGCCTTCCTGCAGAGTAGCCAGCAGCGCTTCACGCTCAGCACTGTTTTCTGCTTCCAGCACTGCACGACGCGATACAACAACGTTGTTGCGCTTCGGATCAAGCTTGATAACTTTGAAATCTAGCTCTTTGTTCTCCAGGTGCGCAGTGTCGCGAACCGGACGAACGTCGACCAAAGAACCCGGCAAGAAGGCACGGATAGAGTCGACATCGACAGTGAAGCCGCCTTTGACTTTACCGTTGATCACGCCCTTGATGATTTCGTCTTTCTCGAAGGCTGCTTCCAGAATCTTCCAAGCTTCTGCGCGCTTGGCTTTCTCACGGGACAGACGTGTTTCACCAAAGCCATCTTCAACAGCTTCAAGTGCAACATGAACGTCGTCACCGATAGCGATGTTCAGCTCACCATTTTCATCGCGGAATTGTGACGCAGGGATCTGACCTTCAGACTTCAGACCAGCGTTAACGGTGACCCAATCACCATCAATGTCGACAACCTGAGCCGCGACAATAGCGCCTGGCTCCATATTGATGTCGTTAAGGGACTGTTCAAACAGTTCAGCAAAGCTTTCGCTCATGGTTTTCCTACGTGATCAACGTTGTTGAGGCATAAATGCCTTCTCCGTACCACCAGCGAGTACGGGCCTAATGTCATTCTGCTTCTGGAGGTGTTAGCGCTGGTTAGACCTGACCGGGCTCTCGGATATGGAGTTATCGCCCTGCCACGTCGTGACACCTTTCCAAAAACGCCGCAAGGGAGAATCAAATGCCGCTGTACATGCCACGCTGGGCAAGCAGTTCGGTCAACCGATCAACCACTTCCGGTATGCTCAGGCGCGTGGTATCAAGCACTATGGCATCGTCTGCCGGCTTGAGAGGAGCCACACTGCGCTGCGTGTCGCGTGCATCGCGTGCCTGAATCTCCTTCAAAAGACTCGAAAGACTAGCATCTACCCCAGCTTCCTGCAACTGAAGATGCCGCCTGCGAGCCCGTTCGTCTGCACTTGCGGTCAAGAAAATCTTCAGCGGAGCCTCTGTAAAGACAACGGTTCCCATATCACGCCCATCTGCCACTAAACCTGGTGCCTGATAAAAATCACGCTGCCGCTGCAACAGCGCTTGGCGGACGCTCGGCAATGCCGCCACACGGGAAGCACGCTCCCCTGCTTGCTCAGTACGTATAGCACGAGACACGTCCTCGCCCTCTAACAGCGTCTGAGACTGACCATCCGTCACAGGAAAAGCAACATCAAGCCGAGCAGCAAGCTGGGCAAGTGATGCCTCATTGTCTAAGGCAATAGCGTGCTTTAATGCCGCATGCGCGGTAAGCCGATACAGTGCACCACTGTCTAGCAAGTGCCAGCCTGTACGCTCTGCAATCAAGTTGCTAATGGTACCCTTGCCTGCACCACCGGGACCGTCGATGGTTAGAATGGGGATATCAGCGGCCACTGGCTTCCTCCACACTAACGTTCATACCAATACGTTGGGCGAGTGCCACAAAATCTGGGAAGGAAGTCGCCACATTGGCGCAGTCGTCAATAATGATTTCGCCACCTGCACGCAATGAGGCAATCGCAAACGCCATGGCAATACGGTGATCACCTAGGCTGTCAATACGGCCACCACCATAGCTAGGCACGGCTTGATCACCGTTACCGACGATATCAATTCCATCGGCTACCACCGTGTGCTCAACACCCAAAATAGCTAAGCCATCTGCCATCGCCTGAATTCGATCAGACTCTTTAACGCGCAACTCTTCCGCACCGCGCAGGCGCGTTTTGCCTTGCGCATTTGCAGCAGCAATAAACAGCGCAGGAAACTCATCAATCGCCAGCGGCACCTGATCCACAGGAATATCAATACCTTTTAACGGCGCATAACGAATACGAATATCAGCCACCGGCTCACCACCAACTTCATGCTCATTGTCGAGCGTTAAGTCGGCACCCATTAGGCTGAGAATATTAATGACGCCAATGCGTGTAGGGTTGATACCTACGTGCTCAAGGGTAATATCAGCGCCTGGAGTAATAGCCGCGGCTACTAAAAAGAACGTCGCAGAAGAAATATCCGAAGGGACATCAATTGGCCCCGCCGTCAATTTTCCACCGCCTTGCAACCAGCAGGTATCGCCCTCGCGCAAAACATTATAGCCAAAGCCGTTAAGCATACGTTCAGTATGATCGCGAGTAGGTGCAGGCTCACGCACGCGAGTTTCGCCTTCTGCGTATAGACCTGCTAACAGCAAGCAAGATTTTACTTGCGCACTGGCCATAGGCATATCGTAGTCAATGCCCTTCAACGCAGCGCCGCCTTTAATTTTAAGCGGCGGACGGCCACCTTCAGCGGTGTCGATAGTCGCCCCCATCAAACGCAGCGGATCCGCTACACGCCCCATTGGCCGCTTGGTTAACGACTCATCACCGGTTAGCTCACTATCAAACGCTTGACCTGCTAATAAGCCAGCAAATAAACGCATGGCGGTGCCTGAGTTTCCTACATAAAGCGGACCAGAAGGCGCTTTCAAACCTTGCATACCCACACCGTGAATAGTGACGCGACCTTGTTGTGGTCCTTCTATTGCCACGCCCATTTCACGGAAGGCTTGAAGTGTTGCGAGGCTGTCTTCACCCTCTAAAAATCCTTTAACTTCAGTAACCCCCTCAGCCAAGGCACCCAGCATAATAGAACGATGGGACATTGATTTATCGCCTGGCACACGTAGACGACCTTGTGCCTGGCCGCCTGGCTGCACCCGATAAGTCACTTTACCGTGTGGTTGCATATGATATTCCGCCTGGTAACTGGTTTTATTCAATAAGGTATCAAAGTAGTGGCGCGCATGGCTGGCACGATCAAACGTAGCAATCAAGGCATCACTATCCCCGATCTCCACGGCCTGCCGAAGCCGTGCAAGACCAGCCTCAAAATCATCCAAAGACGACAGTACAGCCTCACGATTAGCAATAAAGATATCGCGCCACATCACAGGGTCGCTGCCAGCAATTCGGGTAAAGTCACGAAACCCACCGGCTGCATAGCGAAAGATATCTAATCGCTCATCTTGGCGTGCCAGCGTATCGACCAACGAAAATGCCAGCAAATGCGGCAAATGGCTGGTACGTGCCAACACTTGATCATGCCGCTCAACGCTCATTTGAAGAACGTCAGCCCCAGCGGCAGCCCAAAGCGTTTCAACCCGAGAAAGCGCCTCTGCATCTGTGTCGGGCTCAGGGGTAAGAATCACTTTGTGATTGATGTATAGCGACGGATTAGCCGCTGCAACACCACTTTTTTCAGAACCCGCAATAGGGTGGCCAAGAACCATTGATGGAGGCATCTCGCCAAAGGTGCGCACCGCACAGTTACGAATCGTTGCTTTTGTACTCCCTACGTCGGTAATCACCACATGTTCAGACGCACGGTGAAGCTCTCCCGCCAGGTTAGCCATTACGCTTTCCATAGCTAAAACCGGCACCGCCAGCACCACCATGGAGACCTCGTCAATCAGCTCAGCTAGTTCTGAACCGCCAGTATCTATCAGCCCCTTTTCAATCCCCAGCGCTATTTCCGACGCACTGGGATCGCAGGCTGAGATAGTCCCTTTAAAGCCTGAAGCACGCAGCGCTGCGGCTAGAGACCCGCCGATCAAGCCTAACCCGACAATAAGCAAACGCGACTCATGGCATACTGGCCTAGTTTCGACAGTTGTCCCTGCTTCGATAGTTGACGCTAACTCATGCACATCAAGCCCCGTCACAGCACGCCCAAGGGGTAGGAACCAAGCACACGCAGCTCAGAAGCGCGCAACTTAATCTCTTCAAGCACAGCCGCCACTTCAGGTTCATCGCGGTGGCCTTTGAAATCAATAAAGAAAACGTAGTTCCATACACCAGTACGCGAAGGGCGCGTTTCAATGCGGGTCAAATCAATGCGGTGCCTATGGAAAGGCTCCAGCAGATCATGCAGCGCACCTGGCTGGTTGCGCATAGCCACGACAATCGACGTTTTATCGTCCCCCGACATCGGCACATCCTGGTTGCCAATGATTAAGAAACGCGTGGAGTTGTCGGGGCGGTCTTCAATCTTATCGGCTATTCGCTCTAAGCCGTATAGCTTGGCCGCCATATCACCTGCAATGGCTGCGCTATGCCATTCGGTTTTTACTAGCTTGGCAGCCTCTGCATTGGAAGAAACAGGAACCCGTTCCGCATGCGGATAGTGAGCATCTAGCCATTTGCGGCATTGGCCGAACGATTGCGGGTGGGAATAAACCCGAGATACTTTATCGCGACGCGTCGTTTCACTAATCAGAAGGTGGTGATGAATACGCAAAACGACTTCACCGCAAATTCTGATCGAGGAATCCATGAAGGTGTCGAGCGTATGGTTTACCACCCCTTCAGTGGAGTTTTCTACTGGCACAACACCGTAATGAACAGCACCAGCCTCGACTTCACGAAACACTTCATCAATCGCCGCCATGGGCATGCTAACGGCACTCTCACCAAAGTGCTTAAGCGCTGCTTGCTGGGTAAAGGTGCCTTCAGGACCTAAATAGGCAACTTTGACCGGCTGCTCTAGCGCTAAACATGCCGACATGATCTCGCGAAACAGCCTAGCCATCTCCTCAGAATCTAACGGGCCTTGGTTTAACGACATGATACGGCGCAATACCTGCGCTTCTCGCTCAGGGCGATAGAACACAGCGTCTTTATCTTGAGCAAGCTTAACGTGTGCCACCTGCTGGGCGCAGTTGGCGCGCTCACTAATCAAGCGCAGAATATCGCCATCCAACTGGTCGATACGTTGACGTAAGTCGTCTAAATTAATCGGCGTATCGGACATGATGGTTAGCCTCTTCGTTGTTCAAAATCCGCCATAAAGGCGATTAACGCATCAACAGCCTCTTCAGGCACCGCGTTATATAAACTTGCGCGCATACCACCAACACTACGATGCCCCTTTAGGTTAAGAAGCCCCGCTTCATCAGCTTCTTGTAAGAACGCACTGTCTAAACTGGCATCGGCTAGCACAAACGGAACGTTCATACGAGAGCGGTTACGACCAACAATCGGGTTAGTGTAAAAATCACTGGCATCGATAGCAGCGTAAAGCTTCTCCGCTTTGCGCTGGTTAATAGCATCCATCGCCTCTAAGCCGCCGATATCATCTTTTAACCACTGGAAAACAAGGCCTGCCAAGTACCATGCAAAGGTAGGCGGCGTATTTACCATAGAACCTGCGTCCGCAAGCATTTGATAGTCAAATAGCGACGGAATATTGCCTGGCGCGTTGCCAAGCAAGTCTTCACGAACAGCGACCAACGTTAAGCCAGCCGGTCCGATATTCTTTTGCGCACCCGCATAAATCACCCCAAACTGCGTGACATCAATAGGGCCGGATAGAATGTTTGATGACATATCACAAACCAGCGGCACACGTGCTCCATCAGCACGCTGAACCTTTGGCGTATAGTCAAACTCAAGACCACCAATGGTTTCATTTGAGGTGTAATGCAAGTAGGCGGCATCGCTGCTTATCGACAGCACATCTTCATTAGGCACCGCCGTATGACCGTTAGCCTCACTACTCGCCGCCAAGTGGCAGTTAAACCCTAGCCGTTTAGCCTCACTGATGGCTTTTTTACCCCAGATGCCCGTCTGGATGAAGTTGGCACTACCACCCTGCCCAAGCAAGTTCATGGGCAGCATTGCAAACTGCATGCTGGCCCCACCCTGCAAGAAAAGCACTTTGTAATGACTGGGGATACCCAGCAGATCACGCAGGTCGGCCTCAGCACGCTCAGCAATCGCAACAAATTCATCGCTGCGGTGACTCATCTCCATCACCGACAGACCGCGCCCTTGGTAATCCAGCAGCTCATTACGTGCGCGCTCTAGTACTGCGACAGGCAGGGCCGCAGGCCCTGCACAAAAGTTATAATGACGTGTCATCGGTTCCCGGTTCCTGTGCGCCATCGTCAGTGTTGCCTTGCTCGCCTGATTCAAGTGCATCTGCTTCTGAAGCATCTGACTCAAAAACGTCTGTTTCTGCAGGCTCATCCACACGGACAGTTTTGACTAACTTCTCTTCTTTACCCAAGCGAATCAGCATAACGCCCTGGGTATTACGCGATGTCGTCGACACCTCTTCAACCCGAGTACGAACCAAGGTACCGCGATCAGTGATCAGCATCATTTCGTCACTGTCATAGACCTGCATTGCTGCTACCAGGGAACCATTACGCTCACTGGTTTGCATCGCAATGACACCCTGCCCACCTCGACCGCGTAGCGGGAACTCCTCCAGGCGCGTACGCTTACCGTAGCCATTCTCACTTGCCGTGAGAATATAGATCTGACCTTCCGCTTGAGCATTTTCTGCTGCGACAGCCTGCGTATCAACTTCTGCTTCGCTGTCATCTTCTGCGTCGATTTGCTGGCTCTTCGGTATGATCAAGCTAATGACTTCAGCTTCACCCGCCAGGCGCATACCGCGTACACCGCGAGCGGTGCGGCCCATGGCGCGCACATTGCCTTCTTCAAAGCGGATCGCTTTACCGTTAGAAGAGAGCAGCATGGCGTGATCAGTGCCCGACGTAATGGCAGCCCCCACCAAGCGATCGCCCTCTTCCAGATCAATAGCAATCAAGCCAACGCTACGCGGGCGGGAGAACTGCTCAAGACTGGTACGCTTGACCGTACCTTTTGCAGTAGCGAAGAAGATGTAGTGCTCTGGATCGTAATCACGTACCGGCAAAATGGCGTTAACCGCTTCACCCTCTTCCAGAGGCAGCATATTCACTAATGGCTTACCGCGAGAGCCACGGCTGGCATTGGGCATTTCATACACTTTCAGCCAGTAAACCTTGCCACGATTAGAAAACAGCAGCACGGTGTCATGGGTCGATGCCACCAGCAAATGCTCAATAACATCCTCATCTTTCATCGCGGTTGCTGACTTACCACGGCCACCGCGACGCTGAGCTTGATAATCAGATAGCGGCTGAGTCTTGGCGTAACCAGAGCGGGATACCGTGACCACCATGTCTTCTTCTGCGATCAAATCTTCAATCGACAGGTCAAGGTGGCTAGCCTGAATTTCCGTGCGGCGATCATCGGCAAACTGGTCACGCACAGCGTGCAGCTCTTCTCGGATCACTTCCATCAAACGATCGGGAGAGGCCAGAATTTCAGAGAATTCAGCAATTTTTTCAAGGATCGAGAGGTATTCATCCAGCAGCTTTTCGGTTTCAAGCCCTGTTAAGCGGTGCAGACGAAGCTCCAGAATCGCTTGAGCCTGAGCCGGCGAAAGCCGATATTCTGTCGCCGCAGTATTTAGGCCAAAGCCTTCACCCAGCTCTTCCGGCTTGCACGATGTCGCCCCTGCACGCTCCAGCATGGCGGTTACCTGACCAGGTTGCCACGTTTTTGCGAGCAGCTTTTCGCGTGCTTCTGCGGCATTTGGAGATGCCTTAATAAGCTCAATAACTTCATCAATATTGGAGATGGCAACTGCCAAGCCTTCCAATAAATGACCACGCTCACGCGCCTTTTTCAATTCATACAAGGTGCGCCGAGTAACCACTTCACGGCGGTGGCGAATAAACGCCTCAAGCATCTCTTTGAGGTTCAGAGTGCGGGGCTGACCGTTTTCCAACGCGACCATGTTGATGCCAAACACATTTTGTAGCTGTGTTTGAGCAAACAAGTTATTAACGACCACATCACCAGACTCGCCGCGCTTGATCTCGATAACGACGCGTAGACCATCTTTATCTGACTCATCGCGAAGCTCGGCAATGCCTTCGATTTTTTTCTCTTTGACCAGCTCAGCGATTTTTTCAATCAGCCGCGCTTTATTCACCTGATATGGCAGTTCAGTGATGATGATATGGTCACGACCACTCTTATCATCATGCTCAATGGTATGGCAGGCGCGCACATAAATCCGCCCACGCCCTGTGCGGTACGCATCAAGTATCCCCGCACGGCCGTTAATAATGCCGCCCGTCGGAAAATCAGGCCCTGGGATATACTCCATCAGGTCATCGACGGTGAGCGTATAATCGTCAATAAGCGCAAGACAACCGGCGATGACTTCGCGCATGTTGTGAGGCGGGATATTAGTCGCCATACCTACCGCGATGCCCGACGACCCGTTGATTAACAGGTTCGGCACTTTGGTCGGCAGCACTGCTGGAATACGCTCGGTACCGTCGTAGTTATCGACCCAGTCGACCGTATCTTTTTCCAGGTCAGCCAGCAGCTCGTGGGCAAGGCGCGCCATGCGCACCTCGGTATAACGCATGGCAGCCGCGTTATCGCCGTCGATCGAGCCAAAGTTACCTTGACCATCCACCAGCACGTGGCGCATGGAAAAGTGCTGAGCCATACGAACAATGGTGTCATAAACCGCACTATCACCATGCGGGTGGTATTTACCGATGACATCGCCGACGACACGCGCCGACTTCTTGTACGGTTTATTCCAGTCATTGCCCAGCTCGTGCATGGCAAAAAGCACACGCCTGTGAACTGGTTTGAGGCCGTCACGCACATCAGGGAGCGCGCGACCGATAATGACACTCATCGCATAGTCGAGGTACGACTGTTTGAGCTCGTCTTCAATATTGACGGGCAAGATTTCTCTGGCGATGTCACCCATGAAAGTCAGATCCTTTGCACTGCATTGGCACTGCGAGAGTTGAAAGCGCTTAAAATACCGCCCTTAATATCACCACAAGGCGGCGCGCAGATACAACGCCATCATACCACTGCATAAGCACCAAGGGCAGTCAGTGAGGCCGCCATTGCGATTTACGCTGAAAAAGCCTCTTTGCCAACCAGGAGCTCTGTTAATGCCACACGCACATCGCCTTCAATAGGAGCTGCTTTATTTGCCTGTAAATCTAGCAGCACAAAGGTTAGATCTGCCTGGGCAACCAGCACGCCATCTTCCCTCACAATTCGGTGGTGGCAAATGGCGCTTCGCTCGCCCACTTCTATCATGCCGGTCAAAACTTTCAGATCATCGCCTTGAACCGCGGCCGCGCGATAATCAATATTTAAATTAACGACCACAAATGCTTTCCCAGATTGCTTAAGCTGATTGATCAAGCGCGATTGCTCATCAAAAAATGCCCAGCGGCCCTCTTCCATGAATTCTAGGTAACGTGCGTTATTCACATGCCCGTAGCCATCTAAATGATAACCACGCACTCGCAGCGCCACACTGGAAATTGATTCAGACATACCCACCTCTTTATTTGTCAATTTGTTAAGCAGTATTTCAAAGAAGGAATCAAACACAAGTTTAAAACTCATGCAACATTTAGCATAACCCTAATACGCTGGTAGGAAAGGCTTGGTTTCGCCATAATGTGCCACCTTTTGAATAGGATTGGTGACATGTGGTTTAAGCACCTACATCTATATCGCCTCCATGGCGCGCCTGAGCTAGATGCTCACACATTAACGAATGCGCTAGACGAGCATGCAGCAAAGCCGCTGGGCAATGCAGATGCACGCCGTTTAGGATGGACTGCCCCAGCGGGACGCTTAGGTAGTGGACAGCGGTTACATGAGATCCAGGGCCACAGGCTTCTATCTGCACTGCGCCAAGAACGCTTACTACCAGCGTCAGTGATTAAAGAGGAAGTCGATGACAAAGTCGCTGACATTGAAGCCAGCGAGGGTCGCAAAGTAACTCGTAAAGAAAAAACAGCGCTAAAAGAGCAAGTCACTGAAGAGCTGATGCCACGCGCATTTGTGCGCAGCCAGAAAGTTGATCTGTGGTGGGACACCCGTCGCCAGCTCATCGGCATAAACGCCAGTTCCCGCACACGGGCAGAAGATATACTTGACCTGTTGCGTGAAACGCTAGGTAGCTTAAAAGCCACACCATTGGCCACTCAAACGCTGCCTATTCGCGCCATGACGACATGGCTTGGCGATCCAGCCAGCCGCCCCACCGACCTACAGCTAGGCGATCAAGTCGAGTTAAAAGCAAAAGGTGATGACGGCGTGTTACGCGCCCGCCAAGTTGACCTGGACAGCGACGAGATTCAGCAATTGCTTGAGAGCGGGCGCCAGGCTAGCAAACTCGCCGTTAGCCTAGAAGGCCGCTTAAGCTTTGTGCTCCACGATGATTTGGCGCTTAAATCATTGCGTTTTGGTGACGCCTTAATTGAAGAAGCCGACCATGCAGATGACGGTGATGATGCGCTTGCACGCCTGGAAACGGACTTTATTTTGATGGCACAAGCGCTATCCGATGACATCACCCGCTTGCTAGAGTGGCTAGGCGGTGAAGCTCAGCGGGAACCCGCAGCGCAGCAAGGAACCTAACTCTCAGAGTTTTGCTGCTGTGAACCGATTTTTTTGCTTATATCCAACGGATCGCATGACTCAACACAATAACGCACCCAACGCTGACACTGCCAACGACCCTTGGGCAGATATTCGCCCTTACATGGATCACGAGGTGTCTGACGTCCTTAAACGCTTGTCTCATGACAGCGAGCTTTTAGACGCTCTGACTCGCTTCAGGTTGCCGCGCATGGCCAAGTGGGCTCCCCCTATTGCCCGTGCGCTCGCTGGTCATGCCATTCGACGCGAAGTGAAAGACGTGACTACTGTTCGCGATTTTCAAATGCGCATCGCACATTACATGGAGCGCATGATTCGCACCACCACAGACGCCTTTGAAGTCAGTGGGCTTGATAAGCTGGACGATGATAGCGCCTACCTGTTTATCGGCAACCACCGCGATATTTCGCTGGATCCCGCGTTTGTCAACTACGCGTTGTATCAGGCTGACCGCGATACGGTGCGAATCGCGATTGGCGACAATCTGCTGAAAAAGCCATACGTCACAGATTTAATGCGCTTAAACAAGAGCTTTATCGTCCCGCGTAGCGCCCGTGGTAAACGAGCCATGCTGGCAGCTTATCAGCAGCTTTCTGCTTACATACGCCACTCAATCACCCTTGATCAACACTCTATCTGGATGGCTCAGCGTGAAGGACGTGCAAAAAGCGGTATTGATAAAACGGATCCAGCCATCATCAAAATGCTAACGATGGCCAGACGCCACGCAGAGCGTGACATGGTATTTGGCGACGCCATTGCCGAGCTCAAGCTGGTGCCCGTCTCCATCAGCTATGAGTATGATCCTTGCGACCTGCAGAAAGCTCAAGAACTGCACGACATTGCCACTCAAGGTAGTTATGCCAAAAGTGAGTTTGAGGATATCCGTTCTATTGTGTCTGGAATCACCGGCTCAAAAGGCAGAGTCCAGCTACGCTTTGGAAGCCCAGTAGGGTCTGACATGGCGACACCTGATGAAGTCGCAGCAGAAATTGATCGCCAGGTCATCGGTGGCTACCGCCTGTTTCCAAGCCATTATCTCGCCTTAGAAGCACTGGGCGAAGCCCCTGAACTGGTAGCTCGGAAGGCAATTACACGCCAAGATAGAGAGCGTTTCAAAGCAAAACTGGCTAGCGTTCCAAAAGCGCTTCAGCCCTATTGGCTAGAGCAATATGCCAATCCAGTGAAGCACAAAGCAGGACGTTTAAGCCTATAGCCCTGGCTAACTTACTGACGCCAAACGGGTAGGCAGAGCATGCTCAGCCGTTAAAAAAGTGCTATGGTCAAACTATTGATTGGTCTCGCTTGGCGTTTTCGCCAAGCGTGGTCTTAAGGAGACCCCTAATGTCCGCTTCAGAAATTCAAAAAACACGTATTATCAATGAACTACGCGGCTTCATTCGCAAGTTGCTACAAGACCCAAAAATTCTCGAACAGTCGCTTGCGATTGCACGCCAGGAGCTAACCGAAGGCAATAGCCCAGCGGTAATGGCTCGCATTGCGAATGAAATCTCTGATACTACCAGCGTGCATATACCCGAAGACTCGGCTGAGCACTCTGAAGCAGATAAACTTTTCCTTGAGCTGCTGCGAGAAGTGGTTCAAGAAGAGCAAGCGCTCTACTAGTGTTTTAAACTGTTACACATATCACAGTAACGTTACCGGCGAAGCTTACTCCCCTTCGCCGTCTTCATTTGTACCGCCTAACCGGAATCATCACTCACCATGTCTAATACTGCCCCGCGCAACATCCTGGTGACGAGCGCGCTCCCCTATGCAAATGGAGCCATTCACCTGGGTCACCTGCTTGAGTACATCCAAACCGACATTTGGGTGCGTTTTCAAAAAAGTCGTGGCCAGCAGTGCTACTACGTTTGTGCAGATGATGCCCATGGTACTGCCATCATGTTGCGCGCCGAGCAAGAGGGCATCACACCGGAAGCATTGATCGCACGTGTGTCCCAGGATCATCAGGAAGACTTTGCCCGTTTTGGCGTTGGTTTTGATAACTACCACTCGACGCACTCAGATGAGAACCGCTATTTTAGCGAGCTAATTTACACCCGCTTGCGCGACAAAGGCCATATTGCTACCCGCGATATTGAGCAAATGTTTGATCCCCAGAAAGGCTTGTTCCTAGCCGACCGCTTCATTAAGGGAACCTGCCCAAAGTGTGGTGCTGATGACCAATACGGTGATAATTGCGAGAAATGTGGCGCCACCTATACACCCGCCGACTTAATTAATCCGGTTTCCGCTATATCAGGGGCCACCCCTGAAGTGCGTAGCTCTACTCACTATTTTTTCAAGCTGCCTGACTTTGCTGAGTTTCTTCAGCAATGGATTAACGATGGTCACGTACAGCCGCAAATCCGCAATAAACTAATGGAGTGGTTTGAGTCGGGCTTTAACGAATGGGATATCTCCCGGGACGCGCCCTACTTCGGTTTTGAAATTCCCGATGCCCCCGGTAAATACTTTTATGTATGGCTTGATGCTCCGATTGGCTACCTAGCCAGCTTTAAAAATCTTTGTGATCGCGATGGCATTGATTTTGATAGCTTTTGGCAAAAAGATTCCACCGCCGAGATATACCACTTCATTGGTAAAGACATCGTTTATTTCCATGCACTGTTTTGGCCTGCCATGCTCCACGGTGCCGAGCTGCGCACGCCCACTGCGGTTAATTGCCATGGCTTTCTAACCGTTGATGGCGCCAAGATGTCCAAGTCTCGCGGCACCTTTATTAAAGCGTCGACTTACGCTGAGTATTTAAACCCCGAGTACTTGCGTTACTACTTTGCGGCAAAACTCACCTCAAAGGTCGATGACCTAGATCTCAACCTAGAAGACTTTGCTGCTCGGGTGAATTCTGATCTAGTTGGCAAGGTAGTGAACATCGCCAGCCGCTGTGCGGGCTTCGTGAAAAAACTAGGTAACGGTAAGCTAGCGGAACACTGCGCTGAACCCCAGATGGTTGCCCGCTTTATTGCTGCTGGTGACGGTATTGCTGACGACTTTGAGGCACGCGAATTCAGCCGTGCCATGCGCAAAATTATGGAACTGGCCGATGAAGCCAATACCTATATCGCCGACAAAGCCCCCTGGGCACTGGCCAAGCAAGAAGGCCACGATACAGAGGTCCTTGAAATATGCTCAGTGGGCATCAACTTGTTCCGCCAACTGATGGTATACCTTGCACCGGTAGTACCCACCATGGCAGAGCAAGCACGTGAGTTCTTAAATGTGGATTCCTTAGATTGGGAAAGCCGCAACAATCTGCTCGTCAACCACCCAATCAACAAGTTCAAGCCACTGATGACACGGGTTGACCGGGATAAAATCGACACCATGATTGAGGCGTCAAAGGAGGATTTGGTGGAAGAACAGAAGCTAAAAAATACCCCAAAAGGTCCTCTCGCCGAAGATCCAATTGCACCAGAAATTAGCTTTGAAGATTTTGCCAAGGTTGATCTGCGCATTGCCCGTATCGCAAAGGCGCAGTATGTAGAAGGTGCAGATAAGCTACTTCAACTCACGCTGGATTTGGGCGGCGAAACGCGCAATGTGTTTTCGGGTATCCGCTCAGCTTACTCACCAGAAGCGCTTGAAGGCCGTTTAACCATTATGGTCGCCAACTTAGCCCCTCGAAAAATGCGCTTTGGCATCTCTGAAGGCATGGTACTGGCCTCGGCCAATGACGAAGGTATTTACCTACTCTCCCCTGACGCTGGTGCAGAACCAGGACAGCGCGTCACCTAGTTAGGTATACTTTAGCCCTGGGTTATTTCGCCCAGGGCGCACCTTATCCCTAGGTATACGCCAGCACAGGGGCAGACACATTGCTTTAGCCTCTTCTTTTTAAAAGCCTGATGGTTAAACTTAACTGAGTCCGCTTTATGCACCAGCGTATCCCATGGTCGTTGCGTTTTCGTTTTTTCGCTGCTCTAGGCGGACTGCTTTTATGTGCAATGGCTGCGCTTGCTGCTATCAGCGCATGGGTTATATTCCCAGCATTGCAGGCAGAAGAACGTGCGACGGTTAAACGGGAGCTGGATCGTGTTGAGCGAAGCTTTCAGCTTGACCAGCAGCAACTGCATGCCCAGGTGCGTGACTGGGCCCACTGGGACGATACCTATAAGTTTGTCCAAGGAGAATATTCGCGCTACGCAGACGTTAACTTTAGCCAAGAAATGTTTGAAGATATGCGCTATCAGTTGATGGCGTTTTTCACTAGTAACGAAGACATCTATTTTTTGGCTGGCATAAACCCTAAAACTGGCATCTATCAAACATGTAGGACTCCCATCAATGATTGCAGTTGGATGTCCCCATGGGTAAACAATATGCGGGCAGCCATTGCTGAAAACAGTACCGATCAGAATAGCATTTACGCTGGCCCACCCACAGCAATGATGGCCTCTAGCCCTATTTTACGTACCGACAAAAGTGGCGTATCAACTGGTTGGTTATTTAAGACACGTTCCTTAGACGCTGAATGGCTGGCCTTTATGGAGGTTTATACAGGGCTCCCTCTTACTCTTAACCTAAGTCACGAGGCAGCTCCCATCAACGACACTTTCAGCTTCTCGGGCAATACGGTATATGCCGAACGCTATTTCCCAGCCTATGGCTCGATCAATCACTTATCATTAGGAGTAGGAATAGAGCTCAATCGTACCAACTATTTAACCAGCTTGACCACTTTTCGCTATGTACTGCTCTGGACCGCAGGCCTGATGATAATGGTCATTGCCTTGGTGTTACTGCTACTTGAGAAAATTGTGCTGAAGCCACTGCGCTTACTTACCCAATTTACCCAGCAAATCAGTACAGTTGGGGCAGACACCCATGGGCTTACCAAGCGTAATGACGAAATAGGTTTGCTTTCACGCGCCTTTCAGGAACAGTTCACCTGTCAGCAGCAGCTCAACGCTGAGCTACTAAAGCTATCCACCCATGACGCCCTGACAGGCCTCCCTAACCGCCGACTTTTTGATCAGCGCCTGGATGTCGCCTTTTCTGAAGCGACTGCCACATCAGCTCCTCTTGCTGTCATGATGCTGGATATTGATCACTTTAAGCTATACAACGACCATTATGGGCATCAACGCGGCGATGAGTGCTTGCAGCAGGTCGCTAGTGCCTTTAACAGTGTCTCAACTAGATTCGGATTTTTAATTGCCAGAACGGGCGGAGAAGAGTTTAGCGTTATATTGCCCGAAGCGTCGCCCAGCTCAGCCAAAGATGTTGGCGAACATCTCATGCTAGCAATAGACCACTTGCAATTACCCCACGCAACATCTCCAGTAAAGCCATTCGTTACGGTTAGCGTTGGCATCGCCATGTTGCAAGACTGTCAATCCCAGACCCCGAGTGCTGTTATGAGCTCTGCCGACCAAGCTCTCTATCTTGCTAAAGCAGCAGGTCGCCACCAAGTGGTGCTATTTGAGCCATCACTAGCCAGCCGCTCCGTTTCTGCGCACAATAAGCTGCTATGAGTGAGCTCCTGTTAATTTTGGTCAGCACTGCGCTGGTCAACAACTTTGTGTTGGTACAGTTCTTAGGCCTTTGCCCGTTTATGGGGGTTTCAAATAAACTGGAATCCGCCATGGGTATGTCGTTAGCGACGACGTTTGTACTGACCCTGGCTTCTGCTGCTAGCTACGTGGTCTATCACGGGCTACTGGTGCCATTGGATGTTACCTACCTTCGCACCATCAGCTTTATTGTGGTGATTGCTGCTGTCGTGCAATTCACCGAAATTATGGTGCGCCAACTAAGTCCCTTACTGCATCAAGTATTGGGAATTTTTCTGCCACTCATCACCACTAACTGTGCGGTACTTGGCGTCGCACTGCTATCACTTAACCGTGACCTGAATTTTGTACACACCACACTTTATGGCCTAGGCGCAGCGTTGGGGTTTTCGATGATTTTAGTGCTGTTTGCGGCCATGCGAGAGCGTTTAGCAACTGCTGATGTACCTAAACCATTTAAAGGTGCCGCCATTGCGATGGTGACAGCTAGCCTGATGTCGCTGGCCTTTCTTGGTTTTTCCGGCTTAGCTCAGGGGTAACCACCATGGTTGATACGTTTTCATGGTGGGGCATTTTCAGTGCCATAGGCGTGCTCACCGGAATTGGAATAACCTTTGGCGCACTGCTGGGTATGGCCAGTGTGCGCTTTAAAGGTGAAGAAAACCCACTGGTTGAGCAAATTGACGCCTTACTACCGCAAACCCAGTGCGGACAGTGCGGCTATCCAGGCTGCCGACCCTATGCTGAGGCCATTAATCAGGGGGATGCCCTGAACAAATGCCCACCTGGCGGCGAAGCCACTATCCACGCGTTAGCAGATTTATTGGGCCGCGAGCCCGCGCCATTGGATGGAGAGGCAAGCAGCGAAGATACCGTCGCGTTTATTCGTGAAGCCGAATGCATTGGCTGTACTAAGTGCATCCAAGCGTGCCCGGTGGATGCCATTATTGGTGCCGCTAAACAGATGCACACTGTCATAGAAGATGAATGCACTGGCTGTGACTTATGCGTCGCACCCTGCCCCGTGGACTGTATTGATATGCTGCCAAGGGCAAAGCCGCTCAACCAATGGCAGCCGGTAATTAATCCCTCGCCACTCATCGCCAGCGACCGCCAGCCAAGCAGGAGTGAGCATGCCCGACTATAATTTTCCGGGTGGCATCACCCCACCTGATCGAAAAGAGCGTTCGAACCAGTCTCCCCTCCGCACCGCTACGCTACCTATTAGCGTAGTGCTTCCGCTGAAACAGCATTCAGGCAGCGCCGCCCTCCCTGTGGTTAACATTGGTGATACGGTTCGCGTGGGTAACCTGCTCGCTCAGCGCGACGGCATGGTATCGGCTAACCTGCATGCGAGTGTCAGCGGCACTGTCACTCACATCAGTGACAGCACCATTACCATTGAGGCAGATGGCCAAGACCAATGGCAACTGCTACCACCGCTTGACTGGCGAACCGCTGCCAATGAAATGCTGGTTGAAAGACTGGACACCTGCGGCCTAACGGGGCTAGGTGGCGCAGGTTTTCCTACCTATATCAAGGCCCAGGTCGCCAAACATCACTCTATTGATACGCTGGTGGTGAACGCCGCCGAGTGCGAACCCTACATCACCGCAGACGACCTGACACTGCGGTACTACGCCAATGACGTGCTTGAAGGCGCACAGCTTATCGCCAAGCTCTGTGGCGCTGAACAAATTGTGGTCGGCATTGAAGATAACAAACCACAAGCAATCGGTGCGCTTAAAGCCGCCCTTCCCCACTACCAGCAACCCACTGGTATCACGCTTAAGGTCATTGAAACCCGTTACCCTAGCGGAGGCGAGCGGCAATTAATCAAAAAGCTATTAAATCGCGATATTCCGAGCGGCGGTTTGCCCGGCGATATAGGCGCACTTTGCCATAATCCTGGTACGTTGCTGGCAGCACTTTACGCTGTGCGCGATGGCAAGCCACTGGTCGAACGTATTGTGACGCTCACAGGAGATGCGATTAACGCGCCAGGTAACTATTGGGTTCGTCTCGGCACGCCTATTAAGGCACTACTCGCGCATGCAGGACTGGAAACCAAGCATCTACACCAAGTCATTGTCGGCGGTCCAATGATGGGAACGCCACTCACCACCCTAGATGCGCCGGTCACGAAAACCACCAACTGCCTAATTGCGGCCACTTATGAAGAATTACCGCCAGCGCCGTCAGAGACACCCTGCATTCGCTGTGGAGCCTGTGAAAGCGTATGTCCTGTACAGCTTCTCCCTCAGCAGTTGCACTGGTATGCCCGAGCCGCGACCGATGATGCACTTGAGAAGCTTCACTTATTTGATTGTATTGAATGCGACGCTTGTAGCTTTGTATGCCCCAGTCATATTCCTCTAGTGCAGGATTATCGTGCGGCAAAACAGCGCATTCGGCTTAAGCGGATAGAAACCGCCAAAGCTGACCACGCCAAGCATCGATTCGAATTTCGTCAAGCCCGGCTGGCACGCGAAGAGGCAGAGAAACAGGCGCGTCGCCAGGCCAGGCTCGCGCAAAAACACCAGCCGTCTAGCAACAGCCCGCCATCAGGCAGCGTTACGCCCACGGCAGATTTACGTAGCTTACGCATTGCGCAAACCGCCGCTAAAGCGGCCGTTAAGAAAGCTGAAAAAGTATTAGCCAGAGCGGCTGAGCAAGACCCACACCAGCGCCATGATGATTTAGAAACTCAGTTGGCTACCGCTCAGGAAAATCTCAAGGCGGCCGATGCTCGACTTGCAGAGGCTCGCGCTGCAGCCCCAAAAAAGGAAACACCATGAGTATGATGCGCGCCTCGCAATTAGGCGCAGCCCCTCCTACTGCCCATTTAATGCGCTGGGTGATCGTTGCTACATTGCCAGGCATTGGAGCCATGACGTTTTACTTCGGGCTGGGCATCGTTAGTAACGTACTGCTTGCTGCACTGTTTGCGTTAGCCGCAGAAGCACTCGTGTTGAAGTTCCGCCGCCGTCCGTTACCGCCTGCGCTTATGGATTCAAGCGCGTTACTAACAGGCGTACTCTTAGGTGCATCGTTACCACCGGCAAGTCCCTGGTGGCTAATTGGCACTGGGGTTATTGCTGCCGTAGTGGTCGCTAAACAGCTGTATGGCGGACTAGGCCATAATCCCTTCAACCCCGCCATGGTGGGTTATGCGCTGTTGCTAGTGTCGTTTCCCACCTACATGACATTATGGTCGCCTCCGCAGCCACTGATACCCGAAAACCTATGGGGCAAGATAAGCGGCACCTTGCCGGGTTCGGCGCTTGATGCACTAAGTGGCGCCACGCCGCTTGATGCCTTTAAACATAAAGGGGAAGCGGTGCTGGCCAGCGAATTTTGGGCGGATCGACCGCTACCGGAGGGAACGCTGAACGCTTGGCGCAATGTAGCCCTAGCCTGGCTAGCGGGTGGACTGCTATTGATTGGCAAACGGATTATTAGTTGGCATATCCCTGTTTCAATGCTTGTTAGCATGACGGTACTTGCAACGCTTTTTTATGCCAGCGCCCCCAGCCACTATGCCTCGCCATTTTTCCACTTAGTCACTGGGGCAACGCTGTTCGGGGCATTTTTTATTGCCACTGATCCTGTCTCGGCAGCCACTAGCCGCCGCGGCAAGCTTATTTTTGGCGCTGGGATCGGCGTCTTGGTCATGGTAATTCGTACGTTTGGCGGCTACCCAGATGCCGTGGCATTTGCCGTTTTACTGATGAACCTATGTGTACCGCTCTTAGATATCTATACCGTGCCACGCCCCACGGGGCAGCCTAAATCGCAACAGCGCACAGGGCAGGGAGAATCACGATGACTCCCCGCCAGGCCATGCTACGCGGCGCTTTCGCCTTAGGGGTGTTCTCACTGGTCACCGCTGGCAGTGTGGCACTCACCCGTGCCGTAACTGCCGAACGTATTGCGGCTCACCAGCAAGCCTATCAACACCGACAGTTACAGGAAGTCTTGCCAGCCCCCTTTGTCGATATAGCGGTGCAAACAGTGTTAGAAAGTAGCTTCGAGCTACCCAGCCCCGAACAGCTTGGGCATCAAGCCTCTCAACGTGACTCGCAACGTGGCTGGCATGTACAAAGCGGCACTCGAAGCGTCATCATTCTTCCCGTGGTGACACGGCAAGGCTATAACGGCGAGATTCAGCTACTGGTAGGCATCGACCAGCAGCAACGCATCACCGGTGTACGTGTTACCCAGCACCAGGAAACGCCTGGGCTAGGTGATGATATTGAGCGCCAGCGAAGCGACTGGATAACCAACTTTAATGGGTTGGGTTTAAACAGCCTGCCGCCGAATGGATGGGCCGTTCGCAAAGATGGCGGCCATTTTGATGCGTTTACCGGTGCCACCATTACACCTCGTGCAGTCGTCAATGCCGTTCACCGCGCGCTCAACTATGTCGCTGACACTGACCTCCCCATCACTTTCGAGGAGCCAAGTCCATGAGCCAGTGGCGCGAACTCACCCGTAACGGCCTTTGGTCAAACAATCCTGCTCTTGTTCAACTGCTGGGGCTATGCCCGCTGCTAGCCGTTAGCGGCAGCGTGGTGAATGCACTGGGGCTGGCAATTGCCACGTTGCTCGTCATGGTCGGCTCCAGCACGACCATTTCACTGATTCGCCACCAAGTTCCCAGCGCGGTACGGCTGCCCGCGTTTGTGATGGTGATTGCCGCCTTTGTAACCTGCGCAGAGCTTTTAATGGCAGCATTTGCTTACTCGCTCTATCAAGTGTTGGGGATTTTTATTCCGCTGATTGTTACTAACTGCGCCATTCTAGGACGTGCCGATGCGTTTGCATCTCGCCAACCGGTACTACCTGCCGCTATCGATGGTTTTATGATGGGAGTGGGCTTTGGGGCCGTATTGGTACTGTTAGGAGCAATCCGCGAACTGCTCGGTAAGGGCACACTGTTTAGTGATATGGCATTACTGTTCGGCCCGGTCGCCGCTAATTGGCAATTAACCCTGGTCAACGATTACCAGTTCCTGTTTTTTGTATTACCTCCCGGTGCTTTTTTTGTTGCAGGCCTGTTAATCGCTTTAAAGAATGTGCTTGATCAACACCTTGCTGCGCGTGCGCAACCTGCAACAGTGGCACCCCGAACAGAGCGTCGAGTACGCGTCACCGGCACTATCAAATAACCAAGAGAACACCCCATGAATGCCCAAAAGCGACACGAAATCTTTGCTCGCCTGCAGGCGGAAAATCCGCATCCCACGACTGAGCTACACTGGGGAACCCCTTTTGAACTGCTGGCGGCCGTGCTGCTCTCTGCTCAAGCAACAGACGTTGGGGTCAATAAAGCCACTGCCAAACTGTTTCCTGTGGCCAATACTCCCCAAGCGATCATTGACCTTGGTATTGATGGGCTAAAGAGTTACATCAAAACCATCGGGCTGTTTAACACCAAAGCCGAAAACCTGATGAAAACCTGCCACTTACTGATCAATCAACATGGTGGTGAGGTGCCCGAAACACGCAAGGCACTGGAAGCCTTACCCGGGGTTGGGAGAAAAACCGCCAATGTAATCCTCAATACCGCGTTTGGCCAACCCACCATTGCCGTGGATACCCATATTTTTCGGGTTGCTAACCGCACGGGAATCGCCAAGGGTAAAGATGTCGTTGAGGTTGAGCAGAAACTACTACGCCATGTTCCTAATGCATTTAAACAGGACGCCCATCACTGGCTGATCTTACATGGGCGTTATACCTGCATTGCTCGTAAACCACGCTGCGGCAGCTGCATTATTGAAGATTTGTGCGACTATAAAGATAAAACCGAACTTGCCTAATCGCCCAGGCGACACTCCCGAGGTTACTAATGCCTAGCCCTGCTAAACTGCTTCATGATCAGCCTATCGCCCAGCGTATTGATGCGCTATTGAGCCTTTCCAAACAGCACGCCGAGCATTTTTGTAGCCCTGGCGCTTGGCTGGCGCGGCAACGTTATATGGCACAGCATCCCACTTCAATCGTCGTGATGAAGTGCATGGATGGTCGTATCCACATTCCTCACGCCACCCGCACGCCACTGGGTATTATTACCCCCTTCAGGAACTTAGGGGGTATTTTCGATTTAGGGTGGCCCTATCTGGGTGAACTGCTTACCGAGGCCGTGATAGACGCTGCCAAATCGGGCCACGCTACCCTAATGCTGATCACTTATCACTTTTCAAGCGGCCATCAAGCACGCGGTTGTGCCGGGTTTGATTGTGACACCGAAGCCGCCAAAGCCCATGCCTACGCTATCGCGAAGCAAGCAGGCCAGCTGTTCGGCAGTGATCATCAGCAGGTTTATCCGTTAGTATGTGGCTTCGAAACCGACAGTGACGCGCTGATCATTCACGGCCCCCAAGGTGACGTGCTTGATATACGTGACTGGCTAGGTCACTGCGAAGAAGCGTTAGACGCTCGGCTCGCGAGCCTATGCCCGGATATGCCAAAAGAGATCCAGAAGGATTTACTACCGCTGCTAGAAGGCAACCTTGCTCACGTAAGTGCGTTGCACGGTGTTAAGCGAGAGCTAGATATTGAGCACCGTGAATGGGTCATCTGTATTGGTCGTGGATTTGATTTTCTACACCTACCCAACACCGCGCTGATTATCGGCCCCTATGGCCCTGATTTAGCCGAACCCATTGGCACCGCCGCAGCGATTATTGACGCTAACATGCAGGCGGGAAGAATCCCTGACGATGGCTTTATGCTGCTTGCTTCAACCCCCTATCAGCACAGTGGCGTAGATCGAGCACGCGCTGAACTGAAATCGCGTTTTCTTTCTGATTTCGCCGAACACGTCATTCAGCGCGAACACCCCTCACTCGCCAAAAAGATGCGCCGCCATACGGCGGTCGTACACTGGCCGACTCGGCGGCTAGACTCACTGGATTGAGCCTAGCGTCGATCAAGGATTCATCAAAAGCGTTCGGTAAGCGCTACGCCACTCCGGCCACTGCCACTGTTGGGTATTTAACAACTCAGGCTGACTGCCTGGATTTGATAGCCAAGCATGAAGCCGCTGGTAAAGGCCTCCTTGGGTTCCATCAAAGCGATAGTCACTAGGGTATAGCTCGGGGAAACACAGCCTATCTGGCACCAGCGGAATCGCTCCGCGCTGGGCAGCTTCCATAATGGCTAACCCTTGGAACTCGTGCCACGTAGTGGAGACCACAATGCCACCGCCATTCAACAGTGCCTGATACGCTTGTTCAGGCTGGGGCCCCCAGCAAATCGTCTGTGCCGCCAAGCGTTCTTCTGCCTCAGCAAAAATAGGCGGAACATCGCGAAAACGCTGGCCAAGTACCGCCAGTTCAAAAGGCACCTGCTGCTCACTCAGCGTTAACAGCACCGCGAAAAAATCGTCGGGATTCTTATCGTACTCCCAACGATGGTTCCAAATAATACGCCGTGGGTTGGCATTAGACTGAGAAGTGCCAGCTAACGGCATTATCGGGACAGGTAATACTTTCGCCTGCTGACGTAATCGCTCTAGCGGTTTGGCTGCCGGCAGATTTTCAGGCATTTTCTTCAAAAACTGCCGAGCACCCTCGAAGAAGGAGTCGCGATTATAGGCAGTATTAAACACCAGCGTGTCTGCCGCCAGTGCCGCGTAGAGGTTCACCATCTTTGCCTCTACCTGGGGTATCTGGTCGCTGGATTCAGGATAAGCAAACTGGTTTTCATGGAAGTAAACTATCTTTTTAGCTTGCCCCAGATGGGGAAATAAGCCAACGAGCGTGGCGATATCCACCATCGAGGTGGCCAACACAACATCGTAGGAGTGGCTGAGGGTCTCATGCTCTTTGAGCCACCAGTTCAATGGGTTACCGCGAATGCGCCATGAAAAGTGGCGCGGCGGTAAGCTCAGAAGTGTCCAAGAGATGTCATCAAGTTCGGCCATTAGGCTTTGCGCCCAGTAGCGGTGACTAACCGCTTCGTAGGCCGATAGTAATAGTACCCGCATTAAAAACCCTGCTGTTCCAGCTTTGTCGCCAACACCTCTAACACACCGATGCCTTGAACATCAGTGGGCAGCCAAGGGAGCGACGGGCGCGGCAAACGTTCAAATAGCTGATCAATACGTGCCAGGTAACTCGCTTCCTGCTCACGACGCGCCTGTAGAAACTCACCGTCGGCATCGGTGGGAATAACCCGATTAATCAACACACCAGCAACCGGTATATGAACGTCCTCCAATGCCTTTACCGCGCGATCCGTTTCCAATATGGGTAGCCTTTCTGGCGTCATCACGAATAGAAAACTGCATGCTTTCTGATCTTCAATTCGTCGCCTGGCTTGATGAAACAGCCGCCGCCGGTCTATCAGCGTTTTCGCCACGTCGCGGGTGCGCTCATCCAGTTCCGCTAGGGGGTCTTCCGAGGGGTCATCAAACGGCGTCGCCACATCACGCCCGCGCTTCGGGGTCAGATGATCTAATACTTTACCAAGTTCAGCTGATTTACGGTTGTGCGCTAACAAGCCATCCGTCCAGGCTGCCATTGCCTCTGGCAACGTGAGTAATCGAAGGGTATGCCCCGTCGGCGCGGTATCAAAGATAATCAGGTCATAGGGGGCACTGTCATCCACCATTAAGCGGGCTAGCCGCTCAAGCAACGCAGCTTCCTGAGTACCCGGAGATTGCCGCGTCAGGCGCATCTGACGCTCCAGTTCTTGCATCATGTCGGGGGCTGCAAAGCGGCGCATTTGCTTGACCACTCGCGCCAAGTGGGCTTCGACTTCAATGTCAGGATCAATTTCCATGGCATCTAAGTTGGGTAATAAGCGCCGTGGTGTATCACCCAGGGTGCGATCAAATACATCGCCCAGGCTATGTGCCGGATCGGTAGAAACCACCAATACACGTTTCCCACGGCTGGCCGCAAGCACTGCCAATGATGCTGCAACGGTGGTTTTACCCACGCCACCTTTGCCGCCTACCCAAAGCAGACGGCGATTAAGAACTGCTTGCATGATACTTCCTCACGTTTGGCCGAATTCGAGACTGTTGCCACTGGAACATCAACAGCAGCGAAAGTGATCCAATGGAGAGTGCTCCATACCCATCCGCTGGTGCCATTCGTGAAAACGCTCCAGCAGTAGTGGCTGTAGCTCTAGCGTGTAATAAGAGGCTGGATTCTGTAAGCCCATCATTTCGGAAAATACCAGCAGCATAAACAGATCGTCTTCGTCGCGCTGAGCTCGGGCAATAGCACCTCGATAGCGGGCACTATAAACCTCTTCGGTAAAAAAACGGGCTTGGTCTAACCAAGCCCGCAGTTTATCGCGACGTGACGACGACCCGGACGTTGGGTCATCGTGCATGAGATTACCTCCTGGTTATGTCAATTAACGGAGCAGTGACAGCATTAATCCTTCTGCATCGCCATTTCGGCACGCGAGCGCTTCAACGCCGAGGCACACTCCATGGCCACCATAATCGCTGCAATCAATACCACGATATCCAGTACCAGCAAGAACATGTTGCCCTGATTCCAGAAGGTGCGTAGCTGTATTAGTAGCGCCAAAATCGTCATCACCAGCAAGAAGCATAGCGGTGCAAGCGTGTACCACATGGGGCGCTTCATACGCACTAGCATCACCGTGATCACCAGCAGCGTCAGACCAGCTAACAACTGGTTAGTGGTGCCAAATAGCGGCCAGATGATCAACCCGCCCGAACCATCTGCGCCCCCGGCACCAAACGCCAGTAGCAAGCAGCTGCCGACGGCCAGAAACGTTGCGATGGCAGGTTTTTTCATCCACTGCTGGTTATAAATATCGCCCCACTCTTGGAAGATGTAGCGCTGGAGGCGAAGTCCCGTATCCATGGTGGTGCCCGCAAACAACGCGGCCATAACGGTTAGCAGTGTGGCTGCCGTGGCTTCAGGCAAACCAATACCATTGTGAATAATAAAGGCTCCCCCTTCGACAAAAGCGTTCACGCCCCCTTGGCCAAAGGCGCTGTACATCGCCTGCCAATCACCTAACGTAGCAAAACCTGCCGTCGCTGCCAGAATAGCAGCCAGCGCCAGCATGCCTTCACCCACTGCGCCAAAGTAGCCAACAAAACGTGCGTCAGTCTCTTTGTTGAGCTGTTTCGATGTAGTGCCTGACGACACCAACCCATGGAACCCAGAAATAGCACCGCAGGCGATAGTGACAAATAACAGGGGTATTAACGAGGGTGTTCCTGCGGGTACGTCACTATTAAATGCAGGCGCGACCATGGTTGGATTCAGCAGTACCAAGGCACCATAGAGAATAATCAAACCGATAAAAAGCTGTAGACCGTTGATGTAGTCGCGTGGCTGAAGTAACACCCACACCGGCAGCAGTGAAGCAATGGCAGCGTAACCAAACAGGATCAGGATCCATACCGCATTGCCAGACATCCCACCGACTTCAGCTGGCATTTGAATCGGAACAGAAGGCCCAATACCGATTAATGCATAGAGCGCCACGACACCGATAATGGAGACAACCGGCAGACTAAGAATGCGCCGATAGATAAGCTGGCCAATTACCAAGGCCACCAAAATGGCCCCCCACACGGGGACTACTGCGCTTGAGAAATTCATCATCAGCCCAGCAATGACCACCGCAAATACAGCGTTCACCATCAGCAGGACTAAAAATATAACGATCATGAAAATACTGCGAGCACGCTTACCTACGACGTCACCTGTCAGGGCACCAACAGATTTCGCTTTATTGCGCACACTGGCCCAGATAGCGCCGAAATCATGTATACCGGCAAAGAAAATAGTCCCGAATACCACCCACAAAAAGGCGGGTGCCCACCCCCAGATCACCGCGATAGCAGGCCCAACAATCGGGGCAGCACCAGCCACTGACGTGAAGTGGTGCCCCCATAGCACAAAGCGGTTAGTGGGTACGTAGTCAACACCATCCTCAAATTCGTGGGCAGGCGTTTTGAAGTCAGGATCCAATTGGTAGATCTTTTCTGCAATAAACTTTGAGTACACAAAGTATCCCAAAGCCATGGCACCAAGACCCACCACTAGCAAGACAATCGCACTCATGGGCGTAGCTCCTAGATGATGGTTCGTTGTTATTGAAATACGCAACAAGCTTTATATCGCTATATATATTGGTACGACTAAATAGTTAAGTCCATGAAGAAGCTTGATTAATATTTTGATTTACCCCAAAAGTTGTAGAGTGTCGTTAGTTTTGTAAAGACTCTATAACTAGCGGCAATGCATCACTCAAGGATGTCAACCCACGTCGAAGGTCGTCTTGGCTGAGTGGCATCGTCTGCCTAAACTCTTTTATAAGTCTATTTCACACCCCCTACTTCCACACCCATAGGGAGAGCTGCATGGCCAAAGTACTGGTGGTCGACGACGAGCCCAATATTGTCCTGTCTCTAGAGTTTTTAATGGAGCAGGCAGGTTTTCAGGTGGTTACTGCTTATGACGGCGAAACGGCGCTGGAGCGAATTAGTGAGAATGCCCCCGACCTACTCCTTCTAGATATT
The DNA here is from genome assembly GCF_013415115.1 of Vreelandella zhaodongensis. GTDB lineage: Bacteria > Pseudomonadota > Gammaproteobacteria > Pseudomonadales > Halomonadaceae > Vreelandella > Vreelandella zhaodongensis. The sequence goes on along the minus strand of NZ_JACCDD010000001.1, from coordinate 544,210 downwards.
AGCCTCCCTGGAATCAGTGGTTTTGATGTACTGGAGCATCTGCGCAGCTCAGAAACCACAGCGCGCCTTCCCGTCATTATGCTGACCGCTCATGGGCGAGATATAGAGCGGGAAAAAGGTATGGCGCTTGGTGCCGATGACTACATCACCAAGCCATTTTCAACACAAGCACTCATTGAGAAAGTCAAATCATTGCTGAATGGGAAGCAACCATGACCCGGAGCGGGCTTCCAAAACGTCAACGCCTGATAGGTCTGTGGCTACTCCTGAGTGGTATCAGCCTGCTAGGGGGCGCTATCTTCGCTGCTTGGCTTGATGCCCAACTCTCGCCCACAGGCATCACTCGTGCCGCGCTTTGGCTAGGCAGTTTCTCTGGTGGCGCCACTATTTTTTTAGTAGGCCTGCTGTTAGAACGCATGCTATTTACCCCGCTGCGCCACTTACAAGTTCAGTTGGCAAGGCTGGTCGCGAACCCTGATGCAAGGGATGAACATCCACCTGAAGGTTGGCTCAAGGGCCTTGGGCCTGACTTGCGCCGCGTCCGCGAAAGCTGGCGTGGAGATCGCAACCGCCTAGCGACTGCTCACACAGAAGGCGCTCGCAGTGCGGCTAAAATTCGCCGAGAGTTAGAGACCCTCTTACAAGTCCTCGAAACTCCTCTGTTACTCTGCGACCATCATCGCCGACTAATGCTGTTTAATCAGGCGGCTGAAGATTTCTTTGTCGATAACGCATCTCTGGGCTTGGGTAAGCGCTTGGAAGCCCTGTTACCCGTCGCTAGCCTTCAACAAGCGCTCAGCCAATTACCCACCGACGGCTCTCCCAGGGAGCTACTCGCTCCGTGCGACAACCGCTGGCTAAAGGTCATTCTGCGCCGAGTCCCAGGTAGTGATGGTGAAACACTGCTAACGTTTGGCGATGCGACCGCGTCATGGTCGAATGAAATGGGGGTAAGAGCAGAGTTGGCAACAATGCTACCTCTACTACGTCGACATACCGCCAGCCTCACCAGCGCTGCTGACGCCTTAATTCAGCTGCGCCATAACGGAACGGATAACCCCACGCTGCGTCAGCGTTTTGAACACGTTATTCAAGAAGAGGGCGTTACGTTGGGTAATACGGTCGCTCAAATTGGACAGCTATTAGACGATCTGCAGCATCAAGGCGAGCGTTTAACCCCAATGTGGTCAAATGATTTTTGGCAAGCATTGGATGAACGCCTTGACCCAGCTCACCGCTTAATCACCCCTGTAGGTATGCCTGCATGGTTTAAAGGCGACGCACCAGCCTTAATCGTGCTATTTGACTCTTTGGTGAAACATCTCAACTCCCAACTACCCGTTAGTCACTTTGAAGGTGAAATATGCCTGGGCAACAAGCGCGTTTATTTGGATTTGATTTGGCAAGGTAGCGCACTACCCGAGCAGGAGCTGTCAAAGTGGCGTCGTCAGCCATTGCCTTCGCTACCGCTCATGCCCCTGGTATCCGACGTATTACGCCAGCACGCCAGTGATATTTGGAGCCTGGCTGACGATGATGGCATTCACGCCCGTTTACGACTGCCGTTACCAGCCATTGAACGCGTCGGAGCACCGAGAGAAACCGCGCCACCTCGACCCGAGTTTCATGATTTCGGCATCGCCGACCTTCCACCGCCGGATGAAGCGCTGGCAAACCGAGCGCTGCGGAGTTTAGAAGTCGTGGCGTTTGATACCGAGACCACCGGGCTTGAACTTCGCCGAGGCGACACCGTCATCAGTCTGGGCGCTTGCCGCGTGGTAAACGCTCGCTTGCTGGCCAATGAGGTCTTTGATCAAAAAGTAGATCCACGACGCCCCATCCCGCTTGCCAGCACCGCCATACATGGGCTGACAGATGCCGATGTAGCGGGTGCTCCACCGCTGGATATTGTCCTTACTCGCTTTCGTGACTATGTTGGGGAGGCTGTTCTGCTGGCGCACAATGCCTCGTTTGACATGCTCGCCATCAGCAATAAAGGCGTTACCTTTGATCTACCTGTCATTGACACCCTGCTCATTTCAAGGGCCTTGGATGAAGCATTAGACGGGCATGATTTAGATACGCTCGCCCAGCGCTACGACTTGGCATTCCCACCTGGCACACGCCACACTGCATTAGGTGATGCTCGTGTTACCGCTGAGCTATGGTTAGCCCTGTTACCAAGGCTAGAAGCACGTGGCGTAGATACGCTGGAACAACTACTGGCACTTCAAGCCAACGCATTTGACCGACAAGATGCGAGCGCCTCATGAAACTCACTAATGGAAAATCCAGGAAATCCGAGCGCTTAATCGCCCTTCTCGCAGTGGCGATCTTCCTGTTCAGCCCACCGCTGATCATCATCGTTGACCGATTTTCCTCTTCCAGTGTGAGCTGGCTACCGCTCTACCTCTTCGCAGCCTGGGGGGTGGTCATCGGCCTAACTGCTTGGCTAATGGAACAACGCTAATGGAACAACGCGCGGGATGCAGGCCATGCGTACAGATGCCCTAATTCTTGTTACTGCCTTTGGCTATTTGGCACTGCTGTTTATCGTCGCCGCATGGGGTGACCGGCGTGCAGAGCAAGGCCGTTCGCTGATTGGCTCACCAACGGTATACGCGCTATCTATCGCCGTTTACTGTACTGCATGGACCTTTTACGGCAGTGTTGGCCGAGCAGCCGAACATGGTCCTAGCTTTTTGCTTATCTATCTTGGCCCCACGCTGGCCATGCTGATGGCTCCTGTTGTGATCCGCAAAATGGTACGCATTGCCGCCCGCCAGCGGATCACCTCTATTGCAGACTTTATTAGCGCTCGCTATGGAAAAAGCACCAGCCTTGGAGCGCTGGTTGCCTTAATGGCGCTTATTAGCATTACGCCTTATATTGCGCTGCAGTTAAAAGCTATCACGGTTAGCCATGCTGTCTTAGTGAACTACCCCAACACCGCTGACACCACCCTGGTTGATGAACGCTTTTGGATGGATAAGTCACTTTGGGTTGCGTTGGTATTAGCGGTATTTATTATTCTTTTTGGCACCCGTCATTTAGATGCAAGTGAGCGGCATGAAGGTATGGTCGCCGCAATTGCCTTGGAATCACTCGTCAAGCTGGTGGCCTTTATGGCCGTTGGCATTTTTGTCGTGTTCGTCATGTATGAAGGCCCTGGAGCACTGTTTAGTAGTGTGGCCGCCACACCTGAACTGGTCGAAAAGATGGGACTGAATAGCGTCCCCGGAGGTGCTACAGGCTGGGTGGGCATGCTGATACTGGCTTTTTTAGCCTTTCTAACGCTACCTCGCCAGTTCCAGGTATTAGTGGTTGAAAACGTCGATGAACAGCATTTAACCCGGGCGAGCTGGTTGTTCCCGCTTTATATGCTGCTGATCAATTTGTTCGTTATCCCGATTGCCTTCGCGGGCTTGTTGTTAGGCGTTGGCGCAGGTGATTCAGACAGTTTTGTTCTCACACTTCCACTCTCAGCAGGGCTTGAAGGATTACCCCTGTTGGTATTTATCGGTGGGCTTTCTGCAGCCACGGGCATGGTCATTGTAGAAACCATTGCGCTTTCTACAATGGTCAGCAATCAACTGGTTATGCCTTTATTGCTGCGCTCTAAGCGAATGCACCTCAGTACCAGCGGAGAGCTAGCCGGTTGGCTGCTAGGTATCCGGCGTATCGCCATTGTGCTGATTCTGCTACTTGGCTATCTGTATCACGCGTTGATTGGCGACTCGTATAGTCTGGTTACGATAGGGCTTGTCTCTTTTGCGGGAGCCGCTCAGTTTGCGCCTGCGTTATTGATTGGCCTTTATTGGCGTGGTGCCACTCGTAAGGGAGCCACCGCTGGTCTTATCGCCGGCTTTGTGGTTTGGAGCTACACCCTATTGATACCAGGCTTCGCTCAATCGGGTTGGTTAGATGCAACGTTACTGACCCAAGGCCCCTGGGGCATTTCCTGGCTAATCCCCTACCGCTTATTTGGCCTTGACGGTTGGGATATTTATACCCACTCCCTGCTGTGGAGCATGTTAGCCAATATAGGGCTACTGGTGGGCATATCACTTTTCACCCGCCCCACACCGTTTGAACAAACCCAGGCGGCTCTATTCACCCAGGCCTTACACCCCAATTTACAAACGACGGCGCTGTGGCGCGGCCAAACCACCCAGGGCGAATTAAAGGAACTGCTGATTCGCTACTTGGGTAACCAGGTAACACACCGCGTATTTAGTCAAAGCGATAGCAAAAGCAACGAGCACCCTGACAACCCCGCAACGGCTGATTTGATTACTCGTTCTGAGCAGGCACTAGCAGGCTCGCTGGGCAGCGCATCAGCACGGGTATTGATCAACTCGGTCGTGCGTGGAGAAGCCTTAGATATTGAATCGATTCTAAGCATTCTTGATACAACGTCACAGACGCTGGAGTACAACCGCCGTTTAGAGCAAAAATCCCAAGAGCTATTAGCAGTGAGTGATGAACTACGTGGTGCCAATGAACGGCTGCGGGAGCTCGATCGGTTGAAAGACGAATTTGTAGCGATGGTAAGTCATGAGCTCCGCACCCCGCTGACGTCGATCCGAGCCTTCGCCGAAATTTTACGTGATAGTGGCCAACTGCCCGACGAAAAGCGCCAGCATTTTCTGGGGGTTATTGTGCATGAGAGCCAGCGGCTTTCGCGTTTAATTGAGGAGATTCTTGACCTCGCTCGTTTAGAGAGCGGGCGCTTAACGCTCAATCCTACGCCGCTTGATTTATCAGCACTCGCTCGGCAAAGCGTTGATGCCGTTGCACGTTTACACGAAGATCGTGGCATTTCACTCGACGTCAGCATAACAGCAGAGACCGCAATAGTGGTCGGTGATCAAGACCGGCTGGAACAGGTCATTATTAATCTACTTGATAACGCCAGTAAATTTGCCGACCGAGATCATCCTGAAGTACGCCTCTCCCTTTACCGGCATCGCCAACACTACCGCTTAAGCGTGGAAGACAATGGCCCAGGCATCAGCGCTGATGAACGTGAGCGCGTCTTTGAGAAGTTTCATCAAATACAGCAAAGCGGTGAGACACCACGCGGGCGCCCTAAAGGCAGTGGCCTTGGTCTGCCAATTAGCCGAGGGATCATCGCCCACCTTGGCGGGCGGCTCTGGGTGGAAGACGCTAAAACTCTGGGTGGTGCGTGCTTAACCCTCGAACTTCCTGCAGCGCCAGATAAGGCAGTGCCTGACGACCCGAAAACAATAGACGGCTAGACGTTATGCCTTCTTCACCTGATTCACAAATGCCTTAATTTGCTGCATATCAAACTTTAGCAATAACCGTTCGTCGTCACGCAACCGGCGCAAATCCACCCAACCATCTGCCACTTGGCCATGTGCCATGTTATGGCGCTGCTGGCCTAGCAGATAGTGCTGCATACGCTCAAAAGCGGCTAGCAGTAATGCCGACTGTGCTTTTGTTAATGCATTAGTGAAATGCGAAAGCGCCAACAGGCGCTCACGAGTACCTATTTCATAACACTGGTGGCGTATGCAAAGTAATCTAAGCGCACTAATCAGAGGCATTAACCCCTGGCGCTTAAGATTCACCGCCTGATCGTAAGGTGCTTCAAGCGTCGGATGCGAGGCAATGCGCCCAAAACGATCTAACGCCACCGGCAGTTCATCAAGCAATGCTGCCATCTCGTGCAGAAATAATGGTGCATCAGAAAGCGTTGAGGCAACGCCTGCCCCGAGCGATTCCGCAAGCGCAGGATTGCCCATGACCGGTGCAAAATCGAGCAATATATTAGTTTGCTGAACACGTTTTACCTGGCGGTCAGCACTCCAAATGTCTAATTGTTGCTGCCATTCGCTCAGACGCTTACGCCACATCGGCCAACGTGCCATCACATGGCCATGGCAAAGCGGTATGCCCACTTCGTCTAAACGCTGAGTGAAGCGCATGCTCAGCGCTTGAAAATAACCATCGATTTCGACGTGGCGGGCATCCGGATAGTCGTCGATAATCAGTGCATTATCCTGATCGGGACCTAGCAAGCTTTCATATCGCGCTGCAGAGCCAAGCATGAGCACGCAGTAATCTACCGGCGGCTCTCCCCACCCTTGCGCTTGCATTTCGTCAATCGAGCGCGTAATGGCTTGGCGGTATAGCCAAGCATTATGATCGCTAATTAACTGGCTAATACGCCAGGCAGGTACGTCATAATGTACAAGTGTATCCACAAAAGCTGGCTGGGCGGCATAGGCATCCGCCAAGGTTCTATGCGAAGCGAAAACGGTCGCGTGGAGGTCGCGTAACGGTGCGGTCAGCGCGGGGACATCAAATGCGCCATTATGACCAATCAAGGAACGCCAAGGGGAAGCTCGGTATACAATGCGCATACGCCGCTCCTTAATTAGAAAAACGTGACGTTGTTAGGATTCGCTACCCTGACGAGGATCAGTGGTGAACATATCCTCACCTACTTCATCAATAAAGCGCTGCGCTTTGGTTATCATCATTGCATCACAGGCGTCACGGCCTGGCAGCATGTCAGAACGCTCAAAACGGTGCTCGTGGGTCACTCCTTCGCTATCCAGCTTGCGAATCCAACCACTAACGCGATATTGCCCGCTTTGGTTGTCAGGCTGCGAGACAATCAAATAGTCTTTATATTCAACAGGCTCAGCAGCATTGGTGCCGCCCTCTGAGACGTCTTTTGCCGAGCCACCTAACAGGCCTGAAAACAATTTTTTAAACATACACACTCTCCAGCAATACAAGCGGCCAGCACCGTGCTGGCCGCTTTGTGCAAGCTTAACTTTGTAGGCGACCTTTACCGGCAGCAATGCGCAAACGCAGTGCATTCAGCTTGATAAAGCCTTCTGCATCTTTTTGATCGTAAGCACCTGCATCGTCTTCAAAGGTAGCAATAGACTCATCAAATAACGACTGCTCAGACTTACGCCCAACAACCGTAGCATTGCCTTTGTAGAGCTTCATGCGAACAACACCCGCGACGTTTTTCTGGGTTTCGTCGATGGCTGCTTGCAACATACGGCGCTCAGGGCTCCACCAATAACCGTTGTAGATCACCTCTGCATATTTAGGCATCAATTGATCTTTAAGGTGTGCTTCTTCACGGTCGAGTGTCAGCGATTCGATAGCGCGGTGGGCACGCAGCATAATCGTGCCCCCTGGCGTTTCGTAACAACCGCGGGATTTCATACCAACATAGCGGTTTTCAACGATATCTAAGCGGCCAATGCCGTTGTCGCCACCCAGCTTGTTCAACTTTTCAAGCACTTCATGGGGCTTAAGCGTCTCACCATCGATGGCTACAATATCGCCATTCTCAAAGGTCAGCTCTACGTAAGTCGGCTGCTCTGGAGCGGCTTCGGGAGAAACACTCCAGCGCCACATGTCTTCTTCTGCTTCGGCCCACGGGTCTTCCAAAATGCCGCCCTCGTAGGAGATATGCAACAAGTTGGCATCCATGGAGTACGGTGATTTTTTCTTTTTATTTGAGAAGTCAACCGGGATGTTGTGCTCTTCACAGTAAGCCATCAACTTCTCACGAGAAGTGAGATCCCACTCACGCCAGGGAGCAATAACCTTCACACCAGGTTTCAGTGCATAGCCACCCAGCTCAAAGCGCACCTGGTCATTACCTTTACCGGTCGCACCATGAGAAATGGCGTCAGCGCCAGTCTCGTTAGCGATTTCAATCAAACGCTTGGCAATTAAAGGACGTGCGATGGAGGTACCCAGCAGGTACTCCCCTTCATAAATCGTGTTGGCACGGAACATTGGGAACACATAGTCGCGAACAAACTCTTCGCGAAGGTCTTCAATGTAAATCTCTTTAACACCCAGCGCTTGAGCCTTAGTACGTGCAGGTTCGACTTCTTCACCTTGACCGATGTCGGCTGTAAAGGTTACTACCTCGCAGTTGTAGGTCTCTTGCAACCACTTCACGATAACGGATGTGTCCAGGCCGCCTGAATACGCCAGCACAACCTTTTTGACATCGGACATTCTTTGCTCCTTGTTTATGAAAAGCAGTTCACCAAAATACGCAGCGCTATGTACTGCGCGATAACACAAACCCTGAGTATAGCGCTCTCAATGCTCAGCGAATACCGTCAACGACGCCTTAGGGGTAAAGCTGCTAGAATCACCCCAACAAAGAGGTTGCTTTAACCACTTGTCCTGACCAATTACTCGCTTTACTAAGGAGAGTTGCATGAGCGAGGCATTTGCCCGCGAATTAATGGCCCAACGATTTCGCAGTTATCTGCCGGTTGTCATTGATTTAGAAACGGGGGGGTTCAACGCCCAAAATGACGCTGTACTCGAAATTGCCGCCGTGACGCTCACCATGGATCCAGACGGTAATTTATTACCCGATGCCACTTATGCGTACCACATCCACCCGTTTGAAGGCGCAAACGTGGAGCAGTCTGCTCTTGATTTTACAGGCATCAATCTTGATGACCCACTGCGTCGTCAAGTAGCGCTGAGCGAGTCTGAAGCACTCGGTGAAATTTTCCGTCCTATCCGAAAATCAATAAAAGCACACGGTTGTTCGCGGGCAATTCTTGTTGGCCACAACTCTGCCTTTGATCACGGCTTTCTCAATGCAGCAGCTAACCGTTGTGGTGTAAAACGCAACCCTTTCCACCCTTTTTCCAGCTTTGATACTGCTACGCTAGCAGGCTTTGTATATGGCCAAACCGTGCTCGCCCGTGCTTGCCGCGCAGCAGGTATCGAGTTCGACAACAAATCTGCTCACTCGGCCCGTTATGATACCGAGCGTACGGCAGATCTATTTTGCGCGATGGTCAATCGCTATAAGGACTTAGGTGGATGGCGGCTGGCTCAGCAGGAACAGGAGCTAGATGATGCCGAGTAACCAGGCCTCGTGATGCACCTGCAACGGCTTTACGCTAAACTTTGCGGCCATCATACGCTACGTTGTTTTAATGGCCTGTTCCAAGGAACAGGCTTTTCAAGCAAGCAAAGGAAAGCTACTTTCCTTTGCTTGTATAACGATTTAACCCCCGTTTTCAGGAGATGAGACGTTTCCATGGCTCAGCATAATGCCTTTTACGCCCAATCCGGTGGCGTTACCGCCGTCATCAATGCCAGCGCCTGCGGTGTTATCGAAGCTTGCCGGCAAGCGCCCGATCAGATTGGCAAGGTATATGCCGGTCATAACGGCATTATCGGTGCCTTAACAGAAGATCTCATCGATGTGACGCAAGAGAGCGATGAATCTATTGCCGCTTTGCGCTACACCCCAGGCGGTGCGTTCGGTTCTTGTCGTTATAAGCTTAAAGATATCGACACTCATCGCACTCAATATGAGCGTTTAATTGAGGTCTTTAAAGCCCACGATATCCGTTACTTTTTTTACAATGGTGGCGGTGACAGCGCAGATACCTGCCTCAAAGTGTCACAGCTGTCTGAAAAGCTTGGCTATCCCCTGACAGCTATTCATGTGCCCAAAACAGTGGATAACGACCTACCTATTACCGACAATAGCCCTGGCTTTGGCAGCGTTGCTAAGTATATTGCCACCTCAACCCGTGAAGCTTCGCTGGATATCGCGTCAATGTGCGCGACGTCTACTAAAGTATTTGTGCTGGAAGTGATGGGTCGTCATGCAGGCTGGATTGCAGCAGCGGGCGGGTTAGCGGGAGCAGGCGAAGGTGAGCCTCCCCATCTGATTATCTTCCCTGAAGTCGCCTTTGACCGCAAAGCCGTTATGGCGCGAGTGGAAGAAAGTGTTAATAAGTACGGCTACTGCGTCATCGTTGTATCAGAGGGCGCCCGCTATGAAGACGGCACCTTCCTTGCTGATGCCGGCAATACGGATGCCTTTGGTCACCGTCAGCTAGGCGGTGTCGCGCCGACGCTTGCAGGCATGGTAAAGCAAGACCTTGGTTACAAATACCACTGGGCAGTTGCTGATTATTTACAGCGTGCAGCGCGCCACTTAGCGTCTAAAACCGACGTTGAGCAAGCTTATGCCGTGGGCCGCGAGGCGGTAACATTAGCACTGGCGGGTAAAAACGCCATGATGCCTGCCATACGCCGCATTTCTCAGATGCCTTATCAGTGGGATGTCATCTCCGCTCCGCTGGCTCAGGTGGCTAACCAAGAAAAATTCATGCCCCGCGACTTTATTAGCGAAAACGGATTTGCAATTACCCCAGCCTGCCGAGAGTATCTCTCACCGCTCATCCAGGGTGAAGATTTCCCACCGTTTGAAAATGGCCTGCCCAAAGTAGCCAAATTGAAACTTGCAAAAGTCGAGCAAAAGCTGCCTAAATTCACCCTGTAAGCATCTCGTAATCAGCAACGGAGCGGCCCGATGAATGGTTTCATCGGGCCGCTTTTTGGTAACCACTTTAAGCTGACGTGATAGTAAGCTGGTTAACGCAGCAGCCAGGAAAGCACGAGCAGCAGTAAGAGAATACCTGCCACACCTTGCCAAAAACGACGGGACTCCTGTCGGGGTTCTTCGCTGGGTGGCATTCGCCCTAACGGCATACGCAACGCATGCAAGAATTCAGACATCCGCCTGAAGCGCAGTGCCCGCTGTGGGTCAAGCGCACGCCGCAAGGCATCATCCAGCGCGGGGGTTATCTCTGGATTCGCCGTGCGAGCACTGCGATAGCTGAGCTCTTCAAGGTCGGTATGGCTACGAAGGCGATTAGGCGTCAGTGTATAGGGCAGTTCGCCAGTTAATAGCCAGTAGACCGTTGACGCCAACGAGTACTGATCACTACGCCGACCTACGCTATCGCCTAACGCATATTCCGGTGCCGAGTGTTCATTAAAACCGATCTGTCTTAGCAATTCGCCAGAGTGGCGGTGTCCATCTACTTCACGCATGTGACACGCACTAAAGTCAGCCAGCACCAACTTACCATGGGTATCAATCAAGATATTATCAGGTGTGATTTGCTGATGAATGATATCGCGGTGATGTAGCGCTTTAACTGCTTTTCCTAACTGATTAGCGATATCCAAGCGTTGCACTAAGCTGGCCTGCGGATGCCGTTCCGCCCACTGCCTAAGCGTTTCGCCTTCCACGTGTTGCATCAAGTAGTAAAGGTAACGGCGGGGCCTTGATGACTCCATCACTTTTACGACAAACGGTGAATTGACCCGCTCTACCACCCACTGCTGTAGCAAAAAATGCTCCAGATAGGCATTGCGCAGAGAAAGCTCAGGGCTGGGAGCCTTCATCACCATTTCACGCTCGGAATAAACATCGCGGACACGATAAACTCTGGACTGAGCATTTCTAGAAAGCACCGATAAGACTTCAAGCCCATCGAGCCGGTCACCTGGGGCTAATTCAGGCGGGATAGGCAAGTCGCCATAAATCAGACCTGGATGATCCTCTGATTCTTCTGGCAATTCATCAATACGCACCAGTTGAAAACAAAACTGATCCCCCCCGTACCCTCTGTCCTGTGCGCGCTGCTTCGCCTCGTTGGCCAGACATTCACAAGCAGCGTCTAAATCACTGGCATTTTGACGAATGAGTCGGACATAGTCGGAAGGCATTAGTGTGCCGCGTACGCCCTGGGTGGTAAAAAGAAAAAAATCACCTTGTTTGAGTGGCAAGTGCGTATAGTCAATATCAACACTACCATCCATACCCAAAGCACGTGACGGGTAACGATACCCGCCTATATCGGTCACATGATCCCGAGTGAGCTGCTCAAATTCCGCACCTCGTAAGCGGAAGACCAATGTGTCTCCCATATGAAACAGGTGTGCTTCTCGCTCGCGATAAACCATAGCCGACAACGAAGAAACGAAGCTACCTGCCTTCACATGCTGGCTTTGGCTATAGCACCAGCCGTTGAGTGCTCGCAACACTCTTGTGGCCGACGTTTTTGTGTCCCAATGATCAGGCGTAGAGTAATAGTCAGCTAAAAAACCGCGAACACTTAAATCACCAGCCTGCTTGGCCATTGTATTGCGAGAAATCGAGTCACTAATAACCGCGCATCCACCTTTCACTTTCAACAGCGGCACATCTGGCAGCCGCACCGACATAGAGCTTCGATGTAGACGCCTATCGGGAGCAACAAAGGCTTGACCATAACTGATTAGTAACTGGGCGTGCGCCACTCATCCTCCTAGGCTTAAGGCTCTTCATAGGAACCACACGCTGGACATGATACACGCTGATAAGCGGAAACGATGCCCGCCAAACGTCGCGAGAGCGTAAAACAGGGGGTATTTTAGGATTTTAAACATTTGTCCGCAGAGCACACCTATGTCGCATTGGTAATCCAGCACCCATATTCGTATAATTCTTCGCCATTAATGCAATGCATCAACTGCTTAGCCACCGCACTACATAAGCCAAGCCAAGGAATAAACGATGAACTTCGATAACATCCCCGCTGGAAAGGATCTGCCCAACGATATCTATGTGGCGATTGAGATTCCTGCTAATCACGCGCCGATCAAATATGAAATCGATAAAGACATGGGTGCCCTTCTCGTGGACCGTTTCATGGCCACCCCCATGTTTTATCCAGCCAACTACGGCTTTATCCCTCACACGCTCGCCGATGACGGCGACCCGCTTGACGCGCTGGTAGTAACACCTCACCCAGTGGCACCGGGCAGCATTATTCGCGCTCGCCCGGTGGGCATTTTAAATATGACCGACGAAGCAGGCGAAGATGCCAAACTGGTATGTGTTCCGCACCCCAAGCTAAGCACCTTGTACGACGACGTCCAAGAAGTCACTGACCTTCCTGAACTGCTCCGCCAGCAGATTGCTCACTTTTTCGAGAACTATAAAGACCTCGAAAAAGGCAAGTGGGTGAAAGTAGAGTCCTGGGAAGGTGTTGAAGCCGCACGCAAAGCGATTGAAAAATCAGTAGCGGCATACCAAAAGGCTTAACCCACCAGGTTAAGCAGTAAAGCCAAAGCGGTTTTACTATCAAAGGCTGCCCTCGTGGCAGCCTTTTCTATTATCGGCGGCTTATTAGATTTGGCATTAACGGAGCATGAAGAAGCGCGTCACGTCACCGCAGCATCTACGCTGATATCACAAGGTAGGATATGCTACTGAAAAATTTCCCTGATATGTCTGCGTAAGGATACTTCGTGCTGTCTTTTAAGCGTTTAAGCCTGTTACTGTTACTCTGCTGGCTTCCCCTACTAGCCCATGCCCAGTGGTTTTCCTCTTCCAGCAATCAAAGTGATTTCTTGCCTGTTCTGGAAGCCTTCCAGCCCACCGCTTGGCATGATGGAGATAGCGTTTATATCGGTTTCGATATCGCCGAAACTTACTACTTGTATCGCCATCAATTCTCCGTCACCAGCCAAGACGCCAATGTAGCGCTTGAAGCACCAATCCTGCCTGAAGGGACATTTACCAATGATGAATTTATGGGTGATGTCTATATTTTCCGAGACACACTGGTGTTTGAAACACCACTAACCACGCCCTATAACGGCCCAATCAGCATTGAGTTAACCTTTCAGGGCTGCGCCGATGCTGGTCTCTGCTATCCTCCCGAAACAGTTGCGCTGGACGCATCAGAAACGTCTCCTCCCGGCCGGTTCGCTAACTGGCAAAATGAACCAGCACCACAGCCTGATGCCCCTGCTGAATCCACAGATCAAAACGTCGGTTTTTCTGCCCCGCAAAGCGCGGATAGCCGCTTTAGCACACTTATCAGTAGCGCCAGCCTCCCCATCGCACTAGGGCTATTCTTTATCGCGGGGCTAGGGCTTACCTTTACGCCTTGCGTGCTACCTATGATCCCGATTTTATCCTCAATTGTGGTCGGCCAAAATCCTACCAAACCACGCGCGTTCGTGCTCTCGGCGAGCTATGTTCTGGGCATGGCATCTACTTATGCACTGGTCGGGGTACTAATGGGACTGTTTGGGGCAGGCCTAAACCTTCAGGCCCACCTACAGTCAGCACCTGTGCTGATCACCTTTGCCATTCTATTTTCGCTATTTGCCCTGGCTATGTTTGGCGCATTTAACCTACGTGTCTCACCACGACTCGCGTCTAAAGTCGATGCTTGGCAAGCCCGCGCTCAACGCAGTGGGCCTGCGGGTCTGGCGCTCGCAGGCGCACTATCCGTATTGGTGGTATCCCCTTGCGTCACTGCACCACTCGCGGGAGCGTTAGTGTTTATCTCTTCAACGGGTGATGCTGCGATGGGGGGAGCTGTCCTGTTTGCGCTAGGCCTTGGAATGGGTGTACCGCTGTTACTGGTAGGCACCTTTGGCACAACACTCCTACCTCGCACAGGTGCCTGGATGAACGGCGTTAAACTCGCCTTCGGCCTGTTACTGTTAGGCGTCGCTATTTGGATGGTTGAACGATTAGTTGCCCCTCCTGTTGCCCTGCTCCTCTGGGCGGCACTGGCCATCGGCACGGCACTAGTATTGGGCGCGCTACACACCAACCAACCTAATGGCTGGTCACGCGTGCGCCAAACGGCAGGCCTAATGCTACTAGCGTGGGGGGTAGCGCTGGTCATTGGCGCGGCCCAAGGGGGCAACAACCCTTTACGCCCTCTCACGGCTTTAAACAGTTCAGCCAGTGCCCCATCTCAAGCGCTCTCTTTTCAGGAAGTAGATACACTGAGCGATTTAGAAGCAGCGATTGAACAGGCTACAAGCAATCAGCGTCCCGTCTTTGTGCACTTTACCGCCGACTGGTGTATTTCCTGCAAGCTTATGGAACGCGACGTGTATCCAGATCCGTTAGTCGTTGAGGCACTGAGCGATTTCCAACTCATTGCGGTCGATGTCACGACTACCAATACGCGCAGTCGTGAACTCCTTAACCGCTTTAACCTGTTTGGCCCTCCTAGCCTGCTATTCTTCACTGGGGGCGTAGAGGTTCGCGATGCACGTATCCAAGGCGAGGTAACCGCTGAAGAGCTGGCCCAGCACCTTGACTTGTTCAAACGTTGGCAACAAGGCTAGGACATTCCATACTCAGTAGGAACGCCTTTTGAGCGGTTGTGTCGCGATCGTCGTCAAACAGTTGTTTAATTCACAACCAATGAGCATGTCTGGGTCACTACTGGACATGCTCGCACTTTTTCGGCAAACTCCGCTCCCATATTTGCTTAAAAACTCATCTTTAAGGACTGTGTACAGGTTAACGTTCGCCAACGTGCAGCGTTCTCTACATTTTCTTATCTGGTTTACTGCGCTTTTTAGGCGCTGCAGCATGGGCACGCTTTTATTTGCATGTATCGTACTGCACTGACCGTTCACACATTTTTGGGGCGACACATATGGATATTCGTAAAGTAAAAAAACTGATTGAGCTACTCGAAGAGTCCAATATCAGCGAAATTGAAATTCAGGAAGGCGAAGAATCTGTTCGCATCAGCCGCCATCCTAACGGTGTTAACTGGCAGCCCCAGCCCATGCCGCAATACGCCCAAACGGCCCCCACGCAACAAGCGCCTGTCGCTTCCAGCACAGCGGTTGCCGATGCCGAGCCTCAAAATGCCAGCTACCGAGGCGAAGCTGTTTATTCTCCTATGGTGGGCACGTTTTATCGTAGCCCGGCACCGGGCGCAAAATCTTTTGTTGAAGTCGGTGATACCGTCAAGCAAGGCGACACGGTATGTATCGTTGAAGCAATGAAGATGATGAACCAAATTGAAGCCGACCGCGACGGCGTGGTCGAGGCCATCCTGGTGGAAGATGGCGAGCCGGTGGAATTCGATCAGCCTATGATCGTCATCGCTTAATCTTTCATATCAACACGGGTGGATTCTGCCATGCTGGACAAGGTACTTATCGCGAACCGCGGCGAGATTGCCCTTCGTATACTTCGGGCATGCAAAGAGCTTGGAATTAAAACCGTTGCGGTTCACTCCAAAGCTGACCGCGAATTAATGCATGTACGTTTGGCCGACGAGGCCGTCTGCATTGGCCCTGCCTCATCAGCCCAATCGTACTTGAATATTCCAGCGCTGATCAGCGCCGCAGAGGTGACTGACTCTAGCGCTATTCATCCTGGCTACGGCTTCCTGTCAGAAAATGCTAATTTTGCTGAGCAGGTTGAGCGCTCTGGCTTTACCTTTATTGGCCCTCGTGCGGAAACCATCCGCCTGATGGGTGATAAAGTTAGCGCCATTGAAGCCATGAAAATTGCCGGTGTACCTACCGTGCCTGGTTCTGACGGCCCGCTAGGGGATGATGAAGCAACCAATTTAACCACCGCTCGCCGCATTGGTTACCCGGTTATAATTAAAGCCGCCGCAGGTGGTGGTGGTCGCGGCATGCGGGTGGTACACACAGAAGGCCACTTGCTCTCGGCCATTAATGTTACCCGCACCGAAGCCCACTCTTCTTTCGGCGATGGCACGGTTTACATGGAAAAGTTCCTTGAGAACCCCCGCCATGTTGAAGTGCAAGTACTGGCTGACGGTCAGGGCAACGCCATTCACCTTTACGACCGCGACTGTTCATTGCAGCGCCGCCACCAAAAGGTGCTTGAAGAGGCTCCCGCCCCTGGCATAGACCCTGAAGCGCGCGCCAAAGTGCTTGAAGCCTGCCGACAAGCCTGTATTGAGATTAACTACCGCGGCGCCGGCACCTTTGAGTTTTTGTATGAAGATGGCAATTTCTTCTTCATCGAAATGAATACCCGTGTTCAGGTAGAACACCCTGTCACCGAGATGATCACGGGTGTTGATATCGTTAAGGAGCAATTGCGCATTGCTTCCGGCTTGCCACTCTCGATTCGTCAAGAAGATGTACAGGTGAATGGTCATGCCTTTGAGTGTCGCATCAATGCGGAAGATTCGCGCACCTTCATGCCTTCTCCCGGCAAAGTTACGCTGTTCCACGCCCCAGGCGGGCTTGGCGTACGGATGGACTCTCATCTCTACACCGGTTACACAGTACCGCCTTACTACGATTCGTTAATTGGCAAGCTCATCACCTGGGGTGCTGATCGTGAGATCGCCCTCACACGCATGCGCAATGCGTTGGATGAAATACTGGTTGAAGGGATCAAAACCAATATTGATCTTCAGAAAGACTTGGTTCGGGACAGCTATTTCCGCCAAGGCGGCGTCAATATCCATTATCTTGAAAAGAAGTTGAGTAACTGATGCGCGAAAGCGCTCTACGTTGTTAGTCAACACTCAACGGGGTGGCCATTGCCACCCCGTTACTGTTTTACATTTGCGTGGCCACATTCACGCCGTGGAGATTCCCAATGCCTTGGCTCCAACTCAAAGCCCATGTTGCTCCCGAGCAAGCCGAGCTGCTAGAAGAGCTGCTTTTAGCAGAAGGGGCGACAGCAATAAGCTTGCAAGATGCCCACGACAACCCAGTCTTCGAGCCCGAGCGAGGCACTACCCCTCTTTGGCAAGACACTATTCTTACTGGCCTCTATGATAACCTTGAAGGCGTCGATGCGATGCTGGAGCGGCTTCAATCAGCATGGTCGTCGCAACTACCAGACGACCCCTGCCCAACGATTGAGTATGAGCTGCTAGCGGATAGAGACTGGGAGCGGGAGTGGATGGACGACTTCACACCGCTGCGCATGGGTCAACGCCTCTGGATTGTACCTAGCTGGCTTGCGCCACCGGACGAAAATGCAGTGAACCTGATTCTTGATCCAGGACTTGCGTTTGGCACCGGCACTCATCCCACGACGGCGCTATGTCTGGAGTGGCTGGACAGTCTTGCGGTTAGCGGCGACTTACAAGATAACTCCATTCTGGATGTTGGCTGCGGCTCAGGCATTCTGGCCATTGCTGCGTTAAAGCTAGGGGCGGGTCATGCCGATGGCACCGACATTGACCCACAAGCCCTCCAGGCAAGTCGCGATAACGCCGAGCGCAACCATATTCAAGAACAACAACTGTCACTTTACTATCCCGAGCAACTGCCTGATGGCCTGTACCCAGTTGTCACCGCCAACATACTGGCCGGCCCACTGGTTGAGCTAGCAGCGATGATTGCTGGGCATGTAGCCCCCAACGGTCGGATAGCGCTCTCCGGGATTCTGGCAAACCAGGCTGATGACGTATTAAACGCTTATGAAGCACAAGGATTAATTATGGATGAGCCTGCACTCCGCGAAGGCTGGGTGCGTCTATCAGGTCATCGCCCTGCTTAATCTGCCCTACGGCCTTCACCCCATCGCCGAGTAGGCGTATCATACGCCTCCTTGAAATGCCTACTCGGCGATTTTATTTATACCCCACAGCGCAGCAAAATGACCAAACCAAACACTCAGCCGCCTATGATTGGGCCTTACCAACTACCTAACCAAGTGATCTTGGCGCCAATGGCTGGCGTTACCGACCGGCCCTTCCGCCAACTTTGCAGGCGGCTGGGCGCTGGATGGGTGGTTGGAGAAATGGTCACCGCCGACCCCTCTTTATGGCATACACGAAAATCCAAGCTGCGGATGGATCACCAAGGCGAGCCCGCTCCACGTGTGGTGCAAATTGCAGGCGGTGATGCTGAAATGCTCGCCAACGCAGCAAAACTCAACGCAGAACTAGGCGCCCAGGTAATTGATATCAATATGGGGTGCCCTGCAAAAAAAGTCTGCAATAAAGCGGCTGGGTCCGCCCTAATGCGTGACGAAGCGCTAGTGGCTGACATTCTCGACGCCGTCGTCAAAGCGGTTGATATTCCGGTAACGTTGAAGATCCGCACCGGCTGGTCTGCCGAGTCTAATAACGGCCTGCGTATTGCCAAGCTAGCAGAGTCCGCTGGCATCCAAGCCCTGGCTGTACATGGACGCCACCGAGAGCAGCGCTATACTGGATGGGCAGAGTACGACACTATCGCTGAGATAAAATCCCACCTGTCGATACCTGTCATTGCCAATGGCGATATCGACAGCCCCCAGAAAGCGAAGCATGTATTGTCCTACACGGGTGCTGATGCGGTAATGGTTGGCCGAAGCGCCCAGGGAAACCCGTGGATTTTTCAGCAAATCACACATTATCTTGCCCATAACGTGTTGCTGGCAGCCCCCAGCCTTAATGAACGACACTGCGTTCTTAACGAGCACATACAGGCACTTCACGCATTTTATGGCGAGACAATGGGCGTACGCATAGCGCGAAAACATCTAGGTTGGTACTTAAACGAAGATCCACGTTTTAGCGAGCAGCAGAGCCGCCTACTGAAGCAGCAATTCAATGCGCTGACGACGCCAGAATCGCAAACTGACTGGATTAACGATGCCATGACGCAAGACGCTACAGCGCGTCTGCTAGCTAAAGGAAGCCATGCTGCATGACTGAACGCGACCTGCTCACTCACGAACTCTCGCCTCGGCTCAATGGTACGCTGGCAGACATAACCGCCAGCGTACCGCCCCAACCCTTAAGAGAAGCGGTTGAAACGGCTATACGCCGCTACTTCGAGCATCTCGATGGCAGCCAGGCAACTGACCTGTATGCCATGGTGATGGCCGAAGTAGAGGCGCCGTTACTCGCCTGTGTGCTGGAGCACACCGACGGCAACCAAACCCGCGCTGCTGATGTACTGGGTTTGAACCGCGGCACATTGCGCAAAAAACTCAAACTTTACGGATTGATTGAAGGTGACGCCCCATAAGGGGCGTTGTTGTTTATAATTCTCGACTCTGCACACGAGCACTCTAATGGCTGATAGCACTGCTACCCCCGTCCGTCGCGCCCTTTTGAGCGTATCCGATAAAACTGGCATTGTTGAATTTGCCCGCGGCTTGAGCCAACACGGCGTAGAGCTACTCTCTACCGGCGGCACATTCCGACTGCTTCAGGAAAACGCTATTCCTGTTAAAGAAGTCTCAGAACACACAGGTTTTCCCGAAATCATGGATGGGCGTGTCAAAACACTGCACCCCAAGATTCACGGCGGAATCTTAGCGCGCCGTGGTCAAGATGATGCAGTAATGGCCGAAAACGACATTACCCCTATCGACATGGTGGTCGTTAATCTTTACCCCTTTGCAGCCACTGTTGCCAGCCCTGGATGCACGCTGGAAGATGCTATCGAAAACATCGATATCGGTGGGCCTACGATGGTGCGCGCATGCGCAAAAAATCACGCGTATACCACCATTGTCGTGAATGCTGGTGATTACGCTCGTGTGCTGGGAGAGCTAGCCGCTCAAGAGGGGCAAGTCAGTGCTGCCACCCGCTTTGACCTTGCTGTGAAAGCGTTTGAGCATACCGCGGGTTATGATGGTGCCATTGCCGACTACCTGGGACGCAAAGTCACCAGCGACGAGTCAACGTTTGCTCGCACCTTTAACCTACAACTACACAAAAAGCAGGACATGCGATACGGCGAGAACCCGCATCAACAAGCAGCATTTTATGTTGACCCGACGGCCAGCGAGCCGAGTGTCTCCACCGCTAAAACCCTGCAGGGTAAACCTCTCTCGTTTAACAACGTGGCTGACACAGACGCAGCTTTTGAGTGCGTAAAAGCCTTTGATGAGACTGCCTGCGTTATCGTCAAGCACGCCAACCCTTGCGGCGTAGCAATTGGCGCCACCGCGTTGGAAGCATACGACAAAGCGTTCGCTACCGATCCAACCAGCGCCTTTGGCGGTATCATCGCCTTCAACGTAGCACTGGATGCAGAAACAGCACGGGCAATTATTGACCGTCAGTTTGTTGAAGTTATTATCGCCCCCGGCGTGAGTGACGATGCTGCGGCGATCGTGGCAGAAAAACAGAATGTTCGCCTTCTGGATGTTAGCGCACACTGGCCAGGCGAAGCGCAACCAGCGCTTGACCTTAAACGCGTCAATGGCGGGCTGCTGGTACAAGAACGTGACCAGGGCATGGTCACTCGCGAAGAACTGACCGTCGTGAGCGAGCGGACACCTTCAGAACAAGAGCTTCGTGATCTGGCCTTTGCATGGCGAGTCGCCAAATTCGTTAAGTCGAACGCGATTGTTTATGCCAAAGAAGGACAAACAGTCGGCGTTGGCGCAGGCCAAATGAGCCGTGTTTACTCAGCGAAAATTGCCGGCATCAAAGCCGCTGACGAAGGCCTTTCAGTGCCTGGCTCAGTCATGTCATCTGATGCCTTCTTCCCCTTCCGTGACGGCATTGACGCGGCAGCTGCTGCAGGTATTACCGCAGTCATCCAACCCGGCGGTTCTATGCGCGACCAGGAAGTCATTGACGCCGCCAACGAAGCGGGCATTGCCATGGTATTTACGGGCATGCGCCATTTCCGCCATTAATCGGCTTGCCATAAGCAGCAACTGAGTCGTTATGTAAAAGAGCCCCCACCGGAAAAATCCGGTGGGGGCTCTTTTGTTGGTAGTACTATTAAATGGTAGCGCTGTTTGCGCCTGCGTTTAACCTAGATCGATACACAGATATTTTGTCTCAAGATACTCTTCTAAACCTTGATGTCCCCCTTCACGCCCAAGCCCTGATGCTTTCACGCCACCAAAAGGTGCGGCCGCATTAGAGATAAGGCCGGTATTAATCCCTACCATGCCGTACTCCAGTGCATCGGCAACGCGCCAGACGCGCCCCAGGTCTCGTGAATAGAAATAGGACGCCAAGCCATACTCAGTGTCGTTAGCCATTTCGATGGCAGTTTCCTCATCATCGAAAGGAAACACAGCCGCCAGCGGGCCAAACGTTTCTTCGTGGGCGACCTTCATTTTATCCGTTGCGAAGCTAATTAATGTGGGCGTGAAGAAATTGCCACCCAACGGATGCGGATGCCCACCAAGCAATAGCTCAGCCCCGTTATCGACAGCGTCTTGTACGTGCTCGCTGACTTTTTTCACAGCATCTTCATCAATCAACGGTCCAATGTTGATATTAGGCTTAGTGCCATCGCCTACGTATAGCTCGCTATTCATGGCAACGGCCAGCTTTTCACAAAAAGCATTGATGACGCTGGACTGCACTAAAAACCGGTTAGTACACACACACGTTTGGCCTGCATTACGGAACTTAGCCGCCATAGCACCTTCGACAGCAGCATCGAGATCTGCATCTTCAAAGACTATAAAGGGGGCATTCCCCCCCAATTCAAGTGATATTTTTTGAATATTTTCAGCAGCTTGAGCCATCAAATCGCGCCCAACTTCCGTAGAACCTGTAAAGGTTATTTTACGGACTTTAGGAGACTGGGTGAGTGCTTTAGCAATATCAGCTGCACGACCAGGCACCACATTGAACACACCACGTGGTATACCTGCCCGTTCCGCCAACAAAGCTAAGGCCGTCGCGGAAAAGGGTGTTTGGCTGGCAGGCTTAACCACAATAGTACATCCCGCCGCTAACGCCGCACCCGCCTTCCTTGTGATCATCGCTGACGGGAAGTTCCAAGGCGTGATAGCCCCAACAACGCCGACAGGCTGCTTCGTCACGACAATACGTTGGTTCGATTTAGCAGCCGGTATCGTCTCACCATATACACGCCGAGCTTCTTCAGCAAACCAGCGTAAAAAACTGGCTGCGTAGACAATCTCACCTTCAGCCTCTTTTACCGGCTTGCCTTGCTCATAGGTCATGAGTAGCGCGAGATCATGCTTGTGCTCAAGCATTAGATCGTGCCATTTAAGCAGTAAATCCGCTCGCTCTTGAGCTGTTAAAGCACGCCAAGCAGGCAGGGCAGCATCTGCTGCATCGATAGCACGATCTGTTTCGACTTTGCCTAGCCGAGGCATATCACCGACAGGCTCTCCCGTCGCGGGGTTTATGACGTTGATTTGTTCACCGCTGTCGGCGGCAACCCAACTACCATCAATATAAGCAAATGGGCAGTACAGCTGTGTTTCTTTCAGCGCTTCCATGACAGACTCCTAACCGAATGATTGGCCTCGTTGGCTCATCCACCTGCTCATGCTAAGACGAAAAAGCATCATTGACCAAATGTTTGCCGTATATCAACTCATTTGATCAGGGTTAGGAATTCATGACGGGTGGCTTGATTGCTACGGAACCCACCTAGCATCACAGACGATGTCATACTGGAGTTCTGCTTCTCAACCCCTCGCATCATCATGCACAGGTGTCGCGCCTCTATTACCACTGCGACGCCTCTTGCCTGGGTCACTAGTTGCACTGCTTCCGCTATTTCACGGGTCAAATTTTCTTGGATTTGCATGCGCCTAGCATACATATCAACAATGCGAGCGAACTTCGATAGGCCTAATACTCGACCACTAGGCAAATAAGCAATGTGGCACTTGCCAATAAAAGGCAGTAAATGGTGCTCACACATAGAGTAAAGCTCAATATCTTTGACAAGTACCATTTCATCAGTTTGAGACTCGAATACAGCGCCATTGACAATTTCTTCGAGAGATTGTTGGTAGCCTGCATTCAAAAACTGCATCGCTTTTGCCGCTCTTTTGGGCGTATCACGCAACCCCTCACGATCGGGGTTCTCGCCAAGTGCTGTAATAATTTGCCGATAGTGCTGGGCGATGTCGTCGGTCATATAAAGCCTCATCAAAACTGTGCGAACTCGCAGTAAAATAATCGCCTGTCGATTACAAACGTTTATCCCCAGCGAATTTATCTGCGTTTAAAAGTCGCTGATGGCAGCGAGCCAATCATGTACAAAAAATATACCTGAAATAACTTTTGCACAATAAAAAACGTTACATTGGTATATTTTAACGCACCTAACCCCTCTGTGGCAGAGTGCCGCGCACCCCCCTTTGAGACTATTTAAGCTGTGCTATCATGAGCCCAACATGTCAACTCAATCCGCTGCGCTCATCCGAGAGTTATCTATGCCACCCAAATCTATGTCACCCAAATCTATATTTTTAAAATCTTCCTCTTTTTTACTAACTGCTTTTCTTGGATCTGCGCTGACCTCTCCATTGCTGGCCGACGACCAGACATTATCGCTACCCAGCGGCGCAAACATCGGTGTTGAGCTTATTGAAGAGTTTTCTTTTTCAGACGACCAGTCTCGTCACCAAGCTATTTTACTGCACCCGACGGAAGCCGATGGTGCCACTCATGAGTTACCCAAATATTGTATCCTGGTAGCGAACGCACAGCTGACAAACGGGCGTATTCGTATCACCACACAAGATGCAACATGCATTGAGACACACGATGCCGAGAGCAATATTTTCACAGGCGCCTTTGAAGCAAGCGCCTACGGTGAAGATGGTCAGTATGGCCTCGCTTGTGATGATGCTTCTTGCACCCTATCGCCAGGTCAGGCTTTTTTGATCACACTCGACGAAAGCATCAACATAGACGCGCAAAACAACCCATCAGCAGAAATCAATGCTGCCCGTCGCCGAGCCAATGGCGAAGGCGTGGCGAACCCTATTCCTTCTGAACGCCCCAACCCTGATGAGAGCGGCAATAACTAATTTTTACCAAACAAACGGGGGCATTTATCTCGCCCAGCAGCCCATCAAAGTAGCGACACGTTATTAGGGCTGCGAGCTATGCAAGCCAAATAGGCTCCTCAAGTTGTAGCGACTGCTGCTCAAGCTGGCGAATATGTTGGTCCCAGTAGCCACTCTCCGCCAGCCATGGAAATCCACGAGGAAAAGCAGGATCATCCCACCGCGACAACAGCCACGCGGTATAGCGAATAAGCCGATAAGCACGCAAAGGCTCAATTAATGAAAGCTGCTCATGCGGAAAGGATTGCTCTTCCTCATATCCTTCCATAATTTCACTCAATTGGGCTCGCCAGCTAGAGGGATCACCCACTGGTAGCAACATCCATATATCCTGAATAGCTGGCGCCATCATGCAGTCGTCAAAATCCACCAGCGTGAATGATTCATCTCGCCCCAGCACATTGCCTAAATGGCAATCTCCATGGGTACGGATCATTTGAGCGCTAGCGATAGGATGCTTATTGAGCTGCCGAAGAATTTTTTGCACGACCCCATGGTAAGCACGCTGCTGATGCTTATTAAGCCGCTTACTTGCTATCACACGTGCTTGCGCATCAGCAATATCAGACTCCCATGCCAGTGTTGGCCGATACTTGAATGGCTTCTTAGACGACACCGCATGTAAGCGACCTAATGTATTACCTAAGGCAAAAAGATGGGATGGGTTATCTAGTTCTGGTGCCTGGCCACTGCACTGAGGGTAAAGAGCGAAGCGAAACTGCTGATATTCATGCAGCGATTGTCCCCGCTCATCCCGCCACGGGGCAATAACGGGCACATCAGCTGCATCAAGCTCTTGAAGAAAGTCGTGTTCTTCTTGAATCACCTCATCTGACCAACGACCAGGACGATAAAATTTCACCACCCAACGCGCTCCGTCATCGTCACGAAACATCAGCACGCGATTTTCATAGCTGTTAAGCGCAAATGGCTCACCCGCTGGCCAAATGCCAATCGACTCAGCTGCCGACATTACCGAATCCGGGGAAAGTGTGCTGAATGGGTGTGGCATGTGCGGCTCCTAAAGAAATAATCCACCATTCTATCAACTATGTGCCAGTGGCGTTCTGGCAATCGCCCAGATATCGACACGTTTTGCACCCGCTTGCAGCGCAACCTCCGCCAGTGCCTGAACAGTCGCACCGGTGGTGACAACGTCATCGACGATGGTGAGATGCGCAGGGACGGAATCAGTCATACGAAATGCACCGAGCAAATTTTTTGCACGCTCCTGCCTACTTAAGGTGTGCTGTGAAGGCAGTTGTTTAATGCACTCAGCGTTGATAACTGGCAACGCAACGCGTTTCCCTAACTGCTCTGACAACCAATGCGACTGGTTGAAACCACGCTCTCGGGCACGCACAACATGCATAGGGACAGGCAAGAGCCCTTCTCCCAGACATCTGGGCGCTTTCGCCAGCATGAGTTCGAGCAGCAACATACCTGCGCGCGGCGAAGCATGAAATTTAAAATCATGGATAAGTTCTCTTACAGGCCCTTCAAATAACAGCTCTGCTGCCATCGAGTTAAACGCAGGCCTTCCGACCTGACAATGATCACACAGCCTGTGAGAGGTGGTGATGCTTACATGGCTTAATGGCTCTTTACATTGGCAACATGCATGGTGGTTCCACGGTAGCTGATCGAAGCACTCCTGGCACCATCCACTGCTAGCCTGCCCAGGTGTGAGACAAAAAGCGCAGTAACCCGGCAAGCCTTGCTTGAACCAACCGCTTGCCATATGCGTCCATCGCGTTAGGGACATCTCTCCTCCTGAGCTAACTTATTGAACATCCTTCACACTAAGGCATTGACATTTCCGCGAATACTGTTAATATACGTCTCGTCTTCTGCGGATGTGGTGGAATTGGTAGACACGCTAGATTTAGGTTCTAGTGCCGTAAGGTGTGGGAGTTCGAGTCTCCCCATCCGCACCAATTTTAAGTTTGTTATTCCAATTAATTCGGTAGCATTTATGCTAGCCGGATTTTTTTGCTTTTGCCCCCTCCCTTTTTACCCGCAAGTTTCATTCGTTAGCTGACGTCGCCTTTTTTTTGGGCTAAGTTAGCTGGCATCTTAGACCGCATTGAATTAATTTTTAGCAGCTTCGCTTTAGCACACACCCTTAGCGACTAGACAACGCGCTTTAACAGCCACAGGGAACGCAAGCGCGCATGACAACGGACAAAAATAGTGGGCAACAATCGTGAAAGGCATAAGGCGCAATCGGTTATCGCTCCCCAAAAAAACCTTGCCCATGGGTACTGCAATGAGACCTGCCATCGCACTTTTTTGTGTTTGTGCATTTTTCGCACCTCCGCTAGCTGCGGATGAAGAAGAGAATGACAGCGATTTACCAGAGTGGGCAGAGAATCACGTTGAACCATTTCGCGCACGAGTGGGCAATTGGGTAGATAACACCTCTCGCAATATCGACTCTTTTTTTGGCGGCGATCAATCATCCAGCGTCGATAATGGTTCTTACCTTCGACTTGGCCAAGAAATAGATTGGATGGAAGGCGACGGCACCAGCAGTGATATTAGCGTACGCTATCGCATCGACCTACCCACCACAGAAGAACGGCTTCGCCTGATTATCGAAAGCGATCCAGAAGAGTCGCAAGGCACGTTAGCCGACCAAGGTTCAGGTCGACTCTATAACGATCAACGTGACCGTCGAACCTCTACGCTTGGCCTTAGCTGGCTTGAAAGAAGAGACAAACGCGACAATTGGAGCAACCGAATTGGTGCCGGCGTTCGATTGCGCCTGCCATTAGACCCCTACGTACGTTTTACCAGTGAAAGACTATGGGATATTGGGGAAGGACCTTGGCAGTTAGAGTCATATAACCGATTATCCTGGTTTAATAACTCAGGTTATTCAGCACGCACTCAGTGGGATATTGGCCGCCCGTTATCGGAAAATCGTCACCTGCGCTTTATCACGACAGTACAGTGGCGAGAGGAAGAGGACACCCTTGAATACAGTGAAGTGGCCCAGCTCAATCAGCGTCTTAATAGCCGCAGCGCGCTTCGTTACTCCGCAATTGCTATTGGTGAAAGCGTCTCTAACCCACGCATGACCAACTATTATTTACAAACACGCTATCGCCGTGACATTCATAAAGGCATTTTGTTTGCCGACGTTATTCCAGAGCTACATTTTCAGCGCGAAGTCAGCCACGACCCACGCTGGGCGATGACACTTCGTTTAGAAATGTATTTCCAACGAGATATCAAACGCGATTACTTTCATTTCTAGCGCTCCACCTTACACGCCATGTACCAATACTCCCTCAGAGCACTCATAGTTGCCGACAGCACTCTGAGGGAAAATGGCTAGAGCCGTAACCCGCCGTCACACTCGATAATACGCGCGGTGAAATAATCATTTTCAAAAATAAAGGCAACACTCTGCGCAATATTGTCTGCCTCACCCAGATGCTGAAGCGGAACGCTGGCAGAGATTCGCTCCAACATATCGGGCCGCATAGAAGCCGTCATATCAGTTGCAATAAACCCTGGCGCCACTGTTCCTGTGCGGATACCGTAGCGGGCCAGCTCTTTCCCCCAGGTAACCGTTAACGCGTGCACACCCGCCTTGGCCGCCGCATAATTGCTTTGGCCCATATTACCCGCACGGGAAATGCTAGAAATATTGACAATAACCCCTTGATGCCCCGCCTCTACCATCTGCGTTGCCGCTTCACGACCGCAAAGAAAAACGCCTGTCAAATTAACATCCAACAC
The DNA here is from genome assembly GCF_013415115.1 of Vreelandella zhaodongensis. Classification (GTDB taxonomy): domain Bacteria; phylum Pseudomonadota; class Gammaproteobacteria; order Pseudomonadales; family Halomonadaceae; genus Vreelandella; species Vreelandella zhaodongensis. The sequence goes on along the minus strand of NZ_JACCDD010000001.1, from coordinate 516,051 downwards.
TTTCTGCCATGACGATAATGACATTCGCTTTTCAACCACGCCCTCTTTTGCCTTAATCAGCAGACTATCATCGGTAATGCCTGCATTATTGACGCATCCACCAACAGGCCCCATTCGCGATGCAATGTCAGCAAATGCCTGCTGCACTGACTGCTCATCCGCTACATTGGTCACAAATGCCTTCGCCTGAATATCTAGGGCAGCTAGTGATGACACTGCTTCGTCAAGTGCTGCAGCGCTCATATCTAAAAGCGCCAGGCGAGCCCCTTGCTTACCTAAGCGTTCTGCTACCGCAAGCCCCAACCCACGCGCACCACCGGTGATAGCGATGACTTTATTAGTTAACTGCATTACCGTCTCCTTTGGTCGACACTCGCTGAGATGCGGCTACGCACATCCGGTATCGGCTTAGTATTAAACACAGTATTGTGCACTGCAGCATAAAGGTTGCTGAGTGAAATATCGAGCTTTCAGACACATCTAATAACGATCAGCCAGCGCAGGCTGCTTGTTTTATCGATTTCTGTCACCATATTGACCGATTACGCCTGTTATGGAGTTTGTCATGCCCATTCTTCTATTTATATCGTTGTTTACGTTAGTTGATTTTGTTCTGCTATTTACTGTTGGTAGCCACATTGGGCTGTTGAGCACGCTAGCACTGGTGCTGGGCACTGGCTTTATTGGCCTGCACCTTATTCGTAAAGAAGGCGTTTCAACGCTGGCTCGTGCGCGCCAACGCATGCAGTCGGGCGAACTCCCTTCCCAAGAACTGTTTACTGGAGCAGCACTGATTTTTGGTGGTGCTCTCCTACTAGCACCTGGCTTTCTTTCTGATGCGCTGGGCTTGGCCTGCCTTATGCCTAACGCCCGTCAGTTGATGCTAAAGGCACTTACCTGGATAGGCTTGACAAGCGCCGCTAGCCAGCAACAAACAAACTACGAACAGAGCGATACACCACGTTCAAGTGGCCAAGAAGAACCTATCGAGGGTGAATTCATTAGTCGGGAGGAGACAGCAAGGCGACGTTGAAGGCTCAATGAATAAGAATATCGCAAAATCACATTTTTTTATCATCTGCCCCTTGAAAGGCTCTCACCAGCCCCCACTTTTGACTCAGCATACAAACTCGGCGAAAGCTAAGGCGCTCGCCATTAACATGAAGGTTTCTAACCTTCACTTTTCGCGGGTTGATGCCCTCGAAAATATCATTTAGCTAACTGCCCACATGGGCTTTGACGATACTCAGGAGAACGTGAGCATGAATATCCGTCCTTTGCACGATCGCGTCGTTGTTCGTCGCGTGGAAGAAGAGCAGAAAACCGCTGGCGGCATCGTGCTACCGGGCAACGCCCAGGAAAAACCCACCCGTGGTGAAGTTTTGGCGGTTGGTAATGGTCGCATTCTCGACAACGGCGACGTTCGCCCGTTGGACGTTAAAGTTGGCGACTCGGTGATTTTCAAAGACGGTTTCGGCGTTGAGAAGCAGAAAATCGACGGCGAAGAAGTTCTGATCATGAGCGAAGCCGATATCTTGGCAGTTGTCGAAGGCTAAATACCACCGATAACTTACTTTTCCTTTTAAATTTCAATGTTTAGGAAATAACGAACATGGCAGCTAAGCAAGTTAAGTTCTCCGATGATGCCCGCAAACGTATGGCGCGTGGCGTAGACGTACTGGCTAACGCAGTAAAAGTTACCCTCGGCCCAAAAGGCCGCAACGTGGTACTGGACAAGTCCTTTGGCGCACCGACAGTGACTAAAGACGGTGTATCGGTTGCCAAAGAGATCGAACTGAAAGATAAGTTCGAGAACATGGGCGCTCAGATGGTTAAGGAAGTTGCTTCCAAGACCTCTGATGCCGCAGGCGATGGCACCACGACGGCAACCGTTCTGGCCCAGGCAATTGTTGCAGAAGGCTTGAAAGGCGTGACAGCGGGTATGAACCCAATGGATCTTAAGCGCGGCATCGACCAAGCGGTCAATGCGGCAGTCAAAGAGATCCAGGCAATGTCTGTTCCTTGCACCGACACCAAGTCCATTGCTCAGGTAGGTACTATTTCTGCCAACGGTGACAAGCGCATCGGTGAAATCATCGCTGAAGCGATGGAAAAAGTTGGTAAAGAAGGCGTCATCACCGTTGATGAAGGTCGTGGCTTCGAAGACGAGCTGGAAGTCGTAGAAGGTATGCAGTTTGATCGCGGCTACCTCTCGCCCTACTTCGTTACCAACCAAGACACCATGGCCGTCGAGCTAGAAGATCCGTACATCCTGCTCGTCGACAAGAAAATCTCCAACATCCGCGAACTACTGCCGGTGCTGGAAGCCGTTGCTAAGCAAGGCAAACCGCTCGCGATTATCGCTGAAGATATCGAAGGCGAAGCGCTTGCAACGCTGGTTGTGAACAACATGCGCGGCATCGTTAAAGTTGCTGCTGCAAAGGCACCTGGCTTCGGCGACCGTCGTAAAGCGATGCTGCAGGATATCGCCATCCTGACCAACGGCACCGTGATTTCTGAAGAAGTTGGTCTGACGCTTGAGCAAGCGAACCTGGATCACCTGGGTACCGCTAAGCGCATGACGATGTCTAAAGAAAACACCACCATCATCGATGGCGCTGGTGTAGAAAACGACATCGAAGCACGCGTTAATCAAATCCGTGCGCAAATCGAAGAGACCTCTTCTGATTACGACAAAGAGAAGCTGCAAGAGCGCGTTGCCAAATTAGCAGGCGGTGTTGCTGTTATTCGTGTCGGTGCGGCGACCGAAGTAGAAATGAAAGAGAAGAAAGCCCGTGTTGAAGATGCTCTGCACTCAACCCGTGCTGCCGTAGAAGAAGGTGTTGTACCTGGTGGCGGCACCGCACTGGTTCGCGTCATGGCTAAAGTACAGGGTCTGACTGGCGACAACGAAGATCAGAACCACGGTATCAACATGGCGCTACGCGCTATGCAGTCTCCGCTACGTCAGATTGTTACCAACGCCGGCGAAGAAGCCGCTGTTGTTATCAACCGCGTGAAAGATGGTGAAGGTAACTTCGGCTACAATGCGCAAACTGGTGAGTACGGCGACCTGTTCGAAATGGGTGTTCTGGACCCCGCTAAAGTAACCCGTACTGCACTGCAGTCCGCTGGTTCTGTTGCTGGTCTGATGATCACTACTGAATGCATGATCGCTGACGACCCAGAAGAGAAAGACGCTGCTCCAGACATGGGTGGCATGGGCGGAATGGGTGGTATGGGCGGCATGATGTAATGCCCCCCTGAGCCTATCGCTCTGACGTTTAACGTCGTTAAGAACCCCGCCATGTGCGGGGTTCTTTTATTTCTTCCTGCCTCTGATGAGATTTAAAAGCATGCTACCATCAGCACCTTTATCCGGCAGCTTGTAGGTCTTCATTACCGTGCTCTCCAATATTCGCATCGTACTGGTGCAAACCTTTCATCCAGGCAACATTGGCGCTACGGCTCGCGCGATGAAAACCATGGGCTTATCCGAGCTCTTATTGGTTAATCCGCGCGCGTTTCCCGATGACGAAGCAACTCGTATGGCCGCAGGCGCAACGGATGTGCTTGAAAATGCCCGCTGTGTAAGCAGCCTTGAGGAGGCAGTTAGCGATTGCGTTCAAGTGGTGGGCGCCAGCGCAAGACTTCGCAGCCTACCGCTTCCCCATTTCGATGAACCTGATGACATGGCACAGCAAGTGATCGAGAACGCCGCGCAGGCCCCGGTTGCGTTGGTCTTTGGACGTGAGCGTTCAGGCCTCACTAACGATGAAATACGCTGCTGCACGCACCAAGTCAGCATACCTGCCAACCCTGAATACGGTATTTTAAATCTCTCTCAGGCCGTGCAGATTTTAGCCTATGAAATACACCGCGCTTGGCGCAGACGCGATGATAACCACTTCATGTACCAACGGCCGATTGAAGCAACACCGCCTAGCCGTGAGCAATTTGTGCACTTCCAAGACCATCTTGGACGACTGATGCAGCAAAGTGGCTTTCTTACCCAGCCCCATGCCCGTACTGAAGAGCAACTTCAGGCATTGTTTTCCCGCGCCCAGCCCAGCCGTAAAGAGCTCTCCTTACTGCGTGGCCTGCTCAGCGCCTTTGAGTCTCACCTGCCTAATAGTCGGGAAGTCTAAACACCTCATATAAGATACCAATCTAGCAAAGCATACCTACCAAAAGGGGCAGCCACTGGCTGCCCCTTTTGTTGCTATCACTTACCTACACATTGCGGCGAGCATGGTCTTAAAGCGACATTGCTGCTAACCAGCCAAAAGCAATCAGCGGTACATTGTAATGCAGGAAGGTAGGCACCACGCTGTCCCACATATGATCATGCTGGCCATCAACATTTAACCCAGAGGTTGGGCCCAGCGTGGAATCAGACGCAGGCGAGCCAGCATCGCCCAGTGCAGCCGCCGTACCAACGAGTACTACCGTCGCCATTGGCGAAAAGCCGAACTGTACCGCCAGCGGTACAAAAATCGCCGCAATAATAGGGATTGTCGAAAACGATGAGCCAATCCCCAGGGTAATAAACAGCCCCACCAGTAGCATAACAAGCGCCGCCAAACCGCGGTGATCGCCAAACAGATCAAACGCGCCTGCCACTAATGAGTCGATATCACCGGTTGTCCTCATCACCTCCGCAAAGCCAGCCGCAGAGATCATAATGAAACCAATCAACGCCATCATGCGCATACCGCTGGTAAACAGATCATCTGCTTCGCGCCACTTAAAAATGCCCCCCAGCGAAAGCAAGCCAATCCCCACTAGCCCACCAACAATCATGGAGCCGGTGTACAGCTGCAAACCCAACGCCGCCACAATGGCGACACCCGACATTACAAGCCCGAGCATATGGGGCTTTGCGGGGGTGTGCCCTTGGTGTGCGTTAGTCGTCACAAGGTCTTTATTGGCGTATTCGCGCTGTCCACGGTAGCTAAAAAACAGCGCCACTAGCAACCCAATGGCCATCCCACCTACCGGAATAGCCATCGCCATCGGCACCATGCCACGCGTGATTTCCAAGCCGAATGGCTCGCCCGCGCTATTTAAATTAGCCAGCAAAATGTCGTTTAAGAAGATCGCGCCAAATCCGACAGGTAGAAGCATATACGGAGCAGTCAACCCAAAGGTGAGCGCGCAAGCCATCGCACGACGATCAAGCCGGAGACGATTCATTACCACTAGCAGAGGTGGGATCAGTACCGGTATAAAGGCAATATGCACCGGTATGGCATTTTGTGATGAAATAGCAACCAAGAGCACTGCAACGAGCAATAACACCTTCACTCGCGCTTGGTGTGCCGCTGTAGACTCTTTGCCCAGTAGCGTAATTAAGCGATTGGCCAACATATCGGGAAGCCCCGAACGAGATATAGCCACTGCAAAGGCACCTAGCGTGGCATAAGCAAGAGCCACTTGGGCACCACCGCCCACACCATCATTAAACGCACTGAGGGTTTCATCAAGCGATAGGCCTCCCACTAAGCCCCCCACCAACGCGCCGACCACTAGCGCAAACACAACAGATACCCGAGCAAGCGAAAGCGCTACCATAACTAGCACAGCAAGAATGACCGCGTTCATTAAAATTCCCAGCAAGATAAGTGAGTGAGCTTACAAAAGCTGGGAATTCTATCAGATCAATGATTTATCGGTAGCAGTAATGGCTTTTGAGATAGCCGCTCCCAACTATCACAGTGGCTAGCGTCTCCCAAGTACGCAGCTCCTGAGCATCAGATGACGAAATTAATCCGCTTCTTTGAGAAGCGCTAGGCAATCACTGGCAATCACTCGCTCTTCATCGGTCGGAATAACCCAAACACCTACACGACTATCAGGCAAAGAGATACATTCAGCATGGTGGCCATTGGCCTGGGGATCAAGCTGCATACCCAACCACTCACACTGCGCCACGATGCGCGCACGCACAGGGGCTGCGTGCTCACCAATACCGGCGGTAAATACCAATTGATCAAGTCCACCCAGCGCCCCAGCCAAGCTGGCGATTTCCCGCGCCGCGCGATAGCAGTAAAGCTCTATCGCTTCCTGTGCTTCGGGGGCATCACTGGCAAGCAACTCACGCATATCGCTGCTAATCCCGGAAACACCCAGTAGCCCTGAACGCTTGTACAAAAGCGTCGAAACGTCCTCGACACTCATCTCCTCATGGCTAATCAAATGCAGCACTAACCCTGGGTCCAGAGCACCAGAGCGCGTTCCCATTGGCAACCCCTCTAGCGCGGTAAACCCCATGGTTGAAGCCACGCTGATGCCATCGCGGATGGCGCACATACTAGCGCCGTTACCCAGGTGCGCAACAATCACTCGCGCACGCGACGCCCCATCAGGTAAAACACTCGACAGGGTGCGCTGAATATAATCATAGGAAAGGCCATGGAAACCGTAGCGGATTAGCCCCTTGGCAGTAAGCTCACGCGGCAGCGCAAACTGCCGCGCCTGTTGGGGTTGATGGGCATGAAATGCGGTATCGAAGCAGGCAATCTGTGGCACATCAGGCATTTGCTTCATCAACAATTTGATAGGTGCCAGCCCATGAGGCTGATGAAGGGGGGCCAAGCTCGAAAATCTTTCCAGCACAGCCACATCGTCAGCAGTTAACCTGACGGCTTCATGATACGTTTGACCGCCGTGAACGACGCGATGACCAATTGCCGCCAACGTGCCTTTTTCTTCCCGCTGGTCAAACCAGCTCATCAGCATTAGGACAGCGTCTTCATGCGTCATTGCTGGCCTGAGACCCTGCGATGCTAAGGCTTGTGCGTCATAATGATAAGCCGTAGGAAGCGCATCGTTGTTAGTATCCTGCGTCCAGCGTGTCAGCGATACCGCACACTGTGAGGTGGCCAGTCCTGAAAAATGGCCGCTATACGCCAAGGGCAATGCGTCATCATCGACACGATAGAGCGCAAATTTAACGCTAGAAGAGCCGCTGTTCAGCACCAGGATTTCTTGCATTGTTACGCTCCCTCAGGGCTGCTGAGCATGCTTTGGCGCTGATAATCGGCCAACAGTAACGCCAGTGCGCTGGAGGCCATGCGCGTCAAGGCATCATCAGCACGGCTCGTTAGTATGATTGGCACCCTAGCGCCGACAACGATGCCTGCGCCGGTGGCATCTGCTAAATGGGTCAGCTGCTTCATCAGCATGTTCGCCGCTTCAAGGTCTGGCGCCAGCAGAATATCCGCGCGCCCGGCCACCGGCGAGACAATACCTTTCGTTCTGGCAGCGGCTTCAGAGACTGCATTGTCGAATGCCAATGGGCCATCTAGAGTGCCGCCAGTAATCTGCCCACGTTCGGCCATCTTACACAGCGCCGCCGCGTCCAGCGTTGAGGTGATTTTGGGATTGATGGTCTCTACCGCAGAGAGAATCGCCACACGGGGATTCTGGTTACCCAGCGCATGGGCTAACTCAATGGCATTTTGCACAATATCGCGCTTTACCGCCAATTGCGGATAAATATTAATGGCAGCATCAGTAATCAGCAGTGGACGCGGATAGGTCGGTACATCAAACGCCATCACATGGCTCAAGCAGCGTTCGGTACGCAGGCCAGTCTCACGTTTGAGTACTTCATGTAACAGCTCATCCGTATGTAACGCGCCCTTCATCAAGGCTTCGACACGGCCTTGGCGCGCAAGCGCTACCGCTTGCTCAGCCGCCGCATGGCTATGCGCAACATCCACTAGCTCAAAAGCACTGATATCCACGTTGGCCTTATCAGCCGCCGCATAAATCTTGCTCTTCGGCCCGACGAGGACTGGAATGATCAACCCTTGTGCCGCGGACTCAACCGCGCCACAAATGGCACTTTGATCAACAGGATGAACCACAGCAGTGGGCATAGGCTCTGGGCGATCTGCCGCCGTCAATATTTCATGCAGCCTGCCACGCTCGGCCAAACGTACTTTCGGCAACAGCGTCCGAGGCCTACTGATTTTTTTGATCGGCGCCAGCACGTTGGCTTCGCCTTCAATAACCGTGTCACCGCGCTGATTTTCACAACGGCAAGCAAAGGTAATATGGTGGCGCTGGTCGTCTTTATCGATCGCACGCACCGACACCCTCAGTACATCACCCAACCGTACCGGCGCTTTGAATTGCAGCGTCTGTCCCAGGTAGATCGTCCCTGGACCAGGTAACTGAGTGCCTAACACGGTAGAGATCAACGCACCACCCCACATGCCGTGGGCAATGACTTCCTGAAAACGGCTGCTTTTGGCGAAGTCGCTGTCAACGTGTGATGGGTTAACGTCCCCCGACATCACCGCAAACAGCTTGATGTCTTCCATCGTCAAGCGTTTCTCAAGGTAGGCCTCTTCCCCAATTGTTATTTCATCAAAAGTACGGTTTTCAATGACTTCATTTGTGCTACTGGCTGACATTACGCGGTCTCCATCAAGTGATTTCGTAACTTTCAGAAACGAAGGTGGCGCCCTGCATCCACGTAGTGGGTCAATCCGCTCAGTGCAGCTCCGGCATCCGAAGCAAGATAGACCACCGTATTGCCTACATCCTGCACGCTAGCAAGGCGGCGTAGTGGAGAGCGCGTTTCACCATCGCGCGCCAGTTCATCAAACGCCTTAAGCCCAGCGGCGGCCCGTGTGCGAATGGCACCAGGCGATACTGCATGTACTCGAATTCCCTGAGGACCCAGTTCTGCCGCCAAATAACGGGTAGCGGATTCAAGCGCAGCCTTAACCGGCCCCATTAGGTTGTAGTTGTCGACTACCTTTTCAGCTCCATAGTAGGTCATGTTTAGCAGGGTTCCGCCGTCTTTCATCAACGGTTCGGCGCGCCTTGCCATGCGAATAAAAGAGTGGCAAGAGATATCCATGGCCAGCGCAAACCCTTCCCGCGAGCAATCAACTACCCGGCCATGCAGGTCTTCAAGAGGGGCAAAAGCAATCGAGTGAACCACAAAGTCCACCCGTCCCCAACGCTCATGGGCACGCGCGAACAGATCATCTAACTGCGCATCTTGCTGAACATCACAGCACACCAGTTCGGGCTTTCCCATGTCAGCTGCCAACGGCGTGACAAATTTTTCCGCCTTAGGTGAAGCATAAGTCACAATGCATTCAGCACCTGCATTGTGCAGCGCCTGGGCACAGCCAAAGGCAATACTGTCTTGATTGGCAAGGCCCGCAACAATCCCAACCTTGCCCTGCATGGAAAAAGGATTCAGCACCACTGACCTCCTGAAAATTCAGTAGTAAAAATGAGCCAACACCAACGGATTAAGAGCTCGTTGGAATAACACACTCTTGTCTGGCTTAGGGTAAAGAGTGGCTAATAAGCGTGGATCATTTGTGATACAAGCTTACGACTTTAGTCAAAGCGCTCTTGCTGCTTTGCAACATACTACCTAGTATGCCGTCCATCCCCTCCTACTTACACTGCTAATTTACCTATGTCTTTTTAACTATGTATTTTTAACTACGTCGTCTTTTTAAATTATGTCGCTTTAACCCTGTATTCTTTGCCTTGGAGCCTGTATGGGCATGCTAGCCATCGTCGTTTCTTTACTGTTGCTGATGTTTTTTGCCTATCGCGGCATCTCGGTTCTGCTGTTGGCCCCCCTTATGGCCTCTCTTGCAGTGCTGTTATCAGGAGACGCCGCCTTTTTGTTGCCCATTTACACCGATACGTTCATGAAAGCGTTGGGGAACTACGTTATTCAGTTCTTTCCGCTCTTTTTATTAGGGGCCTTATTTGGTCAGTTGATGGCAGACTCAGGCGCGGCGCAGTCTATCTCTAATGGCATCGTTAAACGGCTGGGCACCCACCATGTCGTGCTAACGGTGGTGATGGCTTGCGCAGTTCTTACCTACGGCGGAGTGTCCTTATTTGTCGTCGCGTTTGCTATTTACCCTATTAGCCGAGAGCTATTTCGCCAGGCTGATGTGCCAAAACGCCTGATCCCTGCCTCTATTGCGCTAGGCTCATTCACGTTTACCATGACCGCCCTTCCCGGCACCCCGGCTATTCAGAATGCAATCCCCATTCCCTATTTCGGCACCAACAGCTTTGCTGCACCGGGTTTAGGCATTATTGCCGGCCTGATTATGCTGGGCTTAGGCACCTATTACTTGCAATCACGTGTTAAGAAAGCGGCAACCAACAGCGAAGGCTACGGTATGCATACGGAGCGGGAAGCAGAAACTACCGATACCCAAAAGGCGGCACCCACCATGTCGCTGGGCATTGCGCTCATACCGCTGATAATGGTGATTGGTCTAAACGCACTTTTTACCTACGGCGTGTTTCCTGCCATGGATCTTAGTTTTATCAGCGACGCCTTTGAAAACGTCACGCCTAGTAGACAAACAGGGCTATGGGCAGTATTGATTGCCCTGCTCAGCGCGTCAGCGTGGCTGATTATTACCCGCTGGCGGCATTGGCAAAATCTTAAAGAAACGGTCAATAAAGGCTGCATTGGCTCACTGCTGCCTATTTTTAATACCGCCTCTGAAGTGGGTTACGGTGCCGTCATTGCAAGTCTTGCAGGATTCGCCATCATTCGAGATGCGGTATTAAATGCTTCTCCTGGCAACCCTCTCATCTCAGAGGCCATCGCTATGAGCGTTCTGGCGGGCATTACCGGCTCGTCTTCAGGTGGGCTTTCGATTGCCCTGCAAACCCTTGGCAGCGAATATCTGGCCATGGCCGAGCAGGCGGGTATTAATCCTGAGCTTATGCACCGAGTCGCCACGCTTGCCGCTGGGGGGATGGACACCCTGCCTCATTCAGGTGCGGTAATTACCCTGCTGGCTATTTGCGGCTTAACTCACCGTCAGTCATACGGCCACCTAGCCATGGTCACTATTGTATTGCCTATCGCCGCCCTCATTAGCGTTATCACCTTAGGCACTCTGTTTGGCAGCTTCTAAAAGCGCCCAACGCGTGCGATAGTTCGTTAACGAGTTAACGAACGTTAAGCCTAAAAAATAACGAGACCTGAAATGGCTATCACACGACACAACACGTTTCTGCTCATACTGTTAGCAAGCTTGGTTATTTCCACTGCCATGGGGCTTCGCCATGGCTTTGGACTTTTTCTTGAGCCGATGAGCAGCGACTTTGGCTGGGGGCGCGGCGTGTTTGCATTTGCTCTCGCCGTGCAAAACCTTATCTGGGGCCTTTCTCAGCCATTCACTGGCGCATTAGCCGACCGTTTCGGGGCAGCCAGAATTATTGTCATCGGCGGCATTCTCTACACACTGGGTTTGTGCTTTATGAGCCTTTCCAGTACCGCGCTGGGCATGACGGTAAGCGCTGGCTTGCTGATAGGGCTGGGCCTTTCCGGCACAACGTTTTCGGTTATTCTGGGCGCAGTAGGACGTGCGGTAGCACCTGAAAAACGCAGCATGGCGATGGGCATTGTCAGTGCGGCGGGTTCTTTTGGTCAGTTCGCCATGCTGCCTGGCACGCTTGGACTTATCGAGTGGCTCGGCTGGGCAGCAGCGCTGCTCGCGATGGGGGCGATTGCCACCTTAATGATTCCCCTTGGCGCAATGCTGAAAGACCGCCCGACGACCAAGGCGCTGGGCGATTTAAGCTTGCGTGATGCACTAAATGAGGCGGCTGGCGAAAAAGGCTTTTGGCTATTGTGTATTGGCTTTTTTGTATGCGGCTTTCAGGTGGTATTTATCGCGGTTCACCTGCCAGGCTATTTATTCGATAACGGGCTTGCGGTTCAGGTAGGTACCACAGTGCTAGCGCTCGTTGGGCTGTTTAATATCGTAGGCACATACACCGCAGGCTGGCTGGGCGGCTTTTGGTCGAAACCGCGCTTGCTTAGCTGGCTATATCTCATTCGCGGCGTAGTGATTGTGATGTTTATTGCGCTCCCTCTTACGACGACCAGTGCCTATTTATTTGGTATCGCTATCGGGCTATTGTGGCTTTCAACCGTACCGTTGACCAACGGCATCGTGGCCTCTGTATTTGGTGTGCGCCATTTATCGATGCTAGGTGGAATTGTATTTCTATTTCATCAGCTGGGGTCTTTTATGGGTGTCTGGCTAGGAGGTTACCTGTATGACCTAACGGGTCACTACAATACTGTATGGCAAATTGCCATTGTCCTTTCTGTTGTTGCCGCTGCCCTGCACTGGTTTATTAGCGAAAAGCCTCTTACGCGCTCAGCGACCGAACAGGTGACCTCATGAAATACGACATTCCGTTGGCGGCTGTGCTGTTAATTAGTACGCTGATAGCAGGTGGGTTAATGCTTGCTTGGTGGGGTTGGCACACGCTGGATAGCACGTTGTTGCTCTTGGGCAGTCGGCTTTGCTGATAAGCTCAAACCCTGTGCCAAATCACACTGTTGCTCACTCTATTGCCTTACACTAATGGTTAAACGATCTGGCTAGCGCATACCAATCAGCCTACAACAACTCGCCCTGGTGAAAGTAAACGTTCGATGAATATAGTTTATTCGCTTGCAAATCAGCTCAAAGATAGCCTACGCGACCTACTCCCCGTTGTATTGGTGATGGGGTTCTTTCAGTTGGTCGTCATTCGACAGCCGCTGCCTGACTCACTCGCACTATTGGATCTGGTGCTAGGTCTTGTGTTTGTTGTGGTGGGATTAACGTTATTCATCAAGGGACTTGAACTAGGCCTCTTTCCTCTAGGCGAAAACCTTGCGCGAGCTTTTGTAAAAAAAGGCTCTGTTGCTTGGCTGCTTATCTTTGCTTTCGCGCTGGGGTTTGGCTCAACGGTTGCGGAACCCGCACTTATCGCGGTGGCTGCTCGGGCTGGGGAAGTCGTATCAGAAAGTGGATTAATTGCCGATACGAGCGCTGCACAGGCATCGTTTGCCTTTACGCTAAGGATGGTTGTTGCTTTATCAGTTGGCACCGCCGTGGTCGTCGGTGTACTGAGAATATTTAAAGGCTGGCCACTGCATCTAATGATTATCGCTGGTTATATCATCGTGCTACTGCTTACGCTGTTTGCGCCAAACGAATTAATTGGCATTGCCTACGATTCCGGCGGCGTGACCACCTCGACCATCACCGTACCGCTAGTAACGGCTCTGGGCGTAGGCTTAGCCTCCACAATAAAAGGCCGCAATCCAATGCTTGATGGCTTTGGATTGATCGCCTTTGCATCGGTGATGCCTATTATTTTCGTGCTGCTGTTTGGGATTTTTGGGCTTAGCTTAGTGACGGGAAGCACCTAATGATATTACTCACGATTTTCTGGGACACGCTGCTCGATATTTTACCCATTGCCGCTATTATTTTTGGTTTTCAATACATTGTTATTCGCAAGCGCATACAGCGTTTGCCCCAAGTGCTGGCAGGCTTTTTCATGGTCTGGGTTGGGCTATCACTCTTTCTCGTCGGCCTTGAGCAGGCGCTCTTCCCGATGGGGGAGCTAATGGCCTCTCAGTTAACCAATACTGACTTTTTACCTGCTGTTGAACAGGGTGTACAACGGCACTGGGCCGATTACTACTGGGTCTACCTATTCGCATTCGCCATTGGGGCAAGCACGACGATTGCAGAGCCTTCGCTGATTGCCGTTTCAATTAAGGCAGGCGAAATTTCTGGCGGCACCATTAACCCTTTCATGCTACGCATAGCGGTAGCCTTAGGCATGGCATTTGGCATTACGCTGGGAACATGGCGCATTGTCATGGGCTGGCCGCTTCAGTGGTTTGTTTTTGCTGCGTACTGCTTAGTCATCATTCAAACCCTGCGCTCACCGAAGTCAATCATTCCGCTTGCGTTTGACTCAGGTGGTGTTACCACCTCAACCATTACTGTTCCCATCATTGCTGCCTTGGGGCTGGGGTTAGCAGCATCGATACCAGGTCGCAGTGCGCTAATGGACGGTTTTGGCATGATTGCATTAGCCTGCCTGTTCCCCATTATTACCGTCATGGGTTATGCCCAAATTGCTCAATGGAAAGATAAACGCAAGCAAACCACGCCCCACCTCTCATACAGCAAAGCTCCGCCGCCTAGTAAAGGAGATAATAATGCGCTTTAAACTCATCGTAGCATTAGTCGAAGATGAATTAAGCGACGACATTCTACAAGCCGCCCGTGACGCTGGCGCCACAGGCGCAACAGTGATCAACAATGCCCGGGGCGAAGGTCTCAAAAAAGCACGGGGCATTTTTGGCATGGAAATTACCGCGCAACGTGATGTTTTGCTATTCCTGGTCGAAGAGCATATCAGCCGCGCTATTCTTGAAGCCATTGCCCGCGTTGGCGAATTCGATGAAACACCCGGCACGGGTATTGCGTTTCAGCTCGATGTAGAAGATGCCGTGGGTGTCGCGCATCAGATCAAATCGATTTCAGACACGCTAAATCAGCCTCTCAGCTAAGGAGCTTAAGATGTCAATCGCCAAGCCAAACGCTGCTGAACACACGGTAGGGGATGTTATGCATTCTCATTATGTGTCTGTGGATGGGTTTCTGACCGTTGCAGATGGCATTACACTGATGCGCCAACACAGCGCCAGCGTTATCATCATTAATCGGCGTACTGAGCACGACGAATTAGGAATTGTCTTATCCTCAGATATAGCCAAGAAGGTACTGGCTCCTAATCGCCCTGCCGAAAGAATCAATCTATATGAAATCATGAGCAAACCGGTTGTTAGCGTACGTCCTGAAATGAACGTCCGCTACTGTGCCCGGCTTTTCGACCAGTTTGGGCTATCACTCGCGCCAGTAGTCGATACCAATCAACGCGTATTAGGCATCGTTGATTACCATCAAATGGTACTGGGATGGCTGGCTAATCATTAACACTTCCGATATGCCGATGACGCCATTGGCGCATCAAAACACCATGCTTGGGTGAGAGCAGCAGCGCAAGAAAGAAGCAGCTGGTAGCGACCAGAACAATGGTGCCGCCTGATGCTACATCGAAAGTATACGAAAGCCACAGCCCGAGCACGGCTGAGCCGACGCCCACTGCCACTGAAATTAATAGCATCGTTTTAAAACGATCCGTTAGCAGATGGGCGGTGGCACCAGGCGTAATCAGCATCGCGACCACCAGAATAATACCGACCGTTTCGAGGCTGGCAACGATGGTAAGCGTTAACAACAAGATCAGGCCGTAATGGATAACACCGGTATTAAAACCCAATGCCTGAGCCTGGGTAGGGTCAAAGGCATACAGCATCAGCGGCCTAAACGCGAGCCAAACCACCAGCAACGCCACTATACTGGCAGCTAACGTAAGTAGTAACGCCGAGTGCTGCACGCCGAGCACATTACCAAACAAGATATGCATGAGATGTGTACTTGAGGCAATTTTGCTGATCAAAACAATGCCAAGGGCAAACGCGCCTGTAAACATAATGCCCATCGCTGCGTCTGACTTAATCCGCGTATGGCGTTCAATGGCTCCAATTCCCAGAGACGTTAATGCTCCGGTCACAAAGGCACCAATAAAAAAAGGCAGTCCCACTAAATAGGCAATGGCAACACCAGGCAGCACCGCATGGGAAATCGCATCCCCCAGTAACGACCACCGTTTCAGCACGACATAGCACGACAGCAATCCACAAATTGCGCCGACCATCATCGAAGTGAGTAGCGCTCGCTGCATGAACGCATATTGAAAAGCATCCGATATACTGTCCGGAAGAAGATTGACCAGCACCATAAGTGCCGCGATTAATCCACCAACCAGCGTACTACTGAAAGCATCTAACGTGTGTAACATCTCGGGTGTGCCCATTACTTTTGCATCATGGCAACAGCGTTGGCGCGCAACGCATGATCACTTGCTGACTGTTCAATAGAGCTAACCGCTAACTCAGCGAGCTTGCTATCACTCAGCATCTCTTCAGGCGTTCCTTCCCCGCGAATAAAGCGATTAATCAGCACCACATGATCCACGTAACGACGAGCACCTGGCATATCATGCGTGACCATCACAATGGTTCTACCCGCTTCACGTTCGCGCTTCAAAACATCCAAAATAAGCTGCTCGCTGGGCGAATCAACACCCGCCAAGGGCTCATCAAGCAACAGGATACGGGCTTCTTGGGCAAGCGCTCTGGCAAGCAGCACGCGCTTTTTCTGACCGCCAGAGAGTGCACCAATAGGGCGATCTGCAAAGGCCAGCATATCCACATCGCTTAATGCCTTCCTGACGGCCTGGAGGTGGTGAGCCGCTTGCCACCGCGCAGGTAGTAGTTGTCGCCACAAAGGATCATGACGCATATGGCCATACCGAGCACTCATCACGGTATCCCATACCGAAATGGGAAAGTCCCACTCAATCGCCTCGCGCTGAGCCATGTAGGCAATGCTGCCCTCTTTACGGTGCCGTTCAATCTCATCACCAAACGCTTCAATACGGCCGCGTAGAGGCCTCATACTGCCGGTCAGGATGTGAAATAGAGTCGATTTGCCTGCGCCATTCGGCCCTACAATCGCTGTCCATTGACCAACAGGGAATGCCAAGTGAATATCTTCTAAGACTGGCTGCCGCTGATATGCGGCATAAAGCCCCTTCACTTCAATCGCTGCTGCATTCCCTAAACAAGACTCAATCATTGCATATCACTCTGTTGCCAAATAGCGACGTAGTAACTCCACGTTATGCCGTAACATGGCAAAATAATCAGCCGCTTCCCCACCTGGCTCACTCAGTGAATCGACATAGAGTGGGCCCGCGACAGCAAGCCCTGTATCCCGCGCAATGCTGCTCACGTATCGGTCAGAAATAGTACTTTCCCAGAACAAGGCAGCTGGCTGACGCTCGTTAATTTTATCAATAATACGCATAAGTTGGCGCGGTGATCCTTCCGTTTCAGCGTTGGTACCCCAGATGCCATCGTGCTCAAAATGATAAGCATCAGCAAAGTAGAGAAAAGCGGCTTCGCTTGAGATCAACACCCGGCGATCATTCGGAATCACTTCAAGCGCCTCTTGCAGCTCAACATGCAACGCATGTAGCTCTTCTTTCAGTTTCGCAGCCCGGTGGTGAATATTGTCAGCTTGTTTCGGCAATAAATCCTCAAGCGCGTTTGCAATGACGCGCACATATGCTTTTGCAGCCCGAGGGTCCATCCACAGATGCGGATCAACGTCTCCCTCCATTTCACCTGTCACAATTGATTGTGTTGGGTAACCAGAGGCTTCGGCTACAGCCACCATCGGTACACCGTCTGTAATAGTTGCTTTGACTTGTCCCATCCACTGCTCGAGCTGATAACCGTTGTAGAACACAATATCGGCATCTTCGAGTGCCGCGAAATTATCTGGCGTTAACTCCCATTCGTGAACCTCAGCATTAACTGGCGTTAAGACCGTTACTTCAGCGTCCTCTCCCGCTACCTTCTCAACCAAATCACCTAGCACAGAGAACGTAACGGCGATGTTGATTGGCGGCTCATGTAGCATATTGGCCTGAGCGCTCGACATCCCCCACGTGAGCGCAGCCCCTACGGCTATGCCAACAAAGTACTTAACGCTGTGTTTGATATAGCGCTTGGTCATTCTTTCTCTCCGTTGTGCTAGGATTTCAATAATTGTAACTGTAGCTCAACAAAAAAGCTTTATGCAAACAATTTAGCCTTGGCTAACTATTATCCAAAAAAATGAGCTACCATCACCAATTAACGTTTCCACTAACCTTGATATTTTTTGCCAATGAGTGATCACGAACAACTGCGAACAGCCACTTCTCACGGTCAAAGTGGCGATGCACTCCCTCCCGTGGAACAGCATGCAAAACAGTATGAGACGGTGCGGTATGCCCATGAAACCGAGCTTATCGAAGACTATGTTGAGCTAATTGGGGACTTAATTCGTCATCGTGGTGAAGCGCGTGCCGCTGATATCGCCAACCGCATGGCCGTCAGTCAAGCGACCGTGTCTAAAATGATTCGCCGCTTAAACGAATTAGGTTTAGTGACAAGCAAACCTTACCGCTCGCTCTTCTTAACAGAAGAGGGACAAGCGATGGCTGAAACATCGCGGGCACGCCACAATGTCGTGCTGCATTTTTTGCGCGCCCTTGGGGTCGATGACAGCACCGCGCGTATTGATGCAGAAGGCATGGAGCATCATGTAAGTGATGAAACCCTAGCCATCATGCAGCGCTTCACTGAACAGCGGCAATCATAATTGCCTTACAGAACTTACTTAGTTGGCAACGCTGAGAGGCGATTCACTTGGGTTATTCGCCCGTTCCAGATCATCTCAATATGAGTGGTCTGGACAATGTCCTTAACGAACTGTGGCGTCATTAACGCCCAGCAAGTGGCACCTGGCTGCCGAACCGAATGATAACGCAGACCAGCACGTTTCTCTTTACGAAGCTCCCCGCCCAACGTGCGCGCTGCTCGGTAATCGTCAGCATCATAAATGGCATGGGTCGCCTGAAGAACTAAACCATCACAACACGCTTTTTCATCAAAAATGCACTTAAGCCCACGGAAGATAAACCGTTCAAAATGCAGCGATGGTACGTTTTTCCAATAAGCTCCCTGGTGGTGCCGCACCTCATTTATTGCCGTTGGCAGTTCATCGGCAATGTAAAGCACACCAAAACTACCGTCACTAAAGCGAGAGCCATCCGGATTAACGTGGGTAAAAGGGGCTGTCGCATAAGAGCAACCTCGAATACCAAAGGGAATCTCGTGGTGAGGAATGAGCCCTAAATCGCCAGCCTCGTTGCGCAACCTTGGATTCGTCAGTGCCTGCAGGGCATAAAGCGCTTCGAACTCTTCAAGGTTAGCAACATCGTCAAACAGCCCAATGGGAGGAAACTTACTATTGACTAAACGATACCCCTCAACCTCTCTTGGCTTGCACAGAGGTAAGGAACCTACGTTTATAACCACCGGGTCTACCACTGAGCGCCTCGCAAGCTATCAATACGTTTAAATGTTTCATAGAGTGCAGCGAAATCCCCAGTGCCAATCACCTCTAGCGGCGTGCGCCCATTAAAGTAAGGATTATAATTTGCCATGGAGACGAACCCGTAAACATTATCAGGGTTCTCAAACAACATCCGTAGGGTCGCATGAATATTGAGCAAATAACTAATTCGTGCCAACTGGTCACTGTCTAGCTTGATCTCAGCCAGATCTCCCCGTCGCGCTCGGGCATAGCTGCTGTGGGAGACTCGTAAAATAGACTCACCCTGCTCGCCTGTCGCTCGCCATTTATCCAAAATACGTACAGCGGCTTTTAATCCAGCCGCAGCGGCGGCCTTGTTCTGCATAATATTGCCGACTGTTTGCATACGCACCTCATACTTTAACTACACTCGTCTATCCATACTTATATGCCCACAGATACTAAATCAAAAAATATGTCTCCACAAATACTTCGCTAATCAGACGCCTGACCATTAGTCGTTACTCCCCATCACCTTCGGAGGCATTCCAAGACGCCCTACTCCCGGCAGCTTCAATGCCGGGCGCTGAATATCTAGCCCAACACTCAGCCCCAGTACGTTAATCTCTATTCCTTCTTCACGTGCGACCATAATGCCCATCACGCCGCCTAATGAAAGCTGATAACCAGTACCGCTTGGAACGCTGGTTACGACTTCATTGAATAAATAATCTTTACCTACTGCGGTTGTCGGCAATGCAACATCTAAGCCTTCGACTTCCCTTATCACCCAAGCAATAAAACTATTGCTGTTAGGGCCAGGCCAGACTCGGTAGAGGTCCGTGTAAGGGTAGCGTGCCACCGCATCGGTAATGATAGGTATTAATCGTGCCGCATCATCACCTCGATAATCAGCCAGCAGCTCAGGTGGGTGACCAAACCAAGCCCGATCGGGGCTATCTACCGATGAAACAACGGTAGGACGCCGCCAGCTTAATACTTGGTGGAGATAATACTCGGCGGCACCTTCAGTTTTTGTAGCAATCCAAATATGCACACCAAACGCCCCCCGCCAGCTATAAGCGCGAGCCGCATACACTTGAACAACGGCCTCTTGCACCTTAGCAGGGTCGGGAGCCAAGCCAGCTGATGACCGGTCAAGGGTTGACCAGTGACCATCAGTAACAACTTGATTGCTCGCCAGCATCCACATCGGCCCAGCCAGCAACATCAACAACAACGCGACACACCCCAATAGCCAACGCAGTATTGGTCTCATGATGTAGTCCAGAGTTCATCAGACATAAATGCCAACATAAAACAGAATGAAACAGCATCTCCCATCACGCTAATAGTGACAAATTATTAATAAACTCCTAATTATTTTTAAATAATCTCAGTACCGCAATATTCAATTGTCCGCCAACGACTAAAGTCTACTATCAATACATTTTCGTAGCGCTACGATAGTGCAATCGTAGCGCTGCGAAAACATAACAACAACGTTGCTATTCACCACAGGATCGAAGTTATGCCCCACTACTTAAGAACCATACCTCTTGCTACTGCTATCGCACTGGCCTCAGTCTCAGTTCATGCAAACGAAACGTCGATTGAAGCTAGGCTCGCTGAACTAGAGCGACAGCTAGAAAGCACTCGCGCTGAACTGGCAGCACAAAAAACTAGCCCGCCTGCCACTACGAATAATGAAACTGAAACCAGAATTTCTGCGTTAGAGCGTCGTGCATCCGGCAATGAGGGGTTATCGATGAGCGGCTATGCACGCTCTGGGTTGCTTTTAAATGAACAAGCTAAGAGCACCCGTGGTGGGCCATATGTAACGCCTGCCGGCCCATTAGGCGGGGCTGTGGGTAGACTTGGTAATGAGCCAGACACCTACGTTAACGCGATGTTCAATCTTCGGCGCCAACTTGATAACGGTGCGAACACACTGTTTAGAGTTGCTATTGCAGACTCTGTTACCACTAGTAATGATTGGACATCGTCTGAGTCTCAACTCAATGTGCGCCAAGTTTATGTTGAGCTTGATAACCTACCCAGCTTTACAGGCGCCTTTGAAGATGCCGCTATATGGGCAGGTAAGCGGATTGACCGTGACACTTTTGATATACATTGGCTAGATACGGACGTAGTATTTTTAGCGGGCACGGGTGCCGGTATTTACGATATGAAGTTCAGTGATAACTGGCGTTCTAACTTTGCTCTGTATGGCCGCAGTTTTAGCGACTTCCAAGTTGGAGAGCGTGACGATCCGGGTACTGGCGATACCGATAGCCTGACGCTAAGTAGTAACAACTATGTCGGTAATTGGCAGTTTATGGTCAATGCTATCTCAGCCAATGATAATGATGAGCGCTTGCTCGACAATGACAATACCGCTGCTGACACCGGTGTACATGGTATGGTCGCCTATCACGGAGACACTTTCTTCGGAATGTCGGAAGGTAACTTTAAAGTTGCCTTGCTTCACGGCCAGGGCCTGGGTGCAGAAGTGAAACGCATTGGTGCCAATGGCGATTTGCTAAACGATGCACAAGCAACACGACTAGCGTTATATGGCACAACCTACTTATCACCCAACTGGCGCATTGCCCCATCAATACTAGCTGAAGTCAGTGAAGACCGCTTCGCAGAAGGTGATGATTACCGCTGGGCTACGATCAACGCTCGGCTCGCCAACGAGATCACTAATAACTTTGAAATGCAGTACGAGCTTAGCTACCAATACATGGATCTAGACCCTGCTGGTTATAAAGGTCGTAGTCAAGTAAGCGGTAGTTTTGGCAAAGCCACCATAGCACCAACTTTTAAACCTGATGTCGGTGGCTTTTGGAAACGTCCAGAAATCCGCTTGTTTGCCTCCTACACTGACTGGAGCGATGAGCTAAATAGCTACGACAGCAGTGATGCATTTGGTAGCGAAGGATTCACTGGTGGCCAATGGAGCTTCGGAGTGCAAGCAGAAACATGGTTTTAGACTAGCGCGATTAGATGTTTGACATCTAGCTTACTGAGCATTGTTAGACCCGCTTCCCCATGGAAACAGCCTTTCCATGGGGCTTTTTTCGCTTACCTAAATACTCGGAGCGCTAGGAAAACATAAAATCATGTTACAATTACGCTCTTAAAAAGCCAGCAAACATAGATTTCTGTCTAGTAATAGCATTAAGCAAAGGGAACCTTCCTCCATGTCTAATAAGTTGCGCGCGAGGCGCTCTACTCAGCGTGTCACAATGAATGACGTGGCTAAGCTAGCCGACGTTTCGGCAAGCACAGTCTCTCTTTATTTACGTAAACCGGATGAGGTTTCTACTCAGCTCGGTAAAAGAATCCAGAGTGCTATCGACACGCTTGGCTATGTCCCTAACCTTATGGCTGGCGCTTTAGCTGCCGCACGCACGCGCGTCATTGGTGTGGTTGTCCCCTCTATGGTCAATGCGATTTTCGCCTCGACCGTTAATACCATGCAAAAAACACTCGGCGCTCAGGGCTATCAGCTGCTGTTAGGCCACAGTGACTACGAGGAATCGGAAGAGGAAGCCGCAGTCAGAACGTTTTTATCCTGGTCACCTAGTGCCATGGTGTTAACGGGGTTGACTCATAGTCGAGAAACGCGACGCATGCTGAACAACTCCAACGTGCCTGTCGTGGAAATGTGGGAGCTAGGCTCCAACCCATTAGATACGCTGGTAGGGTTTTCTCACCACGATGTGGGATACACCCAAGCCCGTCATCTAATTGAGGCTGGCTGTCAACGTATCGCCTTCATTGGTACACGCTTGAGTGTCGATGAACGTGCAAAACAGCGCTGCAGAGGAAGCGAAAAAGCCGTTAGAGATCTACTAGGTAGTCAGCATGCACGCGTCATCGACTGCGGTTTCGGACGAATGGCAGAGGCTGCCAGCCGAGCATTTACAGACCTTATCACCAGTCACCCAAACATCGATGGCATTGTATTTTCCAACGACATGCTGTCCCTAGGTGCTTTAAGCGAGGCTCAAAGGCGAGGTATTCGAGTTCCTGATGACATTGCGATGATCGGCTTTGGCGATATGGATTTCAGCGATTGTACGCTTCCCTCGCTTTCAACGATCCGCCCGCCTCGAGAAGAAATTGGCGAAGCAGTAGCGCAAAGTGTCTTACGCAGAATCAAGGGGCTTCCCCAAGAGAAGCGAATCGATATCGGTTTTGAATTATTACCACGACAAAGCAGCTTACGCGCATCCATTCTTAGCCATGCGCCATGAAGCACTGCTTCCTATCCATAATTATCAGTGTTTCAGCGTTACTCAGGCTTTAAAGTAACGCTGAAATACTTAGGCTTAGTCCAGAAGCAAACAGCAGTAAAAAAGCAACTCGACGCAAATTGGCTTCCGTCAAAGGGGGTGGATAGCGTCGCCCTAGCCAAGTAAAAAGCACAACGATCGGAATAGCGACAGTAGCTAATAATAGAATGCTGGCGTTTAAGCGTCCCTGAATACCGACAATGACGAGACGCTGCAAAGAATTGATAGCAAAAATAAGCAAAAGACAGTCACGAATCACAGCCAAGCTGAGGGGCTGGCGGTAGAAGTGAAATACCAACGGAGGTCCCGATGTTGAGAACATTCCGCCCATGAAGCCAGATAAGCCGCCAAAGAAGAGAAAGGACGCTCTGCTCGCTCTGTTTTTTCTTGGTAAAGGGTGGACAATCAGCATCAGGCTGCTGATCAGTATCGCGATACCGAGAATCAACTGCAGCCAATGCACGTGATTGCTACTTAGTGCATCAAGTGCCCACACCCCGAAGATGAGTGTGACAAAGCCACTTAACGAACATAGCAGCACAATCTCACGATCCAAATTCGCCATGTTTCGATACAGTGCTAACGAGCAGTTAAACAGACTGAGAATACTAATAAGAATAGCGACCAACGCGACTGGCGCAAGACCCGATAGTACAACCCCTCCCATAAGGATAAGACCAAAAGCGAACCCTGTGACCGTTTGGGCATAGGTGGCAAGCGCCACCCAGCCTAACAACATTATCATCTCAACAGGGCCCATTACATTTGGCCTGCCAGAGCGGCGAACAGATGGCTCCACTCGCTAGTGTGGCGATAAAAAACTGCTGGCTCTCCAACAGGTGCCGCCACTGTCACACGCTGCCCTCCTGAATAATGCTTTCCACTCCAAAGGTGAACCCACTCTACGCCACTCGGCAAATAGGCAGACCATTCATCGCACCCAGCCTTGTGTACCGGTGCTACCAACATATCAGGGCCTAATAAATACTGGTCTTGTATGTCGTAACACTCAGGATCCGCCTCAAAATGCAGGAACAGCGCACGCTGCACCGGTATTCCGCGAGAGCTTCCTTCAGCCACCAGCTGCTTTAAATAGGGTGAAAGAGAGACATAAAGCCGACTCATTCGAGCCAAGTGCTCAGCGACCTCGGGATCGTCGAACCACTGAGCATTCTCAGTAGGCCGATTTGACTCATGAGTACGCATCACAGGAGTAAACGCAGCCATTTCGGCCCAGCGCATATGCAGCTCAGCATCCCTCTTATTGCCAAATAAGCTGGTATAGCCACCAATGTCACTATGATGGAAAGCATTACCCATTAACCCTGACGAGAGCGCTGCACAAATAACGGTGCCCAGCCCGTCATGGCGGGAAAAATCCACTGACTGATCACCCGCCCATAGCAAGGGGCAATATGCTTGTACACCGGTGTAGCCCGCCCGCATAAAGAAAGTGGTTTCGTCGGTTAGCCCTGCTTCAGCAATGGCCTCGGCATTAATCTGAGCCCAACGCACTGGCCAGCGATTGTGCTCCTGTTTAGCAGAAACACCATTACTCAGCTTTACATCGATCGGGAGATACTCACCAAAATCGGCCATCCAGCCGCTGATTCCCAAATCGAGCATTTCACGCTTGATAATCACATCTTTAAACCAAGTGCATGCAGCTTCATTAGTGAAATCAACCACACCACAGTCAAATTCACCGAAATCCACGAGAGCCGCATCACCCTGCTCATTAGTCGCTAGGTAGCCCGCTGCTTCTGCTTCTGGAAACAAGCTACCATCAACACACAAATAAGGGTTCACATAACCTAGAAAACGCACATTACGCGCATGCAGATCACTAATTAGTTGATCAAGCAGGGGGTAACGTTCCGGCTGCCAGCGCCAATCCCAAAAAAGTCGCGTACCAAAACTTGTTTCCCGTACGCCCGACCAATCCTCGCACCAGACAGCAGAGACAGCCATGTCACTGTCTAGCGCTTTGGCTAGCATCGTTTCCGCATGGGTCTGGCCTCGTTTGAGACCTAAAATAACGCCGTTATACACCCAGTCTGGTAATAAGGGCTGGCGACCAAACGTAGCACTGATCTTTTCAACCAGCGCCAGGAAAGTTGGCGCACTGCGTAACAGAATCGATGCAGGTACTCCCCAAACCTGCAATTCATGAAACTCGCCATGACGGAAATCAAAGTCCGCATAATCATACGTTTCAACGTGACAGAAATAGCGCCGCGAAGAAACGAAAGTAGGCTGCGGGTAGTTAGTATTGTAATAATCACCACCGGCACGATTAACCGCATCAGACTGCCAGGTGACGTAGGTGGTTTTGTCTCGCCCTACCCCTGGCTCAGAGGTCCAAAGAGGAAAGTTACGTCCCCTTAGATTGAAATAGGACATCTGCTCACCACAGCCCCACACATGCTCACTGTCCTTCGCCGCTAAGCGCACCCAGAAGCGATTGATATCACTATTTACCCACTGGCTCTGCAGCTTGATACCATCGTCAAGCACTGCAACATTCAACCGCAGTTGAAGGTCGTCATCCTTATAACGGCGTAACTCGAGCTGTATTCCCTCCTGGTTTTCAGTCACTGTCAAATGACGCAGCGCTTCGCGGCTTTCAAGATAGTCCTGAATCTCGAAATTCCCGCAATACATGTCCATTTTTTCTCGCCCGTAACCTATAAAAAAAGCAGGCGAATCTGGCGTATGTACGAGAAGATCTTCACCTGCCAGGCGCAGGTGAAGTTGATCGCGTTGATATGTCACTTGCATAAGTGTTTCCAAGGTATCTAGGTGGCGTCTTAACGCTCACCGTCTAATTAAGGGTAAGCCCAGCATCAACGATAAAGTTTTGACCCGTACAGCCGCGACTCTCATCAGAGCCGAGGAAAAGCGCAAGCCGTGCCACATCGTCCGCTCTTAGGCGAAATTTCAGTGCCTGCTGATCAAGGAAGCGCTGGTTGACTTCTGGAGTCAGCCACAAGCGCTCCTGACGCTCAGTTAAAATGGCACCTGGCACCAATGAGTTAACCCTGATGCTATGCTCACCAAGCTCTTGTGCCAAGGTACGTGTGAGACCATTAATGGCCGCTTTAGCCGCCGTATAACCCACCATCCCAGGTCGCCCTCTCATCCAAGAGATAGAGCCTAGGTTAATCACAGCGCCTTGGCCTTCAGCCTTCATCGCTGGCAATACCGCCTGAGTTGCAAAGACATGATGGCGCAGATTAATGGCCTGACAGTTATCCCAATAGTCTGGGGTTAACTCTTCCAGGGTATGCCGATCATCTAGACCAGCATTGTTAATCAATACCTGAGTTGGGCCCTGGGCAACTTCAATGTCGGCAATAACCGCTTGTAATCGCGATATATCCCTCACATCACAGACATAAAAACGCGCTTTGTCACCCAGCTCAGAGGCTAAGCTCTCACCCGCAGTACGATCAATATCAAGGAAGGCAACACTGGCCCCCTGAGCGATATAGGCTTTGACTAATTCAGCCCCTATCCCTGACGCGCCACCGGAGATAATAACGCGCTTTCCATTAAGCGACTGATAAGTAACATCACAGTAATCGTTCATGATTTGTCTCACTCAATCGCCATATTGATATACTTGGTTTCAAGGTAATCCTCGATTCCCTGACGAGCACCTTCCCTGCCAAGACCTGACTGTTTAACACCGCCAAAAGGTGCTTCACAAGTCGAAACATGGCCGTTATTAATACCCACCATCCCATAATCAAGCGCTTCAGATAGCCGCCACGCACGACCTAAATCACGGGTGTAGCAATAAGCGGCCAGACCATACTCCGTCGCGTTCGCAAGGCGAATGACTTCTGCTTCATCCTGGAAGCTAAACACGGGAGCTAATGGGCCAAAGGTTTCTTCGCTGAAACAGTCCATGTCAGGCGTCGCACCGGTAATAACAGCAGGCGTAAGGAAGTTAGCCCCACGACGCTCACCACCTTGTAAAAGGGTAGCGCCTTTTGCCACCGCATCATTAAGCTGCTCCACCACTTTTTCAGCGGCAGCGGCATCAATGAGCGGACCAACTTGAACGCCTTCTTCAGCACCATCACCAACCTGTAGCTTGGCAACTTCTTGAGAAAGCCTCGCTGCAAAAGCATCGTGAATGCCTGCTTGAACGAAAATACGGTTTGCACAAACACAGGTCTGTCCTGCATTGCGGAACTTTGCCTGCATCACGCCTTCGATGGCCTTCTCCAGATCCGCGTCGTCAAACACGATAAAGGGTGCGTTGCCCCCCAGCTCCATAGACACTTTCTTAACAGAATCGGCACACTGACGAAGCAACAACTTGCCGACACCGGTGGAGCCTGTAAATGTCAACTTACGTACTTTTGGGCTCTCGGTCATCGCGCGACCAATAGCACGGGCATCACCAGTCACTACATTGACAACCCCATCGGGTATACCAGCACGCTGGGCCAGCAAAGCCATCGCTAATGCAGAGTAGGGAGTTTGCCCAGCAGGCTTAATAACAATGGTGCAGCCTGCTGCAAGTGCAGGCCCAGCCTTACGTGCAATCATCGCCGCTGGAAAGTTCCAGGGCGTAATCGCTGCACACACGCCAACGGGCTGTTTAATGACAAGCAATCGGCGGTCACTCTGAGGACTGGGAATGACATCACCGTAAGCACGCCGTCCTTCTTCAGCGAACCATTCAAAAAAGCTGGCGGCAAAACCGATTTCACCACGCGCTTCAGCCAGAGGTTTACCCTGCTCTGCCGTCATCAGCACCGCCAAGTCTTCTTGGTGCTCAAGCAATAAATCGTGCCAGCGACGCAGCATTGCCCCCCGCTCTTTAGCTGATCTCGCTTGCCATGCAGGCAACGCCTCTTCAGCCGCATCAATCGCTCGCAATGTCTCTGCTTGACCAAGACGTGGCACTCGGCCCAGCACGCTCCCATCAGCGGGGTTAGTGACGTCATCAAACTGGTTATCATCAGCGCCTATCCAGGCCCCGCCCACTAGGCAAGCGTCGCGCTGAAGAGTGGCGTCTTTTAATGTGATCATTGTCAGTTCCTCGAAATTGGTATCAGTAGCTAGGCGATTTTCTCTAGCCTAAAAAGAGAGGTTCGCTTTGACCGGCAACATCGACCCTTAAGGCAAACAGGTTCCCAGACTCGGGATAAGCTGCGAGCTCATCTGCGGGTCGGCCGTGGCGCGCTGATGTGACATAAAGTGTTTTAAGATCGGGTCCGCCAAAAGCACACATCGTCGGACATCTTGCTGGTACCGCATATTCAGCAACGATCTCGCCTGTCGGCGATAGCCGCGCGACACGCCCACCTTCATAAAGCGCGGTCCAGTAGTAACCTTCCACGTCAACCGCAGCACCGTCAGGACGACCATTGCCAAAGGGGAATTGATGAAAGATCTCTCTTGGCCCGACGAGTTCGCCACTGTCAGAATCCAGGGGGTAGCGGTAGACCACATGATTCGGCGTGTCCGAGTGATAGGCCCAGCGTCGATCCGGGCTGAATGCCACACCATTGGAAACTTTGATGTCACCTGCCAAATGCTGACAGCTCAGGTCAGTACCCACCCGAAATAGCGAGGCTGCTGGAATATCGCGGGGCTCATGAATTGTGCCCGCCCAGAAACGCCCCCAAGGGTCAACGCGCCCATCGTTAAAGCGACTAATCGTCGTATCAGCAACTGGACGAGCGATACAATGGGTCAGCTCCACTTGTTCACTCAGCAGCCACAACCCTGAACGCAGCCCTGCAATAAACCCCCCGCCTTCGCGGCGGCCAACACAACCAATATGCTCAGGCAATGCCCAACTGAGGTTCTCACCAGAAAGAGGGTCAAAGCGGTTTAGACTAGGAGCTTCGATATCAACCCAATAAAGTGCTTGCTCATCCTCAGCCCACAGCGGGCACTCACCCAAGGCGGCCTGGGCGTGCAAAACGGTTTGCAAGGTAGCGTCAACCATGATCTTCCTCGAGTGTCAGTTGCAAATGACAGGAGAAGCTCTCTCCTGGCGCTAGGGTTTGCATGCCGTGCGCATTAGGTACAGCCCTATTAAGGGCGGCATTGGCATGGCTTACCGGTTCAAGCGCAAAAAAGTCCCGTGCTTCAGGCGTAAAAAGCACCAAATGACTCAGCTGCTCAGAGGCGGTAAGATGCAAGCGCAACCGATACTCTGGCCAGTGAATCTGCGCTTGGTTTGACCAGCCTTCATAACAGTGATCAATACCTGGCCACCCCAGCTCTCTCAAGTGGCGAAAATCCCACTTACCAGAGGATGCAACCCTATGCGAAGGGAGCTGACGTTCGTTGTTCATCCATACAGCTTCTGCTGCGAAGCCAAGTTGAACGTTTGGGGTGCGGCAAAAATAGGGGTGCCACCCCAGCCCTGCGGGCATCGATTGCTTATCAAGATTTTCAATACTTAGGGATAAATCGAGCCTATGTTGGGCGAGGGATA
Organism: Vreelandella zhaodongensis; assembly: GCF_013415115.1. Lineage (GTDB taxonomy): Bacteria > Pseudomonadota > Gammaproteobacteria > Pseudomonadales > Halomonadaceae > Vreelandella > Vreelandella zhaodongensis. Next base: position 486,397 of record NZ_JACCDD010000001.1, on the reverse strand, counting down.
CCTTTTGCGTGACAACACAGTCCCACGGCCAATCGGTATCTCGTGAGTGACTGAGTACCATGTATGCGCTGTTTTCATCTTGGCGATGGCACTCCCAAGCCCTCTGCCAGGCAAACCCATGCAGGCTATGAGGGTGGTCACCAAAATTACGTCGTAAATTGATTTGCGCACCTTGCCATGAAAAAGAAGCATCAGCGATTCGATTTGAATAAGGCGCCAGGACATAACCGCCACTATGCCGTACTCCTTCAGGCAAAGCGCCATCTCCTGATTTGAGTGGCCGGAGCAAGTCGACCCCTTTCCAACGTAGGAATGAGAAGGCGCCGCCACAGCTGGGTAACAAGCCTGCTTCCAAGTCGCCATGGCATAATGTATGCATATCAGTAGACGCCGCTATCGGCTGTATCGGCAACCTGACCTTTGAGTGCTGCTACATACTCTTTGGCACGCGACATCATCAAACTCATATCCGACCCCACTGCAACAAAAGCAAAACCTTGGTCACGATACTGGCTTACCAATCCCGGTTCCGCGCCAACAATGCCGCAAGGTAGCCCCAGCCGCTGACTATCCGCTACCGCCGCTGCAATCGCGGACTGAACCTCAGGGTGTCGAATATCGCCGATACGCCCCATGGCGGCTGAAAGATCACCTGGCCCAACAAACAAGCCATCAATATTCTCAACGGCTGCAATGTCATTCATAGCAGCCAGTGCTTCGGGCGTCTCCAGCTGCATAATGACGGCTATTTCTTCATCAGCACGCTGCAGATAATCCGTCACGGTGCCATAGCGGCTAGCTCTGTGCACAGCGGCAACACCACGACTCCCTTTGCCTGGGTAGCGAGTCGATGCAACGGCTCGCGACGCTTCTTCAGCGTTTTGTATATAAGGAAACATCAGGCTTTGAGCACCGCTATCCAGCACTCGCTTAACAATCACCGGATCGTTCCAAGGAAGCCGAACGACCAACTCAGCTGGCGTGCCCGCAACCGCCTGCATAATAGCGATCGCTTGAGGCACATCCACAGGGACATGCTCCATATCAAGCACAAGAAAATCAAAACCCGCCCAACCAATGGCCTCAGCCACATTGGGACTTGCAGTCATTAACCAAGTGCCTACCGGCACCTTGGCAGGATCACGAAGCCACTGTTTAAAACGGTTCTTAGGCAGCGTTGTCATGTTATTGTTCTCCTTAGAAAATTTCCGGCTCGCCCTGGCGCTGACCGCCTTGTAGGATATCGAAATCACAGCCCATATCGGCCTGGGTTACATGCTCCTGGAAAAGTGCGGTATACCCACGATCAATACGCGGGCTTGGTGCTCGCCAGTTCTGGCGTCTAGCGTCTAGCTCTTTCGCATCCACCAGCAACTCTAGACGGCGAGCAGCGACATCAAGCTCAATTTCATCACCATCACGCACTAAGGCAAGGGGGCCACCCACTGCAGACTCCGGTGCAATATGAAGCACGCAAGTGCCATAGTGGGTACCGCTCATACGAGCATCGGAAAGGCGCACCATATCTCGGACACCTTGCGCAAGAAGCTTTTTGGGGATGGGGAGCGCACCCCACTCGGGCATCCCTGGCGCCCCCCTTGGGCCGGCTTGCCTTAGCACCAGTACACTGTCTGCATTGACATCCAGTTCAGGATTGTCAATGCGCGCCACCATATCGGCGTGATTCTCGAAAACAATGGCGCGACCGCGGTGCTTAACCAATTTCGGGTCGGCAGAGCTTGGTTTAATGACCGCACCACGGGGAGCTAGGTTGCCACGCAATACGGCAAGCGCCGCCCCTTCACAAACGGGGTTATCTAGCGAGCGAATGACGTCGTTGTTGTAGCACTCGGCACCTTCTAAATCTTCCTTGAGCGTTCGACCACTGACGCTTTTGGTCGTTAGATCAAGATGATCAACCAGCTGAGTTAGTAACGCGGGAAGGCCACCTGCATAGTAGAAATCTTCCATCAGATACTGCCCTGAGGGAAAGATATTCGTCAGCACTGGAATTTCTCGTGCGACAGCGTCTAAGTCATCCAGGGTGAGCTTTACATTGGCCCGTCGGGCAAGTGCAATCAAGTGAATAGCCGCATTGGTGGAGCCACCAAGTGCCATATAACACTTGGCACCGTTGAGGAAGTTGGCTCGGGTAAGGATGTCAGAGGGCTTAAGGTCTTCCCAGATCATCTCAATAACGCGACTGCCACAGGAGGATGCCATACGTATATGCGCAGCATCAGAGGCTGGAATACTCGAAGCTCCAGGCAGAGTAAGGCCCATGGTATCGACAATCGATGTCATGGTAGAAGCCGTACCCATGGTATTGCAGGTACCGTTTGAGCGGGTCATCCTGGATTCAAGATCGACCCAATCATCTTGTGAAATATTACCGCTGCGCAATTCATCCCAGTATTTACGAGTATGCGTCCCAGCCCCCAAGGTCTGCCCTTTCCATTTGCCGTTAAGCATAGGCCCTGCTGGACAGAAAATAGCGGGGATATTCATGCTGATAGCCCCCATCAACAGTGCTGGGGTCGTCTTGTCACACCCGCCAAGAAGAACCACACCATCAATGGGATGGCTGCGTAGCAACTCCTCTGCCTCCATGGCTAAAAAGTTGCGATATAGCATCGTTGTCGGCTTCACCAGCACTTCACCCAGAGACAATGCAGGCAGCTCAACTGGATATCCCCCTGCTGCCCAAACCGCCCTTTTTACTGCATCAGCACGATCCCTCAAGTGAGCATGACACGGGCTGAGATCGCTCCAGGTATTAATGATGCCCACCACCGGCTTGCCCATGAACTCTTCGCGCCGCAATCCCATTTGCTGGGTGCGCTGACGATGCGCAAAGCCACGCATATCTTGCGAGTTGTACCAACGCTGACTACGCAGCTCTTCAATTGTGCGTCGCTGTTTATTCATCTTCATTGCCTTCAGTTCATAAGGGGGTGGGCAAGGTTGAATACGGCCCTCAACTTTATTTCGTAGCGCTACGAAATATAGCTAAACCTTTTTCATATTGTCAACCAATCTGAACAGCCAACCCATGAAGTCTAAGAAGTGAGTTATTTTCTTATATGGCTCGAAAACTACTGAGGCTAGCTTTCTCAAGACAATACTTTTGTCTAAGGCAATATATTTTAGGTTGCTTGACAGTTTATAAGTCCGCATTTTAATATTTTCGCAGCGCTACGATAAACAATCCAATAATAATGGAAGGCATATCGCTCGTATACGGAGCCATAGCCTTTTGGAGCCGCTTATGCAGAAGCTTATCGCCCTACTAGATCGATTTAACGAGATCTCAACCCGCTGGGCAGGCTATGCAGCCACCCTGCTACTGGCCATGATGTTAAGCATCATGGTTACCCACGTGTTTTTTCGCTACGTGCTAAATGACAGCTTTGGTTGGACCGAAGAGTTAGCGCGCTACATGATGGTATGGATGGCGTTTCTTTTTTTCCCCGCTGCTCATCGACAGGGGCTTAATGCAAGTTTGGAAATTGCCACTAATTGGTTTAAAGACTCAATCCCATGGCGGCTACTTCAATTACTATTAGAACTGTGCATTTTGGCAGTGCTTATATGGTGCATAAAACTAGGCTTTGAGCGAGTAGAGCGTGGTTCCACAACGGTCAGCCTCTCGCTGAGCATCACTATGTCCTACATATACCTAGTGCTCCCCCTAAGCTTCACTCTCACCAGCCTGAGTTCCTTAGAGCGCGTGCTGCGTCTAGGTTATGGCCTCTTCTATCCTCACGCCTTGCTTAATACGCAAACCCAGCCATCGGCTGGTAGCAATAAAGAGGTATAACTTATGACATTCGCCTATCTTTGGATTTTCCTTTTCTTGCTAATTGCAGGCATGCCAATTGTCTTCCTAATGCTATTCGCACCAGGGGTGAGCTTGCTCCTGGAAGGGCGACCCATGTTCTTTAACCTGCTATTCCAGCGACTTTTTGCTGGCATAGACAGCTTTCCACTAATGGCATTGCCTTTCTTTATTTTGGCCGGTGAATTAATGACAGCAGGAGGTGTTACCTCCCGTATCGTGCGCTTTGCAGAAACGCTTATCGGTCATCGCAAAGCAGGGCTTGGCCAAGTATCAGTTGCTTCATCTTTAATGCTTGCAGGTGGTTCAGGCTCCGCTGTCGCCGATGCATCCGCTATGGGGTCAGTGATGATTCCTGCCATGAAGCAATCCGGCTACACCAATCGCTTCTCTGCCGCCATCACTGCTGCCTCCGCAGTTATCGCAAGTATCATTCCGCCTAGCGGCATCTTCATCCTTTATGCCTTCATAATGAATGTGTCAGTGGCCGGCATGTTCGCTGGCGGCATCGTTCCCGGCATTCTGATTGGCGTAGGCTTAATGATTACGATTGCCATCATGGCACGGTTCAAAGAGTTCCCAGAACCACTACCGAAAGCGAGCTGGGCACAAAAATGGCAAGCCTTTGTCACGGCATTCATGCCACTACTAACCCCTGTCATTCTCATCGGCGGCATTGTTGGTGGTATTTTCACGCCAACGGAAGGGGCAGCCATCGCCGCTTTCTATGCATTAATCCTAGGTCTTTTTATTACCCGTGAGATCAGCTTCCGAGACCTGCCTAGGCTGTTCGGCAAAGCGGCCATCAATTCAGCCGTCATCCTGCTCCTGGTAGGCGCTGCCGTAGCATTTGCCTCTTTGATCAGCCTTAAAGGCACGCCTCAGTTGGTTAGCACCTTCATTCTTTCCATCACGGATGATCCGCGTCTACTGTTCTTCTTAGTTGTCGCTTTTCTATTGGCGGTTGGAACCATTATGGATGCAGGCCCCGCGATCCTCATCCTGGGCCCAATTCTTGCCCCAGTCATGATCGGTGTCGGAGTGGATCCGATTCACTTCGCCGTCGTAATGAGCATTACCCTCATCATGGGGTTAATCACACCACCAATGGGCTTGGTGCTTTTCGTAGTGAGCAGCATTAGCAAGGAACGCATTGAAAAGGTTGCTTGGGAAATGATGCCACTATTCCTGGTGGAGATAGCCATACTCTTCGCCCTTGTCTACATCCCCGACCTTATTTTGGCTCTACCACGGCTACTCGGGTATGTCGCATAACCTTAATGTCCATCCTACGGAGAACAATGAAAATGATGATGAAGCAAGCTAAGACAGCATTAACCACCCTACTGCTTGGCGCTGCAATAGGCGGTGCTAGCCTTGCCCAGGCCGCTGAGCTTAATCTAGTTTTTCTTGCTAACGAGGAAGACCAGGAATATGACGCCGCCCAGGTTTTCAAAAACTATGTAGAAAGTCGCACGGGCGGTGAAGTGAGTGTCAATATTTTCGTTGGTGCTCAGCTATGCGGATCAGCCAACGAATGCTTTGAAGCGATGCAAGCCGGTATTGTTGACCTATTTACCGCAACGGCCGGTGGCGCCGCAGCGATTTATCCGCCAATACAAGGCCTGGATATTCCCTACGCCTTTCCAGACGATCGCACCGCAATGACAATGCTTACCGATCCGGAGTTCACTGCTTTTTTACGCGATGAGTTACTTGAAGCCAGTAACGACTCCATCCGTTTAATGGCAATGACACAGACCGGTGGCTGGCGCAACATCGTCAATGGCGAACGCGAAATCCGCACACCAGAAGATGCCAAGGGTTTACGCTTTCGCACAATAGAGTCGCAAATCCAGCAAATAATGGTACGCGAGATGGGCGCCTCCCCCACGCCTTTACCCTGGCTTGAGGTCTATACAGGGCTGCAAACAGGCGTTGTCGACGGCACCCTCAATTCGATCTCAGACATTACCAATATGAATTTCCAGGAAGTTATTAAATACATGACACTGGATAATCATGCGTACATGTCATCAATGTGGTTGATGGGAAATGAAAAATTCCAATCGCTGACACCCGAGCAGCAACGCGTTGTCGCCGATGGCGCCGCCATGATGTCGGCAGTTCAGTTCGGTATTCAGCCTCGCAAAGAGCTTGAAGCCTACCGCATCTGGGAAGAAGCTGGTGGGCAGTTATACACGCCCACCGAGGAAGAAATGGAAAAATTCCATGCATTAGCTGAGCCGATTCGCGAATGGTACCTGGATAACTTCGAGGAAAAAGGCGAACGCTTCATGGAAGCGTTTGACAATGCACGAGAAAGGGCACAAGAGCGAGTTGACGCTGACCGCGAATCCGTCATGCGCTAGTCTGTATAAAGCTAAAAACCATAACAGAAGAGTAAAAAGGCGCATGAAAATGCGCCTTTTTTTTAATTACGCCGTGCCAGCCCACCCTATCTTAACAGTTGGCATATCTATGTTTTTCGTACAGATAAGATCACGATTAGCGACCGTTCGCGAACAAACTAAAGCTACAAAATCTTGCCGCATGAACACTGGTAACACTGCATTAATAAAAGTGTATTACTAAAAAAACATATGAGACACAAGGCGGGAAGAACACTAGAAATGGAGGCGGCCCCAAAAGCCACATCCCGGCACACGCAGCCACCACTACCGTTGCTCCCTTCCGGGCCTGGCGGGGTTCGCAGTTTAGCGTTGCGGGAGGACCTAAGGGGCCACCATAGTAATACACATTTTAAATTGTGTATTTGAGCTGATCGGTGGCTACGCCCTGATTTGAACAGGGGACCCCATCATTATGAGTGATGTGCTCTAACCAGCTGAGCTACGTAGCCTTTCCGACATCAGCGGGTGCAGATTATGCATATATTAGATCCAAAAGGCAAGTCGAATCGGCTTGCCTTTTTCTGAAGCCACTTACCCCAGTGACTCCATTACCTTAGGCGATTCCATTATCTGAGTAGGATGAACATGCTGCTCACAATACGGTCGCACTGATGGAAGCGATCGATGTTTTTTATTAATTGAACGTTCAATAAAAAAATGCCATTATGCTTGGGCAAGCATGCCCAACCCTGGTCTTTATCGCCAGTGGTTAACTGGCATCCAATGTCATTAGGAGATAGCTGTGCCTAAGGTGGGAATGGAACCAATACGCCGCCAGCAGTTAATTAAAGCCACGATGGCGGCCATTGACGAAGTTGGCTTAGCAGAAGCCACTGTCATGCGAATTGCTCGCCATGCAGGCGTTTCAGCGGGCATTATTAGCCACTATTTCGGCGGCAAAGATGGCTTACTTGAAGCCACTATGCGGCAAATTTTAACCGATCTAAGTGATGCCGTCGCGGCGCGCCGCCGTGCGTTGGAAGATACGTCTCCCCGCGCCCACATTGGCGCCATAATTGAAGGCAACTTTGACCGCACCCAGGTAACCGGCCCTGCGGCAAAAACATGGCTCGCTTTTTGGGCTAGCAGCATGCACAAGCCTACACTTCAGCGGCTTCAAAATGTTAATGACCGTCGCTTGTACGCCAATTTATGTCATCAATTCCAGCGCGTTATGCCCCGCGCTGACGCTCGCAACGCCGCTCGTAGCCTTGCCGCTATGATCGATGGTTTATGGCTACGTGGAGCGCTCACGCCTAATGGACTTGATGCGACCCAAGCGCGACATCTTGCCCACACCTATCTCGATCAACTGCTTATTCATCATGGATGCCAGCAACGCGCATCCACTTCAGAAACACCGTAAGGAGACCAACATGGCCGCTCAAGATATACTGCCACTTTATATTGATGGTCGTCCGGTAGACGCCACTTCAGGCGAGACATTTACCGTTTCCAACCCCTACGATGGCAGCCTGCTCGCTACAATCGGCCAGGCAAGCCAAGCCGATGTTGATAGCGCTGTAGAAGCCGCTCAACGCGGGCAGCGTCAATGGGCTTCGATGACGGGCATGGAGCGCTCACGCATCCTGCTACGCGCTGTTGCACTGTTAAGAGAACGAAACGATGAGCTTGCCGAGTTGGAAACTCAAAATACAGGCAAGCCGATCAGCGAAACCGCCAGCGTCGATATTGTCACCGGTGCCGATGCCTTGGAGTACTACGCAGGCCTTGCACCCGCTATAGAAGGCAACCAGATTCCACTGCGTGATAGCTCCTTTGTTTACACCCGCCGCGAGCCACTCGGGGTAATTGGCGCCATTGGTGCCTGGAACTACCCCATCCAAATCGCCTGTTGGAAAGCCGCCCCTGCGCTGGCAGCCGGCAACGCCATTGTCTTTAAGCCTAGCGAAGTAACACCGCTAACCGCTATCAAACTAGCCGAAATCTTCACCGAAGCAGGCCTGCCTAATGGTGTCTTCAACGTGGTTCAAGGCGATGGCCGCGTTGGCGCCATGCTGACCGAGCATGAAGGTATCGCCAAAGTGTCGTTTACTGGCGAAGCCGGTACTGGCAAAAAGGTCATGGCCGCTGCCGGTGGCTCCACCCTGAAAGACGTCACTATGGAACTGGGCGGTAAATCCCCACTGATCGTATTTGCCGACGCTGACTTAGATCGTGCGGCTGACGCCGCCATGATGGCCAACTTCTACTCCAGCGGCCAGATCTGCACCAACGGCACTCGCGTGTTCGTTGAGCACAGCGTTAAAGACACCTTTGAGGCAAAGCTGGTTGAGCGCGTTAAGCGTATCAAAGCAGGCGACCCAATGGATCCCAGCGTTAACTTCGGCCCGCTAGTAAGCTTTGAGCATCAGCAAAAAGTGCTTTCCTATATTGCCTTGGGTAAAGAGCAAGGCGCACGAGTATTGGCTGGTGGTGATGCGTGGAATACCGGTGATTGGGCGAAGGGTGCCTGGGCAGCCCCCACCATCTTCACCGATTGCACTGACGATATGCGCATCGTAAAAGAAGAGATTTTTGGGCCGGTGATGTCCGTACTCTCCTTTAACGACGAAGATGACGTTATTCGTCGCGCCAATGACACCAAGTACGGCCTAGCAGCGGGCGTATTCAGCGAAAGCTTAAACCGTGCTCATCGGGTTATCCACCAGCTGGAAGCTGGCATTTGCTGGATCAACACCTGGGGTGAGTCACCTTCTGAAATGCCGGTAGGTGGTTACAAAGAGTCGGGCATTGGCCGCGAGAACGGCGTTGAGACGCTTAATCACTATACCCAGACCAAGTCCGTACAGATCGAGATGGGGCCGTTTGAGTCAGTGTTTTAAGCGAAGTAATGGGCGCCACCGGTAGGCGTATCAGGAAGACGCTTCTCTTTTATACCTACCGGTTCATTACTAACTCTTCGACTCCTCCAAGGTAAAAGCATGTCTCAACCACGCGAATTTGATTACATCATTATCGGCGCAGGCTCAGCGGGTAACGTGCTGGCCACCCGCCTGACCGAAGACAGCGACGTCAGCGTTTTACTGCTAGAAGCAGGCGGCCCCGATTACCGTTTCGACTTTCGCACTCAAATGCCCGCTGCACTGGCTTACCCATTACAAGGCAAACGCTACAACTGGGCATTTGAAACCGACCCCGAGCCGTATATGGATGGCCGCCGTATGGAGTGTGGCCGAGGCAAAGGCCTGGGCGGCTCCTCACTCATCAACGGCATGTGCTATATCCGCGGCAACGCCCTGGATTACGACAACTGGGCCAAGCAACCGGGTTTGGAAGAGTGGGATTACCTCAGCTGCTTGCCCTATTTTAAAAAGTGCGAAACCCGCGATATTGGCCCCAACGATTACCACGGCGGCGACGGCCCGGTCAGCGTGACCACGCCTAAAGCTGGCAATAACCCGCTTTACCGCACGTTTATCGAAGCTGGTAAACAGGCTGGCTACCCTGAAACTGAGGATGTTAATGGCTACCAGCAAGAGGGCTTTGGCCCCATGGACCGTTTCGTCACGCCCAAGGGGCGCCGTGCGTCTACCGCACGCGGCTACCTGGATACCGCCAAGCAGCGCAACAACCTGACCATCGAAACCCACGCAGTCACCGATGTAATTGAATTTGACGGCAAACGTGCCGTTGGCGTGCGTTACGAGCAAAAAGGTCAACCCCACCAGGCCCGTGCTCGCCGAGAAGTACTACTTTGTGGCGGTGCGATTGCCTCACCACAGATTCTCCAGCGTTCTGGCGTAGGCAACCCAGAGTGGCTTAAAGAATTAGGCATTTCAATGGTTCATGAGCTGCCCGGCGTGGGTGAAAATCTCCAGGATCACCTTGAGATGTATATTCAGTACGAATGCAAAGAGCCGATTTCTCTGTATCCGGCGCTGAAATGGTACAACCAGCCGAAGATTGGTGCCGAGTGGTTATTTAAAGGTACCGGCGTTGGCGCCAGTAACCAGTTTGAATCCTGTGGCTTTATTCGTAGCCATGATGAGGAAGAGTGGCCAAACCTGCAGTATCACTTCCTGCCTATTGCCATTAGCTACAACGGCAAAAGCGCCGTGCAGGCACATGGCTTCCAAGCCCACGTTGGTTCGATGCGTTCGGAAAGCCGAGGGCGGATTCGCCTGACCTCGAAAGACCCGCATGCGGCACCGAGCATTTTGTTTAACTACATGGCCAAAGAGAAAGATTGGCAAGAGTTCCGCGACGCAATTCGCTTAACTCGCGATATCATCGCGCAACCAGCGTTTGATAAATACCGTGGCCGTGAAATTGCACCTGGTCCCAACGTACAAAGCGACGAAGAGATCGATAACTTCGTTAAGCAGCACGCCGAGACAGCTTACCACCCTTGTGGCAGCTGCCGGATGGGCGAAGACGAGATGGCAGTTACCGACAGCCAAGGCCGTGTGCACGGTACCGAAGGGCTGCGCGTTGTCGATGCGTCACTATTTCCCATCATTCCCACCGGTAACCTCAACGCGCCAACGATTATGCTGGCGGAGAAAATTGCTGATCGGATTCGAGGCCGCGAGCCGCTGCCTCGTGCCAATGTTGATTATTATGTCGCTCACGGCGCGCCCGCCAAACAGGCGTCATAAAAGCACAGCATCGAGATTCTGCTAAGAAAGCTAAACGCTATGGTTACATGCCATAGCGTTTTTTTATGTCTTATCTACGCTACAGTGATGGATATAAAGCAAACGTATAACGGTGAAACGCTTGCACTTTGGTTAGTGACTCTGCCAATATTCAAACATACGTTTAAATACGTTCATTATTAACCCCCACGGAGATACAACCATGCTCACCCTACTGCTCATTGTGCTTGCCATCGCTGGCTTGCTCGTGGTGATGCGGCGCGAAGCAGGTGCTACGCCCGCACTTGCTCTGCTTGGCGTACTAGGCTTGGTAGGCTTAGTGCTTGGCGCAACTGTGATTGGCGCGCTTCTATTGATTGCGGCTGTCGCCGTTGCGGTTGCTGGACTTCCGGCACTACGTAGTAAGTGGCTAACACCACGTATTTTCGCCACCTTTAAAAAGGTAGCGCCGAAAGTATCCGATACGGAGCGCACAGCGTTGGAAGCCGGCAGTGTCTCCTGGGATGGCGAGCTATTCTCTGGCAAGCCTCAGTGGGAATCGTTGCTTAACTATAAAGACGACGGCCTAAGTGAGGCAGAACAAGCCTTCTTGGATAATCAGTGTGCTAAAGCCGCTGGCATGTGTAACGCTTGGGACATCGCTCAGGAGCGCGCTGATCTACCTCAACAACTGTGGGATTATCTAAAAAAAGAAGGCTTCTTCGGCATGATTATTCCGAAGGAGTACGGTGGTCTAGGATTCTCTGCTAAAGCGCAATCCATGGTGCTACAGAAGCTATCAGCCAATGAGACGCTGATGGTTACTGTTGGCGTGCCAAACTCACTCGGCCCTGGCGAATTGTTGCTCAAATACGGTACCCAAGAACAGAAAGACCACTACTTACCCCGTCTTTCTGATGGCCGCGAGATTCCCTGCTTCGGCCTTACCGGCCCACGCGCAGGCTCTGATGCAACGTCGCTGCCAGACACCGGCGTCGTCTGCAAGCAAATCATCAACGGCGAAGAAGTACTTGGCTTACGACTTAACTTTGAGAAACGCTGGATTACCTTGGCTCCTATCGCCACAGTAGTTGGCCTTGCTTTCCGCCTGTTCGATCCAGAAAAACTGTTAGGTGACGAAGAAGATCGCGGCATTACCCTTGCGCTAGTCCCCCGTGATACTCAGGGAATGGATATTGGCCGTCGCCACCACCCTATCGGCAGTCCGTTTATGAACGGTCCGATTAAAGGTAACGACGTCTTTGTACCGCTGGATACCATCATTGGTGGCCCAGACATGATCGGCCAAGGCTGGCGCATGCTGGTCGAGTGTCTCTCGATCGGTCGCTGCATTACCCTGCCTTCTGGTGCGACCGGCACTGCCCGCTATGCACTGGGCTGGAGCGGAGGTTTCACCCGTGTTCGTCGTCAGTTCAACGTCCCTGTGGCGGAAATGGAAGGCGTACAAGAGCCGCTGGCACGCATGGCCTCACTGGCTTATATCTCTGCTGCGACGGTTTACCAAACTGCTAACCTGATCGACCACGGTGAAAAACCCGCCGTTCCTTCAGCAATTTTGAAGAGCCAACTGACCGAGTTCCAACGCGTGCTACTTAGCGACGCCATGGATGTTCACGGTGGTAAAGCAGTTACCCTTGGCCCACGCAACTACCTAGGCATTGGCTACAGTGCGAACCCGGTGGCGATCACCGTGGAAGGCGCCAACATTATGACGCGCAACCTGATGATCTTTGGTCAAGGTGCGATTCGTTGTCATCCGTATGTGCTAGAAGAGCTGGCAGCGAAAGACGCCAACGACGTTAAAGCTTTCGACAAAGCCTTCTTTGGTCACGCAGGGCTGATTTTCGGCAACGCTGCTCGTGCCTTTACGCTTGGGTTTGGCCTAGGCAAAGCAAGTGTACCTTTTAGTGGCCCCGCCGCTATCTACGCTCAGGATATTGCACGCATTTCAGCAGGCTTTGGCCTATGTGCCGACGCCGCCATGGCCAGCCTTGGCTCTGAACTCAAGAAGCGCGAAATGCTGTCAGCACGTTTGGGTGATGTACTGTCTAACCTGTACCTAGCTTCCATGGTACTAAAACAGTGGCATACCGGTGATCAAGTAGAGGGCGAAGAAGCGCTGCTACACTATAGCCTGCGGTTCTTGCTTAACCGTGCGGAACAAGCTTTCGTTGAAATTTTTGACAACCTGCCGAACCGCGCATTAGGCAAGGTATTGAAAGTCGTGGTAATGCCGACAGGCCGCCGTTGGAATAAACCACATGACGACTTGGCTCGCGATATTGCCCAGCGTGTCTCTACGCATAGTGCCCTGCGCAGCAAGCTACTTTCCAACACCTGGGATAAAGATGATGGCGTAGAGTCTAACCCGCTCGCTCGCTACAACGCGTTACTGGTTGATTATGATCGCGCCGAAGCCCTTTACCGCACAGTGAACAAAGCCTATGCCAAAGGCGAGCTGCCACAAACAGCATTACACCCCGAGGCACGCGTAGAGGCGGCGCTTGAAAAAGGCCTAATTAGCGAAGAAGACGCTCAGTTTATGCGTACATTTGAAGCAGAAGTGCTTGAGATGCTGACCGTAGACGACTTCGCTTACGATGCCTTCGCCAACGACAAATCGACACTGATTGATCACAACGCAACGCCTGCAACTGCTCCGCAGCAGGCAGAGGCTAGCGTGAAATAGCATCAGATATACCGCATCACGAAATGTGCCTCTAAAGACACAGCGACGAAAAACCGGCCCTTGAGGCCGGTTTTTTTACGCCTATTTTCTAAAACGAAACAAACGAACATTTCAAACGCTAGCTTTTTTACTTTTCTAGCCCCATTTCCCCACTAACTTTCAGCTCTCTACGCCTAAAGCGAATACAAGCAGCTACAAAAGTCGTTGCAAGTTCGCAAATGATCAACTAGCCTTTCGTTACTGAAAATAAAGTAAGTGCAAGGTAAGAGAAAGTGGGTGGAGGCAGTACGCCTGATGGTTGGCTGACCGTAACTTACGAACAGCCAAGGCTAACATCACTTATGGCGCTGCACTCTATCGATAACGATCAACGCATGACCTCTACTAATAACATCTATCAATAACAATGACGCTAGCGAGATCGGTATGTCCCTACATCTGCAAAACATCGACCACATCGTCGGTGGTGAAACTCATATTAATGGGTTAAACCTCGAGCTAGAACCAGGTTCTTTCAATGTACTACTAGGAAGGACGTTGGCGGGTAAAACAACGCTGATGCGTTTAATGGCAGGATTAGAACAACCCACCCAGGGACGAATCTTCATGGATGGCAGAGATGTCACCGGCGTTTCTGTTCGAAAACGCAATGTCTCCATGGTATATCAGCAGTTCATCAACTACCCAAGCCTCACCGTGCGTGACAACATTGCGTCACCATTGAAGCTTGCCAAAACGTCGCCAAAAGAAATTGATCAACGGGTTGGCAGTATTGCGGAAATGCTGCACATAGAGCATTTGCTTGATCGCTACCCACAAGAATTATCCGGTGGCCAGCAACAACGCACCGCGATGGGGCGAGCGCTGGTCAAAGATGCGGACCTAATCCTGTTCGATGAGCCATTAGTCAACTTAGATTACAAACTGCGTGAAGAGCTTCGTGACGAACTCCGTGAACTCTTCAAAGCACGCAACTGCATTGCCGTCTATGCCACGACTGAGCCCAACGAAGCGCTGGCACTCGGCGGCAATACCGCGGTACTACACCAAGGAAAACTGCTCCAATACGGCCCTACCGAAGAGGTTTATCGTGTCCCCAACGGTCGCCACAGCGCTGAAATGTTCTCAGAACCGCCTATTAACATTGTTCCTGGAAAGCTGACGGCATCGGAAATCACCTTTGATCAAACCCTACATTTTCCGTGTGATGCCGAGTTACAGCGCCTGCCCCCTGGCGACTATGACTTCGGTGTGCGTGCCTCACATATCAGCCTAACGCCACGCTCAACAGACGATCTAGCGCTATCCGTACAAGTCGATGTAGCCGAAATTAGCGGCTCCGAGACGTTTCTACATGTACGGCACGAGCACTTCCCGCTGGTACTCCACCTAACGGGTATTCACGAGTTCAACATGAACGACACCATTAATGTCTATTTTCCGACGCATCAGCTCTACGCGTTTGATAAACACGGCAGCACCGTTCATGTGCCCGTAGCACAAGGGAGCGCCGCCCATGGCTGAAATTACGCTAAAGGGACTGGCCCACAGCTACAGCAAAACACCGGCTGGCAGCGATGATTATGCGATTCGCCAAATGGATCATGTATGGCACCAGGGCGGCGCTTATGCCCTTCTCGGCCCATCAGGCTGCGGAAAGTCCACGCTGCTCAATATTATTTCCGGCCTTCTAGAACCCTCCGAAGGTGACGTTCTATTTGACGGGCAGCGGGTTAACGAACTGCCACCGGAAGAGCGCAACATTGCCCAGGTTTTCCAGTTCCCGGTGATCTACGACACCATGACGGTGTACGACAACCTGGCTTTTCCGCTGCGCAATATGAACACCCCAGAGTACCGGGTCGACCCGAAAGTTCGAGAAGTAGCAGACATTCTTGAACTAACGCCACTGCTATCGCGCAAGGCAAAAAACCTGACCGCCGATGAGAAACAAAAAGTGTCCATGGGCCGAGGGCTGGTTCGCGACGACGTCTCAGCCATTTTGTTCGATGAACCCCTGACCGTCATCGACCCACAATTAAAGTGGAAACTGCGCCGCAAGCTCAAAGAGATCCATGAGCGATTTAATATCACCATGATCTACGTGACTCATGATCAGTTAGAAGCATCGACCTTTGCGGACAAAATTGCAGTGATGTATGGCGGTCAAGTGGTTCAGTTCGGCACGCCACGGGAGCTGTTTGAAAAGCCTGCTCATACGTTCGTTGGCTATTTTATTGGCAGTCCAGGCATGAATTTTATGGACGTCACACATCAAAATGGCAAGGTCATGTTTGGTGACCAGCCGCTGCCTGTGAATAGCCAACTAACACAGCTCGTTGCAACAGCGTCTTCTAGCAATATCAAGCTGGGTATCCGTCCTGAATTTATCAGCGTTGCCAATTCGCCAACGCCAAACACGGTGCCCATTCATGTCGAGAACCTACAAGATCTTGGCACCTATTCGCTGCTCAGCTTCAAGCTAAACGGCCAGCTGTTCAAGGCACGGCTCCCAGAAGGGCATTCAGCGATTAACGAACCCGCATTCGCCGAGTTTTCCGATCGGCATATTGGCCTCTATATCGACGAATATCTGGTGGAGATCGGCCATGAATAACAACAAGGTGCAAAATAATCGAGCATGGTGGCTGGTACTCCCTATGCTAATTCTGGTGGCATTTTCCGCCATCATTCCATTAATGACGGTGGTTAACTACTCCGTTCAAGACGTACTAGGCCCCCATGCTCGTTTTTTTACGGGCACAGAGTGGTTCCAAACCATGCTCAATGACTCTGCTTTGCAAGCAGCGTTTCTGCGCCAAATGATATTCTCACTGACCATTTTGGCGATTCAGATACCATTGGGCATCGGTATCGCGCTTATTATGCCCAAACGGGGCTGGCAAGCATCTGCCGTGCTGATTTTAATCACGCTACCGCTTTTGATTCCCTGGAACGTCGTGGGTAGCATCTGGCAAATTTTCACCCGTGGCGACATCGGACTCATGGGCTGGGGACTGCGCGAGCTGGGCATTAATTACAACATCACCCGCAACGCTGGCGATGCTTGGGCGACGATTATCTTGATGGACGTTTGGCACTGGACACCTTTGGTGGCAATGCTTTGCTACAGCGGCCTTCGCTCTATTCCCGAAGCCTATTATCAAGCAGCACGGATTGACCGTGCTTCCAAATGGGCCGTTTTTCGCTATATCCAGTTACCAAAACTCACCAACGTACTGGTCATCGCTGTGCTGTTACGCTTTATGCACTCGTTCATGATCTATGCGGAACCCTTTGTGTTAACCGGTGGCGGCCCTGGCAGTTCCACTACCTTCCTGAGCCAATCCCTGGCAACGATGGCCATTGGCCAACAGGATCTAGGGCCTTCAGCCGCGTTTTCACTTATCTACTTCCTGGTCATTTTGCTGGTGAGCTGGATCTTCTACACCACCATCATGCACATGCAAAAAGATAAGAACCCGCAAGGGGGAGCATGATATGTACCATTTAGAAAACACCCAGCAGGGTGAAAAATACAACACTATTTTCAGCAAGGAAGTGTCGGCCAAGCGCCGTAAGCGTGACGCTCGTAGTCGGCTGCGTTCTAGACTGCTGCTCGGCTTATATTTGTTCTTAATGATTCTGCCAATTTATTGGCTAATCAATATGTCGCTGCAAACCAATAGTGAAATTCTCGGCTCCATGACGCTATGGCCGCAGAACATAACGTTTGATAACTACACCAGAATTTTAACGAACTCCAGCTGGTACATGGGATACGTTAATTCACTGCTGTACGTATCAATGAATATGGTAATCACCATGCTCGTGGCGCTACCTGCCGCCTATGCCTTCAGTCGCTACAAGTTCATTGGTGACAAGCACCTTTTCTTTTGGCTACTGACCAACTTGATGGCACCGCCTGCGGTCTTCCTGCTGCCCTACTTCCAGCTCTACTACTCGGTGGGACTGTTTGATAAGCATATTGCCGTCGCCTTAGCGCACTGCCTCTTTAATATTCCGCTGGCCATTTGGATCTTAGAAGGCTTTATGAGTAGCGTGCCCAAGGAGATCGACGAAACCGCCTATATCGATGGCTATAGCTTCCCGAAGTTCTTCGTCAAGATCTTCATTCCCATGATTAGCTCTGGCATCGGCGTCGTACTGTTCTTCTTATTCATGTTCTCGTGGGTTGAGTTACTACTGGCACGCACACTGACATCTACAAACGCCCAGCCGATCGGCATGATTATGACGCGCACATCAACGGCATCAGGTATTGACTGGGGAACGCTGGCCGCCGCAGGCGTACTGACCATAGTCCCTGGCATTTTGGTGGTCTATTTCGTTCGCAACCATATCGCCAAGGGCTTTGCCCTAGGCCGTACCTAAGGAGCCGCCACCATGTCTTGGATGGTATGGACAACCCCAACAGCCATTTTCTTTTCATCGATAGCCGCCATGCTGGCTGGCATGACGCTTTGGGAAATTCTATCCCCCACAGTAGAACGCAAAGGCTTTTTGCCCATTAGCACTACCCGTGGTGACCGGCTATTCATCGGTCTGCTATCGGCTGCGTTTATTCACTTGGGGTTCATAGGTTTCACCACCTTCTCGATCTGGATTGCACTAGCACTATCAGCAGTATGGCTGCTGGTGTTAATGCGCTGGGGTTAGCCTTCAGCAACGCCAGGGCTCCCCCTGGCAGAACTAGCCTTAGCGTTAAGTACGGCAGTATCAAGGACGCCCATACTTCAGGGAAGAGCACAATAAAACGAGGTCAACATGCGTAATAACAAATTTAAACTCACTACCCTCGCGGCGAGTCTTATGCTTGCATCAGGCTCACTGCTTGCAGACGATCACGATGCGCGAGCGGTCGCCGAGCGCTTAGTCGATGAGCATTTCCAAAACTCAACGCTTAGCCGTGAAGAACAAATCGAAGAACTTTTGTGGTTTGCACAGGCCGCGGAGCCTCTACGCGGAATGAGCATCCAGACAGTAGCTGAGGGACTTGCGACCCACGAGTACGAGCGTGACGTATTAGCCAAAGCCTTTACAGAACTTACCGGCATCGAAGTCACCCACAACATCATTAACGAAGGCGACTTGGTCGATACGATGCAGAACCAGATGCAGTCTGGTAACAGTATCTACGACGGCTTTATCAACGACTCTGATGCGATTGGTACACATATTCGCTACGGCACCACCATCAACCTTTCTGAAGCGATGGAGAACGAGTGGGCAGATTTCACCTCACCTACCCTGGATCTGGATGACTTTATCGGCATCCAATACACCACAGGGCCCGATGGCAGCATCTATCAATTACCAGCACAGCAATTCGCGAACCTGTATTGGTTCCGCTATGACTGGTTCCAGCGTGAAGACTTACAAGAGCAGTTCCACGATATTTACGGCTATGACTTGGGTGTTCCCACCAACTGGACAGCCTATGAAGATATTGCCGAGTTCTTTACTGAACATGTCGGGGAAATTGATGGCACCAGGGTGTATGGCCACATGGATTACGGCCGCCGTGACCCATCCCTAGGCTGGCGTTTCCATGACTCCTGGCTCTCCATGGCTGGCATGGGTAGCCCTGGCGTACCCTTTGGCAATCCAGTAGATGACTGGGGTATTCGTGTCAACGAAGATAGCCAGCCGGTAGGTGCCAGCGTAACTCGTGGCGGAGGCACTAACGCGCCGGCCTCTGTCTTTGCCATGCAAAAAGCCGTTGATTGGCTCAATAACTACGCCCCTGAAGAAGCGCAGGGAATGACCTTTGGTGAAGCAGGTCCAGTACCTGCACAAGGTCATATTGCACAGCAAATTTTCTGGTATACCGCCTTCACTGCGGATATGACCGATCCTGATGTAGCGGTCACCGACGATGAAGGCAACCCACTTTGGCGCATGGCACCTTCTCCCACCGGCCCTTATTGGGAAGAAGGCATGAAAGTAGGCTATCAAGATGTAGGCTCCTGGACCTTCTTTGACTCAACCCCTGAAGATCGCCGTACGGCGGCTTGGCTGTTCGGTCAGTTTACTGTCTCCAAGTCGGTATCGCTTGAGAAACTAATGCACGGCCTAACGCCGATCCGTGAATCTGACATTTTCTCCGATCAGATGACCGAGATGGCCCCCAAACTCGGTGGCCTTGTGGAGTTCTACCGTAGCCCTAACGAGTCCAATTGGACACCTACCGGTACCAACGTACCTGACTACCCGCGCATGGCACCGCTGTGGTGGCAGAATTTGGCCCCTGTCATGAGCGGTGAAGTTTCACCACAAGAAGGTCTCGACAACCTAGCAGCCGCCATGGACAGCACCATGAGCCGGCTTGCTCGCGCTAATGTCTTCGACAGCTATGCCCCAGTGCTGAACGAAGAGCGCGACCCGCAATACTGGCTTGATCAAGAAGGCTCACCAAAAGCCAAGCTTGATGATGAGATGCCACAAGGAACAACCGTTCCTTACGATGAAATGATGGAAGCCTGGATGGCAGCGGGTACCCGCTAATCCTTGCAGGGCGGGTCATAACCCGCCCTTTCCAGGCTTGAAAAATCGGGTTTCATCAGCGGCAAGCAGATAACCGCAAAGCTTGCCGGTCTATACAGGCTTGTATGCTTTGTTGTGGTGTTGAGACCGCTATCTAAAACGGGGCTTTTTCTTTGTTAATTGGAACCGCTATGAAACTGCGTAACCGTAATATCGAGAAATTGCACACTGATGAATTTGACGCACTGATAATCGGTGGCGGCATCAATGGTGCAGCAACCGCAGCCGCACTGGCCGGTAAAGGGGCGAAAGTTGCCCTTATAGACCGTGGCGACTTTGCTGGCAGTACCAGCATGCACTCTTCCAACTTAGTTTGGGGAGGCATTAAATATATGGAGAGCAAGGATTTTGCACTCGTTAGAAAGCTGTGCAAAAGCCGTAATCACTTGATTAAAAGTTACCCTTCCACCGTTCAGGAAATTCGTTTCCTGACAACGATTACTAAAGGTTTCCGTCACTCGCCGCGCTATTTATGGGCGGGCACTTGGCTTTACTGGCTGATGGGCAACGGCTTCACCAAGCTTCCTCGGCTACTTTCCCCAAAAAAAATCAAGCAAGAAGAACCCATTATTGATGTTGACGGTTCGGTAGGAGGTTTCGAATACTCCGATGCCTACTTGCACGATAACGATGCTCGTTTTGTCTTCAATTTCGTACGTCATGCACTCAATTATGGAGCGGTGGCTACCAATTACGTCGAGTCACTTGGCGCAGAGCGCGAAGGCGACAGATGGGTAACGCAAGTTCGTAACGTGATGGATGGCAACACCTTCAGCATTCGTTCAAAAGTACTAATCAATGCTGCTGGCCCCTGGGTAGATCAACACAACGCCCTCACTGGTGAGAAAACCACCCATCAGCATCTTTATTCAAAAGGCATTCACCTAATAGTCCCACAACTAACAAAAACGAAACGAGTGCTTGCGTTCTTTGCTGACGATGGACGGCTGTTTTTTGTTATCCCGATGGGTAATCGCACTTGTATTGGCACCACCGATACTCACATGGAGCATCCTGAAGTCGATGTCACTGCTGAGGATATTGATTTTGTCTTGGAAAATATCAATAAGCGCCTAACGTTAGATAAGCCGCTGACCCAAGACGATATTATTTCAACACGCTGTGGCGTTCGCCCTCTTGCCATTAAAGCGGATCAAGGCAGCGATCGTGATTTTCTTCAGCTGTCCCGTAAACATGTCATTGATACCAATACTGACAGTGCTCATATCAGTATTTTTGGCGGAAAATTAACTGACTGTTTGAATGTTGGAGATGAGATTGCAGAAGAAGTGGTTCGACTAGGCGTTAACCTCAGTGATATTAACTATCGCTGGTACGGCGAACCGCCCGAGCCAGTCAAACAGCAGTTTATGGATCAGGCCAAACGGATGAACCTAGATGCGATGACCGCACCAACATCCACCGAGCCTTTATCCTCGCGATTATGGCGTCGCTATGCAGAGCAGGCCATACAAATGCTAGAAAAAATCCGCCAAGACCCTACAGAGGCCGATATTCTCATTGAAGGCACCGAATATATTCGCTGCGAACTAGAGCATGCTCGGGATCATGAAATGATTACCCAGCTGGAAGATTTCTTGCGCCGAAGAGCCAAAGTCTCGCTCGTTGTTCACCATGAGCAGTTGCGCCACTCTAAGGGGCTTAAAGAAGCTTGCCGTGTGCTGTTTGGAGACCAAGCAGAAGAGCGTTTTGCGACGTACTTTGCCGAAAACCGAGATACCTCTCGACCCTACGTAGCGCCAGCCGAAGTCGATTAACTGACGTCTAGCCCATCGCTAACGATACATGACAGAAACACACAAAAGCCGCTATTAAAGATAGCGGCTTTTTACATAGAAGCTGATTGCTATTAAGTGCTTATGTATACGTTGACGAGCACTGAGATCCTATCGAATCAGTGGTTACCTATGCTCAGTGCCCGATTAGTTGTGTTAAGGCACTTAGCTAGAGCGCACTCGGGCTACCGCATCTAACCACCCCTGATATAACTGCTCACGCGTCGCTTCTTCCATTTTAGGCGTAAAGCTTTTTTCGCAGCGCCATAGCTGCTCAATCTCTTCAAGCGTGTCATACCATCCTAAACGCAGGCCAGCCAAATACGCAGCGCCCAGAGCAGTGGTTTCAAGAATCGTGGGCCTATCTACCTGAACATTAAGCATATCGGCTAAGAACTGCATTACCCAGCTGTTCTTTACCATGCCACCATCTACCCGTAAGTTGCCCGGCGAGGCTTCCATGTCATCATTCATGCAGTGCTGCAGGTCGCGGGTTTGGTAACACACCGCCTGGAGTCCCGCCGCCACAATTTCAGCAATCCCCGTGTCGCGTGTTAGGCCAAAGATTGCCCCTCTCGCCTTAGGATCCCAATGCGGTGCCCCCAAACCTGTAAACGCTGGCACCAAGTAGACGCTGTGGCCACTACGAGTCTCTTTGGCTAATGCTTCTGTCTCAGAGGCATCAGCAAATAAATTTAAACCGTCTCGCAGCCACTGCACAGTGGCGCCTGCCACGAAAATACTGCCCTCCATTGCGTAGGTCGGCTTGCCATTAATTCGGTAGCCAATGGTCGTCAGCAATCGATTCTGTGATACCGAGGCAGTATCCCCTGTGTTCACAATCATAAAGCAACCGGTGCCGTAAGTGCTTTTCCCCATACCTGGCTGGAAGCAAGCCTGCCCTACCAATGCAGCCTGTTGATCCCCCGCTACACCAGCAATGGGTATCGGCACACCTAGCCAATGATCGTCGGTAACCCCAAAATCATCACTGGAATCTTTTACTTCAGGCAGCATGTTGGCGGGAACATTAAACAACGCGAGAAGATCGTCGTCCCACGTTTGATTATGAATGTTAAAAATTGCTGTACGCGAGGCATTGGTGGCATCGGTAACATGCTGCTTGCCGCCGGTTAGCCGCCAAATCAAGAAGCTATCGATAGTGCCAAATAATAACTCACCTTGCTGGGCTCGACCGCGAGCACCCTCGACGTTATCTAAGATCCAAGCAAGCTTAGTGGCAGAAAAATAGGGATCAATGAGTAATCCTGTTTTGGACTGCACGGCGTCTGTATGGCCTTTGTCTCGCAGGGTCTCACAGAGGTCTGATGTACGACGGTCTTGCCAAACGATAGCGTTATAAAGCGGCTTGCCGCTTTCTCGATCCCATACCACCGTGGTTTCACGTTGGTTAGTAATGCCAATACCATCAATCTGTGTTGGCGAGATGTTGGCTTTTACCAACACCTCGCGACAGGTAGCAATGACCGAGTCCCAAATATCTTCAGGGTCATGCTCAATCCACCCATCTTGAGGAAAATGCTGTGGAAATTCCTGTTGAGCAACCGCGGCTATTTGGCCCTGACGGTCAAATAAAATGGCGCGTGAGCTGGTCGTACCTTGATCGATGGCGAGAATAAAGGAGGACATATCATGTTCACTTTGTTGTAGGGTCTTTCGATTTTGTATGTTTTGATTCGCTTTATTATCATCCAAGGCTACTCCAGCCTTCTTAAATGCTCAAGTATGAAACCACTTAACTTTACCGAGCATCACTCCCTGCGGCATGTCAACGTTTGTTAGGGGTATAAATGAGGCGTGTGAGTTAGGCAATATGCAGCGCTACTCCATGCTGATTCAACAGCTGTTGAATAGGCTCAGGCGGCTTGCGATCGGTAAACAGAGCGTCGAGCTGCGAGATATTACCCTGACGGACGACTGGATTGCGGTGAAACTTAGAGTAGTCGGCTGCTAGGTAGATGCGCCGCGAGTTAGCAATGATGGCCTGGGCAACACGTACTTCTTGGTAATCAAATTCGAGTAACGAGCCATCTTCATCAATACCACTAATGCCAATGATCCCGTAATCCACTTTAAATTGATTGATAAAATCAATGGTCGCTTCACCGATAATACCGCCATCACGCGAGCGCACCTGCCCACCAGCAATAATCACAGTGAAATCTTCTTTATGTTGAAGAATAGCCGCAACGTTCAGGTTGTTGGTGATAATTTCCAGGCCTTGATGCTCAAGTAACGCCTGGGCGATCATTTCATTGCTAGTGCCTATATTAATAAATAACGATGAGTGGTGGGGAATATGCTGCGCCAAGCAGCGTGCAATACGCTCTTTTTCGTCTAAATGCAGTGTTTTACGCGTACTGTAAGCAGTATTAACGGTGCTCGACTCTACGCCAACACCACCGTGTACCCGACGCACTCGTCCCTCATTGGCTAAAGTGTTTAAATCACGCCGAATGGTTTGTGGTGTTACCGCAAAGTGATCGGTCAGTTGCTCAATGCTCATATAGCCGTGCTGGCGGACCAGCTCGACAATGGCATCCTGGCGAAACTGTTGGTTCATAAGCCTAGCCTGTTCGTTATTTATTGATCTCTAAGTGCTATAGAGTAGCAAAATTTTCGAATTCCAATAATGCGAACATGAAAGCAGTCATGCCCTCTCACCATAAACCAATTATTGATGGCCGCGATTACAACGGCCAAGCCCATAGGATGGCCGGTATAGCCACGATCATCACCACTAATGAAAGCGGAAGGCCAAGCTTCCAATAGTCGCCAAACCGATAGCCCCCAGGGCCAAGTACTAGTGTGTTCGACTGATGACCAATCGGCGTTAAAAACGCACAAGATGCACTAACAGCCACGACCATCAAAAAGGGGTCTAACGATACCTCAAAACCACTGGCAAGACTGGCCGCAATAGGGGCCATCAATAGGGCGGCGGCGGCGTTATTGACCACATTGGAGAGCAGCATGGAAAGCGCAAACAGTCCCACTAATGAAACAATAATGGGCCACTCAACACCAAACCGAAGCAGCGCATCGGCAATAATATCGGCTCCGCCGCTGGTTTCAAGCGCCTCCCCAACGGGCAGCATGGCGGCTAGTAACACAATGACAGGACCATCAATTGCCTGGTAGCCTTCTCGAAGAGGCAGTACCCCAATAAGCAACGACACTAACGCAGCAGTGCTCATAGCAACAGCGGCTGGCAGCAAGTCAAATAGCATTGCCAAAATTGCTAACGCAAAAATACCGATCGACATCGCCAGTTTTCGGGGCTGACCTAGGTGCAACTCGCGGTTAGCGAGCGGCAAACACCCCAAGGTTGATAAGCTATCTGCAATTTCATTTTCACTGCCTTGTAACAGCAGTACGTCGCCGGTTTGAAAGCGAATATCCCGCAAGCGCTGTTTTAAACGTCCGCCGTCACGCGCGACTGCCACTAAGTGCAAGCCAAACTGCTGATTTAGCCTCAGTTGACGAACACTGCGATTGACCATGATTGAATCGTTACGCACCACCGCTTCAATTAGCTGCAAACCTTCAGTATCCACCGGTTGGGGAGACTCTTTATTGGACGCGTCCTCTTCCTTCTCAGCATCAACGGAACTACTGTCACTTGGCTCCTTTGGATCGGCAATGGCGCTCAACCCCACCTTGTCTTCCAGCGACTTCAACTCATCTGGGCCTGCTTCCAGTAGTAGGATATCGCCCTCTTGCAGCACTCCATAAAATGAATAGCCTGCACGGCGATTATCGTCACGCACTACCGCCAAGATAGGAATAGTCTCTTCTAGTTCGTCGTAAAGCTGATGGAGCGTTAACCCACAGGCTTTGGAATCACCTGACACCTTAAGTTCGACCAAATAATTCGCCGTATCAAACATCTCATCGGTAGAGGCTTGACCGCTACGTTTCGGTGTCAAGCGCCAGCCAATCAGCACAATAAACAACAACCCGACTATCGCGACTAAAGCACCAACGGGCGTATAGCTAAACATGCCAAACGTTTCACCGGTGACGCTCCCTCGATAAGCGGAAATAATAATATTGGGCGGTGTGCCAATTAATGTGGTTAGACCGCCTAGCAGCGAACCAAACGCCAGCGGCATTAATAGCAGTGAGGGCGATGTATTATGTTCACGAGCAAGCCGCATCGCCACGGGCAACAGCAACGCCAGTGCCCCTACGTTATTCATCACCCCAGACAGCACCACCACTGTACCGACCAACACCAACAGCTGCAGTAGCAGTCGTTCGCCTACTTTCAACACTTGGTTGGCGATAATATCGACCACACCAGAGCGCTCAAACCCACGGCTAAGTACCAATACCGCCGCCACCGTAATCACCGCTGGATGCCCAAACCCCATAAAAGCCTGATCAGCGGGTACCAACCCAAGCATTACCGAGCCCAGCAACGCCGCCAGTGCGACTAAGTCGTAGCGAAACCGCCCCCACATAAAAGCGGCAAGCGTTATCCCTAAAACGATAAAGACAAGCGTACTAGGGGCAAGTCCAATGCTTTCAATGTTCATACGATGTCCCTCTCCCAATGTTCACATCCATATGCTGGGACGCTCGACGAATTCACCAATTACCTTGCAATACGGTAGACGATGACTATACGACCGTATAGCCCCAGGAAAACAGCACGACAACAGGGGTGGGCAACAGCAAAAAAACCTGGCAAGGCCAGGTTTTAACGCCATCAAAGACACGTTTAGGTAGCGACTGAGCCACCGCCGCTTTCGCTCCACCGTCATTCGGGCTAAGGCAGCAGAATAGTCGAGCCAGTGGTTTTACGGCCCTGTAAAGCATCCTGCGCTTTGCCTACGTCCTGGAGCGGATAGCGATTGGCGACATCAATACGCACGTTGCCACTTTCGATCATGGCAAAAAAATCGTCGCACATCATTTCAAGACGCTCACGGGTGTCAGCGTAGCCGTTTAGGCTTGGGCGCGTTACAAACAGCGCGCCTTTCTGATTCAAGATGCCAATATTCACCCCGTCTACCGGGCCGGAAGCGTTACCAAAACTCACCATCAACGAACGTGGCTTTAGGCAGTCCAGCGACATTTCCCAGGTATCTTTACCCACGGAGTCATAAACCACGTCACACATTTCGCCATTGGTTAGTTCGCGCACCCGTTCGACGACATTCTCTTCACTGTAATTGATTGTCGCCCACGCGCCGTTGGCCATAGCAAGGTCAGCTTTCTCCTTTGAGCTAACGGTACCAATTAACTTAACACCCAGCGCCTTGGCCCACTGGCAGGCAATTGAACCGACGCCCCCGGCGGCCGCGTGAAACAGGATGGTTTCACCGCCTTTAAGCGCATAGGTTTGGCGCAGCAGGTACTGCACCGTTAATCCTTTCAGCATGCTGGCAGCGGCAGTCTCAAAGTCGATAAAGTCGGGTAGTTTGACGACTTTATCTGCCGATAGCGTATGCAGCTCAGCGTAAGCACCTAAAGGCGCTTGTGCGTAGGCAACGCGGTCGCCCTCTTTTAGGTGGGTAACACCCTCTCCTACGGATTCAACAACACCAGCGCCCTCCGTGCCCAGGCCAGAGGGCATTGAAGGCGCGGGATAGAGCCCCGTTCGAAAATAAATGTCAATGAAATTAAGGCCCACAGCTTTATTAGCAATGCGCACTTCGCCTGCACTGGGTGCTTTAGGCTCGACATCGACCCATTCCAGCACGTCCGAACCACCGGTTTTAGAAAACTGAATACGCTTGGACATTAAAACGGCCTCCTATTGTTAATTATTGAAAATAGCTTATCCAGCTATCCAACCGCGTTGCGCACCTTAAATCAAGCCATTAGAGCGTTTGGCCACTCCAGTGTTCGACACACTGCTGTCATGCACTCATGCTAAGCTAGCTAAAATGTTGGCTACAACGCTTATCGTTTACTCACTAACGGACGGGCTATGACGCATCCAGCAATCTCGTTACCGGCACTTATTGCCCATCGCGGTTACTCTGCCGCAGCCCCTGAAAACACCTTAACGGCAGTGCGCGCCGCCCATCAAGCAGGCACTGATTGGGTTGAACTGGATGTGCAACTCCTTGGCGATGGCACGCCGGTTATTTGGCACGATAGCGATATCAATCGATGCTCAGATGGACGTGGCGAACTAGCCAGCCTGACGTGGCAGCAAGCTCAGAAACTGGATGTTGGCAGTTGGTTTGGCGATTCGTTTGCAGGTGAAAAAATGGCCAGTCTTGAGGCCATGTTGACGCTATTGAACGAGCTAGGTATGGGAGTAAATTTAGAGATCAAAGTCAACAAAGGCCGCGACCCCATCGCTTTGGTCGATACCGTGCTGCCAATCGTATTAGCAGCACTGCCCCCCGAACGGCTGATCGTGTCATCGTTTGACGCCAGCGCGCTGGCTCGATGTCGCCACACTGCGCCAAAAGAAGCACTCGCGCTAGGCGTACTTTTTGGCAGCGCACCGCCTACCTGGCGTGACCAATGCGAGGCCATCGATGCCTTTAGCATTCACCCTCACTGGCCGCGCTTAAAACACACCCAGGCTGCAGCCATGCGCCGTGATGGTTATGAAATTCTATGCTACACCGCCAACGATCCAAGTGCGTTCGAAAGCCGCTGGAGTTGGGGAATAGCCAGCGCGATTACCGATGAACCTGAAGTCTTCCAACGCTATTTGAATAATCGACACCCCCACGGTTAAATTCACCTATCCTCTACATAATATCTAAGGAATACCATGCACTATCTCGGTGCTCATGTAAGCGCAGCAGGTGGCGCTGACCAAGCTGTGTTACGCGCGGTAGAAATTGGCGCGAATGGCTTTGCACTTTTCACTAAAAACCAGCGTCAATGGAAAGGCAAACCGTTAACCGATGACGCCATTGCCGCGTTTAAACAGGCCTGCCAAACCCACGGTTTCAGCCCTGAGCAGATTTTGCCCCACGACAGCTACTTGATTAACTTAGGCCATCCAGAGGCCGCTGGGCTTGAAAAATCCCGCGCGGCATTTTTAGATGAAATGCAACGCTGCGAACAGCTAGGCCTCACACTGCTGAACTTCCACCCTGGCAGCCATCTGAACAAAATCAGCGAAACTGAGTGTCTCAAACGCATCGCTGACTCCATTAACGAAGCCTTGGGACATACAAAAGGAGTCACAGCCGTCATCGAAAACACCGCTGGCCAAGGAACCAACCTAGGCTGGCGTTTTGAGCACCTAGCAGAAATCATTGCTCACGTTGACGATAAATCCCGTGTTGGGGTTTGTATTGATACTTGCCACGCCTTCGCCGCTGGATATGATTTACGCACCACTGAAGCCACCGAAGCCACGCTCGACGAGCTAGGCCAAGTCGTTGGGTTTGAGTATTTGCGCGGCATGCACCTGAACGATGCCAAGAGCGCCTTCGCCAGTCGCGTTGACCGACACCACAGCTTAGGCAAAGGCAATATTGGGTTAGATGCGTTTACGACAATTATGCAGGATCATCGTATTCACGGTATTCCAATGATTTTGGAAACCATCGACCCCACCATTTGGGCCGATGAGCTCAACTGGTTACGCTCTCAAGTCCCCGGCGCTCAGGTGCCGGAAGCCGCCCCTGGCAAATAGTGAATCACGTCATGAAACCTTAGCCGTGTATCAGCGCTATTGCGCATGGCGTGGGGTCTGTCGGCAAAAAAGCGCAGCCCCTCGCCTTCTCGCAGCGTTTGCCAACGCTCATCAATACGCAACTCCATCTCACCCTCTACTACAACAATATGCTCCACCACCCCGCTGGCATGTGCAGAAGATTCACTTATTGCGCCAGGCGCCAGTTCAATCATAAACATTTCAAAGCCCAGCAGCGGATCGTACGGGAATAGCAATCTCGCCTGCATGCCAGCGCTATCATCGCCCCACACTGACTCCCACCCGTACCGATGTAGCTCTCCTAGCCCAGGCTTATCACCATCAAACAAGGTTGAAAAAGACACCCGAAAGCCGCTAGCAATTTTCCATAGCGTCGATATCGTTGGACTAGACTCGCCGCGCTCTATCTGTCCCAGCATGGCTTTACTCACCCCTGTTTCACCAGCAGCGCGGTCAAGGCTCCAACTGCGATCTTTGCGCAGCTTTTTAACAGTTCCCGCTATATGTTCAGCAATGGTGTGTGGCTCACTTGCCATGTGGCTCTCCTAGGTATTCACCCAGATAGTTTACCGATTCCCTCGGCAATGCACACGGGGCACACAAAGCTTGTGCGTTATTGCGCACGATGTTAGCCTTCCGCATCCGTGCGCTATAGCGCACAAAAGCGCTAGCGAGGTAATCCCATGGAAGCGCCACAAACACTGCATTCCAACGACACGAGCAAAACTAACTTCTGGCAAGACATCAGCGTCTCGACCGTGACTGCCGGTTTTGTGGCCGTCACGATTGGCTACACCAGCTCAGCCGCCATCATCTTCCAAGCGGCCGCGGCCGCTGGAGCTAGCACTGCTCAAATCAGCTCCTGGCTATGGGCACTTGGAATTGGCATGGGCATCACCTCATTAGGGCTATCGTTACGCTATCGAATGCCCCTACTCACGGCATGGTCTACTCCTGGGGCGGCGTTCCTGGCGACTAACCTCCCTGGTATTCCCATTGAAGAAGCCATTGGTGCTTTTCTGTTTTCCGCACTATTGATGACACTGTGTGGCGTAACGGGACTATTCGAACGCTTGATGCGTTATATCCCAAGCGCAATTGCCTCCGCTTTATTGGCGGGCATTTTGCTACGCTTTGGCCTAGCACTGTTTAGCGAAATGGAAAACCAGTGGCTATTGCCGCTGACCATGCTGGCAGCCTGGGTGGCTGGCCGACGCCTCTGGCCAACGCTGGCCGTACCCGGCGTGCTGCTGACAGGCATTGTCGTCGCAATATGGCAGGGGCAGCTAAATGTCCAGGGAGTGCCATTAACACCCACAGTGCCAGTATTCACTGCACCGGCCTTTTCCCTGACCACGCTGATTAGCATCGGCATACCGTTGTTTGTCATTACCATGGCCACCCAAAATTTACCTGGCGTGGCCGTATTGCGGGCAGCGGGCTACCGACCGAATAGTTCGCCACTAATTAGCTGGACCGGCGCTACGACGTTACTGCTTGCCCCGTTCGGTGGTTATGCACTCAATATGGCGGCCATCAGCGCAGCCGTGTGCATGGGGCCAGACGCCCACGCCAATCCACACAGGCGTTATACCGCCGGTGTTGCTGCTGGCGTTTTCTACATTGTCATGGGGATGTTTGGCGCCACTGTGACTGGCGTATTTAATGCACTTCCCACCACGCTAGTGATGGCACTGGCGGGCATTGCCCTGTTGGGAACTCTCAGTAGCGGATTGGCGAGCGCATTTGAAAAAAGTGAGCATCGAGATGCAGCCATTGTCACATTTTTGCTAACTGGCTCAGGCATCAGCCTACTGGGGATTGGCGGCGCTTTCTGGGGGCTTGTAGCAGGTTTAATCGTACTCAGATTTAATCGTAATAGATAACAACCAGCTATTACGCCCCCTGCAGCAAAGCTGCAGGGGGCATTTTTCTGGTGCCAGCACTATATTCACCGCTATTACATAGTTACATATACATATGTTACATAGTGCCTGTTACATAGTGCCTAGGCGCTCTTCATCCAGCACACCCGACATACGCACCATCGCCAGCGCTTCATCCAGGCTATCCATTTCTTCGATTACCATCAGCTCATGTTCTAAGCTCACCGGCTGGCCTGCTTTATCAGAAAGCAGCTTTTCCAACGCGGCAACATCCATGGCATCGTCTAAGCGGTGGACATCTACCGATGCGCTGCTCGTGCTGGGTAAATAAATCGTGCCATTAGAAAAATCCACGGCATAGGCAATAACGCCCGGCACAATAAAGAACAGCAACCCTACACTATTGGCGATAGCCACAACGGGATCTACGCTACCGCTCATTTGACCTTTTCGCTCGGGATAAAAAATCGTCCCGCAACCACTTAATGCCACAATGGAGACACCTACAACGGCCCCCGTTAACCAACGGCGCACTGCTTGTTGCATGAAGGTTCCCTCAAAATCTTAACGTACCGATAGCGACAGAAAGTGATACTTTTGTTTTTAACTGCTGCTATCGAGCCACAAAACTTGACAAGTTTAACACACTTAAACGCCTGGACACTCCAAACTGCTAACGTGGTATTTTGCCGCCTTACTCGCTTAGCCGTACAATGCCATATTAAACGCAAGATTAAGCACTCGACTACTTAACGATTCAGCATTCTCCTACAACCAAGGAATACTCACGCCCATGCGCGCCAGCCAATTATTAATTGCGACATTGAAAGAGACCCCGGCCGACGCTGAAGTCATCAGCCACCAGTTAATGCTGCGCGCCGGTATGATACGTCGTCTCACTTCCGGCCTGTATACGTGGCTGCCTCTTGGTCTGCGCACCCTGCGCAAAGTAGAAACCATTGTACGCGAAGAAATGAACCGCGCAGGCGCTCAGGAAGTGCTAATGCCAGCGGTACAGCCTGCCGACCTGTGGCAAGAGTCTGGCCGCTGGGAGCAGTACGGCCCAGAGCTTCTGCGCCTGAAAGACCGCCACGAGCGGGATTATTGCGTAGGTCCTACCCATGAAGAAGTAATTACCGACCTGGTACGTAAAGAGATTGCCAGCTACAAGCAGTTGCCGGTTAACTTCTACCAAATCCAGACAAAATTCCGTGATGAAATTCGCCCTCGCTTCGGTGTGATGCGCTCTCGCGAGTTCATTATGAAAGATGCCTACTCCTTCCACTTGGACGAAGCTTCTCTCAAAGACACCTACCAGACCATGTATGATGCCTATTCACGCATCTTTACTCGCCTGGGTCTCGACTTCCGCCCTGTCATTGCCGATAACGGTTCAATTGGCGGCACTGGCTCACACGAGTTTCACGTGCTAGCCGACTCGGGTGAAGACGACATCGTGTTCTCCAACGCATCCGATTACGCCGCTAATATGGAAAAAGCTGAGGCGCTGCCCGCACCACTCGGCAGCAACGCCGAGCGCGCAGCCCCCAGCGAAGAGATGCGCCTGGTTGATACGCCAGACGCTAAGACGATTGCCGCCCTGGTAGAGCAGCATGGCCTGTCCATCGAGAAGACCATCAAGACATTGATGGTGCATGCCGCCGAAGGTGGCTTAATTGCCCTGCTAATTCGTGGGGACCATGAGCTCAACGAAGTCAAAGCCGAAAACCTGCCCCAGGTAGCGGCTCCGCTAACTATGGCAAGCGAAGAAGAGATTCGTGCAACCGTTGGTGCAGGTCCTGGGTCGCTAGGCCCTGTTGGCCTGGAAATGCCGGTCATTATTGATCGCAGCGTGGCGCTAATGAGTGACTTTGGCGCAGGCGCAAACGTCGATGGCAAGCACTACTTCGGCATCAACTGGGAACGCGATGCGGCTCTGCCTCAAGTCGCCGACCTTCGTAATGTCGTAGAAGGTGACCCCTCGCCGGACGGTAAAGGCACGCTCTCTATCAAACGCGGCATCGAAGTGGGCCACGTCTTCCAGCTTGGACAAAAGTACTCGGAAGCAATGAACGCGACGGTACTGGGTGACAACGGCAAAACCAGCCATCCGTGGATGGGCTGCTATGGTATCGGCGTTACCCGTGTGGTTGCTGCCGCCATTGAGCAAAACCACGATGACTCAGGCATTATTTGGCCAAACGCCATCGCCCCGTTCCAGGTGGCACTGGTGCCCATGAATGCCCACAAATCACAGCGTGTGCGCGAAGAGTCAGAACGCCTCTACCAAGCGTTAACAGCGGCGGGCTTAGACGTACTGCTTGACGACCGTGACACACGCCCCGGTGTTAAGTTTGCCGACCTGGAGCTGATGGGCGTCCCCCACCGCTTGGTGATTGGTGACCGTGGTCTGGATAACGGCGAGCTGGAATACAAAGGCCGCCGAGACAGCGAAGCCACCATGGTTCCTGCTGACACAATTGTTGATTTCCTACGCCAGAAAGCAGGACTTATCAGCGCATAATTATTTCTGATGGCCACGCCACGCTGCACTGTTTAGAACCGCGTCGTGGCCAACGAGAGGCACTGGCAGGCAACATCCGTTAAGTTGCCTGCCAGTGCCAAATTCAAAAATGGGCGTCGCCGCTAAAACATTACATGACGTGCCGGCCAGCGCTAACCTGGGACAGTTTGAACAAGCCCTGCGTGTACTAACTGCCCTAGCAAATGAGAGATATCGCGCTCTACACTTTCCCTATTGGCGCCAGCAAAAAACGCCACTAATGTATCGGTAATCTCATCTATACTCAGAGCTTCGTGCTCCAACAGCGCCCACACCGCTCGACTAGTAACATTTAGACGATGAATCGCTCCACCCTCTTTAGCAATGACAAAAAGCTCATCACCCAATGGAAACTCATACGCCGCTTTGCAGGCCTGCCAACAGCGCTTATCGTTTTCCTCTAGTGCGACCTGTTGATTACCCACTGCTGTAGAGGTAGCGCTAGTAAGCTCCTCAGAATCAGCTGGGTGCATTCTCTTCGCTGGTAAGGATGTATCTGCCCATTGGGCAGTCAACCATTGAGCTGCTTCATAGGCATCTCGATACCGCAACAAAAAACAGGGCAGACGTTGAAGCAACGGCAAAAAACGCTCGATCAGCGTTTGGTCTGATTCATGCTCTGCAAAATTCTGCTGCAACAGCTGCCACAACCCATCTCCAGGCTGAAGCGGAACGAGCTGCGGAGCGGTAAGTGTCGTATCTCGATCAATCAGTAACACACCACCTAACGGACTTTTAGAACCATGCTGTGCCTGCTGCTGATCGCTCAACGCCAAGTACCCGTATCGGTCATCATGTGGGCCAAGGTGGTTAGCAACAAACTGATGAAACTCGGGCGCTAGGGTTTCAGGCAATGGCAAGCGCAACCTAGGGGCAACACCCAACGCAATACCCTCGCCACTGCTATTCAGTGCCAGCACATCGTCACCGAACACTCGGCAACCAGCCGCAGCAAACGCAGCTGTTAACGTACTTTTTCCCGCTCGATGACTATCAGGAAATATAACCAGCTGGTTATTTATCTCCACAGCCCCGCAGTGAATACCAATGAGTTGAGGGTGGCCGTGTAAATAGGCACCCGTCACATCGGCAATAACACTGCACGCAGTGCCTACCGGCGTATCCAATAACATACCATCAGGTAACGCAGGTGCTTCCTGCCAAAAACCGTCGGGATGTCGCCAAACACAAATGTCTGGTGCTTGCTGCTGGGGCTCGCAAGGGATAAGCCGCCAGCCAGGCATAGCCCGATGAATAACCGGTAGCAAGTGTTGAGCATCGACTAGACGCAGGCAAGGGCCAAGATTTTCTAATGCATAGTCGACAACGACGGATGTGGTCATCACGTTACCACCTTACCAGCGAGGTAATAGACGACTTATTCGAATCTCAATCACACCATCGCGCTCCCAGCGGGGGCGTTGTGGCCGAGAATAGTGATGGCGTGACCGCTTCGGGCGTGAATAGCGGGGGCGAGAATAACTAGGCCTAGAATAACTAGGCCTAGAATAGCTAGGTCGAGAATAACTGGGTCGGGAATAACGTGAGCGACTCGGTCGCGAACGATGGCGC
This sequence comes from Vreelandella zhaodongensis, assembly GCF_013415115.1. Lineage (GTDB taxonomy): Bacteria > Pseudomonadota > Gammaproteobacteria > Pseudomonadales > Halomonadaceae > Vreelandella > Vreelandella zhaodongensis. Next base: position 450,787 of record NZ_JACCDD010000001.1, on the reverse strand, counting down.
CCATGTGCTTCAGCTTGCCCCATAGACATCAGCGTAGGGGCAACATAGAGCGCAGCGGCTCCAAGCCCTAAGCTGGCAAGTACTTGACGGCGTGAACGGCGCTTTTTAAGCAAGTCATCAGTTTCGTGACTCATCACGAGGCTCCTTTCCATGCGCTAAGGATATTAACGAACACTGTTTCTAAAATAATCCTAGCCCTGACGAGCACTCGACACCATAGCCTGGGCGCCACTTTCCCATTGTTTACTTTTTTGAATATTTCGACCGAAGAGTACTGATGACTCTAATTACCTGTTCAAGTGTGCCCGCTGCCAGCCTTTCAGCATCACCCCTTTAACGAAACTTCGTAACCATCACGTCCTGCGCTCTTCACTCGATAAAGCGCTTTATCGGCTTCTGAGTAAGCAAGCGGGAAAGCATCTTCCCTTGCATCAAAGCGCACGGCACCAATGCTAAGCGTTACCCCTTTGTTATCAGGGTGCGCAGGGTGTTGTAAATCGGCCCCCCGTAAGCCGGACGTCAATCGATCACAGTAGTCACCTAACAGAGAGTCATTCTGGCAAGGCAATAAAGCGGCAAACTCATCGCCACCTAATCGATAAAGTGTCGCCTGCTCACCAAGCACGTCTTTCAATAGGCTAGCCAGGCAACGCAATAGCTGATCACCTTCTGGGTGCCCCATGGAATCGTTGTACTGCTTAAAAAAGTCAATATCGACCAGTATCAAAGCAAGGGAAGTTCCTTCTTTAGCCATCACTTCTTGTTGAAGCGCGCTGCGGTTACCTATGCCTGTTAATGGATCACGCATCGCCCTTTCCATCCAGGCCAAGGTTTGCTCTGTGGCACGCTCAGCCCGCCTCAATTGACGCTCATGCATTACCCAAAACAGCAGCCCCAGTGCAAAAATCACCATGCTGGAGTAGGTCACTACCTGATTATGTCGGCGTGTACTTTCAGAAAACGCATTGATGGCCATTCCACGCAAATCAAGCTGGCTCATTTCAATGCGTGTTAAGCAATCGATAGGCTCTAGTAGCTCGCTTGCAGCATCAACCGATGTCACGGTTCCTCGGTAAATTCGATCTGAAAGCGCATTGATGGTCTGCAAGCTGGGGGCGGTGCAGCTGTAGTTTTGGCGATACACCTCGACATCTAACAATCCATACGCAAGGTCTAGATTTATCCTGATTGTTTGAATACTGTCTGCCTCGAAAGGCTGTTCACCAAGCAATTGCTGCTGAGCACCCTGCAAATATCCTCGGGAGCGAGTCGCCAGTTGCTGTCCAGTCAAATTGCCTGTTTGGCTAAAGTACGCCTGTATTTCTGGGTACACCCAGCGCGCCTCATAAACAATCACTACCATCAGTGCCATAAAGCTCATTAAGCTCAATGACAACCACGTCACATAGCGCCGCTTCTTTCTCTTTACCGGTGAATAAGCGGGGGATGATAGAGTCGACTGTAAGGGAGTCGGTGCTTTAGGTGTCACCACTTAGCCTCGATACTACGAATCATCCATATCCAATCGTTGAATTCACGCAGCTTTTCGACATCACGTTGATCATCGTAAGCTTGTTCGACCAGCCGCAGCGGCCCCCGTGAACGCAATGAAAGTGGCTTACCATCCTCTTCAGTCACCAATAACCAATTAGGGTCATGCCAGCCGCCTAACGTCACTTCGTAGTCATCCCATGCGGTAAAGCGCAAGGCAGGCGGTACGTCACCAAACTGATCAATGAGAAAACGACGAAATTCGAGCCCGCGCATTTCCACTTCCCGCCCTTGATAAGGGTCAAATACAGTCTGGGTAATATCAGATTTTTGGCGTAAGTCGTTAATAGAGAGCGTTTTTTTCGCATCACCATTAATCATGCTTAGTGCCTGAGCATAGGCTGGTACTGATAGCCAGCTAAGTAGCAGAAGGACGCAGGTTATACTTAACTTAGGGTGTTTTTTAGCGTAAAGACGTATAGAAAAAACTGAACTGGCAGCGTTCATAGCAAACGGTTCCCTAGCGATGCAGTGCCTAATTATGATGTAAGGCACTTTACCAGAGGGCTCACCCAATTACTTAGGAACTGCTTCTAACGAACTGTATTTTTACCGGGCTATGCTGTAACCCAACAAAAAAAGCCGGCCCACTTGGGCCGGCAACAGGAAGCTCACTTTAAAAAGTAAGCCCCCTCCCCTGACGACTGACATGCTCGTTACGTTAAGGCTTTTTACGATCATCATTTCGAAGATGATCACGGACAATGAAGCCTACCCAACCGATCATAAAGGCAATCATTAGCGCAACAGTAACGAGACCAAAAATAACCGCATCATCCCAGTACATGGTCTACTCCTCCCGCCGTGATGTATGTCCCCATCGTACTGGGTTAACGGCAAGGGAAACTGATCTGGGTCAAGCTTTGCAAATGGGTAACTTTTGGCCTTTCAGGAACTTGATATGGGTCAGTTTTTCAGGCGTAAAACACGCTGCTAATCAAAACACTTGTAATCAAAGCCCCGACAGTCAAAGTACTTTGCGATCTTCTACTTTACTGTGTTCAGTGCCCTCGGGGAGCGGGTGGCCTTTCGCCAATTCTGCTCGGGTAGCCTCACGCACTGCTAACACATTCACTTTATAGCGCAGCGTATGGCCAGCCAGTGGGTGGTTAGTATCGACTGTCACCATGTCGCCATCGATACTCACCACGGTGACAATTTGTGGGCCTGCTTCACCTTCGGTCTGAAAACGACTACCCGGTTCTAGCGCTACGTTGCCAAAGGAGGCGCGGGTAACATCTTGCACCAACGCCTCATTGCGAATGCCATAGGCATCCACCGGGGATAACGTAACCCGCAATTCAGCACCCGCCTCTTTTCCATCGAGCGCGCGTTCTAAACCAGGTAAAATATTGTCGTGACCGTGAAGATACTCAAGCGGCTTATCACGCGCGTTAGAGTCGTCAAGCACACGAGTGCTTCCATCGTTGAGAACGTCGCTTAAAACATAATGTAAGGTCACTACCTGATGTGCCGTAATCGACATGGAAAACTCCTCTCCGGTAAGCTGTCGGCTTTGTCATGGATGTCAGGCCTAGTCTATCACTGCCAGGTTTTTCAGCGGGCCTTGACGCAGACGTTTTCTTTTTGGAGTGTTAATCAACATGCCAACCCCAACCCCCCAGCGTAGCTGGCTGGCTGCGCTCGCTATCTACTTGCGAGCGCCTGTTATCACCATGCTGTTTTTAGGGTTTTCTGCGGGCCTACCCTTCTTACTGGTGTTTTCCACACTGTCTGCCTGGTTACGCAGCGACGGTGTGGAAGTTGCCGCCATCGGCTTTTTCGCCTGGATCGGCATGCTCTACTCGATCAAGTTTTTTTGGGCGCCTATCGTCGATCGGCTGGCACTCCCTATACTCACCCGAACGTTTGGCCAACGACGCGGCTGGATGCTGCTTGCTCAGGGTATGATTGTCGCTGGCTTAATCGGTTTGGCTGGATTAAGCCCTGTCGGAAACCTGGGCTGGGTAGCCGCCTTTGCCCTGCTGGTGGCCTTTGGCTCGGCAACCCAGGATATCGCCATTGACGCCTACCGGATTGAATCTGCCGATGATGATATGCAGGCGGCAATGGCTTCTACCTATATTATTGGCTACCGAGCTGGTCTGCTGGCGGCAGGTGCGGGGGCACTCTACGTAGCCTCCGCCGCGTCATGGAATGTCGCCTATCTCACTATGGCCGCTTTAGTGGGGATTGGTGTGCTTACGGTGCTTATTCGACCAGAGCCAAAACGCGCTTCGCTGTCGGTTCAACTGATCCACGAACCGAAAGTACGTGCCTTTATCCGTGCTAGCCGTGGCAAGCCCAAAGCACTACGCAGGTTAGGTGCCTGGGCAATTGGCGCAATTGTGTGCCCCTTTACCGATTTCTTTCGTCGCTATGGCGTCAAGGCATTAGGTATTTTGGTATTTATCGCGGTGTTTCGAATTAGCGACCTAGCAATGGCCTCTATGGCAAACCCACTGTATATCGATTTAGGGTTTTCACTGGCCACTATTGCCAACGTCACCAATATTTTCGGCATTGCTATGAGTATTACTGGCGGTATTCTTGGCGGGTTACTGGTGGCACGCTACGGCATCGGGCCACTGCTAATCTTTGGTGCCGCCGCCGCCACGCTGACCAACCTGCTGTTCGCCCTGCTAGCGTTGGCGGGACAACAGCTCCCCATGCTGGTCATGGCCATTGTGGGCGATAACTTAGCCAATGGCCTAGCCAGTGCGGTATTTATCGCCTTCCTTTCCAGCCTGACCTCGCGGGCGTATACCGCTACTCAGTATGCACTCTTCTCATCGCTAATGACGCTACCAGGCAAGTTTCTAAGTGGCTTCGGAGGATTAGTAGTTACCGCCCAGGGATACGCTACATTCTTTGTCGTCGCGACCCTGCTCGGCTTACCCGCCATTGCGCTAGCGATTTGGATAAGCCGAGACAAGCAACTGGTACCTACGCCGGTTATAAAAACGAGCTAATAAACGACTAACGGTGATCGTCAAGCCACGCCAGGGCCCCTGGCGTGGTGCGCCACTGGTCACGCATAAGCGTTCGATACTGCCATGCTTCCGCGCGGGAGCCAGGGTCTACCTGACCATCTGCATGTGGCATGGAAGGCCGCGGGTTCTCTGCACAAATTAGCTCCAGCGCATGGCGGTTGTGAGCAACCACTTCGGCCAGTGCCGCTTCGGCGCAATCGTACTTTTCTAAGCGATAAAGCGCCAGCGTGCGCCCCATCAATAGTCCCAGCTCCAACGAGCCATCATCTTTTTGCGGCTCATCGGTTAGCGCTAGCGCTTCTTCATTTCGATCATCGCGCAGCAGTTGGTCAAGCACCAGCTCTCTCAAGCCCAGGCTATCTTCCTGATCTATGGCGAGCAGCTCTTCAGCTAACTCACGGGAGTGCTGACGCGCACCGCGCTCCATACCCACCACCAGCGCCAAACCTGTGCGCAGTAGCATCGCGTTATCTGCATCATCCCAACACAAACTGCCATCGCCTGCGGCACGGGCCTGTTCAAGCCAGCGGGAAAGGCGCAACGCCAATGGTTCTAACAAACCGGGAGCCATCCACGGCAAGCTACCAAACCGGCTGGTCAGCGCCAACGTGAGATCTTGTACCACTTGGGGGGCATCGAGCCATTCCGGATGAGCGCACAATGCTGACATCCACTCCACCGCGTTGCTCCACGGGTCGTCGCGGAACCCCAAAGCTACGTCTTCATCGACCAACACCTGAAACTGTTCGTGCCAAGCTGCAAACAGGGTTTCTTCACGAGCGGTGGTGTTATACAGCAGCCTGCCGCTCTCTTCGTCCTGGTGAATATCAAGTTTGGGAGCGGTCGTCAGTGCGGCCAACAACGACTGCAGCGACACCAGCGGCGTCGCCATATCTTCTTCGGCGCTCAATAGCTGGTCAGCTAAGGTGGCGCCTGGGTTTTCTGCTAGAGCTGCCAGGAATTCAAGCTGCTCTTCGTCTAAATCACCCTGGCGAACCAAGCGGCGGTACCAGAAGTTAGCCCGCTCTTTCGCCTCTGCCTCATGACCTTCATGCAGCAGAAGCATGGCTTCAATGTAAGCTAGCGTCGGTGAATCTGGTAGCGCCTGCTGGGCTTTTACGAAAGCGGCGCGGGCGCTGTCTAAATCGTCATTATCCAGATGCATCAAGCATAACCGCTCAAGCGCTACGCCACGCAAGAACAATGGGCCACGCTCCATAACGTCATCAAGCAGATCAGCACGCTTGCGGGTAAAGCCACGCTCTTGGTAAATATCCAACAGAATTTCAAAGGCAGGCTCGGCCTGTTCCGGCAGCCGCGACCAATCGCTACCGTCAAACAGCGACTCAAGGATCTGCATTGAACGCCCCGTTTGGCCACTTTCAGCGGCAATCAGCCCAGCTTCCAACAGCGCTTGAGGAGGAGCTTGCTGACTCTCCAACGCGGCTTTTAAGGTGGCCCCTTTCCATTCCCGCAGGGAAAGCATCCACATCATCTGCTCGGGAATTTCCGTGGGGAAATCTACGCGGTAGCAGCACTGCTTATACTTGCGTCCGGAGTCGCACCAACAGGGTTCGTTGCGCCCTGGGGTAGCCAAGGGCTCACTGGCAAAGTCCAGCCGCTCTAGCGGCGTCTGGGACCATAAAATAGGTGCCAATGCCTGAGCAGTGGCCACATTGCCATTAAATGCATCCGCGCCTTTGTCACGTACCCACGTCATAAAATCGGGGTAGTGTTCTTGCTGCCTGATTGCCGAGAGTGCCCCAGAGGCAAATCCCAGCAGTTGATCGACCCATACCGCCAGCATTGCCGTCTCCACTGTCTTAATGACGCTATTGAAAAGCGCGATAGTTTAGCATATTCGACAGCGCCCCCGCAGTGGCAATTGGTTAGGGTGTCCGGGCCCAACTTAGCAGTGGTTCAGTACGGGAATGCATATCCAACCGCGCTTTCAGGCGTACTAAGTTCCAATAGTGGCCATTAAGCGCGCGGGAAAGCAGCAGTGTGTCTGCGGGCGGTTGTAAGCGATCCATGGCAGCCCATACTTTTGGCGTCAGCTCCCGCAGGCGGCGGTGTACCCGCACGTCGCTGAAATCTTGCTCGCCAGGGGCAAACAGCGGGGACACGCACTCGGCTGACTCTCTGTAAAGCGCCAGCGGCGCACCCTGCCCCTGGCGGCCACCCATTTTCATGAGCGCCTCATCCATGGCCATCGGGTCTTGAGCCAGGGTGGCATCTAACAGCTGCATCATGGCTTTTAAGCGCGCTTCAGGTACAGGTATCACCGCACCAAAATCGTAGATGACCAAGCGCCCTTCTGCATCCGCGGCAAAGTTACCAGCATGGGGGTCAGCGTGCAGCTCACCGTAGGTAAACAGCTCCTCGGTAATCCAATCAGCTAGTGCCACCGCGACTTTCTGGCGGGTAGCGTCGTCGAAGCTTTCTAATTCTCGCAGTGGTGTGCCGCCCACATAGCGCATTGCCAACACATGCTGACCGGAAAGTTCAAACAGCGGCTCGGGTATGACCAGCTGGGGATTATCCTGATAACGCTCGCGATAGCGGGCAAGCGCGTTGGCTTCAGCGTGATAGTCCAACTCTTCACGCAGCCCCGCCGCTAACTCTTCAAACAGTGCATCCAAGCGTGCCTGGGGCACTTTGAACCAACGCCCCAAGCCCATGATACGCCTGACCTGCTTAAGATCACTTTCCAGCACATCCGCCAACCCAGGATACTGCACTTTCAATACGACGGTTTCGCCTGCATGAGTGACCGCTTTATGCACCTGCCCCATGGAAGCACTAGCAAACGGGCGCTCTTCAATATCGCTAAAAAACTGGTCAATATCGCCATACTGCAGCACCAACGCTTCACGAATACGCGGCCACGGCATGGGTTCGGCCTGGCGCTGCAAACGAGCGAGCTCATTAGCTAAGTCTGGGGGCAGTAGGTCATCCCACTGCGACATAACCTGCGCCAGTTTCATGGCCGGGCCTTTCAATTCCGAAAGCCCTTCAAACAGCGCTTCGCCCAACGCCCGCCAATCGGCTTGACCGCCTAAGCGAGTTTTCAGCAACGCCCCGCCGGTGCGGGCACCCAGCCCTAGTAAACGTCGTGTTCTACCGCGTTCGCGCATGGAAACCGCCTCATTAATTACTTTCTGACAGCTTACTCAATTTGATAATTTTATACAAAAACTATACACACCTAACGTCCGCCTCACCTTTCAAACAACACTGCACTCCTCTTTAAAAGAGCAGCACGCTAACCCATGCCAGGTTCTGCTAACATGGCAACTTGTTGCTACCAAATGCCAGGGCCAAACACCGTATGCGCTTGATTATCGCCGAGAAACCCAGCCTTGCACGGGCTATTGCCGACGCGCTGCCCGGCAGCGCAAAACGCCAGGATGGCGCTATGGTCTGCGGCGACACCACGGTAACTTGGTGCCTAGGCCATTTGCTGGAACAGGCTCCGCCCGAGGCTTACGACCCCGCCGATAAACAGTGGCGGCTAGATCGGCTACCCATTGTGCCGCAGCAGTGGAAACTGATGCCGCGCTCCAAGGCGCGTGGGCAACTGACTGTGATTCGCAAGCTGATTAAGCAGGCCACCAGCGTGGTGCACGCTGGCGATCCTGACCGCGAAGGCCAGCTACTGGTGCAGGAAGTAATTGAGTACATGAAGTATCGCGGCCCTGTTCAGAGGCTGCTGATCAGCGATCTTAACAAACCGGCCGTGAGCCGAGCACTTGCCAAGCTGCGTTCTAATATGGAATACCAGCCGCTGTTTCAAGCGGCCCAGGCGCGCTCTCGTGCTGACTGGCTGTACGGCATTAACTTAACCCGCGCCTGGACGCTCACCGGCCGCCAAGCGGGACATGATGGCGTGCTTTCCGTTGGTCGTGTGCAAACGCCAGTGCTGGGGCTGATTGTTCGCCGCGACAATGCCATTCGTGATTTTAAGCCTCATCCGTTCTACCCGCTATGGGTGGATTTACAGGTGGCCCAGGGCCAGCTGCGCGCCTGGTGGGTACCCAAAGCGCACCAGCCGCTAGATGAACAAGGACGGCTGATTGATCGCACCCCCGCCGATGCGTTAGCAGCACGGCTTCCAGGCGCTCGGGGCACCTTAACCACCCTCGATCAACAGGAAAAACGCCAAGCGCCGCCGCTGCCCTATTCGCTTTCTGCGTTACAGGTAGATGCCGCCCGCCGCCACGGGCTTTCCGCGCAGATGGTGCTGGATATTTGCCAGCGGCTGTACGAGCAGCACAAGTTAATCACCTACCCTCGTTCCGACTGCCGCTACCTGCCCGAAGAGCATCTAGCGCTGGCTCAACGTAGCTTAAGCAGCGCCTGCCAGAACGATGAAATACTGCGTCAGTGGCTGAATGGAGCCGACTTTACCCTGCGCTCCAAAGCCTGGAACGACAAACAGGTAGGCGCGCACCATGCCCTAGCGCCCACCGGCAAGCCCGCAGACTTTAGCCAACTTTCCGCCACCGAAGGCCATGTGTTTCGGTTGATTGTGCGCAATGTGATGGCGCAGTTTTATCGGCCGCTGCGCACCTTTGAGGTGAAAGCAGAGTTCACCCTGCTGGATGAAGCGTTCCGTGCCCGCGGCCAGAGCATTCTTGATCACGGATGGAAGCCACTCTTCACCACCCGCGACGAAACCCCGCCACTGCCTCCGCTCACTCAGGGGGAAACTTGCCAAGCGCTGGGCGCAGGCGTTGAGGAAAAAGAAACCCGCCCGCCGGAACCGTTCACTGATGCCAGCTTGATTAAAGCAATGATGAACATTGGCCGCTACGTAGACGACCCCAATGTGCGGCGTACGCTGCGTGACACCGATGGTCTTGGCACCGAAGCAACCCGCGCAGGTATTATTGAAACCTTGGTACAGCGTGGCTACCTGGTGCGTCAGCAAAAAGCCCTGCGTGCCACTAAACTCGGCTGTGCGCTGGTCGCCGCCTTGCCAAGCGCCGTAAGCACGCCAGAACGCACTGCCCTTTGGGAACAACGGCTTCGGGCGATCTCAGAACAGCAGGATGACCCCGGCGCGTTTCAGCAAGCACTCCTGGATGATCTACGTGGTCTACTCACCCACAGCGATGCGGCCAAGCTCAGGCAGAGCCTGCAGACAGCCCAAGGCGAGGCCGGTGGCCCGGCGAAACCAAAGAAAAGTACTAAAACCAAACGCACTCGCTACGTAAAACGTAAACCTATCAAACAACGCTGATGGTGCTTTCACTATTGCAATGACAGGACGTCAGCCAAGCGCAGCTCGCAAGCTATTTATAACGCACGGGGCTGACTATGTCTCACCTGCTGCCTATGTCTCACCTGCTGCCTATGTCTCATCTGATAACAGTGGCGGCATGGGGCAATCGAGAATATCTGCCATAACCCTGAACAGCTCAGCCTCAGCTGGGCGAATATGCCCACTATGCTCAATGCAACGCGCCATGGCTTGTAGTAGGGCTGGCTTATGTAATGGCTGCAAGCGGCGCAAACGTTCCACCACCAGACTAAGCGCCTGCATATCACCCACATCGCCTGTTTCATGCAGTGCGAACGGAAGCTCACTTTCCGCAGATTTTAAGGCCGCGGTGATTTCATCGGCATCATCCTGACCAGCCGCCGCGAGAACTGCGAGCAACGCCTGACACTCGTGCTGCACATCGCTCAATTTAAGATGAGAAGATCGACTGTCCTGCTCGGTCAGGTTATTCAACAACAGCTGATGCAACGTCCATTCAAACAAGCTGACTTGACCATCCGCGCTGATCAAGCGTTCAACACAGAGGCGAAAGTGCTGAGCCTGCTCTACCGAAAGTGACTTTAACGCTGGCAGCGCCAACTCAACCAGCGGCAAACGCAACTGTATATCCAGTTTCACCATGTCTGGGGCTAGCTGTGTCAGTTCCCGATAAACATCCGGCAGTGCGATTTGCTGCAACGCCTCTAACTGGTGCTCACGTACCGCCTGATCTTCACTAAGCAACAGCCCATACATTAACGCGCGAGCAGCATAAGGCTCATGAGCCGCCGTTCGAAGCCGCTCTGGCAATGCCTCCAGCGTCGCCCGCGCCTGGGCCAAGTGCCGTTGATCAGGCTGACCAATAGAAGTAATGGCCGTGCGCGCGGAGGCACCGGTTAAGACAGCGGCCAGCACTCCGGTTTTAACGCCAGATTCAGACCCTAAACCGAGCCCTAACCCTGGGCGCGTCTTTTCATCTGTTGAATCAGGTGTCTCGTCCTCGGCCTGTGGAGACGGCCAGCTGGGTTCGAAGCGGCCATCCCAGTCTGGCATTACCCGCTGAATACGGTCTTTGATGGGAGGGTGAGTCGCCATCATCTGGTTAAGACCCAGCCGCACACCTTGACTGAAGTACAAGTGGCTAAATTCCGCCGCCTGTGATGCTTGCAAGTATGACCCTTGCGAATGAGCCCCCACCTTGACCAGTGCGTTACCAATCCCCTGGGGGTTACGGGTGAACTGTACTGCCGAAGCATCCGCCAAGTATTCCCGCTGACGACTGACCGCTGACTTGATAAGGTTGCCAAAAAAAGTGCCCGCGTAGCCAATCAGCATCAGCGCCGCGCCTAGGCCTAAAATGACCACCGCCGAGTTGTCGCGTTTGCCACCGCCCATCCGCCGAAAACGCATACTGCGCAGCAGCATGCCACCCAGCATGCCAATCAACAGTATGCCGTGCAGCACACTGACCAGCCGTATATTCAGCCGCATGTCGCCGTGAAGAATGTGGCTAAACTCGTGAGCCACCACCCCTTGCAGCTCTTCCCGCGTCAGGTTGCGGATCGTGCCTCGAGTAATACCAATGACCGCATCACTGGGTTGATGGCCTGCGGCAAAGGCATTGATCCCCTCCTCTTCCATGACATAAACGGAAGGCACCGGCGTTCCGGATGCAATGGCCATTTCTTCCACCACATTAAGAATGCGGCGCTCATCAGCATCGCGGGTGTTCATATTAATTTCGCGCCCGCCAAGCGCTTCCGCTACTGCTCGGCCACCACGACCTAGTTGGCGCTGCTTGAACAGGCCACCCAGCACCACGACAGCGAGCACTGCAATAGCAACACCAGCAACAAGCTCGATAGATAGAGACGACAACATTCCCTGGCTAGACAGAGCCTGGGAAGAGAGGTTGGAGTGTGACGCCGATTGGCCCCCGTTCATAAAATGGAGCGCGATGGCAACCGCCAGTGTCGTCACCGCAATGAGAGCCACCACAGCCAGTATCAACAAGACAACTAAATGCCCAGTTTTGCGCCGGGCATGATCCTGAGCAGTAAAGAAATCCATGTGTCCCTGTTACCTCCGCAGTGGCTTAGAACGACACCTTGGGCGCCGCCTGAATCTGAGCGCTGTCTTCGAACTCTAACAGGGAAGCATCCTGACCATGTCCGAACATGCCCGCCACCGCCACAGGGGGAAAGCTCTGCCGGTAAGTGTTGTACTGCATTACCGCATCGTTAAATGACTGGCGTGAAAAGGCCACCTTGTTTTCAGTGCTGGTTAACTCTTCTGATAGCTGCTGCATGTTTTGCGAGGCTTTCAGATCCGGATAAGCTTCCATAACAACATTGAGCCGCCCCATTGCTTGAGTTAGCGCACCTTCAGCACCGCCAAGGTCAGCAATCGCCTTGGCACTGCCTGGGTTAGCTGCGGCTGCTTTCAGCCCAGCCGCGGCTGTATTACGAGCCTCGATAACCGATTGTAGCGTTTCCCGCTCATGGCTGAGGTAACCCTTCGCCGTCTCAACGAGGTTAGGAATCAAGTCATGTCGACGCTTTAGCTGCACTTCAATCTGGGCAAACGCGTTCTGGAAGCGATTGCGCAGCGAAACGAGCTTGTTGTAAATGCCGATGACATAAAATACGACAATCGCCAGTACCGCTAAGATAATGATCGTGGTGAGCATTTTAACCCTTCCCTAGAGTAAGTATTTATACGTTAGAAAATATAACACCTAAGCCGTTTAAGCGTATTAACGCGAGCGTTTGATGGGCCGCACAACAAACCAGCTGGCCAGCACCAAGCTACCGAACGCCGTATAAATCAGTATAAATACCCACTCAGGCGCAGTGAAATAAAGCAGGCTGTGCAGCCAATGTTGGATAAAGGAACCTGAATAGGTAGCGGCGCCTGCTTCTGCCCTTAGCGCCATTTCCCAGGTGGTAAGCGGACAAATGGCACCCAACCACGTTTGCACGACCACATAGCCAATGGCACATAAATGCGTGATGCGAAACGTCCGATGTCGTACCCAACGCCAGTTAAGAAAATAACCTGCATACACGGCAAAGAGGCCAAGTACTACAAAGGCCACGAATAGCACGTGAATGACCAGAATGATGTCTGCTAGCAATAACAGCAGCGACTGTTGTGACATGGATATTCACCCTGGGCGATTAAGCAGCTGATAAAGCGCTTGGCAAGGCACTCAGCTATCTTCAAACCGTCTTAAAAACTATCTTCAAAAACTATCTGCAAAAACTGTCTTCAAAAAATCTCTTCAAAACTGTTTTCAAAGCCAACTTCAAACATTGGTGCTCACACCCTTAGGCTAGCAGCCCTATCTCAAGTCCTACCAAGTCTCTTCAGAGCCTGGCGGCCCCACTTCGACCTGTATATCCGGCGCAATATCCACCACGCCTTCAATGCCCTTCAGCCGATCCGCTGTGGCAGTATCTGCTGATCCCGTAATGCAGCCAATTTCCTCAAGCACATCCCTAATGGTTAAGCCTTCTTCACTCAAGCGCGTGGCTATTTCCTTAATCGATTGATCGCTTGAAATCGTCACTATCCAGAGCTCTATTTTCTCCATCGATTTTACCTTCGAAATCTATTCCCTGAGCAGGACCGCATGGGTTATCTGCCCAGCGAGAATCTGCCGACATTAGGGCGCCTGAACCAACCCCGCCCCTACGCGGGCGTCGGGAAATGGCAGTTTCCGTGCTGAAGACAGCAGTCGCCGCCAGAGATTCATTCCGCGCAGCGAGGAGTCGGACTGAGCCCAAAGCGCCGCGCAGCCAGCAACGTGTGGTGTTGCCATACTGGTTCCGCTAATCGTTTTAAAGTTAACCGGCCGAGGCCATGACGAGAACACATCCCGCCCCGGTGCCGCAATGTCGACCTTACCAAAATTTGAAAAACTGGATGGCCTTAAGTTTGGATCAAGCGATGCGACAGACATAATGGTTGGCGAATTGGCAGGCGCCCCCGTTTTCATCGAAGCATTACCAGCGGCGGCGATAATAAGACATTCATTGCGAAGTGCCGCCGCGCCGGCATGGGTGTAGGCTGCCTGCGCTGGGCTCTGACTACCAAGGGACATCGAGATAACCTCGCATCGATTGGCAATCGCCCAATTCATTCCTGCTAGCACCCCTGCGCCAGTGCTGCTGCCTGAGTTGGTCAGCACCTTGCCAACGAAAACCCGCGCATCGAAAGCGACACCATAACCTGGAGTGCTTCCTGAGGAGGCCCTGGGCCCACAAGCGGTGCCAATACAATGGGTTCCGTGCCCATTGATATCTTGAACCGGCTGCCCTACGAATGAGCGGCTGTCGAAGGGTCTGTCGGCAAAGTCTGAGTGCCCACAATCCATTCCCGTATCTAGCACGGCGACCTTAATACCGGCGCCACTCCAACTACTTTGTGGGACCCTGCATTTAGCTAATCCCCAGGTCGCCCCGATAACTTCATCGTCAAGATTTTCTTCGGTTTCCCCCGCACCACGATCAACGCCAAGATCGTGAGCAATGGTGCTCGCTGCCCGCAAAAAGCCGCGCAGATACTCCGAGTTTTCCGAGAAGGCAAAATATTCAGGCTCGATAATTTCGATCGGGCCTTCCGTTAAAACAGCATCATTCACGCTCATCCCATGCTGTTGTAGGGCATCGCCGCCCACGAGCGCGACGCCGATCTCAGGAAACACCATTACTTCAGCGTCACCGGCGTCTTCCAAGCTAACTGCTTGATCTGCAAAGTCACGGGCGTCGGCGACTCGAAATTTTCGGTCTTTGAGTGTTTTGATGCCCTCCTCTAACATCCCGTCTCGGTAACTAATCAGAAAACGACCTGTTTCAAGGCAGTGGCTACCCCGCTCCAGTGCCGCTAATAGCAGCTGTTCGGCTCCGCACGACACAGAGTTGAGTGACTCACTCCCCGTAGACTTACCGCCGCCATTACCTTTAGGTTTTGTCGCCATCGTAGGTTCCTTTTCGCTTGGCTCTATGGAGATGTTGGTCGCATTCGGCGGCAAGGCGTTGTAAGAAAACTGCCTGCGCCAGACGACCAATCCGAGCCGGTGGGTCGGCCTCGAAAGGTGGTAACGCGTAAAACGCCGGTTCCACCTAAATTAGAAACTTAACGATTTCAGCTTAACCCACATAACGAACTTCGCCAGTTGGATGATACCGTCGACGACCTCACCGTTTAACAAGTGAAGAGCTCGTTTAGCTCGATGCGCGGCGAGGTGTGATTTATTAAGGCGTTTGCGCTTCGTCGCGCGTCGCTCTGAGCGAAGTGAATACAAGAGCGTTCGAGTGCTGCGTTTGGCTAATTGGTTTGCTCAATATTGGCACGGCGCTTCCGCGCTTGCTCTGTCATTTGCTCCTGGCGTTCCTCCAGGGAGTTCAATCCGAGACGCGCACGGCGTTCATTAACCGTAGCGGAATCTTCAATGGGAAAGGGGATGGGCCATCCATTTTCATCAACATCGAACTGGGTGCCGTAGTACTGAAGTTTGCCAGTTAAAGTACGCACTCGATCCTGAAGGAATGCCAACTGCCAACCCATCACATCTTTCTTAACAACTGCATCTTCTAGTAAGCCGACGCACTTCACCATAAACTCAGGATCTGAAACAGAATGCTGAGCGACTAGCCAAGCAGCTTTGGCAGCTTCCTCCCCCACTTGCGACATACCAGGCCAGCCGTCACTACTAATGATCTCCTTCAGGCGGGCAGCGTGCTGCTCATGAAGTGATTTCATTCGCGGATGGTATGACTCAGAGGGCAGCTCACCTGAATCGAAGAGCTGCCGCAGCACCCGCTGGTCTTCCTGCATCATTCCGACCAATTCATCTGCCAGATGTTGATCCATGCAAGCCTCTCCAGTTAACGCCCGCAGCACGCGCGGTGAATAGACTTCGCATAGCCTATGGGCAAATTATTCGGTAAATCATCGATTGGGAACGTTTCAATCTTGTGATGCTCGTGACTCAATACAGGGGTAAATTGCCCAATCAAACGACAGCTATAAGTGACGATGAACACATATTTATCCGGTATCACTTCAAATAGGTAAGTATCGACAAGGTTAACTGCCTCAACATCGATACCAAGCTCTTCCTTAAATTCCCGTGCCAAGCAATCGGTAGAGTTCTCTCCAATCTCAATACGCCCACCGGGTAATTCCCACTCCTTGCGATCATTGAGCGCCAGCACCACCTCGTCAGAGGGTAAGATCAAAACACCTTTTATTGATACAGGAAACATAGTGTTTTCTCATCTTCATCTAGGCCTAGCCAAGCCGTGATAAGGGCTGCCTTTAACCACCACAGCGTGTTGCCAGAAATTCACCCTTGCCAACGGGTACGGTGCACGTGGTGAAATCGAGGTCTGCCGATACCAGTTCTATAAAAGCAGCCATTTCGTCTGCATGAGAAATGGCGTTATCTACCACAAGAAGCCCACCCTCTCGCAGAACTCGCTTGATAGTTGGCCACCACTGCAAATAATCCGAACGGTTAGAGTCGAGAAAAAGCAGATCGAACGAAGAATCATCCATGCTTTTCAGCAGCTCGCCAGCGTCACATCGCAGCAGGGTAATGTAGTCAGAAAGCCCCGAGCGCTCAAAATTCGTGGCTGCCAGATCGAACTTGTATTCGGAAAGTTCTACTGTCGTAACGTGCCCGGAAATCTTCTGAGCTGCCTGGGCAAACCACAACGTGGAATAGCCATTAGAGGTACCAATCTCCAGCACTCGTTTTGCATCCGAGGCTTGGGTGAGTACTGAAAGAAACTCCCCCGTATCACGGGTGATATTGAGCATACGATGCGGGCGATCAGCAATGGCAGCATCGTTTTCCTGGCCAAATTGCTCTAACTCGGTCAGCAACTCGCGTAATGATTCGCTCACACCTCCCCCCTTAGCAATCTAAACAGCTTTAAAACGAGAGCCGACTAGTCAGCCTCAGAAGGTGCCAAAATGTTATGTATACCTAATTTAGAAAATTAACGTTTTAAGATTAACGCATATAATGAACTTCGCCAGATTAATCGGAGGTCTTAAATCGGCCAAGAGCGGTCTTGTAGGTAGTACTGATATAACGCCTAGCTCACCGGAAAAATTGGAGAGCAGCGAGTAATTTTTCCGTGTGCAGCAAATTGTTAGATGATGATCCATAATTATTCACCCACATGTTGAGCACCCTTACCCTCGACCTTTTTAGCACGAGTTTCGTTTGCCTCTTTAAGAGAGTCTAGAGACCTTTCTATTCTTGAAGCGCTTTCCAGAATGGTCAAACTGAGCGACTGAAGGTTATCGCTTGTCGTCTGATCAAGTATTTTTATTCTTGCATCAATTGCCTCGGAAGACTTAGCTATTATCTTTGCATTTTCCGCTATATTAGAATAAACGCTCAATACTTCATGGTGTCTCTCCAAGGCTTGATTGCTATCGATAGAATCTTTAGACCAATTAACCATCAAAATAATAAATCCACTCAGCCCGACTGTGACTGTATATTTAGCTATTTCTCTGAAAAACACCGACGCTCTTCGCTTTTGTAAAGTTTTATCTGCAACAAACTCTTTAAAATTACGAAGGTAAAATACCAATATCTTTTGAAAGAAGGTCGGCTTTCCATCCAAACAAGTGGACTCCATATAGGCCTGAAACATTCTCCAGTGTCGCTTTGATTTACGCTCCAGTTCCGTCGGGTTCTTGACCATATCCAGAAGAATAAAGTCTTCAGGGTGATGAAAGTTCTCCGAGGCTGCGGGGCTTAGACTACACAACACTAGCCCATCATCCGTTCGCTGATACGATAGAGTGGCTCCGCGTGCTGTTTCTAATTTTCTGATAGTTTGGAAGTTGACTCCAGTTTCTGTGATTGAATCAAACGGTCGATTGCCGTAGAAGACGTCTACGATTTTTTTGTTTCTCCCTCCATACCTTCCACCCGGACTGACGTAGAACGAATATAAGCTATCTAAACGCAAACTACTTTCCGTAGATTTAGCATACGCCTCGAATAGGTCTTTTGAGCCTTCGCGAAAGTTGTCGAAGGCGGCATATCGGTTTGCACGATCGGTCATTTAATTCTCATAAGCATCTAACAGTGATTATACGCCCCTCTACAACATAACCTGAATAAACCCGACGGCACGTTCATTCAGGTTATACCGCCTTTCATTTACGCCCTATCCCACTGAAATTTAAAGAAATTAAGTATAAGTAGGCAGCATAACATAGATTATCGTACCGGTTGCATAACACGGCTGAATCAGTATGCCGCTTTTGCCGGAAGGGCCGCTAAGGGTCGAGAACGGACTTCTAGCAAGGTGTCTAATCGCAGTAACCGACTCCGCTTACTTTTATTCAACAACCTGAAAATATCAAAATCCACTTAGCCTTAAAGCTAGCAGATAATGATTGCTGCCGTCATTAGAAATTAGTCGCCTAGCATTTTTCACCATGGGCTGTCGGGTGGGCTACGCTCAGGTTTTCCAATTTAGCTGCCAATAGCCAACGTCATGCCAGTGATCGAACTTAAACCCTACCTTTTCAAAATGAGCCACTTTTTTCATGCCCATTTTTTCGTGCAGTGCAACACTTGCAGGGTTTGGAAGTGTGATGCCGCCAATCACCGTTTGAACCCCGGCTTCTTTGAGCTTAGAGAAAATAGTTTCGTATAACGTTGTGCCCAAGCCTCGGCCTTGTATGTGATTGGATAGATAGACGCTGACTTCAACTGCAAACCGATAGGCGCTCCTTTCCTTCCATTTGGTAGCATAGGCATAGCCCACTAGAGCACCGTCTTCCATTGCGACTATCCAAGGTAAGCCTGCTCCCTGCACACTTTCAGTCCTACCCTGGATGTCGGTACCCGATACTGACTTTTCTTCAAAAGAAGTAGCGGTATTTTCAATGTAGTAATTATAAATTTCCGCAATTGCTAACGAATCGTCCTTTACGGCATTCCTGATCATGGTTAATTCCGGTGGTTTCCTGACAGTCTAAAATCACCAACCGCCTATTACGCAGGCCGCTTATTATGCAGGTCGTTTGGCCAGCAGTGCCCAGACACCCGCCGAAGAGAGCAGTGTTCCCCCCACGACATTGAAACGGCGCTGGGCGCGGCGCGAGGCAAGCATCTTGCGCACAGATGAGGCGAACACCGCGTAAAGCGTGGCATTGAGTGTCGCTAACGCCACGAACGTGACTGCCAAAATCCACAACTGCTGCCCCGCATTAGCACCAGGGTTAACAAATTGCGGCAAAAAGGCGACGAAAAAGATGATGCCTTTGGGGTTCAGTGCCGTGACCAAATAGGTATTGGTGAACAGTTTCCAGCGTGAACCTGATACGGCGGGTGTTACCGGCTGAACCGATGAAATACCAGCACGCAACAGCTTTATGCCCATATAGAGCAGGTACAAACCGCCTACCCATTTGATAACGGTGAACCAAAACGCCGAAGCAGCCAAAACAGCACCCAAGCCAAGTAGCGAAAAAACCAGCGCCGTTGAATCGCCTAGAGCAACCGCAGCGACAAGCGGAATATTAGCGCGTCGGCCTTGGGCGATGGAGTAGCTGACAACCGTCAAAATCGTCGGCCCAGGAATAGCGAGCAAGGCCACGGATGCAAGGGCAAAGGCAAACCAAATCTCGATAGACATAGGGCAGCACCTTAGAAGTCGTCATGACTAAGTTAGCATAAGCTTCATAATAATTAGAGCACCCTGTGAGGCGCTTATTCTGTCATCTTAAAAGCCTCAGCTATTTGATCGAGCTTTTTCCAACTGCTGCGACAAGGCTGCATCCAATGCATCTATTGCCTTGGCTCGATTCGTCCACCAGTCCGTTGACCATACTCTAAATAGTGTCCAGCCTAGCCCTTCCAGCATCCCCTGGCGCACCTTGTCACGTTCACGAGCATACGCAGAGCTGTGGTACATAGCGCCATCACACTCGATGCCCGCTAAGTAGATGCCTGGTTTATCCGGGTGAACAATGCCCATATCAATACGGTAGGCCGAAACGCCGATTTGCGGATGTACGACCCAGCCTTTTTCTTGCAGGCTTCTGGCAACCGCAATCTCAAACGGCGACTCAAAGTCACCCACTGAGCCATGAGTGGCGGCACCCAGTGCCGAGGCACCGCGTTCGGCATATTCCAGGAAGTGCTTCAGGTCTGCCACCGCGCGAGCTGCGGTGCGGGATAGGTCGATACGCTCTGGCGACAAAGTGGAAAACACCACCATCTCAGAGCGGGCGCGAGTCATGGCCACGTTTAATCGCCGCTCGCCGCCGTTGCGATTTAGTGGGCCGAAGTTCATGGTGACATGCCCCGCCTCGTCCGGGCCATAGGTGATGCTAAACAGGATCACATCTCGCTCGTCCCCCTGCACCGTCTCTAAGTTTTTCACGAACACTGGCTCCAGCTCGTCGTCGGAGAATGCCCACTCGATACCAGGATCTTCTCCGCGCGCTTTATCGAGCAGGTCTTCAATCAAGCTCTGCTGTTCGGTATTGAAGGTCACCACACCGATAGACTGGCGACGCACCGCTTCATCGTCGGAGGTTAGTCGCCGAACGATTTCAGCCACAATTGCGTTGGCCTCGCCCTGGTTATGGCGTGCTTTACCACGGGCATAAAAACCTTCTGGCCGCACGAGCGAAACGCCTTTATCCGGGTGCACGGGAGCAGGGAACGTCACCAGCGAGTTGTCGTAGTAACGGCTGTTAGAGAATGCGATTAAGCTCTCGCGGCGCGAACGGTAATGCAGGTTCAATACCCGCTGAGGAATACTGGCCCCCATTAGCTCGTCCAGAATGCTCTCCAGGTCGCCTTCCCCATCCACATCGCCATCAGGGTCATCATCAGAGCGACCAAAGAAATTGGTCGGCGGCATCTGTTTTGGGTCCCCCGCGACAATGACTTGCTTACCGCGAGCGAGCGATCCAACCGCATCCCACACGGTAATCTGAGAGGCCTCATCGAAAATCACCACATCAAACAATGCCTGCCCTGGCGAAAGAAACTGAGCAATAGAGAGCGGTGACATCATGAGACAGGGAGCTAAGGAGGTGATCGCATCTGGGATGGTTTCCATCATTTCCCGAACCGGCTTGTGGCGCATTTTCTTCTGCAGTTCGTGGCGCAGTACGCCCCAGGAAGAACTTTTTTGGATGCCCTCCTGATCCGGAATACCGCCCGCCAAATTTGCCGCGATATACTGAGCCGTTAGCTCGCTGAACCGAGTATCCAACTCGCGGAAATTGTGGATGGCGGCTTCATGCTCTGGGGATGAGAACGTACGTAGCACATCATCTTCACCAATCAGTGCTGACGACCACCATGTACAATAGGCTGCTTCGAAGACATCTTCGATCTCAGTTGCCGCTACGCTGCCACTTTCTATCGCTTCTACCAGTGGCCCAAGCTGGTAATCCAACGCTTCGGAACGGCGACGTACCCAGGCACACCAGTCTTTTAGAGAACTATGATGATCGACAATTTCCTGGCACTGAGCGCTCAATGCTTCCAAAGCGGGCTTTTCGGCAGATAGATGCTCATCCAGCGTTGAGCCGATCAGTACCTCAAACTGACTTTTGAGCGCCGTGAACGCCTCAAACGTTGCTTTAACATCATTAATCACCCGCCCTACCGGCGCTTCCGGTGCCAGCAAATCGTTGGCATCGTAGAGCAGTGTGCGAATCTTGCCGCGTAGCGCTGCCAGCGACTCTGCATCATCGGCCAGCTTACCCACAGCTACTCGGGCACGGTTACCCAATAGCTTCAAGGCATCCATAGCCTCGGGGTCAGAATTGTAAGCGTCCCAGCCTCGCAACCCTTTTAGTACAACGTCCAAGCGATCAATATTGTCGCCCGTTTCGCGTAACTGCTTCAGCACTGGAATGTCATTGTCGGGATTTGGAGCACCCTGGGCTCCCCCTTCACGCATTTGCTTCACCACGCTACGCTTGGCAAACCAGCGTTTGGGCCACCACGTCTCGTTGGCGGCTTTCCAGGCAGTGCCTAGCGCCGCTGCATCCAGGTTTTTCCAAGCCAGTGGTGCATAGGTGCAGCTTAGTTTTTCCTGGGTAGCGATATAAGCTTTAAGCTGGATAACCGCTTCTTCCAGCGCATCAAGACGATCCGGCGCATCCGGCTCCAGAGCAAAAGAGGCTTGCTGGCGATAGGCATCTAGCAGCACTTGGCCGCATTCCGCCACGGCCGAAAGCTTGGCCAGATTTAGCGTGCCTAAGCTAACGCCCAGCGCCTTTTCCAGTGCCGACACATCCTGCTTCATTTTTCCTGCACTGACCTGCAAATGCCTCGCGACGCTCACCACATCTTCCTGCCATTGGGGACGCCAATCATGGTTGCTGACAGCACGCAGTGGATGATCGACTAAATTCCCCACGGCGCTCGCCTGCACGCGCAACAGTTCAGCCATTTCGTGCAGCTGTTCCAACTGTTTTTCGTCGTGAGCGTCAGCGCTGGCCCAGCTCAGTTTCACCTTCGCGGCTAAATCGGCATCGCGTATTTTAATGCCCATGGCATAGTGCGCCGTTAGGCCGTTACCACGGCGCTGATGTAGGGCATTGACGACATGATTCAAACGATCACGCAGCGTTTTAAGGCGCTCTCCCTCTGCCTTCCAGTCACTCACTGATGATTGAGAAGCGCTATTCCAGGAAGTACGCAACTGATCCAATACATCCGTTTTCTTCGCTTTATTGGAGTGCAGCTCCAAACAGAACTGCCCCAGGCCAATATCTTTCAGGCGACGGTGCACCACTTCCAGCGCGGCGGTTTTCTCGGAAACAAACAGTACTTTTTTACCTTTGCCCAACATATGGGCAATCAGATTGCCGATGGTCTGGCTCTTACCAGTACCTGGCGGCCCGATAATGACAAAATCTTTGCCCCTATCCGCCGTGGCAATCGCCGACATTTGGGACGAATCCACCGGTAAAGGCGTCAATAAATCGGCGGGGGTGTACTCGCGGTCGATATCCTTGGCATCGACAAAACGAATATCGCTTTCGTAGGGTTCACGTGGCGTATCTAGTAGGTGTTTCACTACGGGGCTTTCCTTCAGCGCCTCCGAGCGATCCATCAGATCTTTCCACATCAGGTACTTGGCGAAGGAGAAATGTCCCAACACAACGTCTTCGACCACCTCAAAACCAGGCACATCCTTAATGGCATGACGTACACGGTTCCAGATGCTGACCACATCGACGCCACTCTCATCTTCGGGCAATGCGCCAGTAAGGCCTTTGATCTCGATAGCAAAATCTTTCTTCAATAGTTCCAGCAGCGTGGTGTTGAACCTAGGCTCATCATCGCTAGCAACCATCTTCACGCCACTACGCACCGACTTACGCTCAAGCGAGACTGGTAGCAGAATTAACGGGGCACGATAACGACGGCTACCTTTATCGTTCGGCTTCCATAGCAAAAAGCCTACTGCCAGAAACAGCGTATTAGAGCCCCCTTCTTTTAAGGAGGTTTGCGCCCTGCGGTAAATGTCCACCGAGCGCTTCTCTAGCTCTTCTTTAGTGAGGTCCACCAATACTTGTTTCTTAGCCAGTGCATCGCGAGAGTAAACGTCTTTAAGATCTTCACCCGTGCGTTGGCGATGAATATCCTCATCCTGATCTTGAGCCTGAAGCCTCGGAAACGGCGCAATAGAAATACGCGCACCGGTGGCCAATACATCTTCAAGTGCAGCGGGGTCTCCACAAACCAGTGGCAAGCTGGTTTTATTTGGCTTTTGGTTAAGCAATGGGTTGCGTGCTGAGAGGTCGAGAAGTTTGCGCTGCCAACGCTCTAACCGTCCGCCAGGCGAATCTTCAAATACGTCCTCTTCTATGTGCACCGTTGATGAAGGCAGGCTGGGGGCATCTTCTAAAAACGGCTCGAACGTGTCGGTTTCATCACTCGCGTTGACAGCGTTTTCCGGCTGAGACGTCAGGCTAATCGGATTGATACGATGAGCACGCGCCCGGCGAATATCCACCGCTGCAATAAACTCGCTATCCTTGTCTAACGACACTTGCTTATTCCCTGACTCCACCGCTTTGGAAAAAGGTGGGGCGGGATGCTGCGTGGTCAAGGTCGTTTCAATCAAGATGAGTTCTTGCAAGGGGATTCGCTGGCGTAAGGTTTCCGCCTCATCAACCACCACGCTGGTTAGATCCTCCTTTTCTAACCATAGCCCCACAAGCGCGTGCCCTTTGGTAATCACCACCAACGGGTTCAGCTGAGCCTGCTCAAGAGCCGCTGCAAATAGTAAGGTGGTGTCTAGGCAAGTGGCTACCTTGGCGCTTTCAATCTGGTTGGGCAGGCGAACTTTCTGACCATTATTCTCGAAACTGGCGGGCGGCATCGCATAGCCCAATTGCATTCTTAGAATGGCGGTATAAATCGCCGAGGCCATTAGCCATACCTGCTCACGGCTGCCGGACTCGTAGCCATTAATTTGATCCGGCTTGCCAGCCTTACGCAAAATCTGGCTAGCTTGCCCCAGCAACCGATCTACCGCTGGGTCGTTGGGGGTGCAAAACGCAGCCAGCAGTTCAGGCATGTAGTCAGCGCCACCCCACTCATTACAGGCCAGTAGCTCCACCGGTATTGCGCACTCCGTCAAGACCTCCTCACCCTGGCGAACGCTAAGCGTCACCATTCCGCGCATGGACTCCGTCAGCCCCAACAGGAAACCACCATCCAACTCAAGATCCCGGTCCTTTAGCGCCAGACGCCCGCCCGCTGCCAAGCGATCCACCGTCCAGGTCTTCTGCTTCAAAAAAGCGGGCGATGCGTCCAGCACAATGGAAAGATCAGAGAGAGCCAGCTCTTCATTCAGGTTCTCAATCTGCAATTCCCGTAGCACCGCAAACGCACTTTGGTGGCAGGCAAAGTTGATCTTTTCCACCAGCGTCGCGTGAATCTTGAGTACAGAGGTTTCCTGGTTAGGCATGGGCTTTCCTTAAGATAAAAATTAGTCGCTGGTGTTCTTTTGTCTAAATACTACACCTCATTGAGCTTGCTGCACCTCAGAGTAAGCGTCTCAAATCACGTCATGCATCAAGCCTTTGGTAGCAAAGGCCTGCTCTTCAAGGCGCCGCCAACAGAAAAAACCTCATTTTTTCTTTAGAAATCAAAATCATGACTAAAAAACCATCAATAACAAAAAAACCATCGCCGGATATTTTTAATGAGATAATCACAAAACGTTGACGAAATATAAAAATGTAGATATTTTTTAAGCGTAGGTTATTTTGAATTCGGTTCTTTTTCATTCTTTTGCTAAAGAGAGGCGTCCAATGAACGCTCCAGCCACTATCCCCGCACAGCAGCATTATGGTTTCACCCTTGGCCGCTCACCACAGTCGGACCGCTTACTGCAACTGAGCTTCCCAAAAGAGACAGTGCAAGCGTTTCTTGACGCCGTGTCGGAATGGCCGGTTCAGGCACTGGAATATAAGTCTTTCCTACGCTTCCGGGTGGCCAAGGTTCTTGACGACCTATGCAAGAACACCTTACAACCGGTGTTGATCGATACCATGGTGGATCGGGATACGGGGGCGTTTCTGGTCACGCCAGAGGGGCTGGATCAGGTTGAGCAGGCAGACAACATGGTGATATTCGCCACGGCGGTGGCTCACTTGATGGGGCGCTCCAACTACGACGCCATGAGCGGCCAGTACTATGCGCGTTTTGTGGTGAAGAACGTCGATAACTCAGACAGCTATCTACGTCAGCCACACCGCGTGATGGAGCTGCATAACGACGGCACATTCGTGGAGCAGGACACCGACTACGTGTTGATGATGAAAGTCGACGAACAAAACATGCAAGGTGGCAACTCGCTACTGCTGCACCTCGATGACTGGGAAGGATTAGACGCGTTCTACTCTCACCCACTGGCGCGTCGTGACATGCGCTGGACCGCGCCGCCGAGCAAGAATGTTGATCGCGACATCTATCACCCCGTGTTCGATGTGGATACCGAGGGTCGCCCGATCATGGCCTACATTGACCAATTTGTTCAGCCGAAGAACTTCGAGGAAGGTAATTGGCTAGCCAATCTTTCTGATTCGCTGGAAGGTAGTCAACATCAGCTATCGATTCCGGTATCTACCGGCAGCTTCCTGCTGATTAACAATCACTTCTGGCTGCATGGACGTGATCGCTTCACCCCGCACCCTGATCTGCGCCGTGAGTTGATGCGTCAGCGTGGTTATTTCACCCATGCCAAAACACTGCGCCAGCCACGCCAGGTATAATCATCTAAAATAAGTCGGCCACCGCCATGACGGTGGCCATTTTCCCTTGGCTACCGAGACGCCTATGTACGACTACATTATTATCGGGGGCGGCATTCTTGGGCTGTCGACTGCCATGCAGCTTATCCGCGCCTACCCTGACAAGAAGATGCTGCTGGTCGAGAAAGAGGATGGCCCTGCCCGCCATCAAACAGGCCACAACAGTGGTGTGATTCATGCGGGGGTTTACTACACGCCCGGCAGCTTAAAGGCGCGTTTTTGTTTAGAGGGAAACCTCGCCACCAAAGCGTTTTGTGACGAACATAGCATTGCCTACGACGAATGCGGAAAACTGCTGGTCGCCACCAATGATCTCGAACTTGAGCGCATGAAGGCACTGTGGGAGCGCACGGAGGCTAATGGCTTGGAGCGGTATTGGCTGAAGGCAGAGGAACTGCAAGAACGAGAACCTAACATCACGGGCGTCGGTGGTATCTTTGTCCCCTCCAGCGGTATCGTTAACTATGCAGAAGTGGCGGCTGCCATGGGCCGTGAGTTCGAAGCCGCAGGCGGTGAGATTCGCTACGCCACGTCGGTGACCGGCTTAAGTGAGCGAACCAACGAGGTGGTGGTATCCACCAATCAGGGAGATTTTTCTACCCGCTACATGGTGTCCTGCTCAGGTCTGATGGCAGACCGAGTGGTGCGTATGCTAGGTATCGAACCGGACTTCACTATCTGCCCGTTCCGCGGCGAGTACTTCCGTCTTCCCGCGCAGCACAATCAAATCGTCAACCATCTGATCTACCCAATTCCTGATCCTTCGATGCCGTTTCTTGGTGTGCACCTGACGCGCATGATCGACGGCAGCGTGACGGTCGGCCCCAATGCGGTATTGGCCTGGAAGCGTGAAGGCTACCGGAAAACCGACGTGTCGTTATCCGATACGCTAGCCATGTTACGCCACCGTGGCATCCGCCAGGTGTTGAAAGACAACCTGCGCCCAGGGCTGACCGAGTTTAAGAACTCACTCTACAAAAAAGGCTATCTCCAGCAGGTACGTAAGTACTGCCCGAGCTTAACGCTCGCAGATCTTGAGCCTTACCCTGCCGGCGTGCGCGCCCAGGCGGTGTCCAACGATGGCAAACTGGTCGACGACTTCCTGTTCGTCAACACGCCACGTACCGTCAACGTATGCAACGCCCCCTCGCCTGCAGCAACCTCCGCTATCCCTATTGGGGCGTATATCGTGGAGAAAGTTAAGCAACAGGTTGCACCAACCGCCGCAATGGTGAGCTAGCGCCGCGAGGTGTACTCGGCTTTTGCTTAAGCGCCGAAACGGTGGCGGCGAACGATGCCCAGCCACCGTTTACCGACTGCTTTCTCAACTGCTGTCTCAACTGCTGGTTTCACGGACTAGGTTAGGCCCCAGAAATGCGCGATGTGGCGGGTCGAAGAAATGCCGACTTCCAGCATGTACTTGTCTTCTTCACCGAGGCCTTCATCACCACCGGCCATGATCGGCGTGCCGTGGCCCATCCCTTCGATGATGTACTCCTCGATCACTTCTTGCCTGCCTACGTTGCACCAGACCTGTCGGGGAAAACCATCCACCTGCTCCACTCGTGTCGGCGGCCCTTCAACCTTGTGAACTTTCTGCCACTGCCGAACGATGGAGTCAGCGTTTGAATTATCGACGGTCGTGTCGCTGCTGCCATGCCAGACCGAAATCGTTGGCCAAGGGCCATCGAATGTCGAGGCTCCGCGTACCAGCTCATCGAGCTTACTATCTGACGGGCCGCCAAATCCTTTCATGCGAACGACCGCTTCCATCAAATTGTCAGCGCTGCGGTAAGGTAACCCGGCGATAATCGCCCCCCCCGCAAACACTTCTGGGTAGGTTGCAAGCATCACAGACGTCATGGCGCCACCCGAGGACATCCCCGTGATATAGACTCGCGAAGGGTCAATCTCATGATCATCAACGACCTGCTCGATCATGTGACGAATAGAAAGTGGCTCGCCTGCCCCACGTCGGCTGTCGCCAGATTTGAACCAATTGAAGCTGCTGACCGGATTATTACTTTGCCTTTGCTCTGGATACAGAAGTGCTATCCCGCATTCGTCGGCAAGCGCCGACCAACCTGATCCGAGATCATAGCCCTCTGCCGACTGGGTGCTGCCATGCAGCACTACGACGAGCGGCCCGTTCTTCGAGAAGTTCTTCGGGATATAGGTGTCCGCATGCAATGCCCCTGGGTCAGCGCCGAATTCTTTCAAATCGGTCAGACGGTCTTGGCTAGCTGATGTTCTCGGCATAAGGCCTCCATTGCCAACTTCATATTGCGCATCATGCTGCTTGCCGAGAAAGTCCGCGGCGGGCAGCACCATTCAGGATAGTTCTTCCTGGAGTTTAAGCTGCTTTCTTTGGGTTCGGGTGATTTGCCCTACCGTTGGTTTGCTCGGCTTACTAGGCCAAGATGATGTCTTCAGTTCACCCCGACCTCCCCCTGAACTCAGCGCCACCGCATACAATGCAAAGCCCAACGCAGCAAGCAAGATTCGAGCGCTTAACGAATCGTTAGCGGTAACAGCCAAGAGCAAAGCTATCGTTCCAAGCGTTAGGGCGAAGATAATTTTCATAACGTTTTCCTTACAGTGGATCGACTTAAATGCAGACTCGCGCGATCCTTTACTCATAAATCCTCTTTTAGGCACGACAGGTATGTTGGCTCGCCATTCGTCATGTACATAAATAAGCCAGGATGTCGGTACCTTACTCAACCGAGGATGTAGACAGGCGACGGCACCTAATGGCAAGGACAACGCGCGGGACGAGAAGTGATATACGACCGAAGACTCGATGTGCGATAAGAAAGGTGCGCCGCATTCCTTGCAGCGCATAGCATAACGTTCTTGTTTAGGCACTTCCGTTGCCACGCTCACCGTTAGGATGGACTTTAAAAGACAAAGTCACTGTGCGCTGGCGAACGTAGTATTATAATTTTTTAAATACAGAATGGGGCTATATAACCTGAGAAATATTTAATACTTTACCAAAGAAACAACAATAACTCTTTTAACATGGAAATCTAACGCTGTGTCTTAATTGGAACAATAAATAAAAAGTGGTGCCGCACTCCTTGCGACACCGAATGAAGAGAATATTAGTGGCGCTACCTTCCTGGCAGCGCATGGCGCAACGTCCTTGTTTAGACACTTCCCTTGTCCCGCTTAACTTCAAGATAGACCCTAAAAGGCACCCTCACTGTGCGCTGGCGAACATAGTATTGTTTAATTTTAAAAGTATCGAACAAAACTTAAAACAAAAAGCATCAAGATAATATTTTACGGCGTTTAATAAATTGATGACACTCCATTAAACAACACGTTATAAGGCCTGTTTCTAGCGCTCTTTTTGCGCCTAAACTTTTTAAATAGTACTTTCCACAACACTGTGCAAATTCAACGCCATGGGCTGCACCATAAGAACTGAACCATTTCTAAGTGGCGTGGGCTGGTCTATCGCTATGAACCCAGACGACTGATACAAGCGAACGGCCGCTGCGTTGCTTGTTGTGACGGCGAGCGCGATCTGGTCACACTTTCTTCCCAACGCCCAGGCTGTCATCTCATGCAGAAGCGCCTTTGCAATGCCTTCCCCTCTCACCGCAGGCAAAACCCACATTTGGTAGATGTGAGCGGTTGCCACATCTGGCGCATGTATCACCCCCCAAGCAAGCCCCACCGCCCGGCCACCCCGCTGTGCAACTAACGGCATAGCATCAAGCCCCCGTGCTTTAAGATCCAAGCGCGACTGCCAATCAGCATCTGACAATGCCGATTCCTGCTCATAAGTAGAGCCAAACGAATCAGGAGAATCCAAGAGCGATTCCAGTCTGACCGACTTGTACAGCGCCCAATCATTGGGGGTTAGTAATTTGATATTGAAATCATTCATATGGGTGGTTCGCTGCATGGTGCCCAGGTTTTGGTTGGTTAAGGGGCGTTATAGGCTTGTTACCAGCGCTTTGGTCAGCATCCGGCCAGGAGCGGCCTTTTAGGTAGTGTTGATATAACGCCTTGCTCACCGGAAAATAAGGAGCGCAGCGAGTAATTTTTCCGCGTGCAGCAACTTGTTAGCCGCTACCCTTCTCAGTTCCACTCATCATGGCTTTAGCCATAAGTTCCGTAGTGTAAAGGTCTCTCTTCTTAGTCCGGCCAGTGCGCGGTTGGTAATCTCCGTTCTCGAACATGCTCCACTCTGCTTTGAGAAGACGTTCATCTAAGTGATTTAGGTTTAAGTTGAGCCAATTACATAGCTGCTGAAAATTTTCAGCGAAGGCCTCGCCTTTGTGCTCAGTTAAAACCATCTGTAGATTAATAGGGTAATTACGATCTTCAGCTGCAATTATTGCACTTCTTGCAGTTGTCAGGAGCTCTTGTCCCGTGAAGGTGAATACGTTGTCGATAACGTCATGACGAAGCCCGTACTCAATTCTTGTACGTTTTGAGTGCGACCAGTACCTATCTTCAAGAAGATTTACTCGTTCCAGATAAGTTCTAAGTATCTCGGATTCAGCAAACCCCCGCGTATCAGATATTAGCTCCTCGAACGTTTTTAGCTTGATATTTGTTTTATCGGCAGCATCCAGAGCGCCTTTTTGAAAGCCAACTTTTGAAACTATAAAGCCCCGATCCGCGCCAATATCATCAACAATAGTCCGAAGGGTTAATACTTGTGCTTTTGTAACTTTGCTTTCCCAATACTTCGCCTCAACCAACCAAACTAGATTCTCACCGAGGTACCTGGTTTGCACATATACATCGATATCATGGCAGGTGCGTACGCCTTGAATGCGAACGTTCGTTTTCGCCTCGGCTCCAAGAGATACGAAGTGATCTTTTATACGTTCTTGGAAATCAAACCATTCCTGTGTCATTACGTAACTCTTACATGTTGGCTAACAGTGATTATACGCCCCTCTACATAACCTGAATGAACCCGAGCACGTTCATTCAGGTTATACCGCCTTTCATTTACGCCCTATCCCACTGAAATTTAAATAAATTAAGTATAAGTAGGCAGCATAACATAGATTATCGTGCCAGCTGCATAACACTGCTGAACCAGCATACCGCTTCTGTAACTCAGGGTCGCAAGCCGACATTGCACGTGGAGCTATACACGAGCTCCCCTCTTCCCTGTAACGCGACTCAGACTTTCACACAAAATCTTCTTAGCCTTAACGCTAGCAGATAATCCTTCAGCCCGTCATTAGTCATTAGCCGCGCATTGCGGTCTTCTGCCACGTCTAGAGCCTGTTCGCTCATAACGCCTTTTAGCTTCTTCCATCAACAAAACAAAAAAGCCGATGCAGTGAAGCTGCTGCTCACCTCACCTTCATTTCCTTATGCGGAACACGGTAAGCTTGGCGATAACACCGCTACTGATGGCTAAAAATCAACGATGACTTCCCATTGGATACTTGGCCCGGGGGCTATTGGTCGCCTGTTGGCGCATTCGCTTTTACCCTTCACTGACGTCACCTTGATTGGCCGACGTGCATTGCCTGAACAACAACACCTGACAACACCAGAGGGCGAAGAGCGAACTCTGCGGCTAGCGAGCGTTACGGTTGCCGAGCTGGCCTCTCATCCACTGCCCGCGCCTGGGTTCGTGCATATCACGACCAAAGCCATGGCTGCCGAGGCGGCGCTTGCCAGCATTGCTGATGTGGTTGCGCCCACGACCCCGCTGGTGCTGTGGCAGAACGGTTTTTTGGCACAACCACGTATTACACAAACGTGGCCTGGGCCAGTGCTGTGTGCGACCACTACTCAGGGTGCTTACCTCACTTGGGGTGGTGGTGTGGTTCACGCGGGGCGCGGGCCTACGTTTATTGGTGATTTAGATAATCAGCACGCGGGCTTGGCGGAGGCGTTAGCGGCGCTATTGAGTGAGGCAAACTTTACCGCAACGGCGGTGGGCGATATACGCCAGCGTTTGTGGCAGAAGCTGGCGGTGAATGCGGCGATCAACCCATTGGTCGCGCTCAATGGCGTGCGCAATGGTGAGCTGCGCGATGACGCTTATGCAGGCCGCGTGAAAGCGGTGGTAACAGAGGTCGCAGCGATTTTAGAGCAGGAAAGCATTGCGCCACCGAAGGGTGGCGAAGGTAAAGACGCGTGGTTGGCGTTGGTATGGCAAGTGGTGGAGAACACCGCTAACAACAAGGCATCAATGCTTCAGGATGTTGAGGCTAAACGCCCCACCGAGCGCGGGGCGATTTTAGGGCCGTTGATTGAGAGCGCCGAGCGTCATGGAGTGCCGTGTGGGGTGTTGCAAACGCTTGATGATGAGTTAGCGATGTTGGAGGCGCGCTTTTAGCTGCACTTGCACCGGGCTGCCAGGGCTGTGCCGCACCAACCAGCCCCGGCAGTGCTGCGCACTGCTTTGCGGGTGCGCTTCGCTTACCACGCACTACAAAACCATAACTATTCTTCCTTCCTCACGCCAACTCCTTACTCTTCACTCCTCACGCCTTATCTTGATAAAACTGCAGCAGGCTGGAGAAGTCGAGTTTGCCGTTGCCACCTGCTTTATGCAGGGTGAATAGCGAGCGTGCGGCGGAGCCCATAGGCACCGGTGAGGCACTTTGTTGGCTAACATCCATGGCGAGGCCCAGGTCTTTGATCATTAGGTCCACCTGGAAGCCGCCTTGGTAGCCTTTCGAGGCGGGGGCATTTTCCATCACGCCGGGGTAAGGGTTGTAAACGTTTAGCGCCCAGTTGCCCCCCGAGCTTTGCTTCATAATTTCGGAGAGCACCGCAGGGTCCAGGCCGTTTTTGACGCCCATGTTGATCGCTTCACAAGTGCCCGCCATCAGGATGGAAAGCAGCATGTTGTTGCACACTTTGGCCACCTGCCCTGCGCCGTGGTCGCCAGCGTGGAAGATATTTTTACCCATCACGTCGAGTACGGGCTTGGCCTGTTCAAACTGTGCAGCGCTACCGCCAACAATGAAGGTCAAGGTGCCCGCTTGTGCTCCGCCTACCCCACCAGACACCGGCGCATCGACAAAGCCAACGCCTTTTTCAGCGCCAGCGGCAGCCACGCTGCGGGCGGTATCCGCGTCAATGGTCGAGCAGTCGATCACCAAGGCGCTCTTTTTGATGACATCAAACAGTGGTTCGTTGCCATCTACATACAACCCACGCACGTGCTTACCTGCGGGTAGCATGGAAATAATAAAATCTGCATCGGTGGCTGCTGCCTTGGCAGAAGCCGCTACTTCACAGCCTTGAGATTTCGCTGCTTCCAAGGCCTGATCAGAAAGGTCGAATGCGCGAACGTTAAAGCCCGCTTTCGCCAAGTTGGCCGCCATGGGGCCGCCCATATTGCCTAAACCGATAAACGCGACGGTGGTCATCTTTGTTGTCCTTATTAGAAATATTGACTGAAAAATGGATTAGCGAAGATCTGCTAGGGGGCTCTTTTCCCACGGTGAAGCCAGCAACTCATCGATAAATGCTTGCTCGACTGACGCGACATCTGGATATTTCCACGCAGGCTGGCCATCTTTATCGACCAACAGCGCACGCACGCCTTCGGGGAATTCCTGATGACGGCAACACTGCACTGAAAGCGCCAGCTCAAACTGAAACACCTCAGCCAACGACATGTGCTTGGCGCGCTTTAGCTGCTCATCAATCAGTTTCACTGATACGGGGCTACCGTGGGAAAGCGTTTTCTGCGCTTTACTGAACCATTTGTCGTCGCTGCTCACTGCCAGCACGGCATCCACGGCTTGCTCAACCGTGTCGTGATCCATTAGCTCACGAATCAATGCGGCGGATTTGTGAACCGGCGATTCCAGCTCGGCAAATACCTCTTGAGAGGCTTGTTCAAATTCGCGCAGCACACTGTTAACCACACCATGGGCGTCGGTTTGCTTGCCCTCACCCCAGGTGGCGTCCATCAATTTTTGAGCCAACTCAGCGCGGTGATAACTGGCAATCGCGCGATCAGCAAGGCCGAGATGGACGGCATCCGGCGCATTAATTTGGCTGCCGGTCATCGCTAAGAAGCGGCCAGTGCCATTCGGCAGACGGTTTAAGAACCAGCTTGCACCTACATCCGGGTATAGGCCAATGGTCACTTCTGGCATTGCTAGCCGGGAGGTTTCCGTTACGATCCGGTGGCTGCTACCGCTAAGCAGCCCCATACCACCGCCCATTACAATACCGCTGCCCCAGCAAATCACAGGCTTCGGATAGGTGTGCAGCAGATAGTCCAGGCGATACTCGTGTTCAAAGAAGCGCTCAGGAAAATCTGGCTCGCCCTCGCCTGTAATCGCCTTATAGAGGTTGACGACATCGCCACCGGCGCAAAACGCTTTTTCACCGGCGCTGTCTAGCAAAACAGCGACGACTCGCTCATCGGTTTGCCACGCCTGCAAGCGTGGCAAAATCTCTTCAATCATCTCTAACGTCAGGGCATTCAGCGAACGCTCGGCGTTAAGCGTGATCTCGCCAATAACATGACCATCTTGGGTGGCGTGTTCAGCAAACAGTACGCTACTCATTCCATTGTCCTTGTGGTTGGCTACAGCTCAGAAGCACCATCAGATAGCACGCGGCGGGAAATAATCAGCCGCATGACTTCGTTGGTGCCTTCCAGAATGCGATGCACGCGGGTGTCTCGCACATAGCGCTCCATCGGGTACTCCTTAATGTAGCCATTACCACCGTATAGCTGAAGCGCCTCATCACATACTTTAAAACCGACATCAGTCGCAAAGCGCTTAGCCATAGCGCAGTAGGTGGTGGCATCGGGGTGACCCGCATCCAGCTTTGTTGCTGCCATGCGCACTAACTGGCGGGCCGCGACAAGTTCAGTCACCATGTCCGCCAAACGGAACTGAAGCGCTTGGAAGTCTGCCAGGCGCTTACCAAACTGCTTACGCTCCAGCATATATTCGCGGGCTTTGTTGATCGCCTGCTGGGCGGTGCCGATTGAGCAGGTGGCGATATTGATACGCCCGCCGTCCAGCCCTTTCATGGCAATTTTGAAGCCATCGCCTTCGTTGCCTAACAGATGATTGGCGGGCACACGCACATCTTCAAAGGTGATCATGCGGGTTGGCTGGCTGTTCCAGCCCATTTTTTCCTCTTTACGGCCATAGCTGATGCCGCTTGCCTTGGCATCGACCGCGAACGCAGAAATGCCGCCAGGGCCTTCACCGCCGGTACGCGCCATGACCACCAGGAAGTCAGTGCTACCTGCGCCAGAGATAAACATCTTGCTGCCGTTTAATACGTAGTCATCGCCATCACGCTTGGCCGTGGTTTTAAGCGAGGCCGCATCGGAGCCTGAATTGGGTTCAGTTAAGCAGTAAGACCCCAGCAGCTCGCCGGTGGCGAGCTTTTCGCCCCACTGTTCCACTGCTTCTGGCGTGCCGAAGTCGGCCAGCATCCACGTCACCATGTTATGAATGGTGAGATAAGCGGTGGTTGAGGTGCAACCCATGGAAAGCTGTTCAAAAATGATGCTGGCATCCAGACGGGAAAGACCAAGCCCGCCAACGCGCTCCGGCGCGTACAGCGAACAAAAACCTAACTCCCCCGCTTTGCGGATGACATCAACAGGAAAGAACGATTCAGCATCCCACTGTGCGGCGTGGGGCTCTAACTCGTTCTGGGCGAATGCCCGGGCCATATCGGAAAAAGCGACCTGGTCTTCACTTAACTCAAAATTCATGGCGAATCTCCGCAGCGTGCGTGACCTGGCAGTGCCTTACTAGGCGCTGGATAGTCAGACGCTGGCTTTTGTCGTTATTGGCAATTGTCGTCGTTCACAATGTTGACGTTTACGTTAACTTATATTTTTACCCTAGCCTGCGCAACCGCTTATCCCACTACCTTTGGCGTAGAGCCGTTGTTCAGGCAGAAAAAAGGGTGCCCCGGGGCACCCAATCATCGGACAGAAACAGTTATTTGAAATTTTTGCGATACATTTTAGTGAGTTCGCCCACGATGCCGCTGCGGAAACTAAGTACGCAAACCACAAAGATAATCCCCAGTATTACATTTACCCAGTTACCTAACGGCGACTGCGCCAGCACGTGCTGCAAGCTAACCACAATCCCAGCCCCCATTAATGGACCCAATAGCGTGCCCACACCACCCAGCAACGTCATCAGAATCACTTCACCCGACATGTGCCAATGGGCATCGGTTAGTGAAGCCAGCTGGAACACCACGGTTTTGGTAGAGCCTGCTAAGCCCGCAAGCGCTGCTGACAGCACAAAGGCCAGCAGTTTGTAGGCATCTACGTTGTAACCCAGGGAAATAGCGCGCGGTTCGTTTTCACGGATAGCTTTTAGCACCTGCCCAAAGGGTGAGTGCACGGTACGCTGGATAAGCGCAAAGCCGAATAAAAAGACCGCAAACACAAAGTAGTACATGGCTAAGTTGCTGCGCAGGCTGATAAACCCAAACAATTCGCCACGCGGCACGCCGTGCAGGCCATCTTCACCACCGGTAAACGGCGCTTGCACAAACATGAAGTACACCAGCTGCGCCAACGCTAGGGTGACCATGGCAAAATAAATGCCTTGGCGGCGTATGGCGAGCACACCGAACAGCCCCCCAAGCACCGTCGCCAGCAGGGTTCCCCCGATAATACCAAGCTCAGGCGTTAATCCTGGGTAACTGGCCAGCAGGTAACCGGTGACGTAGCCACCTGTCGCTAGAAACGCTGCATGACCAAACGAGAGCAGCCCTGCGTATCCCAGTAGCAAGTTAAAGGCGCAGGCAAATAGCGCAAAACAGAGAATCTTCATTAAAAAGACAGGATAGGCCACAAAGGGTGCAACCAGCCCGATGGCGATAAGCGCTATATAGAATAAATTACGGCGCATATCGGCTCTTTTTTGGCGCTCTTGGACTGCGGATGGCGCTTTGATTGCTTGAGAATCTGCCATGGTTAAGCCTCCTTACCGAATAGCCCAGCGGGGCGTAACATGAGCACCAAGATCATCACCAGGAAGATCACCGTATTGGATGCCTCGGGGTAATACACTTTGGTTAAGCCTTCAATAACACCCATGCCCAGACCAGTGAGAATCGCCCCCATAATCGACCCCATACCACCGATCACCACCACAGCAAACACCACAATCAACAAACTAGAGCCCATGGTGGGCGAAACAGGATAGAGCGGTGCCGCTAACACACCTGCGAACGCCGCTAACGCCACACCAAAACCGTACGTCAGGGTGATTAACAGCGGCACATTGACCCCAAATGCCTGCATCAGCTCAGAGTTTTCAGTACCCGCCCGCAGGTATGCGCCTAAGCGGGTGCGTTCAATCATGAACCACGTGAACAAGCACATTGCTAACGCCGCAACCAACACCCAAGCGCGGTAGGTAGGCAGGAACATAAAGCCTAAATTAAGCCCGCCTTGAAGTACTTCCGGAGTGGCATAACGCGCACCAGAAACACCGAAAAAGTTAACCAGCGTGCCTTCAAAAATCAGCGCCAGCCCGAAGGTCAGCAGTAACCCATAGAGATGGTCTAAATGAGCAATACGACGCAGCAAGAAGCGCTCCATCAACATGCCAAAACCACCGACCACCAGTGGCACTAAAATTAGCGCCAACCAATAATTAATACCTAGGTAGCGGAAGCCCAACAGCGCGGCAAAAGCTCCCAGCATATATTGTGCCCCGTGGGCAAAGTTGACGATCTTCAGTAGGCCGAAGATGACCGCCAGGCCCAAACTAAGCAGTGCGTAAAAGGCTCCATTCACAAGCCCAAGCGTTAGCTGGCCCATGAAAACGGCCAATGGCACGCCGAATATCATCGTCATGGTATGACTCTCCTCGCCGCCAAGCGGGTGGCAGCGCCTGCTGCCACCCCTGCGTGTTGCGTATTTTTAGAAGCGCTTTCAATAACGTCTTAGTTCTGAACCAGTTTGCACTGGCTTTCAGAGAGAGGACGGTAAGCTTGATCGGCAGGAATCGTGCTGAGGATTTCGTAAAGGTCCCACTCACCGGTAGACTCTTCCGGCGATTTCACCTGGGCAAGGTACATATCGTGCACCATGCGTCCATCTTCACGAATGGAGCCATTGCGAGCAAAGAAGTCTTCCACCGGCATTTCGGCCATTTGAGCGCGAACCACTTCAGGATCGTCGGTACCCGCGGCTTCTACGGCCTTCAGATAATGCATGGTGCTGGAATAAATACCCGCTTGTACCATGGTTGGCATACGGCCCATTTCTTCGTAGTAACGCTCGGACCACTCGCGAGCTTCCTCATCCATGTCCCAGTACCAGCCAGTCGTTAGCAACAGGCCTTGGGTGGCATCCAAACCTAGCGCGTGTACGTCGTTGAGGAAAATCAGCAAACCCGCTAACTGCTGGCCGCTTTGCACAAGCCCAAACTGGCTGGCCGTGGTGATCGCGTTAACAGTGTCAGCGCCAGCATTAGCCAAGCCGACAATTTTGGCACCCGATCCTTGCGCCTGCAGAATGTAGGAAGAGAAATCGCTGGTCGGGAACGGATGACGAACCCCACCCACTACCTCACCACCACTCTCTTCAACTACGCGACGCACATCACCTTCCAGCGCGTGACCAAAGGCATAGTCCGCTGTTAGCAGGAACCAGCTATCGCCACCCTGCTCAACAACCGCCTGCGCCGTACCATTCGCTAGAGGATAGGTGTCATATACCCAGTGAATGTGGTTTGGCGTGCAGTGTTCGTTCGTGATGCTGGATGCTGCCGAACCAGACACAATGCCTAGCCCATTGTTCTCTTCCAGCACCCTGGTAACAGCAATCGTGACGGAAGATGCCACCAAGCCTGCCACCATGTCCACGTTACGTTGGTCAATCCACTCACGCACTGTGTTGGCACCTACGTCGGCACTGTTGCGGTCATCGGCGCTGAAGACAACGATAGGTGCACCATTCACGCTACCGCCAAAATCTGCCACGGCCATTTCCAGAGCTCTTTGACCACCCGGGCCAGCCAAGTCACGATAAGTACCTGACATATCTGCCAAATAACCAATCCTGACTTCACCATCGCTTATCTCAGCGTGGGCAGTGGACATAGCCATCGTAGTGGCGGCAGCAACGGCGATGCTGGCGGTCAGTGTTTTTTTGATAAAGGTCATGTTCGTCTCCTGGCCCGTGGGGCCTTTGTTGTTGTGTTACGACGTACTAATGAAGTGCGTATTAAGCGTTTAATGTTTTGGTACTGCGCGTGTTACTCGTCCAGCTTTATTATTTTGGGTCTGCTTTATACCCCCAGCATGGTATTGAGATGTTCTCGTCGTGAAGGAAGCTGGGCCGCGCTAATTTCCTCAACGATCTGGCCGTGATCCATCACAAAATGGCGGTCTGCTAATGGCGCTGCGAAACGGAAATTCTGCTCGACTAACACAATGGTCATGCCCCGCTCTTTAAGCTGCATGAGTACTTCACCGAGCTTTTGCACGATAACGGGTGCCAAGCCTTCGGTAATTTCATCCAGCAGCAACAGCCTTGCACCAGTTCGCAGAATCCGCGCCATGGCCAGCATCTGCTGCTCGCCACCGGAAAGCCGCGTACCCTGGCTTTTACGCCGCTCATAAAGGTTCGGGAACATGCTGTAGATTTCATCCAAACTCATGCCGCCAGAGCGAACCGTCGGGGGCAGTAGCAAGTTCTCGTGCACATCCAGACTGGCAAAAATACCGCGCTCTTCGGGGCAGTAACCAATACCAAGACGCGGGATATGGTGCGGCTTCATACGCAAGGTTTCATTGCCGTTGATGACGATAGAACCGGTACGCCGCCCCACCATATTCATAATCGATTTCAGCGTAGTGCTACGCCCAGCGCCATTGCGACCCAGCAGAGTGACCAACTCGCCACGCTTAACATCGAAATTCACGCCGTGCAGAATGTGCGACTCACCGTAAAACGCGTGCAGGTCTTTCACCCTCAGCATTTCAGACGTTTGGGAGTCTGCAAACTCATTGGTTTCATAGGCCTCAGCAGTGTTCATACGGCTGCCTCCTCTTCAGCAGCTTCGCTGCCCATATAGGCTTCTCGCACCAATGGGTTACGGGAAACTTCTTCATAATCGCCTTCCGCCAACACCGCCCCACGCGCCAGTACCGTAATACGGTCACAAAGGCGGCTCACCACGCTAAGGTTGTGCTCCACCATCAATACCGTGCGCCCTTTTGATACACGCTTGATCAGTGCCACGATACGATCCACATCTTCAGCCCCCATGCCCTGGGTCGGCTCATCGAGCAGCATCATGGTGGGGTCTAGCGCTAGCGTCGTGGCAACCTCTAGCGCGCGTTTGCGACCGTAAGGCATTTCCACTGTTAAGGTATCGGCGTACTCCCTCAGGCCCACCTCATCCAACAGCTCCATCGCTCGCTCATTAAGGTGATCAAGCGACTTCTCTGATTTCCAAAAGTGGAAGGAGGTGCCCAGCTGCCGCTGCAACGCGACGCGGACATTTTCCAACGCCGTCATGTGGGCAAACACTGCTGAAATCTGGAACGAACGCACCAGGCCTAGCTGTGCAATCTCATTGGATTTTTTACTGGTGATGGATTGGCCTCGATAGAGGATCTCACCACGGGTAGGCGGTAGGAATTTAGTGAGTAGGTTAAAAACGGTGGTCTTTCCAGCCCCGTTAGGACCAATCAGAGCATGGATGTGCCCTTCTTGAACTTGGAGATTAACGTTGTCAACGGCGGTAAAGCCGCGAAACTCTTTGGTCAGCCCTCGGGTTTCGAGTACTGGCCCACTGAGAACATCGTCTGCACGCATGAAATGTTAAGCCTCTTTTTTGTTCTTGTGTTCGGGTGTTGCTGTGTCCGAGCATTTTGATACTGGCTCACTGCCAGCTTCATCAACGTTTGAATGGCACTCGTTAGCCGGCAACTCACCCTTACCTGAACGTAAGGTGTAGGTGCAAACTAGCAATCACTTGCAGGGTATTACAATTACAACTTTGGTCTACGGATCTTCAACGGTAGCCCAGCAAAGTCTTTAAAAATCTTTATTATCATGCATTTACAAAATATATCAGAAAATTAAAAAATCGAAACTTCAGCTTTACGTTAACGTAAACTTGTTTTAGCCTCATGGTCAGTGTTCCATAGGGACATCCCCCTATCGACGAGAACAACGATCATGAGCAAAACCTACACCATCAGTGAATTGGCAAACGAGTTCGATATCACCACCCGCAGCATTCGATTTTATGAAGACCAGGAGCTACTTCATCCCTCCCGACGCGGCCAAACGCGCATTTACAGCAGCAAGGATCGCGTGCGCCTGAAGTTAACGCTGCGTGGTAAACGGCTAGGGTTTTCTCTCGCTGAGATTCGTGAACTGTTTGAGCTATGGGATGAAACCCGCAGCGGTAGCGAAAAGCAGCTGCATCTGATGCTGAGCAAAATAAGCGAACGTAAAGCCGCTCTTGAGCAGCAAATGAAAGACATCACCATGGTGCAGTTGGAGCTTGAAAGCGCTGAAATTCGTTGTCGCCAAGCGCTGGAGGAATTAAACGAAAAACAGGACGAAGAAGAGAGCGGTAACCCAAAGCAGTCCACCGCCTCTTCTGCTATCGAAACACTGCACTAAATAGAAACCTTATTACTCCACTTAATAATGACAAGGTGATTGACCATGTTTTCACACTATTCAGAACTCAATTTCGGCCTCGACGACGAACTGAACATGCTGCGCGAGCAGGTCAACGCCTTTGCCGCTAGCGAAATTGCTCCCCGCGCCGCTGAAATCGACCGCAACAACGAATTTCCTAACGATCTATGGAAAAAATTTGGTGACATGGGTCTGTTAGGAATCACCGTTTCTGAAGAAGATGGCGGTAGCGGCATGGGCTATCTTGCCCACTGTATCGCCATGGAAGAGATCTCTCGGGCGAGCGCTTCCGTTGCACTTTCCTATGGCGCGCACTCAAATCTGTGCGTCAACCAGTTAAAGATTAACGCTACCGCCGAACAAAAAGAGAAGTACCTGCCCAAGCTGATAAGCGGCGACCACGTTGGCGCACTAGCAATGTCAGAGCCAGGCGCAGGCTCTGATGTCGTGTCAATGCAACTGCGTGCCAAGCTAGATGGCGATCACTATATTCTTAACGGCAATAAAATGTGGATCACCAATGGTCCCGATGCCGACGTGCTGGTGGTGTACGCCAAAACTGATCCGGAAGCAGGCTCCAAAGGCATTACCGCCTTCATCATCGAAAAAGGCATGCCTGGCTTCTCGACTGCGCAAAAACTCGACAAGCTTGGCATGCGCGGCTCCAACACCTGCGAGCTGGTTTTCCAAGACTGCAAAGTACCTGCTGAAAACGTACTGGGTGACGTCGGTAAAGGGGTTCGCGTATTAATGAGCGGTTTGGATTACGAGCGCACCGTACTGGCTGCTGGCCCTATCGGTATTATGCAGGCCGCGATGGATGTCGTACTGCCCTACATTCATGAGCGTAAGCAGTTCAACCAGTCAATCGGCGAGTTCCAGTTGGTGCAAGGCAAGGTGGCGGATATGTACACCACGCTGAACGCCTGTCGCGCCTACTTATACGCCGTTGCAGGTGCCTGCGACCGCGGCCAAACCTCTCGCAAGGACGCCGCTGGCGTGATTCTTTACTGCGCAGAGAAAGCCACCCAAGTCGCGCTAGATGCCATTCAACTACTGGGGGGCAACGGCTATATCAACGAGTACCCCACTGGTCGCCTTCTACGCGATGCCAAACTGTATGAAATTGGCGCGGGCACCAGCGAAATTCGCCGGATGCTGATTGGCCGCGAACTGTTCACCGAAACAAAGTAAGGGCCGCGCCATGAGCACTCTCTCTACACAGATCAACCCCCGCAGCGATGTCTTTCAAACCAACGCCGCATCCATGCTAGGGGAAGTTTCCAAGCTACGAGAACTAACCGCTGCCGTCGCCCAGGGTGGCGGCCCCAAGGCGCGTGAACGCCACGAGAGCCGCGGCAAGCTATTTGTGCGTGACCGTATCGATCACTTAATTGACGAAGGCTCGCCATTTTTAGAGTTTTCCGCACTGGCAGCCCATCACGTTTACGATAGCGACGTACCTGCGGCAGGTGTTGTCACAGGCATTGGC
This sequence comes from Vreelandella zhaodongensis, assembly GCF_013415115.1. Lineage (GTDB taxonomy): Bacteria > Pseudomonadota > Gammaproteobacteria > Pseudomonadales > Halomonadaceae > Vreelandella > Vreelandella zhaodongensis. The sequence goes on along the minus strand of NZ_JACCDD010000001.1, from coordinate 407,510 downwards.
CGAGTATCTGGCGTTGAGTGCGTGATTGTGGCCAACGACGCTACGGTAAAAGGTGGCACTTACTTTCCGCTAACGGTGAAAAAGCACCTGCGTGCCCAAGAAATCGCCCGCAAGCACCGCTTGCCGTGTATCTATTTGGTGGACTCCGGCGGTGCTTTCCTGCCCCGTCAGGATGAAGTGTTCCCCGATCGCGATCACTTCGGTCGTATCTTCTATAACCAGGCCACCATGTCGGCAGAGGGCATTCCGCAAATAGCAGTTGTCATGGGTTCCTGTACGGCTGGCGGCGCGTATGTACCTGCCATGGCAGATGAATCAATCATCGTTAAAGAACAAGGCACGATTTTCTTGGGCGGCCCGCCGCTGGTGAAAGCAGCGACAGGTGAAAGCATCAGCGCAGAAGACCTTGGCGGTGCAGATGTTCACGCAAAAGTAAGCGGCGTGGCCGATCACTACGCTGAAAATGATGCCCATGCCCTGCAGTTGGCTCGCGCCTGTGTGTCCCGTTTAAATTGGCAAAAGCGTGGCAAATTAGCCATGCAAGCGCCCAAGCCCCCCAAACTCGACCCTAGCGAACTTTACGGCATTGTCGGCACTGACCTCAAAAAGCCATACGACGTTCGCGAAGTCATCGGGCGGATTGTCGATAGCTCTGACTTTGATGAGTTCAAACGCTACTACGGCGACACGCTAGTCACCGGATTTGCGCATATCCACGGCTACCCAGTTGGCATCGTAGCTAACAACGGCGTGCTGTTTTCAGAGAGCGCGGTAAAAGGTGCGCACTTTATCGAGCTATGCGCTCAGCGCAAGATTCCACTGGTATTCCTGCAAAATATCACCGGTTTCATGGTCGGCTCCAAGTACGAGCATGAAGGCATCGCTAAGCACGGCGCGAAGCTAGTGACCGCCGTGGCATGTGCCAAAGTACCAAAATTTACCGTTCTGATTGGCGGCAGCTTCGGCGCGGGCAACTACGGTATGTGTGGCCGCGCCTATGACCCTAACCTGCTGTTTATGTGGCCCAATGCACGTATTTCGGTCATGGGTGGCGAGCAGGCGGCGGGGGTGCTTTCTCAGGTCAAACGTGAACAGTACGAGCGCGATGGCCGAGAGTGGACCAAAGAGGAAGAAGAGGCTTTCAAACAACCTACCCGTGACCAGTATGAGCACCAGGGCCATCCTTACTATGCCAGCGCCCGCTTATGGGACGATGGCGTGATTGATCCACTTCAGACCCGCGATGTACTGGGGCTTTCTCTAGCCGCTGCCATGAATGCTGAAGTAGAAGAGACGCGCTTCGGCGTGTTCCGGATGTAAGGGCGAACACTATGGCTTACTCAACGCTACTGATCGAAAAGGGCGTGGCGCGCCTGACCTTAAACCGCCCAGAGGTGCATAACGCCTTTGACGACAGCCTGATCGCTGAACTGAACGCCCATCTAAACGAATTGCATACGCTGGCCAATGCGGGGGATGTTCGGGTAGTGGTGCTTGGCTCCGAAGGTAAAAGCTTCTCTGCAGGCGCTGACCTTAACTGGATGAAGCGCATGATCGATTACGACTTGGAAGATAACCTAGCCGACTCTCGCAAGCTCTCAGCACTGATGCATGGGTTAGACACTCTTCCCTGCCCTACCGTTTGCCGCGTTCAGGGGGCGGCCTTTGGCGGCGCAGTAGGTCTTGCTGCCTGTTGTGACGTCGTAGTCGCTTCAGATAAAGCTAAATTCTGCCTGTCGGAAGTGAAAATTGGCTTATCGCCTGCGGTGATTAGCCCCTATGTGCAGCGCGCACTCGGCGAGCGCCAAATGCGTCGCTACGCACTCACCGCTGAAGTGATGGATGCACCGACAGCGCTGGCACTCGGCTTAGCCCACCAAGTCGTTGAACACGATGCGTTGGATAGCGCCATAGACGCTATGCTCGACACCCTTCTGGGCGGCTCTCCCCAAGCCCAGCGGGCGACTAAAGCGCTGCTGGCAAACGTGGCCCAAGCACCCGACGGCGATACCACTCGAGAGCACACCTGCCAGGTGATCGCCAAACTGCGGGTGAGCCAAGAAGGCCAAGAGGGCTTAGCTAGCTTTTTTGACAAGCGCCGCCCAGCCTGGACGCAACCGTCTGGCTTTCAAGAACACAACAATGCTGCGGAGCCACGCTCATGACGCTTGATCACACTAAATTCGACACATTGCTAGTGGCCAACCGCGGTGAAATTGCCTGCCGCGTGATGCGCACCGCCCGCCGCATGGGGCTAAAAACCGTTGCCGTTTATTCAGACGCCGATGCCACGGCTCGCCATGTCCGCGAAGCCGATGAAGCCGTTCGCTTAGGCCCCGCTGCCGCCCGCGAAAGTTACCTTAATGTTGACGCGGTCATTGACGCGGCCAAACGCACTGGCACCGGCGCTATTCACCCTGGCTACGGCTTTCTTTCAGAAAACGGTGGGTTCGTTAAAGCTCTTGAGCAGGCGGGCATCATCTTTGTGGGTCCTCCCGCGTCGGCGATTGCCGCAATGGGTGACAAATCTGCCGCAAAAGCCCGTATGGCCAATGCGGGCGTGCCGCTGGTGCCTGGGTATCATGGCGATGACCAAGATGACGCCCTGTTACGCAGCGAAGCCGACAAAATCGGTTATCCAGTGATGTTGAAAGCCAGCGCCGGTGGTGGCGGTAAAGGCATGCGTGTGGTTGAAAGCGGCGAAGGATTTAAAGCAGCGCTTGATGGCTGCCGACGTGAATCCAAAGCCGCATTCGGCGACGACCGCATGCTGATTGAGAAATATCTGGTGCAGCCCCGCCACGTAGAAGTACAGGTATTCTGCGACCGCTATGGCAACGGCGTGTACCTATTCGAGCGGGACTGCAGCGTTCAACGCCGCCATCAAAAAGTCATTGAAGAAGCCCCCGCTCCCGGCATGACGCCAGAACTGCGCTGCGCGATGGGTGATGCTGCCGTTCGCGCCGCAAAAGAAATTGGCTATGTGGGTGCAGGTACCGTGGAGTTCCTGCTCGACGCCGACGGCTCGTTCTACTTTATGGAGATGAACACACGCCTACAGGTTGAGCACCCCGTCACTGAAATGATTACCGGCCAGGATTTAGTCGAATGGCAGCTGCGCGTTGCCATGGGCGAACCGCTACCCTGCACGCAAGACGAGCTAACCATCACCGGCCATAGTTTTGAAGCACGCCTTTATGCCGAAGACCCAGAGCAAGACTTCCTGCCGGCTACTGGTTTATTAACTCGCTTCGCACTGGATTTAGAAGGTGCCGACTTAGATAGCGATCGGGTACGTTTAGACAGCGGCGTAGAAAGCGGCGATGTTGTTTCCATGCACTACGACCCTATGCTGGCCAAACTGATTGTTCACGGCGCTGACCGTGATGCGGCGCTAGCCACTCTCAACCGCGCTTTGGCGGCGCTGGATGTACAGGGCGTCGTGACTAACCGCGCTTTCCTGCAACGCTTGGCAAATCACCCTGGCTTTAAAAACGTCGAGCTCGACACGCGTTTTATCGAACGCAATGAAGCCACACTGTTTGCTCCGCGCAGCTACTCGACCGACGCCTATGCCAGCGCCGCGCTGATCGGCCTGAACCAACTGGCTCAAGAGTGCGAAAGCGACTCCCCATGGGATCGCCACGACGGCTTCCGCCTGAATGCCCCACATACGATTCGTATTGCGCTGTGTGACCCGGCAAGTGCCCAGGCAGCCGACAGCGACGAAGCGGTGGTGATTGTTGAAGGTAAGCGCGAAAGCGGCGAATCGCTTTGGAATCTGACCATCGGTGATCAAACGTTGACCGCTAGCCTACAATCACTGACAGGCGATGCTGTCGCCGTCACGCTAAACGGCCACCGCCGTCGCCTACAGGCACGACGCGATGGCCATGTTGTGGTGATGGCTGAACCCAGTGGCGAAACACGCCTCTTCTGGCGGCGCATTGATGCCATCGATCACGGCCACCATGAAGCCGAATCAACGCTGACCGCTCCCATGAACGGCACCGTGGTAGCGTTACTGGTTGAACCTGGCGCGGCAGTCGAGAAAGGCATGCCGCTAATGGTCATGGAAGCGATGAAGATGGAGCACACCATGACGGCGCCTGCCGATGGTAGCGTGGAGACGTTCCACTTCCAGTCCGGCGATACCGTGAGCCAGGGTGACGTGCTACTCGACTTTGCCCCCAGCGAATAGGAGCTAACCGATGGCACTACCTACCGCTATTAAACTGTTTGAAATGGCCCCCCGCGATGGTCTTCAAAACGAACCGGGCACTCTGGTGCCCACCGCCACTAAAATAGAACTGATCGAGCGGCTGGCTAACGCTGGCCTTACCCATATTGAGGCCGCCAGCTTTGTCTCGCCTAAATGGGTACCGCAAATGGGCGATGCCAGCGAAGTTATGCATGGCATTGCTCGCAAACCTGGGGTGGTTTACTCGGCGTTAACCCCGAACCTGAAGGGGCTAGAAGGCGCGCTGGCAGCTGGCGTTGAGGAAGTGGCGGTATTTGGCGCCGCCTCTGAAGCGTTCTCTCAGAAAAACATCAACTGCTCTATTGCTGAGTCGCTGGCCCGCTTTGAGCCAGTGCTTGTGCGAGCCAATGAAGCAGGCGTAAGGGTGCGTGGTTATGTGTCCTGCGTGCTGGGCTGCCCCTATGAAGGGGATATTTCACCCCAAAAAGTCGCCGAGGTAGCGAAAGCACTTTATGAGATGGGCTGCTATGAAATTTCCCTGGGCGATACCATCGGTGTCGGCACGCCGCTAGCCGCCAAGCGGATGATTGAAACTGCCCGCCAGCAGGTGCCCATTGAGCATTTAGCCGCCCATTTCCACGATACCTATGGCATGGCGCTAGCTAACTTGTATGCCGTTATGGAAGAAGGCGTGGGCGTGATTGACGCAGCGACAGCGGGGCTTGGTGGCTGCCCTTATGCCAAAGGTGCCTCCGGCAATGTGGCCACGGAAGACGTGCTTTATCTTCTTGAGGGGCTGGGCATTAACACCGGCATCGACCTCCAGGCAGTCATTGATACCGGCGTCTGGATCACTCAACAGCTTGGCCGCAAGCCCAGTTCTAAAGTCGCGTTGGCCAAAGGCACTGGCACACAATAATAATTAGACGCCACCTGCTTTCCCGTTTAGACAAAAAAAAGACTTCGGAGAGATACTCATGGCATCACCTGCACACACCCTACCTAGCTACACCAGCAGCACCGCAGATAAACCGCTGCTGGGCATGACCATTGGCGATAAATTTGACCAAATCGCCGCACAGTATCCCGACAACGACGCGCTGATCGCCCTTCATCAGAACATTCACTGGAGTTATCGCCAGCTTCAGGAAGAAGTTAACCGCTGTGCCCGCGCACTGTTAGCCATTGGTGTTAAAAAAGGCGACCGAGTCGCCATCTGGGCACCTAACTGCTATGAATGGACCCTGACCCAATTTGCCACCGCCAAGATTGGCGCGATTCTGGTAAATATTAACCCTTCCTACCGCACCCATGAGTTGGACTACGCGCTCAATCAATCCGGCGCGCGCTTTTTAGTCACTGCGAATCAATTCAAAAGCTCTGATTACACCGCCATGCTGTTTGAACTCGCGCCTGAGCTAAACAACAGCGCGGAGGGTCAGCTAAAAGCACAAAAGCTGCCTGATCTTGAGTGCATCATTAACCTGAGCAGTGACAAGCATCGTGGCATGTGGCGTTGGGAAGACTTCATTCAGGAAGCCAATAAGGTCAGCCAGACGGATGTCGATGACCTGCAGGCAACGCTGCAGTTTGATGATCCGATCAATATTCAGTACACCTCGGGCACAACGGGCTTTCCGAAAGGCGCGACGCTCTCTCACCACAACATTCTCAACAATGGCTTCTTTGTTGCCGAAAGCATGGGCTTTACCAGCGAAGACCGCTTGGTCATACCCGTGCCGCTCTACCACTGCTTTGGCATGGTGATGGGCAACCTGGGCTGCATGACCCACGGCGCAGCCATGATTTATCCAGATGAAGGGTTTGATCCCGGTAAAGTGCTAAAAGCGGTACACGAGCAAAAAGCCACCGCGCTGTACGGCGTACCCACTATGTTCATCGCCGAACTAGAGCACCCCGACTTTGCCACTACTGATTTTTCCACGCTGCGCACCGGCATTATGGCGGGTTCTATTTGTCCTGCAGAAATCATGAAGCAGGTCATCGAAAAGATGAACATGAAAGGCGTACAGATCGCCTACGGCATGACAGAAACCAGCCCGGTTTCCACCCAAACCGGCGCTAACGACACCATTGAAAAGCGCGTTTCCACCGTTGGCCGCACCCAACCCCACCTGGAAAGCAAGATCGTCGATCCTGGCAACGGCGGCATTCTGCCCCGTGGTGAAATTGGCGAGCTATGCACCCGTGGCTACAGTGTGATGCTCAAGTACTGGAACAATGACAAAGCCACAGCTGAAGCCATTGACGAAGCTGGTTGGATGCATACGGGCGACCTTGCCACCATGGACGAGGAAGGCTATATCCAGATCGTTGGCCGCATTAAAGACATGGTGATTCGCGGCGGTGAGAATGTGTACCCTAAAGAGATCGAAGAGTTCTTATACGCCCACCCTGCGATTTCAGAAGTACAGGTCACCGGTGTTCCGGATAAGAAGTATGGCGAAGAGTTAATTGCTTGGGTGAAGCTCAACAGCAGCGCAGGAGACGTCACTGGAGAAGACCTGCGCGAGTACTGCAAAGGCAAAATCACTCACTTTAAGATTCCCCGCTACTTTAAATTTGTTGATGAGTTCCCGATGACGGTAACCGGTAAAATTCAGAAATTTAAAATGCGCGAAATCTCCATCCAAGAGCTTGGGCTTGAGGATCAAAAATAACCCTTTAATCAACGCCGACCATAGGTCGGCGTTGTTTTTTGTATGACCTTGAGACACCGATATGTCCACTCACCAGCGGCTAGCCGAGCACTACCACCAAGGGTTACGCGATGGCGACATTCTTAGCCAAATTCGTACCCACTACCCCGATGGCCCTACACTTCACCAACTTGCCCCGCTAGACCAGCTACATATCGGGGGCATTGCCGCCTCGAAAAAGCTGCTTAGCCTGCTAGATCTTTCGCAACACAAGAATGTGCTTGATATCGGCTCAGGATTAGGCGGGTTAATGCGCCAAGGGGCAACGCTAGGTTTTCAACTTACCGGCTTAGATATCACCCACCGCTTTAACGCCCTTAACCAGGCGCTGACTGACTTATCGGCCTCACCGGCCAACTCACCACTTCGCTGGGTCACCGGAGATGCCTGCTCTTTACCCTTTCCAGAGAACACCTTTGATGCAGTGCTGTTTCAGCACAGCTTGATGAATATGCCCGACCCGGCTCGCGTTATTGCCGAAAGCCGCCGCGTACTTCGCCCAGGCGGCCAGCTTGTCATGCATGAAGTGGTCAGCGGAGAAAACCTTGCTGATCTACGCTATCCGGTTCCTTGGGCAGCATCGCCAGAGCACTCACACTTGCTCACGATGAGCGAACTGACAGGCTTATTGGAAGCAAACAGCTTTCAGATTCAGCACAGTGAAGATTGGAGCAACACTGCGCTTGAGTGGCGTCAGCGACAACGGAAAAAAGAGCAAACTAACACCGTCGCCGTGCTCTCCCCCCAATGGGTATTTGGCGAACGTTTTTTAGATATGGGCAAAAATTTGCTAGAAAACTTATCAAATAACGCAATTAACGTGGTAGAGATCAGCGCCCGTTGCTAGTCTAGTCAGATAACGCAATAGCATAAGGATACGAGGAACGCCAATGAAACGCTTGGCAAGCACCCTGCTATACAGCATTGTTGGCTCAACACTGCCCCTGATGGGCTGTTATGCGAGCGATGGCATTCCCGTCATGGCCTACGCGAGCCCAGACAGTGAACTGCTCAAACTAGGCAACGGCGTGGTATTGGAAGGCAGCGATTTAAGTAGCCTGGACACATACACCAGCGGATTTCGTCTTACGGCAGGATATAGCCCATGGCAATTGCCTAGGCTAGACATTGGCGCTGAAATTGCCTACCGCGAAAGTGAAGAAGTCCCCATCTCTTCCAGCGTTAACCCAGTGATTATGGATACCCTCAGCCTCGGCGGTGCCGTTGTTGCTGGTGTTCGGCTGGGTGCCTTTAGCGTGTATGCCAAGTCAGGCTTCACCGAGTGGCGCGGCGAAGCTGACCAGCCACTTGATAGCGACGGCGGCACTGCCTTTCTACAAGGTTTCGGTGCCACCATGACGAATAATCGCTTAGTAAGCCGTCTTGAGTACGAGCGTATTGACGCCCCCACCCTCAGCCACCTCAATATGTTGAGCGCTTCCCTGCACCTGCCATTTTAGCGGTTTTCTTCGGGTGGTGTCGCGGAATTTTAGTCTTTTGGCTCGTGCCTTCCAAGGTGCATTGACGTGCTCAGCGCTTCTTCCAGTTTCATAAACAATTCGCCGTATCGCGGGCTAAAGCTAATGCCCTCTTCAATTTCTTTCCAGGCCTCAAACAGCTCATCCTCATGGGCTTTTTCTTGTTGCTCAAACGAGTCGATCATCTGCTTGGCACGCATAGGGTGCACACCCATAGCCGTTAACGTATGCCCGCCCAGCTCGAGCGCAGAGTGGTAAACCTCTCTGGTCACATCGTCGGCACCCACTTCACGAAGCTGATACCCATGACCGCGGTCAAATGCCCGTGCCAATACCCAAACGTTGGGATAGTACTGTTTGACGTGTTTCACCATATCAACAGCGCGCTCGCGATCGTCAATCGCCACCACCATCACTCGCGCATGCTCAATACCCGCAGTTTCTAAAAGGTCTGAACGGCTGGCGTCACCAAAGTAGCTCTTAATGCGAATATGGCGAAGGAGTTCAATTTGCTTAATCTCGAGATCCAAGGCCACGATGGGAATATTGTTTGCTCTTAGCAGACGACAAACAACCTGCCCGAAGCGGCCAACACCGGCGATGATCACCGGCGCTTGTTCTTCGATCTTATCGGCATCGCGCAACTCATTATTTGTATTTTGATAATGCGGTACTACATAGCGGTCATAAACAATAAATAACAGCGGTGTCACAAACATTGAAAAAGCAACCACCAGGGATAACACTTGCGATACATCAACAGGAATAACGTTGCTCTGCACGCTGTAAGTTAGCAGCACAAATCCAAATTCCCCTGCCTGGGCAAGGCTTAACGTGAACAACCAGCCATTACTGCTTCGAACACGAAACAGTAATGCTAAACCAAACAAGACGATGCCTTTTACAAGAATAACGGCGATTACGAGCGCCACTACCGTTGGCCACTGCTCGGCAAATACCTGAAAGTTTATCCCTGCTCCTACCGTAATAAAAAACAGGCCTAGCAGGAGCCCTTTAAACGGCTCAATATTGGCTTCAATTTCATGCTTGAATTCGCTGTTAGCGAGTACGATACCGGCTAGAAACGCACCAAGCGCTGGAGACAAATTGACAATCCCCATCAGCGCAGCAATGCCAATAACCAGCATTAAAGCGGCAGCCGTAAACACCTCTCTCAAGCCTGAGGAAACCACATAGCGAAACAGTATAGGCCCAAGGTAATGCCCACCAATAATCACGATCCCGATAGCCCCAACCACCACTAGCCCGTGGAGCCATGCAGACATGCCCTCGACAAGACTAAGGCTGCCGTGTTCAGCATAATTGCCTCCTTCTCCCATCAGCTCGGGCAGCGCCAATAGCGGAATCAAGGCCAACATCAGAATCACCGCAATGTCCTGAAATAGCAGCACCGAAAACGCACTGCGTCCCCCTTCTGTTTTCGTGAGTCCTTTTTCGTTTAGGGTTTGCAGCACAATCGCCGTTGAGGAAAGCGCGAAAATTAAGCCTATGGCTAGAGATGTTTGCCAAGCAAGCCCCAGCCACCAGGCAATAGCGGTACCTGCAGCGGCTGTTATCACCACCTGTAAACCACCCATCCCTATCAAGCTCACCCGCATAGCCCACAACCCTTTTGGGTCGAGCTCCATACCGACTAAAAACAGCATCATCACCACACCGAACTCAGCAAAATGCTGAATTGTTGTGGTCTCCTGCCCTACCAGCCCCAACACAGGTCCAATCATCACCCCTGCCACCAAGTAGCCAAGCACCGAACCAAGCCCAAACCGCTTGGCAAGGGGAACGGCTATCACCGCTGCGATAAGGTAGATAAACGCTTGAATAAAGTAGCCAGTCATTGGGTTTCCTCAAATTGACGCGAACGGCTTGACTTCGCTGAGCAATAAGATACTGTACTAGTACGCTAGTACAGTATCTTATTCACTTATTTTAATGGCACCACTCTATGTCATTTGATGATGACCATCAGGCTGATTTAGTACGCTATTTACTTGCCATTGACTCTCCAGAGGCAATGAACGAAGCACTAGCCAGCTTGTTAACGCCCGCTGAGTACCAAGAAATCAGCAAGCGCCTGCAAATTTTTAGGCTCCTGGGTGAAGGTGTCCCCCACCGCAAAATTGCCGAAACCCTGGGCGTTGGTATTGCCACGGTTTCACGAGGTTCACGCGCCTTAACCACGTTACCTGCTTCAACGTTCCCTTCATCCATACCGTCACCCACTTCACGGACCGATTAATCATGACGACGATTACGCCTGCTTCATCAGGCCCGCAGCCTTTTACGCTGCCGCGCAAGCCTCACTACGTTACCCTGGCGGCGGACTGTGACTTTTTTGCTTTGTTTCAAAAAATTGAGCGTCACTTTGATACCTGCTACATGCTGGAATCACTAGGCGAAGATAGCCACATGGCACGCCACTCTATTATTGGCTTTGACCCGGAATACACGCTCTACGCTAACGGCAGCACGTTAACTATTGAAGATCGTGACGGCAATGCAAACCACTATCCAAGCGATAACCCTTATGAGCTGCTGCGCAGCTTGATTCCGCAGAATATTATTTCTCGTAAGTATGCGGGTGGGCTAAGCGGTTATCTTGGTTATGACGCCATGCAGTACTTTGAGCCTTCGCTAACGTTGAAAGCTAGCGACGATTTCGACACGTTTCGGTTTGGTCTTTATAAAGACGGTTTGATCCTCGATAAAATGACTGGGGAAGTGACCTATTTTTATTACGACAACAGCCGGTACGAGTTTCTGCAGACCTTGATCGATGCTGATGACTTACCCCCAGGCGCGTTGCACATTACCGCGCTGGGCGACACCATGAGCCGCGAAGAGCACGCCGAGGCGGTGGCCAAGGTGAAGCAGGACATCATCGACGGTAAAGTTTTCCAGTGCGAAGTCGGCTTTAAAAAGCGCTTTAGTATTAAAGGCGACACCTTGGCGCTCTACGATCAGCTGCGCACTATTAACCCGTCGCCACAGATGTACTACGTGAAATTCGGCGAACAGAAACTGATTGGCGCCAGCCCCGAGCTTCTGTTCCGGCTACGCCAGGGTGAGATGGAGACCTTCCCGCTGGCAGGCACCACCACGCGCGGCAAGACGCCACAAGAAGATACCCAGTTAGCCCGCGCGCTACTTAACGACCCCAAAGAGATTGCTGAGCACAATATGATTGTGGATCTTCACCGCAATGATATTGGCCGGGTGGCGCAGTTTGGCACAGTGAAAGTGCGTAGCCTGATGGACATCAAACGCTTTAGCCACGTCCAGCATATCTCCAGCGAAATTGTCGGCATCATTGCCGAAGGCGAAGATATGTTTACCTCGCTTGCCAGCAACTTTCCTGCGGGAACACTGACGGGCGCGCCAAAAATCGAAGCAATGAAAATTATCGATGACTTAGAAACTGACGGGCGCGGCCCCTACGGCGGCGCGGTTGGTCAGTTCTCATTTAACGGCGACTGCACCTTCGCGATTCCCATTCGTACGGTCTTTGTAAACGGTGAAAGCGCTTACGTGCAAACCTGTGGCGGCAACGTGTTTGATAGCAACGCCGAGGATGAATACGAAGAAATTCGCCGCAAATTTGCTGGCACCCGAAAAGCCCTTGCCCCTTTTATGAGCGCGGATATGGACATGGAGAGCCAAGCATGAAGGTGCTAATTATCGATAACTACGACTCATTCACCTATAACCTGTATCAGTTTATTGGTGAGATTTTAACCACGGAGAAGAATCGCGGCGAGCTGCCTCATTTCGAGATTATTGTTAAGCGCAACAATCAAATCGACTTAAAAGCGATAGAAGCCATGGCGCCTGATCGCATTATTATCTCTCCTGGCCCGGGCTCGCCGGATGATCCGCGCTATTTCGGCGTATGTGCCGAAGTCATCGAGAAACTAGGCAAAACCACGCCACTGCTGGGCGTGTGCCTCGGCATGCAGGGCATTGTGCACGTCTTTGGCGGTAAGGTGGTAAAAGCACCACTGCCGATGCATGGCAAGATCAGTCCGATCAACCACAACAATCGCTCGGTATTTAATGGCGTACCCGACCAGCTAGAGGTGATGCGCTATCACTCATTGATTGCGGACGCGCTCACCCTGCCCGACTGCCTGGAAGTGACCGCAACCGTGGGCGCGCTAGGTGCTGACAAGTTTGAGCAACGCAGCCACTGGCATACAGTGGGTGAGTTTGAATTGATGGGCGTAAAGCACCGTGATTACCCCATTCACGGCATTCAGTTTCACCCCGAATCGTTCGCCACAGAAGGTGGCAAAGAACTAATTGCTAACTTCTTATTTGCCTGATCCATCAGCTTGTAGGTATGCAATAGGTTAGGCGCTAAATAAAGGCGGGCCCCCAGGGCTGCCCGCCCTACTATCTAACGCCTTCCTTTCGGGCGACTAACACGGCCTTTACCAACTGGCTTAGCCCCGGCTTTGCCTTTTACGCTAGGCTTACCCGCGCCAGCAGCTTTGGCCTTAGGGTGTGGCTTACCCGACGCACTAGCCTTTGGGCCGGTACGCACTTTACCGCTGGCGGCTTTTTTACCTTTCGGCGGCGGTTTGCTCCCAACCGCTTTAGCACCCGGCTTAGCCGGTTTCTGGCGACCCTGTTTCTGCAACCCCCTTGTGGCTGTTTTTTTAGGTTTGTTAGCGCCTGCCCCCGAACTGTAATCAGGCCGTGCGGACTGGCTCTTTTCAGGCACTGCTTCAGAGCGTTCTGTCAGCGCGACAATGGTATCAATCTCTTTAGGGGTTAAATCCCGCCAATCACCTAGAGCTAACCCTTGGAGGGAGACATTCATTATTCGCGTGCGAACAAGCTGGGTCACCTCGTAGCCAAAATACTCGCACATACGGCGAATCTGGCGGTTCAGCCCTTGCACCAGCGTAATAGTGAACACAAACGTCGACGCTTTGGTCACTTTACACTTTTTCGTCACCTGCCCCAGGATCGGCACACCCTTTTGCATGCCCGCAACAAACTCATCGGTAATCGGCTTATTGACCGTTACCACATACTCTTTTTCGTGGTTATTATTGGCGCGCAGAATTTTATTAACCAAGTCGCCGTTATTGGTCAGAAAGATAAGTCCCTGTGAGTCTTTATCCAGCCGCCCAATAGGAAAGATGCGCGTGCCGTGCTTCACGAATTCAACAATATTGTCTTTTTCGCTGGACTCGGTGGTACTGACAATCCCCACCGGCTTATTCAACGCAATAAGTACTAAATCCTCTTCTTCCTGAGGCTCAATGTCCTGACCGTTGACCTTAACCCGATCACCCGGCACCACTTGGTCGCCTGTCGTTGCCCGACGTCCATTAATCCAAACGTTGCCTTGCTCAACATAGCGGTCAGCCTCTCGGCGGGAACACAAACCGCTTTCGCTGATGTATTTATTAATGCGGGTAGATTTTCGTAACGACATAAAACGCCATAGGCAAATGTGTGGTGAAGTGACAAAAAAGCTAAATTTAAAAGCTAACTTTTAGAACCAGCTTTCAAAAAACCAGCTAAAAAGCTGATCCAGGCTGTTTAAGAAACTCGTTCTCTTCTGACGTAGATGCTCGGCCCAACACCTCGTTTCGGTGCGGATAACGACCAAAGCGGTCAATGATCGCTTTGTGGCGAATCTCGAAATCCAAGTTGTTCTCTAGCCCAGGCTGATCAAACAGCTGCATTGCCACCTCATGAATAGCGGCAGACTCACTGTGCATGTAAGGCATGTATAAAAAGCTACGTTCGACTGGGGACAGTGCATTATCCACCGCTAGCGCAACGGCTTCCTGTGCAAGCGCTAAGGCCAACGCATCATTAGCAAAGGCGCGGGGGTCATCACGGTAAATATTGCGTGAGAACTGATCCAATACAATAATTTCAGCTAGCCGACCCTGAGCGGTACTGCGCCACTCATAACATTCACAGGCAGCTGCTTTGCTCAGCAGAGGGCCAAACCGCTGGGCAATCTGTTGATCCATCGACGTGTCTTTTTTAAACCACTGCGCTGGTGTCAATTCATTAAACCAAAACGATAGTACTGACTGAGCATCCTTTATCATCGCGCCCCCAATTCCTCGTAAGGTGATGACGACGCCGCCACCCGTAGTGACGGCGCACGCTTTTCTTAGCCCGTATTGCGTAAACCTGCCGCAATACCTGCCATGGTCACCATGAGCGCACGAGAGAGGTCTGCACTAATGGCACCGTCGGCGTCCCGATTACGCTGTAGAAGCTCCGCTTGCAAACCATGAAGCGGGTCGATGTAAGGATTGCGCACATCAATCGCTTGGCGAATAAGCGGTGTGTTCTCAAGCAGTTTTTCTTGCTGAAGGATATCCAGCACTACGTTTTCAAGCCGTTCAAAACGCTCACGTAGCTTCTTACCCAGCGCTTTCAGTGAAGGCTCGTCGACGAGGCGGTGCTCATAGTAAGCGGCAATCGCGACATCCGCTTTGGCCAACAGCATCTCTAACATATCGAGATAGGTGCCAAAAAAGGGCCACTGACTGCGCATTTCTTGCAGTACTTCTCGGCCACCTGGCTCCTCCAGGCGCCGCGAGAACGCTTCACCGCTGCCTAACCAAGCGGGCAGCATCAAGCGAATCTGCGTCCACGCAAAAATCCACGGAATTGCTCGTAGGGTTTCCACGCCACCATCCTGGCGACGCTTGGTTGGCCGAGAACCGAGCGGCAGCCTACCGAGTGCGCCTTCCGGCGTGACCGCGCGGAAGTACGGGACAAAATCGGGATCTTCACGCACTACGCCAACATAGGCGGCATGGGCCACTTTCGCCAGCTGGTCCATCTCTTCACGCCACTGAGGTTCAGGTGCGGGCGGTGGCAATAACGTCGCTTCCATAACCGCACAGGCGTATATTTCCATAGAGCGCAGCGCGATATCTGGCTGACCAAACTTAAAGCGAATCATCTCACCTTGCTCGGTCACCCGTAGGCTGCCATTCACTGAGCCTGGCGGCTGGGAGAGAATCGCCGCATGAGCCGGACCGCCGCCACGGCCAACGGTGCCACCGCGACCATGGAAGAGCGTTAAATCTACGCCATGTTTGTCACATACAGCGACTAACGACTCTTGGGCACGGTACTGTGCCCAGGCAGCGGCAAGTTGTCCGGCGTCTTTCGCAGAGTCTGAGTAGCCAATCATGACTTCTTGGCGATCTTTTGCCAGGGCGCGGTAGCCGGGGAGCGCCAGCAATTGATCGATAACATCGCCCGCATGGTCAAGGTCGTTTAGGGTTTCAAACAATGGTGCGATGGGCAGCGTGACTTGCCCCCCAACCTCTTTCATCAACAGCGCAACGGTTAATACGTCCGAAGGCTCGGCAGCCATCGAGATAATATAGGTACCCAGCGCTTCTGCATGCTCTTGGGCGATTACTTTGAAGGTATCGAGCACTTCGCGGGATTCTGCCGAACACTCCCAGCGGCGCGGTATTAGCGGCCGCCGTGATTCAAGCTCAGCGAGCAGAAACTCTTGCCGCTGTGCTTCGCTCCACTCCTGGTAGTGGCCCAAGCCCAACGCACTGGTGAGCTCTTCTATCACCTGGGCATGGCGACTGGCCTCCTGGCGAAGGTCAAGCTTGGTCAGCGTGACACCGAACACCGCCACGCGGCGCAAGGTATCCAGCAATGCACCGTTTGCGATGGTATCCAGCCCGACATCGCATAGTGAGCGGTAGCATGCCAGCAGCGGTGCGTAGAGTTGGTCGCGGGTTTCAATAATCGGTCCGCCGTCATAGTTACGACCATCCAGCTCTGCTTTTGCCCAATCGCGTGTGGCTTCCATCTTGTGAAGCAGCCGCTTGAGCAGCTCGCGGTAAGGCTCGGCAACCTCTCCTACCTCTGCCTTCAAAGCGCTATTGGCTTTCCACATAGAAAGCTCGGTTTTCAGCTGCTCAAGATCGCGCAAATAGAGATCGGCGGCCATCCACCGGCCCAACAACAGCACCTCTCGCGTCACCCGCGCCGTTACATTTGGATTCCCATCTCGGTCACCGCCCATCCAGGAAGCGTAGCGAATTGGCGCGGCATCCAACGGCAAGCGCTCTCCGGCAGTATCGAGCAATAAATTATCCAAATCGCGATGGAAGTCTGGCACTGCCTGCCACAAGGAGTTTTCGATAACCGCAAACCCCCACTTGGCTTCATCAACGGGGGTTGGCCGTTCATGACGAATTTCATCGGTATGCCACGCCTGGCTGATCAACTCTTCCAAGCGCCCCTGGGCGCGGGTCCCACGCTCGGGATAGTCGTCTGAGCTTTCAATCGCAGTCAGGCATTCGTCGATAGCATCATATTTCTGAATCAGCGTGCGTCGAATAACTTCTGTGGGGTGGGCAGTCAGTACTAACTCAACGCGCATACTGGCCAGGGTTTCTACTAGCTTACGGGGCGAATTACCCGCTTGCTGTGCACGGCTTAGCAGTTCACCAAGTACTGGCTGTGAGCCTGGCTTGTAGTCCTCCACTCGGCGAAAACGCGCCCGGTAGTGCTGTTCAGCAATATTGGCAAGGTTTAAAAACTGGTTAAACGCGCGAGTGACTGGTAACAGATCCCGTTCGGGCAGCTGGCGTAGATATTCAATGAGCTCACGCTGCTGCAATGAATCGCCCTGACGTCCTCGCTTGGCATGGGCACGAATCGTTTCAATTTTATCAACAAATGATTGGCCTAAATCATCGGCAATCGTACGGCCCAGGCTATCACCGAGAATACGCACGTTATCACGCAGCGATTCGTGTAGGTCGTGACTCATTGGCATGGCCTCCTTGCGGGGTCGCATTAGTTGTTAAGGGGTAAGCGTTTTTTCTTGTGCTTTAGCGGCTTGCCAGTGTGTTTCCATTTCATCCAGCGAGGCGTCGGTTAGCGGACGCGCATCGGCGGCAAGCTCGCGCTCTACGTAGCGAAAGCGGCGCTCAAATTTGGTATTTGTGGTACGCAAGCATTGTTCGGGGTCAGCCCCCAAGGTGCGCGCTAAATTGGTTACTGCAAACAGCAGGTCGCCAACTTCTTCTTGAGCGTGCTGCTGGTTGCCCTCGGCAAGAGCTTCCTCGACTTCATCCAGCTCTTCACGGATTTTGTCCAACACACCGCGGGCATCCGGCCAATCGAACCCAACCCGGGCGGCACGCTTCGAGAGCTTTGCTGCGCGACTAAGCGCAGGCAGCGTGCGCGGAACGTCATCAAGCACTGAGGGAGTGCTTTGTTGGGCACGTTCAGCACGCTCGTTGGCTTTGAGTGCTTCCCAGCGCGAATTGACTTGCTGGGTTTGTACATCCTCAGCACTCATGCCAGGTGGGCGTCGTGACGCTAGCGTGCCATCGGGAAATACATGTGGATGACGTCGCAGCATCTTCGCAGTCAGCGTATCGACGATATCGTGAAAATCGAAGCGCTGCTCCTCGGCACCAAACTGGGCGTAATACACCACTTGAAACAGCAGGTCGCCCAGTTCGCTAGGCAGTTCATCAAAAGCGCGCCGCTCAATAGCGTCAGCAACTTCGTAAGCCTCCTCCAGCGTATGGGGGACGATGCTGTCCCAGTCTTGCTTAATGTCCCAAGGGCACCCCTGTTCCGCATCGCGAAGCACCGCCATCAACATCAGCAGGTCATCTACGCTATAACGCATCAGGCACCTCCTCTTCGGGCGTTCTTCTCTGGGTCGGCATTGCGCAGGCGGCGCACTTCGGTGACGTTGGGCAATTGCTGGATACGGGAAAACAGGCGGCCTAACGATTCAAGGCCATCGACTTCCAGCGTGATGCGTAATCGCGCAATCCCCTCGTCAGTATCCGTCAGCGTATTCACTGCTAATACATTAACCTTTTCGTTGCCTAGCAGCCCAGTCACATCGCGAAGTAAGCCGGAGCGATCCCACGCCTGAATTTCAATAGTGACGGGGTAACGGGTGTGGGCGCGTTCGCCCCACTCAACTTCGATAATGCGCTGGGGCTCTTCCATGCGCAATTGCAGGATGTTGCTGCAGTCCTGGCGATGGACGGTGACGCCGCGACCTTGTGTAATAAAACCGACAATCGGCTCACCTGGCACTGGCCGACAGCAGTTAGCCATGCTGGTCTTTAAGTTACCGACCCCCAGCACTGTGATATCGCTTTTCGTTGCTTTGCTTGGCTGACGACGGGGCTTCGCCAGCAGCCGATCTAACTGTTCTTGATCGTCCGTTTCACCAAACAACTGCTGAGCTTGATGAAGCACTTGGCCAATGCGCAGATCTCCCGCACCAAGAGCCGCATACATATCGTCGGCATTTTGGTAGTTAACAGCATCAGCAAGCTTGGCAAGATCAAGCCCTTCAACGTCTAAGCGACGCATCTCCCGCTCGAACAGCGCCCGCCCTTCCTCCAGGTTCTGGTCGCGCGCTTGGTACTTAAACCATGCCTGGATTTTGGCTCGCGCCCGCGAGGTGCGCACATAACCCAAACTGGGGTTTAGCCAGTCGCGGCTGGGGCCTCCTTTAGTGGCCGTTAGAATCTCGACTTGCTGACCGGTTTTTAACTTGTAGGTAAGCGGTACTATCCGACCATTAATCTTGGCCCCACGGCAGCGGTGACCAATTTCAGTATGCACTCGGTAAGCGAAATCGATAGGCGTAGCAATACGCGGCAGGTCAATAACATGGCCATCGGGGGTAAAGACATAGATGCGATCAGGAGCCACATCGCTAGAGAGTCCTTCACGTAGATCACCAAAGCCACCTACTTCATCCTGCCACTCAAGCACCTGCCGCAACCAAGCAATTTTTTCTTCATAACTACGGCTTTTGGCGTTGGTATCATGACCTTTATAGCGCCAGTGTGCGCACACACCCAGCTCCGCCTCGTCATGCATGGCGAAGGTTCGAATCTGGATTTCCAGCACCTTATTTTCTGGCCCCATCACCGCGGTGTGCAGCGACTGGTAGCCGTTTTTCTTCGGATTGGCGATATAGTCATCAAACTCGTTGGGGACATGATGCCAACTGGAGTGAACAATCCCCAGCACGGTGTAGCAGTCCGCCACTTCAGGCACCAGAATACGCACTGCTCGGACATCGTGTACCTGGGAAAAATCAATCCGTTTGCGCTTCATTTTGCGCCAGATAGAGTAAATGTGCTTAGCCCGACCATCAACGTCATAACGGTGAATGTGCTGGGCTTCCATCAGGCCTTTAAGTGTTTCGACGACATCGTGGATATAGCGGTCTCGGTCTAGGCGCTTTTCTGCTAATAACTTGGCAATTGCTTTATATTCATCTTCGTGCAAATAGCGAAATGAGAGATCCTCAAGCTCCCATTTAAGCTGGCCAATGCCTAAACGGTGAGCGAGCGGCGCGTAGATGTCGGCCACTTCGCGTGCCACTTGCAGACACTTTTCACGGGGGGCGTCTTTTACTTGACGAAGTGCACACGTACGCTCAGCAATTTTGATCAGTGCAACGCGTACATCGCTGACCATATTCACCAGCATCTTGCGCAGATTTTCCTGCTGATTATGCTGCCCCATGCCATGGTTGGGCGCTAATGGATAGCTAATAGCGGCCATCTGCAAAACGCCTTCGATCAGCGTAGATACTTCTTCACCAAAGCGTTTCGTGACTGCTTCCAAACTCAATAGCTCTTCACGAACAGCGCGATACAGTACGGCGGCTTCCAGCGTGGGCTGATCGAGCTTGAGCTCGGATAGTATGTCGGCCATTTCAAGCCCCATACGAAAACTCGAACCCGGCGAGAGCCACACGCGATGGGTACGTGGTGCCTCAAGCTCTAGCTGTTCAGCAAGCTCACAGGCTTGCAGTAGGCGCTCAGGTTCACGTAGGCGTACGTCTTCTTGAAGGCGCGTAAGCCACTGCTGTATGTCCACCTTCCCGCTGTTAGTGAGCGGCTGGTCTTCACGCACTTTCACCATGACAATGACTCATCCTTTCAGGGTGAGGGCCATCCAATTGCCCTCACCGAGGCTTGATACAATGGGCAACCTAGCCCACGTATTCGAATAGCATCAGTGTTTCCAGATGGGCAGTGTGTAGAAACATATCTGCCACTGCGACTTGCTTAACGCGATAACCTGCATGCACAAGATGTGCCGCATCACGTGCAAGCGTTGCTGGGTCGCAAGAAATATAGGCCACCTTCGGTATTTTGTAGCGGCCCAAGGCTTGGCAAACTGCCTCCGCACCATTGCGGGGAGGGTCTAACACAAGCGCATCAATCTGTTGACATTCACTTAGAAGGTTTTGAACCGTGTCAGCATTGCTTAAGTCTGCCTGTAGGGCACTCACATCTAATTGATTAGCTATGGCGTTAGCGGTAATCCGCTCCACCATCGTCGGATTACCTTCTACCGCAGTCACCTGGGCACCCACTGCGGCGAGCGGCAGGCTGAAATTACCAATCCCCGCAAACAGATCAAGCAACTGTTGCCCTGGCATGGGTGTTAGCCATTCAACCACCTGGGCGACCATTTTTTGGTTAACCTCAGCATTAACCTGTAAAAAATCACCGGGCAAGAAGTGTAATGTTAGTACGCTGGGGGCGTTAGTGCCTGCAAAATCAAGGCCTTTCTGGTGAAAATTCGTTCGACGAATCTCCATCTCATCAAGATTGAGCACTTCTTGTAGCACGGGTTCCACGGCGTTTTGCGCACCATTCCAGTGAAACGCAGCCGTTTCCCGCCCTAACCAAGTGCCTAGCGAAATTTGCTGCTGCTCTGCAAAGCGCTGCCAGCGAGCCATATCTTGCTCATGTGCTTTTAACTGACGCACCAATATCACTATCGCCTCATGGGTCGCCAGTAATTCAACATGACCAACGAGACGGGGAGCCTCAAGCGTTGCCAATAGCTGGCGTAACGGAAGAATCAATGCGTTAAGCGCTGGCACCAGCACATGACATTGCTCAATATCAACCAGGCGATGGCTGTGGGGTGCTCGAAACCCTAGCAGTACGTTGCCCTGCCCATCCACCTTCACACCTAGACGTGCACGACGTCGGTAATGTTCGCTAGCGCCGTTTAACGCAGTAATGGTGCCTAGTGTAATGCCCTGGCGCGCCATTAACTCTGTCACTACATCACGCTTATGCTGACGCTGTGCGGTAATGTTTAAATGCTGTAGGTCACAACCTCCACACTGTCCAAAGTAAGGACACGGCGGTTCAACCCGCTGTTCCGATGTCGTCAGTCGTGTCTTGATATGGGCTTCGTCATACCGTTTACGGGTAACGTGTACAGCAGCGTCTACCTGCTCCCCAGGCAGTGCTTGATCTACAAACACGGTTTTGCCCGCCGCATTATGTGCGACACCTCGCCCATCATGGGCAAGACGCTCAATCGTCAGCGCTGTTGATGCGGACTCTTTTGACTCAGCTTTACGGTTTGGTTTGCGTACGAGCCCCGAGTGTCCTGCAGTGGGGCGAGGTGGCCGCCGTTTACCCAACATAGCCATCTATTTATACCTCTGGGGCAAATAAGCCCGTGGACAAGTAGCGATCACCTCGGTCACAGACAATAAAAACAATAACAGCGTTCTCGGTTTGTTCTGCAATCCTCAGTGCACCTGCCAGACTGCCACCTGAAGAGACCCCCGCTAGAATACCCTCTTCTCGAGCCAATCGACGCATATGCTCCTCGGCCTCTTGCTGGCCGATATCAAGGGTGACATCGACCCGTGGTGCTTCAAAAATTGACGGCAGGTACTCTTTTGGCCAGCGACGAATACCGGGGATACTCGCCCCATCCGCGGGCTGTAAGCCTACAATTTGGATCGCTGGATTTTGCTCTTTGAGATAGCGAGAAACCCCCATAATGGTGCCCGTTGTGCCCATGGAACTTACAAAGTGAGTAATTTCACCACCTGTTTGCCGCCATACTTCTGGCCCCGTTGTGCGATAGTGCGCCAGCGGATTATCTGGATTGGCAAATTGATTGAGAGGCTTGCCTTCTCCCTTGGCAATCATCGCATCGGCAATATCCCGCGCTTCCTCCATGCCTCCTTCTTTGCTGGCTGAAATGAGTGTGGCACCGTAGGCGGCCATCGCCTGCTTACGCTCTTCTGACGCATTCTCAGGCATAATCAGCGTCATGTTGTAGCCTTTGATGGCAGCAGCCATGGCTAACGCAATGCCGGTGTTGCCCGACGTTGCCTCAACCAGCGTATCGCCTGGGGTGATATCCCCCCGGGCCTCCGCTTCACTCAGCATAGAGAGTGCCGGACGGTCTTTTACTGAGCCCGCAGGGTTATTACCCTCAAGCTTGGCCAGTAGTGTGTTATTGCGACCGGCGGTAATGCGCTTTAAGCGAACCAGCGGTGTATTGCCAACTACATCTTCAAGCGTGGGATAATTCATCGTACATTCCTTCTCGTCACCATTATGCTGCATTATATCGGTGCTGCCGTTAGCTTGACAGGCAACCACACTGAATCAACGAGCTTCTCTCATGTCTTTGAATACGCGTCTGTTGTTTGCGCTACTAGTTTTTCCACTGCTGGTCTACGCCATTATGGCACTACTACTGGTGGTGCAAAGTGAGATGTCTGGCCGTGATGTATTAAAAGAGCGCTTGATGAGCGCTGGTGAATTGCTGGCACCAAGCCTGGGAAGCGCCATGGAAGAAGGTGATTTGCCTCGACTCGAAGAAATTGCCAGGCAGCTACTTGAGCAAAAAGGATTACGTTCCGTGACACTTTTCGACGAGCAGGGTAACCGCCTTCTAGTGCTCGGACGCTCGATGCCTTCACCTCCACGCCTAAATGTTCCCATATCTACCTCGGTAACGATGGATGACAATATTTGGCGTTTACAGGTACCTCTCAGCACCTCACCTGGCCAATATTTTAACCCTGTAAACACGGGCTGGCTGGAAGCTGAAATAGACATACGCACCCTTACCCTAGAGCGTTACAAGCTTATTGCCAGCCTCAGCTTAGGTGGGATGTTGTTAGGTTTGCTGCTTTTTTTAGTGGCTTTTGCAATCAGTCGCTACGCTACTCGCCCTATCGAAGAGGCAAACCAAGCCCTTTACCGCCTGTCACGGGGTGACTATCGGCTCTTTTTAGCCTCTGCTCGCCCAACCGAGTTCAAGCTGCTTGCTGAGCATGTTAATGGCCTGGCGGAACATTTCCGCCAGGCTCAACATGAAATGCAAAGCCAAATTGAACAAGCAACCAGTGAGCTTCAAGAGTCCATGGAGACGATTGAAGAGCAAAATATCAAGCTCGATCTTGCCCACCGGAGTGCATTACGTGCCAACGCCGTGAAGTCTGAGTTTTTAGCGAACATGAGCCATGAGATCCGCACGCCGTTAAATGGCATTATTGGTTTTTGTCGTTTGTTAGGACGTTCATCACTCGACCCACGACAGAAAGAGTGGCTGGAACATGTCCATCGTGCTTGCGACAATTTATTGATGCTCGTTAATGACGTACTGGACTTCTCAAAACTAGAGGCCGACCGGTTAAAGTTAGAAGAAGTTGAAGTAGATATTGTCACGCTGGTCGATGAAGTGATTGGCCTGCATGCGCCTGAAGCTCAACGTAAACACCTGCATTTGGTGGCAATGGTGTACGACGATGTGCCTTCTTCGCTATGCGGCGATCCGCTACGTATTCACCAAGTCCTTAATAACCTAATCAGCAATGCACTTAAATTTACAACGGAAGGCGAGGTAATTATCCGTGTCATGCTGGACAGCCAGGAGGGTCAGCATGTTGTTCTGAACATTAGCGTTAGCGACACCGGCATTGGCCTGAGTGAGGAGCAACAGGAGACGCTGTTTAGCGCTTTTTCCCAAGCAGAGCCGAGCCACTCCAGGCAATTCGGTGGCAGTGGCTTAGGCCTAACGATTTGCCGACAGCTAATTCAACGCATGGGTGGAGAGATTTCGGTTGATAGTGAACTGGGGGCGGGGGCGACTTTCTCGTTTACTCTACCGCTACTGGCCGATATGGCTAAGGAGCGTCCTCAAGAGCTAGCGTTCGATGCATCTATCGTACGCCTGCATGAACCTCATTTGCCTACGCGCCACGTGCTAGAGCACCTCCTCGAACGCTGGGGTGCCACCCCGGTCTCCTTTATTGAGTCGGGTAATGAGACGCTGCTTATACTTGGTCTGGATCACGATGATTTCGTTGGTGAGCGAAAGACATATTGGCAAACGGTGATAGCTAAAGCATCCTGCCCAACACTAATCCTGGCAAGCACAGCAAGCTTTGAAACACCCCCATGGGAATTGCCCCATGGAGGCGACATGCTGTGTAAACCGTTTACCAGAGCGCAATTAACCACAACGTTAAAGAAAATGCTGCAGCCTGTACAAGACAGCCTGCCTCAATCAGCAACACCAACTAAGCTCCTTCCCGCCCCCACCGCGACCATTTTGATCGTGGATGACAACGCGTCCAATCGGGAGCTATTAAAAGCCCTCCTCGAAACTGACCATATTCATATTGTATTAGCAGCTAGCGGCCAGGAAGCGCTCGATTATGCGCGCCAACATAAAGCCGATATGGTGCTCATGGATATTCGAATGCCCGATATGGACGGCGTTCAAACCACTAAGGCGTTAAGGCGAATTAGCAATAGCTGGGCACGTTGTCCGATTATTGCCGTAACGGCTCATGTACTCAGCGCTGAGCGCCAGCAGTGGCTGGCAGAGGGTCTAGACGATGTATTGGTTAAGCCTATTAATGAAGCGCAGCTGCAACAGCAACTACAGCGCTTTTTAGGCGTGACGCTACACGCTGATCAAGGAACCACTGTGCCGGACAATGACACAAACCGCGCTTATTATCCGCCTTCGATGCTACCAGTTATTGACCTTGAACTGGGGGCAAGACTGACCGGCGGCAGAATACATCTCGCTAAAGAGCAGTTGAAGCGCCTTATCGACAGTTTGACGGAATGTGAGGAGCAGATACGTGATGCTTTTGACAACCAGAATTTAAACGTCTTGCTGGATCATGTGCATGCACTGAATGGTGCAAGCCGCTACTGTGGTGCGCCTGAACTTGCGTTAACGGTGGAAACACTGGAAACTCGCTTGCGCACCAGCGGGCTAAACCATGCTGAAAGCTTACTTGATGAGCTTTATGGCGCTATAAAACGGCTTTGTGAACAACGGGATACGATAAATGCGCGCTAGCCCCCGGAGGTAAGCTCTGTATTGCTAGCGCTCAAGTACAACAAAAGCCACCGCATAATCCGCCTCGTCGCTTAGCGTTATATGGGTAGCAGAGGCGCCACTCGCTTGAAACAGGCGAAGCGCCTCACCACTTAGCTTCAGACTTGGCTTACCCAGCGTATCGTTAATCACCTGAATATCGCACCATTGCATTCCGCTTCTGAGGCCAAGCCCCAATGCTTTGACATAAGCCTCTTTCGCTGCAAAACGCTTGGCCAAATAGCTAACAGGCTGCCCTTTTGCCTGCCAGGCAGCTTGCTCGTCAGCCCCCAGAATACGCTGGGCAAAGCGTGGCCCATGACGCTTCATTGCTCGGGCAAAGCGGTCAACCCGCGCAATATCGGACCCAATTCCAACAATCATGTTAGTGGCTGCAGCATCCGTTATGGTGGTGCTCATGATCGTGAGCATCTAGCGCTGCCATTAAGCCAGCTTCTTGGCCAGCAATAATCAAGCGTTTCATTTCCTGGACAGCGTCTTTCAACCCGACAAACAGAGCGCGAGCAATAATCGCGTGACCGATATTAAGCTCGTTAATACCTGGGAGTGCGGCAACCGCTTCAACGTTGTGATAATTCAAACCATGGCCTGCGTTGACCACTAAGCCCGCCGAAACAGCGTGAACAGCTGCTATATTTAGGCGTTCAAACTCAGCGTTAGCGGCATCGCTCCCTGGCTTTGCCTCGGCATAGGTCCCCGTATGAAGCTCAATTGTGGGTGCGCCAGCACGGACAGCCGCATCAATTTGCGCTTCTTCAGGATCGATAAATAACGATACATCGCAGCCAATAGCACTCAAACGTCGGCAAGCATCGGCAATAAGATCAAATCCACCAACAACGTCCAAGCCCCCTTCAGTAGTGAGCTCTTCACGTTTTTCTGGCACTAAACACACATGCGCCGGACGTATCTCCTCCGCGAGCAGCAGCATTTCTTCCGTGACAGCCATCTCTAAATTCATGCGTGTGTTGAGAACTTCGGCTAACAGGCGCACGTCTCTGGGCTGAATATGGCGTCGATCTTCGCGCAGGTGAACCGTTATCCCGTCAGCTCCTGCTTCTTCTGCTAACAACGCTGCTTGCACCGGGTCGGGGTAACGAGTACCTCGTGCTTGGCGCAGTGTCGCAATGTGGTCGATGTTAACGCCTAACAAAATGCGCGGGGGATGCATCGCGTATCTCCAAATAAGTGACAACAAAATACCCACCTAGCGCTGTCGGCGGCGGGCCAAATCAAGCATGAGTTCACGGGAGCGCAAAGCAGTGGACCCCAGGTGAGGCGCCAGCGCTGCCCGCATAACGGCTTTCAAAGCACTCGCCAGACCAACAGGCTGCCAATCACCTTGATCAATATAGCGCAGTGTCCGTCCTTCTATACCCTGCTCTGCAGGTATAAAAGAGCGACTTTCCGCATCAAAGCGATAACGAATTTGCGGGTCAAGCGCGCCGCCATCTTGAGTACAGAAACGCGGCGTAGCCCCAAGCGTTTCGAGCAGTGCCCACTCATAGCGCCGTAGCGCCAAGGCGCGCTCAGCCGGTGCTGGCAGTGCTTCTAACAGCGCGCTATAAAAAGCAAATACCTCTGGGGCGGCAAATTCTAACGGGAGTAGTCGTGTCGCTATTTCATTGGCATATAAGCCACACAGCAGCCCCTCTCCAGCTAGCAGAGCCGTGTGGCCTCGCGACTCCATCAGCATTAATCGCTTCAGCTCACGCTCACCACGCCACGTCACAAACAAAGGGGTAAAGGGTTGCAGCCGCTGACGAGACTTGGAGCCTGGCCGCTGTCCGCCTTGAGCAACGGCACGGATTCGCCCATGATTGAGCGTTAACAAATCGACCAACGCGCTGGTTTCACGGTAAGGCCTACGGTGCAATAAAAACGCGGGCTCCGCCGTCATTGAAGCACTCAATCGAGATCGTAACCCAAACTTTTCAACGCTCGCTCGTCATCAGACCAGCCACGCTTCACTTTCACCCACAGGTTAAGCATTACTTTGGTACCCAATGCGCGTTCCATATCTAGGCGCGCCTCGCGACCGATGCTTTTAATACGATCACCATTCTCACCGATCAAGATGACCTTTTGCCCCTGACGCTCGACAAGAATGAGAGCACTGATATGCGTCACACGCTCAGTTTCACGAAACTCTTCAATTTCCACGGTCATCTGATACGGCAATTCATCACCTAGCTGGCGCATTACTTTTTCACGCACCAGCTCAGCCGCCATAAAGCGCAGACTCTTATCCGTTACCTGGTCTTCTGGGAAGAAGTGAACACTTTCGGGTAAGTGTTTGGCCACTTCCTCCTCCAGCGTATCTACTTGGGTACCGTGTTTGGCAGAAATAGGCACCACCGCAGCAAACTCGCGACGAGCACCTACATCGGCTAACCAGGGCAACAAATCACCTTTGTCGTTTAAGCGATCCACTTTATTGACCGCTAAAATCACCGGCGCTTTAACGTGCTCGAGCCGCTTTAGAACAGCTTGATCTTCATCCGTCCAGCGGGTGCGGTCAATGATAAATACCACACAGTCAACATCACGTAACGCCTGGGTCGCCGCTTGGTTCATAAAGCGATTAATCGCTTTATTGCGGTCTTTCGACATGATGTGCATACCGGGCGTGTCAACATAGATAAACTGCGTCTCATCGACAGTTTTGATACCCATCACCTGATGCCGTGTCGTCTGGGGACGGCGCGAGGTGATCGAGATTTTTTGCCCTAGAATGCGATTCATGAGGGTTGATTTGCCTACGTTGGGCCGCCCAACGATGGCCACGAAGCCGCAGGTTTGACTCATGAGTTGTCTCCAGGTTTTTTTTCAAGGTGGGATAGCGCTTCTTCAGCCGCTTGTTGCTCAGCATGGCGGCGGCTGGGGCCTTTACCAGTGGTATGCTCGGTTAGCAAATCAATGTAGCACTCCACGGTAAAGGTCTGGGCATGCGCCTCCCCCTTTACAGAGACTACTTCATAGCGTGGTAACGCTGCCTGACGCGATTGCAAAAACTCTTGCAAACGTGTTTTGGGATCTTTTTGAGTATCTTGCAGTGAAATGTTATCAAGGCGCTCGGCGTACCATGCCAATACCCGCTGACGCACAACGTCCATACCAGCATCGAGGTAAATAGCGCCAATAACGGCTTCTACTGCATCCGCCAAAATAGATTCACGCCGATGACCACCGCTCTTCATTTCCCCTGAGCCCAGCCGTAAACATGCGCCGAACTCCATTTCGCGAGCCAGCTCAGCCAGTGTCTGGCCTTTTACCAAGCGCGCGCGAAGGCGTGACAGCTGCCCTTCTCTGGCTTGTGGGAAACGCTGAAAAAGTGCCTCAGCGATTACAAAATTGACGATTGAGTCACCCAGAAATTCCAGGCGCTCATTGTTACGACCACCGAAGCTGCGATGGGTCATGGCCAGTTCCATCAGCGTGAGGTCGCCGAAGGTATGGCCGATTCGTCGGCAAATAGCGGTTAAGGAATTACTCACAGTGCTCCTACGTCATTGACGTTAACTAATATGACAGCATTAACCAGTTGCAAACTACGTTGTTTCATTCAATACGCCGTACACTGGTAAAACTTGGCAAACCGCCATCCCAGTGCATCCATACCGCAAATGCCCTGCCAACAATATTGTCTTCAGGCACAAATCCCCAATAACGACTGTCGTTGGAATGATCACGATTGTCGCCCATCGTAAAGTAATGCCCCTCGGGTACTATAATTTCGCGCATCTGAGGGCCCGGATCACGAGGATTATTATAAATATAGTGACTAACGCTACCTAACTGCTCTTCTAATAATAGCTGTTGCGGTGAACGCTCAGGACCTTCTTCTACCAATGTTTTGGTAACTGCCTCGCCATTCACATACAGCTGCTTACCTTCATAGCGGATACTATCTCCGGGCAATCCCACTACGCGTTTAATGAAGTTAACTGCCGGCTCTTCCGGAAAACGGAAAACCATCACATCACCTCGCTCTGGGTCATCTACTTCTAGGAAGCGATGATGCACCACAGGCAAACGCAAACCGTAGGCAAATTTATTGACCAAAATAAAGTCACCTACTTCCAGCGTTGGCTTCATTGACCCAGATGGAATTTGAAACGGCTCAACAATAAAGCTGCGCACCACTAGCACCACTAGCAGAACGGGGAAAAACGAGCGCGAGTAGTCAATCGGCCAGGGCTCTTTCAGCAGCTTTTCACGGGTGGGTGCATCCAGGCCTTCCGTGGTCGCCGCCTCAGCTGCCGCCAATTGCTTGCGGCGCTTTGGCCTTAGCCAAAGCATATCCAGTAAGTAAATAGTCCCAGACAGTGCAACGGCGATTACCAGTAATAATGAAAAATCCATGTGGGGTCAGTATCCCTAGTCGTTTACCTTGAGCACAGCAAGGAAAGCATCCTGGGGAATTTCTACACGCCCCACTTGTTTCATCCGCTTCTTACCGGCTTTCTGTTTCTCAAGCAGTTTCTTTTTACGGCTCACGTCACCGCCATAACACTTAGCTGTAACGTTTTTACGAAGCGCTTTCACCGTCGAGCGTGCCACTACTTGCCCGCCTATTGCCGCTTGAATCGCCACATCGAACATCTGGCGCGGAATCAGCTCCTTCATTTTTTCAACGAGCAAACGACCACGGCTATGCGCATGATCACGGTGGATGATGACAGCCAGTGCATCGACTTTATCACCGTTGATCAACACATCCAGGCGCACCAACTTAGCCGCTTCAAAACGCTCAAAATTATACTCAAGTGATGCATAGCCACGAGAGATTGACTTCAAGCGGTCGAAGAAGTCCATGACCACTTCCGACATGGGCAGCTCATAGGTTAGTTGGATTTGGTTACCCAGGAACTGCATATCCAGCTGCGTACCACGACGTTGCTCACATTCGGCGATCACATTCCCCACGTACTCCTGCGGCACCAGAATGCTGGCGCGCACGATAGGTTCACGCATCTCGTCAACATCTGCCATATCAGGCAGCTTGGAGGGGTTAGACACATATTGAATATCGCCGTTTTTCATGGCGAGTTCGTAAACCACCGTTGGCGCTGTGGTCAACAAATCAAGATCATACTCGCGCTCTAAACGCTCCTGTATGATCTCCATATGTAGCGTGCCCAGGAAGCCGACGCGGAAACCAAAACCCAGCGCATCCGAGTTCTCCGGCTCATATTCAAGAGAAGCATCATTGAGCGCAAGCTTCTCAAGCGCATCGCGGAAATCTTCATAATCATCCGCACTGACT
The DNA here is from genome assembly GCF_013415115.1 of Vreelandella zhaodongensis. Classification (GTDB taxonomy): domain Bacteria; phylum Pseudomonadota; class Gammaproteobacteria; order Pseudomonadales; family Halomonadaceae; genus Vreelandella; species Vreelandella zhaodongensis. The sequence continues at coordinate 376,610 of NZ_JACCDD010000001.1, read as the reverse complement.
GGGAACATCCCTGCGTATACCTGGGGCTTCACCTTCTGGAAACCAGGCAACCGCGGGACATCCGGCGTCTTAGTATGGGTAATGGTATCGCCCACTGGTGCGCCATGAATCTCTTTAATACCGGCAACAATAAAGCCTACTTCACCAGCACGCAGAATATTGGTTTCTTTGCGCAGTGGTGTGAAGATACCCACTTCAGTGGCACTCCAATCGCGCCCTGTCGATTTGATGCGGATCTTTTCGCCTTTGCGTAATGTGCCGTCGAACAAGCGCACTAGCGAAACCACCCCCAGATAGTTATCGAACCAGGAGTCGATAATCAGTGCCTGAAGCGGTGCATCAGGATCACCCTTGGGAGGCGGAATATCGCGTACGAGGCGCTCAAGCAATGCATCGATGCCAATGCCACTTTTCGCAGACACTTGGCAGGCGTCAGTCGCATCAAGGCCGATAATCTCTTCTACTTCTTGCGCGACACGATCAGGATCGGCTTGTGGCAAGTCGATTTTATTGAGGACCGGCAACACTTCCAGCCCCTGCTCAATTGCGGTGTAGCAATTGGCAACCGACTGTGCTTCTACCCCTTGAGCAGCGTCTACTACCAGTAGCGCCCCTTCACAGGCATACAGGGAACGTGACACCTCATAGGAGAAATCCACATGCCCTGGCGTGTCGATAAAGTTAAGCTGATATACCTCACCATCGGCAGCTGTGTAATCGAGTGTCACCGATTGCGCCTTGATTGTGATGCCACGCTCGCGCTCAATATCCATGGAGTCGAGCACCTGCTCCTTGAGCTCACGTTCGGTCAACCCGCCACAAGTTTGAATCAAACGATCTGATAGCGTCGATTTACCATGATCGATATGCGCAATGATGGAGAAATTTCTAATATGCTTGAGCTTTCCGCTGGAAACGTCTTGAGACATCGAGTGTGCTCTACCTTATGGGTGCGCAAAGGGTGGTTGGCTAAATTTACCAACGCGTACAGGCCATAATGTTTGCCTGCACCACCAAATTGCCAATGTTCGTCAAAAAAGATAGCGCTATTGTAGCGATATGCGCGTGATAGGAACAGCAGTCCGGCGAGAACCGCCGGACTGGAAGGACAATCGCTGGTTTATTCTAGGCGTAAAGCGACAAACATGGAGCGCCCATCGCGATATAAACGCAGAGGAATGGCACGATCACTTGGTAATTCTTCTATAACACTGAGCAATTCTTCTGATGACGATACGCTGCGGTGATCGATACTGACTAACACGTCGCCTACACGAAGTCCCGCTTGGGCAGCGACGCTATCCGGCTCTACTTGGCGAACTTCTACACCACCGCTAATATTCAGGCGCTCACGGGTCGCCTCATCCACTTCCACAACGGAAACCCCTAGGCGAACCTGGCTATCACTATCCGATGCATGAGCAGCATCCGCATCTGGCCAGCTGCCCAGTTTTAGTGTTTCAGTCACTTCTTCACCATCACGCATTAACGTAAGCGCTACATCACTTCCTGGAGCGACACGTCCAATCAAGCGTGGAAGTGTGCTAGAGCGCTCAACTTCCTCTCCGTTAACTTCCAGAATGACATCGCCAGCTTGAAGACCGCCTTGAGCCGCTGGCCCGTCTGGATCAAGGTCAGCAATCAACGCTCCCACGGCTTCTTCCATACCAAAAGACTCAGCAAGATCGCGGGATACCGGCTGAATCATCACTCCCAGCCATCCCCGATTAACATGCCCATCGTCTCGCAGCTGGTCAGCAACATCCATCGCTACGTTAATAGGTATGGCGAAGGAGAGACCCATAAAGCCGCCACTACGCGTAAAAATTTGCGAGTTAATACCAACAACTTCCCCTTTGAGATTAAACAGAGGGCCGCCTGAATTACCTGGATTAATGGCAACATCGGTTTGGATAAAGGGCACATAAACATCTCGTGGCAACGTGCGGTTAATCGCGCTCACAATACCCGCCGTCACCGAGTAATCAAACCCAAAGGGCGAGCCTATCGCAGCCACCCACTCGCCAACTCTTAGGTCGTCTGAATCACCTAAATTGAGCACTGGCAGGTTATTGGCATCAACTTTTAAGAGCGCAACATCGGTCTGGGAATCACTGCCGATCAGCTCCGCCGTTAGCTCTCTACGGTCATTTAGGCGCACGAGTATTTCATCAGCATCTTCAACAACATGGGCATTAGTCAACACATAACCATCGGCGCTGATAACGAAACCAGAGCCCAGGGATTGACGCTCTTCACTGCGCCTCGGCCCCTGCCCCCGGCTGGGTGGTGCTGGAAAGTTATCACCAAAGAAGTGGCGAAATATCTCAGGAATATCCTGACTGCCGAACCCTTGAATAGAGGGGCCAGAACCCCGCTGAATCGTTCGGCTTGTCGAAATATTAACGACACCAGGGGCTGCGTTCTCTACTAACTCCGTAAAGTCTGGCAAACTCTGAGCTTGGGCATTGTGGCCCATCATTAGAAAGACGACAAAACATAGCCACAGTGTGGGGGTAAGAACCAAGCGCTTCATGCAACAACTCCTAATTAAGCAAGTACTATTTATCAGTACTAAACACAAGGGAGTGCAACTCTTGGCGAGTTACAGGATAACTAACTGACCAAACGCGGACGAAAGCGTTCCGCCCGCCCCCTTAGGAGGCACTTGAGTAACGCAATACTCGCGATCAGTGCTACGAAAAAAAGAGCCACAGCAACCCATTCGCTATGCCAAACACTAGATGCAATAGCGGTGATACCCAGTGCTAAAAAAAGCGGGAACGCATAAACAAGAAGCGCCAGTAAGCTGACGTCACTTTTTGTTAGGGCAAAAGAGACTGAGCTACCTATTGGGTAGCGCGCTTTGTTTTGGGAAGACGGGGCATTAAAAGTAATCACCATGCGTTGCCGCCTGCGGACAAACAAACCTACGCCGCAGCCACGCCCTTCGGCACATTGCTGACAAGCAGCCTTGAGCGACGCATCAACCACCAGTCCATTAGCAGAATGGGCGATCACGGAGCCAGTACGTACAAGAGAACTACAATCTACACTGTTCACAACATTTACCCAGTAGCGTTAGCGCCAGAGAGACAATCATTTAACGCAACAGAACCACGATAAACATGAAGAAGTTAGTGGACCGACAATTTATACCGAGCACTTACTCAAACGTAATTGAATTGGCGATGCGCTGTAACGGCTCTAAAGGCAGCTCACCAATCACGATTAACTGCCAGTCCTGACCATCAATGACAACCTGTGACACAACCGCCGTCGAAACTCCCAGTCTATGAACACGCTCTTCTAAGCGACGCTGCTCTAACGGCTCTACAAACACACTAATAGCAGCCATTCCATCGCTGTAAACCCGCTGACCATCTTGCTGCTGACCTTGTTCCGAAGGTTGCTCAACAAAACCTTCAGGCAACCAGCCTACCTGCCAAGGGTGGTCAGCCATTTCTACTTCCGCGCCACGGGCGACATCACCATCATATAGACTGGGCGAGTGTAGCTGAGTCACCTGGAACGTTTCGAGTACACGCCCCTGCGCGTCGCTGATCACTTGTTTCAGCAACAACCCCGTTTCTTTATCAATCCACCAAGCGTGGTAATACCGCTGATTGTCGAGGGGGGAGAATTGCAGTGCAACTGCATCACGCTCAGCTACCCTGGTATCGTCTTGCTGAGATATTTCATAATATTCCGACACTTGTGCTGCCCAGCGAGCCGGAGATGACTCAGACTCAGGTGCTTCTGAAGGAAACCAGGCGAAAAAACCTGCAATTGAGCGACGCTCAACATTAATGGATGGGCCATCCAAGTGCTGAACGACCTGCTGCCGGACGCCGTCTCGGATACGGTGAGAAAGAGCAAGCGTACGCACGCCTAGGGCATCTATGGACACTGCCCGCGCCTGGAAATCGACACAGTGTCCTGCCTGCATGCTCATCACCAACCACTCTTGGGTGGTCGCAGGGCTGGGCTGGCTTAACACCTCTGCACAGGAGAACGGCGAAGGACTTTCAGCGACAACCGTCTGAGGCAGCAAGCTAGCGCCTACAAAACATAGGCTTGCCAACAACCTGCCTCTCCGTGAAGAGCACCTACACGATACGACTGCTGCCACGACGGCCCTCACCCTGTAATAGAATAAAATTTCCAGTGAGTTGAATTAGCGCTGTCCTAGCGGCTCAGTCACTGACGAGGAGCGCATTAGCGGCATCCAGTTTTCTCCATTGCCACTTGCAGCACCTTGGGCATGCTGTTCCAGGTAAGACTGCAGCAAGCGGATCTGGTCAACATCAATCGAGGTTGGTTGTTGCGCCATATCACCTTGAGGAGCAGCAGGTGTGGAGAAGCCAGCTTCGCTGACATTCATTAAACCACCTTGTCCAGCTTGGCCATTAATACGAAATGGCGTCTGCTCAAACACTGGCATCCTGGGTGGGGTCATGGAGGCTGGTTGAGAAGCCGATAGATTCACTGGCTGCACTTGGGGCACTGCATTTGGCTGAACAGCAGCCATGCCGTCAGCGCTTTGAGAGCCACCAGCCGGAGTGCTGTCGCCACCGAAAAATTGCACACCAGTAATCACCATAAGCGATACGGCAGCTGCCACACCTGCACCACGTGCAAAGGAAAGCCCTCCTGAGCGAGCAGGAGTCACAACGGTATCATCTTGAAGCGTTGGGGCAGGCTCGTCACGCAGTCGATTCATAATGCCAGCAGAGAGATCAACACTGACATCTACACCGCGCTCACGCTGCATCATGCTGCGCGCTAAATGGTAGCGCCGCCAAGTCTCCGCCGCATCAGAATCATCGGGCAATGACTTCAACACTCGGCGCAGTTCAAGCTCATCACTTTCGCTATCCATCAATGCCGAAAGCGACTCCCGTGTGTTTTGACTCATACTTCACACCCTCACACTGTATTAGAAGAAGCGCTGCGATAACACTGCTAATGAGTGCTTACATCACAACAACTTCGCAGGCCAAGACCTTGTTTCAAATCGCCAAATACAAAACACAAGCTAACAGGCTGTTTTAATTTACACGCCGCATACACAGTGTTTTCTTGGCGCTTACTCGAATCAATCAAGCTAGTCAGGTTATATGACGCCTCACCTGCCAGACAGTTCACAAAAAATGAAAAAACGTAATTTAATGTGAATAAACAACGTCTCGACCACCCCTAACCACACCCCTTTATGGCTATTCATTTTCACGGCTATTGCGTGAAGTCGTCACCAATGGCCGAATGTATTCATCAACCGCTTCACGAGCGCGAAAAATTCGCGAACGCACCGTCCCTACCGGGCACTGCATCACCTGCGCAATATCTTCATAGGCAAGGCCATCCAGCTCACGCAGCGTGATTGCCGTGCGCAAATCTTCCGGCAGCTTTTCAATTGCCTCGAAAACAGCAGCTTCCAACTGGTCTCGTGCAATGGACGCTTCCGGAGACTCTGAATCAGCCAATCGACCACTCTGGTCGAGAATTTCCGCATCAACAATATCAAGATCGCTGCCTGGCGGCCTACGCCCGCGAGATACTAAATGGTTTTTAGCCGTATTGATCGCAATGCGGTACATCCAGGTATAAAACGCACTTTCAGCACGAAATTTGCCAAGCGCCCGATACGCTTTGATAAAGGCTTCTTGCGCCACATCCTGCACTTCAGAATGATCGTGTACGTAGCGCCCAATCAACCCAATAATTTTATGCTGGTATTTTTTCACCAGTAGATCGAAAGCGCGGGTATCACCTTTTTGGGCACGTTCCACCAACTGCTGGTCTGTTTCACGAGTGCCCATTCACACACCCCTCCCGCTCGTGCGACGCACGCCGAGCGCTATCTCTTTTCGCCCTTTCATGTGGGCCTTCACAGCAAGCAGCATAGTGTCCCTTGGGCATTAGTTAATTTTCATGATGACAGATGATAGTGAATGACTCGCCTACCATATTCAGTGTAAAAAAGTATCCAATAGTACCTAGTGTTGCGCGTTCTTAGCGGGGCATCAAGCGCTTACCGTATTACCAAGATCTTTACCTCAGTTCCCCCTTAAAATCTTGACCGTGACACTTTTCCTGGCGATCAAGTTCCGCAACAATTGATTTTTACCTATCTGACACGCCATAGTAGAGCCACTATTATTCCATTGCGCACGCACAGGTAGAAAGATGTCGGATCAGCAGGTTAGCAATCTTAACGTCCTAGCCCAGGATGTTCTTACTACACCCGAAGCTCTCAAACAGACTATTCCGCTGACAGAAGCTGCGGAACGCTCTGTTATTGAGGGCCGCCATACCATTCAAAACATCCTCGATGGTAAAGATCATCGGCTTCTCGTCGTGGTAGGCCCATGCTCTATCCATGATGTGGATGCCGCACTGGACTATGCACGTCGTCTGCGCAAATTAGCGGATCAGGTTAGCGACAGCCTTTTCATTGTCATGCGCGTTTACTTCGAAAAACCCCGCACCACAGTAGGTTGGAAAGGGTTAATTAACGACCCACATCTTAACGACTCTTTCGAAATTGATGAAGGCCTCCACATCGCGCGTAAGCTACTCGTCGATCTGGCTGAGATTGGCCTGCCGCTCGCAACGGAAGCGTTAGACCCGATTTCCCCCCAGTATATGCAAGACTGCATTAGCTGGTCAGCGATTGGTGCGCGCACCACGGAATCGCAAACCCATCGTGAAATGGCATCTGGGCTCTCCTGCCCCGTCGGCTTCAAAAACGGAACCGATGGTAGCCTCGACGTCGCGATTAACGCCCTGCAGTCCGTTGCCAGCCCGCACAACTTCCTGGGTATCAACAACGCAGGCCAAGTCGCCATTATCCGCACACGCGGTAACGCTTACGGTCACGTTGTGTTGCGCGGTGGTAATGGTAAGCCTAATTACGACAGCGTCAGCGTGGCTCTGGCTGAAAAAGAGCTTAAAAAAGCTGACCTTTCAGCCAACATTATGATCGATTGCTCTCATGCCAACTCTAATAAAGATGCTGGACTACAACCGCTGGTGCTCGAAAATGTCACCAACCAAATCTTGGAAGGCAACAGGTCCATTATTGGCTTGATGGTTGAGTCAAACATTGGCTGGGGCAACCAGAAAGTTCCTGCCGATCTTAGCCAGCTAACGTATGGCGTTTCCATCACCGATGCCTGCATTGATTGGGATACGACGGTCGAAACCTTTACCCGCATGAACGAAAAACTTGCTCCGGTGCTCACCAAACGCGTCGCATAGTAAGAACCCAGCAAGAAACAACTAGCCAGCATAAGCGCCCCGCAAGGATATTAGCCTTAGCGGGGCGTTTGATTGCTGCATTTTATTACCATTTATTACTGCATGATTTCTCGTTTGAACGGCGGCAGTGCATCTAATAATGCCTGGCCATATCGGCGAGTAATCACCCGCCGGTCTAACAACGTGATAACACCGCGGTCACTCTCTTTACGAATCAGCCGCCCACAGGCTTGCACTAGCTTGATTGACGCATCTGGAACGCTAATCCGCATAAACGGATTACCGCCCTGACTCTCAATCCACTCGGCAAGCGTGGCCCCCACCGGATCATCAGGCACCGCAAATGGCAGCCGCGTAATCACCACATGGGTAAGATAGTCGCCGGGCAAATCGATACCTTCAGCAAAACTAGCCAAGCCAAAAATAATGCTGCCATTGCCGTCATCGACAGCCGCGCGATGACGCTCAAGCAGTTCACGTTTGGGCAACGCATCCTGCGCCAGCACTCGCTCTTTAGTTGCCGCAGGCAGCGCTTTCTCCACCGCCCGCAATTGCGCCCTAGAAGAAAACAGCACCAGCACCGCTTCGTTATTTCCCAATTGAGCCACGAAATTAACGATGGCGCTTTCATGGGCATCGCGATCACTGGGGTCGGTCGCTTCTTTAGGCACGCGCAGAATGGCATTGGCATAATCAAAGGGGCTCGGCAGCGCCTGATAGCGATAGCGGTTTGCTAACCCAGCGCGCTCTTGGATTCGCTCAAAACGCCCCAGCGCGGTAAGCGTTGCTGATGTTACTACCGCTCCATGACAGCGCCCCCACAAATGTTTCGCAAGGGTATGCGCCGCTGATACGGGACTTGCCGAAAACTCGATTTCCGGCTCTCCCGCAACACGACTAAGCGTTATCCATCGGGCACTGGGCGGTGCATTGACAGCATCCTGCTCACTGAAGGCTTGCCATAGCGCATGGGCATCAAGTGAACGCCCATGTAGCAGTGCAATCAGCGGCAACCACGTGTCGGCTTGATCTCTATCCAGCCCTGTTTGCTTATCGGGGTCGAGGCTTTCGCGCAGGATGTCGCTAATGCTCTCCAAACTGCGTGACAGCGTGGCAAACATAACTAACAGCTGCTGGGCGTGTTCGCGAAGTGCTTCCGGCACTTGGCCTTTTTCAAAACGCTGTTGATGGCCGGCTTCCTCATCCGACAAGCCGTTTTCCCGCCCAGCCAGCTGGTGACCCATGCTAAACACATCGCCCAAGGCAGGCTCTAAGCTATGCAGCAACTCAGGTAACCCCGCGAGCAAACGCGCAATCGTCGGCTGAGCCGCCAACCCCTGGTGCAGATCAGTCAAACTGCTTTTCAAGGTTTTAAGCCAGCGCAAACAACCATGCACCGCAAAACGGTGAGCAAAGTGAGAAAGGGCTTTATCCGGCAGGTGGTGACCTTCATCAAAAATAAAAATGCAGTCGGCGGGATCCGGCAGAATAGCCCCGCCACCCAGCGCCAGGTCAGCGAGAACCAGATCATGGTTGGCGACGATTACATCGGCATTTTCCAGTTCACGACGGGAACGAAAAAAGGCACAAGCACCAAAATGACCGCAGCGACGACCTGTGCATTGGCGATGATCCACCGTTAGCTGCCGCCAATGACCGTCATCGATCGACGCCGACCACGTATCGCGATCACCTTCCCATTCACCTTTACCGTAAGCCTCCACCATGTCCGTGGCTAGTACGGAAAAGTCACTACTGTGAGTTTGAAGTGACTGCTCAAACAACGATAGCGTCGGGTTTGGCTCAGTGCCCTCTAACGCCTGATCAAGACGTGCAACGCACACGTACCTGCCGCGCCCTTTGGCCAAAGCGTAACGAAAGGCAATACCACTATCAGCGGCAAGAGAAGGCAGGTCTTGATTAAGCACCTGCTCCTGCAGTGCCACCGTCGCGGTGGAAACAATCAGCCGCTTTCCCTGCGCTTTGGCAATCGGCAACGCGGCAATCAGGTAGGCAAGCGTTTTACCGGTTCCGGTGCCCGCTTCCAGTACACACACATGATTATCGTTTGTGCGCTTGCCTTCGCCATCCTGCTCAATGCCACCTAGCGTCCGGGCGATTTCTGCGATCATAAGACGCTGACCGTAGCGTGGTGTCAGCTCAAGCCTTTCCACCACGCGACGATAGGCGTCTTGAATTTCGCTTTTCAGCGCATTATCAAGCATGCGCGTTACAGCATGCCTTCCGGCGGATGTTCACAGGGCAGTTTACCGTTAATGTAGCGCTCAATTTCCGGCAGCGAGAACGCGTCTTCTTCGCCAACAAAACTAATTGAAACGCCTTTGGCGCCTGCACGCCCAGTACGTCCAATACGATGAACGTAATCTTCCGGATCTTCAGGCAACGTGTAGTTGATCACGTGGCTGACATCTTCGATATGAATGCCACGTCCTGCGACATCCGTTGCCACCAGCACTTGAATGTCTCCCTCACGGAAGCTTTCCAATGTCTTGATGCGCTGATTTTGTGGCACGTCACCAGACAGCATAGCGACACTAACGCCTGCTTTTTTCAACAAATCATCTAGCTTACGCACGAGATCGCGGCGGTTACCAAATACCATCACTCGCTCGAAACTTTCCTGCGTTAGCAGATTAACCAGCAGCCGCTGCTTGTCATCATCAGACACTAGGTAGACACGCTGATCGATATCTGCCTGATTCTCAACGGTAACTTCAATCTCTACGTGGGCAGGGTCAAGCGTCCATTGACTCGCTAGGCTCAAGATATCGTCAGTGAAGGTTGCCGAGAACAGGAACGTCTGGCGCTGCTCTTTTTTAGGCGTATAGCGAATAATGCGCTTCACATCGGGAATAAAGCCCATGGAAAGCATGCGATCCGCTTCATCCAATACCAACACTTCGACTTCAGAGAGGTCGATATCGCGCTTCTGATGGAAGTCCAACAGGCGCCCCGGCGTTGCCACCAAAATATCGATCTTCTTGCCTAGGCTGTCGCGCTGCTTTTGATAATCCATGCCGCCAACAACGCTGGCCACATTGAGCTGCGTGAAGCGAGCAAGTGCTTTGGCATCTTTTTCGATTTGCAGCGCCAGCTCCCGGGTAGGCGCAATAATCAACGCACGAGGTGCGCCTGTTTTTTGGCCATCGGGGGTCGGCTCTTCCAGAAAATAAGCCATCACCGAAATCAAAAAGGCAGCGGTTTTTCCGGTACCTGTCTGTGCCTTGCCGACAATATCGCCACCCAGCAACGTGTGGCGCAGCGCCTCTGACTGAATAGGCGTGCAGTATTCAAACCCTTGGGCATGAATGGCACGCATTAAAGGCAGCGGCAAATCAAAGTCATGAAAGCGCCACTTGCCGGCAACGGCGGGCACCTGAAACTGACGAAGATCCCAGTTCGATTGACGACGACGCGGTTTCCGACGGCGGCGCTTAGGCTTGCGGTTCTGGGCCGATGCTGTGGTCTGTTCCGACTCGCTCATAGGCTGTGTATCTGTCCATTGCTGTGGATGTTAGGCATCACGAAGTGCGCATTGTACCAGGGGTTGGCGATAAGAGCGCGTCCTGCTGTCGAAGGAGTGCGCTTGCCTGTTAGAATGAGGCATAAATTAACCCAAGGAGCGCGACATGACGCGTAAGAAAAAAACTCGTTCGTTAGCGGATAAAGTCACTATCCGTACTGGTCGCCGCAAAGATTTTAAAAAGTGGCGCCATGATAACCCTGACCAGGTGACCTCTTCACGACGTTTTGTGGCGAAAAAGCAGCAACAGCGCAAGCTTCAAGCGGTGCGTAAACTGGCGCGCCAGCAAGAAGGGCAAAACATTGTTATCCATCCTGACAAAGAAGGAGACAACCCGTCGGGAGATCACTCGTAATGCGTTTGGTCTCGTTTAATATCAATGGCATTCGGGCACGTCTGCATCAGCTTCAAGCGCTGATCGACACACAGCAGCCAGATGTCATTGGCCTGCAGGAAACCAAAGTACAAGACAGTGAGTTTCCCTTGGCTGACGTTGAAGCTATGGGCTATCACGTTTTTTATTACGGCCAAAAGGGCCATTACGGGGTTGCCCTAATGTGCCGGCAAAAGCCCCAAGCGGTTTTTTATGGCTTTCCTGATGATGAGGAAGACGCCCAGCGTCGGATGATTGGTGTGCGGCTACTTGCCGACAATGGCAAAGTCGTCACTGTATGGAATGGCTACTTCCCACAAGGCGAAAATTTGCAACACCCAACCAAGTTCCCTCATAAAGAACGCTTCTATCAGCAGTTGGCAAGCCTGCTTCAAAACCAGCACCGCCCCGACGAACAGCTAGCGATTATGGGTGATTTCAATATATCGCCGGAAGACCAGGATATTGGCATTGGTGAACCGAGCCGCAAACGCTGGTTGCGCGAGGGCAAAGCCAGTTTTCAGCCCATCGAGCGCGAATGGCTTGAAGGCATAAAAGCGTGGGGCCTCAGCGACAGCTATCGATTGTGCCACCCCAATAACGGCGAGTGGTTCAGCTGGTTTGACTATCGCTCAAAGGGCTTTGATCGTGAGCCAAAACGCGGCCTGCGCATTGACTACATTCTGGTGTCTAAACCGCTTGCCGAATGCGTCACCGGTGCAGGCATTGATTATGAACTGCGCGGCATGGAGCGTCCTTCCGATCACGCTCCCACCTGGAGTGATTTTGCGCTGACGCTTGCCCAAACAGACTAAGCAAAACACGCCAAACTCACATAAGCTCGCCCCTTACGTCATTCAAGGGGCGTCTTGAGGGATTCTCACCCTTCAAAAATTCGACAACCACTGCCCTGCTTGATCATCGCCAAGGTTCACCGCTTTGATAAACGCCTGCTCGGCTTGACCATTTTGCCCCCAGCGGTAAGCAAGCTGTGCGTATTGCCGCCAGTCTTCAGCTTTTTGAGTGCTCTCAGCAAGCGCCTCCCAAGCACTCAGCGCCTTTTCGATATCCTTGGCCTGCTGCCACGCGCTCGCCAGCAGCCTTAGCGTTTCTTCATCACGTGGCAAAGCGCCTTCTTGAATCGCCGCGTCCAAGTGCTCGCCCGCTCTGGCTGGCGTTCCACCCGCCAAATGCAGGCGAATTAACGTCAAGCGATCCTCGGTCGCGGTGAGCTTACCCAACTGCCACGCCATCTCCCACACGCCAGCAGCCACACCGGCCTGCCCTGCTTGCTGGGCAAGCCCTGCTGCCTGACGCCAAGCATCAGGCTCGCTCTGTGCGTTCAAACCACTCACTAGCCAACCGAGGGCTTGTTCGTTTTGTCCCGCGTTGCGTAATACCACGGTGGCTAGTGTCTGCTGTGTGTCAGTTAAACCGCCTTTTTGCAGTAGCGGCGACAGCCAGTCAGCCGCAGCATCCCAGCGCTCCTCTTGGGCTAATAAGCGAACGAGTCGCCATGCAGATTCGTCATAATGAGGATTGCCCTGGGATTGCGTTAGCCACTGGTCATACAGCGTGATGGCTTCCGTACGCTGCCCCCCTGCACGGCGTAGTGACGCCTCATCACGCAGCCAGCGCAGGATTTGACTGTTAGGCACACTAGGGCGCCGCTGTGCACTGGCTAACTCGTCAGCAGCCGCAAGGTGATCCCCTTGACGCACTAACGCACTCGCGGCGAGCTGATGATATAGCGCACTTGCCCACTGGTCGGCACGATTGCCGCTGGCAAGACGCGTAGCCTGGGATCGGGCATGATTAGCAATACGCTTGAGCACATCGCTATCAGCCTCGCCGCTGGGCTGCTCCGCTAACTGGCTTTGTAGCCCGTTAAGATCACGAACAATGTCACCCGGCAGCGGTTCGTTCGCGTGCGCCATGACACTTAGCGCGCTTAAAACGACGATTCCCACCCAACGCTGCATACTTTTTCCTCGACTGGCATTTTCAACAAGCTGTCTCTACTGACTATCTCAGCTGCTATTTCAGCTACTATCTCAACTGGAACTCAATGCGCTGCGTGGCGCGGCGAAGCTGCTGACCGGGTTCAAACTGCCAGCGTGCAATCGCTTCGCGGGCAGCGTCTTCAAATACTCGCCTTGGCTGTGCCCGCGTGACGCGAATCGTGCCGTTATCGACGCTACCATCTCGGCGAATAACAAACTCGACCTCCACAAAGCCCTCCATGCCACGCCGCTGAGCACGCGGCGGATAAGAAGGGTTAACACGACTGGTTGGGGCGACCTGCCCAACACTAACAGGCTCATTCGATGACACGGGCTTAGCCTCTGGCGCGGCCTCACGCTGCGCTACCGCTGGCGCAGGAGATGGCGCTGCCGTTTCTGCTGGCTGTGGCGCAGGATCCGGTTTTGGCGATGGCCTTGGAGACGGCTTCGGCGCGGGTTGCGGGGTTGGTTCGGGTGTAATTTCCGTTAGCTCTGGCAACTCACTCTCCAGCTCAACCGGCTCCACTGGCTCCTCTGGAAGCTCTACCTCAGGCAACGCAATCGTACTCTCAGCGATAGGTGCTGGTGCAGGCATGGGCATCGGCGGCGGTGCTGGCGCCGCCTCGGCAGGTGCAGGCGGTGACGCTTCCTGCTCTGGCGCCACCTCTGGAGCCTCTATCATGGTCATCGACATGGCCATTATCGGCGTCTCCGGCGAGCGCTCTGGGGGCGTTACCAGTAGCGCCAACATCCAAAACAAGCCAACGGCTAACACAATGCCACCCAGTATCGAGAGGGCATGGCGAATCATGGTGCACCCCGGCTCGCTGCCACGGCGATCTGCTCAACGCCCGCCTGCTTGAGACGGTCCATCACTTCAATCAACAACCCAGTGGTGGACTCCCGGTCGGCCTGGATAACAACGGAGCCATCATCACTTAACATACCGGCAACCTGCTGGCCAATACGATGAACATCGACTGGCTTACCATCGACCCAAACGGCTCCTTCCGGCGTCACCGCAATCAGCACCTGCGCATCTGGGCGCGGGCTTGCCGCTGCCGCTTCAGGGCGATTAATCTCCACACCGCTCTCTTTAATAAAACTGGTCGTCACAATAAAGAAGATCAGCATGATAAAGACAACGTCCAGCATCGGCGTCAGGTTAACTTCATTGCTATCAGCCGTGGTGTCTATGGAACGGCGTCTACGCATCATTCTCCTCCAAGGCACGAGCTAAGCGGTCGTGTAACCGCTGATCTTCGCGACGAATCACGTGCTCTAAACGACTAATAAACAGCAGCCCCACCACCGCAATCGCCATGCCGGTTAGGGTGGGCAGCGTGGCACGGGCAACACCATCGGCCATTGCCCGCGCCTGATGGGTATCACTAAGAGAAAGGCTATCGAACACGGTAATCATACCGGTGACGGTACCCAGCAAACCTAACAGTGGACATAGCGCCACGAGCAATTTGATCCATGGCAGTGGGCGACGCAGTTTAGCCACCAGTGTCTCTGTCCAGACATTGCGTAGCGTGCGCGCACTCCAGCTACGGTGATCACTGCGTGCCGTCCAGCGACGAATCAGTTGGCGGCGGGCACGCCGCCAGCTAAAGCGGTAATACCACCAGCGCTCTATTGCCATCCCAAATACCAGCACAGCAACAAATGCCAGCACCACTAAAACGGCACCACCGGCATCAAGCAGCCGCTCAACGGGCTCAAGCCAAAGAGGTAACGTGGGCATATTAGGTCACCGCTTGCGCATTAGCCGTTGACTGCGCTTCGAGATGGTCAGCCAAGGTAGCGCTTGCTTCGCCTTCAATGGCCTGGGTAATCAAGCGACTCCGGCTCGACAAGGCCGTCTGTGCAAACAGCAGTGGCACCGCTGTCACAAGCCCCAGTACCGTTGTTACCAGCGCCTGGCTGATACCACCAGCCATTAACTGCGGATCACCGGTACCAAACACGGTAATCGCTTGGAAGGTGACAATCATACCGGTCACGGTACCCAGCAAGCCTAGCAACGGTGCAATGGCCGCCAACAACTTAACGATAGGCTGGCCACGTTCGATACGCGGTAGCTCAGCCAACACCGCCTCATCTAACCTCGCTTCCAGTGCTTCCGGCGTTTGGTGTTTATCCAACTCCTTGAAGCGCTGGAGCACGCGCCCCAGCGGGTTATTGGCATTTGGTTGATCCAACGCTTTACGCTGACGGTGCACCCGGGCACTGACGATCACTAAATAAAGGTACTGAGCTAGTGCCACCAATAGGCCAAAGCCACCCAGTGCCACTACGACATAACCGACATAACCGCCCTGCTGGAACCGCTCCCAGAGGCTTGGCCGTTGAGCAAGGGCTTGCAGCACGCTACCCTGGGTAGGATCAATGGCAAACACACGGCTTTCGCCTTGATGATAAGCCGCCAGTACATCGCTAATTTCGGCAGGAGTACGCGGCACTTCGGCCAAACCTCCATCATCCTGGCCTTTTCTGAGCAGCGCTGTTTCGGTAAACGCCGCAAAATCGCCCAGGCGTACGACACTGCGCAGCTCAATTTCGCCACTGGCATCGGCCACCGGCGACTCAAAACGTTCGGCACGCCCGGTGTTCCGTGTAAGTATCGCTAAGCTATCTACAACGGCTTCGATCTGCTGGCGCTCCAGCACTTCGACCTCATTGAGGCGCGGCGGTAAGGCATTAGCATCTAGCGTTAACCAGCTGTCACCGCCTAGCTCGTTGCGTAATTCTTCACTGTGCCGTGACAAATCCGCCAACAGCGAGGTAAGTGCTTCGCCCTGCTCTTCCTGTCGCTCAGCCAACGCTTGAGCCTGTTGCACTTGTTCCTGCTGTTGTTCGGCTAACGCTGCCTGCTGCTCTGCTGCAGCTTGATGCGCAGCCCGAGCCTCTGTTAACGCTTCATCCAGCGCCTCTTGATTATTAAGAAACGACTGTAAGCGCGATTGATCACGCGCCTCAGCGGCTTCGCGGGCTTCACGTAACGAACTAACACTGTCAGTTTGCGCCAGCGCCACACTACTGCCCAGAAAGCTTGCCAGTAGCGCTAAACAGATAGCCGTGCTGCGCGCACCTCGTTGGCGTGTCAACAGACTCATTGCTGGCCCCCTGCGTGGTCGTTAGCAATAATAGAAAGCGGTAAACGCAGCAATTCTGGCGTGCGCTGATCGTCGGCAATACGCAGACCGTTGCGCACCTGACGGCGAGCACGTTCATCAAGCCCCTGCCACTCACCGCTCGCTTTATCCCACACACCTCCTTCTCGACCGTCAGGGGTTAGGTAGTAAAAACCGATTCGGCCAACACGCAGGTATTCCACCTCACGCGGATTACCCTCTGCCAATTGCAAACGGCCACGCCAGCTATCAACCTCGCGGCCGTATGCTAGCTCGGCTCGCCACGCTTCCAGCAAATTAGCAATGCGCTCCGCACTCTCAGACGGCTGTTGTTGATCAGGCTTAACACGCGCCAAACGCTCAGCCTTCAGAAATGGCAGGTCAGACTCAATCCAGCTGATCAGCTGCTCCGTCATGTCCTGCTCAACCGCAGGCAGCGCGGCGCGGGTGTCACTTAACGTATCAAGTGCTTGGCCAAGGCGCTGCTGGCGCTCGGCCTCACTGGCCAAGCGACCGCTTAGAGCAGCGTTGGACGCTTCCATCTGGCGGGTTTCCCGCTCTAGGTGGCGCAGCTCTTCAATCGCTGAACGCGTGGCGTCATCCGCCTCATCAATTTGCTGCTGAATTACGGACTGCGCTTGCTGGGCCTCGACACTCTGGGCCGCTTGATCCACTGTCTCATCGCTTGCCATTAGCGTACCGCTGACCAGCACCCCGGCAAGCCAGCCCCCATGCAAGGCGAAGAAAGGCCTTTTCAGCACGTTACGTCTCCGTTACTGATTAACACGCTGCCATTAACGGCGCGCTAGAAACAAATTATGCATAAGAACGATTTGCGTTTCGTTTAAGCAGTGCATAGCCTAACACTAATAGAATAAATGACAATCTTTATCATTAGCATTTGATGGTGTTTCGACGCCGACCGCCCCCCCCCAATAAAAAAGGACGCCTAGTGGCGCCCTGAAGTAAAGATATCGGGAAAACGTGTCTAAGCAGCAACCACAACCTGCTATTTGGTTGGCGGTGCCAATGGCAGTTTTTTTGCCTCTCTTCCGGCACCGCGTCCTCCTTTCTTTATTAAGCTAATAATGTAGCTGAAACCGCCGTCGATATGCTCAAAACGCCCAGTCGTCGTCCTCGGTGGCGACGGCCTTGCCGATCACGTAGGAAGAGCCGGAGCCGGAGAAGAAGTCGTGGTTTTCATCAGCACTCGGAGAAAGTGCCGCCATAATGGTCGGGTCGACGTCGGTGACGCTACTAGGGAATAGCGGCTCAAACCCGAGGTTCATCAGCGCTTTGTTGGCGTTGTAGTGAAGGAATTTCTTCACGTCTTCCGTCAAGCCTACCTCATCATAGAGAGATTCGGTGTAGCGCACTTCGTTGTCGTAAAGTTCTAGCAGCAGCTCATAAGCGTAGTCTTTCACTTCTTGCTGGCGCTCGGGCGTGGCTTCTGCCAGCGCTTGCTGGAACTTGTAGCCAATGTAGTAGCCGTGCACGGCTTCATCACGAATGATCAAACGAATCAGATCAGCCGTGTTGGTCAGCTTGGCGTGGCTCGACCAGTACATCGGCAGGTAGAAACCCGAGTAGAACAGAAACGACTCAAGGAAAACGCTAGCTACTTTACGCATTAGCGGGTCGTCAGAGCGGTAGCGCTCAAGGATCAACTCAGACTTCGCCTGCAGTGTCGGGTTCTCCTCACTCCAGCGAAACGCATCATCTACATCACGCGTCGCGCACAGTGTCGAGAAAATCGAGCTGTAAGAGCGCGCATGCACCGACTCCATAAAGGCGATATTGGTGTAAACCGCCTCTTCATGGGGTGTGCGTGCATCTTCCATTAATACTGGCGCGCCCACACTGCTCTGGATCGTATCGAGCAGCGTCAGGCCAGTGAACACGCGAATCGTCAGCTGTTTTTCCTGCTGTGTCAGCGTATTCCACGACTGAATATCGTTGGAGAGCGGCACTTTTTCTGGCAGCCAGAAATTGCTGGTCAGGCGGTTCCACACTTCCAGGTCTTTATCGTCCTGAAGGCGGTTCCAGTTGATCGCATCGACCCGCGATAAGCGTTGCATAGTGGTCATCAGAATTCTCTCACCAACATGATCTAATAAAAGCGATATACGATTACAGCGAGCAGGAGACGCAGCCTTCTACTTCCGTACCTTCAAGCGCGCTCTGGCGTAAACGGATGTAGTAAAGCGTCTTGATGCCCTTACGCCACGCGTAAATTTGCGCTTTGTTGATATCCCGCGTGGTGGCGGTATCAGGGAAGAACAGCGTCAACGAAAGCCCCTGATCAACGTGTTTAGACGCTTCCGCATAGGTATCGATAATTTTCTCAGGGCCAATTTCATAGGCATCCTGGAAATAATCGAAGTTCGCCTCATTCAAGAATGGCGCCGGATAGTACACACGCCCCAGCTTGCCCTCTTTACGGATCTCAATTTTCGCTGCCACCGGGTGAATACTGGAGGTGGAGTGATTGATGTATGAGATAGAGCCCGTGGGCGGCACCGCCTGCAAGTTACGGTTATACAGCCCGTGCGCCATCACCGAGGCCTTTAGCGCCTGCCACTCGTCCTGGGTAGGTAGTGCAATACCACTACGCTCGAACAGGTGACGCACTTTCTCGGTGCGCGGCAGCCATGCTTGATCGGTGTACTTATCAAAGAACGTGCCCGATGCGTAGGTGGAGTCCTCAAACCCGGCAAAGGCTTCGCCGTGCTCAATCGCCAGCTGGTTAGACGCACGAATCGCATGGAACGCCACGCAGTAGAAGTAGAGATTGGTAAAGTCCAAGCCCTCTTCTGAACCGTAATAAATGTGTTCGCGCGCCAGGAAACCGTGCAGGTTCATTTGCCCGAGGCCAATGGCTCGAGACTTGGCGTTACCTTCCGCAATGGAAGGTACACTGCGCAGGTTGCTCATCTCAGAAACCGCGGTCAAGCCACGAATGGCAATCTCAACGCTGGTGCCAATATCGCCTGAGTCCATCACTTTAGCGATGTTCATCGAGCCAAGATTACAGGAGATGTCCTGACCGATCTGACGATAGCCAAGATCGTCGTCGTACTCGGTGGGCGTATTCACCTGGAGAATTTCAGAGCACAAGTTGCTCATATTGATACGACCGGCAATCGGGTTCGCACGGTTGACCGTATCTTCAAACATGATATACGGGTAGCCCGATTCGAACTGCAATTCAGCCAGGGTTTGGAAGAACGCACGCGCATTAATTTTGTGCTTACGGATGCGCGCATCAGCAACCATTTCATGGTACTTCTCGGTCACGCTGATATCACCAAACGGCACGCCATAAACCCGCTCAACATCATAGGGAGAGAACAGGTACATGTCGTCGTTGCGCTTGGCTAGCTCGAAGGTAATATCCGGAATCGTCACGCCCAGCGACAACGTTTTAATACGGATTTTTTCATCGGCATTTTCACGCTTAGTGTCGAGAAAACGCAGAATATCGGGGTGGTGAGCATTCAGATAGACCGCACCGGCACCCTGGCGCGCGCCCAGCTGGTTAGCATAAGAGAAGGCATCTTCCAACAGCTTCATGATCGGGATAATGCCCGACGACTGGTTCTCAATACGCTTAATGGGCGCGCCGGACTCACGAATATTCGTCAACAAGAAGGCAACGCCGCCGCCGCGCTTGGAGAGCTGGAGCGCTGAGTTAATCGAGCGACCAATCGACTCCATGTTGTCTTCAATACGCAGCAGGAAGCAGGAAACCAGCTCGCCGCGCTGCTGTTTACCGCAGTTCAGGAAAGTCGGCGTAGCTGGCTGAAAACGACCGCTAATCACTTCATCAACCAGTGACTTGGCCAATGCCTCATCGCCACGCGCCAGCGTCAACGCCACCATGCAAACGCGGTCTTCATAGCGCTCAAGGTAACGCTTACCGTCAAACGTTTTCAGCGTGTAGCTAGTGTAATACTTGAAAGCACCCAAGAAGCTCGGGAAACGAAATTTATAGGCGTATGCCTGCTCGAACAGCGCTTTGATAAAGGCAAAGCTGTACTGAGCCAGCATGTCTGCCTCGTAGTACTGCTCTTCTACTAGGTAATCGAGCTTTTCTTCCAACGAGTGGAAGAACACGGTGTTTTGGTTAACGTGCTGCAGGAAATACTGACGGGCGGCTTCGCGATCTTTATCGAGCTGCAATTCACCGTTGGCACCGTATAGGTTCAGCATCGCGTTGAGCGCATGGTAGTCCAAAGTACGCGCCTCGGATGCCCCCGCAGTAGGCCGTTTTGTTTCTGCCGAGTTTTTTGTAGCGACGTTGTTAGAGGCTACGTTGTTAGAGACTGAGCTTGACGTTTCCAAAACTCTTCTACTCCTTTGCGGACCTTGGCGACATCGTCGTCAGTGCCAAACAGTTCAAATCGATAAAGCAGCGGCACTTGGCACTTTTGGGCAATGATTCGCCCTGCCAACCCGTACGCTTCACCAAAATTCGTATTTCCAGCGGCAATAACACCCCGCATGAGGTGTCGATTGTGCTCATCGTTTAAAAACCGGATCACCTGCCCCGGCACTGCCCCTTCGGCATAGCCGCCACCATAGGTAGGTGTCACTAATATGTAGGGCTGCTCTACGCGTGGCGTTGGATCTTCGCGGTTTAGCGGCAGCCGCTGGGCGCTTAAGCCAAGCTTTTGTATAAAACGGTGGGTATTGCCTGACTTAGTGGAAAAATAAACCAACGAAACAGCACGCTCAGCTTCCACATCAGCGGTTTGCATAGCGACGTTTTACGCTAGTGCTTGAATGCGGTCAGGGCGGAAACCGGACCAATGATCTTCACCCGCGACGACGACCGGTAACTGGCGATAACCCAGCGCTTCCACTTGCTCTTGGGCACCGCTTTCAGCAGTAATATCGATAACGGTATATTCTAGACCCTGCTTATCCAGCGCACGGTAGGTAGCGGTGCATTGAACACAAGCAGGCTTGCTATAAATTTGGATATCCATGGCTATTTTTTCCTTTTCATAGCGGTGTTTTTCGGGTAGAGCACATCTTGTGCTCGCCCTCTCTGGAAGACACAACGCATACTATATATAGACCATGAGAAAATCAATTCAAGCATATATGGTATTTTTCATCCACAGGTTATTGACAGCTCTTACCCAATATCATACCCAGCAGCACCGGCGGAGCTGCTTAAAAAACAGTTCCAAGAACGGCTTCAGGCACCCTTCCAAGCACCCTCTCATCCCCCTTCCCAAGCCCCTTCCAATCGCTCGTTCAGACGCCCTCTCACATGCCCATTCCAAAAAAAAAACCGCCTCCCAAAGGGAGGCGGTTTTTATACAAGACGCCAACTAGCTTGGCGCCTTTCTCACAGCACGTGAATTTAGGCGATAGCAGCCTGGTAACGACGCTCAACATCTTCCCAGTTAATTACGTTGAAGAAAGCTTCTACGTAATCAGGACGTTTGTTTTGGAACTTCAGATAGTAAGCATGCTCCCAAACATCCAGACCTAATACCGGCGTGTTGCCGTGCATTAGCGGGCTGTCTTGGTTCAGTGTGTTTTCAACGACCAGCTTTTTCTCAGGTGTAACGGAGAGCCATGCCCAACCGCTACCGAAACGACCCAATGCCGCTTTCTTGAAAGCTTCCTTGAAGGCGTCAAGGCCACCTAGCTCAGCATCAATGGCTTTTGCCACATCACCCTGGGGCTGGCCGCCGCCATTCGGTGACATCATTTGCCAGAACATAGAGTGGTTGGCATGGCCGCCACCGTGATTGATGACAGCTTGACGCTTCTCTTCAGGTACACGGTCAAGATTCGCAACCAGCTCTTCTACCGGCACGTCTTCAAGACCCGTGCCTTCAAGCGCAGCATTTAGGCTGGTGACGTAAGTGTTGTGGTGACGAGAGTGGTGAATCTCCATCGTCATCGCATCAATGTTCGGCTCAAGCGCATCATAGGCGTACGGTAATTCTGGAAGTGTATGTGCCATGCTAACTTCTCCTTAAGTGGCTTTTGTTGCGTTCACTTAACTAAGTGTGGTCTTACCCCACCTTTTTCAACCATCACGGCCATTTTTATTACCGTGAACAGCGATTATTTATATCCGGTACGTCATATACCCCAGTACCTTAGTCAACTATTGGCAGTTTATCGAATTCATCGCCAATAAAAAAGCCGACTTCTGGCGAAGTCGGCTTTTAGCCAGTTAAGATTCAGTGGTTTATAGCTTGCTTTCAAGCTCCGGAAGAATCTCGAAGAGATCGCCCACCAACCCATAGTCAGCAACTTGGAAGATAGGTGCTTCTTCGTCTTTGTTGATCGCAACGATCACTTTAGAGTCTTTCATGCCTGCCAAGTGCTGAATCGCGCCGGAAATACCCACGGCAATATACAGCTCAGGCGCTACAATCTTACCGGTTTGGCCAACCTGCATATCGTTGGGTACAAACCCTGCGTCTACGGCAGCTCGTGATGCGCCAATGGCGGCACCCAGTTTGTCAGCAATACCGTCGAGCAGCTTAAAGTTTTCGCCGTTGCCCATTCCGCGACCACCGGAAACCACGACTTTGGCACCACCAAGTTCTGGGCGATCGGATTGCGCCAGCTCTTGCTTAACAAAGCTAGACTGACCATTTTCGACCACCACCTCTACCGCTTCTACCGAGGCACTGCCCGTGCTCTCGACCGCGTCAAACGCGGTAGTACGCACAGTCATGACTTTCAGTGCATCGTCGCTTTTTACTGTGGCGATGGCGTTGCCCGCATAGATGGGACGCAGGAAAGTATCAGCGCTCTCAACGCCAATCACGTCGGACAGCTGGCTAACATCTTTTAAGGCAGCCAAGCGCGGCAGTACGTTTTTGCCTGTGGTAGAGGCGCTAGCCAGTACGTGGCTGTAATCGCCAGCCAGCTCTACCAGCAACGCTCCCATTGGCTCAGCCAGCTGATGGGCGTATACCGCGTTATCAGCGACGCGGACTTTGCTTACGCCATCAAGCTTTGCGGCAGCATCAGCGGCTGCCTGGACGCCTTCACCGGCAACCAGCACGTCAATATCACCACCAATCGCTTTGGCAGCAGCCACCACATGGGCGGTCGCGCCCGCCAACTGACCTTCATGGAGGTCGGCAAGTACCAGAATGCTCATGAGATCAGCTCCTATTAAAGCACTTTGGCTTCGTTTTTCAGTTTGTCGATCAATTCATCTACTGAGGCGACTTTGACACCGCCCTTACGCTCTGCCGGGGATTCCACCTTGAGCAGGCTAACCTTGGAGGCCACTTCAACGCCGTAATCAGCGGGCGTTTTGGCGTCCAGAGGCTTCTTCTTGGCCTTCATGATGTCGGGTAACTTCGCGTAACGCGGCTCGTTCAAACGCAAATCGGTGGTAACGATAGCGGGCAGAGAAAGCGCAACGGTTTGCAGACCACCATCGATTTCCCGAGTGACATTCACCTTGTCACCGTCAACAGCAACCTCAGAGGCAAAAGTACCCTGAGGAAGGTTGGTCAACGCAGCAAGCATCTGACCCGTTTGGTTGTTGTCGGTATCGATGGCCTGCTTACCGAGAATCACCAAACCAGGCTGCTCTTCGTCAACAACTTTAGCCAGTAACTTGGCCACCGCAAGCGATTCAACCCGCTCGTCGGTTTCAATATGAATAGCACGGTCTGCCCCAAGCGCCAGAGCGGTTCGTAACTGCTCTTGCGCCGCCTTAGGGCCTACGGTAACGGCCACGACTTCTGTCGCAACACCCTTCTCTTTAAGGCGCACCGCTTCTTCTACAGCAATTTCGCAGAAGGGGTTCATCGCCATTTTGACGTTGGTAAGATCAACGTCAGAGTTGTCCGCTTTCACGCGGATTTTGACGTTATAGTCGATGACGCGTTTAACCGCGACGAGTACTTTCATAGATTCCTCGCTTGGCTTGTGATGGAAGCCGTTAGCCTGTCCCGGCATCGTAACAACTGATGCCGCTTCAATAGGGGCGACGTTAATTTAAAACGACACCTTAAAAATTCATGCAAGCGTTTGATAGGTCTGTAAATGAAAAACCCTATCAATTTGCCACAACCTAGTGACTAGCGACAACACCGATTAACTACGGCCTTGGTCGTAGCAGTGATGCAAACTCCATGGATAAATGGTGCTTTTGCCATCGTAGGGGTGACCTCACCAGGGTATTATGCCTATCATGGAGCATAACCAGAAGCAAACGACCGTTTAAAATTAAGGCCATCTTTTTATAAGCTAGTTCTTATAACGCTCATTTGACGTTCACACAGGCTAGTTTTGGTAAATAATGGCACTTATGAGAATAAGGAGAAGCCGGGTGGAAAATGTTGAACGCGATGTCATGGACTTCGATGTAGTCATTGTTGGTGCTGGCCCCTCTGGCCTAGCTTCCGCTTGTCGTCTAATGCAACAGGCGAACCAAGCGGAACAAGAATTGACGGTTTGTGTGGTAGAAAAAGGCTCCGAAGTCGGCGCCCATATTCTTTCTGGCGCTGTCTTTGAGCCTCGCGCACTGGCAGAACTATTTCCTGATTGGGAAGAGCGCGGCGCACCGCTCAACACGCCGGCCGTTCGTGACGATGTTTATCTGCTGAAAGATGCGCAGAAAGCGCAAAAAATTCCTAATGCCCTTGTACCGAAAAGCATGCATAACACCGGCGGAGAACTTACCCGCTATGTGATTAGCGCAGGCAACCTGTGTCGCTGGCTGGCCGAGCAAGCCGAGGCCCTTGGGGTGGAAATTTTCCCTGGCTTTGCTGCCCAGGAAGTGATTATCGAAGACGATGCAGTACGTGGCATTCTCATTGGCGACATGGGCGTCAGCGCAGACGGCACACCCAAAGATGGCCATATGCCAGGTATGGAGCTACGTGCCAAGTACACGCTATTTGCCGAAGGTGCTCGCGGCCACCTGGGTAAACGGTTAATCAAAGAGTTCTCGCTGGATGCCGGCCGCGACCCACAGCATTACGGAATTGGCTTAAAAGAATTGTGGGATGTTCCCGCCGATAAACATGAACCAGGGCTTGTGCTTCACGGCTCGGGCTGGCCGCTTGAAAAAGACACTCACGGCGGTTGGTTCCTTTATCACGCGGAAAACCAGCAGGTCGTCGTTGGCCTTATTATGGATCTTGGCTATAAGAACCCCTGGCTGTCACCTTTTGACGAATTCCAGCGCATGAAGCATCACCCGGTGCTTAGCCAGTATTTAGCAGGCGGCAAACGAGTTGCCTATGGCGCGCGCGCCATTACGAAAGGCGGCTTTAATTGCCTACCGAAAATGACGTTCCCTGGTGGCCTATTGATTGGCTGCGATGCGGGCACACTGAACTTTGCCAAAATCAAGGGACTGCATACCGCCATGAAATCCGGCATGGTGGCTGCTGAGAGCGTCTTTGAGGCCATTAAAGGTGGCGATGAAGGTGCTCAGGAGCTAGCTAGCTTCACTGAGAAGTGGGAAGCCAGCTGGGCCTATGAGGAGCTGAAAGAGAGCGCAAGCTTTGGCCCTGCTATCCATAAATATGGCACGGTAGGCGGCGGTGCTTATAACTTCGCCAATCAATTACTGGGCAATAAGCTGCCTAATGTTCACGACACCACCACCGATCACGGCGCACTGAAGCCTGCCTCTGAGTTCGAAAAAATTAATTACCCGAAGCCCGACGGTAAGCTTTCCTTTGATAAATCGACGTCTGTCTTCTTGTCCAACACGAACCACGAAGAAGACCAGCCCTGCCATCTGCGCCTTGCAGACCCAGAGCTGCCAATTCGCGACAACCTGCCAACCTATGCAGAACCGGCCCAACGCTACTGCCCTGCGGGGGTTTATGAAGTGGTGGAAGATGATCAAGGCAAGCCACGCTTCCAGATAAACTTCCAGAACTGCGTCCACTGCAAAACCTGCGATATTAAAGACCCAGCCCAAAATATTACCTGGGTAGCACCAGAAGGCGGCGGCGGGCCTAACTATCCCAATATGTAAACCGCTCTGCTCTGCTAGATAGTTATCCTGCGCGGCCAGTTATGCTGGCTGCGCTGGCGGCTCTATTCGCTCGATCGGCGCACGCCGGGCAATTAGACGACGCCGACCTGCCTGAGCAAAGCGCACATCGATGACCGGGTCGGAGGGGTTGCCTTCCACCGATGCCACCTCCCCTTCTCCAAACACGGCATGCATCAAGCGTTGCCCTGGATAAAAATGCGTATCGTCCTGATAGCCTGCCGCCGCTTCATTGACCTGTGGCGCTGCTAGCTCAATATCCGTTCGCCCTAATCGCTCAAGATAGCGTCTCACCAAGCTCGGCGATGTGACTTGCACAGCCGTTTCGGGAGGATCTTGACGCGACAGACATGACGCCATACGCAGGCTGTCCTGCCAGGCACTTTCCGCAATAAAGCGACTAGGCCGGTGAACTCCACCATCATGCAATACCAGCAGCTGCTCTTGGGCGCGCGTAATCGCGACATAAAACAGCCGCCGCTCTTCTTCTAGCCGCTCATCATTAAGCGGGTTATCGCGGCTGTAGTGCGGAAAATCCTCTTCGTTTACCCCGGCGACGGCGACCAACGGCCATTCTAGGCCTTTGGCTCCGTGAACCGTGCTAATCAGAACGCCGCCCGCTTGATTTTCTACTGGACGCTCCAGCAGCTCGATAAACGCGTCTGGATCTTTCACGCTATCGGCCTGCTCAATCAGCACGTCCAGTAGGCGAACGTCCTCTTCGCCCTTGTCGCGCCTTGCGGCTGCTCGTTTTAGGGTTTTTTCCGCATCAATCGTCTCCACCACATGGCTCAGCAGCTTCGCAGGCGGCCAGGCACCCAATTTGGGGAGTTCGCATAGCAGCGCCCAGCGTTTTTTGAGCGTGCGACGTTGTAGCGGCTTGAGGGAGGTTAGCACCGGTTCGTGGCGCTCTGGCCAGCGCTGGGTGCTGGCCAGCTGATAGGCTAACCGCTGAAGCCCCTCGCGGGCGACAAAAGGGGTTGGCTGCGACAGAAGCAACAACAGTTGCTCGGGATCGCGCAACAGCTCTGGGCGACGAGACAGTTTCAAATAGCCTGCCAATGCCTGCACTAGGGGGAGTCGAAAAACAAAACGATCTTCTCGCTGTAGACGAAACGGAATACCCGCCTGTAACAGCGCCAGCTGAAAGGGCACCGAAAGCGCCCAGCTACGTACCAGCAAGCTAACATCACTCAGTGCGCGTCCCTGCGCCTGCCAATCGACCAAGGCATCGAGCAGCAGTCGGCTGCCCTGCCCGACGGATATGTGGGTTTCAGGGTTATTAGAATCCGCTAAACAGAGCTGATCCGGACGACGCTGGTTAGCCATAATGGCATGGTTAGCGGTTAGCGCTAGCGCGTGGCCATGGCGAAACGTAATGGAAAGCGGATAGTCAGTAGCGCTGCCAAACATCGCCGTAAAGTTTTCCAG
The DNA here is from genome assembly GCF_013415115.1 of Vreelandella zhaodongensis. Taxonomy (GTDB): domain Bacteria; phylum Pseudomonadota; class Gammaproteobacteria; order Pseudomonadales; family Halomonadaceae; genus Vreelandella; species Vreelandella zhaodongensis. Next base: position 348,844 of record NZ_JACCDD010000001.1, on the reverse strand, counting down.
CATGGTATCAGGACGCGCGCCACGCCATTCGTAGATGCACTGATTCGCATCACCAACCGCCATCACATTAGCATTGGAGCCCGCCAGCACGGCGAGCAACCGCTGCTGAGCAGTATTAATATCCTGATATTCATCAATGATGACATGATCAAGGAAGCCTTCAACGCGACCACGTAACGAGTGGTCTGCTTCCAAAGCTTGTAGGGGGCGATATAGCAAATCGGCATAGGTCATGACGCCTTCGGCATGCAGCAGCCGTTCGGCCTCATCAAACGCCCTGGGAAAGTAGTCAGTATCCGGCTCGTAATTAAGTCGTTTGTAGAGCGCATCCGCAGATAGCATTTCCGCTTTTACCAACCCACAGAAATGGGCAAGCGCTTCTAGCCGATCCCCTTCCAGTGCGGCATCACGCCGCTCGACCTCACCGCTAAGTACATTCAGGCTGGCTTGGCGTAAAAGACGCTCTAACTGCCAGTCGGCAGATAGTAGACGTCTTGGCGCGAGTGCGCCCCAGCGACAAAGGCTCTGCGTCAACCGATGACCAAGGGAGTGAAAGGTGCGCACATCAGGCAATGGCTGTCCTTTGGGAGTCATACTAACCAAACGGCGCTGAAAATCGTCTCGGGCTGAGCGGTTGAACATCAGCACTAGCATCCGTTTCGGAGAGACACCGGACGCCAGCAAGTGAAGCACCCTTGCTGCCATGGTGGTGGTTTTGCCAGCACCAGCAACTGCGGCGACGCGTGCATGCCCTTCACCATGATGGACAACGGCTTGCTGTTCAGCGGTTAACTTCACGTGGCCTCGCCTGGCATCGCACCATTGGCAGTAAACTGACCTAATACATGCCAAGACCCCGCGCTATAGAGTCGGCATTGGCACTCTCCGTTCTCTTCTTCGTGCAGCGTGGCCAGCTCTACCAATCGGTAATACACATTGCGATGCAAGCGTGCCGCTAATCCAAAGCGAACGGTACACTCAGGCGCAAGGTCGCCCTCTGGCGTTTTGGAGAGACTTAGGGGATGCTCTGCATCCACACGAACGACGTCGTCAAACTGGGTCTTTAACCACCAGGCATCATCGTGGAAGTCTGCTTCTACCGCTACGAATGGGCAATCAATCACCGTGACACGCCAGCGCTCAACCGGCGTTACCAGGCAATACCCATCGGTATCACGTCGTAATAGACTCGCTAACAACCGCGGTATGGCAAGGCGCGCAAACGGCTTTCCTTCATGCAACCACGTGCCATCAGCCTGGATAACGATATCAATATCGCCACTCAAGGCCGGCTGCCACTGTTCAACGGGGGGAATCGTCGCCGAACCGTTAAATTGCTGCATAAGCCGATCAATATTCATCGCTTACCTCCCTGGCTGTGCGTTCAGCTCTTATACCACTAAACCTGACTGCGCTAACGCTTCCTTTACGTTATCAGGCGCATCGGGCACAGCAGCGCGGAATAGGTGATAAAAGTTGGCGGTGGTTTGCATCGCTACTTCATCAACGCTGATACCCCGCTCCTTAGCGATACACTCTGCCACTTCAACCACCCAGGCAGGCTCGTTGGGCTTTCCGCGATAAGGAACAGGTGCCAGATAGGGGCTATCGGTTTCAATAAGCAGCCGATCGAGAGGTAGCTTTCTTGCTATCTCTCTAAGCGACGCAGCATTGCGGAACGTAATAATACCCGATAACGAAATATAGAACCCAAGCCGTACAGCTTCACGAGCCATATCTAAATCCTCAGTAAAGCAGTGCAATACACCACCTACGTCTGGATTAGTGTGCTCGCGCAGCAGTGCTAACGTGTCTTCTTTCGCTTCACGAGTATGAATAATAACCGGCAATTCCAGCTCATTAGCCGCCATTAAGTGGCGTTTAAAGCGCTCGTGCTGAACCGCCACAGGCACGTTATCCCGATAGTGATAATCCAGACCTGTTTCACCAATAGCGACTGCACCGTACTGCTCAGCAGCATCAACAATATCGCTTACGCTTGGCTCTTTCGGGGCCTGATGCAGCGGATGCAGCGGATGCAGCCCAGCCGAAATAACCACGTCGTGGTGCTCTCGGGCAATCGCCGCCAACTCAGGCATATCTTCAAGTGTCACCGCAATGGCCAAGAATTGGCTCACGTTGGCTGCGCGAGCGGCCGCCAGCGTTGCGGCAATATCGCCATCATGAGTTTGCTCAGATAAACGGTCTAAATGACAGTGGGAATCGACAAACATGCAGCTCTCTTAAATTCTCGTAAACAGATAAAGGGGTAGGCCTTGTTCAGTGCTATTGCGGTGCTAACTCGGTACCATCGAAGTGTATTAGTTCTATCAAAGCGTAAAAGAGGGAGGTGCTTTATCTAACTGCCCCGCCAGCAACGTCTCAATTCGATCGCGTACTGCGTGGTTCTGCTGACTGAAATGAACACCAATACCAGGCATTCGTCGCCCACTCACACCTTCAGGAGACACCCACACCACATGCCCGGTGATAGAGAGGCGCTCACTCTCCCCTGGTAATGCCAGCAACAGATAAACCTGCTGACCAAGCTTATAGGGCGCTTTGGTCGGAACAAAAATACCGCCCCTATCCAGAAAAGGCATATACGCGGAAAGCAGCGTCGGTATATCCGGTATTGTCAAAGCAAGTGCTTTTTGAACCGTCATAACAGCCTCGTTGCGAAAAGCCCGTTGGCAAAGCCCCTAGGAACGAAGCAGCGTCGACCAGCGCACCAGCCACGCTTCTAACACCAGCTGAGGGTTCGGGTTAGCACCAACGGCGAATAAGCGGCGTTGCTCTCGGGCATAGTCCAACAGTCGAAACCAGTCCTGTACCCGACCATTTTTCATGGCTTGACGGTATAACGGCTCTAAATCAGGGTTATGAAGCGCTGTGGTTTCGCCAGACAGGCCCAGCCGGATCAAATCTTCAAGCCAGGCGATACCGTACCACAAGATGGCATCAATGGCCTGACGGTCAAGCCTAGCAGCTTCTGAAACAGGCTCAGCGCCACGCACTAATTGCTCGAAACTATCGTGAATCTGGTGACGAAGAGCTCGCTCCTCTGGCGTTGCTAACTCAACAGCAAGCAGCGGCAGCCCGCCCGATACCTGCCACCAAAAGTGCGCTTCGTCGCTACCCAACTTTTCAGTCAACCACCCTTGGCAGGATTCAAAAGGCACACTAGGCAGGGGCCACTGCTGACAGCGGGAGCGAATCGTTGGCAGCGTGCGCGAAGGCACATCCGATAGTAAAATAAACAGTGTTTTATCGCCGGGCTCCTCAAGACTTTTGAGTAATGCGTTTGCCGCTGCAATGTTCATTGCTTCAGCGGGAGAGATCACGATCACACGATAGCCGCCCTGCTGCGCGGTTTGAGACACAAAGCGATTGACCTCACGGATAGGATCAATCCGAATCTGGCGCTTCCCTTCTTCAGGAGAAATTCGCATCAAATCTGGGTGATACCCTGAGGCTAGCATGGCACAGCTATGACAGTGACCGCAGGCATATTCACTGGGCTGTGCGCAGAGCGTTCGAGCAATTAAGGCCTCCGCCAGCTGCTGCTTGCCCACCCCGTGGGCACCACTAATCAGCAGCGCGTGGGGCAGTCGTCCCTCGCTGGCTAAACGAATCAACTGCTGCCATGTGGCATGGTGCCAAGGCAGCGCCTCTGCTATTGCCATGCAGTAACCCGTTCTGCCAAGGTTTGAGCAAGCGCTTCTTGAACGCGGGCAAGCGGCTGCCCAGCATCAATAATTGCAAAGCGCTGAGGGGCTGCAGCAGCACGCGCTAAGTATGCGCGCCGTACTGCTTCGAAAAAGGTTATTTGCTCTTGTTCAAAACGATCACGCTGGGTTTGCTGATCTAGCAAACGCCCCTCAAGGCGCTCTTTCGCAGCGTCAGGTGACATATCTAATAATAGCGTTAGATCAGGGGAGAGGCCTTTTTGTACGAACTGCTCAAGTTGAGCAATACGATCTGACTCGATACCGCGGCCGCCGCCCTGGTACGCAAAGGTAGCATCGGTAAAACGATCACAGATCACCCAGGCACCACGTTCAAGGGCAGGCACTATTTTTTGCGCTAGATGCTGAGCTCGCGCAGCAAACATTAATAGCAACTCTGCATCACTGTGCAAGGGCTCATCGAAAGAGGGATCAAGCAGCAATCCTCTAATCGCTTCAGCGCGGGGCGTCCCCCCAGGCTCACGAGTACGCACTACGTCTAGCCCCTGCTCTTTCAGCCAAGCCTCTACAAACGCCATGTTGGTAGATTTTCCGACTCCCTCACCACCCTCCAGAGTAATGAAGCGTCCGCGCTTGCTCATTGAAGCCCCTTACTAAATGTAATTCAAAAGACGATTATCAAACAATCATTTAAGCCAATCACCGATTACGAATATAGCGATTAACCGCATTATTGTGCTCACGAAGTGTACGCGAAAAATGATGCGTACCATCACCACGAGAGACAAAGTAAAGCGTTTCACCCGGCAGAGGATTCACCGCGGCCTCAAGAGAGGCACGCCCAGGCATCGCGATGGGCGTTGGCGGCATGCCGTCAATAACATAGGTGTTATACGGGGTGGCCTCGCGTATGTCCGCGCGGGTAATACGCCCTTCATAGCGCTCACCCATGCCATAGATGATCGTTGGGTCTGTCTGCAGGCGCATACCTTGCTGCATACGACGTTTGAAAACCCCCGCGATCTCTCGGCGCTCTTCCGGTGCGCCTGTCTCGCGCTCAATGAGCGATGCCATAATGAGCGCTTCGTAAGGCGTATCGATGGTCAGATCGTCATCACGTGCGTCCCACACCTCTTCCAAAATCCGCTCCATGCGGGAAAGCGCTTGACGCAGAATATCGACATCGCTCATCCCTAAGTGATAGCGGTAGGTATCTGGAAAAAACCACCCCTCAGGAAAGGTACCTTCGCGGTCAAGTAGCGACATAATCGCTTCGTCGGTCATATCCGCAGTTCGGTTTTCAAGCTTAGGCGCACTGTTCAGGAGCTCACGCATTTGGCGGAACGTCCAGCCTTCAGGAATAGTCAGCGGATAAGTCACCACGTTATTACTACCTAATAACGCCATCACATCTAGGCCGCTCATGCCCGGGGTGAATTGATACTCGCCAACACGCGGCCGCGGCACACGCTCCGGCTCAACTCGTGCGAGCAACCGGAATGCCCAAGCATCGTTAATAAAGCCTTGGCTTTCCAGTTCTCGAACGATCTGATTAAAACCTGCACCGGCTGGGACCTGGTAGAGAGCGGGCTCATCCAAGGCGATAGGTGCGGCCAAGCGGTTTTGCCAATAAGCATAGCCACCAGCAACAGCGGCCACCCCCAGCACTGCTAAGACACCCACGGCAACCAATAACCGTTTCACCATGACACCTCAATAACGTTAATTAAGATTCTGCTCAACAGGACGAGAGCGAATAGCCAAGTAGCTGATGGCCAGCCACCTGCAACGTATCTTGGTCAGCCTGCGACCAAGCGTGCAGCACCTCGCCCGTTTCACTCAGTAATGTATTAACTGGCCAAACGCCTTGTACTGAGTTGGCCACCCACAGGCGATCAACATCACGCAAGGCATCCAGTGCAATGGCAGATTCCCGCACAGTGCCTTGATCCAACAAAGCGGCGCGAAGTGTGCCTGCGACGCCACATTGTGTTAACTCAGGAGTAAACAGCTCCCCATTGCGCTGCCAGAAAACATTCATGCTGGTCGCTTCGACTAACCAACCGTCAGTATCCGCCAGCAAGCCCTCAGCAATCGTTTGATCATCCCACTCCTGACGGGCGAGCACATTCTCCAACCGGTTGAGATGCTTAATACCAGCCAGCAACGGTTGATGACCCAAACGCAACTGGCAAATCCGCACATTAACGCCTTGACGCCAATGCTGGGCATTCGCCACAAAAGGCACTCTGCGACTGATTAAGCGTGGTGATAACGCATCAGGCAACGCGTAGCCCCTTCCACCGCTTCCACGGGTAAGGATCAGCTTGAGCACTTCCAGCTCAGCCGCAGCCGGAGATTGCCAAGCAGCGGCCAACTGCTCCAAAGGGGGCAACGGAATATTCAAACGCTGGCAGCCTTGCCTTAATCGCGCATAGTGATAGTCCCACAGTACAGGGGTACCATCGCGCAGCAGCACTGTTTCAAATACGCCGTCGCCATACGCAAGCCCACGGTCGTCAAACGGGACCTGGGGCATCGGCATCGCAGTCTATACTCTCTTAAACAGTAATGAGCCGTTTGTGCCACCAAAACCAAAGGAATTGGAGAGCGTTATATCAATGTGCATCTCCCGCGCGGTATGCGGTACGTAATCGAGATTACAACCTTCCTGCGGGTTATCCAGGTTAATCGTGGGCGGCGCCACCTGGTCCCGAATGGCCAGGATACTAAACACCGCCTCAACCGCACCTGCAGCACCTAATAGGTGGCCAATCATTGACTTAGTCGAGCTCACGGCGACCTTCTGAGCTGCGCTACCTAGCACTTTCTCAACCGCACGGCTTTCTGCTAAATCACCCGCTGCGGTCGATGTACCATGCGCATTAATATAGTGGACACTTGCGGGATCAATGCAGGCATCTTTAATGGCATTGCTCATTGCAAGTGCAGCACCTCGGCCATCTTCCGGGGGCGCCGTCATATGATAGGCATCATCACTCATACCAAAGCCCGCGAGCTCCGCATAAATATTCGCCCCACGCGCTTTCGCGTGCTCATACTCCTCCAGCACTAATATGCCTGCACCATCTGACAACACAAATCCGTCACGGTCCGTATCCCAAGGGCGACTGGCCGCTTCGGGGTTATCATTGCGCGTCGAGAGCGCCCGCGCTGCAGAAAACCCACCTAACCCTAGCGGCGTGGTGGCCATCTCTGCACCACCGCAAATCATCACGTCGGCATCGCCGTAAGCGATAGTACGGGCACTATAGCCAATATTGTGAGTCCCAGAAGTACATGCGGTGGTAATAGCGATATTTGGGCCTTTAAAGCCATGCTGTATCGCCATATTGCCCGAGATCATGTTGATGATAGAGCCAGGAACGAAAAACGGTGAAACGCGTCGCGCCCCGCCTTTATTAAGTGCATTGTGGTTATGTTCAATCATCGGCAGACCGCCAATGCCTGAACCAATTGCCACGCCGATACGCTCTGCGTTCTCTTCAGTGCACTCAAGCCCTGAATCTTCGATCGCCTGAGCCCCCGCGGCCATACCATACTGTATAAACAAATCCATCTTGCGCGCATCTTTGGGGTTCAGGTAAGGACTAATATCAAAATTCTTAACCGAACCACCAAACCGCGTATTGAAGCCACTTGTATCGAAGTGCTCAATTGGCGCTATGCCGCTTTTGCCTGCAACAATATTCGCCCACGACTCATTGACACTGTTGCCCACTGGGGTCACCAGGCCTAACCCAGTTACCACTACCCTTCTACGCGCCATCTGCTTTCCTCCAGGCATCCATGGTGACACGACCCGTTTAGGTCATCTGCTGCAGAAATTTGGTGACTAGTATAACGGAGATTGCACGTTATATTCATTGTGACAACAAAGCAAAAAAGCCGCCCCTGCTCAGGACGGCTTTTTAATGCGGGTGGTTAGCACCCCACCCTGGTTCACTGCGTCGACTCAGCCCTTACTGATGGGCGTTTACGTAGTCGATAGCTTCTTGAACCGTGGTGATTTTCTCAGCTTCTTCATCAGGAATTTCAGTATCAAATTCCTCTTCTAAAGCCATCACCAGTTCAACGGTGTCAAGAGAATCAGCGCCTAGGTCTTCAGTAAAAGAAGAGCTGTTCTGGATGTCTTCTTCTTTAACGTTCAGGCGCTCTGCCACAACTTTCTTCACGCGCTCTTCAATAGTACTCATCAACGTACTCCAGTCGTTCACATTAGCCGTTATTGATAACCAGCCATTTGGAAACCGCAAGCCAAAAGCTGCGGGGTAGTTTATAGACGCCCTTAAGCTGACGCAACCGCCAAGCCTAAGGCCATCAACGCATATTCATGCCGCCGTTAACGTGCAGCGTTTCGCCAGTGATATACCCTGCTGCGTCGCTTGTCAAAAAGCCAACGGCAGCGGCAATTTCTTCAGGTCCGCCTAAACGCGAAAGAGGTATTTGCTTGAGCAGCATTTCATGCTGCGCTTCAGGCAGCGCCTCGGTCATATCTGTTGCAATAAACCCAGGGGCTACCGCATTTACCGTAATAGCCCTGGAAGCCACCTCACGCGCGAGCGCACGACTGAAACCTTCCATGCCCGCTTTAGCAGCAGCATAGTTAGTTTGGCCAAGGTTACCCATAGTGGCGACCACTGAGCTGATCGACACAATACGCCCAAAGCGCGCCTTTGTCATACCCCGCAGACATGCCTTACTGACACGGTAGACAGATTTGAGATTGGTATCCATGACGGAGTCCCACTCATCTTCTTTCATCCGCATCAATAGGTTATCACGCGTAATACCAGCATTATTAACCAAAATAGTCGGCGCACCAAAACGCTCGCCTATTGCCTTAAGCACCTGATCAATACTGGCCGGATCCGTGACGTTAAGGCACATACCAGCACCCTCAACGCCATGCGCTTTTAGATCTGCATCAATTTTTTCAGCGCCTGACTCACTTGTGGCCGTACCCACCACAATTCGTCCCTGACGCCCAAGCTCATGAGCAATTGCACGCCCAATACCTCGGCTAGCGCCAGTGACTAGCGCCACTCTACGTTCTTGCGTCATAACGTTCATCCTTCAACTTAACTAAGCAAGGGTAGCGGAAAATAGTGACTTATCACGTACTATTTATCACGCACCATCCGCTAATTATCACGCACCATCCGCTAACGCTTCACGAGCCAGCTCAAGCGCCGAGTCTAAGCTGTCGGGATCATTAACCGCCAAGCCCTTAGCACTGCGCACAATACGTTTATTGATCCCCGTTAATACTTTGCCTGGGCCACATTCAATAAACACATTAGCACCTTGATCGACCATCGCTTCAACGCAAGATGACCAACGTACTGGCTGATAAAGCTGCTCAATAAGCCGCGTGCGCAATGTTTCAACATCAGCATGGGCTTGTGCATCAACGTTTTGAACAACGGAATAACGAGGCGCACGTAACTCGATGTCCTGCATAGCCGCAGCCAAGCGCTCGGCAGCCGGTCTCATCAATGCACAATGCGAAGGCACTGATACTGGCAGCGACAGTGCGCGCTTAGCACCAGCCTCCTGACAAGCCACTATCGCTCGCTCAACAGCGTTTTTGCTGCCTGCGATAACCACTTGTCCAGGAGAGTTGTAGTTGACTGCAGAAACAACGTCTCCTTGGGCCGCGCGATCACAGGCAGCTTCTACCGCACTGTCGTCGAGACCCAAAATGGCCGCCATACCACCCTCTCCAGAGGGGACAGCTGCCTGCATAGCTTCACCGCGCAGTCGCACCAGTTGAATACCTTCAGCAAAGCCCAGCACCCCCGCGCATACCATAGCACTGTATTCTCCAAGGCTATGGCCTGCCATGACGTTCGGGCGAGGACCTTCTAACTCTTGCCAAACACGCCAGATCGCCACACTGGACGCTAGCAATGCAGGCTGAGTACATGCTGTCGCATTCAGCGCATCTTCTGGACCTTCCTGGACGACTTTCCATAAATCGTAGCCCAGAGCGTTTGACGCTTCCTCAAATGTAGTTCCCACCACACTGTAGCGCTCGGCGAGCTCTCGCAACATCCCAAGCTGCTGAGAGCCTTGCCCGGGAAAAATGAGGGCAAGGGGTTGAGACATGTCGTTCACCTTTGCTCTTGTAGGCATTTGCTCATTTGAGCGATAGGCGTAGCTGTTAATTCCGTCATCGTAACGAAATCGGCATATTTTGCCGTCATCAACAGCCCGCAAAAAATTAATCTTTTATTATTTAGCACGTCAGACAACCTAAGAACGCGACCAACGCGCAGCGATGCGAGCAGGTAGATTATGCTCCACCTCTTTTAGCGCACGCTGGATGGCATAATAAAAACCATCTGCACGGGCACTACCATGGCTTTTAACCACAATACCCTGCAGCCCTAGCAAGCTTGCGCCATTATAGCGCACTGGATCCAACTCTTGCTTCAGCCGCTTTAGCACAGGCCTGGCCAGTAGACTTGCCAACCGCCCGCTTAAGCGTGATTCAAACGCCATTTGCACACGTTCAACCAGCATACGGGTCAGGCCTTCACTGGCTTTCAAAGTGACATTACCGACGAAGCCATCACAAACAACCACGTCCACTTCACCTTGAAAAATATCACCACCCTCTGCATAGCCAAGATAATGAAAACCTTGGCGATCAGCACGCTCACGAAGCAGCCAGTCTGCTTCACGCACGTTAGCACTGCCTTTTGTTGCTTCAGCGCCTACATTCAGCAGCGCAACACGAGGCCGCTCAATTCCATCAATGCACTGGGCCATCGCAGCCCCCATCATGGCGAAATCAACCAGCCTTGTTGCGGGGGAGTCGACATTTGCACCCAAATCAAGCAAGTAACAACGACGCCCGCCACGGGCAGGAATGGCTGTACTAATTGCCGGTCGCGATATGCCCGCCAACATACCAAGCTCACGTCTTGACAGCGCCACTAGGGCACCTGTATTGCCTGCACTAACGCCAGCAGCCGCCTCACCCGCTGACAAGCTGTGCAGCATACGCGCCATGCTAGTTGCCTTTCCACGACGCAGCGCCCAAGCAGCGGTCGCCGCCTGTGAGACACTGTCAGGCGCGTCACTAACCACCAAACGTGACGTTGCCGCAGCCAAAGGCTGCGGCAAACGCGAAAGCTCAGCATCGATCTGCTGACGCGGACCAAACAGGGTTAGCGCTAAGCCAGGGCGCTCAATAACTGCCCTTGCAGAGCCTTCGATAATGGCACGGGAGCCTTGGTCACCCCCCATCACATCAATCGCTAGGCGCACACAGCACCCACCCTGTTTTGCCGCTCATAAAAGCGCTAAGGCTTAAACCTCAACCACTTTACGGCCACGGTAGAAACCATCTGGAGAAACGTGGTGACGCAGGTGAGTAGTACCAGTTTCTTTGTCCTGAGACAGAGTCGGTGCAGTCAGCGCATCGTGACTACGACGCATGCCGCGCTTGGAACGGGTTTTACGGTTCTGTTGAACTGCCATGGGTGTTTACTCCAAGGTATTTAGGGTAAGTGATGCTTACTTTTTGCCTTTCAAGGCACCACTGCTTTTTAAAGCACTGAGCACCGCGAAAGGATTTTTGGCCGGAGCTGACTCTTCCGCCGCGCCTTCAGTCTTGCTGACCAGCTGCTCCGCCGAGACATGGCATTCGGTCTCATCGTGATAGACCACCTGCGGCAAGCTAAGGATTAGCTCATCCTCTATTACCGTCAGCAAGTCCAGCTGTTCATTTTCCACCAGCACCGGCTCATGACTGGCAGGCAGCTCGGCAGCCAAGGCTTCGTCTGAAATCATTCCTAACAGGAAATCACTGGACACGTCTTGGCTTAGCGGCACCAGACAGCGGCGACAAGGCAGCGCCAGGGTCGCTTGCAAATGGCCACGAATTTCGCGACGGCCTTGGGCATCAATACCAAACTCAAGGACGACATTACAGTCGCCAGTTTGGTCACCTGCCTCTTCGGCAAGGCGCGGCAGCTTATCAAGCGCCACTAGGCCTTCAAGTCGTTCGCGGCGGGCTGCAAGCTTATAAGGCTCAACCCGACTGGGGAGTTGTGAGGTCAACATAGGCGCGCAATGATAGGCACTCGCTCCCCCTCTGTCAAAGTTGTCGGCGCAATTCTTACAAGATTATCTCTCAAAAGTTGGCAAATAGGCAGACTGCTGCGGTTTCGTTACACTCATTGCTGATACTGAATAGCACCCAGCAGGGCTTACAAAGGAGAATACAGTGCCTCAAACGGATAACGCCCCCCTTGTCCTCGCGTCTAGCTCTCGCTTTCGCCGAGCACTCCTGGACAAACTACTGCTTCCTTATCAGTGTTGCTCACCGGACATTGACGAAACCCCCCATCCTAATGAAACACCCAATGCCCTAGTACACCGTTTGGCGCTTAGTAAAGCCAACGCTGTTGCAGAGCGCTTTCCCGAGCACTGTATTATTGGCTCCGATCAGATAGCTCTGTTTGAAGGCGACATTCTCGGCAAACCTCACACGGAGGAGCGCGCACGGGAGAACCTGACACGCTTTTCTGGCCAAAAAGTGACTTTTCTAACAGGATTGGCGTTAGTCGACACACGACACCAACGGCACCACGTCCATATCGAGCCGTTTGAGGTGTTTTTTCGCTCGCTGAGCAAGCAAGAGATTGCACACTATGTTGCCCTTGAGCAGCCACTGGACAGCTCAGGCAGCTTTCGCATGGAAGGGCTCGGTATTAGCTTGTTTGAAAAACTGGAAGGCAGAGACCCGAACGCATTGATTGGATTACCACTCATCGCGTTATGCGATATGCTTCGCCAAGTTGGTATGAACCCACTCAGCGAAGCCTAGCACCGCGTTAATTCACTGCGCTTTAAAGTGCAGTGGCGAATGCGTGTTGCGCAACCCCACCAACTCTGCCGCAGTTTGGGTAAAGCGCCTAGTGAGACGTTCAAAAGGATCCAGGCGGGGCGTATAGTTCTGCCACTCCGCTTTACCCACCTGGTCACGCGCCACCTGCTCAAGGCTTGCTAACTGATCGACCAGCCCTAACTCAAGCGCTTGCTCGCCACTCCAGATGAGGCCCGAGAAGAGTTCAGGGCTGTCGCTTAAACGATCACCACGACCAGCCTGAACATCATCAATGAACTGCTCATGGGTTTGAGTCAACACCGTTTGCCAAAAGCTAGCAATATCGTCATCAAGGGGTTGAAACGGGTCTAGAAAAGCCTTGTTCTCACCAGCCGTTACAACACGGCGCTCAATACCGAGCTGATCAATCGCCTCCTGAAAGCCAAATCCAGCATAAATCACCCCAATAGAACCAACCAAACTTACTGGAGATGCCACAATATCATCGGCGGCCGAGGCAATATAATAAGCACCACTGGCACCGATATCTTCTATCACCGCGATAATGGGCTTATCTCCCTGCTCACGTAGTCGCATAATTTCTGAATAAATACGCTGTGACTGCACAGGACTTCCTCCCGGGCTGTCAATGTGTAGCACAACAGCAACAGCACTCTCCGATGACCACGCCCGATTGATTCCTTTAATGACTCGCTCAGCATTCGTTGGCGCATCGCTGGCTATCACTCCATGAACCTCCACAAGCGCCAAATGGCGCTGCGAAGGCAGTGAAGAGGCAGGCTCTGCCAAAAACACGCGATAAACCGTCGTGGTGACAGACACCAGCACAATCACGAGTATCATCAAGCGAAAAAACAGCTTCCAGCGCCGGGTTCTACGCTGTTCCGTCAAAACACCACCAACCCAACGATCCATCATTTCCAGCTGCGCTAGCCGCTGCCGCTCACGCAGCGTCTCCGCATCATCACTCTCTGCCCCCGGCAGAGGGCGCTGTTGGGTTGGCTGGGCAACTTCCGGCCCATCGGTCCAACGATCACCACTGCCCTTTTCTGGGAAATCATCTCCCGCCTGGGAGCCACTATCATTACCACCACGCTGCTGCTCATCACTCATATACGATTCCTAGTGTTCGCCTGGCCGTACAACGACTGTCCTTAGTTACTGCTGACGATCCTAGCCATGGAGCCAGTCGAACAGCATCTCTACACTATCCGCCATCCACACCGGCTGACTGGCTGCCAATCGTGCGGGCGCGTGCACACCGTAAGTAACCCCCACCCGATCCATGCCAATGGACTTAGCCATTTCAAGGTCGTATTCGGTATCACCCACCATCACAGCGCGCTCAACGGGTACTTTCAGCTCATCAAGCAGTTCGGTCAGCATCTGCGGATGTGGCTTTGAACGCGTTTCGTCAGCAGTGCGGCTAGCATGGAACCAGCCACCACTGTCTGTTTCGGCAAAAATTCGGTCAAGCCCGCGACGGCTCTTTCCCGTCGCAACCGCCAGCTGCTGGTGCTGGCGTTCACGCAGCCGGGCCACCTGCGCCCCAACACCCTCAAAAAAGGACATCGGCGTAGTGTCACCATAGACAAAATGGTGAGCATAGCGCTGACGCAAATGCTCAGCTTGGTAAGGGGCGATACCAGGGCAAAGCTTGGCAATTGCTTCAGGCAGCCCCAAGCCGATGATATCCTCGATCGCACTATCCTCTAGCGCCCCCCATTCCGCATCAATCGCAGCAGCCTGCATACAGGCGACAATTTTTGGCACGGAATCCATCAACGTGCCATCCCAATCAAAAATAATTAACTCATAACGCATACGGTTTCCTTATTGCCGAGCACGCTTCAAAGCATCTTCAAGCGCCTCCGGTAGTGGCGCCTTTACGGTGACGGGACGACCGTTGCCTGGCTCAGGAAACGTCAATGCGCGGGCATGAAGAAACAGGCGACCCAAACCGAGACGCTGTGTCATGTGATTGCTTTCACGAGTGCCATATTTGTCATCACCCAACAAGGCATGCCCTGCATGTGCAGCATGCACGCGAATTTGGTGTGTCCGCCCAGTGACCGGCTCTGCTTCTACAAGGGTTGCTTTTTCAAAGGTTTCCACAACTGAAAAGTGGGTACGCGAAATTTTACCATTGGGCTCTACCCTTACCCGACGCTCACCATTCCCAGCGTCAAAGCGGTCTAACCGAGCACTGATGTAAGTTTTCCGCGCAGGCCAGCGCCCACTAACCAACGCTAAATAGCGCTTATCCATGGCATGCTTTTTTAACGACTCGTTAAGCGTTACCAACGCATCACGAGACTTTGCTAACAATAGGCATCCTGAGGTATCACGATCCAAACGATGAACAAGCTCTAAAAAGCTCAGATCATCGCGCACTTGGCGCAGCGCTTCGATCAAGCCAATTTTTACGCCACTGCCCCCATGCACGGCCAAACCGGAAGGTTTATTGATCACCATCCAGTCTGGCCCTTCCATGATGACGCTACCAATCAGCAGATCGCGTAAATTATCACTGACTTCTTTAACTGCCTCTTTTGGCGCTAGGCGGAGCGGAGGGACACGTACCAAGTCGCCTGCTTGAAGACGGTAGTCCACTTTGACCCGCTTTTTATTAACCCGCACCTCGCCTTTACGTACAATTCGGTAGATTAGTGCGCGTGGCGCACCTTTTAGCCGCGTCATTAAAAAGTTATCGATTCGTTGACCCGCCTGCTCCGGGGCGATATCCACCCACTGCACTTCACGCCCTTCGGCCATTACCGCGCACTCCTAGTATAATTTTGTAACGTCAGGCTAAAAACGGCATTCTAACGTAGACCCATGGGCATTGCGTCAATTGCTGGTGGTTGTCTTTACTGTTATATTCAAAAACGCTCACCGGCCGAGCGTGGCTCACCAGTAGACATTATGATTACTACGAGTGAACAACCACTCCTCGCCCAAGCGCTTGCTCGACAAACATGCAGGCCAGAGCATAGGCAAAGCGGCGTAGTGTACGCATTACCCAAACGCCTAACGTATTGAAATAACGTACTGGATATACAGTTACTCTGTCGCATGCTTTTCTGACGGCAGATACACTTAGGCCTCGCCCGCAATGGCAGGCAATTGATTAACAAACGTCACGCCCCAAGCAGCCTCTCCTTTTCGTCACAAGGCGCTGCATGACTTGGGGCGCCAAGTTCAACGCTGTGCCGATGACCAGCGTTGGCGAATCGATGAATGCCAGGTGTTGGCGGTGTCAGCAGAGCCGGATGGACGTGACAGCCACCGAAACATGTTCTGCCTCCGCCACGTACTCAACGCCCCTCGGCCGGGTCGGTACTTTGCTGCCTTCCCGGTTTAATGCGTCAGCATAGCTATGCGCCGAGCACAAGCACGCAGCACCCAGCGATTCGTCTACGCCCAGCCTAGACGGCTCGTCGGCACGCAACGCTACGTGAGACAACATGAAACGGATGCTAATTAACGCGACCCAGCCAGAAGAGCTTCGGGTTGCGCTGGTAGACGGGCAACGACTGTACGACTTAGATATTGAATCTGGTGCTCGGGAACAAAAGAAAGCCAATATTTATCGAGGCAAGATCACCCGTGTAGAACCTTCTCTTGAAGCTGCCTTTGTTGATTTTGGCGCTGAGCGCCATGGCTTCTTGCCTTTGAAAGAAATTTCTCGCGAATATTTTATCAAAGACGTTTCTGGCCGCCCCAGCATTAAAGAAGTGCTGAAAGAGGGCCAGGAAGTCATTGTCCAGGTCGACAAAGAAGAGCGTGGTAATAAAGGGGCGGCACTGACCACCTTTATTAGTTTAGCGGGTCGTTTTCTAGTATTGATGCCCAACAACCCACGCGCTGGCGGTATTTCACGCCGCATCGAAGGCGATGACCGCAGTCAGCTGAAAGACGCCATGGGCCAGTTGACCGTGCCAGACAAGATGGGTCTGATCGTGCGCACCGCGGGTATCGGCCGCAGTCCGGAAGAGCTGCAGTGGGATCTGGACTACTTGGTACAAGTGTGGGAATCCATTACCACTGAAGCCGGTAAGCGCTCAGCCCCTTTCCTGATTTACCGTGAATCAAACGTTATTATTCGCGCCATGCGCGACTACCTGCGCCAAGATATTGGCGAGGTGCTAATTGACAGCCCAGAGATTCATGAGGAAGCCCTGTCTTTTATTCGCCAGGTAATGCCTTCCTACCAACAAAAAATCAAACTTTACGCTGATGAAGTACCACTATTCTCACGCTTCCAAATCGAATCGCAAATTGAAACGGCCTATCAGCGCGAAGTAAAGCTGCCGTCCGGCGGCTCTATTGTGATCGATCATACTGAAGCCCTGGTATCCGTTGATATTAACTCTGCCAGAGCCACGCGCGGCAGCGATATTGAAGAAACCGCACTACAGACCAACTCTGAAGCCGCGGATGAAATCGCTCGCCAGCTCCGTTTGCGGGATATTGGTGGCTTAGTCGTCATCGACTTTATCGACATGGGTCCCGCGCGCAACCAGCGTGAAGTTGAAAATCGCATGCGCGACGCACTCAAGCTTGATCGTGCCCGGGTACAAATTGGCCGGATTTCGCGTTTTGGCTTAATGGAAATGTCGCGCCAGCGCCTACGTCCTTCGCTTGGGGAAACCAGCGGCGTAGTCTGCCCTCGCTGTAACGGCCAGGGCACGATTCGTGACGTTCGCTCACTGTCGCTCTCCATTATGCGCTTGATTGAAGAAGAAGCGATGAAAGAGCGCAGCGCTCAAATTCGCGCCATTCTGCCGGTGCCAGTGGCCACCTATTTGCTGAACGAAAAGCGTAGCGTTCTGGCTGACATCGAATCTCGGCAAGGTGTTCGTGTCGTTTTGCTGCCCAACCCAGAAATGGATACGCCCCATTACGATGTCCAGCGCCTTCGGGTTGACCATTTAGATGACGATGAGAGTCATACACTATCCAGCTTTGAACTGTCTACCGATACTGAAGTTGGCAAAGAGCCTGATCCAAGCTTTACACCGCCTGCCCTGCGTGCCGAAGCTGCGGTAAAAAGTGTAGTGCATAATGCACCTGCACCGGCCTCATTACAGACAGAGAAAGCACCGGAAAAAGCGTCGGCAAAAGCCGCTTCCACGCCTACGCCTGTCGCTGAAGAGCAGCCAAGTGTAATTGGGCGCTTTATCCGTGGCTTTGCCAAACTGTTAGGCGGCGATGACACCAGTGCCAGCCAACCGGAAAAAGAAGCGCCCACCGCCACCAAACAGCCTGACCGTAATAGCAGCAACCGGACTCAGCGCAATGACAGCAGACCAAAACCTGCGCGTGAGCGCAACGAGCGCAACGAGCGCAATGAAAGTACGCCTAAAAATGAGCAGCGAAGCAGCCAGTCGCGCAGCGCAAACAATAGCGATGACGCTAATGATAAACGCAGTGGCCCCAGCCGCACGCGTAACCGCCGCCGCCACCCTCAGCATGACGATGCCAAATTTCAGGAAAATACTAAGCCCCAGGAAAATGGCCAGAAGAACAGTCGTCAAAAAGAGCAGCCAGCAGCTAAAGAAGCCGTTGGGGATGAGTCTGTAAAACCCGCTGCGCAACCTGAAAACCGTCGTGAGAAACCACGCGATACTAAGCCAAAGGGTGAAGATACACGCGAGCAGGCTGTTCAGGCTGATGATAGTAAGAAAGAGGATGGCAAGCCAAAGCGTACGCGCAATAATCCGCGCAACCGCTCGCGTAGTCAGGCTATTAATCCTAGAGCAGAAGCTGAGCAGTTAAAGTTACAAGCTGAAGCAGCACAAGCACCCAGCAGTGAAGCAATGCCCAGTGGCGACGTACCGAAGGCCCAAGAAAACAGCCAAGCTAAACCAATAGTGGAAACCGCTGTTGAGACACCGCCCCAGAGCACTGAGGAAGAGACGGCAAACAGCACCGATGGAACGACAGCAGAGCGCCCCGCTGAGAACGCAGAGAAAGCGCGCAAAGCTACCCGTCAACGCCGCCAACCTCAGCAATCTGACGCGTCGCTAGCTTCTGATAAAGTAAGTACACCTCAAACATCGACAAATAACGATGTAATGGTGAAAGAAGAGGCCAAACCAGCAGCCCAAGTCGCGGAGCCATCAGCTCAAGAAGCGCCGCCACTGGAAAAGGCTGCCGTCGAACCGGCAGAGACCGAGAAAGCCTTTGCGGACAGCGAAGCAGCACGCCCAACGGGCGAAGAAGCTGCGGCAAATCCCACAGAACCGCAGGATGCTGAAACTGATACTGATTCTACGCAAGTGCAAACGGCTAGCAGTGACAGTACGCCCCCGCAACTAAGTGAGCAGAAAACAGCCAAAGCGACTAAGACTGCTGAGACTGCTGAGACTGCTGAGACTGCTGAGACTGCTGAGACTGCTGAGACTGCTGAGACTGCTGAGACTGCTGAGACTGCTGAGACTGCTGAGACTGCTGAGACTGCTGTCAGCGATGTTAACGCCGAGAAGCCTGCTGCAACTCAAGCAGCAAACGCTAAAGAAAGCGCATCTGCAGTCTCTGAACAGCCGAAAGCAGCCGATGCCCATGATGAAAGCACCGTCATCATGGGTGACGCTACGATGCCTGATCAAGTGCTCAGCGAACAATCAGCGCCCGCCAAAGGACGCGAAGAAGCTCGAGCACTTGCACCAGAGGCTAGTCAACCGACAGAGGAAGCCACCGCATCTGAGGCAGCGCCTTCACCTGCTGCCTCCACCCAAGATACAGCGCCTAAGTCACGTCGACGCCGCCGCGCACATAACGACCCCCGTGAATTGCGCAAGCAGGCGCAAAACACTAACCAAGAGTAGCTGCACTAGCATAAAAAACCCCGCAAGATGCGGGGTTTTTTTATGCCTGGATTAAGCGAGGTTCCGGCTCTAGCTTAACGCCAAACCGATCGTATACCGTTTGAGCAATATCACTCGCAAATTGCAAAAGCTCATGGCGCTTACCACCACCAAAATGCACCAACACCAGGGCTTGTCGTGCATGAACACCAAAAGCCCCCTCTCGAGCTCCCTTCAACCCACACTGGTCAATTAACCACCCTGCGGCTAATTTGGTTTGCTCATCAGACTGAGGGAAATGCGGCATATCAGGATAATGCTGCAAAAGGTCTGCTGCCTGGGTGCGACTTACCAGTGGGTTTTTAAAAAAGCTGCCTGCGTTTGCTAATACCTGCGGGTCAGGCAGTTTTTCTTGGCGAATAGCGCAAACCGCTTGGGCTACCGTCAAAGGTGTCGGCGAAGCTGCTTCACTGGCAGATACCCTGGCAACCAAATCTCCATAGCCCAGCCTAGGGGCAGGCTGTCGTGATAAACGCAACGCCAGCTGAGTGATCACGACTTTTCCCGCAAGCTCTTTTTTGAAGACACTATCACGGTAGCCAAACTGGCACGCCTGAGCGCTTAACCAGCTAACGCTCCCAGAGGACAGGTCTACCACCTGCACACCTTGCAGCACATCGTTTAGCTCAACACCGTACGCTCCAATATTCTGCACGGGCGCCGCACCACAATCGCCTGGAATCAGAGCTAAGTTTTCGATGCCCCACAGGCCTTGGGCCGCCAGCGTCATGACTAACGAATGCCAATTTGCGCCAGCGCCTACATAAGCAATCACTTCTTCCCCGTGACTCTCAAGCCACCACTGCTGCATCGCAGGCCGAATGGCTATACCGGTTAGCTCAGCAGGCAGAAGTACGTTGCTGCCGCCTCCTAGTAGCGTGATAGCCCACCGTTTGTCGACAGCGGTACGCACTACCTGCTGAAGCGCACCCAACGTGGAAGGCGCAGCATAGCGCTCGGCTTTACAGGGTAGACGCAGCGTGTTGGCAGCCGTTAAATCAAACGACTGCTGAATGCCCAACGAACCACTATTGTTCACGGTTCAGCTCAGCAATCAGGCCTGCAGAAGCGGCTTCTATCATATCCAGCACCTGCTCAAAGCCCTCTTCTCCACCGTAGTAAGGGTCAGGCACGTCTGTCTCAGGCATGCCTGCAAAGGCCAAAAAAAGCCCCACATGCGCCTGACTCTCTGCTGGCTGAAGCGCACGCATTGCATGCAGGTTGTCACGATCCATGGCCAGTACATAGTCGAACGCTAAAAAGTCACTGGCGCTCAACTGGCGCGCACGAAGATGACTAATATCGACACCTCGTTGCAGTGCCGCAGCCTGGGAGCGCTGATCTGGGGGCTTACCAACATGCCAACCTGCTACTCCACAGGAATCTATGCTGACGTGACTGCCGAGGCCAGCTTGCTCTACTGCACGCTGAAACACGCCTTCTGCAGTTGGAGAACGGCAAATATTGCCTAAGCAAACAAACAGCACACGCTTCATTCGCTTTCACCTTTACTTTCGTTAGCCAGCAGCGCTCTCACCCGGGCCAAGTCTTCTGGTGTATCGACACCAGGCGGATTCATGGTGCTCGCCAACGCGACCTGTATTGCGTAACCGTGCTGTAGCGCGCGCAGCTGTTCCAACTGTTCGAGCTGCTCCAGGCTTGAGGGTGCAAGATCACGATAAGCCGTTAAAAAACTGGCCCGATAGGCATAAATCCCGATATGGCGAAGCCACGCGTCAGTCTCTAACAGCCCAGGCTGCACTTTGAATTGCTCTCGATCCCAAGGAATGGGGGCACGGGAAAAATATAAGGCACGCCCTTGTAAGGAGCGAACAACCTTAACAACATTGGCGTTAAACAGCGTTTCAACATCGCCAATGGGCTCAGCAAGGGTCGCAATGGCAGCGTCGGGATCCTCGGATAAACGCATTGCCACCTGATCAATCAATACTGGAGGTATAAGCGGCTCATCTCCCTGGACATTGACGACCAATGCCTCATCGCTCAACCCTAGTTGCTCTGCCACCTCGGCCAGCCGATCCGTACCAGAGGGGTGATCCGAACGTGTCATGACCACTTCCGCACCGTAGGGCAGCATCGCCTCCTGAATGCGTACATCGTCAGTTGCTACCACAACCCGGCCTGCCCTACTTTGGCAAGCTCGCCGCCAAACGTGGGCAATCATTGGCTCACCGGCAATCTCCAACAGCGGCTTTCCAGGCAAACGCGTAGAGCCAAAACGGGCGGGAACGACAGCAATAAACTCAGGGTCGACGACTCCCATTACGCCTCTCCTTTGCGACCCGGCGAAATAGGCAGCTTCTCATCGGCATCCATCACACGCGCCTCTTCCGGCAGCATTACAGGAATACCGTCTTGAATGGGATAGGCCAAACCATCGTAGTGGCAGCAAAGCTCTTGAGCCTCGCGGTCATATTTCAGCTTGCCATTGCAAAGCGGACAAACCAGCATTGCCAACAGTTCCTTATCCATTCATGCATCCCCTTTCAGAAATCGCTGACAGCTTAGCTGCCAACCAGTGTTCAAACTCTGGCGGAAGTGTGGCTTCCACCTCTAGTATCCAACTATCAGGTGGCGCTAACGCTTGGCATTTCACTGCGTCTTTCGCCGTCATCACAACCGGACGCTGGCCAACAAATTGGAAGGTCTGACTATCAAAGCGCTGGTGATCCGGGAGCGGGTGCATATCACCCTCAACGCCCAGGCTTCGTAATGTATTAAAAAACCGCTCCGGATGGCCGATGCCTGCGACCCCGTGCACCGGCAGCGTAAAGGGCAACGGTGCGAGCGCCAAGCTCTGCTGGCTATGCAGGTGACGCCAACGTTTCGGCGCAAGCTCCATAGACACGGCATTCACGCCCAATGCATGGCGCTGCTCTCCATTCACAATCACCGCATCTACACGCGATAACCGGCCAGGACTCTCTCTAAGTGGCCCCGCAGGTAAGCAGCGACCATTCCCTAACCCTCGAGCACCGTCAATAACGACCAACTCGATATCTCGGCCCAGCGCTAAGTGCTGCAATCCGTCATCACTGATAATAATATCGCACCCTTGCTCAACAAGTGCTTGTACGCCCCGCGGGCGCTGCGGGTCAGCAACCACTGGTCGGCCAGTTTGCTGGGCTAGCATAAGAGGCTCATCACCACTTTGCGCAGGATCCGTGGTCGCAGCCACCTGCAGGGGATAATTTGCCGCTTTACCGCCATAACCGCGGGTGACAATACCTGGAGAGTAGCCACGCTGAACCAGCCAACGTGCCAGCCAAGCGACTAAAGGAGACTTCCCTGTCCCGCCAAGGGTTATGTTACCCACCACAATAACGGGCACTGGCGCCTGCCAAACAGATTTTTTCCCGCTGCTATACTGAGCTTCGCGGCGCGCCATAAGATAACGGTATAAGCTGCCAAATGGGTACAACGGCGCAAGCCACTGGCTATCCCCATAAACTGCTTTCAACCAGCGCTGCTCAAGGCTCATTCACTCTCCTGAAATTGGAGCTGATGCAACGCTGCATAGGCTCCCCCTGCTTCTAACAGTGCCTGGTGCGTGCCCTGCTCAATAATGCGTCCCTGCTCCATCACCAGGATCCGATCCGCACGCTCAATGGTGGAAAGCCGATGGGCAATCACCAGCGTGGTGCGCCCCTTACAGACGTATTCAAGCGCTTTTTGAATATAGCGTTCTGACTCGGTATCCAGCGCAGAGGTTGCCTCGTCGAGCACCAGGATGGGGGCATTTTTAAAAATCGCCCTAGCAATCGCCAGACGCTGGCGCTGCCCGCCGGAAAGCATCACACCGTTTTCCCCAACGACGGTGTCATAACCTTGGGGCAGCTTGTCAATAAACTCACTGGCATACGCTGCCTCGGCTGCCGCTTCAATGGCTGCACGGTCAGGGTTGGCAATCCCATACGCAATGTTATCGGCAATCGTAGCGTTGAAGAGTGTCACCTGCTGGGATACCAACCCAATGTGCTGACGCAGAGGCCCCAGCGCAAAGTCATCCGCATTAATATCGTCAATCAAAATACGCCCTTTACTCGGACGATAAAAACGCGGCAGCAGGCTAACCAGCGTCGACTTACCGCTTCCGGAACGGCCAACAATGGCTACTAGCTCACCAGGGGCAACGGTGAGACTAATATCATGCAGTACGTAGGGCTGGTCATCTGCGTAGCGGAAACTGACGTTGTCAATGACCACCTCGCCGATTAGCTTTTCCGGGATACGTTTGCCTTCATCTTGCTCAGGCGTTAAGTCGAGCAAACCAAACAACTCAGAAGCCGCGGCAATGCCTTTTTGAATATCGCCATTTATTTCAGTGAGCTGCCGTACGGGCTTGATCATTAATGCCGCCGCCGTGATAAAGGCGACAAACTCTCCGGGTGTCATGTTATCCATTAGTGCCGGCGCCATGGCCAGCCACACCAAAAACGCCATCGAAATAGCCACCAGCATTAAAATCACCGGTGAACTGACAGCACGAGTCATGGCTTCTTTCATGCTTTGGCGGCGATTCTCTTCACTGACACGCTCAAAACGTTGCTGTTCATAAGCTTCAGCGCCATGGGTTCGTACCACGCGATAGCCAGAAAGGGCCTCAGAGGCTACATGGGTAACATCGCCCATCGAGTGTTGAATGCGTTTGGAAATACGCCGAAAACGCTTACTGACGTAGTTGACCACGACACCGATGATTGGTGTCACCCCAAGGAACAGTAGCGTCAGCATCCAATTGGTCCATAGCAAGTAGCTAATCAAACCAATTACAAACAAACCTTCACGCAAAATAACAGTCACCGCATTGGTTGCAGCCCCCGCCACCTGTTCCACGTGATAAGTGACGCGTGACACTAACTGACCGCTTGAGTGGTTATCAAAGAAGCGACCGGGCAGGTGCAGAAGATGCGCAAACACTTCGCAGCGAAGCGTGTGGATCACATAACGTCCCACGTACGCCATAAAGTAGGTACTTAGAAACGTACCTAGTCCCCGCGCCGCGAACATGATCACCACAAACAAAGGCAGAAAAAACCGAAAGGCAGCATCCGGGTTTTGGATACCATCAATTAGCCGCTTCATCATTTCCGCTAACGCAGTACTGGAGGCGGCATAAATCACAAACCCCACGATTGCCAGCGCAAACGCGCGCCAGTGAGGTTTTACATAACCCAATAGACGTTTATAGAGAATCCAACCTGAATCAGTCACACGCGCTCCCGGCAATAGTGTGCAGTGAAAAGAATTCTACCTGATGGTGAAGCGCATCAACACCGCTTCTCACTTCCTAGATGCCTTCGCAAGGGGATAACCTCAACGGGGTGATCTGGCCGCAGATCAAATTGCAGCGCGCCATCATGGGCAGTATTCCACAAACAGCTCTGCTGACGCCGAAAGCGGCGCACCACATCATCAGCAGGGTGATTAAATGCGTTATTCCGCCCTGCGCTAAAAATGACATGCTTGGGGCTACTCATCCGCACAAACTGCACACCAGAACTGGTATGACTTCCGTGATGCCCTGCCACTAACACACTGGTAGGCTTGGCAATGTTCGTTATCAAGCGCCGTTCAATATCGCGACTGACATCGCCAGTGATTAATAAATGGTGCCCACCTACGCTCACCTGTAGCACACAAGAACGGTCATTGGCAGATAACGCGCTATCCCCTGGAGGAGGCCAAAGTATTTGATAGCGCACGCCATCACGCTGCCACTGCTGACCAGCAGCACACTCATTGCTTGAAACTGTTAGCGTCTCTCCACGAGGCGCCCACCACTGCGCTACTTGGTGGTCATCTCTTAATGCATCCACACCACCTGCATGATCGATATCAGCATGGCTAACGATAACGCGATCAAACGTTTGGCTTGGTGGCCACAGCGTCTGCAACGGCATAAAACCGCTGCGAAATCGTGGGCCAGTGTCGTAAAGCAAGCGGTTATTAGCGCTACGCAGCTCGATCAGCTGACCCTGCCCAACATCGTGCACGGTGACACGCAGCTCTCCATAGGGAAGCGATTCATCGGTGACCCACCAAGGAAGGCTTAGCATTAGCAGCGTGGCGCTGACTCGTAACCATGTCGGCACACTAGGCATACCCCAACAAAGAGAGAGCAACAATAGTGCGCACACAAGCGGCATGACTAGCGAAGATGGTGGCTGTATTAGCGGTACCAGACGCACGGTAACGACCAATAGCTGGTAAAACACCTGCAGTGCCAACTCAAAGCACCACCACACAAGCGCTCCTATGCCTGGCAATGGCGATAGCAGCCACCCTAAAAGAGCACTTGGCACCATGATAGAACTGACCCAAGGCACAGCAAGAAGGTTAACCAACGGCGCTCCAGGAGCCACCCTGCCAAATGCTAAAAGCACCGCCGCTGCCATTAGGGGTGCCAACAGTAGCTGCGAGCGCAACAGCGCCCAGCACCAGCCTTTTATCCCTTGTGGGCGCGGCCGACCCTGCCAAATAATAATTAACCAGGCTACGGCAATAAAAGATAGCCATAGACCAGGGCGCCAAAGCGCAAGCGGGTCAACAATAAGCACCAACCCCAGGGCTAACCACCAAGCCTGCCAAGGGCCTGGTGCATGGCGGCCACTGAGCACCCATAAACCTAACAGCGTCATGATCATAGCGCGCATAGCAGGCGGCGCTAGCCCCGCTAACATGGCATAGCCAACCGCTGATGCCCCAGCTAGCCACCACGGCCAAACACTTAGTCGCCAGTTAGTGGGCGTCAACAATCTGGCCGCCAGTCGAGCCAACAGCAGCATGAAGGACGCTACCAGCCCAACATGTAGCCCAGATATCACCACGAGATGGGTAGTGCCCGTCGCATTCAGCAGCGCCCAATCTTCTTGGTTTAACTGCTCACTGGCACCGAGAGTAAGGGCTGCGAGCCAACGCTTAGTTCGCTCTTCTAGCGGCTGGGTAGACAGTTTTTTGATGGCTAACTGACGAAGCGTTGGCGTCGCTTCTGAAAGGCGCACAGGAGCGGGGTCTTGTCGCACATACCCCGTTGCATGAATCCCCTCACGCCATAGCCACTGCTCAAAATTAAAGGTATTTGGGTTCGCAAAACCATGGGGAGGCCTCAGACGAAGCGTCATTTGCCAGCGCTCTCCCACGCGATAGACACGGTCACCATAAGCACTGACTCGAACCCCAGTGAATGACTGGCAACGCGGCAAATAATCTGGCACTTGGCATGCATCAACGGCTAGACGCAAACGTGACGAACCTACCTCCTGCTGAACACTCTCTACCTTGGCCTGGATAGTGACATCCTCACCACTCAACCCTGCCGGCAAGCTCCGCCCCCACTCCTGCTGCACATTAGCAAACGCCCAGCCAGCGATGACCAGCCAAATTAATCGTGTAGGGCGCATAGCTACCAAGCACAGCACTAGTACCAATACCGCAGGCAGCAGAGACTGAAGCATCCCTTCTGGCCCGCTCAACCATGCCGCTAGCGTGCCAATAAGCACTGCCAAAGCTGCGGGTAGCGCCATGCCCAATTGCATGCCTCCCTCCTTGGAGCTAAATCATTAACGCTTACACCATAGCCGAAGCACTAAGCTATGTGGATAATAGGCGGCACCACGGACGAGAGTATTTGAAATGCCGCGCCGTTTTCTGCAGCGCTACATGCCAAAACCAGACACGATACGACGCCAGCGTTCGTTACGCTTTATGGCGCCTCTCATTGCCGATCCCGGTTTATGGCTTTTAACACGTCGCAGCGTTGCAAATGCGTTTAGCGTGGGGCTTTTTTGCGCCATGCTGCCTATCCCTTTCCAGATGGTGGTAGCGGCACTGGGCGCGCGCCTTAGCCGTTGCAACCTGGCACTCTCGATAGGCCTTGTGTGGATTACTAACCCCCTCACCATGCCAGTTATTTTTTATTTTAATTACCGGGTTGGCAGTTTCCTGCTGGAAACACCTGTTAGAGAGGCCCCGTCACGCATTTCAACCCGCTGGATTGCTGAGCAGATGAACGACATCATGCCAGCGTTAATACTAGGGTCGTTGATAAGCGCCGTTGTGTTGGCGATTGTTGCTAATATTGCTATACGCCTGATTTGGCGATGGCATGTTTCGCACCACTGGAAGCGCCGCCGCCTGAAGAGACGACAGCGCCGGGCTCGCGTTGAATCAGAATTTGATGATTAAGCGTGATTAGCTAGCAACAGCAGTTATTCACTTGCTTGCTCAATCAACCGACCACCATCTAATTTTAATACTCGATCCTGATGAGCCGCCAAACTGACATCGTGGGTGACAATGACAAAGGCGCAGGCACTCTCTTTGGCCAACTCATCCATCAGTGCCAGAATTGTGCTCGCCGTGGTTTGATCAAGGTTCCCTGTTGGCTCGTCCATCAACACAAGACGCGGGTCAGTTACCAGCGCACGGGCTATCGCCACCCGCTGCCGCTCACCTCCTGACAATTCTCCTGGCTTGTGATCAGCGCGCGCCTTCATTCCCACCCGTTCAAGCAGCTGCATGGCGCGCTGTTCCGCCACCTTTTTAGGCTGTCCGCGAATAATCAGCGGCAGCGCGGCATTCTCGACCGCTGTAAACTCCGCCAATAAGTGGTGAAACTGATATACAAAACCAATATAGCGATTGCGAAAACGCCCAAGCGCCGCTTCATTCAGACCCGAGAGTGGTTCTCCCGCAATCACAACGCTACCCGAGCTTGGGCGATCAAGACCGCCCAACAGATTTAAAAGCGTCGTTTTACCTGACCCTGAACTGCCGACAATGGCAACTCGTTCGCCTGCATGCACATGCAAATCAAGCTGATCCAATACCGTCAGGTCTTGGGGACCTTCACTATAAACACGTGTTAGGCCGTTGCATTCCAGCATAATCGCTGCCGTGTGCGGTGTACTTGAGGTCATGATGGCATCCTTATTCATAGCGCAGTACATCGGCAGGTTGGACCCGAGCGGCCCGCCAGGCGGGATACAGTGTCGAAAGGAAGGTCAAGCCAAACGCAGCGAGAACAATGTCGCGTACGTCATCCCAATGCAGGCGCGAAGGCAGATCACTGATGAAGTACACACCCGCGTCAAGGAACTGGATACCGAGAGCACTTTCAAACCAACCAATCAAATCGGAGATGGTGAGCGCCAAAACAATACCGACCGCAACGCCCACGGCGATCCCGATGAGACCGATCGCTAAGCCTTGCACAATGAAAATACCCATGATTGATCGAGGTGTCGCGCCAATGGTACGCAAAATAGCAATATCAGCGCGCTTATCCGTTACCACCATCACTAGGGTGGAAACGATGTTAAAAGCGGCAACCGCGATAATAACGGTTAACAGCAGTGCAATCATGCGCTTTTCCATTTGAATAGCCTGAAACAGACTGCCATGGGAAAAGGTCCAGTCTGTGCCACGGTAACTTGATCCGAGCTCATTCAAAATTGCCTGGGTTTCGCTTCCTGCCAGGAACAAATCGTCAAGTTCGAGACGCAAGCCACCAACAGCGTCTCCCATACGGGCCAGCGTTTGCATATCCTCAATGTTGGCGTACGCTAAATTGGCATCTAAATCCGCACCAACGCTAAAGATTCCACTAACGGTAAAGCGTTTCAGGCGAGGAAAAACGCCCGCGGGCGTAATCGATGCCTCAGGCACCAACAGTGTGACTCGGTCGCCGACCCCCACCCCCAGCCGACGCGCTAACATAGAGCCGAGCACCACATTCCATTCACCTGGCACTAAGTCAGATAGTTCGCCTTGGCGCATGTGCTTGCCAATGATCGACACGTTGTCTTCCCAATCCGGATGAATGCCATTGACCATCGCCCCTTGGTTACGCCCCCCTGCCGAAAACATGCCCTGCTGCTCAACATAGGGAGCCGCGCCAATCACACGCTCACGCTGAACGAGGCGCTCGGCCAATGCCTCCCACTCTACTAGCCCTTCTCGTGCTTCAATTTTAGTGTGAGGCACCATTCCCAAAATGCGGGTACGTAGCTCGTGATCGAAACCATTCATCACCGACAGCACAAGGATCAGCACTGCCACGCCAAGCATTAGCCCGAGCATCGACGTCAGAGAGATAAACGAAATAAAGTGGTTCCGGCGTTTAGCGCGCACGTAGCGCAGCCCCACCAGAAAAGGCAAACGATCAAGCATGGCATCATTCCTTAGTAATAAGCATCCATGGTACGGCTTTTTTAGCATGGCTGCATGTGCAAACGCAGGGTTAGAGTAGCAACCCTGGTTGCCGTTCCCTTAGATACGTTAACGCTTGCATGTTCTTGAGCTAGCGCCTAAATTGCGCCCGTTATCCTTGTCTTTAAGGCAAGCATTTTTTCGACTATCAAGAGCATCTGTGACGTTGACTAACAAGACTCACCGCTTATTGCCCGAATGGCATCCCCAGGATGGCCTGCAACTGACCTGGCCACGCGCCGACGGCGATTGGGCGCCTATGCTATCGCGTATTGAGGCGACGCTTGAGCAAATCGTGATCGCCACTGCACGCTACCAGCGGGTATTGATCAGCGCGCCCGACGAAGCGACGGTTATCCGTTTGGCTGCCACGTTTGAGGCAGCTGGTGTGCCCAAGCATCAGCTGCTGCTAATTGCCGCACCGACAGACGATACCTGGGCAAGAGACCATGGCCCAATCACCGTCATGGATGCGCATAACCAGCCTCTGATGCTGGACTACACGTTCACCGGCTGGGGTGGAAAATTTCCTGCCGCATATGACAACCAACTAACCCAGTGGCTAGCTGATGCTGGCGTATGGGCCTGCCCTGTTGTAAAGCGGGAGACGGTGCTCGAAGGCGGTGCCATCGAAACCGACGGTGAAGGCACGCTACTAACAACAGAAGCCTGCCTGCTGAATCCGAACCGTAATCCAACTCTCTCGCGAGCGGATATTGAAGCCTTGCTGGCAGACGACTTGGGCGTTGACCGCGTGTTATGGCTCGCGCACGGTCACTTAGAAGGTGACGATACCGACAGCCACATAGATACTCTCGCTCGCTTTTGTAACCCGTCCACCATTGCCTATGTCCGTTGCGATGATCCTAGTGATCCTCATTACCCCGCACTCAAAGCAATGGAGCAAGAGCTCAAGGCGTTTCGCCAGCGCAACGGCGAGCCTTATCGCCTGATTGCTCTGCCCTGGCCACACGCTTGTTTTGATCCAGAAGATGGCCATCGCCTGCCGGCGACCTACGCCAACTTTTTAGTTATTAATGGGGCAGTGCTGGTACCCACCTACGGAGACCCTGCCGATATGGCCGCCCTCAAGGCACTGGCCGAGGCATTCCCAGAACACGCGTTGATTCCGATTGAGTGTGTTAGCGTGATTCGTCAGCATGGCAGCCTTCACTGTTTAACCATGCAGTTACCGAAAGGCACGCTTGCCCCAGCGCTTACTGAATCCTAAGGAGCCATCATGTCACACACACTGACCGTCGGCGTTGTTCAGCAATCTGCGTGGCCAGATAAAGCACGTAGCCTCTCCGCCAGTGAATCAGGCATTCGCGATGCCGCCAGCCAAGGGGCACAGTTGGTGTTGCTTCAGGAGTTGCATGCCACTCACTACTTTTGCCAGTACGAAGACCCTGCGCTGTTTGATTTGGCTGAACCGCTAGACGGCCCCACTGGCCAACGCCTAGCCGAGCTGGCTAAGGAACTGGATATTGTACTGGTGGGGTCGCTGTTTGAAAAACGTGCTGCGGGGCTTTACCACAACACAGCCGTCGTTTATGACCGCGCAAAAGGGCGTGTTGGGCAGTACCGCAAAATGCACATCCCTGATGATCCGGCCTTTTACGAAAAGTTTTACTTTACCCCTGGCGATGCTGATGACGAACGCGGCCAAGGCTTCACGCCCATTGACACCTCTGTTGGGCGGTTAGGTGTCCTGGTTTGCTGGGATCAATGGTATCCGGAAGCGGCACGTTTAATGGCACTAAGTGGTGCGGAGCTCCTTCTCTATCCCACTGCCATCGGCTGGGACCCAAATGATGATGACGCTGAAAAAAACCGTCAGAAAGATGCTTGGACAATCATTCAGCGCTCCCATGGTATTGCCAACGGATTACCGGTACTGGTCGCCAACCGGGTTGGTTTTGAACCTGACCACTCTGGCGTAGGCGACGGTATTGCGTTTTGGGGTGGCAGCTTTGTATGCGGCCCCCAGGGGGAAATGCTGGCGCATGCAGGAGAGGAAACACAACAACTGGTGGTAAACGTCGATATGGCGCGCAGCGAGAACACCCGTCGCATGTGGCCCTACCTACGCGACCGAAGAATTGACGCCTACGGCGATTTAACCCGCCGTTATCGCGACTAACGCCGTGCCCCACTTAGCCATCAAATGAGCTAATAAAAAGCGCCTGCTTCAGCATTGAAACAGGCGCTTTCATTAGCATGGCAACATGAAATCCAGCAGATTGGTTTCCAGCTTATTTCCAGAAATCGCGGATCGATGCAATGCCTTGGGCCCCCACCGCACGAGCATGATTAGCGTCAAAGCGCGTCATACCGCCTAACGCAAAAACAGGCATACCTGCACGCTCGACTAGCTGCTGGAAGTCATGCCAACCCAGCGGCGCTACCTCAGGGTGAGATGGCGTCGTACGCAGTGGTGAGAGCGTTACAAAATCGCAGCCGAGCACGGCAGCTTGTGAAAGCTGCGCTTGGTCGTGCGTCGAGGCAGACAGCCACTTGTTTTCAGCGATGGGCCGACGATCAAGACTCATTAATCGCGCACTGGTCAGATGAATGCCATCAGCATCAACGGCATCCAGTAGCGACGGCTCACCGTTCAATAACAGTCGTGCGTCGTACTCGCGACAGAGTCGCAACGCACGCTCAGCCCGAGCAATGTAAGCCGCTTCATCAAGGCTTTTTGCGCGTAGCTGCACCAGCCGAATACCATCTTCAGATAACGCGCGCTCTAAAAGAGCCTCGAAACGCTCATCGTCTGCTTCTTCACCAGTGATCAAATAATCTGTTGGCAGCATGACCGCACGTAGAATAGGCAGATTAGCCGCTGGGAAGGGGTAATTTACCAATTCCTCCATAGGCACCCAGCGTACGGCTTGTCCTTCACGCCCAAACGGCTCGCCGGCAAATTCTTGCACCTGCCAGACATCCAGCAAGATGTGCTTATCCGGATATTCATGATGAACACGGATGAGCGGCCGAGCACGCACAATCTCAACACCTAACTCTTCATGAAGCTCACGCTTAAGCCCTTCGAGACCCGTTTCATAGGGTGCAAGCTTCCCCCCCGGAAACTCCCACAGGCCGCCGTGATCAACGTTGGAAGGTCGGCGCGCAATCAACACTTGCTTTTGATCGGCGCTGATCATAGCAGCCGCCGCGACATGAACTCGTCGTTTTACCATTACACTCATTACGTCTTAATCCACTCTGTGCGTGCCGTTTAAATGAAAGACGGCGCAGTATTGCTGCACTAGCACATCATTGCTGCCAGCTAGCTACGGTAATCCGCGTTGATAGTCACATAGTCATGGGATAGGTCCGAGGTCCACACAGTGGCACTCTCTTCACCACGACCCAAATTAATGCGGATGATGATCTCTTCCTGCGACATAACAGC
Organism: Vreelandella zhaodongensis; assembly: GCF_013415115.1. GTDB lineage: Bacteria > Pseudomonadota > Gammaproteobacteria > Pseudomonadales > Halomonadaceae > Vreelandella > Vreelandella zhaodongensis. The sequence continues at coordinate 315,748 of NZ_JACCDD010000001.1, read as the reverse complement.
ACTGCCAGCTGCTTCTGTATAACTGTCGGCGCGCCCCCCCTTTTCAACCAGGCGGACGTCACCCAAATCAATGACCACGTGACTGACATCGAATGCCTCAACCGGCGCGCGCCCTACGGCGGCTAAAATACGCCCCCAGTTAGCATCGGAAGCGTATAGCGCGGTCTTCACCAACGGTGAGTGAGCAACGGTAAAGGCAACATCCAGGGCTTCCTGCCGAGTGGTCGCCTCATTTACTTGGAGTGTCACAAACTTAGTCGCCCCTTCTCCATCGCGGATAATAGATTGAGCAAGTTCGGTCATTACCCGCTGTAGCGCATTACGAAAAATGGCTATTTGCTCGTCACTTTCAATACGCGCACCAGTGCCCGTCGCCGCCAGCAAGCAAGCATCGTTGGTCGACGTATCGCTATCCACCGTAATGCAGTTAAAGGAGCGATCCACCGTTTCACGAAGTAAGCTCGCTAACAGCGGTTGGTCAATCGCCGCGTCGGTCACCACAAAGCCGAGCATGGTAGCCATATTAGGCTTGATCATGCCAGAGCCTTTGGTAATGCCGTTGATGGTCACCTGCTGGTCACCCACCGCGACAGTCACCGTTGCTCCTTTAGGGCGCGTATCAGTCGTCAGGATACCTTCTCCCGCCTGTTGCCAGGCTTGGCTAGTATCCGCTAAAGAGCCCAGCGCGTTGGGCACACCTGCCAGCAAGCGCGCCATAGGCAGCGGTTCTCCGATCACACCGGTCGAGAATGGCAGCACCTGGCTCTGTTTAACACCGACATGCTCAGCAAGCGCGGCACAGCTAGCATAGGCATCCTGTAAGCCTGTTTCACCAGTGCCCGCGTTGGCATTACCAGTATTAACTAACCAGTAGCGTGGAACGCGCCCAGTGCTTAAGCACTCCTCAAGGTGAGCCTTCGCGACGATTACTGGTGCTGCACAGAACGCATTACGAGTAAACACCCCCGCCACTGTGGACGTTTCAGGCAGCTCAATCACCACGACATCGCGACGATCCGGCTTCTTAATACCTGCCATTGCAGTGCCCAGGCGCACCCCGTTAAGGGGCGGCAATTCCGGAAAGAGCAGATTCCCCACCGCCATGTTTTTCTCCTATACGTTCAATAACACCGCGCGTGTTTAGCTTAGTTTGCCGCAGCACTGCTTATACTTCTTACCCGACCCGCAGGTGCACGGGTCGTTACGACCTACTTTTGGACCTTCACGACGCAGAGGCCGCCCGTCAGCGCCTGGCGCTTCCTTCGCACCATCACTGCCTTGGCCGCTTGGATCATCATGTCGACTATCAGCCATCGACTTTTCGCGTGCCAATTCTTCGCGACGTTTTTGCTCTAAGGCATCCACTTCCTCAGGCTTGCGCACCTGCACATGGCTAAGAATGCGTGTTACATCTGCTTTGATATTGGTCAACAAATTCTGGAACAGCTCAAATGACTCGCGCTTATATTCCTGCTTGGGGTTCTTCTGGGCATAGCCACGAAGATGGATCCCACGACGCAGATGATCCATCGATTGCAGATGCTCTTTCCAGCGTGTATCTAGCACCTGAAGCATTACCTGCTTCTCAAAGCGGCGAATCAATGCGGCTCCAGCAGCCTCAACTTTGGCTTCATACGCCTCACGATGCATCACTTGCAAGCGCTCACGCAGCTTTTCCTCACTGAAACGCTCATCCTCAGCTGACCACTGAACCACCGGAGCATCCAAGTTGAATTCGGTTTTTAGGTGCGCCTCCAGCCCTGGAAGATCCCACTGTTCTGCGAGGCTCTGAGGTGGTACAAAATCACTGATGGCATCTTCCATCACCTCTTCACGAATACCGATTACCGCATCAGAAACATCGTCTGCGCTAAGAATTTCATTACGCTGTTCGTAGATAACACGACGTTGATCATTAGCGACATCGTCGTACTCCAACAGCTGCTTGCGGATATCGAAGTTGCGCCCTTCTACTTTTTTCTGGGCTCGTTCAACCGCATTGGAAACCATCTTATGCTCAATCGCTTCGCCACGCTCTAGCCCAAGCGCCTGCATCAAACGTTTAACACGATCAGAGCCAAATAGCCGCATCAGGCTATCTTCTAACGAGAGGAAAAAACGCGTGGAGCCCGGGTCACCTTGACGGCCTGCGCGGCCGCGAAGCTGATTATCAATCCGGCGTGACTCGTGACGCTCCGAACCAATAACGTGCAGCCCCCCCGCCTCTAAAACACCATCGTGGCGCTTCTGCCACTCGGCTTTTAATGCATCAATTTGCGCCTGGGTGGGATTTTGCAGTTTAGCTGCCTCGGCTTCCCAGTTGCCGCCTAGCATAATGTCAGTACCACGCCCCGCCATATTGGTCGCAATGGTAATAGCACCAGGACGCCCCGCCTGAGCAATCACTTCAGCTTCACTTTGGTGCTGCTTGGCGTTTAGTACATTAAACGTTAGGCCCGCCTCGCGCATTAGGCGAGCAAGGTACTCGGATGTTTCTATCGATGCCGTGCCTACCAGTACAGGGCGCCCAGCTTCAGTTTCTGCTTTTACATCGTTAATAATCGCTTCGTACTTTTCTTCCGCACTGAGATAGACCAAATCATTCAGATCTTTACGGGCCAGCGAACGATTAGTCGGAATGACCACCACATCCAGGCCATAGATCTGACGAAACTCAAAGGCTTCTGTATCAGCAGTACCTGTCATGCCGGCCAGCTTTTCATAGAGGCGGAAGTAATTCTGGAAGGTGGTGGATGCTAACGTTTGGCTTTCCCGCTGAACCGTCACGCCTTCCTTGGCCTCAACCGCTTGGTGCAAGCCTTCAGACCAGCGACGGCCAGGCATAGAGCGCCCAGTATGTTCATCAACGATCACTACTTGGCCGTCAGATACAAGGTAATCAACGTCTAAATGATAGAGGTGCCGCGCACGCAATGCTGAGTGCATATGTTGCAATAAGTTAAGATTCTGCGCGGCATACAGCGACTCACCTTCCCCCAGAAGGCCCTCGGCACGCATTAGATCTTCAACTTTATTGTGGCCCTGCTCAGTAAGCTCTACCTGCTTTTGTTTTTCATCAAGGAGAAAGTCGCCTGTGACAGATGCCTCTTCGTCTTCCGAGACCTCGCCTTTTTCTAGCTGCTGGGCCAGCTGGTTCACAATGCCATAAAGATCGGTATTCTCATCCACCGCGCCAGATATAATCAGCGGTGTACGGGCTTCATCAATTAGTATTGAGTCAACCTCATCGACAATGGCGTAATAGAGACCGCGCTGCACTTTATCTTCAAGTGAGAACGCCATATTGTCGCGCAGGTAGTCAAAGCCAAACTCGTTATTTGTGCCGTAGGTAATGTCGCACTGATAGGCATGGCGTTTCTCTTCACCCGTTTGCCCAGCAAAAATAACGCCTACTGACAGACCAAGGAATTCATACAGCGGACGCATCCACTCAGCATCACGACGTGCCAAGTAATCGTTAACGGTGACGACGTGAACACCTTTACCTGGCAATGCATTCAAGTACACTGCCAAAGTAGCCACCAGGGTTTTACCCTCCCCAGTTTTCATTTCAGCAATGCGCCCACGATGCAAGGTAATGCCACCCACCATCTGCACATCGAAATGGCGCATTCCCATGACGCGCTTACTGGCCTCACGAACAACAGCAAAGGCTTCTGGCAACAAACTATCTAGCGTCGCCCCGTCCTCTAGCTGCTGGCGTAACAGCGCTGTTTTTCCCTGCAGATCAGTATCACTCAACCCTTCTAACGATGACTCTAGTGCGTTAACGCTGAGTACATTTTTTTGCATGCGCTTAACATCGCGATCATTCTTAGAGCCAACCACTTTGCGTAACAAATTATTAATCATGAAAGTTCCAGATCTTCACGAGCGCCATCTAGGTGCGCCCTGTATATAAGGCGAATAAAAGTTGAACTTAACGAATCGGCCGCAAAACAGGTGGACCACGTGGCGCATGCATATCAATCGTGGTCATTAAACGCAGCGTAATGAAGGGAAAATAACCAGAACCAGATGAAACGGCAGGAAGCTGACTCACCTGGGTTTGCACCCACTGGCGCATCGCTCGGCGCTTTTTTGCAATCCATTGAGATTGAGCGCGTAATATCGCGGGCACCCAAAAACAGATAATGACGCTGCGCTCGCCGCCTCGAAGCGCATCTAAAGGATGTAAGCTGGCGGGCAACAAACAGCCCACCAACAGGCTTGCCAGCCACCAACGCGCTAGGCCATGGCGACGATGGCGCCTCGGCGAAGCAGACAAAACATCTAACGTTGATGACATACTGTGGGCTGGCTCCTGAGCGTGTTAGGCTCTTCTTAGGTGGCAACAACGAGATAGAATTCTTCTGTTCGCCATTACGACGTTTATCAGGTATCTCGGAATTTAGGCATATGAGTATAAAGGTTAAGCGTTCGCGCGCACAGCCCATCACCCAACTGCTATCTAAGTCTAGCGACGTTGGACAGCTTATGCGCCTTTCCCGCTTGATTGACCATGCGCAGCGGCACTTACGCGCTCACCTTCCAGAGGAAATGCGCGAGCATATCTTCGTAGGCGGGTTTCGCGACGGTCGCTTGACGCTTATTAGTGGTCAGGCAAGCTGGTTAACATGGCTTCGCTACGAGCAGCCCCGATTAATCACGCTACTCCACCAGCTACCTGGCTTTGAGAGTGTCACTGGCTTTACACTTAAGGTGCGTCCAGTGCGACCGATAGAAAGCCCCAAACGTTATACGCGAACACTATCTGAAGGGGCAGCAAAAACCTTAACCGAATGCGCAAAGGACACCGATGACCCTGCACTTAAAGGCGCCTTAGAGCGCTTGGCCTCCCATGCCCCGCTGCGTAACGGACATGAACAATAAAGGTTGCCATAAAACGCATAAAGCATCGCTTAAGCGATGCTTTATAGATGGGGCGCGAATTCGTTTTTTCAACCAATATTCTAGTAAGTTGCCTATACGCTTTAACACACCCTTTCTTTACGCCATATTTTTTATGCCATAGCGGGTGCAGCGTAAGAAATAGGCGCGATCGCCTTCTCATCTTCGTACGTCACAATTTCGTAAGCATCGGGATGAGCCATAAGCTCACGACATAGCAGGTTATTCAGCGCGTGGCCGGATTTAACACCACGAAATTCGCCAATCAAGCTATGGCCCAGCTGATATAGATCACCGATAGCATCGAGAACTTTGTGCTTCACAAACTCATCGTCGTAACGCAGACCACCTTCGTTCACGATGCGATAGTCGTCTAGCACAATTGCATTATCCAGGCTTCCACCTAATGCAAGATTGTTGGAACGCAAGGATTCCAGATCACGCATAAAGCCAAAGGTACGCGCCCTGGAGACCTCTTTAACAAAAGACGTTGTCGAGAAATCAATCAATGCCGTTTGCTTTTGTTGCTCAAAAACGGGGTGGTCAAAATCTATCTTGAAAGAGACTTTAAACCCTTGATGCGGTAAGAACACGGCTTCTTTATCGCCATCACTCACCGTAATACGGCGCTTAATTCGGATAAACTTCTTAGCAGCATCCTGCTCGAGAATACCCGCCGATTGAATTAAAAATACAAAAGGGCTGGCACTACCATCCATGATAGGTACTTCAGGCGCACTGACATCGACATACGCATTGTCGATACCTAGCCCTGCAAACGCCGACATCAAATGCTCAACCGTTGCCACTTTCACACCTTGGTATGAAAGTGCAGTGCAAAGCATCGTATCTTCTACTAGCTCGGCACGGGCGGGAACATGCACCACAGGATCCAGGTCGGTTCTAACAAACACGATACCCGTATTAGCTGGCGCCGGACGCAACGCTAAATGGACTTTCTTACCAGAGTGCAGACCCACTCCAGTGGCGCGAATGACGTTTTGTAATGTACGTTGTCTGATCATAAGCAGTGGTCGAACTCTAATGACGGCGGTTACCGGCAGGGGAGCCGACTAATACCGCGAGGGGATGAAGGTTATCAAACAGTGTTCACTTTAACAGCAAACGATCGTTTTAACCAACAAAACTATCGTTTGCTGTCTCGGGGAACTTTCCAGCAGCACCGTTAATCCGCTTGACGGCGCAAAAATGCAGGAATATCTAGATAGTCATCAGCCTCTGGTGTGCGGCGTTTTTCAGGGCGCGGTTTGGTTGCGGGCTCAGGTGCTTCAGCGCGAGCCGTAGCTTGCTGACGCATTACCGTGGGCTGCTGCAGCTTGCGGTAATCTGAAGAAGAGTCCGTAGCAGAACGACGAACCGGCTCACGCGCCGCTACTTTCCCTTTATTTCCATCTAGTCCGGCTGCCACCACAGTGACGCGCAGCTCATCGGTCATTTCCATGTCAATAGAGGTACCCACGACAATCGTTGCTTCCTGAGAGGCGAACTCTTGAACGGTGGCACCCACATCATTGAACTCACCAATGGATAGGTCGGGACCTGCTGTAATATTAACCAAAATGCCGCGCGCGCCATGTAGATCGATATCTTCAAGCAACGGACTGCGAATGGCTTTTTCAGCTGCTTCCCTAGCGCGATTTTCACCGGTGGCCCCACCAGTGCCCATCATCGCCATACCCATCTCTGACATCACCGTACGCACGTCAGCGAAGTCGACGTTGATAATACCAGGGCTCGTTATCAGCTCTGCAATCCCCTGAACTGCGCCTAGCAACACATCGTTCGCAGCACTAAAGGCGGTTAACAACGTGGCATTTTTGCCAAGCACAGAGAGCAGCTTTTCGTTTGGAATCGTGATCAGCGAGTCAACATGCTCAGAGAGTTCTTTCATCCCCTCCTCTGCTGCGCGCATGCGCTTCGGGCCTTCAAACGGGAAGGGACGCGTAACAACAGCAACCGTCAAGATCCCCAGCTCTTTGGCGACTTGAGCAACAACCGGAGCACCCCCCGTTCCTGTGCCACCACCCATGCCAGCAGTGATAAACACCATGTCCGCACCATTCAAAAGCTCAGCGATGCGATCACGGTCTTCCATCGCGGCTTGGCGACCTACTTCAGGGTTGGCACCAGCCCCCAGCCCCTTAGTGATCTCCCCGCCAAGCTGTAAAACAGTTTTTGCGGATACGCGCTTCAGCGCCTGAGCGTCAGTGTTAGCGCAAATGAATTCGACGCCTTCGATGTTGCTTTCAACCATATGGTTAACAGCATTACCGCCGCCACCGCCAACACCAACTACTTTGATGACCGCACTGCTCGAGGGTGCGTTATCTACCAATTCGAACATAAGCCCCGTCTCCTGAACCGCGCTTGCGGCCCTGTCAGAAATTTCCTTTGAACCAGCCTTTGATTTTCGCCAGCGCCGAATAGCCTTCCTTGATATCACGCCGGGCTAATTCACTGCGCTCTTTGTGAGCGGCAACAATTCCCCCGTGGCTCTCTGAGCCTTGCCCATGTCGCGCTTCCTGCAATGCGTAATGCAGTAAACCTACGCCCGTCGCATAAATAGGATTGCGCACCACATCCGCCAAACCTCTGACATTTTGTGGGCAAGCAATGCGAACCGGCATATGGAAAATTTCCTCTGCCAATTCACTCACGCCTTCCATACGCGACGTGCCACCGGTTAGCACAACACCAGCAGCCACCATATCTTCATAGCCACTACGGCGTAATTCATCTCTCACCAGCGTAAAGAGTTCTTCGTAACGCGGCTCAACCACCTCAGCAAGTGCCTGACGAGATAAGTCGCGTGCCGGACGATCCCCTACACTGGGAACTTTGATCATTTCATCACTTGCAGCAAGTTGTGTTAGTGCGCAAGCGTACTTTACTTTTATTTCTTCAGCATGCTGCGTCGGTGTACGCAATGCCATCGCTATATCATTGGTCACTTGGTCACCGGCGATCGGGATAACGGCAGTGTGGCGAATGGCACCTTCCGTAAAAATGGCCATATCCGTCGTACCACCACCGATATCTACCATGCACACGCCTAATTCACGCTCATCTTCGGTGAGCACCGCCATACTGGAGGCCAATTGCTCAAGAATAATAGCATCAACATCCAAACCACAACGTCGTACACACTTCTCAATATTTTGCACGGCATTCATAGCAGCCGTCACTAGGTGTACTTGCGCCTCTAGTCTGACGCCCGACATACCTAATGGCTCACGGATACCACCTTGAGCATCAATAGAGAACTCTTGGGGCAGTACATGTAATACGCGCTGCCCTTCAGAAATTGCACGTGCACGCGCAGAATCAATGACGCGATCAATATCGGAAGGCGTAACCTCTCGCTCTTTAATGGCCACAACGCCATCTGAGTTCATTGAGCTAATATGGCTACCCGCAACGCCTACATAAACCGAATGAATCTCACACCCAGCCATTAACTCAGCTTCTTCAACCGCGCGCTGAATGGACTGAACTGTCGATTCAATATTAATCACAACGCCACGCTTCATGCCGCGTGATGGATGGGAGCCAATACCCGCAATTTCAATCCCGCCATCATCGGTGGGTTGACCGACTATCGCGACGACCTTGGACGTTCCAATATCCAGCCCGACAACCATATTGGATGCGTTGGGTGAGCCTGCCATGAGTCGGGTAATCTCCTTGAAAAACTTTTAAAAGACATTTGTTAGTAAAAGCCATGCCAAATTGTTAAAACGACGATATAGTATCTAACCGAATTAACATTAACACTTGCCGTAAAAGTCACGCTAACCGTCGACAGGGCTTTATAAAAAAATCATAACAAAACAGCGATTACATCATAGTATAGAAACAATACTCGCAATACGACTAGTAAGTATCCACGATAATGGCCTTTACGCGCAATTTAAACCCTATCGATGGCTTTTCAGCGTTGGCAATCGCTTACATTTACCTACTTTTTGCACATTGTAAGCTGCCAGGCTACTCCTGCCCTTCTGCAAAGTCGCTCTCACCATGCCAAGCAACCGCCACTCCGTTAGGGTAACGCAGGTCGATATAGCGAATATGCTCGCTCAGGCTAGCTAGCTCACGCTGCCAGGAAGCAGATAAGCGCGCTAAGCGAATATCATGCTGACGCCGACCAAGCATCACCCAAGCACCGCTGTTAAGCTGAAACCGCCATGCACCACGAGGTTCTAAACGTAGCTGGGAAAGTGACAACGACAAGCCCTGAAAATGCGGGGTGAGGCGATGATAATACATTAACACCTCTTCACTACTACCTACGGGGCCAGCCAGATCCGGCAAGCCTGTTGGCACTGCTAATGGCGCAAACGCAAATGGCTCACCGTGTGGGTTAAGCAGAAAATCATCATTCCAGCGAGCAACCGGCGTCTGCTCAACCAGCTCAAAGACAAGCGCATTAGGCCACTCCCTTGAAATACGAACCTCATGCAGCCAACCAATGTTCAGTGCACGGCGACGCAACTCTCCCAGGTCTGCCGAAAGCCATGTCGCATCTTGAACCAGCGGTGCGAGTTGTGTGCGCAGGTAATCGGCGCTCACGTACTCCCAATCCCCTCGGATAGACACGCGCTCAATGGGGCGATCCAGCCATAACCAGAGGGCGCGACCACCAGCACCTAAAAGCAGCGCCAGTAACAAAACCCCTAACCATGCATTGCGCTTTTTCATAAAACACTCATTAGCAGGGACTTGTCATGCAGCATTCTGCTTATTGGCAGTTTGCAGTATCCGCATGACGAGTTGATCGAAATCAATCCCAGCGAAAGCTGCCGCTTGAGGCACGAGACTGTGATCTGTCATACCTGGCACTGTATTGACCTCAATTAGCCAAAACTTACCGTCAGCATCACGCATCACGTCAATACGCCCCCAGCCCTCGCCACCCACGGCAGCAAAAGCCTGCTTGCATAGTGTTGCCAGGAACTGCTCATCATCGGCAGACAAACCGCTAGGGAGGTGATACTGGGTCGTGTTGGTAATGTATTTTGCTTCGTAATCATAAAAACCGCCCGGTACTTCAACGCGAATAGCGGGCAACACATCATTATCGAGTAGCGCAACCGTGTACTCGTCCCCAACAACAAAACGCTCAGCCATTACACGAGCATCATATTGGGATGCTTCTTGGTAAGCAGCTTCTAGTGCTTCTTGGCTTTTAACGATACTGATACCCAGCGTAGAGCCTTCGTGCACGGGCTTAACCATCATCGGTAGACCCAACTGTGCCACCACAGCCGACCAGTCTGACGTATCACTCAGCATAACGCTTTCAGGAGTTGGCAACCCAACGGCTTGCCAAACCTGCTTGGTACGCTGCTTGTCCATTCCCAGCGCTGATGCCAATACGCCGCTACCAGTGTAAGGCAGCCCTAAAAGCTCCAGCGCCCCCTGCAAAGTACCATCTTCACCACCGCGGCCGTGAAGTGCGACAAAAACTGTCGTTGGCGCAAGACGCTCGAGCCCTATCAACCCATCTTCTTTAGGGTCATAGCCGACCGCTTCCACCCCTTGGCGTTTGAGTGCCGCCAGAATAGCCGCGCCACTTTTAAGTGACACCTCACGCTCGGCTGACATCCCACCATAAACAACGACCACACGCGCCAAGCGTTCTACTTGAGAGACTGTTGCACTCATAGCTCTACCTTATCTAGCGCTAACTTAGCTTGAGCAAAACGCAGTGAAATACCACCCACGTCACCAGCGCCCTGGGTTATGAAAATATCACCAGGGCGTAGCACTTTGCTTAATAGAGAGGGTAACTCCTGCTTGTGCTCAACAAACAGCGGATCAACCTCACCTCGTTGCCGAATAGATCCTGCCAGCGTACGGCCTTCCGCCCCAGGAATCACGGCTTCCCCTGCGCTATACACATCCAACAGCACTAACGTATCCACTTGAGAAAGAACGCGGACAAAGTCTTCATAAAGGTCACGTGTTCGGCTATACCGATGCGGCTGGTAAAGCATCACGATGCGGCGCTCTGGCCAGCCCGCACGCACCGCCTGAATCACCATATCGACTTCACGAGGGTGGTGGCCATAATCGTCCACCAACATAATCTCACCGTCCGCATTGGGCGCACTGAAGTGACCATGCACTTGAAAGCGACGGCCGACCCCTGCAAAGCTGGCTAAGCCTCGTAAAATGGCCTCATCACTTACGCCCGCATCTGTCGCCACAACAATGGCTGCCATCGCATTTAAGGCATTGTGCCGACCAGGCATGGCCAACCGAATCGCTAACGGTGCAGCTCCTCCAGGGCGCATTGCTGTGAAAGAGACTTCTCCGCCCTGCTGGGTAAAATCAACAATGCGATAGTCAGCATCTTCATCGAAGCCATACGTTACAAACTGGCGTTTCACCTGATCAAGAAGCGTGCGGATGTTTGCATCATCAACACACAGCACCGCCATGCCGTAAAAAGGCAAGTTGTGTAGAAACTCTATAAAGGTACTTTTGAGACGCTCAAAATCCCCTCCATAGGTCGCCATGTGATCGGCATCAATATTCGTGACGATGGAGACCATTGGCTGAAGATGAAGAAATGAAGCATCAGACTCATCAGCCTCAGCGACTAAATAGTCGCCTTCACCCAGGCGTGCATTCGCACCCGCACTGGTGAGTTTGCCACCAATGACAAACGTCGGGTCTAGCCCTCCTTCCGCCAGCAGTGTCGCCGTTAAACTCGTTGTAGTTGTCTTGCCATGAGTCCCTGCCACTGCGATACCGTGGCGAAAGCGCATTAACTCGGCCAACATTTCAGCGCGCCTTACGACAGGCACGCGATGTTCATGGGCCCAGCGAATTTCAGGATTCGTATTATCGATTGCGCTTGAAACAACGACAACGTCAGCACCTGCAACATTGGCTTCGGCATGACCTATCGCAACCTCTACACCGCACTGACGCAGACGCTCAATGACATTCGAAACCTTCATATCACTACCGCTAACGTTGTAGCCCTGGTTAGCTAACACCTCAGCGATTCCGCACATCCCTGCGCCGCCGATACCCACAAAGTGCAGCCGCTTGATACGCCGCATACCTGGGCCACTCGGGCGAATTTCCTGGTGTGGGGTGTGATTGATTGAATCGGTCACGCAGTCTCTCCTTGTTTCACCAACGCCAGGCATCCATCTGTTAGCCGCTCTGTCGCCTCTAAGTAGGCGGCTTGACGCGCCTTAGAAGCCATCTCAGCCAGTACCTCTGGATTCAGTAACTCATTTAAATAATGCGTTAATTGCTCAACGGTGAGCGCTGATTGCACAACGCAAATCGCTGCACCTGCTTTCACTAATACGTCAGCATTGACGCGCTGATGATCATCGACAGCAAACGGAAATGGCACCAAAAGAGCGGGCTTGGCCGCTGCGGCCAGCTCTGCCACGGTTAATGCGCCTGCGCGACAAACAACTAAGTCCGCCCAACCATAAGCAGCCGCCATGTCATCAATAAAAGGGCTTACGTCAGCAACAATGCCATGTTCAACGTAAGCCTGAGCCGTTGAAATCTCTCGATCTCTGCCTGCCTGATGGCGCACGTCCGGGCGGCGCTCTGGGGGCAACGCTGCTAACGCTGGCGGTAACCGCTCATTAAGCGCTACCGCACCTAGGGAGCCGCCCACTACCAGTAAACGCAGCGGTCGAGAAGAAAGCGCAGAAACAGTTCGCGGATGCTTCCCCAGCTCGGCAATATCATCCCTCACAGGATTACCAATCACATCAGCCTTATCACCCAGGGCGCCTGAAAAAGCCGCATAGGAGCGAGTCGCCAAGCGAGAAAGCACTTTATTCGTCAGCCCAGCGACAGCGTTCTGCTCATGAATCACCAGCGGCACTCTAGACAACCATGCTGCCAGCCCACCAGGGCCACTCGCAAAGCCCCCCATTCCAACCACCACATGGGGCTTAAAGCGACGAATAACTGTACGCGCTTGTAACACTGCCTGGGATAGGTTCAGAGGTGCTTTTAACCACCCCACCGCCCCTTTTCCGCGCAGGCCGCTAATATTAATGGTATGGAGCTTTATACCAGCGTCTGGAACCAGACGGTTCTCAATTCCCCGCGGGCTTCCAAGCCACTCAACATCAACATTTTGTGACTTGAGCGAACGCGCTAGTGAAAGTGCCGGAATAACATGTCCTCCGGTACCTCCCGCCATAATTAAAATGCGTCGACGTGCATTCGTCGTCACAAACCACTCCTTAAATGATTACGATAACCGAGGTTCAAAGCGAGATTTGGAAGGCGTGGGTAGCCGACTAGGCTTGTGACGCGTCTCTGCATCAACACGCAACAACAGCCCAATCATCAAACCAGTTACCAATAGGCTTGAACCACCATAGCTAATAAGAGGCAGCGTTAACCCTTTTGTTGGCAGCAGTCCGGCACTCATCGCCATGTTGATATATGCCTGCGCCGCAATAACAAACCCAATACCATAACTTACATAAGCACCAAACAGGTGCCCCGCCAGCTCAGCACGACGCCCAATCAACATCGCTCTTACAATGAAAAGCGTGAACAACAGCACGACAACAATAGCCCCCACCATACCCAGCTCTTCAGCAATGACGGCAAAAATAAAATCCGTGTGGGCTTCTGGCAAATAGTGCAGCTTCTGAACGCTATTACCTAACCCTGTTCCTGTCACATGCCCTCTACCAAAAGCGATGAGCGACTGAGTAAGCTGATACCCCGTTGCAAACTGATCCGCCCATGGGTCTAAAAAACTGGTCCAACGGGCCAAGCGGTAAGGCTCCATTACCACCAGCATCACAGCACCAGCGGCTAACGCACCACCACTGCCAAATAGCAACGTAAGTGAGGCGCCGCTCATCATTAGCATACCGATGACACAGACGGTATATACCACCATGCCACCAAAATCAGGTGCTAGAAAAAGCAACCCAGCAGGCACCGCAAGTACTGCGAGCGGCCGCCACATGCTGAACGCGCGATCACGCAAATCATATGTAAAGCGCGACATAAACGCTGCCATGTAAAAAATCAGACCAATTTTCCCGAACTCAGACACCTGTAGACTTGGCAGTGGCCCTGGTAACGCAATCCAACGCTTACTGCCATTCACTTCCTGACCAATAATAAGCACCAGCAACAGCATGAAAATGCTTACCAATAAAATCAGCGCTGCATTTTGACGCCATGCTTCCAATGGAACACAGAGCATAAAAAAGCAGGCACATATCGCTAACAGTAAGAAAACGCCATGCTGACGGGAGTAATGGTAACTGTCTTCTAGCAGCCCAATTGAGGCCGAGCTGACCATAACCCACCCCAACCCTGCCAGCGCCAAAGCTGCAACAATTAACCATATGTCTGTGGGTAGGTGTCGCGTCGTCAGTGCATTACGTAACCGTATCATTCGGCTCATAACCCAGCTCCTGAGCAATGATGCGCTTCATATTTTTGTTTGACCCAATGACGAAAAGCCTCGCCCCTCGCTTGATAGTTGGCAAATTGGTCCAGGCTTGCGCATGCAGGTGAAAGCAATACGCAATCCCCTGGCGCTGCCAACTCTGAGGCCATTTCCATTGCTTGAGTCAGGTTCTCCACAGCGTGAACCGGTATAGAAGAGGACAATGCATCAGCAAGGCGCTGTGCATCCGCACCAAAAAGTAGCGCGGTTTTGGCACATGTCGCTAACGGCGACGCTAATGGGGTAAAGTCCGCCCCCTTACCCACGCCTCCTGCCAGTAAGATTAACTTCCCTTTTAACGTAGCGCTAATACCCTGGATCGCCGCCAGCGTAGCGCCAACATTCGTGCCTTTTGAATCATTCACCCACACAACATCATCAATACGAGCAATCACCTCGCTGCGATGGGGCAACCCTTTAAACCTCTCGAGCGCTTGGCACATAGGTCGTTGCGCAAATCCAAGCGCATCCCCCATGGCCAGAGCCGCTAATGCATTGAGGTAATTATGGCGTCCCGCGATGGCAAGCGCTTCTGCACGCACCAACGCCGCATCTCCATGAACCAGCGTTAACTTTTCGTGTTTTTCAGTGAGCCCCCAGTCATTGCCTGTGGGCGAAAATGCTGTAAAACGCTCAATATGAGGTACAGGCGTATCAGGCCAAGTATGGCTGTCATCTGCATTCACTACAGCCGATTGCGCGCCCCAAAAAATGCGCTGCTTGGCCTGCAGGTATCCTGACATGTCACCATGGCGGTCAAGATGATCTTCACAGATATTTAAAAAAGCGACTGCCTTAGCACCCAAATAAGGTGTGGTTTCCAGTTGAAAGCTTGACAGTTCAAGGATGTACAGCTCGGCGTCTGGGTAATCGGCAAGCAAATCCAAGGCAGGGGTACCTAAATTGCCGCCCACCGCCGCCTTAACGCCAGCGGCTACCGCCATTTCACCGAGTAATGTTGTCACCGTTGACTTCGCATTTGAGCCTGTAATAGCCGCAACAGGCGCCTGTACGGCACGAGCAAACAAGGCAATTTCACCCACAAGCATTGGCTCACCCGTCGCAGCGTTTTTTCGCTCCAGCAAGCCTTCAAGCCCAGGCGAGCGAGGATCAACACCGGGGCTTAAAACGACCTCATAGGCGTTAGTAAAATCAACCTCATTCAATGGTCCGCAATACACCTCGACATTGGGATACTGGACTTGAAAAAGGTCGAGATCAGGTGGCTCTGAACGTGTATCTGCCACGACAAACGGTCTACCTTGACGTGCCAAATGGCGGCAAATAGCTTGACCTGAAACCCCTAGGCCAATAACAACGGTGACTCCATTAGCGACTCGCACGATGACCGGCTCCTTTACATATCACGCCAATAGCAGCAACACTGCCACCATTGCTCTGCTAATCATCGAACTTTCAGTGTGGCTAGCCCAAGCAGGACCAGCACCACCGTAATAATCCAAAAACGAACAATCACGCGGGGCTCAGGCCAGCCTTTCAATTCGTAGTGATGATGAAGCGGCGCCATACGGAAAATGCGCCGCCCAGTCAACTTGTAAGAACCAACCTGTAAGATGACCGACACCGTTTCCAGTACAAAGATGCCACCCATAATAAACAGCACAATCTCTTGACGCACAATAACAGCAACAACGCCTAGCGCTGCGCCTAGTGCCAAGGCGCCCACATCCCCCATAAACACCTGTGCTGGGTAGGTGTTAAACCAAAGAAAACCTAAACCAGCCCCAGCAATTGTGGCACAAAATATCGCCAGCTCACCGGTTCCTTGAATAAATGGGATATGCAAATAGCTGGCAAATACAGCGTTACCACTAGCATAGGCAAACACTGAGAGCCCCATCGCTACCAGCACAGT
This sequence comes from Vreelandella zhaodongensis, assembly GCF_013415115.1. Taxonomy (GTDB): domain Bacteria; phylum Pseudomonadota; class Gammaproteobacteria; order Pseudomonadales; family Halomonadaceae; genus Vreelandella; species Vreelandella zhaodongensis. Next base: position 299,468 of record NZ_JACCDD010000001.1, on the reverse strand, counting down.
GGGCATGATAGCCAAGCCGTCCAGGCCGTCGGTTAAGTTAACCGCATTGGAGCTACCCACAATGACAAAATACGTTAACACGATATAGAAGACGCCCAGTGGCAATGCGACATCTTTAAACATGGGAATCAATAGGCTGGTTTCAGCCGGTGTTGAAGCAGTGGCATATAAAACAATGGCAGCGCCCAGCCCCACCACCGACTGCCAGAAATATTTCCAGCGCGCAGGCAGACCTCGTGGGTTTTTTTCCACAACTTTGCGGTAATCGTCCACCCAGCCAACAGCGCCGAAGCCAAGGGTCACGAGCAGGACTACCCAAACATAGTGATTAGTTAAATCACCCCAAACCAAAGTACTGATGGCAATTGCCAACAAGATCATTGCGCCGCCCATGGTAGGCGTGCCAGCTTTAGATAGGTGTGATTGGGGACCATCATCACGCACTGCTTGACCAATCTGTCCTTCTACTAATCGCCTTATCACCCAAGGCCCAAGCCATAAGCAAAGCATCAGAGCGGTAAGCGCAGCGAGAATAACGCGCAGGGTCAAGTAGTTAAAAACCTGAAAAGCAGTTTGATATTGAGCTAAGAAATTCGCCAAGTGAAGTAACATGAACGGCGCTTACCTTGTATCGTCCGCACGTAGCGCAGCAATGACATTTTCCATGCCTGCGCTACGCGACCCCTTCACCAACAGTACGGTGTGAGGTGGCAGAGTGTTAATGATATGACGTACTAACGTCTCGTGGTCGTCGAAGTGATGCCCGCGACTAAAGGCATCGCTTGCTGGTCGGGCAGCATCGCCATAGGTCAGCAGCTCATCAATACCCAGAGAGGCAGCATAACGGCCAACCTCGGCATGCAGCTGTCCAGACTGATCGCCTAGCTCTCCCATTGCTCCAAGCGCGCACCATCGCGGGCCTGGAAAACTTGCAAGCGTATCTAGCGCTGCTTTAACGGCGCCGGGATTTGCATTGTAGGTGTCGTCTAGTAGCGTGATGTTATTCTTGCCCAGCATTACGCTTAAACGACCAGGCAGTGATGCTAAATTCGCTAAACGTGTGATCACCTTTTCTGAAGGTACGCCCACGGTCAACGCAGCTGCTGCGGCAGCTAATGCATTACTGACATTATGCTTACCCGCCAGCGGAAGCCGTAACTTTCCCACTACCTGACCGCGTTGAATAAGAGTGAAAGCATACCTCCCCAACGCATCACAAGAAAGGTCGGAGGCAAAGACATCCGCGTCGCTATTTAAACCGAAACTAATCACTCGTCGTGGTGAAGCATACGCTGCCCACGTATCAAAGTAGCGGTCATCTTTGTTAAGAATGGCAACACCGTCAGCACTTAGCCCAACCATGATTTCACTTTTTGCCTGAGCTATCTGCCCCATACCGCCAAACTCACCTACATGGGCACCGGTAACATTGGTAATAATGGCAATGTCCGGTGAGGCTAGCCGACTAGTCCAGGCAATTTCTCCGATGTGGTTAGCGCCCAACTCAATCACAGCTGCCTTATGTTGCTCGGTGATACGCAGTAACGATAGCGGCGCACCAATATCATTATTTAAGTTACCCTGGGTAGCTAACACCTCGCCCAAGGGGGCCAATAACGCAGCAGTCATCTCTTTAACGGTTGTTTTTCCGCTGTTACCTGTTACGGCAACAAGAGGCAGGCGCATCTGGTTCCGCCATGCTCGGGCTAGCAAACCCAACCCAAGTCGTGTATCGGCACACACCAACTGGGGCAATTTGCTGTCGACAGGCGTCTCCACCAGTGCGGCTACCGCTCCTTGCTCCATCGCTTGCCCAACAAAGTCATGACCATCAAATCGCGGCCCTTTCAAGGCAACAAACAAGCATCCAGGTACTATCTGCCGCGTATCGGTAACCACAGCCGTTGCCGCCAGATCGCACAACGCTTTGTGAACTGGTAGGTTAAGCGCCAAGGCTATGCTCGCTAACGGCCAACTCATAACGTAGCAGCCCTTAGCATCAAAGCATTTAACACCTGCTCGCCATCTTGGTATGCATGGCGCACATTATGTATTTCCTGATAAGCCTCATGGCCTTTTCCAGCGACGAGTATAACGTCCTGCTGATCAGCATTTTGAATTGCATACCGAATCGCTTGGCTACGATCACCTATTTCAGTAAACGCATCAGCGGCTGAGAAGCCATCAGTAATGTGCTGACGGATGCGTTCAGCTGGCTCAGTACGTGGATTATCGTCAGTCACTACTACGTGATCTGCCCATTTCTCAGCCACTGCGGCCATTTCCGCACGCTTCCCCACATCACGATCACCGCCACAGCCAAATAGGCACCAAAGTTTTCCTGCTTCTCCCAAATGCGCTCGGAGCGCTTTAAGCGCATTGGCCAGCGCATCAGGCGTATGAGCGTAATCTATGACAACGCTGGGCGCATCTGTCTCTCGATAGAGCTCCATTCGACCAGGAACCGGAGCCAACTGCGGGGCCACTTCAAATAAGCCATCTAGCGACTCCCCTAGTCCATAGAGCACACTCATAGCGAGCAGCACATTGTCTAGGTTAAAGCGCCCCATCAATTTAAGATTCAGCACTTTCTCGCCTTCAGGTGTTGCGATAAGCGCCTGCTGACCTTGCTCATGCGGATGCCAATCAAGCACTCGCAGCGTAACAGCTTCATCACTGCCTACCGCTAACACGCGTACGCGGCTATCGCAGCCTGCCAGCATCAAGCGCGTTAGCGGGTCGTCCCCGTTGACTACCGCAAGTGTCAGTTCAGAACGCCGAAATAACTTGGCTTTAGCCGCGGCATAAGCGGCCATACTGCCATGGTAGTCCAGGTGGTCACGTGTCAGATTAGTGAACACGCCTACAGAAACATTGACTGCATCTAAACGTCGTTGCTCTAGTGCATGAGAAGAGGCTTCAAGCGCAATCCGCCGAACTCCCTGGTCAGCTAAACCACCTAAAACCTCTTGTAAGGCCAAAGGACCAGGCGTCGTTAAGCCAGTATCTACCAGCTGACCAAGCCGCCCAACCCCTAATGTGCCAACAACCCCAGCCGGTGTGTTGAGTAACTCGCTTAACGCTGCAATGTAATGCGTAACAGAGCTTTTACCATTAGTGCCAGTAACCGCAATCACATGAAGGTCGTCTGGAACCGAAAATAAAGCCCGACCCAATTCTCCCAGGCGCATGGATAAATGCGGCAGATAGAGCACTTTCCCATCAAGCACCAGCTCACTTTGCTTAGTGTGCGCCAACACCAACGAGGCTCCAGCATCCAGGGCTTGGTCAATAAATGCTTTTCCATCACGCTGACTACCGGGCACAGCCACAAACACATTGCCAGCTTCGAGCTTGCGCGTGTCAGTGGTTAAACGGAGCTGATCTGGAATTGCTGGCAACGCGTCTGGCAGCCTAGCACTAGGCCACACTCGCTTTATTGCTTTCCACAAACTGTCTGGGCACAACCTCATGCAATCTCCTTAAGCGCTACTCAACCCCGTGGTCGGGTGGCACGTCCAACAAGCGCAACGCATTGCCTGTTACGCTCGAAAACACCGGAGCAGCGACTGCACCACCATAAAACTCGCCTGCTCGGGGGTGATCAATCATTACAACCGTAACTATGCGTGGATCCGAAATAGGGGCAATGCCCGCAAATACACTGCGATAAGCATTCGTTGCGTAGCCTTGTTGAGCCGTTTTTCGCACCGTCCCTGTTTTACCACCGACCCGATATCCCTCAACTCGAGCACGCCGCCCCCCGGTATAAGCGCCTACAGAGGTTTCTAAAATATCTAATAAATCTTTTGCAACGCTAGGTGATATAGCAGGGATACTCTGAGGAGGTTCCGACAGTCTCAATAACGAAGGAGGCATACGCTCCCCTTCGTTCGCTAACGCCGTATAAGCACTAGCAAGCTGCAAGGCTGACAACGACAAGCCATACCCATACGACAGCGTTGCCCGCTCACTCCGGGACCAACGCACTGGGGTCGGCAAGCTACCTGTAGACTCACCAGGAAAGCCAGTTTCAGGACTTTGACCCAAACCTAACTGATGATATTTTTCCCAAATGGCCGTGTCACTTAATTGTAACGCCAGTCGTGACATACCAATATTCGAGGACTTTTCCAGTATGCCAGCTAGATCTAACTCGCCATAATTACGAAAATCTCGGATAGTAAACTGGTCGATACGCATCCACCCTGGCGAGGTATCCACTACTGAGTTGCGGTTAACAATACCACTTTCCAAAATAGCCGCCATTGCCAATGGTTTCATAACCGACCCTGGTTCAAACACATCAACCAGCGCCTGATTGCGCAACCCACGAGGGTCTAAACCTGCACGATTATTGGGGTTATAGGAGGGCAAGTTAGCCATTGCCAATACTTCACCCGTCCGAGAATCAAGCATAACGAGCACACCGCCGTCGGCTTCATGCTCAGCTACCGCTGCGCGGAGCTCTCGATAGGCCATATACTGGATACGCTGATCAATCGCCAGGGTCAGCTCGCCACCTGGCTGAGCCTCACGTATAACACCCAATTCACGCACTAAGCGACCTCGACGGTCTTTGATGACTCGACGCTGCCCTGGGTGTCCTGCCAAATAGGGTTGATAGGCGAGTTCGAGCCCCTCCTGCCCCACATCGTCAACGTTGGTCACACCCAACAACTGAGCAGCGACTTCACCAGCAGGATAGTAGCGCTTATATTCACGCTGGGGATAAACGCCAGGTGTGCGAAGATCTAGCGTGCGTTGCGCAGCCTCTGGGGTCATTTGGCGACGTAAGTACATGAATTCACGATTACTAAAGCGCGACACGCGCGCTTCAAAGTCGTCTAATGACATACCCAACGATTGCGCCAACATTAGCCGCTGAATAACATCATTAGGTAACTCTTGAGGATTTGCCCAAAGCGTCACAACGGGTGTTGAAATGGCCAGTGGCTCTCCATTTCGATCAGTGATCATCCCCCGGTGCGCGGGAATAGCTTCATGGCGAAGCGTACGAGCGTCGCCCTGACTTTGCAAAAAGGGGCGATCAATCACCTGAAGTAGCGTCACTCGACCGACAAGAATGGCCGACGCCACCACGACAATGATGAGAATAAACAGAAAGCGACCACCTGCTAATGGCGGTGCAATTGGCAGTTGACGGGATATCCCTCCCCGACCTTCGCGCTTCATGGCCGAATCACCTCGACATCGTTCACATCAGGAATGCGCATTTCAAGCCGTTCCGTGGCAATTTGCTCTACACGGGCCGGCGTCGACCACGCACCTTCTTCCAGTAACAACTGGCCCCACTCAGTCTGTAGCTGGTTTTTTTCCTGCTCCAGCTGCTGCAACTCAGCATATTGCATACGCGTCATATGCGTCGTTGCAACCACTAACCCTGCTGTGACAATACACGCTAAAAACAGCAAGATGATGACAATCGGCCAAACACGTAAGCGCAGCTTAAAGGGCCATTCGGTACGCAGCGTTGCCATCCAACGCTCAATCCGATCCATGCTCATGGTCACACTCGTTTACGGGCGGCCCGCATCACGGCACTGCGCGCCCGGGGGTTAGCATCTACTTCTTCTTCACTTGGGCGCATTCCTTTTCCCAACGCTTCAAGACGGCGATTTAACTGATCATCGCGAATTGGGACACCACGCGGCAAGTCGGTATCCCCACGCACATGGCGTCGAATAAACCGCTTCACACGGCGATCTTCTAAGGAGTGGAAACTGATAATAACCAAATGGCCACCGGGCGCCAACGCTTCAAGCGCAGCATCTAATGCTGCGTCGAGCTGATCCAGCTCACCATTTAAATAAATACGCAGCCCTTGAAACGCCTTCGTCGCGGGGTGACGACCTTTTTCCCAGGCGGGATGCGCTAATTTAAGCACCTCTGCCAAGTCGACTGTGTGGGTAAACGGCGCTTCAGCACGCCGTGTAACCACCGCACGAGCCAGTCGCTTTGCGTAACGCTCTTCTCCGTATGTTTTGAACACATAGGCAATATCAGCTTCACTAGCACGCGCTAAAAATGCTGCGGCACTTTCCCCTTGGGTAGGATCCATACGCATATCAAGGGGGCCGTTGCGCATAAAGCTAAAGCCACGCTCAGGGTCATCTAACTGCGGAGAAGAGACGCCTACATCCAACAAAATACCTGAAAGCTTTCCATGCACCCCTTGCTCCTGAGCATATTCAGCAAGCTGGGAGAACTCACGCTGAGTAATATGAAAGCGAGGATCATCAACATCTTCAGCGGCGGCGATAGCTTGCGGGTCGCGATCCATTGCCAGCAAACGTCCTTCAGGACTTAAGCGAGAAAGAATGACCCGAGAGTGGCCTCCTCGGCCAAAAGTACCATCTAAATAGACACCATCAAGATCATGAATTAATGTATCTACAGCCCCTTCTAATAGTACGCTGGTGTGGTGAAAACATGGGACAACCTGGTCAGCGTCAGGAGAAGGCATGGTACTCTCGCAAAAAGTTTGAAAAGGTGAGCTTGGCACACCTTTGTTGAAAATGGGGAGTCGGCCGATAAGCCGGGTTCTGTCGTGGACAGTCATTCCTCTAGGCGCTGCGTCGCCACAGCGCTCAAGCAACCTACCCGGACCCAGCGCGGGCCACGCCATTGGGTCCCTATTTGGTCTTGCTCCGAGTGGGGTTTACCATGCCACGCACTGTTACCAGGCGCGCGGTGCGCTCTTACCGCACCCTTTCACCCTTACCGGCCTCGAAAGGCTTAGGCGGTCTACTCTCTGCTGCACTTTCCGTCGGCTTACACCGCCCAGGCGTTACCTGGCACTCTGCCCTATGGAGCCCGGACTTTCCTCCCCTAAGCGCCTTTGCAGGCAATTTAGCGGCGACTGTCTGGCCAACTCCGGCGGCAAGCATACCAGCGCCCCGCCGTCGCCTCAATGATCACTTTTCAATGCTTGCAATCTTGCATACCATTCTTGCTTGCGACCACCCAACATTTTTGCTGCAACAGCTGCCCCCTGCTTCACCCCAACGCCTTCCGATAACAGCGTTTTAAGCAGCTCATCGGCAACTATCGACTGCTCATCACCCCGCGCAACAGGAGATGCGCCTGCAATCATGACAACAAACTCCCCTCGGCTTTGGTTAGGATCTTGCAATAACTGCTCACGCAGCTCCTCAGGAGAGCCTTGAAGAAAGGTTTCGTACGTTTTGGTTAGCTCCCTTGCCAGCACAACTGCTCTATCTGGCATTTGCTCACACAATGCCTCCAAAGTGTGCACAATCCGATGTGGCGACTCATAGAACACCAAAGTTTCCTCACGGGTCTGCCATTTTTCAAGCGCTTGTCGCCTTGCACTCGGTTTAGATGGCAAAAAACCACCAAATGTGAACCGGTCGGTAGGCAATCCTGCCCCCGATAGCGCACTAACAAGCGCACAAGGGCCCGGCAGAGGAACAATATGCCTGCCTCGCAGCCGCAACTCTCTCACCAGCACGAACCCTGGATCGCATATTAAGGGAGTGCCAGCATCGCTAATCAATGCAATACTTTCCCCAGATAGTAAGTAGCTGTCCAACGTATCAACACGCCGCGCCTCATTGTGCTCATGTAAGGAGAGCATCGGCGTGTTAATGCCTAAATGCGCCAACAAGCGAGCACTATGACGTGTATCCTCTGCCGCAATACGCGACACCTCTGCTAATACCCGAGCTGCACGTGGCGTTAAGTCTTCCAAATTCCCAATTGGCGTGGCGACAACGTACAATGTACCCGGATGCTGGTGTGTCATCATGACTCCCGATGTGTTAATAGACTGCACTAAAGATGCGTTATGCGCGTGCAATGGTGAGTTCATCTGCTCGTTGAGCGACTGCGCAAATGAAAACTAAGGAAGGATACATGAAACCGTCACTACGTGGATTACTGGCCACTGCCTTCATGGCACTTCTTATCACTGGGTGTGCCATGCAACCTCCGAGCGTGGTTGACCGCGTCCCTGAACAGGATGCCAATCGCTTATTGAGCCAGGCAGAGCAAGAAACCCCAGAACAGGCATCAAAAACACGCTTAGAAGCGGCCGATATACTCGCCAGGCAAGGCCAACGCGAAAACGCGTTTGACGCTGCCGATGCCGTTGATGAAAGCATGCTTTCAGAAACAGAGCGCGTACGCTGGGCCATGCTCTACTCTGAACTTGCCAGGGGCCTCAATAACCCTCGAGCTGTGTTGCGTGCCACCCAGGTGCTTGATGATGAACTTCCCATGCAAGCCAATCAGCAGCAAACACTCGAAGAGCACCAGCAGTGGGCACAACACGCCTTAGAAGGAGAACCTGCTTCCCTTCCAGCGCTTGAAGGTGTTGATATTCGACGCATTGTTGTGGCACTCCCTGAGTCTGGGCCGTTAAGCAGCGTTGCCGAGACCATTACAACCGCCATGCGTCGCCACCACGAAATACGCGGTAACGGCGTGCAGCTGAGCTTTTTAGATGCCTCTCAGTACTCGCTGAATGACATTTATCAACGTGCCGAGCAGATGAATGCTCAAGTACTGATTGGGCCGATTGATAAAGAACAGGTCACTCAACTTGAGCAGCGTGACAGCGTCCCGCTACCAACGTTGGCGCTAAACTACGGCAATAGCACCAATAATCAAGCCGAGCAATTACTTCAATACGGCTTATCTGCTGAAGATGAAGCTCGCCAGGCTGCCCGTCGAGCACACCAAGATGGCCACCGACAAATGTCGCTGATGGTACCTGACAATGACTGGGGCCGCAGGGTCGGCGAAGCGTTTTGGAATGAGTGGCAAGGCCTGGGCGGAGAAGTTACCAACGCGGTGCGCTACAACCCTAGCAGCCCTGTTTCCAATACAGTACGCACCGCACTAAATGTTAGTGGTGACCGTGCGCGCCTTGGCAATATTGATGCTTTATTCTTACTAGCATTGCCCGAATACGCGCGACAGGTTCCTCCAACAATGGATTACTATTACGCCCCCAACCTGCCTATCTATGCGACATCTCACCTGCACGAAGGTCGTCAGCAGTCTCGCTTGGATCAAGATTTAAATGATGTCATGTTTATGGATATTCCTTGGCAAATTCCAGATGCTGCCGTTGGCGGTGAAGAAGTACTACCGTTCTACGCTACGTATCAGCGCCTTCGCGATGAATCCGACCCCTCCATGTTCCGCCTAATGGCGATGGGCGTTGATGCCTATGAAATTGCCACGCGCTTATCCGACCTGTCCGCACTGGAAGGCATGAACGGCAGCACCGGCATGCTTTATCTGTCGAACGACGGGCGCATCTATCGCGAATTGCCCTGGGCTAAATTCCAGAATGGCATACCTGCTCCGATCTTAATCCCTGGGCTACTAGGAAATGACGAATAGCCCTCAAACTGCCCGTTCCAGAGGCGCAGCCATAGAGCGCTTAGCCGCTCAATGGCTGCAACAACAAGGACTGACATTCGTCGCAAGCAACCATCATGTTAAAGGCGGCGAATTGGACCTTATCATGAGAGACCAGGATATCCTGGTCTTTATAGAGGTCAAACATCGCACCACGACACGCTATGGTCATCCGCTGGAAATGGTTAACGCGCAAAAGCGACGACGTCTAATTCGTGCAGCAACGCTTTATATCGCCCACCACCGAGTCTCAAGCCCTTGCCGGTTTGATATTCTAGCCATTACAGGCACGCCTCCCGCACTTGAATTCCAATGGGAAAAGGCGGCCTTTGACGCTTATTGACACTTTTATTTAGGAAGCCCTCATGGACTTTCAGTCACGCATACTCGACCACTTTAACGCCAGCATCGATACTAAAACCTACGCCAGTGAGGTACTGCCGCCGTTTATCGAAGTCGCCAGTCAAATGATGGTGCAGTGCCTGGTTAACGAGGGAAAAATCCTAGCCTGCGGCAACGGCGGTAGTGCAGGTGATAGCCAACACTTCTCCTCAGAGCTACTTAACCGATTTGAACGTGAACGCCCAAGTTTACCGGCATTGGCACTAACCACTGACACATCGACACTGACGTCCATAGCCAATGACTACAGTTACAACGAAGTGTTTTCCAAGCAGATACGCGCTCTTGGCCAGCCAGGCGACGTGTTACTGGCTATCTCCACCAGTGGCAATTCAGCCAACATTGTCCAGGCAATCCAAGCGGCACATGACCGAGACATGACAGTCGTCGCGCTGACTGGCCGCGATGGCGGCGATATGGCTTCATTACTTGGCCAAGATGATTGCGAGGTTCGCGTACCTGCGACCTCAACTGCTCGAATTCAGGAAGTTCACCTACTCGTTATCCATTGTTTATGTGATTTAATCGACGAACAGTTATTTGGTGGCACCTAACTTAAGCAGACCGAACTTAACCAGAGCTAACTAAAACAGGCAAAGCCGCCTGTTTTCACTTAACACTTATTAAAGGAGTTCCGATCATGGCCCTGCGCTACTCTTCCTACAAGCTGATGATGGTTGCCGCATTAAGCCTTATTCTACTTGCGGGGTGTGCTAACAACGCAGCATCCAACCCCTCCAACTACGGCCAACGTAGCAGTGATGTCGAGGCGGTCGATGCAACAATTGAACGAGAAGCGGAGCGCGCAGTCGGCCGCTCGGACGCTCGCCTTGGTGATGCTCGCATTCGCGCCCATAGCTACAATGGCTCGGTTCTTCTAGTAGGCCAAGTACCTAGTGAGGAGCTAAAAGCTAAAGCAGAAGAGGTAACTGCCAACTTGCGCGGTGTCGAACAGGTTCATAACGAGCTTAGCATTGCCGCCAACCTACCCGCTAGCCAACGACTTACTGACACATGGTTAACCACCAACGTTATGAGCCAGCTCGCGTCGAACGATCGAATCGACTCCTCGAAACTAAAAATCACCACAGAAAATGCCAGTGTTTATCTAATGGGGATGGTCACACGGGAAGAGGCTGACCGTATTGTCAACGCGGTATCAGCTGTCAGCGGCGTTCAGCGAATCGTAAAAGTATTTGAGTATATTAACTAGCAAAAAATACGACCATAAAAAAAACCTCGCCAATGATCCTGAATCAAGGTTGGCGAGGTTCTTACTTTAAAAGCACCGGACCTAAAGTGTTATTTGATCACTCTGAGCGTTGGCTTTTTCTTTGACTTTCCGGCCTGCGACACCGAGTCAGCCTCTTTTTCCGGCAGCGGCTCAGTGACCGTCAACTCAGGCTTCGACACCTCATCCGACGGACTCGCCCCACTGTCCGCAAGATCCGCGCCGTCAAATTCGGCTGCATCCAACTCCGGCTCATGTCCAAACACCATACCCGCACCGTTTTCGCGTGCATAAATGGCAATAAGCGCCGGTGTAGGGATCATCACCTGCATAGGCTGACCACCAAACCGAGCATTAAAACCAATCGCCTGATTTTCCATAAATAAATCACGCACAGCAGTAGGCGCCGCATTCAAGACAATCTGTCCGTTTTGCACAAACTGACGAGGCACCTCTACCCCCGGCTGGGTCGCATCAACGACTAGGTAAGGCGTTAAATCGTTATCCAAAAGCCACTCGTAAAGGGCTCGGGCGAGATAGGGACGACTCGACTTCATAAAGCTCCCTCCTCCTAACAGTAAAGCCTCCCGCCGCTAAGCAAGGAGGCCGTATGAATTCTCAAGCGCGCATCTCTTTTTCACGCTCGTTTAAAGAGGCTTTAAACGCTTCACGCTCAAATACTCGCGACATATAGCTTAGCAATGGCTTCACCTGCTTCTCTGGCAGCTCAATGTTGAGCTCAGGCAAACGCCATAAAATCGGCGCCAGACAACAGTCAACCAGCGTGAACTCTTCGCTCATGAAGTAAGGCATATCTTCAAAGATAGGCGAAATACCGATCAAGCTTTCACGCAGCTCTTTGCGCGCCTTTTCAGCCTCTTTCTTCCCACCACTGCGGATCTGCTCCAGCATTGGGCACCACTCACGCTCGATACGATGCATCCAAAGACGGCTCTGCGCACGCGCTACAGGATACACAGGCAACAGCGGCGGGTGCGGAAAACGCTCATCCAGATACTCCATCATGACTTTGGATTCATAAAGCACCAAATCACGATCCAACAGTGTTGGCACACTGTTATACGGGTTGAGGTCTGCTAACTCTTCAGGCGGCTGCTCGTCAGAAACATCAACGATGTCTACTGCCACCCCCTTTTCAGCCAAAACAATGCGCACACGATGACTGAAATGATCATCATTACCTGAGTAAAAGATCATTGACGACCGCTTGGCCACAACACCCATGAAAGCATCCTCGCATCAAAACAATCTTGGATAATAACACGCCAGCGCTACCTTATGGGAAGGTAACCCGCTATGCATGACAACTGACTAGGCAAACAAAAGGCGCACGGCTCTCGCCGCGCGCCCAATCTGCTTATCTTGCTCTGTTAATTAGTGAACGTCTCGCCAGTACTCACGCTTGAGCAAGTAAGCAATGACGCCAAAGATAAAGATGAAGATAAGCACTTTAGGTGCCAGTGCCTGAGCCTGCAGCTTAGACGGCTCACCCACGTAGGCCAGGAAGTTGGTTAGATCATAGACCGCTTCCTCAAACTCAGCAGGCTCCATAGAACCAGGCTGAGTTACCTGAAGTACATCACAAGATTGGTACTTGCCAGACAATGGGTCAGGTGACTGGCCTGCAACCGGCTGGTCGGTCTCCGCGCACACCATTTCTTGCACGCCCTGCAGCGGCTCCAATACATTAGGCATCGCAGGAGCTTCAAGAACCTTATTGTTTACACCAAGCGGCTGGCTGGGGTCCCGATAGAAACTCAGCAAATAGGAGTAGATGTAGTCCGGCCCGCGCAGACGGTTGAACAACGTCAGCTCAGGAGGCACTACACCAAACCAGCCCTCAGACTCTTGCGGCTGCATGGCAATATGCATCTGGTCATTAAAACCGAGACCTGACGAGAAGATAAGGTTTTGCTCAACCAGCTCCTGCGGCATGCCAAAGTCATTTGCCGCACGTGAAAACCGCTGATGCTCCAGCGCATGACAGCCCATGCAGTAATTCACATACAGCTGCATTCCACGCTGAAGTGACTCCTTATCCTGCAAATCAGGGGTCATCGAGTGAGGCTGCTCCGGAAATGGCGCTGCCACGGCCGCAAAAGGCACCAGTGCAAATAGCAGTATGAACAGTTGCTTTTTCATTAGCCAGTCACCCTTTCTGGGACGGGTTTAGTCTTCTCCATACTGGTGTATAGCGGCATCAGAAGGAAGAAGGCGAAATAGATCACGGTGCAGATCTGAGCTACCAGCGTGCGGATCGGCGTTGCAGGAATAGCCCCCAGAACACCAAGGACAACAAAGCTTACTGCAAACAGCAGTAGCGCAATACGCGACAACCACCCTTTGTAGCGCATTGACTTCACGGGACTACGATCAAGCCAAGGAAGCACAAATAGAATAGCGATTGCCCCGCCCATCGCAAGCACACCCAGGAACTCAGCTCGCAGCCCCAAGAAATCAAACGTGATCGCCCGCAAGATGGCATAGAACGGCGTAAAGTACCAAACAGGCGCAATATGATCTGGCGTTACCATCGGGTTAGCTGGTTCGAAGTTCGGACGCTCAAGGAAGTAGCCACCGCCTTCAGGGAAGTAGAAAATAACGACCGCAAAGACAAACAAGAACACCGCGATACCTACGAGATCTTTAACGGTGTAATAAGGATGGAAAGGAATACCATCAAGTGGCTTACCTGACTCATCTTTCTTCTCTTTGATATCAATACCATCCGGGTTGTTAGACCCTACTTCATGAAGCGCAATAATATGCAGCACAACCAGCGCCAGAATAACGATCGGCAATGCAACTACGTGAAGCGCAAAGAAGCGGTTAAGCGTGATACCTGAAATCAGGAAGTCGCCACGAATCCACTGCGCCAGATCAGGACCAATGCCCGGAATCGTGGCAAACAGCGAGATAATAACCTGCGCGCCCCAGTATGACATTTGACCCCATGGCAGCAGATACCCCATGAACGCCTCAGCCATCAGCAGCAGGTAGATCGCCATACCAAAGATCCACACCAATTCTCTTGGTGCTTTATAGGACCCGTACAACAGCGCCCGAAACATATGCAGATAGATAACGACAAAGAAAGCCGACGCACCGGTTGAGTGCATGTAACGGATCAACCAACCCCACTCGACATCACGCATAATGTACTCCACCGAGGCAAAGGCACCTTCAGCGGAGGGGTTGTAACTCATCGTAAGCCACACACCGGTCAAAATCTGGTTAACCAGCATCAAAAGCGCCAGAACACCAAAAATATAGAAGAAGTTAAAGTTCTTCGGTGCATAGTACTTTGTTAGGTGGTCCTGAATCATTTGAGTGGCAGGAAAGCGATCATCAACCCAGCGCATGATGCCGCTTTCTGCTTTGGCTTTATTAGGGTTAGCCATTAGACAGCCTCCTCGTCTTCGCCGACAATAATATCGTCTTCTTCAAAACGATAAGGCGGCACCTCAAGGTTGGTAGGCGCAGGTACATTGCGGAAAACTCGACCTGCTAGGTCAAAATACGAACCATGACAAGGACAGAAGAAACCACCGGGCCAGTTGTCGGTTACCGCAGCCTCTGGTTCAGGTCTATATAGCGGCGAACACCCAAGGTGAGTACAAATACCGATCATCACGCCGATTTCAGGGCGAATAGATCGTAGTGGCCCAGTAATGTAGCTAGGCTGTTGCTGTTCATTTGAATCAGGGTCAGATAGGCGACCTGGATCCAAGTTTTCCGTACGCTCATTCATCTCTGGCGTCCGGTTAATAATCCATACCGGCCTCCCACGCCACTCAACCGTCATGCGCTGCCCCGGCTCGAGCTTTGAAAAGTCCGCCCTAACCGGCGCCCCAGCGGCTACTGCCCTGGCACTAGGCTGCCAAGAAGCCACAAAGGGAACCGCAACCCCTACAGCACCCACCGCCCCAACTACGGAGGTGGCACCAACAAGGAAGCGGCGCCGGCCTTTGTTTACGCCGTTATCTGCCATTTCTGGTTTCTCCCATCAGCTTACCCGTTCCGTCACAAAGAGATCCTGCGACGACGAATATCAAATACGCTCTATGTTAAAAAAACAAAGCGCTCTACACAAGAAAAAACGCCCAGTACCATGGTGGTAAGAGCGCTATAATTTTTTGATATTCCAATAAAAAACGCCCAGGCCTTTGACCTGGACGTTTTTGCCGCATAGCGTAAAATTAACGCTTAGAGAACTGCGGACGACGACGCGCTTTACGCAGGCCAACTTTCTTACGCTCAACCTGACGAGCATCGCGGGTTACATAACCAGCGGCACGCAGCGTAGGACGCAGGTCTTCATTGTAGTTCATCAGGGCGCGAGTGATGCCGTGACGGATAGCACCTGCTTGAGAGGAGCCACCGCCACCAGCAACTGTGACGAACACATCAAACTGGTTCAGAGTCTCAGTCAACTCAAGCGGCTGGCGAACAACCATGCGACCAGTTACACGACCAAAATAAAGATCGAGGTCTTGGTTATTGACAGTAATTTTGCCAGAGCCCGGCTTCATAAACACGCGAGCGGTGGAAGTCTTGCGGCGCCCGGTACCGTAATACTGCTGTGTCATGGCGAAGATTTCCTCAGATGTTCAGTTCAAGCGGCTGTTGGGCAGCATGCGGATGCTCGGCACCGGCGTACACTTTTAACTTGGAGTACATAGCGCGACCCAAAGGACCTTTCGGCAACATACCTTTAACGGCAGACTCAATAATGCGCTCGGGGGCATGATCAAGCATCTTGTCGAATGTCATAGAGCGCAGACCGCCCGGGTAACCAGTGTGGCGGTAGTAGGTCTTAGCCTTCGCCTTGTTACCAGTTACATGGACTTTCTCTGCGTTGATCACGACGATGTAGTCGCCAGTATCAACGTGAGGTGTAAATTCGGGCTTATGCTTACCACGCAGGCGGCGAGCAATCTCGGTTGCCAGACGACCGAGCGTTTTGTCCGTAGCGTCGACTACATACCAGTCGCGCTGGACGGACTGCGGCTTAGCACTGAACGTCTTCATGGATGAAATCACCAGATTAAGTGTGTTGGGTAACTCACACCGCTAAAGCGGCGAAGCACCATCCCTATTTTTTTTGGTTGCCTAAAAACCAGCAACATGCAGCGAGGCAGCATTCTACAGCAAGCCTGCCAGCAAGTTAAGTGCCACCGCTACTTTTTTACCAACATCACGCTTATGACCTCGTCCAGCCTGTGGCGCCAAGGCTTACGGCTTATGAGGCAATGCAAGATACTCCTTAGACTGCATTTCCTGCAGCCGCGACAGCGTCCGCTGGAATTCGAATGCCAGCTTCCCATCGCTATAAAGTGATTCCACCGGCGCCTCGGCGGACATTAGTAGCTTAACCCCTCGGTCATAAAACTCATCAACCATATTAATGAAGCGACGTGCCTGATCATCTGTCTTCACATTCATCTGGATGACATTTGACACCAAAACCGTATGGAACTCTCGAGCAAGCTCAATGTAATCATTCTGGCTGCGAGGGCCATCGCACAACTCCGCAAATTCAAACCATGCCACATCGTCGTGTAATCTCCGCGTTGTTAAAACGCGGTGATTAATCTCCAGTGGCGCACCCTCTTCGCCTTCATGCCCTGAAATCTCTCTAAAGCTACGCGCCAACTCCTGCTCTGCTTCTTCATCAAGAGGCGCATGAAAAATTTCGGCACGCTCCAGAGCACGCAAACGATAGTCAACACCAGAATCAATATTGACCACCTCGCAGTGATGATTAACCAACTCAATCGCCGGCATAAACCGCGCACGCTGCAAACCATCCTTATAGAGGTCGTCAGGCACAATATTAGACGTCGCCACCAACACAACACCCCGTTCGAACAAGGCTTCTAACAAATTCGCCAGTATCATTGCGTCGGTAATATCTTTAACAAAAAACTCATCGAAACAGATAACTCGTGCTTCGGTAGCAAACTTCCCGGCAATCAACGCCAGCGGATTCTTTTCACCCTTGTAATGCGTCAACTCGTTGTGAACGCGCTGCATAAACCGGTGAAAATGGGTGCGCATTTTCTCGGGGAAAGGAAGCGCCTCATAAAACGCATCAACAAGATACGTTTTGCCACGCCCAACACCCCCCCAAAAATACAGCCCCTTGACTGAGGGCAGCGATGGTTCAGTGCTCGCCTTCTTGCCCAACAGCCCCGCCATCCTCGCTTTTAGCCCCTTATGGGCAACCACCGCTTTAGGCAGCGTCGTTGGAGTCGCCAACAGATCATCATAGAGGCGCTGAAGGTGCCTTACCGCCAGCTCCTGCGCAGGATCATACTGAAAACCATTACGCGCGAGGTCTTCTTGATACCGCGCCAATGGCGTAAGCCGAGGCGCTTTCTCAACCTCCTGACGTGAAGATAATGATGACATCTGACTACTCCCACAGCGCATAACCAAACTACACACATGCATCGATTACCAATGACGCAAGGCACAGAATACTTCATCAAAAGAGGCATATTATACGCTGCTTAGCGACTAAGCGCATGAGCGGATTGACCCAACCGACAGGCACGCGACTATAATGGGCTGGGTTTTCTGTTAACCCCACCATACGATAGGTGGCATGTATCACCTTTAGGGAGAACACTGTGGACGCCAGCTCGCCATACACGTTTGCAATTATTGGCCTCGTTATCGGTTTTATTGTGGGCTTGGGGTGTTACCGCCTTTTCAGCAAAGGCGCGCGCGACAGCGCTGCACTCAAGCAAACACTGCTTGATCGCGAGCACCAGATAGCGGAGCTCAAAAAAAGCATGAGTGATCATTTATCGGGCATTTATCAACGCTTGGATAATATTCGCTTTGAAGCCGACCAGCTCGAACAACAGATGGCAGACGAAGCTGAACAGTGGAAGCTGACCAGCGCCAAACCTTCACCAACCACCGAAAGGACTCAGGCAATTGAAACAGATAGCCGCCTCGACATGCCTCGGGACTATGCTGCTGGTAAAAATGGCACGCTTTCAGAAGACTTTGGACTAAAAGACGGCGACCAAACTGAAGAGAGTGCGGCAACACAGCCTCCTCGTTACTAGCTCATCCTGTACAAACTTATTGCGCGCCAACAACCCACGGCGCGCCAACAACCCAGACAGGCACCAAGTACTTAACCAGCACTGGTGCCTTAGAACTCACTTCTTAAAACCGCCCTCATAATACTGGTTGCCAAAAAAAGGCCTCTACGCTGGATTATCAATATCCACGAAGCGGTGCTCTACACCGTATTCACTCGCCAACCATTCCCCTAATGCTTGAACACCATAACGCTCCGTCGCGTGATGACCGGCAGCAATATAGTGAATACCCAGCTCCCTCGCCAAATGCGTCGTTCGCTCGGAAATCTCTCCGGAAACGAAGGCCTGCGCACCCGCCTCATAAGCAGCAGTTATCATGTCCTGGGCACCACCGGTACACCATGCTATTCGCTCAATAGCACCTACTCTCGGCGCTTCGACAAGCAATGGAGTACGCTGGAGAACCGCAGCCAATTGCTCTCCCAGCGCGCCAAGACTTTGCGACTCAGTTAACCGACCTGACCATAGCAGCCCATCCCCCAACTCACCGTCAAGACAGCCCTCTACTTTCCAGCCCATATGCTTAGCTAACTCAGCATTATTGCCAAACTCAGCATGCGCATCCAAAGGCAAATGATAGGCAAGCAGACTAATATCATTCTCAAGCAGTGTTTTAATTCGCCTTTGCTTCATCCCAGTAATAGGAACTGGCTCGTTTTTCCAAAAGTAACCATGATGAACCAGCACAAGATCAGCCCCCCAAGCAACCGCTTCGTCCAGCAGTGCCTGACACGCCGTCACCCCCGACATGACCCTCATTACGGTCTCTCTACCCTCTACCTGTAAGCCATTAACGGTAAAGTCGTTAAACTGTGATGACCGCAACTGATGATCACAGGCGGCTACAATTTGATCCCGATGACTCACATTAGCTCCTTGATTGATTTACTGACTACCATGAGGAACTCCTCAATAAAGTGTTACGATAGCCTCATTGTAAATCTCGCATCGCGTTATCGCGAACCTCGCGACCATTTAGACTGCCACCCGCTGAGGAAACTTCGCATGCACCGCCTCGTGCTGCCCTATTTATGGCCGGTTATTACCGGGCTTCTACTTGCCGTCTTAATGCTGCTTGCCTTCCCTGAGCAACTGCCAAACCCATTTCGGCAAGCACCACCGGCTGTAATTGAAGCCCCATCCCCTTTAGTACCCACCAGTAGCGAACAAGCGACTAATCTACCCGCGCCTGAAATTCGTCAAGCGGCGCCACTAAATCGCAATCAGGGGCCCGCAAGTTATTCAAATGCTGTTAATCAAGCAGCACCGGCCGTCGTGAACATTTATTCGTCTCGGATCGTTGAGCGTGACCAGCACCCACTAATGTCTGATCCTTTCTTTCAACAGTTCTTTAGCGGCGACGATGCCACTACCCATCAACGCATGCTGTCGAGCCTTGGCTCGGGAGTCATTGTTAGCCCCGATGGCTATGTACTGACTAATCATCACGTTATCCATGGGGCCGACCAAATACAGGTAGCCCTGCGCGACGGGCGGGAAACTCTTGCCGAAGTCGTTGGCACCGACCCTGAAAGCGACTTAGCCGTTTTACGCATCAGCCTAGATGATCTACCCATCATCAAACTAGCAGACTCGAAAGAAGTTGCTGTGGGAGATGTCGCGCTTGCGATTGGCAACCCATTTGGTGTTGGTCAGACCGTCACCATGGGCATTATCAGTGCCACAGGCCGCAGCCACTTAGGCTTAAATGCGTATGAGGACTTTATTCAGACGGATGCTGCCATCAACCCAGGTAACTCTGGTGGCGCACTGGTTAACCCTGATGGGGCGCTGGTTGGCATCAATACCGCCATATTTTCCCGGTCAGGTGGCTCTCAGGGGATTGGCTTTGCAATTCCTGCCAACCTCGCCCATAGCATTCTGAATGAACTTGTCACTCGCGGTCGCGTAATACGCGGCTGGTTAGGCATTGAAGCCCAGGCACTCTCGCGGGAGTTAGCCGCCTCATTCGGACTGAGGACACCTCAAGGAGTGATTGTAGCTGGGGTAGTAGAAGATGGGCCAGCCGCTAAAGCAGGGCTCCAGCCGGGCGACGTGTTACTTTCCATTGGCGGACAGGTAATTTTAGACGCTCGCGCGACGATGAGTGATATCGCATCGGTACCCCCAGGCACAGAACTAGCACTCACAATCGTTCGCGGTGGGGAGCGCATGGATATGACGCTAGAAGTTGGCGAGCGCCCCGTACCAACCAGCCCAACACCAACGCGATCTCAGAGCGGCTCCTAAAGCCACTCTGAGATACCTCCAGAGGAGGCCGGCGCTGTCCAGTGGGGCACGATTAATCGTTGATTCGATATTCAGCTGAACGCGCGTGAGCCGTCAGAGACTCTCCCCGAGCAAGCACTGACGCTACTTTTCCAAGATCCGAGGCACCCTGCGGCGAGCAGTGAATAATCGACGAGCGCTTTTGGAAGTCATAAACACCCAGCGGTGATGAAAACCGAGCCGTTCCAGACGTAGGCAGTACATGATTAGGCCCAGCACAGTAATCACCTAATGCTTCTGATGTGTGACGCCCCATGAAAATAGCACCCGCGTGTCGTATGCCATCAAGCCACTGGTCGGGAGCTTCGACAGAAAGCTCGAGGTGTTCTGGTGCAACGCGATTGATCATTTCAACGGCTTCGGCTTGATCCTGGCACAAGATTAGCGCACCACGTCGTTGCAGCGAAGCACGTGCGATCTTTTCTCTTTCAAGCGTTGGCAATAGCCGTTCAATAGATGCTTCTACCGCATCAAGGTGAGCCGCGTCCCAACTGACCAAGATCGCTTGCGCATCTTCATCGTGTTCAGCTTGGGAGAACAAATCCATCGCCAGCCAATCGGGGTCAGTTTGCCCATCAGATACCACCATGATCTCGGAGGGACCCGCAATCATGTCGATGCCTACTTGACCAAATACGGCGCGCTTCGCGGTGGCCACGTAAATATTTCCGGGCCCCACGATTTTATCGACTCTTGGTACACTTTCGGTGCCATAAGCAAGCGCTGCAATCGCCTGAGCTCCGCCGATAGTAAACACATAATCCACACCCGCTAAATGCGCAGCTGCTAATACAAGATCGTTCAACACACCGTCAGGTGTCGGTACCACCATGACTATCTCTCGGACACCCGCCACATGTGCAGGAATAGCGTTCATCAATACCGACGAAGGGTATGATGCCTTTCCACCTGGCACATATATACCCGCGCGATCTAACGGCGTCACCTTCTGGCCAAGCACTGTACCGTCAGCCTCTTCATACTGCCACGAGCTGGGCTTTTGGCGCTCATGGTAGCGCTTAATACGCTCAGCAGCGGCGGCTAGTGCATCGCGCTGCTCAGCGGGCAAACCATCAAATGCATGCTTTAATTGCTCAGGTGACAAACGCAATTGATCCATCTGCTCAACCGATAAACGGTCAAAGCGGTTTGTTGCCTCAACAACAGCACGATCACCACGCTGCTTAACGTCCACCAATATCTCTTCAACGCGAGCCTGAACTGCCTTATCAGACACTCCTTCCCAGTCCAACAAGACATCCAGGTGCTGATGAAAAGCCGCATCTGTCGTTGAAAGGCGAGCTACAGTGGCTGTGGATTTATCGCTCATGATGAACCTCGCGTCATTCAATAGGCTGAGTCTGGCGCTGTTTAACCGCACTTTCTAAACGAGCCAATAATGGCTTAATTCGGTCATGCTTCATGGTCATGGATGCTTTGTTCACCACCAAGCGCGTGCTGATATGGGCAATCAACTCACGGGGCTCCATGCCATTGGCGCGCAGTGTATTGCCGGTATCGACGATATCGACAATCTCATCAGCTAAGTTCATTAAGGGTGCAAGCTCCATTGCACCATATAACTTGATGACTTCTGCCTGAATGCCCTGCTCTGCGTAATAGCGGCGAGCCACATTGACAAACTTCGTGGCAACACGGCGGCGCGCAGTGGCCGGAGGCTGATCCGTGACACCCGCCGTCATCAGTTTGCAACGTGCTATATCCAGGTCTAGCGGCTCATATAAGCCCTCTGCTCCATGCTCAAGCAGCACATCCTTGCCCGCGATTCCCACGTCTGCTGCCCCCAGCTGCACATAGGTCGGCACATCGGTTGCCCGAATGATAACCAACTTCACATCTGGCAAATTGGTATCAAACAACAGCTTACGGCTTTTACCCAAATCTTCTGCAGGGGTTATCCCTGCATCTGCCAGCAGTGGCAGTGTTTCGTCCAAAATACGCCCTTTTGAAAGGGCTAAGATCAGTTGCTTACTCATTGTTCAGGCCAATGGTTAATAACATGGCTTAGCCAGGAATACGGCGAATGCGCGCACCCAGCAGCTGTAATTTTTCCTCAATACACTCATAACCACGGTCAATGTGATAAATGCGGTCTACCAAGGTTTCGCCCTCGGCCATCATTGCCGCGATCACCAATGAAGCTGACGCACGAAGATCAGTAGCCATGACTGGCGCACCAGAAAGCTTTTCTACGCCTTCAATCAGTGCCGTATTGCCTTCAAGGACAATATTTGCGCCCATTCGGTTGAGCTCTTGGACGTGCATGAAACGGTTCTCAAAGATCGTTTCAACCACCCGTGAGTGGCCGGCCGCTACCGCATTCATTGCGACAAATTGTGCTTGCATATCGGTGGGAAAAGCAGGGTAAGGCGCCGTGCGAATATTAACGGCTTTAGGACGCTTGCCGTGCATGTCCAGCGCTATCCAGTCATCGCCACTGGTGATCTCGGCACCCGCTTCTTCAAGCTTCGCCAGAACAGCTTCTAAGATATCAGCGCGGGTGCGCTTGACCTTCACACGCCCCCCCGTCATGGCAGCTGCCACTAAAAAAGTGCCCGTTTCAATACGGTCAGGCATCACATCATGCTCGCAGCCATGTAGTGATTCAACGCCTTCGATCACGATAGTATCAGTGCCATGACCACGAATATTGGCACCCATCTTGATCAAGCACTCTGCGAGATCGACAATTTCTGGCTCACGCGCTGCATTCTCAAGAATAGTAGTGCCTTCCGCGAGAGTAGCCGCCATCAACAGATTTTCAGTGCCAGTCACCGTTACCGTATCGAAAAAGATAGTGGCACCTTTCAGGCGCCCATCAACACGGGCGCGAATGTAGCCTGACTCGACGCGAATCTCAGCACCCATCGCCTCAAGACCCCGAATATGCAAATCAACAGGGCGAGAACCTATTGCACAACCACCCGGCAGGGATACATCCGCTTTACCGAAATGCGCCAACAACGGGCCAAGCACCAGAATGGAAGCCCGCATCTTCTTGACCAGCTCGTAAGGGGCGTGACACTGAGTCACTTGGGAGCCATCCAGCTGAATACTAAGCTTTTCTCCCATCACTGGCTCGACACCCATACGCCCCAGTAGCTCCAGGGTAGTCGTGATGTCTTGCAGGTGGGGCAAATTACCAATGATCACAGGGCCATCGGCCAGCAGGCTCGCACATAAAATCGGCAACGCTGCATTCTTTGCACCGCTGACCCACACTTCACCATCCACCGACCCATTGCCGGTAATAATTAGTTTATCCATGGAGGCAGCCGTTACTGAGCGTTTGCCGACGCAGTTTGCCACTGCGTCGGAGTAAACGTTTTAATACTGATGGCGTGAAGTGCGCCCGAGGCAATTTCCTCGCTCAGCGCTGCGTAAACCAACTGCTGCCGCTTGACAGGAGAAAGACCTTCAAAGGCTTCGCCTACCGCAATCACCTGAAAATTACAGCCTTCACCCTGGATATGAAAATCACACCCATTGATGCGGGATTCAAGCAGTGCTTTTACCTCGTTGGGTTGCATAGGACAGAAAACTCCTTTGGGATCTAAAATAGTCAGATGAACGAAATAACTCAGAATAGGAGAGCATGATAAAGAAAAGCAGCGGACTTGGCGATGCTCGACAGCGGCTCACGCTTCGGCGTTGGGCGATTTTATCAATGCATCTAGCTCAGCTAGCGACGCCAGACGCTCCAGTGGCGCTGACAGTGCAATAGACTGGACAACAATTCCCTGGGAGTGGCAGGCGCGCAACCATTCAAATAACACGCTAATCGCTGCACTACTCGCCTTGGTAACACCTGAGAAATCAAAAGCAACGTTAGTTAACGCAGCTTTCTTAAGCCATTTAACGCCTGCAGCGGCCACCTCGGCCGCTGCATTTACGTGCACATCTCCTTTAATGACCAGCGAATGCGATTGTGCGGTCAAAGAGAGGTTGGGCTGGGCTAGCAATACGGTCACGCATCGCCCCCTTGTTCAAGCTCATCAACACCGATCTCAGGCGACCAGTTACGAATAACAGCATCATAGTCCCGATTATTCTCGCGCATTGACTGGTCAAACTGGTTACGGAAGGTTAGTCCTAGATTAATGCCATTAACGATCACATTGACAACCTTCCACTCGCCGTCAGAAAGCCGAAGGCTGTAGCTGACAGGGTATACCTGACCATTATTGGCAACGACTTCCATATCGACACTCGCTTGATCTTCGTGGCGCTGACCTCGTTGATCGCTCAGCACACGAATCTCATCATAGTCGAAGGTCACCAGCCCACGGGTGTACGTATCAATCAGCGTTTGACGAAACACATCGGCAAATCTGCTGCGCTGTTCGGGGGTGGCATTGCGGAAGTAGCTGCCCATAACGCTGGCACCTATATAACGAAAATCAGCCACCTCATCCAAACTATCGTTGACTAACGCTTTTAGCTCATCAAGGTTGTTGGCGTAGTACTCTTCCCTTCCATCAAGCTGCTGCATGAATTCATTAATATTTTCACGGATCAATGCTTCAGGCGACTTCGACTGCGCCTGAGCAGCAACGGGCAAAAACATCGCCACCAGCGCCAATAAAGCTAACCACTGACGAATCAACATCACGCTATTTTGTTTCATGGAAACCACCTCATTGCGACAAAAAGAGTCCAACATGCCTAGTTACTTACCATATTGGATATAAATTGCTGAATAAGTTCTTCAAGCACTAACGCCGACTGCGTATCTCGAATAATGTCTCCATCCTCTAGTACATCTGGGTCACCACCAATACTGAGGCCGATATACTGCTCACCCAGCAAACCTGCCGTCAAAATGGCAGCTGTCGTATCGCGGGAAAGCTGACCTTCTAGATCACTATTCAGGCGTAGTACAACCCGTGCGTCATACCATTCAGGATCAAGCTCAATGGCCTCCACTCTACCAACGGTAACACCAGCCATTGTGACGCGAGCACGCGGCTTCAATCCGCCAATATTGGAAAAGTTGGCCTCAACTCGAAATGTGTCTGACGGCGCTGAGAGCGTCATTCCACTGACACGCAAGCCTAGGAAGACAAGCCCCAAAATCCCCACTAGCATAAACAGGCCAACACCAAACTCCATGGTTTTACTGCGCTTCATGTAACTGCTCCACCTATCAAAGACCGCCGAACATGACAGCGGTTAACACAAAATCAAGCCCCAAAACAGCAAGCGATGAATACACCACCGTGCGCGTTGTGGCACGGGAGATACCTTCAGACGTAGGCACCAGGTCGTACCCCTGAAACACCGCTATCCAAGTAACCACTAGCGCAAATACCAAGCTTTTGATGATGCCATTGCCAATATCATTAATAAACGACACGCTAGCCTGCATATTGCTCCAATAAGAGCCCTCAAAGACACCCAGCCATTCCACGCCTACCAAGTACCCCCCCCAAATACCCACCACGCTAAAGCCAATGGTAAGGATCGGGAGTGAGACGAACCCTGCCCACAACCTGGGGGCCACCACGCGACGGAGCGGGTCAACACCGATCATCTCCATACTGGTAAGCTGCTCGGTTGCCTTCATAAGGCCAATCTCTGCCGTTAATGCTGAGCCTGCGCGCCCTGCAAACAGCAGTGCCGCCACTACCGGCGCTAACTCCCGCAGCAGCGAAAGTGCCACCATTTGCCCCAGCGCCTGCTCTGCTCCGAAGTCCACTAAAATAGTGTACCCCTGCAGCGCCAGCACCATGCCAATAAACAGCCCAGAGACCAGTACAATGGCAAGCGATAAAACGCCCACAAAGTGCATTTGCCGTAGCCACAGAGACCAGCCTTCCCGTGAAGGCACGCCCACTGCAGACTGCGCTAAAAAGATGCCTGCGCGCCCCAGCGACTCCATGGTGTCACACCCTTTGCGCCCCAGTCGGGCAATGCGTGCAGCGCTATATTTAATGTTTGATTGCATTTAACGTGCCTTCACTGCAGATGCTTGGCCCAAAATATCGCGATAAAATGTCTCGGCGGGATAGTGAAACGGTACCGGCCCATCTGGCTCGCCATGAATAAACTGGCTTACCCGAGGATCTTGGTTCGCGTCTAACGTATGTGGAGTGCCGTACGCCACCACTTGCCCATCGGCAATAAGATACAGATAGTCTGCGATACTGAGGGTCTCTTTTATATCGTGTGACACGATAACCGAGGTGAGCGCCAGCGCTTGGTTAAGCCGCTTGATTAACTGCACAAGCACACCCATGGAAATGGGATCCTGTCCAACAAAGGGCTCATCGTAGAGGATTAGCTCTGGGTCAAGCGCCACCGCTCTCGCTAACGCAACACGCCTTGCCATGCCGCCAGAAAGCTCAGCAGGCGACAAATTCCTTGCCCCCCGCAATCCAACCGCCTGAAGCTTCAGCATCACAAGGTCGCGTACCATAGGATCAGGGAGGTTCGTGTGCACACGTAAGGGGAATGCCACATTTTCGTACACATCCAAGTCTGAAAAAAGCGCGCCGCTCTGAAACAACATGCCCATTCGTTTACGTAGCGTGAATAGTGCTTTGCGTGAAAGGCGATGCACATCCTGACCATCAATCCTGACTCGGCCACGATCCGGCGTAAGCTGGCCACCAATCAACTTTAGAAGCGTTGTTTTCCCGGTACCGCTTGGCCCCATGATAGCCGTTACCTTCCCGCGAGGAATCGTCATGTTAATGCCACGGAAAATCTCGTGGTCGCCTCGCGAGAAGTACAAATCTTCAATTTCTATGAAGGGAACATCTGTCATGGGCTGAATAACCTTCATTGTCGTTTTATTGCGGCAGACATAGCATTGATTGCATGCGTATCGGAGCGTTTTAAAAAACAGTGTTTTCGAAATATTATCGAACATCGTATCCTAACGCTACCCACAGTAATAGTCGCCCTAATCGTCGCTGCTGAAATGGTGGCTTAGCTTGGTAACACAACGTTTAAGCCGCTTTGCCCTTCGAGGCTTACCTACAAACCGCGTCAAGATGTTATTCTTACTAACCTACTTTTGACCGTTGATAAGAATGAGACTGCCCATGCGCCAGCCACTCTCTACACCCAGCAAATTGCGTGAAAGTGCGCTGCGCACCTTGCAAATTGAGCAAGCCGCTATCGGCGGTCTGCAAGCCAAGCTTGATGAAAGCTTTGACCACGCCTGCGAACTAATCCTGGCATGCCAAGGCCGTGTCGTAGTTACCGGCATGGGAAAATCGGGGCATATTGCGGGTAAGCTGGCAGCCACATTGGCAAGCACTGGCACACCTGCTTTTTTCGTTCACCCCGGCGAAGCTAGCCATGGCGACCTCGGCATGATCACCCGTACTGATGTCGTGTTAGCACTGTCCAACTCGGGAGAAACCGCCGAAGTCACCGCACTACTCCCACTGCTTAAACGCCTAGGCACGCCACTTGTCAGTATGACGGGGCGCCCTGGCTCAACGCTGGCAAAACACGCTGATGCACACCTTAATAGCGGCGTTGAACGCGAAGCATGCCCGCTTGATTTAGCGCCGACGAGCTCAACCACTGCCGCGCTTGCTCTGGGAGACGCTCTAGCTGTTGCTCTGCTAGAAGCACGGGGATTTACCGCTGAAGACTTCGCCCTTTCACACCCAGGGGGCAGCTTAGGCAAACGCCTACTACTGCGGGTTAAAGACCTAATGCACGATGGCTCACGGCTTCCACAAGTTGCACTTGGCAGCCCGCTTCGAGATGCGTTGTTAGAAATCACCCGCCAAGGCCTCGGCTTTACCTGTGTAGTTGACAGTGATGGTCGCCTTGCCGGTGTATATACCGATGGCGATCTTCGTCGAACGCTAGACCAATTTCATGATCTGCGGGGTGTACGGGTAGATGATGTTATGACCCGCCCCGGAAAACGTATTGGGCCGGACGTATTGGCCGCGGAAGCCGTACGCATTATGGAAGACAGTCGCATTACCGCACTGGCCGTTGTCGATGCACAACAGCGCCCCATTGGCGCGCTGCACATGCACGACTTGCTCGCCAGCGGCGTAATATAATTTTCTACTCTGACAAACGGAGGTTTTATGGCCCTACCTGACGCTCTACAAGACCGACTTCGCCGCGTAAAACTGCTGGCTATCGATGTCGATGGTGTACTGACTGACGGCCGCCTGTATTTTCAAGCCGACGGTATCGAAATCAAAGCATTTCATACCCAGGACGGCCACGGCCTTAAATTATTAAAGCGTGTTGGCGTTCATGTCGCCCTTATTACAGGGCGCGACTCTCCCATGGTTAGCCAGCGTGCCGCTGCCTTAGGTATCGCTCACGTGCACCAAGGCTGCGAAGACAAGCTCACTACCCTGCGAGCGCTCTGCCAGCGGCTAGACATCAGCCTAGAGCAAGTTGCCTACTGCGGTGACGACCTACCCGACCTTGCTGCTATTAAGCGCGCAGGCGTTGGCATCACCGTACCTAACGCACCTGACTACATGCACACCCATGCCGACTGGATAACGGAACGCCTTGGCGGCCACGGCGCTGTGCGTGAAATTTGCGACACGCTGCTCATGTCGCAAGGCCACTGGGATGCCGTACTCGACACGTACTTACACGGCCAGTCGTAATGCGTTCCCGAGTTAAAAAACGCATCTGGCTGACAGGCATGGTCGTTGCGTTGGGTGGCTTTCTAGTATGGCTGGATCCACGCGGACCTAGAGATCAGGTAGTTGACCCTGACGCCATGGCCCAGGAGCCCGGCCATGTGCTGGAAAACGCAGAAATCACCTTATTCGGGGAAACCGGCGCGATAAAACAGTCGTTGGTGACGTCGCACTTGGTGTACACCCCCCAGACTGCTATCACTGACCTCACATCCCCACGTGCCGTGCTTTTCGATAGTGAACAGCGCCAGTGGCTAGCGACTGCCGACACAGGCACGCTAAACACAGATACCCAGGCGCTGACATTAGCTGGCTCTGCACAGCTATTGGCTCCCGACGAGGGTTGGCAGTTAGATACCGAATTATTACGCTATGATGGCATGACACGTCATGCCTGGAGCGAAGCTCCTGCCGTGCTGCAGCAGCCTCCTCAGCGCATCGACGCATCACGTATGGATGTATGGCTGGATAACAGTCAAGTCCGCTTAACTAACAACGTGCGCGGCGTTCATCCGCCTGCCACTCGCTCCCACCAGGAGGCGCGATGAATGCTTTGATTCGTAATGCTCTGTTTGCTTTAACGATTCCGCTATCTGCAGTGGCACTGGCAGTGCCCGCATTGGCACAAAGCCAAGCACCGGTTGAAGTAGAAGCTGACCAGCTAGACCTGGACCAACGGGCAGGCACTGCCGTGTATTCAGGCAACGTCGAGATTCGCCAGGGCAACATGCAACTTCGCGGCGAACGCGTTGAAATTCAGCGCAACGATGCTGGCGAACTGTCGCGCGCCATCGCAACCGGTGAGCGAGCCTACTTACGTAACCAATTAGAAGGCCAATCAACTCCCATGGAAGGTTGGGCCAGAAGAATCATTTATCATGTCGCTGAACGACGTGTAGAACTGATTGATCAAGCCGAATTAACCCAGCAAGGTGACCGCTTTCAGGGCGGCCGCTTAGAGTACTTTATTGACCGAGAAGTTGTTCAGGCACGCTCTGATGTGAGTGGTAGCGAACCTCAGCGTATTCGGATGACTCTTCAGCCGGAACAGTAGGGAGCGACTCTCCGTGACAACACCCACCATGACATCAACACAAACCACGACATCACAGACACCTGATACCGCTGCCCCAGCCAAGTTAAAAACGCTGTATGCCCACCACCTAGCCAAAAGCTATAAGCGCCGCCGAGTGGTTAAGGATATCAACCTAGAAATTACCCAAGGGAGTGTTGTAGGCCTGTTAGGGCCTAATGGTGCAGGGAAAACAACCTCATTTTATATGATTGTCGGCTTGGTAAAATCTGATGCTGGAAAAGTAGGCATTGATGAGGTCGACCTAACGCGCGCGCCCATGCACGAACGTGCCATTGCTGGCATTGGGTATTTACCACAGGAAGCGTCGATTTTTCGCAAGCTATCCGTCGCTGACAACATCATGGCCATACTGGAAACTCGCAAAGGGCTAGACCGCAGCGCTCGAGAGAAACGCCTTGAATCTTTGCTAGAAGATTTTCACATTACGCATATTCGTGACAATCTCGGCATGAGCCTTTCCGGCGGAGAACGCAGACGTGTTGAGATTGCCCGCTCGCTCGCCACTGAGCCGGCGTTCATATTACTTGATGAGCCATTTGCAGGCGTTGACCCTATTTCTGTAGGCGATATTAAAACGATTATTCGCGCACTTAAAAAGCGTCATATCGGCGTCCTAATCACCGACCACAATGTTCGCGAAACGCTGGATATTTGTGACATTGCCTACATTGTTGGCGACGGTCACATCATTGCTAGCGGCAAGCCCCAGGAAATCCTTAATAACCAAAAAGTCAGAGACGTGTATTTAGGCGCTGATTTTCGCCTGTAAACAGGCACCTGCAAAAAAAATAGTGCTAATGGCATGCTTATTGCACTTGCACCAAGCCATAACTCGCACTAGGGTGAAGCTTTCTGATTAACGAGTGGTTCTCAGATGGTCATGAAAGCTTCTCTTCAATTGCGTATCGGTACACAGCTGACCATGACTCCTCAGCTGCAGCAAGCCATCGCCTTGCTACAGCTATCGACGCTGGACCTCCGTCAAGAAATTCAGCAAGCCCTCGACGCCAACCCCATGCTTGAGCAAGAGGATGAGTTTGGTGAACAAGCGGTCAGCGAGCCACAGGAAGCAGAATGGTCTGACAGTATTCCTAACGAACTCTCTGTTGACAGTGATTGGTCTGACACTTACCAGGACATGGGAAATTACAGCGGCAGCAGTAGTGAAGGTCCTGATTTTGAACGCCAGGCTGCAGGCCAAAGCCTACACAGCCACCTGCTCTGGCAACTTGCCATGACCGATTTCACACCTCGCGATCACGCCATTGCCGAAAGCCTCATTGATGCACTAGACGCCAACGGCTACCTTACCCAGCCGCTTAATGACATTCGTGAAGGTTTAAAATCCCAAGGGCACGAAGGTCTGAGCCAGCGTGAGGTTGAAACCACGCTACTGCGCCTACAACAGTTCGAACCCACTGGTGTATTTGCTCGCGACCTGCGTGAATGCCTAATGCTGCAACTGGCTGCTTTACCAGAAGCAACACCGTTGCTCATGCCAGCCAAAAGGTTGGTGCGCCAGTTCCTCGAAGCCCTCGGTAAAGATGATACCCGTTTGTTAAAACGGCGTTTAAGCCTGGATGATGAACAGCTCGACGATGTTATCCGCTTGATCCGAAGCCTCGATCCACGCCCGGGCAGTGCCTTTGGCACCACCGATGACAGCTATGTAACGCCTGATTTAGTAGTACGGCACGACAATGAAGGCTGGCACCTAGAACTAAACCCGGAAGCACTGCCTCGGCTACGCATACAGCCGGATTACGCAAGCCTTATCAAACGCGCCGACAAAAGCCAAGATAATCAGTTTTTAAAAGAGCATCTCCAAGAAGCACGCTGGCTGATCAAGAGTTTGTCTAGCCGAAACGATACGCTACTACGCGTTGGTCGAGAAATCATTGCGCGACAAATTGGCTTTTTAGAGCACGGTGAAGAGGCCATGAAACCATTGATTCTTGCCGATATTGCCGAAGCTGTGGAGATGCATGAATCCACTATTTCCCGAGTAACCACTCAAAAGTACATTCATACGCCGCGAGGTGTTTTTGAGCTGAAATATTTCTTCTCCAGTCACGTCACTGGACAAGATGGTGGCGATAGCCACTCAAGTACCGCTATTCGCGCACGAATTAAGAAGTTGGTTCAAGATGAGCCGCCAGGCAAACCACTGTCAGACAGCCGTCTGGTAACGCTTTTAGAAGAGAGTGGGGTCAATGTTGCACGCCGGACAGTGGCCAAATATCGTGAGTCAATGGGCATCCCCTCTTCGAGCGAGCGGCGCCGTTTGCGTTAGTAAAACAACGGTTCTGGAACAAACTCGGTTTAAGGGCTTTGCAATAGCGTAAAAAGGGTTACAATCGAAGTACAGTCCGATGGATAAGGAGCACGTCAATGCAAGTTAATATCACTGGTCATCACGTAGAACTGACTGACGCCTTGCGTGACTACGTCAATGAGAAGTTGGAGCGCGTTGAGCGCCATTACGACAACATTACTACCGTACAAGTCACCTTATCTGTTGAGAAGGAGCGCCAGCAAGCTGCCTGCACTCTGCATGCTGCAGGGGCAGACCTCCATGCAGATGCATTAGATAATGATATGTATGCCGCGATTGATGCATTAGCAGACAAAATTGATCGCCAGCTCGTTAAACATAAGGAAAAAGCACAAGCTCGCGCCCAAGGCGCTGGCGTGCGTTAAATCAATGTCGTTGGAAACTATCCTCCCCCCGGAGCGCGTTTTGTATGACGTACCCGGGGGCAGCAAAAAACGGGTGCTGGAGTTTTTCAGCACCTTTATTGCTCAAAACACGCCAAGCCTTGATAGCCAAGAAGTATTTAGCAGACTGATTGGTCGCGAACGTCTCGGCAGCACAGGGATAGGCAACGGGGTTGCTATCCCTCATGCCCGAAGCCCTCACTGCAGCTCACCCATTGCTGGTTTTTTAAAACTTGCAGAGCCTGTCGACTTTGATGCTATTGATGGCGACCCAGTTGATCTCGTCTTTGTTCTACTGGTACCAGAAGAAGCAGATGACACTCATCTAGCACTACTCGGGCAAGTGGCATCTATCATGAATAATGTCGATACACGCCAGCAGCTCCGTAAGGCAGCTAGCCAGCGGGAGTTGCTAGATTTTTTAACGTCAAAAATCCGTGAGCAACTCGCTTCACAATAGCTTGCTTCATTTTCGACAAGATATTGCGACCCGCTATCCTTTAGCTCATCTAATTTTTTAATTGGCAAGCCCAGAGAATTTCTATGCAACTGGTGATCATTAGCGGCCGCTCAGGGTCCGGTAAATCTATCGCCTTACAAGCGTTAGAAGATCTTGGATACTATGCCATCGACAACTTGCCCGCCATGCTACTGGGCTCACTCATCGACGAATTACGGGAGCAAGGGGATCGCACGCAGTTAGCGGTCAGCATCGACGCGCGTAATTTACCAACGGCCCTTAAACAG
The DNA here is from genome assembly GCF_013415115.1 of Vreelandella zhaodongensis. Lineage (GTDB taxonomy): Bacteria > Pseudomonadota > Gammaproteobacteria > Pseudomonadales > Halomonadaceae > Vreelandella > Vreelandella zhaodongensis. Next base: position 265,766 of record NZ_JACCDD010000001.1, on the reverse strand, counting down.
CTGCCGACATTTCTTGAAGCGCTTCGTGAACGGGAAATTCGTCTTCAGGTTGTCTACCTAACGACTGACGCCCGTATTCTTTTGGAGCGTTATTCGGCAACGCGGCGACGCCATCCCCTTACACGGGATAGCGATATGACGCTTGAAGAAGCGATCAATAAGGAAGAAGAGACGCTACTCGAAATACGCGATCTTGCTGACTTGATGATCGACACGTCGCGCCTTTCGGTTCATGACCTGCGCCGCCGCATTACTGACCAGGTCGCACAGCACCGCAAAGATCAGCTCACACTGACATTCGAATCATTTGGCTATAAGCGCGGTGTCCCTCTCGATGCTGATCTTGTGTTCGACGTACGCTGTCTGCCTAACCCGTACTGGGATCCGACTCTGCGCCAATACACAGGACGTGACACCAATATCATTACTTTTTTAAGCGGCTACCCGATGGTGGAAGTAATGAGCAATGATATTCAAACATGGCTGGAGAAGTGGCTACCTGCCTATCAAAATAGTCAACGTAGCTATATGACCGTGGCTATTGGTTGTACAGGCGGCCAACATCGATCTGTTTTTATGGTTGAACAGCTGGCACAAAAACTCGTTAAACTCGCGGGCGAAGTACAACTTCGACATCGGGAGCTAGGGTTACAATATACGCTTAGTGAACAGCCAGCAGAGCCATGTACACCTTCGCAACACACACCTCAAGCATAGCGAGCCAGCAACGCTAGCTACGACCCACTCGGCAAAAAGGAACCAGGGTGCCAGAAAGAACGTTAACACTCACCAATCAGCGTGGCCTTCATGCCCGCGCGGCCACTAAACTGGTCAAGTGTGGCCAACAGTTTTCAGCTAACATCCATGTATACAAGCAGCAGCAGATGGCTGATGCTGCTAACATCATGTCACTTTTGATGTTAGCAGCTCCATGCGGTACTGAGCTAAGAGTCGTTGCCGAAGGCAGTGATGCCGAACAGGCTTTAGAGGCTATCGAAGCGCTGTTCGCAGCACGCTTTGATGAAGAGCTGTAGGGTAGATCAGCTGCCAGCCACTGTCATCGCATCAATTAACCAGCTACCCGTGTGGATACTGCCGCGGGTATCAATATCATCACCTACGCCAATCAAACCAGCAAACATCGTGTTCAAGTTGCCCGCGATAGTGAACTCTTCAATAGGGTACTGCACTTCACCATTCTCAACCCAAAAACCAGCGGCACCTCGCGAGTAATCCCCGGTAACCCCGTTGACGCCTTGCCCCATAAGCTCAGTTACCCAAATACCGCGTCCCATTTGCTTCAGTAACGCATCACGCTGAGTCAATGGTGCCTGTAAACGAAGGTTACGCGCACCACCTGCATTGCCAGTGCTCTGCATCCCTAAACGACGAGCGCTATAGGCCGATAGCATATAGCTGGCGACGCTCCCCTTTTCAATAAAGCGGTTATCACGCGTTTGCACACCTTCAGCATCAAACGGCGAGCTGGCCGTTGCGCCGACCTCCATTGGCCGCTCCTCTAAACCGAACCAATCCGGAAATAGCGGGCTTCCCAGCCGATCACATAGGAAAGAAGCTTCTCGATAAAGTGCACCACCTGCCAATGCCCCCATCAAGTGGCCAATCAAACCACTGGAAAGTGACGGGTCAAATAGCACCGGAAAGGTACCGGTTGGAGGCCGTTGAGCACCTAACCGTCGTAAGGTGCGTGATGCGGCTTCACGTCCTACAGCAGCAGGGGCACGAAGCATAGCGGGGTTGCGCGAGGAGGTGTAGTCAAAATCGCGCTGCATACCCTTCTCATCCTGGGCGATCAGCATGCACGAAAGCGAATGGCTGCTACCCTTCTGCGTACCCAAGAAACCATGACTGTTGGCGTAAACACGCACGCCTTCTCCGCTGGACAGCGACGCGCCTTCCGACTGATGAATGCCCGCCACATCACGTCCAGCCTGCTCACAGGCTAGCGCTAGATCAATTGCTTCATCGGTGGTCAATAGCCAAGGGTGATGTACTTTTAGGTCAGGAAGATCGGTTGCCATCAATGATGCATCCGCCAATCCTGCGGCGGGGTCTTCCCCCGTATAGCGGGCAATCGCCAACGCTTTTTCTACTGCCGCTTTAATGGATGCACTGCTGGCATCCGTTGATGAGGCACTACCTTTGCGCTGACCAACATAAAGCGTCACAGCAATACCTTGATCTCGGGAAAGCTCAACCGTTTCCACCTCGCCGAGGCGCACGCTAACACCCAGCCCTTGATCTACGCTGGCACCTACTTCAGCAGCGTCTGCACCTACTTGTTTAGCCAGCGCCAACGCTTCTTCTGCACGCTGCGTTAACAGTGCCTGCTGGGCCGCCGCATCAAATGCTTGTGCCATATTGGCCTCCTTTTCGCCTGAATCGCATTGGCGAATCAATGTTGTGGTCGCAGCCTGATATAATGCTGCAAACGAAACTAATCAGTGAGTTCTAGTATGCCTAAGCAACGCCCCGAGCCCTTCGAAAACGACGAACAGGAAGAGCGCCCCAGCAAGTCTCAGCTAAAAAGAGAAATGCATGCCCTTCAGGCACTTGGCGAAACACTAATTGCCATGAACCCTGCTGAACGCGCAAAGTTTCCTCTCTCTGACGACATGCTCCGTGCCATTGAGGAAACCGCGCGTATTCGCTCACATGAAGGGCGCCGTCGCCATATGCAGTATGTGGGCAAGCTCATCCGTAAAGAGGATCTTGTCGCCATCCAGAGCGTTTTCGACGCTATCGAGCAGGAAAAAGAGCAGCGTGATCACGCCTTTCATCGACTTGAAAAATGGCGCGACCGCTTAGTCGATGAAGGGGACAGCGCCGTTGACTTATTTATGGACGAATACCCTAACGGTGATCGCCAAGCGCTGCGCCAGCTGGTTCGTAATGCACGCAAAGAGCGCGAGCAAGGCAAACCACCAACCAGTTCACGCAAACTATTTAAACACTTGCGCGATACGCTGGCTCTTTAGCCTCCTCAAGACTGGGTGCCGCCCACGGTCAGCTCATCCAGCTTCAGGGTGGGCTGACCAACGCCTACCGGCACGCCCTGCCCTTCTTTGCCACATACACCAATACCCGTATCCATCGCCATGTCGTGCCCAATCATTGAAACGTGCCCCATGGCTTCTGGACCATTACCAATTAAAGTGGCTCCTTTCACCGGCGCGGTAATTTTACCGTCTTCAATGAGGTAGGCTTCGCTGGCTGAAAACACGAACTTACCTGACGTAATATCAACCTGACCGCCGCCAAAACTAACCGCGTAAATGCCGCGTTTAACGCTTTTGATAATGTCAGCTGGCTCATCCTGACCTGCCAACATGACGGTATTGGTCATGCGCGGCATCGGCAAGTGTGCATAAGATTCACGCCGCGCATTGCCGGTCGGTGCCATGTTCATTAAGCGGGCGTTCAGTTTGTCCTGCATGTACCCCGTTAGAATGCCATCTTCAATCAATGGCGTGTACTGCCCAGGTGTGCCTTCATCGTCCACACTTAACGAGCCGCGGCAGTCAGCCACTGTGGCATCGTCCACCACGGTGACGCCTTTTGCTGCAACACGTTGTCCCATACACCCTGCAAAGGCGGAGCTACCTTTCCTGTTAAAGTCACCCTCCAGCCCATGGCCGACTGCCTCATGAAGAAGAATACCCGGCCAACCAGCACCGAGCACAACAGGCATTTTCCCGGCTGGCGCATCCACCGCCTCTAAATTGACCAAGGCTTGGCGAACAGCCTCTTTGGCGTAACGCTCGGACACGTTTTCATCCCGCAGCCTAGCCATCGAGTAGCGGCCACCGCCACCTGCACTACCACGCTCACGACGGCCATTTTTTACCGCAATCACGCTGACGTTAAATCGCACTAATGGGCGGATATCTGCCGCCAAGGTGCCATCGCTCGCTCTTACTAGAACCACTTCATAAGTACCTGACAAAGAAGCGCTTACCTGACTGACACTGGGATCCGCTGCACGAGCTGCACGGTCAGCCTCTTTCAGCATGGCCACTTTTTCTTCGGCTGTTAGGCCTGCCAAAGGGTCAATGCCTGCATAACGGGCAGCAGCGCTGACCGTTATAATCGGCTGGCCAGTGAGATGCTTACCACTACGCACGATACCTGCTGCTGTGCGGCCAGTATCCATCAATGCATCAGCGGTAATCTGGTTTGAATAGGCAAAGCCCGTCTTTTCACCGGCTAATGAGCGCACCCCAACACCGCCATCGATGTTATAGCTGGCCTCTTTTACTTCGCCATCTTCCAACACCCAGCCTTCTTCCCAAGTACGCTGAAAGTAGAGGTCTGCGTAATCAATACCACCGCCCAGGGCATAGGATAACCCCGTGTCCAGAGCATCCAGGTCAAGACCACTCGGCGTTAACAAAATGGAAACAGCGGTATCTAAATCGCTCTTATATGCGGTCATTGAGAGCCTTCTAAAGTAATCTGCGGCGAAGTCCAGGGACCCCGCACGCGATAATGAATAGTGGTTGCTCGGTCAAGCACGTTGCCAAATAGCTGATCTGCAATAAACAGGGCTCCCCCTACAACAGGCGCGCCAACGGCGATGGCAGCAATGGGCAAGCTTTGGCTGATGGGTAGTGTGACGCCAAGCCGCTGATCGAGTTCACGGCGCATCAGATTAACGCTACCTGTCAGGGTTAACGATGTGGCGGGCGCCTCTATTTTTAATGGTCCCCGCAGCACTAGCTGACCTTCGGCGACATCTGCTACCCCATGAACTCTATCAAATGCGGTTCCCTGACCTGTCATGTCGGAAAAGTCGAAACGCAAACGGCGCAGAATATTGTCAAAATTAAGAAGCCCCACAAGACGTGCGGGTGTGGATTCCAAGGTAACGAATCGTCCGTCACGTATATCGGTACTGATATCGCCACCCGCCCGACTTAAGGCAAACTGCCAAGGCGCTCCAGGCCATGCAAGCGCTGCGCTAACATTCGTGGTTCGGCTGCGCATAGCAACAGGCTGATTCAGGCGTTCTAATGCCGTGCCTACATCTCCACCTCGTATCGTAATATCGGCGCGTGTCTGGCTATTGATTGCATTGCCTTCCCAAACCAACTCCCCACGCGCAGATAGCTGCCCCAAGGTCAAACCGACAGGCGATAGGGTAAAGCGTTGCCCTTCCGTTTGCCAATAAGCGGTGAGTGGCCCAAAACGGCGTTCACCTAGGCTAATATCTGCCAGCCGCAGCCTGCCGTTAGGTAATTTCCCCAACCACTCAGGCATCGCCACAGGGAGAGCATACTGAGTTTCTACCGCATCTACCCACGAGTTAGGAGCAGGCGCACTGCTATCATGCTCAGCGGCAGGAAAATCAAATAAACGGTCTACCGCCAGCGACATAATAGCAATATCAAGCGGCAACGCACTGTTAGGCTGATACGTTACACGACCAGACACTAGATCCCCATTAAGCTGCATGGCTAAGCGCTGTCCTTCGATATTGCCAGACGCTTCTAAAGCGCCAAAACATTCATCCCTATATTGCAGACAGGCAGTACTGAGCATGACGGATATAGGCGTACCCGTGAGACTGTTGCCTGAAGATGTTGTTGGACTCAATGACGAAAGCGCTTCTTGCCACGCAACAGGGGAAAGTGTTGCAACATGCGCTGCGACCCTCCAACCAGGTTGCGTTGACCACCCTGCCGATGCGTTGCTACTTCCGAGCGTCAGCTCACCAGCCAACTCTCCATTAGGCAACTGCTGTACTCGTGCGTCTGCGATATCTGCTAACTGAGTGGCTAAACGGCCACGTTCTATATCAGCATGCAATTGCCAATGCCAAGACTGCTCAGCGGATTTCGCAAATGGGGCAGGCAGGCGGCTAGTAATACCGACTAATTGGCTTTCAAGCGTTATCGAAGGTGATGGCTCAAGATTAATCTTGCCACGCCATTGGGTACTGCCTTCCAACACTTGGCGAGCTTGCTCGACAGGGATATCTGCCAGACGAAACAGTGCCGCGGCATCAATGCCACCGCGAAGTGCAATACCCTCTTCTGGGACATTGATATCTGCTTCAACACGGTTTCCTAACAGCTGACTTGTGAGGTTGCCAAGTAAAGTACTTTTCTCGCCATCCTGCTGCCAGGTTACTTCCCCCTGAACATCTTTCAGAGGCAGTGCCATCGGCTGATAAGTGAGTGTCGAAAAGCGCGGTCGAGCGTTAATCTCTAGCTGCAAGGATTCAGGAGCACTAAGCGGCAGCGATAAAGCAACATCCCCCTCGACTTGCCCATCAGCGCGAACTGCTTTCAGTAGGGACACATCTATATCAGGTATTGACTGCAAGAAATCAGTTAATGAGTCGCCGGTACTACTTAACTGGCCAGAGAGATCGAGTATTTCGTTGGCCAAAGTGACAACACCATTAGACACTTCTACGCCATGGCTCTGCGCATGCTCAACCTGGGCTTCCAGCACCTGGTCTTTCCAAACCAGCGTACCTTCTATATCGTCCAGGCTTGGCCATTCTGGTGCAATAGGCAGACGCCCTTGGGTCACTGCTAACTCCAACGTAGCGGAGAGTTGCTCTGCCGACTGATGCTCGGTAAGAGGGAGACTCAGCCTCAGTGAGCCCTTAGGCACATAGCCTGCTATATCTGTTGACAGCCACTCTTGAAGCTCTGGTTCAAATACCTTGATAGGTAGCCACTGGGAGAGCGGATGATTAAGGGCATCAACATTGGCAAACTCAATATCAAGACCAAATTGCCCACCTTGCTCACTAGCAATCAGCCCGAAGCCACCGCTTATCTCAGCCCCCTCCCATTTCACGTCCAGGTCTCTACCGCTAATCATCGTATTGGGGCCACTGTAGACCCACTCCACCACGCCCTCGGCATGGCTCAAATACATGGGAGACTCAAACAGTTCTGGGAAGTTGAGCGAGGTTCTGCCTGCGCTGTTAAAGGTGACCCTGCCACGCAAATCCCTGGCCTGCACCCAAGCATCTAACGGCCCACCCCCTGGCGCCTTTTCCCAAGGCAGCACCGCCACGTTTGTCAGCGCAGCGTCCACGCCCCATTGACCTTCATGCTGACCGAGTCGCAAGCCAAGTACCTGGCCACTCGGGGAGAGCGTTTGCAATACTCGGGTAAGCGACTCAGGCAACAAGATGTAATCACGCCAGGCGGCCAACGACGATAACTCAAACGTACTGGTTCGAAGCTCCCAGACATCAGGCTGATGCGACAAATACCAATGCCTAGGCAACGCAGGACCTGTGCTACCGTCATCAGGCTGTGCCCACTCGACGTTTTCAGCATTGCCAGTCAGCCATGCTTCACCACCATCGCCGTCGCGCTGCCAAATGCCATCGGCTTGAATGTCCCTTAACACGGCATATTGAATGTCATGGCGTAACGTTAGCTCTGGGATATCCACCGCCAAGCGGGCTTCATCAAGACGCCCAGCGTGCCAACGGCCCCACAGTTTCACCTCACCCCCAGCTTGCTCTAACACTGGCATATTATCTGAACGCAAGACGGCCGCTAGCGCTACCAAGTGATCTAGCTGCATGTCTAGCTGAAGCGCCGCAGAGAAATCACGAAACCCCTGCTGTCCAGGCTGCATCTCCACATTCATCTTAATAGCGGGCAGCCCGTTCTCCTCTCGCCTTTGAGACTCTACGACATGAACGGCCCCCTCAAGGCGTGTCCGGCGTTCATCACCATTAAGTAATAACGCAGGTGCATGCAAGGTGACCGTTTGCTGCTTGCCATGCAGAACCAATTGCGTGTTATCTACCCACAATCGTTGGCGAAGAATCAGGCCTGCCCAGGCATCCAGCGTGGCTAAATCCACGCTTGGCTCGTCTGCCACAACCTCAGGCAATTCAGCGGGAGCGGGCCAACCCCACACCGTGTCCTCCTGTTGGTAGAGGTGAAACTCCAGACCCGCAATACGCGCGTCATTAAAAATAGGGGCGACATTGGTGAGGGTGGCCCAACCATCAAGCCGTAACAGTGCATTTTCAAGAGACGCCAATGGCTGACCATCAGGCGTTGCAGTATGCACGCCCTCTAGGCGCAATATAATATCGCTACGTGCCAACGATAGTGAGAGGTGCTCTATACTGACAGGCACACCGACACGCGCTTCGAGCAGCGCTTCAATCTTCGGCGTTAATAGGCTGGACTGGCTAATCAACAAACGTACAAGCAGTAGTAGCACTGCCAGACTAGCGAGCAGGCTGGCACAGGCTACTAAACACCATCGAAGAAACATACGTCGCGCTATCATTACATCAGTACAATATCGTACTGTTCTTGGGAATAATGCTGCTCGACTTGAAAGCGAATTGTTTTATTAATAAACATTTCAAGGTCAGCCACCGCCGCTGACTCTTCGTCCAACAAGCGATCAACCACTGGTTGAGACGCAAGCACCATATAGGTTTCCGCGCTGTAAGCCCTCTCTTCGCGAAGTATCTCGCGAAAAATCTCATAGCAGATAGTTTCAGGCGTCTTAAGCGTACCGCGTCCACTACAGGTGGGGCATGCTTCGCAAAGCGTCTGCTCTAGACTTTCGCGAGTACGCTTGCGCGTCAGCTGCACCAAGCCAAGCTCTGTTACCCCAGTACATTTTGTTTTGGCGTGGTCTCGCTCCAGCGCTTTCTCCAGCACCCGCAACACTTGGCGCTGGTGTTCGACATCCACCATATCGATAAAATCAATAATGATAATACCACCGAGATTACGTAACCGAAGCTGACGGGCAATCGCGGTAGCCGCCTCCAGGTTTGTCTTGAAAATAGTCTCTTCAAGATTGCGATGCCCAACATAGCCACCGGTATTGACGTCGATCGTCGTCATTGCTTCGGTGGGGTCAATAACTAAGTAACCACCCGATTTAAGCTGAACCTTGCGCCCCAAGGCTTTTTGTATTTCATCTTCCACACTGTAAAGGTCAAAGATGGGCCGCTCACCAGGATAATACTCGATGCGATCCACGGCATCGGGCATAAACTCCTTAGCGAAGTCGACCAATTTGACGAAATTCTCACGGGAATCGATACGCACTTTTTCAATGTCATCACGCATTACGTCGCGTAATGTGCGCATAAAAAGCGGCAGGTCATCATAAATAACGCTTGGCGGTTCCGCCGTTATTTTGCGCTCGCTTACCTTGCGCCAAATACGTAGCAGGAAATACATGTCGCTAGACAGCTCTTCATCGACAATCCCCTCCGCCGCCGTACGTACGATAAAACCACCGGTCACCTCGATAGTCTGCTCGTTAATCCCCGTATCTAGCAGCGCCTTCAACCGCTCGCGCTCTCGCTCATCTTCAATTCGCTGAGATACGCCGTGATGCGGGGAGTCAGGCATATAGACCAGATAACGTGAAGGAATCGAGAGATGAGTGGTCAGCCTTGCACCTTTAGTGCCAATCGGGTCTTTGGTTACCTGAACAACAAGCGCTTGTCCTTCATGTAGTAGCTGCCCGATAGTCTGCTGTTCATCGCTCGGCGTGCCTGGTGGCATAACCTCATGAGCATGAATGAACGCTGCACGCTCAAGGCCAATATCAACAAAAGCAGCCTGCATGCCAGGCAACACACGTACTACTTTACCTTTGTAGATATTGCCTACAATACCGCGCCTGCGGGAGCGTTCAATTAGCGCCTCTTGCAAGACGCCATTTTCCACCAGCGCAACGCGGGTCTCCATTGGCGTTAAATTGATGAGGACTTCACCGCTCATGCAAAATTCCTTATTGAGTCACAGTATCCTTGCGCGCAACAGCAGACGGCGAAACGGCGGTTACCTGTTCTGATAACAGCCCGACCAGATTGGCACCCCTTGCTGACGCAGCAAGCGCGTTGTTTCGTACAGCGGCAACCCCACCACTGCTGAGTGGCTGCCTTGAATCTCCTCAACAAAAACGGCGGCTAACCCTTGAATAGCATAACCACCCGCCTTGTCGATTGGCTCACCCGTCAGCCAGTAATCCGCTATTTCCTGCTGACTTATTGCACGCATTTTTACAATGGTAGTTACGCAACTAGAGAGTACTCCCCTGGGGCCAGCCACTGCGACTGCCGTTAATACGTGATGACGACGCCCTGAAAGCGCTTTCAGCATACTCGCAGCATCGAGTTCATTGGTTGGCTTACCCAGAATTTGACCGTCAATCACTACGGCCGTATCTGAACCTAAAACAGGTAGCGACGTTTTAGGCACCCCTGCTTGCGCTTTGGCTATCGCTAAGCGCTCCACATAGACCTCTGCCGGCTCACCCTTAAAAGGCGTTTCGTCGATGTCGCTGGGCATGACACGTACAAATACGCCAATAGACTCTAGCAGCGCTTTACGCCTGGGCGACGCGGAGGCCAGGCACAACACAGGCTCATCCGCGGTTGTGGCGCTAGTAGCGTTTAGAAACCCCATTCACGCTCCCCCTTGGTCGCATAACCGGCTGCACAGACGTAACAATACAATATCAGGCGCCCAGCAAACGTCGTTCGAGTGCCTTCAACATAGTTGACCACCATGGCCAAAGAACAGCGCTAATTAGTGAAGGAATCAAAAACGACAAATGGATCGAAAAATCGCCTGTTAAGGTACGCACCCACTGTTCAATCAACTGTACTAAGCCTAATAACACAAGCACCAATACAGATTGCTGCACCAGGGAATAAGCGCGAAAACGGGGGTAAACCAAGGCACACATAAAAGCTAGCAAGGAAAATATGAGGGCATGCTGACCAAGCGCAGTACCTTCTATTAAATCCATCAAAATGCCAATGATAAAGCCGTGAAACACGCCTACTTTGTCAGGCGTTCGCATGCACCAATAGATCAGCATTAGGCCTATCCACTCAGGCCTATACACTTGCCATCCATCAGCGAGGGGCATCACTTGCAAACAAAGTGCTAACACCAAACTTACCCAAACAAGGATAAGTGGTACTGCAGGCACTTTTGCCATTAGCGCACCTCCTCATGAACGTCACCCTGCGGCAACCCTATACGCTCTGCCGCGTGCAGTGCCTCCGCAGCAATGTCCATAGTGTCACCCCAAATGGCGTCTTCAAACGCTTCACGAGTCGGCGGGAAAAGGAGCAGGAAATGACGCGAACGCTGCAACTGAGCGGAAGGCTCAGCGGTTACTTGAGCAAACGGCTGACCTGGATCGTGGTACACATTAGTGACCCTGGCAACCGGGTATCCCGGAGGAAAGCGCCCCGCCAAACCAGATGTGGTTAATAGATCACCTTCACGGATATCTGCTGTATCAGGCACGTGCAAAACATTCACACTGCCGTAACGACCAGACCCCTGCACAATAAAGCGCAGGCCATTACGATTGACTTGTACGGGCAGCGCATGGCTCGCATCCGCTAATAACAAAACGCGACTTGAATAAGCAGATACCGCGGTTACTTGCCCCACTAAACCCGAGGCATCGATCACTGGCTGACCAACATAAGCACCATTGCGGTGACCACGGTCTACGACCATCTGATGACTAAACGGGTCATTGTCTAGCGACAGCAGCTCAGCAGTTATGAAGGGGATATCACGGCGTTTGCCAGCCTTGAGTAACGCGCGTAGCTCTGCATTCTCAGCGGTTAAATTTGCTAACCGTTGTCCTCGGTGAGAAAGCGTCAAAATCTGCTCACGCAAACGACGGTTTTCATCAACCAGCGCCTGCTGATCAGACAACGCAAGCGCGCCCCAATTCAGTAGGTCGCTAGGCACGCTAACAACCCACTGAATAGGCGCTACAACCATCGTCATCTGGGCGCGAATATCTTCCATGCGTGTAAAGCGCTGATCAACAAACATCAGAACGCCTGCTAACAGCACACAGAAGAACAGCCGGTATCCCGGCACTGGCCCGTGCGAAAAAAGCGGTTTAATAGGCAATCCCCCGCGATAAACCGCTACACTCAGTCGCTCGACAGCAACTCAAAGGTATGCTGATCAATCATTTCCAGCGCTTTACCGCCACCGCGGGCCACACAGGTAAGCGGATCTTCTGCCACAATCACTGGTAACCCTGTTTCTTCAGCAATCAGCTTGTCGAGGTCACGTAACAGTGCACCACCACCCGTGAGCACTAGTCCGCGCTCAGCAATATCGGAAGCCAGCTCTGGGGGGGACTGTTCAAGTGCGCTCTTCACTGCGGCGACAATCGAGCCAAGCGTTTCCTGAAGCGCTTCAAGAATTTCATGCGAGTTAAGCGTGAAGCTGCGCGGAATACCCTCGGCTAAATTACGACCGCGAACATCTATTTCACGCAGTTCGCCGCCTGGGTAAGCACAGCCAATCTCTTCTTTGATGCGCTCGGCAGTGGCTTCACCAATCAAGCTACCGTAGTGACGACGCACATACGCGGTGATGGCCTCATCAAAACGGTCACCCCCTACGCGAATCGACTCTGAATAAACGACACCGTTGAGCGAGATAATAGCGATCTCAGTGGTACCACCACCAATATCGACCACCATCGACCCTTGTGCCTCTTCAACCGGCAGTCCAGCACCAATCGCAGCGGCCATGGGCTCTTCGATCAAAAACACTTCGCGTGCACCGGCACCTTCCGCCGACTCGCGAATCGCGCGGCGCTCCACCTGGGTCGACATGCAAGGCACGCAGACCAATACTCGTGGGCTCGGGGTCAGAAAAGTGCTCTGATGCACTTTACGGATAAAGTGCTGGAGCATCTGTTCGGTAACGGTGAAATCAGCGATCACGCCGTCTTTCATCGGACGAATGGCCGTAATATTGCCTGGTGTGCGGCCAAGCATACGCTTAGCATCAGCACCGACTGACGCGACGCTGCGCATGTTGCCAGACTGGCGAATAGCGACCACGGACGGTTCATCAAGCACGATGCCACGACCGCGTACATAAATCAGTGTGTTGGCCGTACCCAAGTCGATCGACAGATCGCTGGAAAACAGCCCCCTCAAACGTTTGAACATGGATGTTGTTACCTAGTGCAGACCGGGAACCCTGTGCGGATGCAAACGGTATCACCGCAACCCGTTGGCAGCAAGCACGAGTCGTGCCTAATACTGCCCGTTGGGGTCAATATGTGGTACCTTTTGCGGTTATTTTCCACGTCTGCCACACAAGACGAATTTAAAGATGACCGTATGTATACCGCTGAATGCGGAATATGTTCAATTACGTTTGTGAGGAAACTCGATCATGGCGCTTGAAGAATCTCATGTGCGCCGGGCCGCACACTTGGCCCGACTCGCCGTCAGCGATGACCAAGCCAATGGCTTTGTCGACGATCTAAGCCGCATCCTGGACATGGTCGACCAGCTACAAAGCCTCGATACTGAAGGGGTTGCACCGCTTGCACACCCACTGGATGCTACGCAGCGCCTACGGGCCGATGAAGTCACGGAAACTAACCAGCGCGATGCTTTTCAGCGCTGTGCTCCGGCAGTGGAAAATGGCCTTTACCTTGTGCCGCGCGTGGTTGAATAACTTCAGAGCGCCGCATAGACCACTATTTTTCGCGTATCCTATTCGCCCCAGAACGGAGCTTTCCGGGTCATGCATGACAAAACCGTAACGCAGCTCGCCGCCGCCCTGAATAGCGGCGAACTTTCCAGCAAAGAGCTGACATCACACTTTTTACAGCGCATTGAGAAGGCCGACGGCACACTCAACAGTTTTATTACCGTCACCGCAGAGCAAGCCCTTACCCAAGCAGACGCGGCCGATAAAGCGCGCGCTTCAGGTGACGCTGGCACGCTGACAGGCATTCCTCTTGCGCTTAAAGATATTTATTGCACCCAAGGGGTAAAAACCAGTTGCGGCTCGAAAATGCTCGATAACTTTATCGCGCCTTACGATGCCACCGTGGTTGAAAAGCTTAGCGCTGCGGGCACTATCAGTCTGGGTAAAACCAATATGGATGAGTTCGCCATGGGCTCATCCAACGAAAACAGCTACTACGGCTCGGTTAAAAACCCCTGGGATCTTTCAGCGGTTCCCGGCGGCAGCTCAGGGGGCAGCGCAGCGGCGGTAGCCGCAGGTCTCGTGCCTGCAGCAATGGGCACAGACACAGGCGGCTCTATCCGCCAGCCAGCGGCTTTTTGCGGCATTACTGGCTTGAAGCCTACCTATGGACGCGTTTCTCGCTATGGCATTATTGCCTACGCATCCAGCCTCGATCAGGCAGGCCCCATGGCGAGAAGTGCCGAAGACTGCGCCCACCTACTCAATGTGATCGCTGGACACGATGTACGCGACTCCACCTGTGTTGCCCGCGGCGTGCCTGACTATACCGAAACCCTCAACGCACCACTTTCAGGTCTTAAGATCGGCCTGCCCAAAGAGTATTTTGGCGACGGCTTAGACCCCGAGGTCGAAAAAGCCGTACGCGATGCCGTGAAGGTGTATGAGTCACTGGGTGCAACGGTACGCGACGTCAGCCTGCCGCACACCCACTACGCCATTCCAGCGTATTACGTTATTGCACCGGCCGAAGCATCCTCAAACCTCTCACGCTACGATGGCGTACGTTTTGGCCATCGTTGCAAGGCGCCTGAAGATCTTATTGACCTCTACACCCGCTCGCGCGCTGAAGGCTTTGGCGAAGAGGTCAAGCGACGCATTTTGATCGGCACACACACGCTGTCAGAAGGCTTTTTTGACGCTTACTACACCAAGGCACAAAAAGTCCGCCGCTTGATTCGACAGGACTTCCTAGATGCCTTTGAAGACGTAGACGTACTGATGGGGCCAGCATCTCCCACCCCTGCGTTTGATCTAGGCGCTAAAAAAGATCCAGTGTCTATGTATCTTCAGGATATCTACACCATCGCGGTTAACCTAGCAGGTATTCCTGGCATTAGTGTCCCGGCGGGCTTTTCCAATGGCCGCCCAGTTGGACTACAAATTCTGGGCACCCACTTTGCGGAAGCGCAGCTACTTAACGTGGCGCACCAGTTCCAGCAAGCAACTGATTGGCACTTAAAACGTCCTGCCTTTGCCGAGGAGAACGCCTAATGCAATGGGAAACCGTGATCGGGCTTGAAGTCCACGTGCAGCTCGCGACGCGTTCGAAAATCTTCTCTGGGGCTTCCACCGCCTTTGGTGCAGAGCCTAACACCCAGGCCTGCGCCGTTGACCTAGGCCTGCCTGGCGTCCTACCTGTTCTCAACGAGCAGGCGGTTGCCATGGCGGTACAGTTTGGTCTGGCGGTACATGCTGAGATTCCTGAGGTGTCGGTCTTCGATCGCAAAAACTACTTTTATCCAGACTTACCCAAAGGCTACCAAACCAGCCAGATGTACCACCCCATCGTGGGCCCTGGGGAAGTTGAAATCACCCTGGATGACAACACAACCAAGCGTATTCGTATTCACCACGCGCACCTTGAGGAAGACGCAGGCAAGTCACTGCACGAAGATTTCCACGGCATGACAGGGATCGACCTTAACCGAGCGGGCACACCACTGCTGGAGATTGTCTCTGAGCCGGACATGCGCAATGCGAAAGAAGCCGCCGCGTATTTAAAAGCGATTCACTCAATCGTTACCTATCTGGGCATTTCTGACGGCAATATGGCAGAAGGCTCGATGCGCTGCGACGTTAACGTTTCGGTGCGCCCAAAAGGTCAGGAAGCCTTCGGCACGCGCGCCGAAATTAAAAACGTCAACTCGTTCCGCTTCGTTGAGCGAGCGATTGCCTTTGAAGTCGAGCGCCAAATTGAGTTGATCGAAGATGGCGGCAAGGTGGTACAGGAAACCCGCCTGTTTGATCCAGAGCGCGATGAAACCCGCAGCATGCGCACCAAGGAAGAAGCCAACGATTATCGCTACTTCCCTTGCCCGGACCTTTTACCCGTAGTTCTGGATCAAGCCTACCTAGACCATCTACGTAGCCAACTGCCTGAGCTACCGGCCGATAAACGTGCGCGTTTTCAAACATCACTAGGGCTTTCGGCTTACGACGCCCACGTGCTATCTGCTAGTCGCGAAATGGCTGAGTTTTTCGAAGAAGTACACCGCGTATGCGGTGATGCCAAACAGGCCGCCAACTGGGTTCAAGGCGAGCTATCAGGCGCACTGAATCGCGATAACTTAACCATTCAGAACAGCCCAGTTTCCGCCCACCAGCTCGGCGAGCTGATCAGCCGTGTATTGGACGATACCATCAACGGTAAAGCGGCCAAACAAGTCTTCCAGGCGCTCTGGAATGGCCAGGGTAGCAGCGCCGATGAAATCATCGAAGCGAAAGGCCTGAAGCAAGTCACCGACACCGGCGCAATTGAATCCATGATCGATCAGGTAATCGCAGAGAGCCCTGCTCAGGTTGCCCAGTACCGCGACTCCGAGCCAGAAAAGCGTGGCAAAATGATTGGCTACTTTGTTGGCCAGGTCATGAAAGCATCTCGCGGCACCGCCAACCCCCAACAGGTGAATGGCTTGTTAAAAGAGAAGCTCGACGCGCTGCTGTAGCTGTAGCTGTAGCTGTAGCTGTAGCATTAGCAATCTGCGTTACCCTCATAGCGGCTGCCTCGGCAGCCGCTTTTTTGTAAGTCCAGGCGCTATAAAAGCTGACTTGGCTGAGTAAAGTGCTTTAGCTGCGCGCAACCGGCGGCCCAAACATCTGCTTCCAGTTCCGCAATAGCGGCGGTAGGAAAACCAACTCCGCGGTTTGTCGACCCGTCCACTAATAGCCCCGTTAACTCCCCCACCATCGGCATATGGCTGACCAGCATAACAGGGCCATCATCAGGTAACCGTAGTAACCAATCGCTAACGATAGAGGGTCTATCATCGGGCGTAATCAACGGCAGTGTTTGCAACGGGCAGCCTAGCGCATCACTGATAAGCCTTGCGGTCTGCTGAGCACGCACAAAGGGGCTGGCATACACGACAGGGCACTCAAGTTCACCCTGCTCAGTACGCATAGCCAACCAACGCGCCATCACGCCAACCTCCTGCTCACCACGGGGCGTAAGCGGCCTTGCATGGTCCACAACCCCTGGCGCAGCTTCACCATGACGCATAATCAGCAGGCGACGGGCACCACCGCTTGCACTATGACTCATGCCACCCTCCATTATCGCGGTGCGCCTGCTGGACAGCTTCACGAGGTAAAATAAACTCCACGTCGCTACTTTGCTCCCCCATCATCAGCGTACGCGCCATCTCTTGAGCAGGAACTCCCTCAAATAGCACGCGATTCAAACCTTCAGCAAGCGGCATATAGACGCCCATCTCACGAGCTTTGGCGCACACCAGCTTAACGGTATTGACCCCTTCTGCCACCTGACCTAGCGCTGAGACCGCGTCATCAAGGTTGCGCCCCTCTCCCATGGCGTACCCCACCCGATAGTTGCGCGATAGGTTGGAGGAGCAGGTAACGATTAAATCCCCGACGCCAGCCAAGCCTAAAAAAGTCATCGGGTTAGCACCTTGGGCGACCGCGAAGCGGCTCATTTCCGCCAGAGCCCGGGTCATGAGCATACTGCGGGTATTTTCCCCCATCCCCAGCGCTGCCGCCATGCCCGCCGCAATTGCGTAAATATTCTTGAGTGCACCGCCCAGCTCAACACCATGCCGATCATTACTGGCATACACTCGAAAGTAACGGCAGCCTAACGCCTGCTGCACGCGAGTTCGGGTCAACGCATCTGCGCTGGCGACAACCGTTGCCGTTAATTGCTTATCAGCGATCTCAGACGCTAGATTGGGACCAGCAATAACGCCTATATGACAAAATCCCGTTTCCTGTTCGAGCACTTGACTCATTAACAGAAAACCATCCTGCTCTATGCCCTTAGTAGTGCTCACTAAAATCTGCTCTGGCACCAACCAAGGCTTCGCCGCCCGAACAACGCTACGAAAGGCTTTGGAAGGTATGGCAATTAACACCAACTCAGCGCCTTCAAGCACGGTTTGAAGGTCTGTTGATGCATTGACCGCGTCGTTAATGGCATAGTGCGGCAAGTAGCGTCCGTTGCGGTGCTCTTGGTTAATTTGCGCCACTAGCGCTTCATCGCGCATCCATTGGCGCACCCTAGCGCCATTATCCGCCGCAATGCTTGCCAGCGCAGTACCAAAGCTACCGCCCCCCAGTACCGCGACATTAATCTGCTGCTCAGCCATGACGATATCCTGATCGTTGATCTCGTACGTTTACCGATTACTTTATCATCATCTTGACTAAAACAAGCGGCCCGCTTGGGTATCCAAACGGGCCGCATCGGTCATCACATACTCATTTTAGACAGTTAATACCGTGTTAAGCCGCTTAACATAGGCGGCAGGGTCATCGAGATGCCCCCCCTCAGCGATAATCGCCTGGTCCAGCAAAATATGTGCTAACTGGCCAAACAGGTCGCCTTCCGCATTTTCCAAACGCGCTACCAAAGCATGGTCAGGATTGAGCTCTAAAATTGGCTTTACTTCTGGCATTTTTTGCCCTGCCGCTTCCATAATGCGACGCATCTGATAGCCCATTTCATGCTCCGGCAGTACAACACAAGCCGGTGAGTCGGTGAGTCGATGGGTGATTTTCACTTCCTGCACGCCATCACTCAGTGCCTCTTTTACGCGCTTAACCAGGTCTTCTTTCGCTTTCGCCGTCTCTTCCTGGGCTTTCTTTTCTTGCTCGTCTTCTACGTCGCCCAGGTCTAGCTCGCCTTTAGCCACATCGGCAAATGATTTGCCATCAAACTCGGTGAGGTGGCTCATTAACCACTCATCAACCCGGTCTGAGAGCAGCAGCACCTCGATACCTTTCTTACGGAAAATCTCAAGATGAGGACTGTTTTTCGCCGCATTGAAGCTATCAGCCACCACGTAATAGATTTTCTTTTGGCCTTCTTTCATGCGCTCAACGTACTCGCTCAACGCATGCTCCTGAGCCGCCGTATCCGTATGAGTTGAAGCAAAGCGAAGCAAGCCAGCAATTTTATCGCGGTTGGCAACATCTTCACCCGGCCCCTCTTTCAGCACGCTGCCAAACGTGTTCCAGAAAGTTTGATACTGCTCACTGTCTTTGGAAAGCTTCTTGAGCATATCCAATGCGCGCTTGGTCAGCGCCCCTTTGATTTTATCAACCTTAGGATCTTGCTGAAGCAGTTCGCGGGAAACATTCAAAGAGAGGTCGCGGGTATCTAACACACCCTTGATAAAGCGCAGATAAAGCGGCAGGAACTGCTCTGCGTCGTCCATAATGAACACACGCTGAACATAAAGCTTAACGCCACGAGCGCCGTCACGATCAAACATATCAAACGGTGCACGGCCCGGCACGTACAGCAGGCTAGTATACTCAAGCTTGCCCTCTACCTTGTTGTGGCTCCAGGTCAACGGGTCGCTAAAATCGTGGGCAACGTGCTTGTAAAATGCCTTGTACTCATCTTCAGTGACATCGCTTTTCGGGCGCGCCCATAATGCGGTTGCTTCGTTAACCGTTTCCCACGTGGTAATTTCGCTGCCTTCAATATCGTTGCCTTCGTCATCTTTCGCCGTTTCGGTTTTCGGCATGCGCACCGGCACTTCAATATGATCGGAGTATTTGCGCACTAGGCCTTGCAGGCGGTAGTCGTCGGCGAACTCTTTGGCGTCATCTTTAAGGTGTAGTGTGATTTCAGTGCCGTGCATATCGCGCTCAATGTCAGCAACAGTGAACTCACCCTCGCCTTTTGAACGCCACTCAACCCCTTCTGAGGCGTCAGTGCCCGCCTTGCGGGTACGAACAGCCACTTCATCAGCCACGATAAACCCAGAGTAGAAACCAACCCCAAACTGGCCAATCAACTTAGCGTCTTTCTGCTGCTCGCCAGAGAGCTGCTTAAGAAACTCTGCGGTTCCCGAGCGCGCAATAGTACCCAGGTTAGCAATCACGTCCTCACGGTTCATGCCAATGCCGTTATCGCGCAACGTGATGGTGTTGGCCTCACGGTCATGCTCGATTTCGATGCGCAGCTCGCTATCACCTTCGTAAAGCGCATCGTTATCAAGTGCCGCGTAACGCAGCTTGTCACAGGCGTCGGCTGAGTTAGAAATCAGCTCGCGCAAAAAAATCTCCCGATTGGAATACAGGGAGTGAATCATCAAATTCAGTAGCTGCTTAACTTCCGTTTGAAAGCCAAGAGTCTCTTCGTGGGTCGCAGTTGTCATGCGCTTAGCCCTCATTGATCACGTGTTGCTTGCTGCACCTGCCTAACGCAGGCAGGTGCGGAAAAGGTTATGGACTCAATATGGGGATAAACAGAGGGATTTCAAGAAGGTGAATGGTGAGATGCCGTCGAATTACAGATTTCGTCTTTCCATGCGCGATAATCAGAAAGCCGCTGATCTATGCGATTCAATAGCCAACCTATGATTAATACATCATCAACTAAGCCAATAATCACCAGAAAATCGGGGATCAAGTCAAAAGGCATGACAAGATAAGCCAAGGCCAGCGCCATCATGCCAAAGGCAGACCAAGGAATGGGGCGAAAATCTCCCCGCAACACATCGCGTGTCATCGGCAAAAACAGTGCCAGTGCTCTACCAATACGTTTTATTGCCCATAAGCGAGTTTTAAGTCGACGAAACAACCACCACGTAGATAATCGTGCCATCGTAATTGAATTCTCCAAGTGTCATGCTTGTCAGAACATTGTTTGCCCCTATAGTTCACTATAGCGCTTTTCATACCACTAGCGAGCAAGAGGAAGTGCCATGCAGGCTTCGCCATTTCGTTCTACCCTTCGCAGCCTGTGTGCTGCGACGTTGATAGGCTTACCTACCGCCTCCTGGGCAACGTCTGACAGCGCGATGCGGGATGCGTTGGAAGCAGCTCGCCAACAACAGTGGCAACAAATCGATGAACGTGCGATCGAGGGACATATTCTCAGTGGTTATGTGGACTACCACCGCTTACGCAGCCAGCTGCCACACATTCCACCTAGCCAAGTACAACAGTTTATTGGACAACATTCTGACTCTCCCTTGGCAGAATGGATGCGTGGCCAGGCAATTGAACGATATGGCAGTGCTGGTCAATTCGATAATCTGCTCGCGGTCGCCGATGGTGAACCCTCGGGCACGGCTCGCCAGTGCTACTACTACACTGCGTTGCTAGATAGAGCTCCCGAGGAAGCCCGAGCTGCGGGCCTTGGGCTGTGGCGAGTAGGCAGCTCTCAACCGGATGCCTGTAATACACTTTTTAGCCGTTTACGCAGCGATGGCACCATCAATGCCACCGCCATCTGGGAGCGTAAAATGCTTGCCTGGCAGGCTGGAGAAGAACGTCTGAGCAACTATTTGGACGGACTACTTAGCGGGCAGTGGCAAACAGCAATTGAAACGGTAGGCAAGGTAACTAGTGACAGTGCCGCATTAACCTCGGCACCCTCATGCCTAGGGCCAGAGTGCGCAGCCAGCGCGGCTTTCTATAAAGCAGCAATGCAGCGCTATACGCGAGAAAACACCCCCGCGGCCTTTAGTGCATGGCAACAGATAGCACCGCGGCTCAACCTCCCACCTTCTGACCAGCAAGTCATTGAAGAAGAGCTGGCGTTTTATGCACTCGTTCGCAACGCCCCCGGCACGCTTAGCTGGGTTGATAGCGTACTCCCCTCACTAGATAGCGAACGCGTGTTAGAGCTGAGGGTACGGCGTGCACTGGCTGAGCGGCAGTGGGCCGATGTCATGCATTGGATCGCTGAAATGCCTGCCAGTCAACAAGAGAGAAGCCGCTGGCAGTACTGGCTAGCCAGAGCGAATGAGCAGCTGGGCAACCATGATGCTGCGATGGCACGCTATCAACAGGCCGCCTCGGATCGAAGCTTCTACGGCTTTGCCGCCGCAGAAAAACTCAACCAGCCTTATCAACTCAATCTAGAGCGCAATCATTTTGATGAAATCACTCGGGGACATACGGCACTCCTCCCTGCCGTACAACGCACCGAGGCACTCATGCGCATTGGTGAAGACGGCTTAGCCAACAGTGAGTGGCTACATGCTGTTCGGAACAGCTCCTCTTACCAGGCGCGGGCGCTGGCTGATTATGCTGCTCAACAGCAATGGCATGCGCGCTTAGTGCAAACCACCATTGCTGGCGAAATGTGGGACGCGTTGGATTGGCGCTTCCCAGCTGCATACCGCGATAGCTTTTTGCACTGGGGCCGGCTCACCGGTGTCGACCCCTACCTACTGATGGCAATCACTCGTCGTGAAAGTGCCTACAACCCCGACGCGCTCTCACCTGCGGGAGCCCGGGGACTGATGCAACTAATGCCCAGCACAGCAAGCCAAGTAAGCCGCCAACTAGGGCTTAATGACCCTGGCCCCTACGGCGTTCTGGAACCTGAACTCAACATCCGTTTAGGCAGCACTTACTTACGCGATAAACTTGAGCGCTACCAAGGCAACCGTTTAGCCGCTGCTGCGGCGTATAACGCAGGTCCTGGCCGGGTGGATCAATGGCTGGGCAACAACATGGAATCCTTTGACCTATTTGTCGAAAGCATCCCCTTCCGTGAGACGCGCGACTACGTGCAGGCTGTACTGAGTTATCGCGTCATTTTTGAAAGTTTAGCTAACGGTGGTAACAGCGAAGGCGTTTCTTTGCTCAGCGACAACGAGCAAACCGTACGCTATGACCGAGCTCTACTCGCTCGCCGATAAAACACGACGGCCGCAGACTAGCAGCGCCCAGTCATACTGGGCGCTGCTCTAATGCTAAGCGCACACCAAACAACACCAAAACAGCCCCAGTCGCCGCATTTAGCGTTTGCGCAAAGCGAGCACTAGCCAGCCACTTAGTTGCCCCCCCCACCATTAACACCACGCTAATTTGCCAGACATTGGCAATGACGAAGTGCACCCCTGCCAGCCACAATGACTTCAACAAGGCGGGGTCAGTAGGCGCGATAAACTGAGGCAAAAACGCCATATAAAACACGACAGTTTTAGGGTTCAACACGTTAGAAAGCAGTCCCTCTTTAACCGGTTGCCAGAAGGGCACAGGAGAACTTCTTTCCAACATACCCTGAACAGGCAAAGGCACTCCTCGTCGCGCTGCGAGCAAGCTGTTGACACCGAGCCAAATCAAATAAGCCGCACCTACTAGCTTCAGCATATGAAACGCCCATGCTGACTGCAGTAAAATAAGCGAAATCCCCAATGCTGAAATCGTGGCATGCACAAACAACCCACAGCAAATAGCTAAACTCGTCGCTACGCCATCACGAACTCCGCCACGCGCAGTATTACGAATGACGAGTAGCGTATCGACGCCAGGGCTCACCGATAGCAACGTTATCGCTATTAGAAAGGGCACAAATTGTGCGTCGATGAAGCTAATTTGCAGCATGGCAGACACTCGCAAAAGGTTAAAGATTATTAACTCAACGCCTGGACGACGAGAGCATTTGCTTCTACATTGGGGTTGCGCGCACTCAAAATGAGTGTTCGCTATTATTAAGCACGTTAAGGATATGAACGATGGCAACTGGTACTGTCAAGTGGTTCAACGAAACTAAAGGTTACGGCTTCATCTCTCCCGATGACGGTGGTGACGACTTGTTTGCACATTTCTCCGAAATTCAAGCTGAAGGTTTCAAGACCCTGCAAGATGGTCAGAAAGTCAGCTTTGAAGTGACGCAGGGTAAAAAAGGCCTTCAGGCTTCCAACATTCGTCCAGTGTAATGCTCGGCGAATGACCATAAGGCCCGCTATTGCGGGCCTTATTTTTTGCAGGATGGTTAATCTAAAACACGGTTACGCAGGACTCTGTTACTTACTCCGTTTCAGTGCGGTTGTTGTTCAACTCGCCATCAACCGAGCGCCCTTGCTCAATCTCTTCAAACTGTTGCTCTAAGCGCTGCTGAGCTTCTTCGAAGCGACGCTCAGTATCTTCGATTAGCGCATCGACATCTGCTGCTTCAAGGTCATCTTCTAAACGAGGGCTATCCGGAAGGCTGCTGTCTGTCTCCCAATCAGTAGAGAACTCTTCGCTCTCCATTGGCTCCAAAACAGGTGCCTGCTGCTCCACTTCTTGGAACTGCTCATCCAGCCGCCGCTGCGCTTCTTCAAAACGGCGTTCAGTTTCAGCGATCACATCATCCACATCCGAGCGCGTCGTCTCCCCCGGCATAGCACTTGCTTCATCAAGCGCATCTTCTGGGTCAGCAGCCAGGGTATCGTCGCCTGCCTGAACGTCTTCACCGCTTACGGGTAATGCGTCAGTGTCAGCCTCCTCCTCACTTCTCAACGCCTCGGCTTCATCTAGCTGCTCTGCCGCTTGGCGTGCCTCCACGTCATCTTCAATTTCCTCAGGGCTGGGCATGTCTGCTGCGTTTTCTGCAGCAGCTGGCGCCTCGTCATTTTGAATAACATCATCATCAGACACTGAAGGTGCGCTATCTTCAGCTGGAACAGTCGCCTCCTCTTGGCTATCTCCACAAGCGCTTAGCAAAAGCGCTGCGCTGGCCAATGCGGGTATCCATAGTCTTCTATTTAGCATCTGATTATGCTCCTTGGTTAGCTGTGTAATTAACTAATAATATCAGTGTCGGTCATTTGCGGAGAGAAGCGAACACCCTTCCGGCAGTAGCACCTTTAAGGCAAGAGGTACGACGTCGACACAAAATCGTTCATAGCGGCGCGCCTCACCATCTAGTGTTAACGGCCAGGGCTCTTCATCCTGCTGCGTGGTCACGGACAGTTGGTTGACCGTAAAATAGCGCACATAGCGCCCTTCTGCGGGGAAGCGCTGTAATTCGCCAAGCAGTGTCGGCAGCTCCGACACTGACGAAAAATCCTTAACCAGCAGCACATCCAAGCGACCATCGTCAAGCTTTGCTCTGGGCGCTAACACTTGCCCCCCGCCGGATTGGCGGCCATTGCCCAACGCCAGAAGTAACAACAATGCGTCCTCCTCCTGGCCTCCCCAATGCAACGTGCCCCGATAGCTACGATGCCGCCATGCCTTTAAAGCCCCCATTAGGGAGTAGGCGCCTCCCCCCAACATACGCTTGAGCATCTTCGGGGTCGATGAGGTAATTTCAGCGCCAAAACCACAGGTTGTCATGTTGATGTAGTAGCTGGTCGTTTTTTTGGCACCTGACTCTGCGGTCATTCTAACCACATCAATAGGCGCAGACGATAATTCTCGGGTAGCCGCTAAAGCAGGCCCTGGCTCCAGCGGCAAGCCAAGAGATGTCGCAAAATCATTAGCACTGCCTAACGGCACAATACCTAATGCGGGGCGCTGATCATGAGCAATCCGCATAAGCCCATTGACCACCTCATTAACGGTGCCATCGCCACCGCAGGCAATTACCCGAGATGCGCCCAGCTCGACCGCCTGGGCGGCGAATTCAGCGGCATCACCACCTTCCCAGGTTGAACGGACGGTAATGTGCATCCCTGTCTTGCGCTGCTCTTCAACAGCCTCGCGTAGCGCCGGGTTACCAGAAGATTTACCGTTAACGATCAGTAAATAGTGCTGTTGTGAATCTGTCACCGACGCATTCCCTCTCCATGGTTAGTGCCCTGGTATACCTTATGCCAGCGCCTTCTCAACAACTTCAAACACGTTAGATGAAAGCGGCTCTTGCTTAATGCGCAGAAGTTCGGCGCGCATTAACTGCTGACGCTCTTCATCAAAGCGCTGCCAGCGTGTTAGCGGCGTGATCAATCGTGCTGCTATTTCCGGGTTAAGGCGGTTCAGCTCGATAACCACATCCGCTAACAGCGCATATCCTTTACCATCTAAACGATGGAAATTAACGCGATTCTGCGCAAACGCACCGACCAGCGCACGCACTTTGTTCGGATTCTTAATTGAAAATGCAGGATGCTGCATTAAGTACTGCACACGATCGAGCACATCTGACTGTGGGCGAGTGACTTGTATGGTAAACCACTGATCCATAACCAGCGGGTCGTGGGCCCACTTTTCGCCAAATGCTTTCAAAGCAGGTGACGCCAGGTCGTCACGATCACTATGCGACAGTAAAGTGAGCGCATGACGCACATCGGTCATATTATGCCCCGCCGCAAACTGCGCTTCGCACAGTGCAACCCCCTCTTCATCTTCAATCGACATCAAATACGTCAGCGCTACATTCTTGAGGCTGCGCTGAGCAATTTGCTCAGGCGTTGGCGAATAGGGCTCATCACTCACGTTGGCCTTATAGACGCCGACAAACTCATCGCGAAGCGCCACCGCCAGCGATTGACGGACAAATTCGCGAGCCGCATGAATCGCGTCAACATCAACGATTGGCTGTT
The DNA here is from genome assembly GCF_013415115.1 of Vreelandella zhaodongensis. GTDB lineage: Bacteria > Pseudomonadota > Gammaproteobacteria > Pseudomonadales > Halomonadaceae > Vreelandella > Vreelandella zhaodongensis. The sequence continues at coordinate 239,482 of NZ_JACCDD010000001.1, read as the reverse complement.
GCTCAGCGATGTAGGCTTCCGACGGTAGCGTCAGCATCTCAGCCAACACAGCCTTGTCGTCCATCGATCCGGTAAGCAGTGTTCTAAACGCTTCAACAACACGGCTATCCATGACCTTTTCCACGCCGTTACGGTGTGCGGCGATCAGATCATCAAGTGCCAACATGGCAAGTCGTTGCCCAGCATCCCAACGGTTAAAACCATCGCTGTCGTGGGTCAGCAAAAACGCCAAGTCTTCCCGTGAATAGGGAAAGTGTAGCTTCACAGGGGCAGAGAAATCCCGTAACAATGAAGGGACAGGGGCTTCCGCAACATCCGCAAAGACAAAGGTTTGTTCATCTTCGGTGAGATGGATCACAGCGTCCTTACCCAGCTTTTCGCCTTCCAGAGTTAAGGTGAGATCCTGCCCTGACTTGGTGCCAACAAGCCCCATACGCACGGGAATATGCAGCGGCAGCTTATCCGGCTGCCCTGGCGTGGCGGGGGTACGCTGACGCAGTGTTAAGTGATACGCCGCATTCACGTAGTCGTACTCTCCATGGGCATCGATCTCAGGTGTTCCCGCCTGGGAGTACCAGCGCATGAACTGGTTTAGATCTGCGCCAGACACCTCTGCCATACAGCCAATGAAGTCTTCAATCGTGACGGCTTGGCCATCAAAGCGATCGAAATAAAGATCAGATCCACGCCGGAAGTCTTCCCAACCCAGTAGGTTACAAAGCATACGTACGACTTCAGCACCCTTTTCATAAATTGTCAGGGTGTAGAAGTTGGTGATCTCAATAAAGTGGTCTGGCCGAATAGGGTGTGCTGTTGGCCCACCATCCTCGGCAAACTGAGCGGTACGGAAAAACGACACGTCCTGAATGCGCTTAACGGGAGCCGAGTTGGTATCTGCCGAAAAACACTGGTCACGAAAAACCGTAAAGCCTTCTTTCAAGGAGAGCTGGAACCAGTCACGACACGTAACGCGATTACCCGACCAGTTGTGGAAATATTCATGGGCCACAATGCCCTCGACATTTTGGAAGGTGGTATCCGTTGCAGTGTCCGGATGTGTCAGCACTGCAGCGGAGTTGAAGATATTAAGTCCCTTGTTCTCCATCGCCCCCATGTTGAAGTCATTCACCGCTACAATCATAAACAGGTCTAGATCGTATTCGCGGCCATAGGTTTGCTCGTCCCACGTCATGGCGCGTTTAAGCGATGCCATCGCATGCTCTGTCTTATCGAGGTTCTCTTGCTCGACCCACAGCTGCAGCGTGACATTGCGACCACTCATCGTCTGGAAGACGTCTTCTACCTTGTGCAAATCACCGGCGACCAGTGCAAACAGATAACAGGGTTTAGGGTGAGGATCTTCCCAGGTCACAAAATGCCGCCCGCTCTCCAGGGTACCTTGATCAACGGGATTACCATTAGCGAGCAGCACCGGCTCGCCCTCTGCATCGCCAATCACAGTCACTTTGAAAGTCGCCATTACATCGGGACGATCTGGGTAATACGTAATCCGGCGGAAGCCTTCCGCTTCACACTGGGTGCAGTACATGCCATTAGACAGGTATAGCCCTTCCAGCGCCGTATTACTGCTGGGCGCAATCTCTACTTCACTCTCCAGAGTGAAAGCCTCTGGCACCTCCTCTATGTACAGCGCTTCATCCGTTAGCTGATACGCTGTATCAGACAAAGGGTTGCCATCTATCGCCAGTGATATCAGCGTTAAATGCTCACCGTTCAGCACTAACGGTGCCTTTGAATCAGTGCCTGGGTGGCGCTCCATTCGAAGTCTTGCTTTGACACGGGTCGTGGTAGGGTCAAGATCAAACGTCAGCTCGGTATGGGTAACTTGGTAGGCGGGCGGCTGATAGTCGCTTAAATAAACCGGCTGCGGATCAGACATAGTGCGTGACTCCTGTAAGCGTTTCAATTAAGGATGAGCAGCGCACGCGCTGCGTCATCATATTGCTGTTTATAAGAACTGTTTATAAGAACTGATTATCCTAACTACTTGCCTGGAAGGTTAGTCGCGGAAGTTATCGAATTGCAGGGGTAGCTCTGGGCCTTCTTCACCTCGTAGTAGCGCCATCACACTCTGTAAATCATCGCGCTTTTTACCTGTAACGCGAACCTTTTCGCCTTGAATTTGAGCTTGTACTTTTAACTTGCTGGCTTTTATACGCTTCACCACGTCTTTTGCTTCCGCCTGGTCAAGCCCCTGCTTAAGCACAATCTCCTGTCGCGCTTTCACGCCAGAGAGCACTGAGTCTTGAACATCCATGCAGCGGGCATCAATACCACGGGCAATCAGACGGTTGCGCAACACATCAATCATTTGCTTAAGCTGGAAGTCTACTTCTGCCTCTAGCTGCACTTTTTCACCTTCTAAGGCAAAGCTGGCATCGACACCTTTAAAATCAAAACGTGTCTGTACTTCACGGTTTGCCTGATCAACGGCATTGGATGCTTCGTGCTGGTCGAACTCTGACACAATATCAAAAGAGGGCATGGCATAATTCCTAGTAAGACATGACCCACTATTCTAGAGCAGCTAGCCCCCAACCGGCCAATTCTCTTAAATAATGTGTCACATCCCCTATAATCTCAGCACCTTAAAAACTTAAACAGAACCTCTCGATAGCTATACAGAACTTAACCTTAGCAATGTTAAATTGCCGCTGGATGGATTACCCTAGCTATCACTGGATTAATCACATGCCTACGGAAACGCACCCATGAGCGATCGAGATACACGTCATAAAGCGTCGATGGAAAAACTCAAAGCCCGAGTAGACGAAAAAGTCGCTAACGCCACCGAACAGCGCGGCTTGTTGCTAGTGAACACCGGCAATGGCAAGGGTAAAACAACAGCGGCCTGGGGCACCGTCACTCGTGCGCTTGGCTATGGTTACAAAGTGGGCGTTGTACAGTTCATTAAAGGCTTGTGGGAGTGCGGTGAGCGCAACCGGCTCGAAGAGGATGCCAATCTAAAGGTTGCCATTATGGCCACTGGCTTTACCTGGGACACTCAGAACCGTGAAGCGGACACCAAGGCCTGCCTGGAAGTATGGCAAGAGGCCGAGGCAATGCTTGCTGATCCAGATACCTACTTGGTTGTACTGGACGAAATCACCTATATGCTGAAGTTCGGCTATTTAGATATTGATACGGTTAAGCAGGCACTTATCAGCCGCCCACAGGAGCAAACGGTGATTATTACTGGGCGCAATGCTCACCGAGACTTGGTGGCGATGGCGGACACAGTGACAGAGATGCAAGAAGTACGGCACGCGTTTAACAACGGTATACAAGCACGGCGCGGCATAGACTTTTAGTACCGATATAGCTGCACAAAGCAAAAAAGGGGCGAATTAATCGCCCCTTTTTTCAACTACTCAATTATTTCAACTACTCAATTATCAATGGATGAGCACTACTTAGCCGTCAAACGGATTACGCAGAACAATGGTTTCCACGCGGTCAGGGCCGGTTGAAATAATATCGATGCTCGTGCCTACCTGCTCTTCTAAGAAGTTAATGTAAGCTCGTGCGTTAGCCGGCAGGTCTTCAACCTTTTTGGCTCCTAGGGTAGATTCTTTCCAGCCTGGCAAGTCGTGGTACAGCGGCTCAACGGCTTCGTAGCCTTCTGAGTCCACCGGATTATCCAGCACGTCGCCATCCTTGCTGCGATAACCGACACACACACGGATATTTTCCAGGCCATCCAAAACATCCAGCTTGGTTAAGCAGATACCAGAGACCGAATTAATCTGTACCGCATGACGCAACGCTACGGCGTCAAACCAGCCACAGCGGCGTGGACGGCCTGTTGTCGCGCCGAACTCATGCCCGCGCTCAGCTAAGTGGCGACCGTGATCATCAAAAAGCTCGGTCGGGAATGGACCAGAACCAACACGGGTAGTATAGGCTTTGGTGATACCCAACACGTAATCCAGGTAAAGCGGGCCAACGCCCGAGCCTGTGGCCGTACCACCCGCCGTGGTGTTGGAGCTAGTCACGAAGGGGTAAGTACCGTGATCGATATCCAGCAACGAGCCTTGGGCACCTTCAAATAGAATGTTCTCGCCCGCTTTACGCAGATCATGAACCATACTGACGGTATCACACACCATCGGGCGCAGTTCTTCTGCCATTTCCATGGCAGTATCCAGCACTTCCTGGAAGTCCACGGCAGGTTCACCGTGATAGTTCACCAACACAAAGTTGTGATAGTCCAGCACTTCGCCAAGCTTGGAAGCAAAACGTTCACGATGCAGCATATCGCCCAGACGCAAGCCACGACGCGCAACCTTGTCTTCATAAGCAGGCCCAATACCACGGCCTGTGGTGCCGATTTTAGCGACGCCGCGCGCTTTCTCGCGCGCCTGGTCCAAGCGCACGTGGTAAGGCAGGATCAACGGACAAGCAGGAGACAAGCGCAGGCGCTCTCGTACCGGCACGCCCTTATCTTCCAGCTCGCGGATCTCTTTGATCAGTGCTTCAGGCGACAATACAACACCGTTGCCGATCACGCAGGTTTTACCTGGACGCAGTACGCCGGAAGGAATCAGGTGAAGAACCGTTTTTTCGCCTTCAATCACCAAGGTGTGGCCTGCGTTATGACCGCCCTGAAAGCGCACCACCGCTGATGCCGACTCAGTAAGCAGGTCAACGATTTTGCCTTTGCCTTCATCACCCCATTGGGTACCCAGGACTACGACATTCTTACCCATTATGCACTCGTCTCTTGTGTCAGGGCCGTTGTCTGCCAACGACCGTCAATAAACTCAAGACGGCGGTCACAACTGTGCTCCGCCGGCCCAGTACGCTGCCCAGGCAGCGCTTGAATCACACGTTCACCCTGCTCACGCAGCGCAGCGATGGCAGCGTTAAGCGACTCTTGTTCTTGGGCAGGCGCCCAAATAGCACCCTGGCTAGGTGAAGCCAACGCCAGTGATGCCAGTTGTTTTAAATCCATGGAGAAGCCAGTCGCAGGCCGCGCTCGTCCAAATGCACGCCCCGTATCATCGTAGCGTCCACCTTTTGCAAGCGCATGTCCATAGCCAGGCACATAAGCAGCGAACATCATGCCAGTGTGGTATTGATAACCACGCAGCTCCGCTAGGTCAAAATAGAGCGACACATTAAAACGTGCCAACACGCCCTTATAAAGCGCTTGTAGCTGATCAAGCGCCGCCTTAACGGGCGCTGGTGCACCTGCAAAGCGCTCATACGCATCGGACAGGATGCTTGCATCGCCATGTAGCTCGCCAAGCGCCATTAGCATATCCGCCAACACTGGGTCGCTAACACTGGCGTTAACTTGCGCCGCCAATTGTCCTGGTGATTTTAACGCCAATGCTTCAAAGAGCGCACTCTCTTGCTCACTGCTGAGTGCCGCTGCCTCGACCAAGCTTCGATAGATACCAATATGGCCAAGCGCCAAATGAATTTCATCAGCACCTGCCGCTTTTAAGCTGGCCAGGGCTAAATGGATAATCTCACTGTCCGACTCTAAACCAGCGTGACCAAATAACTCGACACCGACCTGTACCGGGCTGCGTCCGCCTTGATGCTGATCCGCTTTTGCACGCAATACATTCGTGCAGTAGCACAGCCGTACGGGGCCTTGACGCTTCAGTGAATGCGCGTCCATACGCGCTACTTGAGGAGTCACATCCGCAGAAGCCCCCATCATTCGGCCAGTTAGCTGGTCAGTCAGCTTGAAGGTCTGAAGATCGAGATCGGTACCGGTACCCGTAAGTAAGGAGTCCAGAAACTCCACCGGCGGTGGCATTACTTGGTCATAGCCCCAGCGATGGTAAAGATCGAGCAGCGCACGGCGCAGCTCTTCCATGCGGCTTGCCTGAGGCGGCAGCACCTCATCCATGCCGTCGGGCAACAGCCAGCGGTCAGCGATGGTCATGTGAACAATCCTGCGAAACGATGAAGGCCCAAGCAAGCGCTATATCACGACGCATTTTTGGCGTCATCAGAGAGCGCTGGCGAAATGAGGGCCACAAAAAAACCGGGCGACGCCCGGTTATTAAAGTCTACCACGTTTATTTGCTAGATGAACCCCGCCAGGTGTTAGGTTTACATAACCCAGCGGGTGCCATCATACCGATTACTCAGCGTTACTCGGTACCGCGCTACGTAAGTAGCGGAAGAAATCGCTGTCCGGCTCCAACACGAGCAGATTGCCATCGCCAGCGAAGCTTTCACGATAAGCATTCAGACTACGCCAAAAGGCAAAGAACTCCTGATCTTGGCTGTATGCCTGGGAGAATATCGCGGCCGCTTCTGCATCACCCTCACCACGCAGCGTTTCAGAGCGCTCATTGGCTTGGGCAAGCAGTACTTGGCGCCGGCGATCAGCGTTAGCCCGGATACGTTCCGCTTCTTCCTGACCTTGTGCGCGCCACTCACGAGCTTCACGCTCACGTTCAGAACGCATCCGCTCGAATACCGCTGCCGATACATCTTCTGGCAGATCGATGCGCTTGATGCGAATGTCACGAATCGCGACACCAAGCTCATCACGCATCAGCTCATCAAGGTCAGCGGTTGGGCCGGTCATTAGGTCGTCACGGCGCTCTGCAATGATTTCCTGAAGATTAAGACGACCAAATTCGTTACGCAGACTTTCATCGACACGGGGCTGAATCAGGCGAATCGCCATTAATTCATCGCCCGCAGTCGCCTCGTAGTAGCGAGTAGGGTTAATCACCTGCCACTTAACGTAAGAGTCGACAATAACCGCTTTCTGTTCAAGCGTTAGATAACGGCTAGTGTCGGTGTCCAGAGTCAGCAAACGCGTATCAAACTTACGAATCGTTTGAGCGATCGGTATTTTGACATGCAGCCCAGGCTGAATGTTTTCTTCGATGACCTCACCAAAGCGTAACTTTACAGCGCGCTCAGTTTCATCCACCACATACAGGCTATTGCTCGCAAGCCAGGCCACTGCGGCCAAACCACCTACGATTAGCAGGGATCGATTATTAATCATTTAGCGGCCCTCCCTGCGAATGGGATTACTTGACGACGACGAACCACCCTGACTACCACGCAGCGAATCTAATACTCGCGGGTCAATTGATTCACTGTTTGAATCGCCACTACTGCGATTTGAAGAGGTATTACTACCCCCTGAACCACTGCCACCGCGCATCTGATCCAACGGCAAATACATCAGAGGAGCGTTTTCGCTGATATCCAGCAGTACCTTAGGCGTATTACCAAAGACTTCTTCAATAGCGTCGAGGTACATACGTTCACGCATGATCGCTGGCGAATTGCGGTACTCAGTCAGCAGCGCATTAAAGCGGTTTGCTTGACCTTGAGCTTCAGCAACAACCGACTCACGGTAACCTTGACCCTGCTCAACCACACGCTGAGCCTGACCTTGAGCGGCGGGGATAATAGCATTGGCGTAAGCCATGCCTTCGTTGATGGTACGCTGACGATCTTCGCGGGCGCGAATAACGTCATCGAATGCATCGATAACCGGCGCTGGTGCAGATGTTGATTCAATGTTAATCGTCTGTAAGCGAATACCGGCACCGTAAGCATCCAAATAGGATTGGAGACGGCTTGCGACCGAGCTACCCAGGATCTCACGACCCGACGTCAGGATATCGATCATATCAGTGCCACCAACGACATGGCGCAGAGCGGAATCCAGAGCATTCTCAATAGAAAGCCCGGGGTCACGTACGTTCAATACAAAATCGCGCGGGTTGGCAACTTGGTATTGAGCGGAAATTTCCACTTCAACAATGTTCTCGTCACGGGTCAGCATCGACTGCGTTTGCGAAACAGACCGAACGCGCGTCACATTAACCATACGTACATCGTCAATTAACGGCGGGTTCCATTGCAGACCTGGATCTACGATGGTTTGGTACTCACCAAAGCGAAGTACAACGCCACGCTCTGACTGGTCAACCAGGTAAAAACCTGATGCCGCCCAGATAGCTAATGCAACGATGACCAGAAGACCAGGCAATGCTAGAGAATTACGGGGTTTACCGCTTCCCCCCTTGCCATTACCGCTACCACCTTTCTTTTTGCCACCGCCACCAAGCATGCCATTTAGTTTGTCTTGGAATTTTTTCAGTGCTTCATCAAGATCAGGGGGGCCTTGGTTATTACCACCGTTGTTGCCTCCGCCGTTATTACCACCGCCGCTGTTACCACCGCGATCACCGCCGCCATTACTATTGCGTCGGCCACCACTGCTCCAGGGGTCGTGCTGGTTGCCACCACCGGGCTCATTCCAGGCCATACTTCGTCTCCACTGAGGTGTTCACCTGCACATCGACTTGCGGTCATGCAAGGTCGGGTGCTTTTGATATTATTGCTATATCAACCTTGTACCATACTTCTACAGACAATCACTATAGATCATGGCACTTGATGGTCTACCATTCGTCAGATTCGCGTAATGCTTCTGGTAAATAGGTATTTGCGCGCTCTCCTAGCTGAGCCATCAGCTGGTTAAAGTCGCGCCTGGGCAAACGCACATCCAACACAGAGTGCCCTTGCTCATCAAAACGCTCTTCACGCACCGCATTAAGCTCATGCAACCCTGCACGAAGCTTACCTTGTTCTGGCAAAAGCGTGAGCGAAAAGCCAATCACATCGTTGGCCAAGCGCTCGGTCAATGCCTCATGCAGTAGCTCAAGGCCCTGCCCTTGCTGAGCAGACAACCACACAACATCAGGTATCCCCTGACCATCACGTTCAATGCGTGCTGCGCTGTCGAGCCTGTCAATTTTGTTCATGACTTTAAGAACAGGAACGCTATCGGCACCTATCTCTTTCAACACGTGATCGACCTGCTCGACATTTAAGTCGCGGTCTGGATCAGCAGCATCAATCACATGCACTAGCAATGTCGCTTCGGTTGCTTCTTGCAAGGTTGCCTGAAATGCCTCAACAAGCTTGTGCGGCAAGTGGCGGATAAAACCTACCGTATCAGCCATCACCACAGGCCCTACATCTTCAATTTCGAGACGACGTAGAGTGGGATCAAGGGTAGCAAATAGCTGGTCAGCCGCGTAAACATTGGCGTTAGTCAGCGCATTGAATAAAGTTGACTTACCGGCATTGGTATACCCCACCAGCGACACGCTATGAATCTCTGCACGCGAACGGGCACGACGGTTCTGCTGCCGCTGACTGCGCACTTTATCAAGCCGCTTGTGAATCGACTTAATACGGCCACGTAGCAAGCGACGGTCGGTTTCCAGCTGAGTTTCACCTGGACCACGCAGACCAATACCACCCTTCTGCCGCTCAAGGTGCGTCCACCCACGCACTAGGCGAGTAGACATGTACTCAAGCTGGGCAAGCTCGACTTGTAGCTTACCTTCATGGGTTCGTGCTCGTTGCGCAAAAATATCGAGTATCAAACCCGTACGGTCGAGTACCCTACACTTGAGCTCATGCTCAAGATTACGCTCCTGGGAAGGACTTAAACTGTGGTTGAAGATCACCAGTTCAGCATGGTGAGCTGCGAGCATTGCCCGCAGCTCTTCCAACTTGCCAGACCCTATAAACGTACGTGAGTCAGGACGCTGTCGGCTAGCTGTGAGCAATGTCGCGGGCTCTGCGCCAGCAGAGCGCACGAGCTCTAAGAACTCACCCGGGTCTTCACGTGCTTGTTCATCATGAAAATCCACGTGAACAAGTACTGCCGTTTCACCGGCATCTGGGCGCTCAAAAAACAATCAATACCTCATGGACTCTCTGCTATCCAGCGATGTTAGATGTCCGCGTCAGGCGCGGCTGGATCTTGTGCCGGCAAACGCACATTGCGCGAAGGCACCACCGTGGAAATAGCGTGTTTATAAACCATCTGACTGACGGTATTGCGCAACAAGATGACAAACTGGTCAAATGATTCAATTTGGCCCTGCAGCTTAATGCCGTTTACCAGGAAAATAGAGACCGGAATGCGCTCCTTGCGCAAAATATTCAGGTACGGGTCTTGAAGGGACTGCCCTTTGGACATGTTGCTCTCCCTAAAACTGTCGTTGGGGTTGGTTATAAATGGCGCGCCCTACTGGTGCTGCGCCGCAAACTTGTTGCCCGAAAGGCCTGGTCAACCGGCCGCTCGAAAACACTTGCATACGAAATCACTATCTTACGCTAAGCACCGCTTTCACGCACGAATTTCAGCACCTTATCCATGCTATCGTGGCGTTGCGTGTCTACCCAGGTGAGCGATGGCCAGCTTCTCAACCACGTTAGCTGTCGTTTAGCGAGTTGGCGAGTGGCAATGACACCGCGCTCCACTAACTCGTCATAGCGATATTTACCATCTAAATACTCCCACACCTGCCGATAGCCAACGCTCTTCATTGCAGGCAAGTCGGGATGAATCTCATGGTGTTGTTTGAGGGCGACAACTTCATCTATCAAGCCTTCAGCCAACATTGTTTTGAAACGCACAGCAATGCGGTCATGCAGCACTCGTCGATCCTCCGGCGCCAATGCTATCGACATCACCCGCCATGGAAAGGTTTCAGACTGTTGCTCGGCCCATAGCTCACTCATAGGCCGACCACTTGCGTAGTAAACTTCTAAGGCACGCATTAGCCGTTGCGGGTCGTTAGGATGAATCCGCCGGGCTGACACAGCATCCACTTTCTCAAGCGTTCGATGCAGCGCACCCACTCCCTCTTCTTGTCTAATCATTTCCAAACGCTGACGAATCAAGGGGTCTGCCGCAGGCAGATTAGCCACCCCTTCAACCAGGCGCTTGTAGTACAGCATAGTACCGCCAACCAGTAATGGCACCTTACCAGCCGCGCTGATTTGCCGCATCTCACGCAGCGCGTCTTCACGGAAATCAGCTGCTGAATACGGCTCAGCAGGATCGCGAATATCAATTAAGCGGTGCGGCGCCCGGGCAAGTTCGGAAGCGCTCGGCTTGGCACTACCAATATTCATGCCCCGATATACCATAGCCGAATCCACGCTAATCAGCTCATGCCCTTGCTGTTCATGAAGTGCTATTGCCGCATCGGTTTTGCCGGCCGCCGTTGGCCCCATTAAAAAAATCGCCCAGGGGCGTGTATCAGCCATCTATTTACTGCACTCCAAATCGTGTCATGATCGTTACTGGCCGCGCTGCTATTGTCCACGCAAGAACAAGCGGTCTAGCGCCTTCATACTCATCTGCGTCCAGGTGGGGCGACCATGGTTACACTGATCACTTCGCTCGGTGCGTTCCATATCTCGCAATAACCCGTTCATTTCATCAACAGTTAGCCGCCGATTAGCACGGACGCTACCATGGCATGCCATGGTGGAAAGTAGCTCATGAATGCGTGCCTCCACTTGCTGAGTGCGCCCAAAACGCGCCAGCTCTTCAAGCATCTCACGCACCAGTTGCTCGGGGTCAGCTTGCGCTAGCAAGGCTGGCAACTGACGAACCAGCAGCGTCTCTGGGCCTGCCACATCAAGCTCAATGCCCAACTGAGAGATTGCATCGCGCTCACTCTCGGCAGTCGCCACCTCGACTCGGCTGGCGGCCAACGACACGGGAACTAGTAACGGCTGGGTATCAATGCCCTGGGACTCAGCTAACTGCTGTTTCATGCGCTCGTAAACGATTCGCTCATGAGCGGCATGCATATCCACTAGCACTAGCCCTTGAGCATTTTGCGCCAAAATATAAACACCATGCAGCTGCCCCAGCGCAAACCCCAATGGAGGTGCAGTGGTGGCATCATGCTCAGGCATCGCTACCGGAGCCGGGGCCTCGCGCACCTCCGTTGCTTTTGATGTACTGATGCTGGGCGCACTCGGCTGCGGCGTTAGTAACGACTCTTCATGATCCGGGTGCAGCGCTTGGTAACCCTGCATAAAACGGCGCACCCGCGCCGCGCCAGGGTGTCGCTCTGGAGCATCCGATAGCGCTATGCCTTGCTGCTGCCAGCGCGGCACAGGTGTTTGACCTTCTGGTTCATCCGCATTTGCTTCAGCGGTAACCTCAATCCGCTGTGCTTGACTCGCCTCCTGCTCTTCATCACCGGGCTTTGAAACCGCCAGACAATGATGCAAGCTAGAGTAAAGGAAGTCGTGCACCATACGGCCATCGCGAAAGCGCACCTCATGCTTCGTCGGATGGACATTAACATCCACCACATCTGGGTCTAATTCCAGATAAAGCACAAAGACAGGGTGACGCCCGTTATAGAGCACATCGCGGTAGGCTTGGCGCACCGCATGAGCAACCAAGCGGTCACGCACCACGCGACCATTCACAAAGAAGTACTGCTGATCCGCTTGAGAGCGTGAGTGAGTAGGCAGCCCGACCCAACCACTAAGCCGCAACCCACCCGCTTCGCGCTCAATATAACGGGCGTGCTCAATAAAATTTTTACCTAATAAAGACGCGATACGCCTCTCGCGTGCGGTGGGAGTGGTACCCGGCGGAAGCTGATGAACAACCTTTTGATTATGTCGCAACACCCAAGCAACGTCGTAACGAGAAAGCGCTTGTCGGCGAAATGCCTCTTCTACGTGGGCAAATTCGGTTTTTTCGGTACGCAGGAACTTGCGACGCGCGGGGGTATTAAAAAACAGATCCCGCACCGCCACACTAGTGCCACGCGGGTGTGGCGCAGGCGTCACGCGTGCTTCCATACCTCGCCCCTCTGCCACCACTCTCCAACCATTACGAGGGTCGTCTTCGGCATTGGAAATCAGCTCAAGCCGTGAAACTGAGCTTATCGAAGCCAACGCTTCGCCACGAAAGCCAAGCGAACTGACGCCCTCCAGGTCTTCTAGGCTATTAATTTTACTGGTTGCATGCCGAGCAAGCGCTAAGGGAAGATCATGTTCGCTGATACCTATTCCATCATCGCGCACTTTAATTAGCCGCGCACCGCCCTGCTCAATTTCCACTTCAATGCGCTGACCACCGGCATCAATCGCGTTTTCAATTAGCTCTTTCGTCACCGATGAAGGGCGCTCAACGACCTCACCTGCAGCAATTTGGTTAGCCAGGCGAGGGTCGAGCACATGGATACGTTGCGCAGCGATTAATTCAGACAACCTTCACCTCAAGCGCTAATGATTATGAACTAGGAATGCGTAATACCTGGCCAACGCGAATAACGTCACCATTAAGGTCGTTAGCCTGCTTTAGCTGATTGACCGGCACACCATGGCGTATGGCAATAGCCGACAGCGTATCCCCGGATTGGATGCGGTATTCGTTACCTGATGGGCTGCGCTGATTATCGCGCTCCCACGCCAGCAAACTGGCGGGCGGCGGATTCCCCTCAAAATGATCGCGTAGGCCGCTAAAAATAGCAGTGGCAAGCCCGCGTTGGTGACTTGGGTCACGCAAGCGCCGCTCCTCCTCGGGGTTCGAGATAAACCCCACTTCAATCAACAGCGACGGTATATCCGGTGACTTGAGCACCATAAAACCTGCCTGCTCTACACGTGACTTATGCAGTCGATTTACACGCCCCAACTTCTCCAACACTTGGCCACCAATGGTGAGCGAGTCGTTTAACGTTGCGGTCATGGTAAGGTCCAGTAGCACACCACGTAGCACCTGATCTTTATCACGCAAGGAAAGGCTACCATCTACCCCACCAATCAAATCAGAGCGATTTTCGCTATCGGCAAGCCACTGGGCCGTTTCAGAGGTTGCTCCCCGTTGGGAAAGCGCATAGACAGAGCTTCCCTGGGGCCGCGGACTCGTAAACGCGTCGGCATGTATCGATACAAAAAAATCGGCTTTCTGTTCTCGGGCTAACTGCGTACGCTGACGAAGACCCAAATAGTAATCACCATCCCGAATCAACACAGCCTTAAAGCCGCGGGTTTCATTAATTTTTGCCGCTAAGCGCCGAGATATTTCGAGAACGACATCTTTTTCACGGGTACCTGCAGGACCAATAGCGCCTGGGTCTTCGCCACCATGGCCTGGGTCTATCGCGATAATAATATCCCGCCGCGGATGCGGCTGGGCAGACTGAACCTCTGCAGGAGGCTGGCTGACTGTCGTCGGTGCGGCCTGCTCGCTAGAGGCCTGCTGGCTGGGGGCTTGCTCCTGCACTTGAGCCTGGGCTTGGGTATTCGCGCGCTGAGCAAGAATTTCTTGATCACGAATCATTGCCTCAATCGGATCAATCGGGTTCTCAACCGCACTTTCGCCGGGATACTCGAGGTCAACCACCAAGCGGTGCCCATATTGGTCATTCGGCGGCAGAGTAAAGTGGCGCGGCGAGATCTCACGGTTTAGCTCTAACACTACCCGCAAGCCACCGCCGTCTCGAACCCCTGTGCGTACGGAATCAATGGCACTGCCATCCAGGGGAAGTGTCGAAGCGTCGGTATTCATCTCGCTTTCATCAAGATCAATCACCAAACGTGCAGGGTTATCTAACGAAAATACATTCGCGCTGGCAGCAGCAGAAAGATCAAACACGAGACGCGCATGATCTGGCGCTGACCATAATCGCATGCTTTCTACCGTCGCCGCCTGAAGCGACGATACGCCCGCCATTAAAAGAGCGCAGCCAGCCGATAACGTGAGAACCGCGCGCAAAACTATGCGCATTAGTGCGCCACTCATATCCATTGAATCACACCATTTTCTCGCTGCCCGTTGCCACATTGATAAGTTAACTCGCTGATCACACGCTCACCGGTCAGACTACCTGCCGTTAACGTAACCAAACGTCCTGGCTCAACGACCTCCAACAGCACGCGCAAATCAGGGGCAGGCAACCAGCCTTCTCCTCGGCTTGGCCACTCAATTAAGCACAGCGCATTATCAGCCAGTACATCTCGCCCGCCAATAAACTCCAGTTCCTCTGGCTCTGCTAAACGATAAAGATCAAGGTGGTAAACGCGCTGCGCACCAAGCTCGTAGGGCTCAACCAACGTGTAGGTTGGGCTTTTGACTGCCCCTTGGTGTCCGTAGGCCCGAAGCACGCCACGCGTCAGGGTGGTTTTTCCGGCCCCTAGCTCGCCTTCTAAATACACACGGCCGTAGCCTTCCAGGGCCTTCCCTAACGCCTCACCAAAGGCAACGTGAGCTACTTCATCATTCAATTGCACTTGCATGTAGGCCGCCTTCACGGGTTAATTAATACTCGTGCATAGGATGCCAGATCGCTCGCCAGCAGGCCACGCTCGCCCGCATTTTTAGCTGCGTCATCGCCTGCCTGAGCATGCACTATCACCCCAAGCCAAGCAGCTAGTTCCAGACTGTCATTTTGGGCTATCAGCGTTCCCAACATGCCACTCAACACATCACCCATACCACCACTTGCCATACCGGGGTTTCCGTAAGGACACACCACGAGACCACTGGGGCCAGCCACTAAACTGCCCGCCCCTTTGAGTATTACTACGCCCCCCCTCTCCCGCTGCAGCGCACGAGCTGCAGCAGGCCGATCCGCCTGAACGTCTGCTACCGAGCATCCTAGTAATCTCGCCGCTTCTCCGGGATGCGGGGTGAGCACCCAGTTGTCACGGCGTACCTCAGACCAGCGACTTGCCAATAAGTTTAGCGCATCCGCATCAACCACCAACGGCAGCTCCGATTGCAAGGCACTCTGCAAAATTGCCTGCCCCCAAGCATCTTGCCCAAGCCCTGGCCCTACCACGACCACATCCGTTGAGGGCAACATGCTCGCCTCAGCGCCGCCACGCACGCCGTGTGCCATCACTTCTGGGCAGCGCACCAAGCTTGCGGCTACATGCTCGGGAGATGTCGCCAAACTCACTTTGCCGGCGCCCAGGCGTGCTGCCGCTTGAGAAGCCAGCAGCGCCGCACCACCAAAGCCTGGCGCGCCCCCCATTACCAGCACATGACCCAAATCGCCCTTATGACTAATACGTGAACGCGGCGTAAAGGCCTCTGCAAGTAAATCATCATCCAACCGCCAAGCGTTGGGAGGAATATCAAAAAATGCCTGCGCCTTAACGCCCAGCGGGCGAAAATCAATCTCGCCTGTATAAGCAGGGGCATCGCCCGTGTGAAGACCAATTTTATCACCAATAAACGTTACCGTGCAGGCTGCCTCAACGGCCAACCCCAACACAGCGCCAGTATCTGCCGAAATGCCCGAAGGAATATCCAGTGCTAGCACAGGCTGGTGAGACGCATTCATGGCCTCTATAATGTGTCGAACAACACCCTTTACCTCACCCTCAAGCCCTGTCCCCAACAGCGCGTCAACAATTACTTCACCCGTTAACGTAGTACTTGGCTGCCACTCATCCAAGCCCACACCTGCCGCCGTAGCTAGCTCAGCTGCCCGAGCAACATCGCCTTGCAGCGCGTGTAAAGGCTTGAGCGAGATTCGTTGCACTTTAAGCCCTGACTGCATTGCCAGTGCAGCAAGAACGTGGCCATCACCGCCGTTATTACCACCACCACACAGGACCGTCACACTGCGCGCCTGAGGCCACCGAGAACGGAAACTGTGCCACGCGCTAGAGGCTGCTCGCTGCATTAGAGCAAAACTCTCAATTCCCCCTGCAATAGTGCGCCGATCAAGCTCACGCACTTGGGCCGCTGTATAAAGGGGGCGTAGCGATGAAGTACTCAACGTGGACACGGTCTCTCCTTAGTATGTGTTTGAGGCCGCCTTGCTGATGCACATAGCAGCATGTTGTGATGGAGGCTAATGCGTTAGCATAGCGCGCTTAACGCGCTACCGTTGATTCACCATGCAAAATTCCACCACCTTTTCACTATCTGATGATGAGCTAACGCGCCTTGCGGACCTAGTCAAAACCTGGGGCCGTGAGCTGGGCTTTCAACAAGTAGGCATTACAGATACCCAGCTAGCGGCCCATGAAGCGCACCTGAACACCTGGCTTGCTAAAGGCTACCACGGTGAGATGGGTTTTATGGCTAAACATGGTACTAAGCGCACCCGACCGGAAGAGCTCGAACCGGGCACTCAACGAGTGATTAGCGTGCGGATGGATTATCTGCCCGCTGAGGTCGAAAGTGCAAAAATACTTGGCCAACCTAGCCGCGGCTATGTGTCACGCTACGCGCTGGGGCGCGACTATCATAAATTAATGCGCAAACGGTTGGCGCAGTTAGCTAAAAATATCGAGCAGGAAGTCGGCGCATTTGGTTATCGCGCGTTTGTGGACTCTGCCCCCGTTATGGAACGCGCCTTAGCGCAAAAAGCGGGCCTTGGCTGGTTTGGAAAAAACGCCATGCTGCTCAATCCCAAAGCAGGCTCGCTGTTTTTCCTGGGTGAGCTGTATACCGACCTACCACTGCCTGTTGACGCGCCGTTTGCTCAAGAGCACTGTGGCAGCTGCAGCGCTTGCCGCACCGCCTGCCCCACGGGGGCCATTGTGGATGACAAAGTCGTCGATTCTCGCAAGTGCGTTTCCTACCTCACTATTGAGCTGCATGGTGCAATTCCTGTTGAGTTTCGCCGTGCCATGGGTAATCGCATTTACGGGTGCGATGACTGCCAGCTAGTGTGCCCATTCACTCGCTTTACCCGAACCACCCAAGAAGCTGATTTTGCGCCACGCCATGATCTTGATCGCGCTGACCTCTTAAGCCTGTTTGCCTGGGGCGAAGACGAGTTTTTGGATAAAACCGCTGGCAGCCCCATCCGGCGTATTGGCTACGAACGCTGGCTGCGTAATATCGCGGTCGGCCTAGGCAATGCACCCTGGAGCGGCGCGGTTGAAGCTGCTTTATGGGCACGAAGAGCCTACCCCAGTACCTTAGTGCGTGAACACGTTATCTGGGCGCTTGAGGAACAACGCCTCAAGCGCGGGGCGAGAATTGCCACTGACGCCTCTTAATCACTTTTCTTCGCCGCTTTCTTAACAACCTCCTTAACCGCCTTACTCCTCTTCGTCGCTGCGCTGGTCAACGCGTAAAAAGGTACTCCGGTAATGAGCCAGCTCGGCGATTGACTCCTTAATATCGTCCATCGCTAAATGTACGTTGCGTTTACTAAAGCCCGCCAGAGCACCTGGATTCCAGCGCTTCGCCACTTCCTTCAACGTAGACACGTCGAGGTTGCGGTAATGGAAAAAGTTGAGCAGTGCAGGCATCTCACGCTCTAAAAAACGCCGATCCTGGTGGATGCTATTGCCGCACATCGGCGAAGAGCCAGACACGACGTAGTGACGCAGGAAATCGAGCGTTTGCTGCTCGGCCTCAGCGGTAGACACCTTGCTTGCTTTAACACGCGCCACCAGCCCGCTCTCCCCATGGGTTTTCTGATTCCACTCATCCATTTGCGCCAACTGGCTATCGGGCTGCTTAACAGCAATTACCGGCCCTTCCGCTACGACGTTTAAATCAGCATCGGTAATCAGCGTTGCCACCTCGATGATGCGCTCTTTGTTAGGATCCAGGCCGGTCATTTCCAAGTCTATCCACACCAGCAAATCATCGCGCGGGGTAACGTTGTCAGCAGTTTGTTCGCTCATTACATTCATTCCTTGACCAGTGCCGCCACTTAACACGGCGATTTGAGTAGAAAAAGTGTGGCTTATATTGCCCTAACCAGCACCCAACACAGGACAGTAGACTGTCCAGGTGAGTACAATGCCTCTATTGTACCGAGCATCAGGTGGTCATGAGCAAACGTAAATTAAGTCGCCAGCAGCAATGGCGAGTCGATAAAGTCCAGGCGGAACGTGCTCAACGTGCTGAAAAGCGCGATGTGAAAGACGCTGAAAAGCTCGCCGCTGGCGAATATGGGGCCGAACAACCGGGCCGGGTAATGGCTCACTTCGGTCGAACACTAGAAGTGCGCGATGCGGATGGCACGCCTGTGCGCTGCCACCTTCGCGCCAACCTAGACGGCTTAGTCACCGGCGACCGGGTGATCTGGCGGGCAGGCCAGGATGGTTCTGGCGTCGTCGTGGCCCGCGAAGAGCGCGACAGCGTACTTAAGCGCCCAGACCCACGGGGGCAGCTAAAGCCTGTGGCGGCCAACATCGATCAATTGCTGATCGTATTTGCGGTAGAACCCGCCCCCCACCCGAATCTAATTGACCGCTACTTGGTTGCTGCCGAAGCAACAGGTATTGCACCGGTACTGGTGCTCAACAAAACCGACCTGCTGCCAGAAGATGGCGGCAAATTGGGACAATTGCTTGAGCGCTACCGGTCTTTGGGCTACACCGTAGTTCGCACCACCACCGCCAATGAAGCTGGCTTAGATGAACTGCGCCAGCAGCTTGAGGGCCGAACATCGGTGTTTGTCGGCCAGAGTGGCGTTGGCAAATCATCACTGATTGATCTGTTGCTCCCCGATGAAACCTTGCGCATTGGCGCATTGTCTGAGGATTCGCGCAAAGGCACTCACACCACCACCACCGCTCGGCTTTATGCGATGAGCAGTGATGAAGTGACTGACGGCGAGCTCATTGACTCCCCCGGTATTCGTGAGTTTGGCTTGATCCACCTTGATGAGCAGGAGGTCACTGACGGGTTTATCGAGTTTCATCCATTTATTGGCCACTGCCGCTTCCGAGATTGCCGCCATCGTAACGAGCCGGGCTGCGCTTTACTCGAAGCAGTCGAGGCAGGCAAGATTCATCCAGAACGTTTTGCCAGCTATCGACGCATTCTCGATAGCTTAAACGCATAAGGTGCCTCTGATTAATGTGATGAGCGCAGACCAGACAAGGCAAAAATCAACGATAAAGCGCAGTTTACGGGGTGTAAATGAGCATTTTGAGGCGATTTTTAACGCAGTATGGTCAAGCGTAATAGTTAATCAGAGGTTCCATAATTTTTATTAGCTTGATGCCTGATATATCAATTGCCAAGCATAGGGAACTGTCAATGAGCACCGCTAGCCATTCATCGGAAACCAATCTGCTGCCGCTGATTGTTGAGCCCGAGCAGCTTCAAGAGCACCTGAATGATCCGCAACTGCTGATTATCGATGTACCAGCCAATGGCGATAGCTATCGCCAGGGTCATGTGCCGGGCGCCATCTACCTTGATTTTCGTTACCTAATGCGTGGCGAAGGACCTGTGCCCAACGATGTACCAACCGTTGAGTTTCTCTCGCAGCTATTTAGCGCGCTGGGGGTCACTCGCGATACTCACATCGTCGCTTACGATGATGAAGGTGGCGGCTGGGCGGCACGCTTGCTCTGGACACTGGATCTGGTTGGCCATACCCGCTACTCCTATTTGAATGGCGGCATCCATGCATGGAGAGACGCCGGCCTGGAACAGAGCACCGAGCCTACAGCGCCGACGCCAAGCGAGTACCACGCAGAGATTCTCAACCCGCACACCTTAATCACCTGCGACGAAATCAAACAAAAGCTCGATGATAAGCAGTTCGCCATATGGGACGCTCGCTCCAAAGGCGAATTCGATGGCGAAAGAGGCAATAATAAGCATCTTGGTCATATCCCAGGCGCCGTCAATATGGATTGGCTAGACGCCATGGATCGCAACCGCGCACTGCGCATCCGCGATTACGCTGAACTGATCACTGAACTAGGTGCGCTCGGCCTAACGCCCGAGATGGAAATTGCCACTCATTGCCAAAGCCATCATCGCAGCAGCTTTACATGGCTTGTCGGCAAAGCATTGGGCTTTAATATGCGCGGCTATGCGGGCTCCTGGGGTGAATGGGGCAACCGTGACGATACACCGATTGAGAAGTGAAATACGACAGTGACTCTTTCCCAAAAAGCATTCTCCTTAATTCAGTACCCCCTGCCACACCACGCGCTTTCGCGGTTGACGGGTAAGGTCGCTCAGTGCGGTAGCCCGTGGGTGAAAAACACCATCATTAAGGCGTTCATTAAGCGCTTTGACGTCGACATGAGCCAAGCGCTGGAGCCAGACCCTACCGCCTATGCGACCTTTAACGACTTTTTTACCCGCGCCTTAAAAGCAGATGCCCGCCCGCTGGGCGAAGGCTTACTGAGCCCCGCGGACGGTACTCTTTCCCAATTCGGGCGCTTGCAGGCAGGCCAGTTGGTGCAGGCGAAAGGCCACACGTTTTCTGCCCAAACCCTACTGGGAGGCGACAGCACGCTAGCCGAAGAGTTTATGGGCGGTAGTTTCGCAACGGTTTATCTTTCACCGCGTGATTACCACCGCGTGCATATGCCAGTTACCGGTACGTTGCGGGAAATGATCTACGTGCCTGGTCGGCTCTTTTCGGTCAACCAGGCAACCGCCAACTACGTGCCAGGCCTGTTTGCCCGTAACGAGCGTTTGGTATGTATTTTCGATACTGAGCACGGCCCAATGGCCATGGTATTAGTTGGCGCAATGATTGTGGCGGCTATCGAGACCACCTGGGCAGGGCAAGTAACACCGCTTTCCGGTCATCCCCAGCGCATGCGTTTCGGACAGCCGATCACACTTGAAAAAGGCGCTGAAATGGGTCGCTTCAAGCTTGGTTCAACCGTAGTGATGTGCTTTGCCAAGCCGGTGGCTTTTGAAGACAATCCGCTGGGTGCCAAGGTTCAGATGGGCCAACCTCTAGGCGAACCTTAACAGGCCAACTATCACCGCTAGCAATTAGGCGTTGAGAATGTGAGCACGTCTTCCAGGCGTGCTTTGCCCAGTGCCAGCTGAATAAGACGATCCAGACCCAGTGCGACCCCAGCACTTTCCGGCATTCCGTGTTGCAGCGCTGCTAGCAGCTGCTCATCACACTCCACTTCCGGCAACCCTAACCGGCGGCGCTCGGCGTTATCATTGTCAAAGCGCGACCGCTGCTCGTCTGCATCAATCAACTCATCATAGCCATTTGCCAGCTCAATGCCGTTGAGATAAAGCTCAAAACGAGAGGCTACCCATTCACCGTCTGCATCCTGATGACGACGCGCCAAGGCTGCTTGGCTGGCGGGGTAATCCACCACAACACTCAGCTCGTGCTGGCCAAGCTGCGGCTCAATGACCATGCTCATTAACAGGTCGAGGCAAGTATCACGCCCCTCTTCTGCCAACGCATGAGTCGACATTTGGCCACGCTCTGCGGCCAAGGCACGCAGGTTATCGAGCGATGTAGTAAACGGGTCTACCGCTAAGTAGGTATGGAACAGCTCTCGGTAGCGGTAGTGAACCACGGGGCCTGCAAAGCTCGGCAGTATGTTGGCAACCAGCGTGGTGGTTTCATCAATCAATTCCGCCAAGGAGAACCCAGGGCGATACCATTCAAGCATGGTGAACTCGATATTGTGACGTGCCCCCACTTCACCATCACGGAAACTTCTGGCCAGTTGAAAAATTGGCCCACTGCCTGCCGCTAACAAGCGCTTCATATGAAACTCGGGCGAGGTTTGCAGCCAGAGCCTACGCTGGCCTTTATCAGTACGCGCCAGGGTAGCAAGCGATACTAGATGTACATCGGTGCTACCGCCCTGCCCTAACACCGGCGTTTCCACCTCCAGCACACCTCGCTCAACAAAAAAAGTGCGTACGGAAGCGATTAAGCGCGCACGCTCGCGCAGCGTTTCAATGCTTGCCACAGGCTGCCAATTAGCCGTCATTAGAGTCTCTCCAACATAATAAAGCCACGCATGGTCATCACGTGGCTTTATAGATAGCAAAATAGTGCGCTGCTCGCTCGACACGGCTAATTAAACGACGTTTATGCCCGAGAAACGTAGTCACCAGAACGCGTATCGATTTTCAGTACCTCCCCCTGATTGATAAACAGCGGTACGCGTACCACAGCACCCGACGACAGCGTCGCAGGTTTGGAGCCGCCTTGGGCCGTATCACCTTTCAAACCAGGGTCAGTTTCTACGACTTCCAGCTCAATAAAATTGGGCGGCGTGACAGAAATCGCCTTATCGTTCCACAGGGTAATAATATAAGGCACCTGCTCCTTCAGCCATTTTTCGGTATCACCCAACGCTTTCTTTTCCACAGCGTACTGCTCGAAGGAACCATCAGTCTTCATAAAGTGCCACATGTCGCCGTCGGTGTAGAGATATTCCATCTCTAAATCCATGACATCAGCACCTTCTAACGAGTCGCCAGACTTGAAAGTCCGCTCGCCAACACGACCGGTCATCAGGTTACGCAGCTTAACGCGGTTAAACGCCTGACCTTTGCCCGGCTTTACTAGCTCGTTCTCCACAATCGCACAAGGATCGCCGTCGAGCATTACTTTTAAACCGCTCTTGAATTCATTGGTAGAATAGTTCGCCATAATGCCTCTCAATGTTTTATTTCAGTAGCGTGATGCGCGAAGCCACGCTTCGCTATATCGTTCTTTGAATAAGTGCGCGCATGATAACCCGAAGGAGGGCTTTTTTGCAGGAGAACATCATTATTGCTGGTCAGCACACACCTGACCAGACAACTGCCTCATGGCAACAACAGCTTTCCCAGGCGATCCGCGACCCCGCGGCTCTTTGCCAACGCCTGGGCTTGAGCAATCAGTGGTTACCTGGCGCGTTTGCCGGACATCAACTGTTTGACATCTGTGTGCCTGACGCCTATCTAAGGCGTATAAAACCCAACGACCCGAGCGACCCGCTGCTACGCCAAGTACTTCCCGTTGAGGATGAAACGCTGACACCACCTGGCTACGTTACCGACCCCCTTGAAGAAGCCAGTCACCAGCCCGCTAAAGGGCTGATTCATAAGTACGCAAACAGGGTGTTGCTGATCGCTAGCCCTGCCTGCGCGATTAACTGTCGCTACTGTTTTCGCCGCCACTTCCCTTACAGCGAAAACACACCTTCCAGAGTTCAATGGCAAGAGGCGCTTGACTACCTGCACGCCGATAATACCATTCACGAAGCGATTCTTTCCGGTGGCGACCCACTAGCCGCTAACGACCGGCAATTAGCGTGGCTTGTTAAGCAGCTAGACAGCATTCCACATCTTAAGCGGCTACGCATACATACGCGCTTACCAGTGGTAATACCTGACCGTGTTGACAGTGCCCTACTTCACTGGCTCTCAAACACCCGCTTACAAAAAGTGGTCGTGCTACATATCAACCACCCTAACGAGATTGACCAAGCGGTCGTCGATGCCTGCGCGCGTTTAAAACAAGCAGGTGCCACGCTGCTGAACCAAAGCGTGTTGCTCCAGGGAATAAACGATAACGTCAGCACCCTGGCAGCTCTCTCAGAACGCCTGTTTGAAGCGGGTGTGCTGCCTTACTACCTGCATGTGGTCGACCCTGTGCAAGGCGCCGCCCACTTTGACGTCCCCGACGAAGAAGCCAAAGCGCTTGTTAACCAGCTGCTGGAGCATTTGCCAGGCTTCTTGATGCCTCGCCTAGTGCGCGAGGTGCCCGGCAGAACAAGCAAAACACCGCTGTGAACCACCAAGCCCTCACGCTTTCAGTTTACCCAAGCGTCTCTGCGGTGACATTAGCAGCCGGCGCTTGGGTAGAGTGATGGCGATTGATGGCACTGAGTACGCCTTTCATCGATGCACTGGTGATGCTTTCATCAGTCCCCACACCAAATACCGCTTTGCCATCAATGCGTACTTCGACATAGGCAATCGCTTCAGCATCCGCCCCTTGGCCGCGTGAGTGCTCGTGGTAGTCAATGATTTCCACGTCATGACCACTGGCGACCAACGCTTTGATAAAGGCAGCCAGCGGGCCATTGCCCTCTCCCGTTAAGGTTTGTCGTTCACCACTGTTTTCCAACACGGCTTCCAACATCACCTTGGGGCTATCTGGCTCAGAAGAGAGACGATGGTTAATCAGCGTCAGCGGCAAATGCTGTTCAAGATACTCATCAGCAAACGCTTGGTAGATCATTTGCGAGGTAATCTCTCGTCCCGTGCGGTCGGCCACTTCCTGCACCACTTGGCTAAACTCGATAGAGAGCCTGCGCGGCAGTTCAATGCCATGCTCTTGTTCCAGCAGATAAGAAATGCCGCCTTTCCCTGACTGACTATTCACCCGGATGACTGCTTCGTAGCTGCGCCCTACATCCAGCGGGTCGATAGGCAAGTAAGGGACATCCCAGGGTGCGTCAGGGTGTGCGCGACGGTCTGCCATGCCCTTTTTGATAGCATCTTGATGCGAACCAGAGAACGCAGTAAACACTAAGTCGCCCACGTAAGGGTGGCGTGGGTGTACCGGCAGCTGGTTGCAGTACTCTACCTCGCGCATGAGCGGTGTGATATTGGAGAAATCAAGGTTCGGGTGAACGCCCTGGGTATACATGTTCATGGCCAGTGTCACGATATCCACATTACCCGTGCGCTCGCCGTTACCAAACAGCGTGCCTTCAACCCGATCAGCCCCAGCCATCAGCGTTAGCTCTGCTGCCGCAATACCTGTTCCCCTGTCATTGTGGGGGTGAACACTGACAATTAACGCGTCGCGCTTTTTAATATGGCGGCAGAACCACTCAATCTGGTCAGCATAGTTATTAGGTGTTGCTACTTCCACAGTGGCCGGCAAATTAACGATCATCCGGTTATCAACACTCGGCCCAAACGTATCCATCACCGCTTCGACAATCTCTACAGCAAAGTCCATTTCGGTGGTCGTAAACAGCTCCGGCGAGTACTGAAAGGTCCAGTTGGTCTTTGGGTTAGCGGCCATCAAATCGCGGATTTGTGCTGTGGCATCAACCGCGATCTGAACACACTCAGTTTTATCTACATTAAACACTACCCGCCGAAACATCGGGTCGGTGGCATTATAGACGTGCACAATGGCGTTTTTAGCGCCGTCAAGCGCTTCAAAGGTGCGTTCAATCAGGTGTGGACGCGCCTGGGTCAGCACCTGAATCGTCACATCATCTGGGATTTTATCCTGCTCTATCAACGTACGGACAAAGTCAAAGTCGGTTTGCGACGCTGATGGAAAACCAACCTCAATCTGTTTAAACCCCGTCTTCAGCAACAAATCAAACAAGCGCTGCTTACGCTCTTGATCCATGGGGTCAATCAACGACTGATTACCGTCACGCAGGTCAACACTGCACCAAATAGGTGGCGTCTCAATACGCTGGCTTGGCCACTGGCGATCCGGCAGATCAACGGCCACGAAGGGGCGATATTTGTTTGAAGGGTCGGTTAACATCATGGCGGCGCTCCTATCGTTAATCTGTTTTAGGTGTGTCAGTGGGCTGACTGTTCACCGGCGGCAAGGAGCCGCTCTGTGCTAGCGCAGCTTCCATTCGATCGAGCTGCTCACGCAGCGCTTTCACATCGGAGCGTAGCCCTTGCATCTCAGCAGCCTCTCCCTCACCACTCTCTAAGTCAATTAATGCGCTCTCTTTCTGCATCACGTCCAACACAATCCCGATCATCATATTAAGAAAGATAAACGCATTGAGGAAAATAAAGGTAAGAAAATAGATCCACGCGTAGGGAAAGTGCTCCATGGTGGGGTAAAGCACGGCGGTAGCCCAGCTCTCAAAGGTTGCCACCTGAAACAGGGTCAGCATGGCAAGGGCTATGTTTCCCCACAGCTGCTCATCAACGCTATGGAAAATAAAACTTCCCACCGCCGCGTAAATATAGAAGATGATGAACATCAGCAGCGCAACATACCCCATGCGCGGAATCGATTTGACCAGTGCCACCAGTAACAGGCGCAGCTCCGGAATCATTGATACCAGACGCAACACCCTAAAAATTCTCAGCAGGCGCGCCAGCAGCACCATCTCTGAATCGTCCATGGGGATCAAGCTAGCGGTGACGATGAGAAAGTCGAAAATGTTCCAGCCTTTTTTGAAAAAGCTGATCAAGTTTCGCTCTGCCGCCATGCGGATCAACAGCTCCACCAAAAAGAACACGGTTACCGCCACATCAAGATAGACCAGCCACCGTTCAAATCGGCTAGCCTCATCGTATGTCTTCGCACCGATCATTAGTGCTGAAACAACAATGATAGCGATGACCACCGACTCAAAAATCTTATTGCTGCGCAGTGTTTCGAAGCGGGCCTGCCAGACACTGAAGGTTTCACTCATTTATCAGGGGATCTCTAGATGGTTAATCGGCACACTTTATACCAAAATAGTGGCCCATCGACATGCGCCACTACCGTTTGGTTGAATTCAGGTTTTCGACTTACTTGCTAGTGGTACATAACACTTTCCGGTAAGCTCCTTTCCGATTTGTCAGCCTGTTCTGAGGTAAATATATGTGGAGCCTGCTTAAATGGTCGGCACTATCACTGACACTGCTGGTGGTAGCGGGTTGCTCAGACCCCAAAATAGACACGAGTTCAATGCCAGCCGCAGTTGTCTCCGTTGAGAAAGTGCGCGAATCACTCCCCACTTACAAGCGTGATGAGTTCGATCAGGCACTCACCATTATTGCTATGTCATCGTTTAGCGGTATCAATTTGCTGAACGTTCAACGTATGAATGCTGCGGAAATCGCCGAGTCGGCAAATGCTTATATGCACGGGCTAACGGGGGATGAAATCATTGAGCGTGCCGACACAATGTTGCGCGAGCGCCGCGCTAGAGAGCGCGAACAAGCAATGCGCACACTTCGCCGTTTAGAAAAGAAACAAGCCAATGCGGCACAGGACCAACAGCAACTGGCGCAGGTTAGCATCGAAAATGCCAACTACTACATTAGCACCAGCCCTTATGGCGCATTGGAGCCAGTCATCGACCTGCAAGTCGCCAACAACTCAGACCAGGAAGTTTCAGAGCTCCTGTTACATGGTGTACTAACAAGCCCCGGCCGCGAAACCCCCTGGGTCGAGGAAACGTTTTACTACGCTATCTCAGGGGGTATAGCGCCAGGTGAACGTGCAAGCTGGAGCCTTGCACCTAACCGGTTCGGCCCCTGGGGAAATGATCGAATCCCCAGCGATACAACGCTGACCATAACGCTGCAAGGGGTCAATGACGCCCAAGGTAAGCCGCTCTGGAACTCACCGCCGCTCACCAAGAATGAAACGATCAGGCTAGAAGCTTTACGAAACGAGTATGCCGGTGTCAGCCCCTATATAACTGATGAATAACGTAGCAGGCGGTGTCAAGCACCGCCTGCCCTACCGGCCAATCATCCGTCAATTAAATCTGCGTCGCGATAGCCCATCAAGTAAAGCACACCATCAATCCCCGAGGTGGAAATCGCTTGCCGTGCCTGAGCGCGCACCACAGGCTTCGCTCGAAACGCGATACCCAATCCTGCTTTTTCCAGCATTTTCAGGTCGTTGGCACCATCACCAACAGCAATGGTTTGGGCTAACGTAAAACCTTCCCGCAATGCAATCTGCTCTAACAGGTCGGCTTTACGCTGGGCATCGACGATCGGTTCGTGTACCTCACCGGTCACTTTGCCATGTTCGATGATCAGCTCGTTGGCATGGACCTCATCGAAACCAAGCTTATCCTGCAAATGGTGAGCGAAATAGGTAAAGCCCCCCGACAGTATCACGGTGCGATAGCCAAAATGCGTTAAGTTCGCCATTAGCCGCTCAACGCCATCCATCAGCGGTAGTTCGGCAGCGATTTCCGCCAGCACCGACTCATTCAGCCCTGCCAGCTTACTCATACGCTCACGGAAGCTCTGTTTAAAGTCCAACTCACCGCGCATGGCTCGCTCGGTCACCTCAGCCACTTCATCACCCACACCGTGACGACGAGCCAGCTCGTCGATCACTTCAGCTTTAATCAGGGTGGAATCCATATCGAAGCAGACTAAACGAGGCTTAGCGAGATCACGATTATCCTCTTGGATCACAATGTCCACAGCCAGGGCTTCACCCAGCGCTAAGGCAGCGGTACGAAACGCTGCAGTATCTAGAGAGCCTGCTGTGAAACGCTGCTCGATGCAGTCGTAGCGCTGCCCAGGCAGCGACACATCGGCAAGACACCGAGCCGCTCCTGCTCTCAGGCCAAATTGCTCCGCCAACTCAGCGACCTGTCGTTGAGCGTCCGCTGTTATACGCGGCGCTAATACGGTTAAAAGGACATCACCGCGTGCCATCAATTACTCCCTGCTTCTAATCGGTCGACTTTTTGGAAACCACGCGGCAACTTGCTGCCACGCCTACCACGCTCACCACGGTAATAGGCGAGATCATCGGCTTTCAGGGTCAGCTTGCGCTTGCCTGTGTGAATAATAAGCTCGTCGCGATCGGTAAGAATGGCGATATCCCGCACGAACTCCTCACGCCGCGCTGCCCGTGGACCTGGGATATCGAGCATTTTATTGCCTTTACCTTTCGACATTTCAGGTAGCTGGTCTAATGGGAACAACAACAACCTGCCTTCGTTGGAAACCGATGCTACCCAATGGCCTTCGCCTTCCGGCACCTCAACGGGAGCCATTACGCTGCAGCCTTTCGGCACGCTGAGCACCGCTTTACCTGCTTTGTTTTTGCCAGTTAGCGCTTCAAGCTGAGCCACAAAACCATAGCCGCCATCACTGGCCAGTACATAACGCTTCGTGGGTGGAGCCAGCATTAAGCCAGCCATTCGCGCACCTGCCGATACGTTGACACGTCCGGTAACCGGTTCGCCCTGGCCCCTGGCACTGGGCAAGTTATGCGCCGATAGCGTATAGGCTCGGCCGGTGTCGTCTAACAGCACCAAGGGCTGGTTAGTTTTGCCACGAGCCGCTAGCTGGAAACTGTCGCCTGCTTTATAAGAGAGCCCTTCAGGATCGATATCATGGCCTTTTGCCGCACGAATCCAGCCCTTTTCAGATAACACGACGGTAATCGGGTCGGCACCTAATAATTCTACTTCAGAGAGGGCTTTCGCTTCGCTACGTGCCACCAGCGGCGAGCGGCGCTCATCACCATGCTCTTTACCCGCTGCACGGATCTCTTTTTCAATTAACGTTGTCAGTTTGGCTTCGCTGCCGAGCAGCCCCTGCAGCGACTTACGTTCTTTTTCAAGCTCATCCTGCTCGCCACGGATTTTCATCTCTTCCAGCTTGGCAAGATGGCGCAGTCGAAGCTCTAGAATCGCTTCGGCCTGCCGCTCAGAAAGAGCAAAAGCAGCAATTAACGCCGACTTTGGCTCATCTTCTTCACGGATAATCCGGATCACTTCGTCAAGGTCGAGGTAGGCCGTCAGTAGACCTTCAAGAATATGCAGACGGTCTTCGACTTTGCCCAAGCGGTGCTCTAAACGGCGACGCACTGTCGCTCGCCGAAAGCGCAGCCACTCGCCCAGCATATCGGCTAGCGGCATCACACGGGGGCGGCCATCCAGGCCAATCACGTTCATGTTCACACGAACGTTCTTTTCTAAATCCGTGGTGGCGAACAAGTGTGCCATTAGCGATTCAACGTCCACGCGGTTAGAGCGCGGTTCAATCACTAGGCGGGTAGGCTCTTCATGGGTGGACTCATCACGCAGATCGGCTACCATTGGCAGCTTTTTAGCCTGCATTTGTGCGGCGATTTGCTCTAACACCTTGGCACCACTGACCTGGTAAGGCACCGCGGTAATCACGATATTGGCCTCTTCGCGCACATAGCGGGCGCGCAGCTTAACCGAGCCACGCCCAGATTCGTAGAGCTTTCGCAGGTCTTCCTTGGGCGTGATAATTTCCGCATCTGTGGGGAAATCCGGCGCGGGCACAAATTCCATCAGGTCGACGGTGGTGGCTTCAGGGTTGCGCAACAGATGACAGGTTGCCTCTACCACCTCAGATACGTTGTGCGGAGGGATATCGGTTGCCATCCCAACCGCAATGCCCGTACCACCGTTGAGCAGGACATGGGGTAGACGAGCAGGTAGCACTACCGGCTCTTGCATGGTGCCATCGAAGTTCGGCGTCCAATCTACGTTGCCCTGGCCCAGCTCGCTGAGCAGCACTTCAGCAAACTTGGAAAGCTTGGCCTCGGTGTAGCGCATAGCAGCGAAGGATTTGGGGTCATCAGGGCTACCCCAGTTGCCTTGCCCATCTACTAGCGGGTAGCGATAGCTAAACGACTGAGCCATGAGCACCATCGCTTCATAGCAGGCGCCATCGCCATGGGGGTGAAACTTACCCAGCACATCGCCAACCGTACGTGCCGACTTTTTGTATTTAGCGTTAGCATGCAGCGCCAGCTCACGCATGGCGTAAATAATGCGCCGCTGCACGGGCTTCATCCCATCGCCAATATTGGGCAGTGCGCGGTCTAAAATGACGTACATCGAGTAGTCGAGGTACGCTTTCTCGGTGTAATCACGCAGGGACAGTCTCTCGACGTCACCCTCCGCTACTTGAATATCCATGGTCATCTGGAGTTATACCTCGATATCTGCGAGATTGCCGTAATCTTCCAGCCACTTTTTGCGGTCACCGGCGCGTTTCTTGGCCAGCAACATATCCATCATTTCCATGGTTCCATCGCCCTCTTCCAGGGTTAGCTGAACCAGACGGCGGGTCTCCACAGCCATCGTGGTTTCACGCAGCTGTAGCGGGCTCATTTCGCCCAAGCCTTTAAAACGCTGAACATTGGGCGTACCACGCTTTTTCGCTAGCTGCTTGAGAATGGCGGCTTTTTCGCTCTCATCCAGGGCGTAGTGCACGTCTTTACCTAAATCAATTCGATAAAGTGGCGGCATGGCAACGAACACATGCCCGGCATCCACCAAACTAGGGAAGTGTCTGACAAACAGCGCACATAGCAGCGTCGCAATATGTAAACCGTCGGAATCGGCATCAGCCAGGATGCAGACCTTGTGGTAACGCAGCTTTTCAAGGTCTGCGCTGCCGGGGTCAGCACCAATAGCCACGGCGATATCATGCACTTCCTGGGAACCATAGATATCGTGGGTATCGACTTCCCAGGTATTGAGGATTTTTCCACGCAGCGGAAGAATAGCCTGCGTTTCCCGATTACGCGCCTGCTTAGCGCTGCCGCCGGCCGAGTCACCTTCGACTAAAAACAGCTCGCTAAGTGCCGGGTCCTGGCCGGAACAGTCGGCGAGTTTGCCTGGCAACGCGGGACCAGAAGTCACTTTTTTACGGGCGACCTTTTTAGACTTTTTCTGACGCTGTTGAGCAGCGCTGATTACCAACTCAGCCAGCTGTTCAGCCTGTTCGATATGGTGGTTAAGCCATAGCGAAAAGGCATCTTTCAACACCCCCGACACGAACCCAGCAATCGTGCGTGACGACAAGCGCTCTTTGGTCTGCCCAGCAAACTGGGGATCCAGCATTTTCACCGAGAGCACAAAGGAGGCTCGCTCCCATAAATCATCGGCGGTTAGCTTAACGCCTCGGGGTAGCAAGCTGCGGTATTCACAGAATTCACGCAATGCTTCCAACAGCCCTGAACGGAAGCCGTTAACATGAGTCCCTCCCTGGGGCGTGGGAATCAAGTTGACGTAGCTTTCCAGCAGCGCTTCGCCGCCTTCGGGCAGCCACTGGATCGCCCAGTCAACGCCATGCTCGTCGTCGCTAAAGTGACCAACAAAGGGCTCATTCGGCACCACTTCATAGCCATCGGTAGCTTCAGCCAAGTAGTCTCGCAGGCCGTCAGCATAGGCCCATTCGGTCTTAGTCCCGTCGGGCTCTACCAGGGTCACCTTAAGCCCAGGGCATAGTACCGCCTTGGCGCGTAATAAATGTTTTAACTTAGAGAGCGCAAGCTTCGGGCTGTCGAAATAGCTTTCATCTGGCCAGAAGCGCACCAACGTCCCCGTTGCCTTCTTGGCTGCTTTACCAATTTCATGCAATTCTTCGACTTTTTCACCAAACTCAAAAGCCATCGCATGGCGGGCGCCATTGCGGGTAACTTCAACATCCAAGCGTCGCGATAAGGCGTTAACCACCGACACGCCCACCCCATGCAAGCCACCTGAGAATCGGTAGCTGGTAGAGGAAAACTTTCCTCCAGAATGCAGTTTGGTAAAAATCAATTCGACGCCCGACACCCCATACTCAGGGTGCATGTCGATGGGCATACCGCGGCCATTGTCCTGAACTTCAATGGCCCCGTCGCTATGCAACACCACACTAATTGCCGAGGCGTGCCCAGCAAGGGCCTCATCAACACTATTGTCGATGACCTCTTGAGCAAGGTGGTTGGGGCGCGAGGTGTCGGTGTACATACCGGGACGCTTACGCACCGGTTCGAGCCCGGACAGGACTTCAATAGAGCTCGCGCCGTACTGGGAGGCATCAAACTGGGTCATGTAGCGTCGGTTCCTGAAAATCGTTTCCTGAAAAATAGTCCTGGCAGCCGCACTGCGTCATTAAACCTACCGTTTCAAAGCACGACAAGCCGCCGACAAAGGAGCACAGGATAGCGGAAAAGCAAAAAGCTGTATATCCAGCCATGACAACTGAGATAAAGCGCTACTCCTGCTCCGCTACCCAAAATGCGTTGATCAGCCCGCGGCTGGAGGCATCCATGCGAGAAATATCGCCTTCGCCATCGATAATCGCCTGGGTATCAGTGGCAATTTGCTTGCCCAGCTCCACCCCCCACTGATCAAACGGGTTGATATCCCAAATAACCGCCTGCACAAACACTTTGTGCTCATACAGGGCGATTAGAGCCCCCAGCGTAAAGGGTGTTAGCTTATCCAACAGGACTGTTGTAGAGGGTTGGTTTCCCCGATAGCGCTTGTGCTCAGGGCGGGGACCATCATCGTCTAGGGCGTCATCCCCCAGCATTAGCACTCGTGACTGAGCAAAGCAATTCGCCAGAGCTAGGCGGTGTTGCGCTTTTAAATGACGACGTGTATCCGGGTCTTCCACCTCATCGTAGCGCTTCAGCGGTGCAATAAAATCGCACACCACCGGTTGGGTGCCCTGGTGAAGTAGTTGATAAAAGGCGTGTTGAGCGTTGGGACCGAGCTGCCCCCACAGCACTGGGCAGGTCGAGTAGTTAACTGCCTGGCCTTGGCGGGTCACCGACTTACCGTTGGATTCCATCTCCAACTGCTCAAGATAGGCAGCAAAGTACTCTAAGCGACCGTCGTAGGGCAGAATCGAATGAGCGCGAATATCCAGAAAGTTAACGTTCCAAATACCTGCCAACCCCAGTAGCACTGGCAGGTTGTCTTCCATTGGCGCATCACGGAAGTGGCAGTCCATGGCATGTGCACCCGCCAGTAGTTCGCGGAAGTTATCCATACCAACGACAAGCGCAATCGGCAGGCCGATGGTGCCCCATAATGAGTAGCGTCCGCCAACCCAGTCCCAAAACATCAGTTGGTGATCAGGGGCTATCCCCCATTCACTCATCTTTTCAGGGCTCGCCGACACGCCGATAAAATGCTGGCGAACAATTAACTCGGCACTTAATGGTACGGCGCTTGGCATGTCTCCTTGCTGCGATAGCCGGCCTAACAACCAATCTTTGGCGGTATTGGCATTGGAGAGCGTGTCGATGGTGGTAAACGACTTTGACGATAAAACGAAAAGCGTTATTTCGGGGTTAAAACGGCTTAAATAATCCGCCAGTTGGGAACCATCCATGGTGGAAGCAAAGTGGACATCCAGTGGGCGTCTACCTTTTGGGTGGTAGTCCGCTAACGCGTGGGTGACCATCAGCGGCCCTAAGTCCGACCCCCCCACCCCCAGGTTCACCACATGACGAATCGGTTTGCCGGTTGCCCCGCGCCATTGGCCCGCTTGCAATCGCTGCACCAAGCGCTCCATCTGGGCAAGACTCTCATGCACAGCGACCACCACATCTTCACCTTCGACCTCAAGCGTGGCATCCGCAGGCAGTCGCAAGGCGGTATGCAGCGCTGGACGATTTTCGCTCACATTCACCCGCTTACCACTGAGCAGTGCATCAATCGCCCCAGGCAGCCCCGCCTCATGCGCCAGCGCAAGCAAATGTTCGAGTGTATCGTCATCCCAGCGCTGCTTGGATACGTCTAATGTCAGGCCGGCGACTTGGCGCGTGAAGTTTGACCAGCGGCTATCGTCATCGCCGAACAAGTTCTTTAAATGAACGTTTTGCAATGCATGTGCGTGCTGTTTCAGCGTTTGCCATGCGGGTAGCGTATCGGGAGTTGCGCGTGTTGCTGAAGCCATATGCCCTCTCCTGTGGCGTCATTCCGTGCAGCAGGAATCTGTTATAAACAGGTCTGTTCTGGTCTACCAAGGGCGCGTAAACTACGCAACCTTATCAATAATCCTGGCTTGCTCATGAGTGATGCATCTTACCGCGACGCTATCTTTTCAACACCTCTAGATAAGGTGGCAAGGTTCTCCTTCGACGAACAGGTCGTTGCATGTTTTCCCGATATGATCCGCCGCTCGGTACCTGGCTACGGACAAATTCTTGGCATGTTGAGCTTAATTGCCCAGCGCCATCTGCGCCATGGCGCTCATGTCTATGACCTGGGCTGCTCACTGGGCGCATCAGGCCTAGCCCTTGCTGGCGCGCTACCCGCCGATGCCTTTCGTTATACCGGAGTGGACCTTTCTCCCGCCATGGCAGCAAGAGCCAAGCAAACCTTTCTGGAAGAGTGCCCTGACCACGCCATGCAGATCGAGGAGGCCGACATACGCACCCTTGAGTATGCGCCTTCCGGCATGATCATTCTCAACTTTACGCTGCAGTTTTTGCCACCCGCCGATCGCGATGCGCTGCTGGAGCGACTTTACGATGCCCTTGAACCGGGTGGCGTGCTGATTTTGTCGGAAAAAACCATCGATGCCGATGAGCGAGACAATGCGTGGCGGGTCGAGCGCTACCATGACTTCAAGCGCGCCAATGGCTACAGCGATATGGAAATCAGCCAAAAACGCACCGCGCTGGAAAACGTGCTGATACCTGACACGCTTGATGCCCTGCATGGCCGCTTAGCCCAGGCAGGCTTCCCTCGCTCAATGACCTGGTTCCAATACTTGAACTTTACCTCGCTGATCGCCTTTAAGGAGGACTAAGGTGCCGCTGTTACCCGACGATCATCGTGCGCTTTATCAGGCATTTTTAGATCAAGCCAGCCAGGACGCCGCACTGACACCATGGCTTGCCAAGTTGCCAGAACAGCTAGCAAATGGGCTAGACCGCCAGCGCCATGGCGACCTGTCCGCCTGGGAGAAAGCCGTTGCCAAACTGCCTGCCCTGCCCGAGGAGCGCCACGTCGATCTCACCAGTGATACGGTGAGCATCGATGTGACGTTAAGCGATAGCCAAAAACGCCAATGTTTTAACCTACTGCGCAAACTGTCGCCCTGGCGCAAAGGCCCCTTCCGGTTGGGCGGCATCGATATTAACACCGAATGGCGCTCCGACTGGAAATGGCAAAGAGTCGCCCCACATCTCGCGCCGCTTAAGTACCGTAAGGTATTGGATGTTGGCGGTGGCAGCGGCTACCACGCTTGGCGCATGGCCGGAGAAGGCGCAGCCTTTGTGCTTGTGATTGATCCTTCACCACGCTTTTATTGGCAGTTTCAGGCGGTGCGCCACTTCGTTGGCAATGCCGACGGCGGCCGCACGCAGTTTCTACCGGTAGGCATTGAAGAGGTACCGGAAAAGCTAGGCTTTTTCGATACGGTATTTTCCATGGGCGTGCTCTACCACCGTCCTTCGCCACTTGAGCATCTGCAGCAACTAAAAGAGGCGCTAGCCCCCGGCGGCGAGCTGGTGTTAGAAACGCTGGTAGTGGAAGGCGATGAGCAAACCGTGTTTGTACCTGGCGAACGCTACGCCGCGATGCCTAACGTCTACTTCCTGCCCTCTTCAAAAGCACTCTGCCACTGGCTAGAGCGGTGTGGCTTTACCAATGTGCGAGTGGTCGACGAAGCAGTAACAACATTGGACGAGCAGCGCTCAACCGAATGGATGACTTACCAGTCCCTAGCGGACTTCCTCGACTCCAACGACCCAACCCGCACCATTGAAGGCTACCCCGCCCCACGCCGAGCGGTGATTATCGCCAACCGAAACTAATACGAATACGTTATGTCGTATTTTCAGCAGCATAGGCCTTAATGAAACAGTTCTTAATTACATAGCCAGCAATGACTTAGTTCATAATGGTGTGGTTAGTAACGACATAACCACTTTTGTCGATACAAGCTCACTAATAGAACATCAAGGAGTAAAGATGGGTTTCTTAGCGTGGATTCTGTTCGGTCTTATCGCTGGTGTACTTGCCAAATGGATTATGCCTGGTAAAGATCCGGGTGGCCTTATCGTGACTATTCTTCTCGGTATTGCTGGCGCATTCGTCGGTGGCTGGCTAGGTTCGATGGTGGGGCTTGGCACCATGGGGGACTTTAGCTTCGGCAGTTTTGTGACCGCCATTGTAGGTGCATTGGTATTGTTGGCAGGCTATCGGATGATCAAGAAGTAATTTGTCTGCATCCCACCGAAAATGATGAAAAGCCGCTCAAACAGAGCGGCTTTTTCGTTACTCACAGTAGGCTTCCCAAGTTTCAGACAATCTCAACGCCGCAAAATCACCAGCCAGCGCCCAAGGTTCATCACGCTGGCCAATGAAGCAGCAACGTAGGTGAACGCGCAGGCGGTAAGTACATGGCGAGCGCCCGGCATATCATAGGGCGGCACGTACTCTTTAAGCAGCGGCAGCGCGCGGTTAAAGCTGGCATCAAACTCGACGGGCAGCGTCACCAGGTGCACCAGCGCGGCGGTGCCAAAACTGATCACTGCCATGGCGATGACTACTGCCAGCCCACCCGGCAACCTAGTAAGTACAAACAGAAACGGCGCTGCCATCATTAAAATAGCGCCCAGTTTTTCAGCTTTTTGTGCCACTTGTACCAAACGACTTCGAGCTAGCAGCGGTGCGTAGCCTTCATGGTGCTGAATAGCATGCCCGACTTCGTGGGCAGCAACGGTCACGGCTGTCAGTGAGCGGCCATCGTAGTGGTCGGGAGTAAGGCGTACGCAGCGCGATTCTGGGTCATAGTGGTCGCCAACTTCGGTGCGCTCTACTCTCACGCCATCAACGCCTAAACGACGCAGCAGATGCTCGGCAAGTTCCGCGCCAGTGCCAGGGTAATCATCCCGCCCACGGGTGTGGCGCTTTAATACCCACTTCGCCCACAGGTTCGGCAGAATAAAAATACCCAGCGCCAACACGACTAACACTATTACCATGTTCAATCACCATCACCGCTGATTAAGAACTTATTTCAAGAACTTATTTCAAGAACTTAGTCTTACGACCCATTAACAAATGTTTAGTTTTACCATGACTGCAAAGCAGGCGCACTTACACTGAGCCACTACTTAGGGTCATTGTGATGCGCATCCACATCCCGTTGAACGGCTTGCAGTCCTCTGGCAGAAATATCGCCTTTAGAGTAGGCATGTTCAGCGATCAAAATGCTGTCAGCGGCAAGCACTAACTCACAGTCGGTATGGGCAAGCTCATCCCGCAAACGCTGAATAGCCTCTTCCCGCTGAGGATCTTTATCAACTCGGCGAATATAAATGGCCTTAATTCGATCGGGATACGCTTTCACGACCTCAGTGTAAACTTCTGGGTCGTGTTGGCCGCTATCACCTATCAAAATACAGGGCATATCGTGATAGAGAGCTAGCATGCGGTCAATTAAGTCGCGCTTGTGGGCTTCAGCCCGCCGTGGCCAAGGACGGCGCAGGGATATCCCCCACTCACGTAGGAATAGAATAGGGCCAACTGGAATTCGATTAAGCTGAAAGAAGGTTTCCAACATCTCATAGATGGCCCAGGGCCCTCGGGAAACATACAGAATAGGGCGTTCAGCTTTCTCAGTTTGCCCGCGATACAGCGCCTGATAAAGCGATGCAACCCCAGGAAAGGCTGTCCGACGATGGGGTTTACGAACAAACAGGCGATACAGCATTTTGAGCTTTTCAGCGACGCCGGTGAACATCACCGTATCGTCAATATCACTGATAACCAGCAGGTCCGCCTCGGGAGGTGGGACATACACCTCAACACTGGTGCGGATTGGCGGGTGGCCGTCTGCATGAACCATAATATCGGCGCGATGCCAGGAAACATCGACTGGTAATGCGTTACTGATCGGCAACTGGGCATCAAAGTAGCCGTCGAGGTCAGTCGTCAGACACAGTTGATTATCACCGATGCGTATATCCACTCTGGCGTTAGCAAGTCCACGGCGGAAGATGCGACGGGCAACATCGGCGGTGTCCCGCAGCATTCCCCGTCGAGGTATCGCCCGCCCAAGAGCGGCCTGACGAAACACGCGCCCCATGATAAACACTTCCTGCTGAGAACCGTAGCCACGATAGGGATGTACCATCATCCCCCCATGGCCACTGTCGCGCTTCATCGGTTTGGCAATAACGTGAGCCAACCGTTTCGCAAAGCTAACCCACGGGTGGTACCACGCCATTAACTGCTTATGCTCACGTGGTACTGCTGCCCCATTTTAAGCGGGGAAAGAGGCTTCATCAGCAAAATTATTGGTAAGGAGCACCTCGTTCTTATCACATGATTCATCATGCTTTCCCTTTTGCGATGAGCGCCGATAATCCAGGCTACAGTGTGGAACATTCATATCCGACGTCAAGCATAAAACTTATGTACACTATGGTGACAATAATATCCAATAACCGATCGACACCGTTCAACCTGCATTAAGCCTTTATGCCACAAACTTTTATGTCAGGCATTTATGACCGCGAGTGATAACCCCTTTTATACAGCGCTTACACTAATTCTGGGCATGGACTCGGCTCTAATCGCTATCGTGATGCTGTCACTGAAGGTATCGCTGATTGCGGTGCTAACCGCCAGCCTACTGGCGTTGCCGCTGGGCGCTGCGCTAGCTCTTTGGCGTTTCCCTGGTCGCAATGCATTGATTGTGTTGCTCAACGCATTAATGGGCCTCCCACCGGTGGTCGCTGGGCTATGTGTTTATCTATTGCTTTCCCGCGCAGGGCCGCTGGGGCAGTTCGGGCTACTGTTTACACCGACGGCCATGGTCATTGCACAAACCATTTTAGTGTTTCCGATTATTGCCGCGCTTACCCGCCAACAGGTAGAGACACTGCATAACGAGTACGCCGAACAGTTGCGCTCCCTTGGTCTTAACCAGCTACGGATGATGCCCACGCTCCTGTGGGATGCGCGATTCGGGCTCTTAACTGTGATACTTGCGGGCTTTGGTCGCGCCAGCGCTGAAGTGGGTGCAGTGATGATTGTCGGTGGCAATATCGATGGCGTCACCCGTGTAATGACCACCAGCATTGTGTTGGAAACCAGTAAAGGCAACCTACCACTCGCGCTGGGTTTGGGCATTGTGCTGCTTAGCCTTGTGACGCTGATTAATGCGTTGGCCCACATGGTCAGTGAGACGGCCAAGAGGCGGTTAGGATGAACGCGTCTATTTTTCCAGCGTCTCTTTTGACGATCGTGCCTGCGCTTCATTTTGAACAGGTCAGCTTTGAGCATCGTGACCATCGGCTACTTGCCCCCACTACGCTGACACTTTCTGGCTGCCAACGCACGCTCATTATGGGCCCCAACGGCGCGGGAAAGAGCCTATTGATGCGCTTGGCTCACGGTTTGCTAAGCCCTAGCAGTGGCAACATTCATTGGCAAGGAAAGCCGCCTGCCCAAGCCATGGTATTTCAGCGGCCGGTTCTGCTGCGCCGCTCGGCGATCGATAACCTGACCTATGCCCTAGCGGTCAGTGGAGTGCCTCGTCGGCAGCGCAAAAACATCGCCCTACAGGCACTTGAGAAATTTGGTTTGGTAGCCCTTGCGAAGCGCCCCGCCCGAGTGCTTTCCGGCGGAGAGCAGCAGCGTCTTGCGCTTGCTCGTGCCTGGCTACTCAACCCTGCCGTGCTATTTTTAGATGAGCCTACCGCTGCCCTAGACCCTGCCGCTATCAAGGCGGTTGAAGATGCAGTGAATGAATTTCATCACAATGGCACGCGTATCATCATGACCACCCACGATTTGCATCAAGCTCATCGCCTGGCCGATGAGGTGGTGTTTATGTATGGAGGCCAAGTGCTAGAGCACACGCCTGCCCATCGTTTTTTTGACACACCTGCTTCCACACAAGCAGGAGCCTTTCTTCGCGGTGAGCTTGTTTGGTAACCCCAGGAGCAGCAGCCCCATGAAAAAAACCACCACGTTGGCCAGCGCTGGTTTCTTGACCTCAGGATTAGTGGGCCTTTTGTGGAGTGCCTCGCTGCTCGCGAGGGATGACTTCATCACTCTGGCGTCGACGACGTCGACTGAAAACTCAGGGCTATTTAACGCGATTATTGCTACTTTCACCGATGCCACGGGCATTAATGTTCGTGTGGTCGCTGTAGGCACAGGACAAGCGTTTGAGATTGCTCGCCGAGGTGATGCGGACAGTTTGTTGGTGCATGACACGGCGGGCGAAGTGCAGTTTATCGCCGATGGCTACGCCAGCGAACGCTTGGACGTGATGTATAACGACTTTGTAATTGTCGGGCCAAGCGATGATCCCGCCGACGTTAGCAGCAGTGACAACGTCGCCGATGCGTTGGTACGTATCGCGGAAAGCGAATCGCCATTTGCATCTCGGGGAGATGATAGTGGCACCAACCGAGCCGAACTGCGTTTATGGAAAGACGCGGGAATCACCCCTCAGGGGGCATGGTACCGCGAGCTAGGTAGCGGCATGGGCCCAACCCTAAACACCGCCGCAGGCATGAACGCCTACTCGTTCACTGACCGCGCGACCTGGGTGGCATTTCAGAATCCCCAAGACTTAGTGCTACTGTTTGAGGGCGACGATGCGCTGTTTAATCAGTACGCCAGTGTTCTGCTTTCTGAGCAACAACACCCGCACTTAAAACACGCCCTAGCGGCTCAGTGGCACCAATGGCTAGTGTCTGAAAAGGGTCAGCAAGCAATTGCCGATTTTAACGTCAACGGCCAACCGCTGTTTTTCCCTAACGCGCAGTCTTTGTCTAACACACAGTAGCACCGCTCTGTACGTAAAAGCCGCCTTGATCTTGATGACCAAAGCGACTTTTGATTTAGCTAAGTACTATGTTTCGCTAAGTACTATGTTTCGCTAAGTACTATGTTTCGCTAAGTACCATGTTTCGCTAAAGCACCCGCTAGCGTAGCAAGTCGCGCACATCCTTCGCTTCCCAATGCGGAAAATGCTTACGCACTAGCGCGTTCAAGTCACGCTCGAAGGCTGCCCAATCGGTAGCGCTGCTGATCTGCTCGCGTGCCTCGGCGGTCCCACGAATCATACCCGCTCCCACCGTTACGTTAGTCAGCCTGTCGATGATGATAAAGCTGCCGGTACCGGGGCTTGTGCGATAGTCATCCACTGGAATCGCAGCCGTTAACTCTACTGCACAGCGTGCAATCGCATTTAAGCCCAGCGAATCCGTGGCATGTCTTTCAAGCGTATTGACGTCGATTTGGTAATCGATATCACTTACCTGACCCGACAGATCACGAGTGGCGAGCTTAAAGTCATAAAGCTTACCCGGTGTTAGGGCATCTTCATGCATCCACACGATATCCGCCATAAACGCATTAGAAAGCGGCAAATCGGCATCGGCACTGACAATCCAATCACCACGGGAAATATCAATCTCGTCTTCCAAGGTAACGGTAATTGCTTGGCCTGGATAAGCGGCACTTAAGTCGCCGTCAAACGTCACCACACGCGCAACCCGTGATGTTTTACCCGATGGCAGCGCTTTTACTTCCTGGCCTGGGTGTAGAATGCCTGCCGCCAGGGTGCCGCAATAACCACGAAAATCCAGATTCGGACGATTAACGTACTGTACCGGCAGACGTAAATCAGTGAGGTTTTGGTCACGGCTGATTTCGACACTTTCCAGCAACTCAATCAGCGTTTTACCTTCATAGTTTGCACCGAAATACCAGGGCGTCTGATCACTTGGGTTAACTACGTTGTCGCCGTTCAGTGCCGACATCGGTACAAAGCGAATATCCGGTGCGCTAAGGTTGGTGGCAAAGGCGCGGTATTCATCAACAATTTCGTTGAAGCGCTGCTCGGAGAAATCCACCAAATCCATTTTATTAACCGCAATCACCAAGTGCTGAATGCCCAACAAATCGGCAATAAAGCTATGGCGACGGGTTTGGGTCTGCACCCCATAACGGGCATCGATCAAAATAATCGCTAAGCTGGCCGTTGAAGCGCCGGTAGCCATATTACGGGTGTACTGCTCATGCCCTGGGGTATCAGCAATGATGAACTTACGCTTTTCCGTAGAGAAGAAGCGGTAAGCAACATCAATGGTAATGCCCTGCTCTCGTTCTGACTGCAAGCCATCCACCAGTAGTGCCAAATCAACCGTATCACCGGTCGTGCCACTGGTTTTAGATGCTTGGGTAATCGCCGCCAGCTGATCTTCAAAGATCATTTTAGAGTCGTGCAGCAGCCGTCCGATCAG
This sequence comes from Vreelandella zhaodongensis, assembly GCF_013415115.1. Taxonomy (GTDB): domain Bacteria; phylum Pseudomonadota; class Gammaproteobacteria; order Pseudomonadales; family Halomonadaceae; genus Vreelandella; species Vreelandella zhaodongensis. Next base: position 196,226 of record NZ_JACCDD010000001.1, on the reverse strand, counting down.
CGTCGACTTGCCATCATCAACGCTGCCACAGGTGATAAACCGTAGCAGGTCTTTGTTTTCGTGCTCGTGAAGGTACTGCTCGATATTGTCAGCAATTAAATTGGATTGATGAGCCATTAGACCTACTCCTTAAAAATAGCCTTCGCGCTTTTTCTTTTCCATTGAACCGACTTGGTCACGATCAATGGCGCGGCCGCTGCGTTCACTGGTTTTGGTCAACAGCATCTCTTGAATAATCTCGGGTAGTGTGGCCGCCGTTGATTCCACTGCACCAGTCAGTGGGTAACAGCCTAATGTCCTGAAGCGCACAAATTTTTCTTCAGGCACTTCACCTGGCGCTAGAGGCAAACGGTCATCGTCGACCATGACCTGCATCCCATCACGCTCAACCACCGGACGTTTGGCGGCATAGTAAAGCGGTACAATGGGAATTGACTCGAGATAGATGTACTGCCAGATATCTAGCTCGGTCCAATTCGAAAGCGGGAAGACGCGAATTGATTCGCCCTTATTAACGTTGGCGTTATATACATTCCATAGCTCAGGGCGCTGGCTCTTTGGATCCCAGCGGTGGTATTTATCGCGGAAGGAGTAGACACGCTCTTTAGCCCGAGAGGCTTCCTCATCACGACGCGCACCACCAAAGGCCGCATCAAAGCCATGCTTATCGAGCGCTTGCTTCAGCGCCTGAGTTTTCATGATATCGGTATATTTCGCACTACCGTGGTCGAAGGGGTTGATATTGGCAGCCCGCCCCTCTTCATTGGTGTGCACAATCAGTTCCATTCCCGCTTCTTCTGCCATGCGGTTACGAAACTCGATCATTTCACGAAACTTCCAGGTAGTGTCCACATGCATCAACGGGAATGGCGGTGTCCCTGGGTAGAAGGCTTTTCGCGCCAAGTGCAGCATTACCGAGGAGTCTTTACCGATGGAGTACATCATGACCGGGTTACTAAACTCAGCGGCGACTTCCCGGATAATGTGGATCGATTCAGCTTCTAGCTGCTTTAAGTGGGTCAAACGTGCCGCATCAGGTGCAGCGGGCACCTCACGCTGGGACGCCGACGGCGCAGAAAACTGGTTCATTACCTACTCCCTCACAAAACGGTGCTTGCACGTGCAAACGCTATTTGCCGCCTGACGGTAGCATTGCCGAAAGACGGTTATTTGAGGATAGGGTAACGCCGAGCCAATAATAACCCAAAAGAATTAATAACTATCTTTTTATATCTTTATTGCCTAACCGTGCCATAACAGGTGTGACATTACACAAGGACACGTTCCACCCAGGTCTGCCATTCACTGCCATGGAGGTCAATAACTCGATAGCCGGGCCGAGAAGCTTCATCAATCGCAAACTGTTCAGCGCCGGGTAAGAATTGGTCGGCGATGGCGGGACAGCCATACACGTCAATTTCAGTATCCGCGGTACAATGCAGCTGGGCATAAGCTTGGTGTGCATGGCCAAACAGAATAATTTTAACCTGAGGGTAGTCGTTTAACAGTTGCCAAAATGTATCGCGATCCTGAAGACCAATCGCATCCATCCACACAGCGCCCACATCAACAGGGGGGTGATGCATCACAATCAAGGTTGGGCGATCATCTTCTTCCAGGCGCGCAGCCAGTGCGTTTAAGCGCTCAGCACCTAACTCGCCATACGGCTGGCCTTCCACATGAGTATCCAGCAGCAGTAATCGCCACTGCGCTAGATCGACCTCTTCCACCAGCGGGTGTTCTGCTTGCATGAGTGCTAGCTGATCATGATTACCAGGAATCCAGACCCATGGGCACGGCAACGATGCCAGCGCTTGGCACGCCAATGCGTATGAGGCGGCCGTTTCGTCTTGGCTCACATCACCGCTGAATACGACGATGTCAGGCCGCTCAGCGATTACCGCTTCCAGTACACACTCAAACTGCCGCCACGGAATCCCCGCTCGTGAACGAGCCGCTTTATCGGCATGAAGGTGCGAATCGGTAATCTGAACCAGTCGCATCAGGGTAACTCCGGCATATCATAGGCATGCCCATGGGCTAGGCCATGCGCCAGCCACTCACCCAGAAAGCGATTAAGCTGCAGTTTCTCATCGGGCTGATGCATTCTGGCATTCGGATAACGGTAGCGGCCACTAAAGTGCCGCTCACGTTGAAAATCGGTCACTTCTGCCATACGCACATCGTGGTAGAGGTGAACACGCATTCTGGGGCCTTCGATAACGGCATCCAGGGGACCGCTCTGGGTCACTTCCACCATTGTGGTATAAGGTGCATGCTCCAGAATTTTAAGATGTAAATCACCAAAATGTTGGTCGTCACCATGCAGCGCGATATCGCGCCGCTGGCCACTTTCCATATCGCCTACCAAACGAAGCATGCGCATATAGTTGGCGCTACATTCGCCCTGCAGGGACTTCAAATCGGTGACATAGGCGGTTCTAGCCATGTTCACTCCTTTTCAGATTCGCTTGGCATCGTCGCTGCTCGATGAGAAGCAGCACGCAGCGAAGCGCGTTGGCTCGCTAACCAATGTAGCCCAATCAAACACATGGCGTTGTCGAGTCTTCCCTGCTCCAGGAGTTCCCATGCCATCGGGAAAGTCACCACGTGAACACGAATATCTTCATGTTCATCATCCAACCCATGAATGCCCCCCATGCCCTGGGTATCCACTAAACCACAAAAGAGTGTCACGCGTTCGTTACACGCCCCTGGGCTTGGGTAATAGGTATGCAATTTCGTCAACGCGCCGACCTGACAGCCAGACTCTTCCAAGGCTTCACGGCGGGCAACGTCTTCAAGTGGCTCGTCTTTATCTGCCAACCCCGCCACCAACTCCAACTTCCAAGGGGAAAGCGGATCGTCAATCGCGCCAGCACGAAACTGCTCGATGAGCACTAGCGTGTCACGAGCGGGGTCATAAAGCAGCACGCCAACAGCATCAAAGCGGTTATGCACCTCACGGCGCACCGTGCCGCTCCAGCCACCTTCAAAGAGGCGATGCCGCAGCTCTATGGCTTCCAAGCGAAAAAAACCCTGATAAAGGGTCTCTCGCTGAATAAGCTCGACATCGTCTCGGCCTAACTGAGGCGGCGCTGACGCATCGGGCACTAATGAATTAGGGCTAGATGCCATGAAGCACTCCCAGTATTAACAATCGTTCTATTATCAATGCTTACTACTGGGAATGCCAATTCGCCTATCAACCCTTTAGGAAGGGAAGAACTACAGCTGACTCAACAGTTTTTCAGCCTCTCGACGCAACGCTTCATCAGATGCTTGACGGCTCTCGCGTGCAGTACCGTTCACCGCACGCTGGGCATGCTCGCGAGCCGCTTGGGTATTTCCCTCGTCCTTCAAGAACGTCGCGTAGTAATAATTCACATCAACCCCATCTGGGCGGATCTCCAGCGCCCGTTGGAACATTCGCTCTGCGGTATTGCTGTTGCCAAAGCCTAACGGCCTTCCTGGGGCGCGATCATAGAGCGCACCGAGCGTGACATACGCCGAACCATTGCCACCCTGTGGATCAATCTCAATGGCTCGCTCTAGTACATCCCGAGCATCGCCTGCTGTGCCTAATGCCCCAAGCCCACCCCGTTCGCGGGCGTAGGAAGCCAGCACAATACCTTGCCAGATCAGCACCTCTGCTTCATTGGGGTACTGATTCGCAAGTTGCTCCGCCTCACTGGACAATGACTTTAACGTACTCTCCCGCTGGTTAGCGGGCAGCTGCGTTACGGTATGTTCCCAACGATTTTTGAGCGAGAACACGTCCCCCTCGTAGGCAGACGCTGCTAACGGGGCTAGCACCAACGTGCTACCCAAGGCAGCGGCGATAAGTAAGCGTGATAAGCGGGTTGCGCGCATAATGAGCTCCTGGTTTGTTTTTGTGCTCTTCTAGCAAATAACACAGTTGTTTTTTGGGCCTGACATTACCCACCCTCATAATGTAACGAACGTTTGAATGATTCGCCAATAAATATGAGTTTTGTGAACAACAGTGCCATTAGCGTAAGCTGGTGCTCTTTACGGAGGTGGAAAACGCAATGAAAGGCCGCAATATGACGCGCTGGCGCGACCCAGCGAAAGACCCGCGCCAAGAACCTAAGAGCAACCTGATTACAGCAGAGGGGGCGGCTCGTCTGCGCGCTGTCTTGGATCACCTAGCGCGGGTTAAACGCCCCGCCATTTCGGCCAAAGTCGGCGAGGCCGCCGCCCAAGGTGACCGCAGCGAAAATGCCGATTACACCTATAACAAAAAAGAGTTAAATCGCGTTATTGCCCGCATTGGCTACCTAACGAAACGTTTAGACGAACTACAAATTGTTGACCGCCTGCCCGCTGACACCAGCAAGGTTTTTTTCGGCGCGTATGTAAGCCTAGAAGATGAAAACGGCGAGCAAGTCCACCTGAGGATTGTTGGCCACGACGAAATCGACACCAAAAAGCGCTGGATCAGTATCGATGCCCCCATGGCCAAGGCATTACTGGGTAAAGAAGTCGGCGATGATATAACGGTGCTCACGCCCAATGGCGAGACATTCTATACTGTGATCACTATTCGCTATGCGGGGATGTAAGCACCTGCTACTTGAGGTGGCTAAGCCTGTAACGAGCAGTCTGCCATGGTGACATCCCCGATTCGTACGGTATGGGGTGTATCACTTTTTTACCTAATCAGAACACTAGATTAGGCAACGCTAACGACACCGCTGGCACAAAGGTCGTCAATAGCAGCACTCCCACCATTACCAACCAGAACGGCATAACGGCACGGATAAAAGACGCCACATCAATGCCTGTGATACTGCAGGTAGTAAACATCACCGTCCCCAATGGGGGCGTAATCGTGCCAATCGTGGCATTGATAATAAAAACAATACCGAAATGCACCGGATCAACACCGAACTGGGCAGCGACAGGTGCCAATAACGGTGACAGCACAATCAAGATGGCATTGCCTTCCAGAAACATTCCTAACATCAACAGCAGCACATTTGCCAAGAGCAGGAAGGCGATAGCACTACCAACCTGTGAAGAGAGGAGCATGGCAATTTCCTGAGGTATCTGCTCCCAAGTAAGAAAACGGGCAAATCCTGACGCCACTGCAATAATGAAAAGCACATTCACAGAGGCCAGAAGTGACTCATTGGTTGCCAACGCGATGGTCTTGGGCGTCATCTGCTTATAAACAAAAACTCCAACGATGAGTGCGTATAGCACCGCCATAGCCCCCGCTTCGGTGGGCGTGAAAAGACCTATACGAATACCCCCAATCACCACTAAGGGCAGCATTAAGGCGATGATGCCTGCGCGAGTGACACTGACCCACTCATGACGCGTTACTTTTTTGCGCTCAGGCGGTTGATAGTGATGGCGGCGGCATAGGTAGGAAACCAGCACCATTAGGCTTATCGCCATCAATACTCCGGGTACGACTCCTGCTAAAAAGAGGCGCCCTATGGATACGTTATTGACGTAGCCATACACAATCAATGCAATACCGGGTGGAATGGTTGATGTAATCAGCGACGATGCCGCCGTTACCGCACCGGAGAAGGGCTTGGGATAGCCCTTCTCGGTCATCGTCGGCACCAGCAGTTTTGCGTTCATAGCAGCATCGGCAATGTTGGAGCCAGAAAGCCCGCCCATAAAAGTACTCAACAGTACGTTCGCCTGAGCCAACCCACCGTGCATACGCCGCGTCAGTAGCTCAGCTAGTCTGAGTAGACGGTCGGTAATACCAGAATAATTCATGAACACACCGGCCATAATAAAAAACGGGATGGCCAATAACGATATAGACTCCAGCCCCCCTGCTAAGCGCTGAATGAGCAACATCGTCGGCTGGTCAGCCCCGACAACAAAGTAAAGAAAGGTAGAGAAAAACAGCGCAAACGCAACAGGAGTACCTAACAGAAACAGCAAAAACAGTGCGCTAAGAGCAATGCTGACAGCCATGATAGTTGGCTCCTATGGTTGATATCGCTGAACTAGCCGAACCGTACAGTGATAAATCATCACCGCGGCACTGATAGGGATCGCAACATGAATCCAGTAATAGGGAATTTGCAGCATCGGCGTACTACGTAATGCTGAGAAACTAAGCAACTGGATTCCCCAATACAGCATGACCAGGGCACTGATCAGAATGATAGCCGTGCTAAATAGCTGTTCATTCCAGCGCGCCAAGCGCGGTGGAAGCTTATCGGTAACAAAACTAATGAACACGTGCTCTCGGCGGCGTACTAATGCACTCGCCCCAAGAAAAGTAGCCCAGACCAGTAGTAGCTGAAGCACTTCTTCTGTCCATGCCAGAGGAGAACTGAACAGATAACGCATAAAAATATTACTAATGGCCACTAGAAAGAGCGCGAAAACAGCTGCCGTAGCGAGAACTTCATCAAAACGCATGATCCGATCTAGCCACGTGAAAATACGCTTCATATCAGACTCCTCGACGCGCTCCCCCAGCAGGTGCTGGGGGAGCATAAAATCCCACACACATTAGCCGTTGATGATCTCGTAGACAGTCTCATAGAGACCATCACTCCACTGCGGAAACGCGCTTGGAATCTGTTCGGCAGCTCGCTCTCGGAAAGGGGTCGTATCCACTTCGTGAATCTCTACCCCTTCGCTACGCAGTTTGTCTAGCGCCTGTTCACTATCTTCGGCAACTAGTTTGGCGAGGTAGTCGGCCATTTGCTGACCCGTCTCGGTCAGTATTTGCTGCTGCGCTTCGTCAAGCTGGTTCCAGAACGCTTGGCCAGTGACGAAAGGGGCTACGGTATGCATATGCGCCGTTAAGCTAAGGTGCTTAACCACTTCATGAAACTTACCGCCATAGAGCACAGCCGCCGGATTCTCGACGCCATCCACCATCCCCTGGGCTAACGCGGGGTAAACATCCCCTAGTGACATAGGCGTGGGCGTTGCCCCCATGGCGCGAATTGCCGCAACGTACATCTGAGAGTTCTGCACACGTACGCCTACACCATCGAGATCATCAGGGCTGCTCACCGGCTGCCGCGTCAACAAGTGTCGGACGCCGTACACGGCGTTAGGAATAACAATGTGGTACCCCGCAGACTCCACCTGCGCCACCTGGTCAGCAAACCAGTCGGAATCAAAGACCTTGAGTTTGGCGTCAAAATCTTCACTTAAATACGGAGCATCCAAGACGGATAGATCAGGCACCGAATCGAGAAAATTACTGTAAGCGGTGATTGAAATAATCGCCGAACCAAACCGAGCCTGCTCCAACACGTCGGTTTCAGAGCCAAGCTGACTGGCAGGAAATGCCTTCAGTTCCAGCTCACCATTACTTGCCTCGCTGACCCATTCAGCCCACTGGTTAACAGCCACATCCACTGGCTCACCAGGCTGGTTGCCATAAGCGACACGAATCACGGTGCTTGCATGGCTAGCAGTGGCAAAGCCAATGCTGGTTACCGTCGCAAGCGTAATAGCGATAGAGAGTTGATTAAGGCGCATGACGTACTCCACTTTTTTTTATGTTTAACGGTAGTTGCACCTGCCCTTAAGGCAGTGTTGTTTTACAACGTTGGGGTGACTGGCGGGTTATCGCCAAATGGAAGCCAGTCGATCAGACACCTCCCATATGCTCTGCCCGCTTAATCGCAGCATTAAGCCGTGGCGTTGGAATGTTGTACGGTGTTGCCATGGAGACTACCGGGCTTAAACGACGTGCCAGCTTATCGCGGTGGTAATTCGCAATATCTTCCAGGCGATGATCAAGGTAGGGGTTCTCAAAACGTTCCAGCGTGGTTAGCCAGTAAGCCGCCAAGTCCATACCCGGTAGCTCCAGCGATAAAACAGGCAGCACCTCACGCTCCATGACCTCACTGAGCCGATTACGTAGCTGCGGCTCCTGTATGGCTTCTCTAACGTAGCTAACGCCTGCTAGCCCTAGATGGCGCCACTGATCAACCAAGTAGGTATGGGCCAGATTGAGGATATGTAACTTACGTAACTCGTAAGGTTGTAATGAACTTACTACCTCGACGGCAGCATGCTCAAAGGGCATCACTAGGCTGGGCGTTTGCTCTATTGCCCAAAGCGCATAAGGCTCCGCCACCGCTCCTACTGGCTCCAGTGGCGCCGAGACAATGCGGTCTACCAGCGTATTGACCCAGCAGCAATCAGACACCAGCCATGCATTGAACTGAGTATCTTGATAATCCTTACGCGCTAATGTAGCCACGATCTTTTTAAGTACCTGTCCATTTCTGCTGAGCAACTCACAGGGCAGCATGGTTAGCCCTGGCCGCCCTGCCTGGAAGCGCGCGTAGAGAAGTTTGGTAAGTTTGCCTGGAAAACTCCTGGGCAGAGCCGCCAGACTAGAATCGTCGGCCACTTGGTAGCCACTATCCCCCGTATTGGAAACCACCCAGCGTGCCGTATTGATAAAGTGATGTTCCAACGCCTGCCACTGCTCTTGAGCAATCAGGCTGCCTGCAATACTAGCTATTGAGCATCGCTCATCAACCCGCTGGCCATCGCGCAGCCCCTTAATATGCAGCGGGTAGCTTCCTTCCCGTGCCAGAGCAGCTGCCTTGATTTTACCTTCTGGACGCTGCGACGTTTGTACGACCAGCACAGCCTCTTGGCTACTGCTGTTTTCAATTGCCGCGCCAGCAAAGGCGGCAACATGACCAAGCAGAAAACGGCTGGTGCCAAACTGGACGATAGTCGCCTGGGGCAACGACAATTTCACAGCGACACTCCCCGTTTCCAAGGCATAAAGTCCAGCTGCGCTAAACGTTCTGCCTTGGTCAAATAGCGACCCGATGCAGTGTCAATGCATAGGCTCAGCAGCTGATCCGCCAACTCAGCGATATCAGCTTCACCACGAATAATCGGGCCTGCATCAAAATCGATCACATCGCTCATCCGGCACGCTAATTCGCTATTACTGGCAATTTTGATCACTGGTGCCACGGGGTTACCGGTGGGTGTGCCTAAGCCAGTGGTAAACAACACAAGGTTGGCGCCGGAGCCAACCAGTCCGGTGGTAGACTCGACATCATTGCCAGGCGTGCAGAGTAGATTAAGCCCCTTGCGAACCATGGGTTCGGTGTAATCGAGCACATCCACCACGGGGCTGTCGCCCCCTTTCTTAGCAGCACCGGCCGACTTGATGGCGTCAGTGATCAAACCATCACGCACGTTGCCCGGTGAAGGATTCATAGAGAAATCGGCCCCTACTGCCTGAGCGTGACGCTGATAAGCCGACATTAATGACGCAAATCGCTCCGCCACTCGCGGCTCACTGCAACGGGCAAGCAACTCATGCTCAACACCACACAGCTCCGGGAACTCACTCAAAATACCGCTGCCGCCCAGTGCCACAAGACGATCCACCACGGCTCCTACCACTGGATTGGCAGAGATTCCGGAAAAACCATCCGAGCCGCCGCACTCAACGCCCAACGTTAGTTCAGAGAGCGGCGCTGGCTGCCGTGTCGCTTGATTGGCCTGCTTAAGGCCATCAAAAATCGCTGTCAGGGCATTACGAATCAACATCTCCTCGCTTTCAGAGCGTTGCTGCTCGAAATAGCTGACGGACTTGTAGCCATTGGGATCACGTGCGCTAATGGCCTCTTGCAGCATAGTAATCTGCGCTTTCTGGCAACCCAGGCTAAGTACCGTTGCGCCCGCCACATTGGGATGACAGATGTAACCCGCCAGTAGCTGGCAAAGTGCTCCGGCATCGCTGTCCGTGCCACCGCAACCCAACTGATGAACAAGAAAACGCACACCATCAACGTTGGGGAATAGCCGTTCACCAGCGGTTACAGCTGACTCAGGGGCATCTTCCCCGTGCAATAACTGCCTCGCCATGCGTTTGTAGTCATAAAAAGGGTCGTCCCCTAGGGCATCAGCCACGCACTGGCGCAACACTTCGATATTACGGTTCTCACAAAACACCAAGGGCACCACTAACCAAACATTAGCTGTTCCCACTCGGCCGCCAGGGCGGTGATAACCGTCAAAGGTTGTCTTCTCGAACGCGGTTACTTCGGGGGGCTGCCATGCATCCTGGCGAGCACTGGCAGGTAAATCCTCCGTCGAGTGCACCAGGTTGTCGGTCGTAATGGCCTCACCTGCCGCAATGGGCTGGGTCACTTTACCGACTCTAACCCCGTACATAATCACCATCTCGCCAACAGCCATATCGCGAAGTACGAACTTATGCTTATGGCGCACAGGCCCAGGAAGCTTGATATTGACGCCTTGATCCTCAATCACCATGCCCGCAGGCAAGTCCGTCAAGGCAACGCGGACATTATCCAGCCGATGCACTCGCAGCGTGCGATAGGGCGTTTGAGTCGCAATCAGGTCACTCATAGCTGCACCTCTTCAGCATCAATCGAGATCATGGCCTTAATAACCTGATGGGCAGGATCGCACCACTGAGGCATTCGGGCAGGCACATCAGCAAGGGCAGCACGATGCGTAATCATCGCGCTAGCATTGATATCACCGCTCTCCATCAACGACACCACGCAGTCAAAGTCTTCGCGAGTGGCGTTACGGCTGCCGATGAGTGTCAGCTCTTTTTTATGAAAATCAGGATCACTGAAGGTAATGTCAGCTTTCACTACGCTGACCAACACATAGCGCCCACCATGTCCCGCCAGATCAAACCCAGCCTGCATGGCGTGAGGGTTACCAGTGGCATCGAACACGACATCGGCTAATGCACCACCATTTAACTCGCTTATTTTTTCAACCATATCCACTTCCTGAGGGTTCGCCACCGCACCGGCGCCGAGAGCCTCGTGACAAAAAGCCAGACGTGATGCGTTGGTATCCACCATTAAGGTACGAGCCCCTCGGCTTCTGGCAACTTGCAGTACTCCCATACCAATGGGGCCTGCCCCGACGATCACGGCCAACTCATCCGCCTGCAGCGCACTGCGCCTTACCGCGTGTGCACCAATCGCCATGCACTCCACTAGCGCCAACTGATCGATGCTGAGGGTTCCCGACACCACCAAGTGAGAGGTGGGTACCGCCAAGTACTCGGCCATTCCACCATCTTGGTGCACGCCAATAACCTGCATGTGCTGACAGCAGTTGGTTTTATGCTGCTGGCAGGCACGGCAACGACCGCAATGCAGGTAGGGAATGACATAAGCCTGTTTTCCCAGTAGGTGCTGGTCATCATGTCCATCAGCAACCTCGACTATCTCACCGGCAAGCTCATGGCCTAATACACGTGGATATTCAAAGTAGGGCTGATTGCCACCGTAAGCATGAATATCCGTTCCGCAAATTCCGATGCGACGAATACGCACCAAGGCTTGCCCAGGGGCGCACCTTGGGCGGTCTGAGTGACGCAGCTCAAGGTGATGCGGTTTCGAACAGACAAGAACTTGCATTAATGCCCTCCTTTTTCACCAAGCCCTGACCACCAAGCGCAAACCATTGCTATTCCGACAGGTACTTTGATCTAGTGGTCAGGCCTTTAATGGCAAAAAATTTTACCCTTAAGGTCTGTCACGCATCGCTATCTCGGCACCGCCGAGTAATCCCCTTGTCGCTAGCATTGAGCTCTACGCCTGCACCACTCGCTGCTGCTGCTCACCGAGACCTTCAATACCTAGACGCATTTGCTGCCCATCGCGAAGGTAAACAGGTGGCCGCTGTCCCATGCCTACCCCTGGAGGCGTTCCCGTCGAAATCACATCACCGGGCTGCAGGCTCATAAAGCGGCTCAAGTAACTGATAAGAAAAGGCACTTGATACACCATGGTGGACGTATTGCCATCCTGATAACGCTGACCGTCTACCTCAAGCCACATACCCAACTGGTGTGGATCAACGATTTCATCGCGTGTCACCAACCAAGGGCCTAAAGGGCCGAACGTATCGCAGCCTTTACCTTTGTCCCACGTGCCACTGCGCTCTAATTGAAACTCACGTTCAGAGACATCATTCACCACACAGAATCCCGCCACATGTGACATGGCATCGGCTTCATCAATGTAGCGCCCCCCCTTACCAATAATCACCCCAAGCTCTACTTCCCAATCGGTCTTCTTAGCACCGCGGGGAATCTCCACGTTGTCATTGGGGCCGCAGATAGCGCTAGTCCATTTATTGAAAATGACCGGTTCAGGAGGGACGTCGGCGCCCGTCTCTGCAGCGTGATCAGAGTAGTTAAGACCAATACAGATAAACTTTCCCACCTGACCAACACAAGGCCCCAAACGTGCATCAGCGGCTACTTCCGGCAGTCCAGAGAGATCCATATCACGAAGCTTCTGCAACCCTTGATCACTCAACACATCGCCAGCAATATCGCTTACGATGGCGGACAGATCTCGAACCTTACCCTGACTATCGACAATACCTGGCTTCTCTAGCCCCGGCGCTCCAAAACGTAACAGCTTCATAGTGTTATACCTTCTCCAGTAATCAGTTCGCCCAACCACCATCAATTAATTGTGTGGTGCCGGTAATGAACCGCGATTCATCGCAGGCCAGAAAAGTCGCCAGTGCAGCGACTTCCTCTACACGCCCTAGCCTGCCCATCGGCTGTCGGGCAATGAAAGTCTCAAGTACTTCCGTATCACTGCGACCCTCTTTACGTGCCTGTTCAGCAATCCGCTGTTTTAGTGAAGGCGACTCAACAGTGCCAGGACAAATCGCGTTGCAGCGGATACCTTGCGTCATAAAGTCGGCGGCCACTGACTTGGTCAACCCGATAACCGCGGCTTTGGAGGTGCTATAGGCACTGCGATTGGCGACACCTTTAATGCTTGAGGCCACGGAAGCCATATTGATGATGCTGCCGCCCCCGTTTTCCAACATACCTGGTAAAAACGCCTGTAGGGTATGAAACATTGAAGTGACATTCAGCTCCATCGAACGCTGCCAAGTAGCCTCGTCGCATTCGAGTATCGTGCCACCTGCCACCATACCGGCACAGTTAAACAGGATATCCAAGGTAGGGAGTGAATCGGCTAAATGGTGAATCGCTTGGCTATCTGTGACATCCAGGTAATAAGCTTCAACACCAGGCATCCCCTCTAAGCTCTCAATATCAATATCTGTCGCGAAGACACGAGCTCCCTCGGCAACAAAGCGCTCGACGCTAGCACGACCAATGCCGTTTGCTGCGGCAGTGATCAGGGCGGTTTTATTCTTGAGTCTCATGCGATGGCACATCCCTTAAAGCTGGGGGCACGCCCCTAAACCTATGGCATGCCCTTAAAAAGAATGGGAACATATGGTAGGCCAAATCACCCAGACACCCAATGGCCTGACCAATGAACCAAGTATGCTAGAAGCACTTTGTTCCTGGCAAGCCTCAAAAAGCTAAATAGCAGCTTTTTCGGATAAACTTTAGTCGCTATAAACTTTAGTCAAAAATCACCGATGAAACAGATAGGAAATACCACGAATGCCTATTCAAACCATCCGTTCGCAGCGCCTCTATCGCCAGATTGCTGATCAGTTACAACAGTTAATCAATGATGGCGAGTTCCCTCCGGGGACGCTTTTACCCCCCGAGCGGGAGCTTGCCCAATCACTGGGCGTCAGCCGTGCCTCGGTGAGAGAGGCTTTGATTGCTCTGGAAGTGGTTGGGCAGGTGGCCGTTCGAGTCGGCCATGGCGTCGTGGTTCTTGAGTCACGCTCCACGCCTATGGAGTCCGTGATGCGCGCAGCTGCTCGAACCGAACCCTGGGCAATCGACCCAGAGTTCGAGAGCGAAATTGAGCTCAATCTGGACGAAGAGATCCCGCCCTTTTCACTTCTCCAGACGCGCCGCTACCTGGAACCGGAAATTGCCGCGCTGGCAGCCATGAATGCCAACGAAGAGGATATGAAAGCGATCCGTTCGGCTTTTGAGCGGAATGTAGCTGACAATGCCAATGGCGGACGCAATTGTGCCGCAGATCGACTACTGCATACAGGAGATCGACTACTGCATATTCGTATCGCCGAAGCATCAGGCAACGCGGCCTATGCGCTTGTCATCAAGCATCTGCTTGGCCACAAGTACGGTGCCATGTTTCGTCGACTCCAGGAGCTATTTATGGAAACAGATATGCCACAGCGCTCCCAGGGCGACCACGAACGGATCGTCGAAGCCATTGAAGCGCGCGACCCCGCTGCCGCTCGGCGTGCTATGGAAGTGCACCTGGACCACGTGCTCAATGTGTTCTTTGCTGAGTAAGCCTGTGGCTAAAGGGGCGGCAACTAGCGTGTTGGTTTAATAGCACCGTAAACCTTAAAGCGCCGATTATCTGCCAGCGTTTCAAAGTCTTGAAACACCCGCTGCAAGTGATCGGGATAAGGCAAAAAGCCGTTCGCAACGATCACCAGACGCCCCCCCGTGCGTAAATGCGCAGGGGCCTCGCTGATCAAGCGCTGACTCGGGCCATAGGTAATCTCTCGCTCCTGATGAAACGGCGGATTGCTGATGATCAGATCAAACTGCTCATCCTCAAGCGCTGAATAAACGTCGCTCTCCAGCACCCGCCCCTTCAGTTGGTTGGCTGCTAGCGTTCGGCGACACGCTTCCGCTGCAAACGCACTGACATCCACGGCGGTGACCTGATGGCCTCGCTCGGCAAGCCAAGCACTGATAATGCCGTCGCCGCACCCCATATCCAGCACGTTAAGCGGCTTTTTGGGCAAGCTAGCCTCAATGCTTTCCAGCATTAAACGCGTGCCTTCATCGACCTTGCCGTGCCCAAAGACGCCAGGATGACTCACCAGTTTTAAATCTAGCGCTTCAAAGGTTTGCCACGCATTGTCCTGCTCCATCGCTATCGTGCGAGTGGCAAACAGTGAGCAACGCCGCGCGTTATCGAGCTTATCGCAGCGCATGCCCAGCTCGCTAAGTATCTTTGGCACGCGCTTGACGCCTCCCTGGTGCTCGCCTACAACATCGACCGGGGTGTTGTCAGGCAGCACATGGCATAGCCATGTTAGCCACCAGATCCCCAGTTGATGGGCTTTTGGCCAGAACAGCACGATCTGCCCAGTCTGCTCGACAAACGGAACATCAAATGGGCTGGCGGCGACTTTACCACCGGCCACCCACTGCTCACGCAGCGCCACATGATCACTTATCATCGCCGTGGAATGCGCTTGTAACCACGCATCTGCAGGCGGCGCAACAGGCCATAAATTAGCCGATTGACCATAGAAACGTTCAAGAAGTTGGCAAGCGGGCAGTTGAGCGCTCATACATCAGCCTCGGGTTTGGTAAAGGTATAAAGTAAATAGCGGCCTAGCCGCCAGTGAGGGTCTTGGCGACAATACTGCTTTTCGAGCGCCAGCAGCGATGCCTGCTCGCTCTCTTCTGCGGGGGGATGGCGCAAATAATCCTGGAAAACTCGTATCCCAGCAACGGCCTGCATCACTAAGCCGTTATCCGCTCCCCACTGGCACATTTCGTCGTGGGTGACGGGGGAAATAGGCGTTAAACGCTGTCGCTTACCCTTGCCTTCAAGGTGGTCACTAAGCGCTTTTTGCAGATTACCTTTTATGACATTAGAAAAACGTAACGCATCGCGGTTAAACACCATCAAACTTAACTGCCCACCAGGGGCAAGAAGACTCGCTAGCGTTTGCACAGCCTGTTCAGGCTCACCCACCCACTCCAATACGGCATGGCAAGTAATCAGCGACCAAGGCCCAGGGGCTTGCTGCGGCAACAACTGAAGTGGCGAGGCAAGATAGCGAAGCTGTTCTGGCAGCCAGGCACCTGCGGCACTACGCTCGGCATGCCACGCGCTGGCATGGGCCAACATATCCTGGGAAGGTTCTGCCATGGTCACTGCGTGCCCACGCTCAGCAAACCATCCTGAAAGTTGTCCTAAACCACCACCAACATCAAGCACAGGCTGCTCTGTCAGGCGCAGCATTTGCGGCAGCAAATAATCCAGCATCGCCAGGCGCAGCTCGCCACGGGGCGCTTGATAAAGCGAACGGGAGAACTTGTCGACCAAGCCGTCGAAATAGCGATCTCCCGCCTGGGTTAGCTCATAGCTTTTTGGAGTATGGCTTGTTGATGTATCAATTGGATGCATGCATGACGCCAAACGTTGACTCAAAGCCGCGTAGTTTAACCTGCTTAAGAGCCCAGCGCTTGTTGATATGCGGGGCATTGCCAATCACCATGCCGCTCCATATCCGCCGCCAGCTGTAGCAGTTGCTTATCTTCACCCAGGCGCCCCACCACTTGCACCCCAACGGGCAACCCATTGGCCGCTATATGGAAGGGCACTGACATAGCAGGCTGGCCGGTAAGGTTCGCCAGTTGCGTAAATGGGGTGCGGCTAAGTGCATCCACCGCCAGGCGTTTCAACATCCCTGCTTTGAGTGCCAGCGATGGCAGTCCGGGAATCGCTAACAATGACATCAACCGTTCACGAGCCGCAGAGGGATACAGCTCACCTATTTTAGGTGCAGTATCCGCAGCTACCGGCATGACCAACACGTCATAGCGCTGATGAAACTGGCTCATCTGTTCGCCAGCCACGTGCCAATAGCGCTTGGCAAGCTCATAATCTCGCGCCGAAAGCTTGGCGCCCAATCGCCCAACGGCCCGTGTTGAAGGCTCAATCGCTAGCCGCTGCACCGGCATACTGGTTTGCTGGCTTACCCACTGCAGGTCAGCGGCTAAATGGCCAAGGTAGAGCGTCAGGTAACTATCGGCCAAGGCATCGCCATCAACCGGTGGCTCACACCACTCCACCTCGTGCCCCATGTCGGCCAGTGCCTTTGCAGCCTTCTCAACCGCTATTTTCACATCTGCACTTAATTGGGTATCCAGTCCGTAACTTAAAAAATTACCCAGCGACACGGCGATGCGTAGCGGCTTAGAGGAGGCTGATAAGGCATCTACATAGCCCGTTTCCCGCGGTACGGGGTAAGGCCCAGAAGGCGCCATGCCGTTAATCTGTTCTAGCAACGCTGCACTATCGCGCACGCTACGGGTGATGGCGTGCTCGACCACCGCGCCCTGCCACACTTCGCCATGGGCAGGCGCAAGCGGCACCCGCCCGCGGGAAGGTTTAAAACCGAACAAACCACAATAACTGGCGGGAATGCGGATAGAGCCACCGCCATCGCCTGCCAACGCAATAGGCACCATCCCGCTAGCGACCGCGGCCGCGGCACCACCGCTTGACCCCCCAGGGGAATAGCCTTCCCGCCATGGATTTTGCGGGTGGGGAAATGCCTTGGGTTCCGTAATCCCCATCAGCCCTAATTCCGGCGTGGCCGTTTGTCCAACCAGCACTAGTCCAGCCTCCCGCACACGCTGAATAAGCAGTGAGTCCTCTTTGGGGCACCACGCTGATAATGAGGAGCTTCCGAATGCCAGGGGCTCACCTGCCAAGGCCATCAATAGATCTTTACTTAACGTTGGCACACCCGCAAACACTGAGTTTTCCGACACTTGGTCACACTCGTGTTTCGCTTTTTCAAAGCGTGTTCTAACGACGGCATGAAGAGATGGATTAAGCGCTTCAATCGCATTCATCGCCGCATCAAATACCTCAGCCTGGCTGACTTCTTGGCGGCGAATCAGCTCGGCAAGGCCGGTGGCGTCGTACTGCTGGTAATCGTGAATATGCATCGCATTGGCTCCGTCTAAATAATTACGACGCTTTGCGCATATTTGGCGTCGCTTACTGTCAATCACTAGCGAGCAATCTCGCCATACTGATGAGCGCTATCTAGAACTACTGTCATGGAGCGCCCAATGAACCGCAATGTTATTTTGACCTGCGCCGTCACTGGCGCAGGCGACACCACGGGAAAGAACCCTAATGTCCCTGTCACCCCAGCTCAGATCGCTCACGACTGCATCGCCGCAGCGAAAGCCGGAGCCAGCGTTGCACATATCCACGTTCGCAACCCTGAAACCGGTGGCATCAGCCACTCTCTCGACCATTTTCGCGAGGTAATGCAACGTGTGCGCGAGGCCGAGGTGGATATTGTCATGAACATTACCGCCGGCGGCGGCGGAGATTGGATCCCCGACACCAAGGACCCTACCCGCGGTGGTCCAGGCACTGACATCCAAACACCCGCCCAACGCCATGAACCCGTGGGCGAGCTCTTGCCTGAACTCTGCACCCTGGATTGCGGCAGCCTCAACTTCGGCGACATGGTCTATATAAACCCCGCTGACTGGCTGCGTGAACATGCCAGACTTGTGCAGGCCGCCGGTGTAAAACCGGAGCTGGAGTGCTTCGACCTGGGCCACGTGCGGTTCGCCAGGCAATTGCAACAGGAAGGACTGATCGATGGCGACTCTCTCTACCAGCTCTGCTTAGGCATTCCATGGGGCGCTGAAGCTGACACCGAAACCATGTTAACCATGCGCAACAAACTGCCGGAAAACGCTCAATGGGCAGCATTCGGCATTGGTCGCCACCAGATGCCCATGGCGGCTCAAGCAGTACTGCTAGGCGGTCATGCGCGCGTCGGCCTGGAAGACAATCTCTATCTGAAAAAGGGAACCCTGGCCACCAACGCCCAGCTGGTAGAGCATGCCGCCACCCTGATCGAGAACCTTGGCGCCCGAGTCATGACACCCGCTGAAACCCGCGCTCAGCTCACGCTGCGCAACCCGCATACCGGACACACCAACGCAAACGCCAACGGAGGCCAGGAATGAGCCAGCAGCTATCTGTTATCGGCACCGGGGTTATCGGCAATGGCTGGATCGCTCGAGCCCTGGCTCGGGGCTGGGACGTCGTCGCCTTCGATCCAGATCCGGAGGCACCAAGGCGCACTCGTGCCTTTGTTGAGAATGCCTGGGAGTCTCTGACCCGTCAGGGCCTTGCTGAAGGCGCCAGCCCCGAGCGACTACGCTTTGCCGAAAGCTTAGAAGCGGCTGTCGAAGGTGCTGACTTAATTCAGGAAAACGTGCCTGAGCGGCTTTCGCTTAAGCGCGAGATTCTGACTGCCTTGGATGCTGCAGCGAACCCAGACATACTCATCGGCTCATCAACGTCCGGCTTCAAGCCCAGCGACTTACAGCAGGACTGCACACGGGCGCCAGGGCGAGTGATCGTCGCTCACCCCTTTAATCCGGTCTATCTGCTACCGCTAGTGGAGCTCGTTGGCGGTGACGCCACCACGCCTGAAGAGATAACGCGCGCCCGTGACTATTATCAAGCCCTTGCCATGCGGCCACTGGTTGTACGTCGGGAAATTGAGGGGCATATTGCTGACCGCTTGATGGAAGCGCTTTGGCGCGAGGCGCTGCACTTGGTAAACGACGGCGTCGCCACTACCGAGGAAATAGATGCAGCGGTAATCTACGGCTGTGGCCTGCGCTGGTCACTAATGGGCACTTTCCTCACCTTCCATTTGGCTGGCGGCGAGCCGGGCATGCGCCATATGTTGGAGCAGTTCGGTCCGGCACTAAAACTGCCATGGACGAAGCTTGAGGCCCCTGAGCTCACCACACAACTTATTGATCGAGTGGTAGAAGGTTGCGAGCACCAGGCCGCTGGGCGCTCGGTGGCCGAGCTTGACCGCCGTCGTGATGAGTTTCTGGTAGAACTGCTCGGTTTAGCACAAAAATATTGGCCCGAAGCCGAAGGCTTGGAGGGACGTATCTGATGGTCATTTTAGAACACCGCGTCAAGTCGGAGTGGGTCGATTACAACGGCCATATGAACGATGCCGAATATGCCCGTGTATTCTCGCTGGCGGTAGAAGCACTAATGGAGCATATCGGCCTTGATACCTCAGGCCGCGCACGCCACAGCTACACGATCTATACCCTTGAGACGCATCTTTGCTATCGCCGCGAGGCCCATGAGGGGCAGCCACTGAGCGTGGAACTAACCCTGCTGGATCGCGACACCAAGCGCCTGCATGTCTTCTTCAAGCTACACGATGAAACAGGCAACCTGCTGGCCACCAGCGAGCAGATGTTGATGGGCATTGACAGCAACACTGGTCGCTCCGCGCCTTTCCCACTCCCCATTAAGGAAGCCGTTGCAACACTGCCCCAAGCCGCTCCCTCGGCCTGGCCGGAGCTGGCTAGTCGCACCATCGCAATACGCCGCTAATGCCATCGTGAAAAACACAAAAACCGCCCGCTAACGCGGACGATTTATCGGGATTGCCGGCCCGACGTCCGGCCCAGGAGGACAAAAATATCGCTACGCCAACTCCCCCCCACCACCCGACTCCGCCTGAGCATAACGCCTCACCAAAGGCCGAACTCAGCACTGATTATATGGTGACTGAGCTAGCCCAAGGTGGCTTCTTCCGAGGCATGCACAAGGGCATGACGCTAACGGCTAGCGGTCTAGTGCTGCTCTTCGTGCTTTTCACAGGGCTCGGTTCAGATACAGCCGGAAACGTATTTGGCACGGCACGCGCCTGGATCGAGAGCACGTTCAGCGGTTATTACCTAATCACTGTAATGCTGCTACTGGCCGTCTGTGCCTTCATTGTCTTAAGCCGCTATGGAAGCATACGGCTCGGCCCCGATGACAGCCGCCCAGAGTTCAGCAATTTTGCCTGGTTTTCGATGCTCTTCTCAGCGGGTATCGGTATTGGCATTCTTTTTTTTGGCGTCGCTGAGCCCGTGTTCTATCTCGACGATACCGGCGCCTTCGGCTATCCCAACAACCCCCATGCCGATATGGCCGGTGCCACCGCCATCGGCCACGACCGCGCTATCGATGCATTACGCGTCACCGTCTTTCACTGGGGTCTTCATGGTTGGGCCATCTACGTGATTGTCGGTATGTCGCTGGCGTATTTTGCTTATCGAAAAGGGTTACCACTCGCACTGCGCTCGGCGCTTTACCCGTTCATCGGTGAACGCATTTTCGGCCCTATTGGCCACCTGTTTGATATTCTCGGGGTACTCGGCTGCGTCTTTGGGGTCGCTACGTCGCTGGGGCTGGGGGTTAGCCAAATGGCCGTCGGCTTAGAACGGCTGGTGGGTGTCGATCCCGGGTTAACTACTCAGCTGATGCTTATCGCTGGCATTTCCTTTATCTCAATACTCTCCGCAGTGACCGGCGTACGCGGCGGCATTCGTCTCATATCCGAGGTAAATATTTGGGTATCGCTGGTCGTCGTGGGCATTTTCCTCATTGGGGGCCCTACACTGTGGCTAATAATGGCATTCGGCGAAACCTTGGTCGACTACGCTGTCAACTTCATTCCCATGGGGCTTTGGTATGCTGACGAGGAGGGAACGGCTGCCTGGCAGCAGGGCTGGACAATCTTCTACTGGGGCTGGTGGCTGGCCTGGGCTCCCTTTGTGGGGCTATTCATCGCCCGCATTTCTAAGGGCCGGACTTTGCGGGAGTTTGTGCTTGGCGTCCTGTTAGTGCCTACCCTGATCATCTTTATCTGGCTGATTATCTTCGGCGGCAACGCCATGTATCAGGAGCTCTATGCGACGGGCGGCCCAGGTAGCGCCGGTATCATTGAGCTGGTAAACGCTTGGAACCTGCCCTCAGCACTGTTTGCCACCGCTGATGGCATTGTTGGCAGCGGCACCTTTGGTTGGATACTTTCCGCCATGATGGTCTTTCTACTGATGAGCTGGTTTGTCACCTCTTCAGACTCCGGCACTTTAGTACTCACCACCATTTTGTCACTCGGCGACAGTGAGCCACCGAAACGCTTTCGAATCTTCTGGGGCGTAGTCATTGGTTTAGTAGCGGCGGTGCTGCTGGTTGCCGGTGGCCTTAACGCACTGCAAACGGCGCTCATTGCTGCTGCCCTACCGCTCAGTGTTGTTGTGCTTGTGATGACCGCCGGCGTACTGCTCTCGCTATTCCGTGAGACGCTCGACGCACGGCGCAGAAGGCGCTGATCTAACACGCCGCCCTAATAACACCAGGCGCGCTTAGCGGCGACGCCTGGTGTACATCCCTTTTTGCACCACAATCAACTGCAATCGCTGCGTGAAGCGCGTGGCGAACAGCCAAAATGGGTGCGGAAAGCGCGCGCAAAGCTAGAGCTCGACGCAAACCCACACGCGATACCTACTGCCAATATCTCCATATCGGTTTCAGTGAGCAAACGTTTCGCCCGAGCCAAACGAAGCGACAAATACCACTGACGCGGTGTTTGATGAAGATGATACTCAAATAGCCTCTGAAGCTGACGAGAAGAAACACCGCTTCGCTGAGCAATATCAGCAAGGGACAAAGGCTCTTCCAAATGGCGCTCCATCAACGCAACCGCTTCAATTAGGCGCCGGTTATGCGTCCCCAGCCGTCGCGCTAGCGTCATACGCTGTTGGTCATGCCGACTTCTTAAGCGCTCATGAATAAGCTGCTCTGAGACATCGACGGCTAATTTGGTCCCATGACGTTTGGCGATCACTGCTAACGCCATGTCCATGGCGGCGGCACCACCCGCGCAGGAAAAACGCCGCTCACCCAGTTCAAACAACTCATCAGACGTTTCAACCGTTGGAAAACGCTCACGAAAAACCGGTAAGCTTTCCCAGTGCAAGGTAACCCGCTCCCCTTTTAAC
The DNA here is from genome assembly GCF_013415115.1 of Vreelandella zhaodongensis. Lineage (GTDB taxonomy): Bacteria > Pseudomonadota > Gammaproteobacteria > Pseudomonadales > Halomonadaceae > Vreelandella > Vreelandella zhaodongensis. The sequence goes on along the minus strand of NZ_JACCDD010000001.1, from coordinate 173,695 downwards.
AACTGCGCGGCTGCTAATATAAAGCCGCCGGTGTCCAGCCCACCCAAGGCACATCCGGCTTGATCAAGCCGATGCAGCCATGAAATGAGCGCTCGGCTTAAATGATCTTCAGGCTCAAAGCCACTACAAACAGCCAACGAGGGTAGATCAAGTCCGCCGCCCATCGGCTGATCGACCAATAGCGTCATGCCATTGCTGGCGGTGACAGGCTCACCATCACAACTAAAGAGCGTCCACTCAAACAACGGCTGACCGCTAATACGATTGGATATTCGTAACGGCTCAACGGCAGAAAAAAACGCCATCATCGAAAAGCGCGGTAGCAGTAAAAAACCAACCCGCTCTGGCAGTGAATCAGAGTAGTGCAGACGCAAAATAACTCCTCAATATCAGCATTTTGTTCTGCTATTGCTGATGATGACCAGTGACAAAGAAACAGCATACCAACAACAATAACGAACCGTTATTCAAGGCATTGCACATATTGATTTTTGCTTTCGATAATATCGCTTGGTGTTTGCTAAACACCAAGCGGTGGTGGTAGCTTTAAAAAAAACGATAAGAAGTGTTCCCCTATGTCGCACCATTGCCTGTCATTACTCTCGCGTACCTATCGGCTTTTACTTAGCCGCTGGGTTGATGCGGTAGTGCTCACAGGTGCTTACCCTCTCACCCGTACTGCTTTAAGCGAATGGTACAACGAATAGCTTGATCGATCCGTCATCAGATTTTTCTCGAACTCGTCAATCAACGACGAAACCAGACGTATCGATTAAGGAATTTATTCATGTCGACTACCATGACGCGCCGTACCCTGAAACACTCCCTACTCGCCCTCTCATTGGGTGGTGCATTAATGAGCAGCCAAGCAGCCTTTGCTGACTCACCCGGTGCGCTTATTATCGCCGGTGGTTTTTTACAAGAGAGCCACGAGGATGTCTTCCAAGCAGTGATCAACCCCGTCGACAAGCCCGCCGAAGAGATTCGCCTTGGCGTAGTACCGGCTGCCACCGGCAATATCTCTGGCAACTACGACAAGATTGTTGAAGCATTTTCGCGGTTGGGCCTCAGTGAAGACAATATCCGCTTGCTTCCGCTAGCGGTTAACGATGACAAACGAACGGAAGACGTTGATGAGTCAGAGTGGGCCGACAATGGTCGTGATGAAGAACTGGCTGCTTCTATCGACGAGCTAGATGCCATCTGGTTCCTGGGCGGCGACCAAACCCGAATCACCGCAGTACTCTTAGAAGAAGATGGCAGTGATACGCCGGTGCTCGCTGCGATACGTGACTTCCATTCACGAGGTGGCGTTCTGGCAGGTACCAGTGCAGGGGCAGCGATTATGTCTTCCACCATGCTCGCGGGCGGTGATAGCAAAGGCGCGCTCTTCCAGGGCTTCAGCGATGACTATGAGAGCATGAATAACCAAGAGTATGGCCCTGCTGTTGTACGCCCAGGACTCGGCTTCTTCGAGGCAGGGCTGATCGATCAACACTTCGATCGTAAAGCCCGTCTTGGACGGCTGCTAACCGTGATGCTAGAACATGAAGGTGGTCAGCCATTAGGGGTTGGCATTGATGAAGGCACTGCACTCATCGTTGATAACGGCGAATGGCAAGTGGCAGGCCGTGGCGGCATAACACTCGTGGATACCAGTGAAACGACTCGCCCGACATCAGGCTTCCCAATCACCGTGGAAAACGTTCGCCTAAGCTATTTACTACCGGGTGACCGCTACCAGCCTGAAAGCGGTGAATATCACGTTCGCGAGGGTGCTTATGAAACCTTGGGCAGCGAGTATTTCGAGGTTCCTGTGAGCCTGCAGAGCGGCCTGTTCAGCGCCAACCGTAATTTGCAGGAGCTTATCGGCTTTGACCTGCTAGACAATTCAGCCACCGAGCAAGTTACTTCCCTGCTGATTGGCGACGATAATCAGGCGCTGCGGATTGTCTTTACTCAAGACGAGCAAACCCAAGGCTACTGGAGTCAGGACATGACGCTGGATATATACAGCTTTGAGAACGTACGGATGGATCTAGAGCCGCTTCGCGTTGAGATACACACGCCCTAAAGTGTTTCTATAAACACTGCTTATCGCTATTGTAAGCACTATGCACACCGAGCCATTAATGGCTCGGTGTGCTGAATCAGCATCAGGGTGCCCTTAGCTATCGCACAAGGTAAACTGAATATGGTTAGACAATAGATTCATTTGAAAGGCACTTCATGACCAGCGCTCCCCCACTTTATCTGCAAATACAGCAGCACCTGCTAGAGAAAATCCAGGGCGGTGCCTGGCCAGCGCACCACCAAATCCCACCCGAAGAGCAGCTTGCCCGAGATTTTGAGGTAAGCCGAATGACAGCCAATAAAGCGATTCGTGATCTTGTCCAAAAAGGCTACCTAACACGCCAGCCTGGGTTAGGCACCTTTGTGACAGACCGCAAAGCAGAGTCGTCTCTGGTTGAGGTGTACAACATTGCCGATGAAGTACGCTCCCGAGGGCATCATTACAGCAGCATCGTGCTGCTCTGCGAAGCCATTAAAGCTGATGACGAAATCGCTTTGCGCCTGGGCGTGCGTCTTGGCAGTCGCGTGTTTCAAACACTGCTTGTGCACTTGGAAAACGACACACCCATTCAACTTGAAAACCGCTATGTTAACCCCCGCTGGGTACCCAATTATCTAAAGAGTGATTTTTCGGTACATACACCCAACGAAATACTGGTAGCGGCCTGCCCAATCACTGACGTAGAGCACATCGTTGAGGCCGTGCTTGTTGATCAGCAAACAGCCGAATGGCTTGCTATCGATACCTCAACCCCCTGCCTGAGTATGGTTCGGCGTACGTGGTCAGGTGAGCAGCTCATCAGCTATGCCCGCTTACTCCACCCAGGCAACCGCTACAAGCTTCGCTCCTCGGTGCATCGCCAAGCGTCATAAGGGCTTAGCTGATAAAGACTCAGCTGATAAAGACTTAGCTGATAAGGGCTTGCACCAAATAGCCTGTTGGTATGGCGAGCGTCAGGCTTAATGCAACGCGAATAAACCACACCACTAACATTCGCCCTACGGACAACGGAATACTCGTAGAGAGAATGCAAGGAATTGAGGCTGAGAAAAACAACACAGAAGATACTGATACCACGCCTGCTGCAAAACGCGACACAAATTCCGCTTCTGCCATTAACAGTGCCGGTAAAAACATTTCGGCAAGACCTGCAGCGGAGGCCTGAGCAAGCGCAGCGGCGTCTGCAACTCCCCACACCGCCACGAAGGGGTAGAAAAACCAGCCCAACCATTCAAACAGTGGTGTGTATTTAGCCGCAAGCAACCCTAGCAAACCAACCGACATGATCGAGGGCAGGATGCTGATCGCCATCACGAGCCCTTCTTTGAAGTTAATCGCGACACTTTTATGCAACGCGGGCGCTCGGGCAGCTACTTCCAACCCTGTCTGCCAAGCAATTGATAAGCGCTTCCCGGCAACCGCCTCGGGCTCGCCATCTTTAGCACTGTCATCCATGCCTGATAGTGGCGGTAAGCGGACAGTAACCGCCGTGACAATAAACGTGATCAATAATGTTAGCCAAAAATAGAAGTTCCATACCGCCATCAAATCCAGCGTGCGTGCCACGATAATCATGAATGTTGCCGATACGGTAGAGAAACCCGTGGCGATAATAGCGGCCTCTCGCGCTGAATACTGCCCTGCCTGATAAACACGGTTGGTAATCAATAGACCAATTGAGTAGCTGCCCACGAATGAGGCAACCGCGTCGATAGCCGAACGCCCTGGCGTTCGCCAAATGGGCCGCATCACCGGCTGAACCAACACACCAATAAGTTCAAGCAATCCATAGCTGATCAACAAGGCGAGGAAAATCGCGCCAATGGGAACAATCAAACCTACCGGAATCACCAGCTTATCAAACAGGAAAGGCAGCATGTCCGGCTCATGCAAAAAGTCTGGTCCCCATCCGGTTATTGCCATGAGTGCTGCCACAACCCCAAGCAGCTTTAGCCCGGTAAAAATGCGCTCGGTAACATTGCGATTCCAATAACCTCGAACCAATGGATAAGCAGCACCGGAGGCAATCAGCGCCAGCGCATAAAAGCCGCTAGCATCACCTAGTAACCCTCGGGCTCCAGACACCATGTGATCAAGCAAGATGGTGCGGCGGTCACCTATTTCGATAGGCACGAAAAAAATCAGTATCCCTAGAGCACTTGGAAAAAACAGCTTAAGTATCAGTGCGATACTGGGTCGCTGCTGGATGGGAGTGAGCATATGGGCACGCCTCTTGTTGTAGTAAAGCTTACAAATGAGCTTCCAACACTTAATGTATATACATTAGGGAGGCGATTGAAGGTTATTCCCATCTAAAAATGATAGACATTAGTCTAACAAAAAAACCTTAAACGGCCGTAAAAAAATGAATAAATATTTATAATATATTGTTTTTATGGATTAAAAATAATCCCTCACTCTTCTTTACCTCAATCCCCCTTCAATAACGTCTTTACCCAACACCTTGACGAATCCACTTCAATTGACCTTAATTGTATATACATTACGTTTTTGAACTAGGCTTTTTGAGAGGAGCTCCCTATGTCGAATGCAACGGATCGTCGTCTCTGGCGCGATATCAGCGTCTTCGATGGCCTGCGGACACTGCCCGATCGCATGGCCGTTATCACCGAGGGAGCGCACATCATCTCCTTGTCGCCCATGGCTGAGTTCAACGAGCAACTCGCCAATAACTGCACAGAAATGGGCAGCGGCGGCGTGATGACCCCAGGCCTCGTGGATTGCCACACTCACCTCGTATTTGGTGGCTCTCGGGCGGAAGAGTTTGAAGCACGCCTTGAAGGGGCTAGCTATGAAGAGATCGCTAAACGCGGTGGCGGCATTCTCAGTACCGTTCGTGCCACCCGAGAAGCTAGCGAAGATGAGCTGCTAAGACTCGCGAAACCACGCCTTGAAGCACTGATGGCCGACGGCGTTACCACCGTAGAGATTAAGTCTGGCTACGGGCTAACCGTCAAAGATGAACTTAAGATGCTGCGCGTCGCGCGCCGCCTCGGCAAAATGCTGCCAGTCAACGTGGTCACTACCTTGCTGGGTGCCCATGCGCTTCCCCCTGAATTCAAGAATGACAGCGACGGCTACATCGACCTTGTCTGCCAGGAGATGATCCCCGCCGCGGTGGCCGAAGGACTGGCAGATGCCGTTGATGTTTTCTGCGAAAAGATCGCCTTCTCTGTGGAACAGTGCGAACGAGTGTTTGAAGCTGCTAAGGCTCATGGCCTGCCCATTAAGGCCCACGCCGAGCAGCTCTCTAATCTGGGGGGAACAGCCATGGCCGCGCGCCACGGTGCCCTATCTGCTGATCACATCGAATACCTGGATGACACTGGCATCGCCGCCATGCGTGAGGCTGGTAGTGTGGCGGTCATACTACCGGGCGCGTTCCATACGTTACGTGAAACGCAGCAACCGCCTATCGAGGCCCTGCGCAAAGCAGGCGTGCCGATGGCGGTGGCTACCGATGCCAACCCCGGCAGCTCGCCCCTGTTTATGCCCACGCTAATGCTCAATCTGGCCTGTACGCTGTTCCGCCTGACACCCCAAGAAGCATTGACAGGCATGACGACTCACGGGGCAACCGCGCTAGGGCTGGCGGATAAAGGGCTTATCCACGAAGGCGCAGAAGCCAACCTCTGTGTATGGAATGTCGATGCGCCCGCTGAGCTCGCTTACGCCGTACAGCCGGGGCGCCTTCGTCAGCGGTTATTCCAGGGAGCGCTTACCCATGGCCAATAACAGCGCCTCTAACAGTACGTCTACCAGTACATCCGCTGAAACAGCGCTCGACATGTCGCTCTGGACGGGACGAACAGACCCGGAACCCAACAGTGAGCGTTGGCACCAAAAGATCCAGCCACTCAGCCAAACGGCAGCGCCGGGCTGTGCGTTATTAGGCTTTGAAAGCGATGCAGGTGTTGCCAGAAATCAGGGGCGCACCGGTGCCGCGCAAGGTCCTACGGCACTGCGTAAAGCACTAGCACCGATGGCATGGCATCGCACTGGCCCCGCCTATGATGCGGGAAATGTTCGCTGCGAAGGCGATGCCTTAGAAACCGCCCAACAGACCCTCGCCGATCATGTATCGGCGCTGCTTAACGCTGAGCACTTCCCCATTGTGCTGGGTGGCGGTCATGAAGTGGCCTACGGTAGCTGGCTGGGGCTTGCCCAGCATCTCGCTGATAACGACGAAAAAGCGCCACGCATCGGCATTATCAATTTTGATGCCCACTTCGATCTGCGCGACCCTTCTCATGTTCGCTCTTCGGGCACCCCCTTTACGCAAATTGCTGATGAATGCGCCCAACGCGGCTGGCCGTTTCGCTACGCCTGCTTAGGCGTAAGCCGCGCTGCCAATACCCGTGCGCTGTTTAGTCGAGCAGCAGAACTCGGCGTCATGGTTCGTGAAGACCGGGACTTTCAACCAGCACACCTTGAACGTATTCAACGCGACCTAGAGCGCTTCATGGTGCGCTGTGACCATCTTTATCTGACCATCGACCTGGATGTGTTGCCCGCTGGGGAAGCCCCTGGGGTCAGCGCCCCCGCCGCTCGAGGCGTCTCACTCGCGTTGATTGAACCGCTGATTGACGCCATCCGCGACAGCGGCAAGCTCCGCTTAGCCGATCTCGCTGAGCTAAATCCCGCTCACGATATCGATAGCCGTACTGCCCGCTCGGCAGCCCGGCTTGTCTTTCAGTTGGCGCTCGACACCTAGCGCCCTGAATCAGTTATTCAATGAGTCACTGACCATTAACTAATCAACGAATAACAAACCGCTAAACCAGAGGAATTTCGCCATGTTACCGAACGATAAACGTCACGATGCTTCCCGTAAGATTGCTGCCCCCACCGGTAGCCAACTCAGCTGCAAAAGCTGGCTGACCGAAGCCCCGCTACGCATGCTGATGAACAACCTCCACCCTGACGTGGCTGAGCGCCCTGAGGATCTGGTGGTGTATGGCGGCATTGGCCGCGCCGCCCGTGACTGGGAGTGCTACGACAAAATTGTTGAGACGCTCCAGCGACTGGAAGACACGCAAACCTTACTGGTGCAGTCCGGCAAACCGGTAGGTGTATTTGAGACCCATAAAGACGCCCCGCGAGTACTCATTGCCAACTCCAACCTGGTGCCCGCCTGGGCCAACTGGGAACACTTCAATGAGCTGGATCGCAAGGGTCTGATGATGTATGGCCAGATGACCGCAGGTTCCTGGATTTACATCGGCTCTCAAGGCATTGTTCAAGGCACCTATGAAACCTTTGTTGAAGCGGGCCGCCAACACTTCGACGGCAACCTAAAGGGGCGCTGGATTCTCACTGCTGGCCTTGGCGGCATGGGTGGCGCACAACCGCTGGCTGCCACCCTGGCCGGTGCCTGCTCGCTGAATATCGAGTGCCAGCAAACCAGCATCGATTTCCGTCTGCGCACCCGCTACCTGGATGAGCAAGCCGACGATCTTGACGATGCACTGGCGCGGATTGAGCGCTATACAGCCGAAGGTAAAGCCATCTCAATTGGCCTGTGTGCCAACGCGGCAGATGTACTGCCTGAACTGGTCAAGCGCGGCGTGAAGCCCGATATGGTGACTGACCAAACCAGTGCCCACGATCCGCTACACGGCTACTTGCCGGCAGGCTGGACCTGGGAAGAGTACGTCGCCCGTGGTAAATCACAACCCCAAGCCACCGTTAAAGCCGCCAAGCAGTCGATGGCAGTGCATGTTCAAGCCATGCTCGACTTCCAGAAAATGGGCGTGCCGACTTTCGATTATGGCAACAATATTCGTCAGATGGCTCAAGAAGAAGGCGTGACGAATGCCTTCGATTTCCCCGGCTTTGTGCCAGCCTATATCCGTCCTTTATTCTGCCAGGGAATTGGCCCGTTCCGCTGGGCGGCGCTATCCGGCGACCCGGAAGATATTTACAAAACCGACCAGAAAGTCAAAGAGCTGATCCCCGACGACCCGCACCTGCACAACTGGCTAGATATGGCGCGGGAACGCATCAGCTTCCAAGGTCTTCCGGCACGTATCTGCTGGGTCGGCCTGAAAGATCGCGCTCGTCTTGGCCAAGCCTTTAACGAGATGGTCAAAAACGGCGAGCTTAAAGCACCGGTGGTTATCGGTCGCGACCACCTGGATTCCGGCTCCGTGGCGAGCCCCAACCGCGAGACCGAGTCGATGATGGATGGCTCTGACGCCGTCTCCGACTGGCCGCTGTTGAATGCCCTACTTAACACCGCCGGTGGTGCCACTTGGGTATCGCTACACCACGGTGGCGGTGTCGGCATGGGCTACTCCCAGCACTCGGGTGTGGTTATTGTCGCCGACGGCACCGATGATGCCCACGCACGCCTTGGCCGCGTGCTGCGTAACGACCCAGGTACTGGCGTTATGCGCCACGCCGATGCAGGCTACGAAATCGCTAAAGAATCTGCCCGTGAAAACGGCCTCGATTTGCCGATGCTGAACCGCTAGACATTTAACAACGACAAGGAGTACGAATCATGCCCCACCTTGATATTCAGCCCGGCAAAATGACACTGGCGCAGGCGCGCCAGGTCTTTCAATCACCGGTCAAGGTTAGCCTGCCAAGCAGTGCTGACGAAGCCATTCAAAAAAGCGTGGATTGCGTCAACCGTGTGGTCGACGAGAACCGCACGGTCTACGGCATTAACACTGGGTTTGGGCTGCTTGCTCAAACACGTATCGCCGATGAAGACCTGGAAGCGCTGCAACGTTCACTAGTGCTCTCCCATGCCACCGGCGTGGGCGCTGCGATGGATGACAGCCTTGTACGGCTCATCATGGTGCTTAAGGTTAACAGCCTAGCGAGGGGCTTTTCCGGCATTCGCCGGGAAGTCCTCGATGCGCTGATCGCCTTGATCAACGCCGAGGTGTATCCGCATATTCCGCTAAAAGGCTCGGTGGGAGCCTCCGGTGATCTTGCGCCGCTGGCCCACATGAGTGTGGTACTGATTGGTGAAGGCAAAGCGCGATACAAAGGCGAATGGCTCTCCGCTGAGGAAGCGCTCAAAGTCGCCGGTCTTAGCCCCATTGCGCTGGCTCCCAAAGAGGGCTTGGCACTGCTCAACGGCACCCAGGTATCAACCGCTTACGCGCTACGCGGCCTGTTCGATGCCGAAGACCTGTATGCCGCCGCCACGGTCTGCGGCTCCCTGACGGTTGAAGCCACGTTAGGCTCGCGCTCGCCGTTCGATGCGCGCATTCATGAAGTGCGCGGCCAACGCGGCCAAATCGACGCAGCGGCGGCTTATCGGCATCTGCTCGGCGAAACCAGCGACATCGGCGACTCCCACGCCAACTGCGATAGAGTGCAGGATCCTTACTCCCTGCGCTGTCAGCCGCAGGTAATGGGGGCAGCACTGACTCAAATTCGCCATGTTGCCGACATACTGGCGGTTGAAGTCAACGCGGTATCCGACAACCCATTGGTGTTTGAAGATACCGACGACATTATCTCCGGTGGTAACTTCCACGCCGAGCCGGTCGCCATGGCTGCCGACAACCTGGCGCTTGCCATCGCTGAAATCGGTTCGCTGGCGGAACGACGCATCTCCTTGATGATGGACAAGCACATGTCCCAGCTGCCGCCCTTCCTGGTCGAAAAAGGCGGCGTCAACTCCGGGTTTATGATTGCCCAAGTCACAGCAGCCGCCCTGGCCAGCGAAAACAAAGCGTTGGCGCATCCGCATAGCGTAGACAGCCTGCCCACCTCAGCCAACCAGGAAGATCACGTTTCCATGGCACCGGCGGCGGGCAAGCGGTTATGGGAAATGGCCGATAACGTGCGTGGCATTCTCGCGATCGAATGGCTAAGTGCTTGCCAAGGGCTCGATATGCGCCACGGTTTAAACACCACCGAGCCACTGGAACAAGCCAAACAGTTGCTGCGTAAGCATGTTACCCATTACGACCAGGATCGCTTCTTTGCCCCAGACATTGAAGCAGCCAGCGACCTATTAGCCGCCAGAACACTAAGCCACCTGCTTCGGCCTGGCACCCTACCAAGCCAGCACTAAGCGGCTTTTTCTACCCCGCAGCAACAGGCTGCGGGGTTCCACTGCATTCACTCTCAACGACATCTAATTCCAACGACATCTAATTCCAACTAAATCTAATTCCAACGACAAGAGTAGCTATTCATGAATGCTATCGTTTTGGCCATTTTAGTGATGGTCAGCCTCAGCTTGGCTCGAGTTTCCGTTGTCTTTGCCTTAATCGTCGCCACATTGGTCGGTGGGCTTTATGCGGGCATGCCCGTTAATGCCATCCTTGATTCCTTTAACGATGGCCTCGGTAACGGTGCCACCGTGGCCCTGGCCTATGCCGTGCTGGGGGCTTTCGCCGTCGCACTCTCACGTTCGGGTATCACCGAGGTGATGGCGAACCGCGCCATTACGCGTTTTCAGGTGGATCATTCTGGCAGCAGTCGACGTATGGTGACCTATACCTTACTAGCCGCCTTGCTAGCCGCAGCAGTCAGCTCTCAGAATCTGATTCCGGTGCACATTGCCTTCATCCCGGTACTGGTCCCGCCACTACTCAAGCTGATGAATCACCTTGAGCTTGACCGCCGACTCGTCGCCTGCGTGATCACCTTTGGTATTACTGCCCCCTACATGCTTCTACCGGTAGGGTTTGGTGCCATCTTTCTCAACGACATCCTGCTGACCAACCTGAACGAAAGCGGTGCCGAACTGGGGCTGGAAGTCACCCGGGGTATGGTACCCATGGCGATGGTGATTCCCATTGGTGGCATGGCATTGGGTCTTGCCGTTGCAGTTCTGTTTAGCTATCGCAAAGGCCGCCACTACCAAGATCGTGACCTGGCGAAAGGCGATGAAACCCCAGCGGAAGCGGCCCAGCATTTGAAGGGTTGGCAAAAAGCCGTACTGGCAATAGCACTGGTTGGCACCGTGGCCGTTCAGCTCTACACCGGCTCAATGGTGCTGGGCGGTATCTTTGGTTTTGCTCTGCTTTCACTAAGCGGTGTCTTCCGCTGGCATGAACAGGACGGTATTTTCACCGAAGGTATGCGCATGATGGCCCTGGTCGGGTTCATTATGATTACCGCCGCTGGCTTTGCCAGTGTGATGCAGGCCAGCGGAGAGGTGGAAGCGCTGGTCAGCAGCTCTACAGAAATAATCGGTGATAACAAAGGCCTGGCAGCGCTAATCATGCTCCTCGTGGGTCTCTTTATCACCATGGGTATCGGCTCTTCTTTCTCGACGATTCCCATCATCGCATCACTGTACGTACCGCTTGCGCTGAATTTTGGCTTTTCACCGCTGGCCACCGTGGCACTGGTAGGTACCGCAGCTGCCCTGGGCGACGCAGGCTCACCCGCCTCCGATTCGACGCTTGGCCCAACCGCCGGTCTCAATGCTGACGGGCAGCACGACCATATCTGGGACAGTGTTGTACCGACCTTCCTGCACTACAACATCCCGCTGATTGCCTTTGGGTGGGTAGCCGCTATGATTCTATAACGCGCTGTCCCCAGTATTTCCCCAGCACCAGCCACCCTGCTCATTCGAGCGGGGTGGTTTCGTAATACAAACACTAGTACGTCACTGTCTCTGTTAGCAAAATCACTCGCTATCACGATCCAGATTGGCCGCCTCAATTAACCACTCACGCTGCTTATGGAAAACTGCTAGCCCCTGGCGAACAACGTCCTCATCTTCAAAGGCGAAAGGGCCGCCAACGGCCATCTCTCAGCCCAACGGCTGCTGAAGATAATGGAATTCCGGAAAATCTGCCAAAACCTTAATAAAAGAGGCGAAAAAACGATAAATAAAGCCATCTTCACTCCTACGCTTACCCAGGCCGATAATTATCACATTGCAAAAATGTTGATGTTAGACGATTTTATAGAAATTTTTTATGGCATGAGCGCCGCACGTATGATTAAACTGAAGGCGCAAGATCGTTTAAACACTGACTCATTGATGTCCTCAATAACTCCAAACGCTATCAATAAAGAGGTTCTATGAAACTCTCAATATTTGTAAAAAGCGCTCTTACAACATCCATCGCAGCTTCCATCATGGCGAGCCATGCACTCTATGCCGACACTGTCCGTTTGCGTATGCACACGTTCTACGGCACCGAAGTGGATCATATAGCGGCGGAGTTGCGGGAACGGGTAAGTGAAGCGAGTGACGGCTCCATCAACATTCAATTCTTCCGCGGTGGCGAACTGGTGGACAGTGACCAATTCGTTCAGGCCGTTGCCCGCGGTAGTATCGATATCGGCCATGGTGTGGGTAGCTATTGGCCAGGCACTGTTGGCATCGGCACTATCGAAGGTGGCCTTCCTGGGGCTTGGGTTGATGTCGAAGAAGCACGCGATATATTTGCCAATCAAGGACTTGATGAACTCATCGCAGAAGCGTACGAAGAGCAAGGCGTCAAACTCATCGGCCGCGGCTTTGGTAGCGACTATGGCTTAGTCACCCGAGAGCCAGTATCTAGCCTAGAAGATCTATCCAGCATGCGCATTCGCGCAACCAGTTCAATTGCCACCGTGCTGGAAAAGTTTGGTGTCCCAACCACATTTATCCCCGGTGAAGAGCTCTATGTGGCGCTGTCCACGGGCGTCATTGACGGCGCTATCTACGGTGGCCCCGTAGAGTACGAGCAGCTGCGAATCAATGAAGTGGCGGGTTACTACACCGATATCAATTTGCTTAACCCAGGCTGGACGGAAAATGCGTTCATCAACCCTCGCACCTGGGATCGCATGAGCGAAGAGCAACAGCAGATTTTGGTTGATGAACTAGCTCAATACCTGGAAGACGTTCACAACTGGCTGGAAGAAGGCAACCAACGCATCATTGATGAAGGCGAGCTGTTTGAATTTGCCACACTGCCTGAAGAAGACTCAAACCGCCTAGCCGAAGCTTCCATCCCTATCTGGGAAGAAGAAGCTGCACGCTCTGAGCGTAACGCCCAGGCTATTGAAATCCTGATCAATAATGCTATCGAGAAGGGACGATTGAGTGAGTAAGATCAACCGATATCTACGTTTTCAAGACGGGCTTTCCGACTGGGTCGGACAAGTCATCGCTTGGCTGACGCTAGGTATTATCGGTGTACTGCTCTATGAAGTGGTCGCTCGCTATATGTTGAATGCCCCCACCGTGTGGGGGCACGAACTTGCGACTATGTTCTTCGGTGCGCTGAGTATCCTGGCAGGCAGCTATACCCTCCGCCACCAAAGCCACGTACGCAGTGATGTTATTTATCGATTACTGCCTTTCCGCGTGCAAGCTTTCTGTGACGTTATTGTATTTTCACTAGGCATTTTGGTGTTGGGCATATTTTTCACCCTGGCTGTGGAGTTCGCTCATCGCTCCTGGGTCATCGGCGAATATTCAAACCGTAGCAGCTGGCGTCCACCGCTATGGCCGATCAAGGCAACCATTCCAATCGCCGTTGGACTGTTAATTCTTCAGTGCGTAGCAGAGTTAGTGCGGGCCATCGTTCGTTTGCTTGGTCTTCCCTATGATGATCCACGCGATGACATTAGCGACGCTGAATAAAGCTAACTCTCTTATGAAAAACAAAAGACACACCCCGACGCATCCTTCCGGATATGCAATACAAAGGGTTTTCCAATGTTAAATTTAGACCCCATTACGATTACGGCGATTATGTTTATCTCCATGATCGTGCTAATGGCAATAGGCTCTCCACTAGCCTGGGCATTGATGATATCTGGCATGGGAAGCGCCTACTTAATGTTCGGCCCTGGAGGCCTGGACTTTTTATTATCGTCAGCCTACAGCACCATGGACAATTTTCTCCTGGTTGCTCTCCCCCTCTTCATTTTTATGGGATTGGTACTGGAACGCTCCGGCATCACCGATGACCTTTTCGAAATGATGCATAAGTTAATGGGGAGCCTTCCAGGCGGGCTAGGGATTGGGACTATTCTCATCTGTGCCCTTATCGCCGCCATGGCAGGTGTCTCAGGTGCAGCGACTGTCAGCCTGGGGATTATTGCTTTGCCAGCAATGCTCAAGCGCGGCTATCACAAGCGGCTAGTGACCGGCACGATAATGGCTGGTGGCGCACTGGGCTTTCTCATCCCACCTAGTATCTTAATGATCGTTTATGCGTTTCTTGCCCGCGAATCCGTGGGAAAGCTATTTGCTGCTGGCTTGGTACCCGGCCTGATGCTTGCCGGTATTTACATGGCGTATATATTGATACGTTGCCGCTTGAACCCCGAACTGGGGCCACCAGCGCCAGCAGAAGAGCGTTTTAGCACCAAAGAAAAGCTGATCTCTTTACGCCATGTCATTGCACCGGGACTGTTGGTAACGACGGTACTGGGTTGCATCATTGGTGGGGTCACCTCTCCTTCTGAGGCTTCCGCAGTAGGGGCAGGAGGTGCACTGGTTATCGCTGCTCTAAGAGGCCGGCTTAATTGGGGTCTCCTGCGTTACGCAATGCTCAGCACTACCAAAATAACGGGCATGCTGCTATGGATTGCAATCGCAGCGGTGTTTTTCAGCCGTATCTATATGGGGCTAGGTGCCGGAATGATCGTTAGCGACTTTATCGATGACTTTTCGCTTTCGCCTTATACCGTCATTATTATCATGCTGATTAGCTTCTTTGCGCTTGGCATGTTCTTGGATGACTTTGCCATCCTGTTCATCACGATTCCACTTTATGTGCCAATAGTGCGTGACTTAGGGTTCGATACGACATGGTTTGCGGTGCTATTTATCATTAGTATGCAATCCGCTTATCTAACGCCGCCCTTCGGGTATAACCTATTTTATATGCGATCAGTGGCACCAAAATCTATTACGATTGTAGATATCTACCGTTCGGCACTACCTTATGTTGCTCTGCAAATAATTGGTTTAGCACTTATCGTACTATTCCCAAGTATTGCGCTGTGGCTACCCAACCTGCTGTTCTAAACAAACGTATCAAACGGCTATAAGCAGAGACCTAAACCCAAAAGGCCCTAATCATTAGGGCCTTTTTTATTCTTTCTCCTGCCTGCTCTTTTACCTTATGCTACGCCTTGTTGGCGCATCACCTGTGTAATGATAGGCACAGGCGACATCAAGTGTTCGTGCATCAATGACACTGCTTCATCCTTACGACGCTCAAGCGTGGCGTCTGCCAAGGCAGCATGCTCTTGGCGCTTTGCTTCAAGCGCCTGAGCTGAAAACACGGTTTCTTTAAGCCACAGAAAGCGATAGCGCTGAACTTTATCAAACAGCCCTGCGCGTACTTTCATCAGATGAGGTGAGTTGCAGCCAATCACCATGGCGGTGTGAAAATCACTATGCCGCCTATCCCAAAGCGCTAGCAGCCCCTCTGAACAGCTCGTTTCAGTCAGCTTTGCTAATTGGTAAGACTTCGCCAGAATATTAGCTTCCCAGGCATCATCTCCACGCTCTATCGCAAGCCCCAGCATCATGGCTTCGACCTGCGCACGGGCATCATAAATATCTTTAAGCTCAGCGAGCGACATGGGTGCCACGCGATACCCGCGCTGACTAATCGCCACAACCAGATGCTCAGCGACTAACTGTGAAAGCGCTTCTCGTAGAGGGCCAATACCCAGGTCGTAGCGCGCCTTGAGCACACTCATACGCAATTTTTCGTCAGGTCGAAAAATGCCTTTAATAATGTCAATCTTAAGTAGCTTGTAGGCGCGAATGCCCAAGTTTTCCTTGGCGTCGGCCTTTTCGTCCTGGAAAAGTGATGAATTCATGATTATGCATTTCACAAAGTGGGCGAAAATCATAGCACAATTTGTAACACCTGTTTGAAAGTGCTTAAAACCCACAGCCCTAGACAATATAAAAAGCCGATGCAGAATTAACTGCAACGGCTTCTATGAGCACTTATAGAAACATTTACACAAGCGCGGAGAAATACCAAATAAAGCGTCGTAACACGCTACGCGGTAACCTCTTCCAACAATTCCTCGACAATCGCCAAGCCTTCTTCGAGTATATTATCCTCAATAGTCACTGGCATTAAGAAGCGAATTGTATTGCCGTAAAGCCCACACGAAAGCAGAATCAATCCTTTCTCTCGTGCCCGCCTGCAAAGCGCGGCAGCTAGCTCAGCATCAGGCGCTTGATCGGCGGATACGATATCCAATGCCGCCATGGAACCTAAATGGCGCACATTCTCAACACAGCCAAAGCGCTGCTGCCACTGGGTAAAACGCTGTCCCAAGACTTCCCCTAAAGCCTGGCTCTTCTCAAGAATTTTTTCCTCTTCGAGAACTTCAAGCACGGCAAGAACAGCAGCACAAGAGACAGGGCTGCCCGAATAGGTGCCGCCCAATGAGTTAGGCCCTGACGCATCCATATGCTCAGCCGTACCTACCAGCGCGGAGATTGGCATCCCCCCCGCCATGCTTTTAGCCATGGTGATGATATCCGGCTGAACGCCACTATGTTCAATAGCAAATAATTTGCCGGTGCGGCCAAAGCCAGACTGAACCTCATCGACAATCATCAGCATACCGTGCTCGTCACAAATCTCGCGCACCGCTTTAAGGAAGCTTGCAGGCGCAGGATAGAACCCACCTTCCCCCAACACGGGCTCAATCACGATAGCGGCGGTGTCTTTCGGGTTGGCATCGGTCTTAAGGGTCATTTTAAGGCCGCGGAGCGCGTCTTCTTCACTCACCCCATGGAAAGGCACCGGATAAGGCGCACGGAAAACATTGCCAGGCATACTGCCGAAATCAGCCGAGTATGGCGCCACTTTTCCATTCATCGCCATGGTCATAAACGTACGACCATGGTAGCCGCCATCGAAGCAGATGACGTTATTCTTACCTGTGGCGGCACGGGCCACCTTCACAGCGTTCTCCAGCGCTTCAGCCCCAGAGTTGACGAGCATGACTTTGGCATGACCGCGCACAGGGGTAAGCTGACTGAGCTTCTCAGCCACTTTAACGTAGCCTTCGTAGGGAATGACGGTCTGGCACGTGTGCATCACTCGACCTAACTGCTCACGGACAGCTTCGACTACCTTCGGGTGACAATGGCCAATATTAAGCACGCCAATACCGCCTGCGAAATCAATAATACGGTTACCATCGGCATCCCAAATAATCGCGTTCTCAGCACGGTCGGCAAATTGGGTTGCGGGGCTGGCGGCACCATTAGCGACATATTTTTGTTTAAGCTCGTTCAGTTGCGCATTGCTCATTTTCATTTACTGCATTCCTTCTTAACTTAGAGAAAATCGGTTATAAGCCGCCAACACAGACGTATTTCAACTCAGTAAACTCATCAAGCCCATGGCGTGAGCCCTCTCTCCCCAAGCCAGACTCTTTCACGCCACCAAAGGGCGCCAGCTCGGTAGAAAGAATTCCTTCGTTAACCGCAACCATGCCGTACTCCAGCCCCTCCATAACGTGCCAAATTCTGCGGTAGTCACGCGCATAGAAATAAGCGGCCAACCCAAACTCAGTAGCATTCGCCATGGCAACAGCTTCATCGTCAGTCTCAAAACGAAACACCGGTGCTAAGGGCCCAAACGTCTCTTCACGGGCAACCCGCATGTCGTCGGTAACATCCGCAATAATCGTTGGTTCGAAGAAGGTACCCCCCAGCGCGTGAGGCTTACCGCCACAGACCAAACGCCCGCCCTTCTCCAACGCATCAGCAATATGGGACTCAACCTTTTCGACAGCGGCCTGATTGATCAACGGGCCCTGCATGACGCCTTCTTCAAGCCCGTTGCCAACATTCAGTTGCGCCACGCGCTTAGCCAGCTTTTCGACAAAAGCATCGTAAACGCCACTCTGAACTAAGAAACGGTTAGTGCAGACACACGTCTGTCCGGAGTTGCGATACTTGGAGGCCACAGCCCCCTCAACGGCCGCATCTAGATCGGCGTCATCAAACACGATGAAAGGTGCGTTACCGCCTAATTCCAAGGAAACTTTTTTAACCGTACCGGCACACTGAGCGAGAAGCCTTTTGCCGACAGGCGTAGAGCCTGTGAAGGAGAACTTGCGCACTCGCGGATCAGTGGTTAACACCTCACCAATAGGCGCGGGTTGGCTGGCAGTCACCACATTGATTACCCCAGCGGGTAGGCCAGCAAGCTCCGCGAGGCGTGCCACGGCCAGCGCTGTCAGCGGCGTTGCTTCTGCGGGTTTGATGACCACCGTACATCCTGCTGCCAATGCAGGGGCGCACTTACGGGTAATCATTGCCAAAGGGAAGTTCCATGGCGTAACGGCTGCCACGACGCCAATGGGTTCGCGAAATACCAGAATGCGTTTATCGACACCATGGCCCGGCAAGGTTTCTCCTGCCATGCGCTTGGCCTCTTCGGCATAAAATTCGACAAATGATGCGCCATAAGCCACTTCACCTCGTGACTCCGCCAGCGGCTTGCCCTGCTCTAGCGTCATCAGCCGAGCTAGATCTTCTTGGTGAGCCATGATGGCGTCAAACCAGGCGCGCAGCAGCGTCGCACGCTCTTTGGCGGTGCGCTTTTTCCAGCCATGCCCTGCTGCTTCAGCTGCTGCAACGGCTTCGCGAGCACCATCAGCATCAAGGTCAGGGACTTCGGCTAACACCTCACCATTGGCTGGATTGGTGACCGCAAAGCGTTTTTCAGCGCGTTGCCACACTCCACCAATAAAGGCGTCAGGTATCAAAATATCAGGTAAACCACTCATCTTATTTTCCTTTTGCCATGACATTAGAGCTTGTCTCGCACTCGGGCCGCGCCTCCCACAAACTCACCACAAAGCCATTTCCTGCACTCCCGAAAGCACTCTCGGCCCCGCGCTGTTCCTCACCAAGTCCCGCTTATTTTTCTCTTACATAGCGAAGTGCCCAAGCAACGCTAGACAGGCAGCACAAACCGCATTGGCTGATAAAAATATCTACATTTATAAAAAACGTCAAAATATATTTCTAAAATAAACAAACTGACTGCCAGCGAACAGATCGCTTAAGCGCTGAGGGTGGCATCGGAGTCACGCTGAACGGCTTTCAACCCCCAACCAAAACACATACCGATTCGTGCCAGTTGCGCGCACCGAACTTTGCGTTCACCTGATCATTATCTGAAAGTGGATACTGCCTAACTCATGGCAACCAACGTGAAAACCATTAGAAGAACCAAAGGCCTATTTGACGTGATTTTTAAACGCTACCATTCTTATGATGACGGTTAGGTTTGCGATCACTGCTTCGGTAGTAACTCCGTCACTATCAACCGAAAAGAGGCAAGCCATGGATGCAGATCAGAAAGCCATCGAAACCCTGCTTATGACGCAGCTTCAAGGGTTCGCAGATCGTGATGCTGCCAGCATGAGTGATATTTATACCGAAGATGCCGACTGGACCAATGCATTCGGGCGAACTATTACAGGGCGCGACGCAATTATCTCTTATCTCGGCGAGCTCTTTGCCGATTCGCATTTTTCTGATAATTCCATGGCCGGGCAGCCTGAGATTTCTGTCCGAACGGTTGGCGAAGATGCCGTGGCAGTCAAGGTCTACACTCAGATCGAAGGCCAGCGCACCATTGAAGGCAACGTGCTGCCCACCCGCCACAACTACTCCCTGAAACTGCTCGGCCGTCAATCCGACGGCAGCTGGAAGATTGTGTCGGAACTCTTTATGGACGCGCGCTCAGAAGTGACCCACATTAAGAACGAATAGCGAAGAATCCCGAGCAACAGCCAGCCTTTCTGTACTTGAGCCACCAATGGCATAGATAAGCGCCTGGTAATCCCCTCTCAACATGGGGGGATTACCAGGCGGTCTAATTTTACGAGGGCATCTGAATGGGCGGCGGCATCATCGAAAGTTTACTAATGGCAGTACCTATACTAGGTGTAGCTGTGGCGTTTATCTCGCATTGGCGTGGACATAAGCTAAGTCGAAGCGCGATCAAGATAAATGTAATGGTGAGGATCGTAGACTTCGGAGCTGACTATCGGTCTCAGACTACGCTTGAGGAAGGGCTTCAAAGGACGCTAAAGCGGCTTTTCTACCTCTACTCTGGACAAAGCGTCAATGGCGCTCTGGTGTGGGCGGTACTAAATCATCACCCAAGAGCTGATGCCCTTGACTTGTTGGCGCTAGCGCATGATGAAGTCAGGCTAGATAAGACGTCAGGCAAGATCCGTCACAAGCGACCAAGATGGAAGCTCGAAAGCACCGAGGCGGTGCTTTTCATTATCTATCTAGCGTTGTCCTTAGGCTGGTATCTGATGATAGGACCGGGCCTGCGCTGGTTATATGGTAGCCCTGACAGCATGGTCACTTCCGACAAAATTTGGGCGACGGCTGCCATGGTCTTATCAAGCTGCTTTGTCATCCTCTATGCTAGGTACTGCTTTAGGTATGTCGCGAAAGTGCGAGCTGCAAGGGAACTTACACAAACTAAGCGAATGAAAGCTTCGACATCTCTCCGGATGAGGTGCCTTGATGTGCAGCGCAAGGTGAAAGCACTGCTGGCCTAGATTGGACCGCCCTGCCATAAGGCCATCTCCTTGGTGCGCTCTCGGCGGCACTCGCATGTGCGCCAAGAGATGACGCCGGCGCCACGGCGGTGTCGAGCAACTTCGAATGGTGAGATATACCAGTCTGGCTACCACCACTAAACACTAAGCACTAAGATTGGGGAGGAACACTAGGGAGTAAAGGTCATGTCTGAACACATGATTCCTGGCTTTCTCAGGACTTCTCAATACCCCAGTTGACGTCCCTGGAAGGAGCAAAAAATAGCAACTAACCATTTGAAAAACATGAATTTAAAAAACTATATAAAAATCTCGATATACCAATTAATATACCATTAGCTCTTTCTTAACTTCTCAATAGTTGTAAGAGACCGACCTAGAAAAATTTTCTAGATCGGTCACCGTTATGGTCCAACGTAGTACGGAATTAAGCTAGGGGCTTCAGCTTCACCTGCCATTCTCCTTTGCAGAAAATCAGTTAACTCAAATTCAGGTTCAACAAGGTCTGAATCAATTAAGAGAAGCTGCATACCATGACTACGTTTAGAAGAAGCAAATCTATAAATCTCATTATACAGAGACCTAATCAACTCAGGGTTTTCATCTTCACTTATATTTTTTGTAGGACTGTCGATAATAAGAATATTAGGAACAGGCATTTCATCCTCTAATGCCACTTCATGTATAGCTAGTGCATAACATACATTAAATAGCGTCTTTTTACCTCCACTTCCGGTATCCCAAAAGCCCCATTCTTGATCAGAATGAGTAATTACAGGTTTCCAGTTACGTGGATCTAAACTAATCTTATCATTTTCTGAAAAACCCGGAAAACCAACATCAATCATAATTTCCCTGAACTTCTCAGCAATTTTACGAGCATTTTTCTCTCCATTACTGAGCCGCTTTCTTTCGGATTCTATAGTAATCTTTAAATCTTCAATTTTATTTATAGAGTCAATTTCTTGTTTTTTAAGGTCTTCAATAGCTATTGACATCTTTTTAAAATTATTATAAGAATCCAGTCTCTCATCAAGCTTAGCTATCTCTTTATCTAAATCTCTCACAGCTTCAATATATGCAGAGTCATAACGCTTTAGCTTGTCTTGCAATTCAAAATCTAGCTTTCTTTTTTCTTCTTCAACAATTACTAGCTCACGCTTTGATCGCTCTAGCTCCTGGTTTCTTCGATTGATCGAATCATTAATTTGATCAATTCTATCGTTCACCTCTCTCCTTACTGACTCCATATAATTGCTTGATATTTCTACAGAATTTTCCAAATTAGCACAACAGAGGGAGCACTCGTGAATGGAAGCTTCTTTATTCTTTATATCAGTCCCACACTGCGGGCATGAAGAGTATTTCACTCCTTCTAAGATACTAGCTGCTTTTTTGGTCTTTTCTGCCTTTAACTTAGTGGTAATAAGCTCTGATCGAAGAGCTATTTGCTCTTGAATCGTCGTAGTCGACATATTTATAGCGTCTTTCAGGTCGGAAAGCTTATTACTAATTAACCTTAACCTCTCCCTTAATCCTTCGGATGGGTGAATTATGTTTGCTCTTTCTTTCTCAATTAAGTTTCTTTGATTTCGTGCACGAGCAAGCCTGCTCTTCAAATCATTTATTTTTTGGTGAATAACTTCTTCAGAACCAAATTCAAATCTAACCATGAAACTTCTAATTTGTTCAATTGCTTCACGAGAACCATGCTGCTTAGTATTTAACCGATAATATTCTAACTGTAATTGGCTTAATCGCTCAGAATGCAACCCTGTAAAAAACCGCATCGCATCTTGACTTTTTCGAGCACGAAATGGCTCTTCCAGCCTAAAAAAAGAAGAATCTAAATGAGCTTGATCTAGATAGCAGTATCTCCAAATATCTCGAAAACTAAGTCTAATCATCGGAGAATCTGGATCGCGACTTCTCTTTAACACCTTAATTGGTTCAATATCACATAGGCTAAATATGAGGTCACTAAGATTATAAACCTCACCTGAAGTTATAGTTATATCGCCCGCTGCTATAGGTGCTTTTACTGAATTTATATATCCTTCTCTGTTACTCCATGTAACACGCACAAACTGGGGGTTATCGCTCCCTCTTTCAAATGTACAATCATATTTTCCAAGCTTAGCTTCTAATGTGACAGAAACTAACTCATGTTGAATTGCTGGTGTTCTTTCAAGTTCACCTCCAAAACAGTAATCTATAAGGCGCGCTACTGACGACTTTCCAGTCCCAACTGGCCCATAAATAA
The DNA here is from genome assembly GCF_013415115.1 of Vreelandella zhaodongensis. Classification (GTDB taxonomy): domain Bacteria; phylum Pseudomonadota; class Gammaproteobacteria; order Pseudomonadales; family Halomonadaceae; genus Vreelandella; species Vreelandella zhaodongensis. The sequence continues at coordinate 150,821 of NZ_JACCDD010000001.1, read as the reverse complement.
AAGTAACGGTCTTAGAAAAGTCAACTTGTACGATATTTTTTCGACTTCTCACAACAAGCATAATCAAATTAATATTCATGTTGGTATTCTCTGATTAGAGCGGAGAGAAATAACTTCTGGGAAATTCTTATATATAAAATTCATAAGATTTGTTGCTTTAAGATCAAAATTTCTTTTTAAAATATCAGACCGCCTTGCATAATCTTTAAACTCTTCCATTTCTCTGAGCTCTAGAGCCAAATTTTCTCCAGCATCTGTAAGAGAAATCAAAACTTTCCGTCCCTCTACATTAATCTCAACGAGGGATTTGGCTACTAAAATATTGAGCAACCCTCGATACTTATGATCCCATGGACCAAACCGATAGCGTACCATCTGAGATTCAACGCTATTTAATTCATGCTCCTTAATTTCGACACTTTTAACTGAAGAACCTTTAGCTTCTAAAGCACGTTCAAGCATAACAGGATAACGCAATAGAAAGTCAAGCTTTGCTAACTTAGTAAAACCGCCAATTGAACTGCTATGATTTGAATCAGAAAAAGCAGATATAAGTATAAGCAAACGAATTGCATGCAGTTCTGGCTCTTCGTCGAGCTGAGCTATAAAATTAACTAAATCCATCACTCAGACTCCCACGGTCTACTATTACTCCACGCTATCTTACACTGAGCAGTTAAAGAAAAAGCCATGCCTTCTAAATGATCAATAGTCGCATCATATAACTGACAATTATCAGCACGCCGATCTTTCAATAAACGAACCAATTCATCTCTCATCGCTGGGCCAAAATCATCACTTTTATTTTTTTTTGCGTCAAAGGCTTTTCCTGCATCGTTAAGCACGAGGGAGAGCACATGGTTATATTGATCCAACCCCTTGTTTTCGCCATGTTTTTTAGTCCAAGCTATACCAAGATAGTCGGCTTTATCCCTCAAATCGTCTGCAGAGTTTCTAGTGACTATTGAGAAACCACCTGTATCTAGCTTTTTATGTAAAAGCTCTGTACTTCCGCTATACGGCTGTACAATTTTAGAAGGGTCACCGATTAGTTCTGAATAACTGTTACGGCCACTTTCAAGCACATTCTGGATCCGAGAAAGAGTCATTCTTTTCCCATTTATTACAGACGCAATGTCATCTTCATCATTACCATTTTCTGCCATATAGGCGGGAAGTAATTGCAAGTGATCTAAAGAAGAAGCTTTTGTACATTCGTTAACCAGCTCTTGCGCTGAACGTACTACAGTGTCATGTGAAAGCTCTTTTGCAGTGGGCCAACATTGCGTAATAGTGTCAATTAAGCGCATAAGTGCATCACGCAACTTAGGAAGTTTCGCACTTGCTATGCATTTTGACAAAGCATTAAAAGCAATCTCATCGCTAACACAAGCAGCTTTTGCAACTTTCTTAACCCACCTTACAGCACTTTTTTCCAATTTAGATATTGAATCAGCTACTTTAATTAATGAAAGAACATACGGAAGATCTTGACCGTTTTTTGATGAATGAATCACATGATTAGTTAAAAAGCAAAAACTTCTAAATTTTCCGCTATATTCATTATCTAAATTAACGAATCGTGCATATGCAGCAATAACAGAATCGTCACTAGCCTTCCATGGCGGCTGGTTATCAGCACGAGTTTTGACTTGATGTCCTGTAAACGATCCATCTCTATGCTTAATCAGGACATCCTCATGATGTTCACAAAAGACTTCTAGAACATCTAGCGTATTATCTAAAACCCTGCAGCAGGTTACCGCAGCCCAGATCCATTGAAAACGGTACCGGTTAGCTGTGTCATCACCTGGATCACCTTTTGCTATTGTACTTTCAAGGCCAGCATTTAAAGTATTACTCATCCCCCCCCCCTTATTTATTATCTAATAGCATTACCAGCATATGTTAAACATTTTTCAAGAGGCATATATACACCCTCCCCAAGCGTTTGCCTTTCCGTAAAACGAGAAAGCCCAGACAGGAGCAAAAAGCGTATCGTTTAATTACCAAGCTCACATCTATCATGAATACTTAGGCTTTGCTAGGACTACTCAGGAACGATCTTTTCTTCTGCCAGCACTTCACTACCCAGCCTTCACGCCTGATCCGCTACCCAGCCCTATAAAAAGCGCATAACCCCGCATGAATTCGCACAATTTTCATGCACCTATTTTTCACCAGCCAGCCCAGCAGTGGCGCGGCTTGACGGCGGGCGCAGGGGTGCATAAAAACCACTACATTTAGCGCGCGGGCGGGGCGGGGTGTCGAGGGCGCGGCGTGGGTCGCGGTCGGTGTGGAGCTGGTTGGTTGGCAACATTGCCGCATGAGGCCCTGTAGGCGCTCGCACAGGGCTAGCTACTCTTCCATCCTACTTACCCACGCCTAACACGCCCACGCCCCGCACAAAGGCGGGGCGTTGGCCATACTAGCCACCCGCTAGGTCATACTTAGGCGGTGTCGAGCAACTTCGAATGGCGAGATATACCATTCTGTATGCCACTTGGCGGCGCAATTTGTAGGGAATGCTAAGGCTTACCTAAGAGCTAGAAGCCTAGGTATTTAGAGTGCTGTACGTGTTTTGGCTTGACGAGGAATGACTGAGAAAGAAAGACCCGTTGGCGTCCCTGGCAGGAGTCGAACCTGCGACCTGCCGCTTAGGAGGCGGCTGCTCTATCCTACTGAGCTACAGGGACTTATGGGGCGCATAGTATAGCGTGTTGCTAAGTGCCAGCCAACCACACTGGTTAAATCCATCCCAGAAGGCGCAGTACGAAGATACCGGTGGTGACGGTGACGCTGGCCATTAAGGTGGTTATCGCGATGATATTGGCGGCCAGCGCTACATTGCCGTTAATGGCTTTTACCATCACAAAGCTGGCGGCGGCGGTTGGGCTGGCGAAGAATAGAAATAACAACCCTAGCTGCTCTCCCGAGAACCCCACCGCCCATGCTGCTAGCGTAGCGAGTAGTGGCAATATGATCATTTTCATGCTGCTGGCACTTATCGCTGTTTGGCTGCCGTTACGCATGGTGGCCACCGACAGCGTTGCGCCTACACAGATCAGCGCCAGGGGTAACGTCAAGGAGGCGAAGTAATCGCCTGAGGTAATCAGCCAGCTAGGCAGTGGAATCGAGAACGCGGCGAATGGCAGCGCGGCGAGTACAGAGATAATCAGTGGATTCGTAACGATATGCTTCAGCAGGTTGCGCCAATCTGTTGATTGGCCGGGCTGATAAGCCGCTAAGGCCACGACCGAAAGCGCGTTGTACATGACAATCACCACACCTAGCAGCAAGCTGCCAGCGGAAAGCCCATAACTGCCGTACATGCCTGCCGCGAGTGCCAGCCCGACAATGCCGCAGTTGCCACGAAAGGCGCCCTGAACATAAATGCCTCGGTCGGCTTCAGGCACCCGATAGCACGCCCAGACCCAACTTAAGAAGAATTGGCCAAGCGTGGCGGCGGCAAAGAACAGCAACAGGGGGATATCCAGCGCAACACTTAAATCTGCTTTTATTAAACTCAAGAAGATGAGCGTGGGGAGCGTTGCTTTGAATACAAGCGCGGACGCGGTAGAGACAAACCCGCTGTCGATCCACTGTAAACGTTTTAAGCCAATGCCGACAAAGACCATGGCAAATACAGGCAACGTGACATCTAGCGTTCGAGAAAACAGCTCTAGTAGGTTCACGAAAGCACTCTCAATCGAATAAGCAGTAGCTTATATAGTCTACCGATAGCACTGATTTGTCGACTAGATGGCACGGATTATTACGTATTTCCAGAAAGTAGCGCCCGTGCGGCATTACTCGAACATTTTGACAGGGCCTAACGACGTTGGAAGCTTGACTACCACGCTATCGCGCCCGAGGCCTTTAGCGTCGTAACTGGCGGCATCTGCCCGAGAGAGTACCGTTTCCACATTGACATCGCTATCACCGAAGGTGGTAACGCCTATGCTCAGTGTGACGGAGTACTCTTTGCCTTCATTAATAACCGATACCTCGCTCACCGATTGACGCAATGACTCAGCGATACGCTCTGCTTGCCCTAATGTACAGCTAGGCAACAATACGCCAAACTCATCACCCCCCTGGCGAGCCACATGGTCACTGCGGCGAACTTCCCAGGCAACTACCTGGGCGATACGGCGCAGCATTTCGTCCCCTAAAGCATGGCCGCCTTCATCATTAATCGGTTTGAAGTGGTCAAGATCGAATAACAACAGTGCCGATGGTGTGCTGGTTTTTTGGAAATCTGCAAAGGCGTCTTCAAGGCGGCGCTCGAAACCTCGGCGGTTAAGCAGCCCCGTTAACGGGTCGTGCTCTGCTTCCCAACGCTGGAGCGCTTCCTGCTCCCGACGCTCAGTAATATCTTTTACTACGCCCACCAGCCCAAGGGAATTGCCTCCCTGGGAGAGCATCACCACACGCGCGTGAATATCCAGCCAAAGCATTTCGTTGTCACTGCGAATGAAGCGCAGTTGACGCATGTAGTCATTGCCAGTTTTTAAACTGTGCTGCCACATGTCTTCTGCCCCGGAACGATCATCCTCATGAATCTGCTCAAGCCAAGTCTCCATTAAGATATTGGACTCGATACCTAAAATTTCTAAAAGCGCCGGATTCATGTAGGTAATATTGCCGCCAAAGTCGGCCACAAACATACCTTGGGGCGATGCATTCATGACAGAGTCCAAAAACGCTTCACGCTCTTGCAGATGCTCGACTAACTGCTGTCGCTCATCTTCAACACGATTAAACGTGTGCGCCACCTGCTCTAGCTCTTGCATACTCGTCGCAAGGTCTACGTATGAACGACGCCCAATACCGACCTCGCCAATCTGTGATTCCAAGCGATCTAGTGGAGTCAGAATGCGTGCCAGCAGCCACCATAGAAGCGGCATCATTAACAGTGCTGCTACGATCCAAATCCACCACAGCTTTTGGATAAAACCAGAAAGCGGCAGTTGCGCCTGATCTATCGGCAGATAAAGCCCCACTACCCAGCTAGCTGGCCATACTTGTGCATAAGATTGCAGCCCCACTCGACCATCCAGCAGCGAACCAATGCCATCGCCTCGCCAGCCATCGAGTGCTAAATCGATTAGCGGATTAGCAGTCAGGTCGACGTTCTCGTTATTAATTAACGACCGGTTAGGGTGATATAAAACTCTGCCGCTTGCCGTCGCAACCGCCGCATACCCTTCACTCCCTAGGCGTATGGTGGCCAAGCGTCTAAATAATCCGCTGCTATCCAAGCTGACCACACCACCGATAAACCCAACAAAACGACCATCGCTATCCAGGCGAGGCACACTGACCAACACCATGGGCATGTCGCTGGCACGCCCTATAAAAGGCTCACTGACATAAGGCTGTCGCGTACCACGTAACATTTTAAAATATTCAAGCTCAGCAGTTTCAAGGCCTGTACGGCCGGCAACCGCTGGCCAGTCAGCGATAATGCGCCCTTGGCTGTCACTGACAACAATCGCGTCAAACCACGCCAACAACGAATCGTTTTTACGCAATTCATAACTAATCTGAGAGGTGTCACTCACGACTCCCAACGTGTTGCTTAACCGTTCTAACGCTTGAAAACGGTGGTCAATCTGTTGGGTTATCTCATCAGCGATAATATCGGCTTCGTAACGCAAATGGGCCATGTTGGTTTCCTGCACCATGGTTTTACCCACCTGCCAAGCCATCCCAAGCACCAGGCCAGCCAGTAATAGCAGTGCACAGGAGAGTCCCAGCAATAGCCGACTTTTTAAGGAACTAAGCGTAATGAGCCTACTGAGCCAGGGGTTATGGGACATCGATTTTCTGAACATCGGGGCTAGATGCACCGATCACCCTTTTATTATTAACATTCACCAACATTGCAGCCAACGAATCAGCCCCAACCGCGATATAAACGAACAACTTATCAAAAAGATGGAGGAAATGCGCGTTGAAGCAGCTTAACTTATAAATTCTGATATGTGACATTTTGTGACAAGTTTCTCCTCACCATAAGATCACTTGAGACTTAATTGATAAGCTAGACCTTTTCACGTATGTTCGCCGATTTATTACTTGCGCTTACATTCGCGCCAACGTTAACACCATTGCGGCCCTTTCATGGCAAAACACATAGCAGGCTATACATCTAAGGGTATTATCAACATTTCCGCCCTAGCTTCTTTTTTGCCTGAATTTGATCACTTCTCGCCAATCGGGCTGCTACGCCCTAAACCTGATGCGGTCATCGGCTGGGGGCTTAAACCCACCAGCGTGGGGGCGCGCCATTATGCAAAAAAGCATGGGTTGCCTTATATCGCTCTTGAGGACGGCTTTCTTCGTTCACTAGGGCTAGGCGTCGAGGGCTTTCAACCCCATAGCATGGTGGTTGACCATACCGGCATTTATTACGATGCCTCACGCCCCAGCGATTTAGAAAACTGGCTGAATAACGCGACCTTTGACTGCGAAGAGCTAGCTCAGGCAGCACGTTGCATTGAGCAACTATCACGCTATCGGTTATCAAAATACAACCACGCCCCTGACCGCCCCTTGTCAGCACTTGAGAAAGCTAGCAAGCCCAGCACCAGCGTCTTAGTGGTAGACCAAACGGCTGGCGACGCCTCCATTCATCATGGAGGAGGCAGTGCGGACAGCTTTCAGCAAATGCTAGAAAGCGCACTCAGCGATCACCCCAGCGCCGACATACTGGTCAAAGTTCATCCTGACGTCATTGCCGGTAAAAAGCAGGGCCACCTAGCGAATGCTATCGATCATCCACGTTGCCACATTGTTAGTAACGACATTAACCCCTGGGCACTGTTTGACGCGGTCGAATCGGTTTATGTGGTCACCAGCCAACTTGGGTTTGAAGCACTCATGGCAGGCAAACAAGTGCACTGTTTTGGCCTACCCTTTTATGCGGGCTGGGGGCTGACGATTGATCAGCTCAGTTGTTATCGTCGTAAAACGGTGCGCACCCTTGAAGAAGTATTTGCCGCTGCCTATCTGCGTTATGCTCGATATGCCAACCCTTATACAGGCAATGCTTCTACGCTTGAGGAGACAATCGCATTGATTGCCGACCAAAAGCGACAACAAGAGCGGCTTCGCGGACAGTGGTTAGCCTGTGGTTTCTCTTCATGGAAGCGACGGTTTATTGGTCATTTTCTTGGCCCAGCGGCACAAATTAGCTATCAAAAAAAGCTACCAGCTGCGTCCTCTCAGACGCCTGAAAAACCCAATCTACTGGTATGGTCTAGCCGTATTGACGACGACTTCAAAGCCCGCCACAGCCACCATATGTCGTCAATTTGGCGAATGGAAGATGGCTTCATCCGTTCGGTGGGCCTTGGGGTCGACCTCACTCAGCCGCTGTCGCTGGTCATCGATCGCCAGGGTATTTACTACGACCCTAGTCAACCTAGTGAGCTTGAAACGCTGCTTAATACCACCGACTTCAGCGATGACCTGCTGGAGCGAGCGGCACAGCTGCGTGAGCGTTTAGTTGCGTTAAAGCTTTCTAAGTACAACATGCCCGGCGAAGCCACTATTAGCTTGCCCTCTGACAAGCACATTATTTTAGTGCCCGGCCAGGTAGAAAGTGACGCCTCGATTGCCACAGGCTCTCCAGAGATACGCACTAATAGCGCTCTGTTAAGCGCTGTACGGCAAGCTAACCCTGACGCTTTTATTGTCTACAAAGCGCACCCCGATGTTATTACCGGTGCCCGTATCGGAGAACTCGATACCAGCGCAAAACGTCTGTATGATTTCGATGCTAGTCACATTGATATCACTGTGCTGTTAGCGCGCGTTGATGCTGTACATACTATGAGTTCGCTGACCGGCTTTGAGGCGCTTTTGCGCCAACGCCACGTGCATACTTATGGCCTCCCGTTTTACGCGGGCTGGGGACTCACTCAGGATGCGATGCACTGCCCAAGAAGAAACCGGACACTATCGTTAGATGCCCTGGTAGCAGGAACGCTGCTCCTTTACCCAAGTTACGTTGCACCTAACTCTCGGCAGCTCTGCAATGCGGAAACGGTAATCAGCCTGTTGGAACAGGCGAAATCACAACAATTAAAGTTGCAAAAGCCAGGTTCTCAAAACCCGGGCTCTCAAAAGCACATGCTTACATGGAAGCAGCGCCTGTACCGCTGCTATCGTAACTTATTCATTGGAAGCCATTAAGTTGAAGCAAAAGCGCGCATTCTTATTTTTACAAGGCGTTTGCTCGCCCTTTTACCAACGCCTTGCCCGTCGCCTAACCGACGATGGTCACCGCGTGGTAAAGGTTAACTTCAACGCCGGAGATATCGTTTACTGGCAGCGTACTCATAGCCAAAACCACCTGTTTCGGGGGCCACTCAGCGAACTGCCCGCTTATATTCAGTCGCTTTGGCAACGCTATGGCATTACCGACCAAGTGCTGTTTGGTGACCGCCGACCTATTCATCGCCCTGCCGTTGATCAGGCCCAGGCAGCAGGTATTCGCACTCACGTATTTGAAGAGGGATACTTTCGCCCTTTTTGGGTCACGCTGGAACGTGAGGGAGTCAATGGTCATTCACTGCTGCCCCGCGACCCGACTTGGTTTTATGAAACCGGTAAAGCACTGCCTAGGCTACCTGCGCCGGTTCGTTTTCATTCATCGTTTAAAATCCGCGCCGCCCATGATGTTTGCTACCACTTGGCCGGGCTGGCAAACCCGCTGGTAGCCCCCCACTACCGCAACCACGCCCCCATTACTGCACCGGTAGAGTATGCGGGTTACATCAAGCGTTTCACACTGCTGAAACAGTGGAAAAAACGTGATGCCGAGCGTATTAAGAACCTGATTGAAGGTGGAAAGCCTTACTTTATGCTGCCGCTGCAGCTGAATACCGATGCGCAAATTCGTGACCATTCGCCTTACGACAATATGGAACAGGTAATGGATCACGTCATGGGCTCATTTGCGTTGCATGCGCCAAGCGATGCGCTGCTGTGTATTAAAAACCACCCGCTGGATATGGGGCTGGTTAACTACCCTAAAGTCATTCAAAAGCTTGCCGATTTTTATGGCCTGCAAGGGCGCATTGTTTACTTAGAATCAGGCAACCTTAACCCGCTGCTCAAACACGCTGCAGGCACGGTCACCGTGAACAGTACGGTAGGCATTGTTTCTCTTGAAAAACAGTGCCCCACCTTTGCCCTCAGCGACCCCATCTACAACTTGGCAGGCCTTACCTACGAAGGCACGCTGGATGAGTTTTGGCACCAGCCACCACTACCAAGCCAAGCCATGTTTGGTTACTTTCGCAACACCGTCATGCATACCGTGCAGGTTAACGGCGGCTTTTACTGCCAGCCTGGTATCGATTTAGCAGTGGACAACGCAGCGCATATACTAGAAGCCTGCCCTTCACCGCTGGAGAAGTTGCTTTGAGCACTGCTCTATCATCTAAGCCTTCAAAAACGCCATCAACTGAGAGTGCGGCTCTTGGCAAACCACGCTGCGTGCTCATCACCGGCGCAACGGGCGCCATTGGCGGTGCATTGGCTCACGCTTACGCAGCACCCAATACGCACCTGGTGTTGCATGGGCGCAATCGACAGTCGCTTGAAGAGCTGGCGGGAGTGTGTCACGGGAAAGGCGCTCAGGTGTCACTGTCATCCGCCAGCCTGACTGACACCACCGAACTGAACACTTGGCTAGATACCCTATGTGCCGAGCACTTGCCAGACATCGCGATTGCCAATGCGGGCATCAATACGCACCCAAGCGACCAAACACTTGAACCATGGGATGACGTGCAAGCACTGTTGGATATTAATTTAAAAGCCCCCATTGCCATGGCGCAGCGCTTGGTACCTGCCATGCAAGCACGAGGCAGCGGCCAGCTGGTGTTTATTAGCTCTCTTGCAGGCTGGCATGGCCTGCCAACAACGCCTAGCTACAGCGCCAGCAAAGCAGGCATCAAGGCCTACGGTGAAGGGCTCCGTGGCTTACTTGCCCCTCACGGTATCGGTGTCACAGTGGTAATGCCTGGCTATGTGACCTCACCCATGTGCGATGCCATGCCTGGCCCAAAGCCTTGGGAGTGGTCACCTGAGCGTGCTGCCAAAGCAATTCAGCGCGGTATCACAGCGAATCGCGCACGTATTAGTTTTCCATTCCCACTTAACTTCGGCTCATGGTGGTTAGCGGTATTGCCTGCCAGCATCTCTCAATGGTTCATCAAGCACTTGGGCTTTGGCCACATGGGAGGAAAGTAGCATGCAACTGCTTGCTTCCCCCGTGCTAATGGGTCCGCTTCTAGCGGGTTTGTTGTTCAGCCTGCTGTTTGAAGCATTACTCAAACCACGCCCACAACCTTGCTGGCAACGCAGCCTTGCTGCCAACATGGTGCACCTTGGCTGCTGGCTGCTGCTATTCGGTCTGTTTGTGCTGATTCTACAGCGCCCCTGGTTTGCGGTGGTGTTTATTCTTTCGCTGCAGCTCGTGGTGGTGCAAGCCAGCAACACCAAGTCCCGCACCTTGAATGAGCCGTTTATTTGCCACGATTTTGAGTATTTTTGGGATGCCATCCTGCATCCAAGGCTTTATGTGCCCTTTTTCGGCATTGGTCTTGCTATTGCCGCCAGCAGCGCGGGCGCCGTTGCCATTGGTAGCTTTTTTTATGTTGAGCCTCCGCTGACGAACCAAAAGGGTGTGACGGCATTTTTACTTAGTAGCGTTAGCCTGATAACCACCGGCGCACTAATCGTTTGGCTAGGATGGCGTCAACTCCCCTCCATCACGCTTGATCCCGCAGCTGACCTAGACCACCTGGGTTTATTCTCAAGTCTGTGGAGCTACGGTATCGCCCTGGCGCGCTCTCACGCACCAGCGCCAACGACATCTCCTTTTTATGCACTAGCGCAAAGCACTGCTGAACAAAGCACTGCTGAACAAAGCACTGCTAAGCAAAGCACGGTTGCCAATGGAGCGACCGCCATGCCACCTAACGTGGTATTAGTACAAAGCGAATCGTTTTTTGACCCTCGCGCTTGGTGTGAAGACGTTGCCGCTGACCTACTGCCAAATTATGACGCCACGCGCGCGGGTGCACTTCTATACGGAACACTTAACGTCCCTGCCTGGGGGGCCAATACGGTGCGTACCGAATCCGCTGTGTTAACAGGCCTGCCGCCCAAGACCTGGGGAGCTCGCCAATTCAACCCCTACCGCACACTGTCACGCCATACCATGCCTAGCATTGCCAGTGCCTTTAAGGCGCAAGGCTACCGTACTGTTTGCGTACACCCTTACCCTGCCACCTTCTATCTGCGCGACCGCGTTATCCCTAAATTGGGTTTTGAGTCATTCATCGACATCAACGCGTTCAGCAGCCAGGATAAGCATGGTCAGTACATTAGCGACCAAGCAGTTGCACGAAAGGTTGGACGCCTGCTCGAAGATGGCGATAATAGGCCATTATTTGTCTTTGTGATCACCATGGAAAACCATGGTCCGTTACACTTAGAGGCACCCGACAGAGCGACGCTAGCGAAAACACTGCCAAATGCAGCATGGCCGCTACCAAATTATTTGCGTGACCTAGCCGTTTACCTGCAACATTTAAGTGAAGCAGACCACATGCTGGGTAGCGTTAAAGCAGCACTACAATCAGCTTCAAGGCCAGGGCTACTTGGCTGGTACGGTGACCACGTACCGATCCTGCCTGATGCATATGGGCATTACTCGCCACCTGATGGCGACACACCGTATATGATATGGTCAACGCAATCAGACAGTGCTTTACATACTAAACTAAATAGCAACTTGCCCGACCAGCCGCCTGCTGTACAAGGATCGTGCACGTTGTCATCTAACGAACTTGGCGTTCAGCTATTTAAACAGGCGTTTGGACGCGATATAAGTAGCGATGTGATCAAGGCAGAACCAGAACCTCAGGAGCAAGAATGACTAAACGCGTTGCCATCATCGGCGCCGCCCATCGTTTCCCCGGCACCACACCTGAAACGTTCTGGCAGGACCTGCAAGCCGAAAAAGACCTCGTCACCCAAGTGGCCCCAGACCGCTGGAGCCACGATGCGTACTGGCACCCAGATAAACGTCACCCAGGCACCAGCGTTACGTTTGCCGCTGGTAGCCTTGGCGATATAAGTGGCTTCGACGCAGAGTTTTTCGGCATTTCGCCCCGTGAAGCGGCGAACATGGACCCTCAACAGCGCATGCTGCTAGAACTTAGCTGGGAAGCCATGGAAAGCGCGGGCATTACGCCTAGTAGCCTCCGCGGCAGCCAGTGCGGCGTTTTCCTTGGCGTCGCCAGCCTTGATTACTCTTATCGCATGGCGGATGACATGGGGGCCATTGACGCCTCGACAGCCACAGGCAACACCTCCAGTATTGCCTCTAACCGCCTCTCATACGTATTTGACCTGCATGGCCCTAGCATGTCGCTGGACACCGCCTGCTCGTCTTCCATGGTCGCGTTTCATCAAGCCTGCCAATCTATCCGCAGTGGTGAAACCAACATGGCGCTGGCCGGTGGTATCAGCCTGCATTTGCATCCGTACGGTTTCATCATTTTCTCGAAGGCTAGCATGCTCTCCCCCACGGGGCGCTGTCAGGTATTTGATGAAGCAGGTAACGGCTACGTGCGCTCAGAAGGCGCGGGGCTGTTTTTGCTCAAAGATTACGACCAGGCAGTCGCCGATGGCGACAATATCCTGGCGGTAGTAGCGGGCTCAGCCGTTAACACCGACGGCCACAAATCCGGCCTTACCGTGCCCAATCCCAGCGCGCAAATTGAGCTAATGCGCCGCGCCTACGAGCAGGCCGGTATTGCACCGGATGAGATCGACTACCTTGAAGCCCATGGTACCGGCACCGCCGTTGGCGACCCGATAGAAACCCGAGCCATTGGCGAAGCGCTGGGCAAGTTCCGTAAAACGCCGCTACCTATCGGCTCGGTAAAAAGTAACGTTGGCCACCTGGAAACTGCTTCTGGGGTAGCTGGGCTTGCCAAAGCACTTTACAGCCTGCAACACCGTGAAGTACCTGCCACCATTGGCATTCGTAACCTCAATCCGCTCATCAAATTTGATGAGTGGAACATTAGTGTTGTCACTAAAGCCCAGTCACTGAAAAAACAAGGCCGCTTGGTCATTGGCGTGAACTCGTTCGGCTTTGGCGGCGCAAATGCCCATGTTATTTTGGAAAGTGCGCCAGAAAAAACCCCAGCATCCCGTCAAATGCCTGACACCGCGCTACCTATCCGCATTAGTGCTCGAAGTCAGGAAGCACTCGCCGCTAATGCACGCGCATTAGCCAGCTATTTGCGTGAAAGTGACCAACCCTTTTACGACATCGCACATACACTGCACAGCCATCGTGAACATCACACGTTTGGTGCGCTCTGTTTTGCCCAAACGCCGGAAGCTGCCGCCAGCGCGCTAAGCCAGTTCGCCGAAGGTGAAGAAAGCCCAACCGCGACACTTGAACGCCTAGCCAACGCACGTGGTCCGGTGTTTGTCTACGACGGTAACGGCTGCCAATGGGAAACCATGGGCCACGACCTCCTGGAAAGTGAGCCTGCATTCAGTGATGCTATCGACCACGTGGATGCTCTATTCCAGAAACATGGGGATTTTTCACTGCGCGACGAGCTCGCGGGCCGCAACCAACAAGAGGCCAGCGAAGGCCGCTTTGAACGCACCGAGATTGCCCAACCAGCGCTGTTTGCCTTACAGGTCGCATTAACCGAATGGTTTAAATCCAAAGGCATTGTACCCACCGCTGTTTTCGGCCATAGCGTTGGCGAAGTCGCCGCGGCCTGGGCATCAGGCGCACTTACGTTAGAAGACGCCGTAAAAGTCATTTACTACCGCAGCTTCTATCAAGGCAAAACCCGTGGCCTAGGGGAAATGACAGCGGTTGCCATGAGCGCGGAAGAGATCGCACCCTGGCTTGAAAAACCCGAATTTAACAACATCAGCTTAGCGGGCATTAACAGCCCCAAAGGCATCACCCTCGCGGGTGACCAAGACCAGCTGACTGCGCTGGAAACAGCACTTAGCGCTCAGGACATCTTCGCTAAACGGCTGCCGTTAGATTACGCCTTCCATAGCCCCGCCATGGACAGCATCAAAGCAGGCGTGGTGGAAGCGCTGGCTGATATTCAACCGCGCGCCACCGAGATCCCCTATGTCTCCACCGTCACGGGCGCCATTAGCGAAGGCACCCAGCTAGATGCGCATTATTGGTGGCTCAATATCCGCGAGCCGGTGTTATTCGATGGCGCCGCTACTACGCTTATCGAACAAGGTTACAACGTCTTTATAGAAATTGGCGCGCATCCTATTTTGCGCCGTTACTTGAACGAGTCCCTGCGCCAACAAGAGCGCAGCGGTTTAGTGCTGGGTACAATTGAGCGCCATAAGCCTGGAACGGATGAGCTGACTCGAAGCCTCGGCCAACTGCTACTAAGCGGACTCAACCTAGCAAGCCATCACTTCTTCCCAGTTGAAGGCCAGCGCGTTCTACTGCCCCGCTACTCATGGCAACGCACTCATCACTGGGTGCAGGGCACCACCGACGGCCAAGGCCTGCTTACGCGCTATTACCAGCACCCACTGCTGGGCTACCCCCTTGCGCAGCAAGATCACACCTGGGAAAGCCAGCTGGACACCAAGCGCCAGCCCTGGCTAGCCGACCATGTGGTCGGCGAAGGTGCAGTCTTCCCCGGCGCAGGCTTTGTAGAACTTACCCTAGCCGCCGCCTTACAGCAGAAAGATACACCGCTGCTGGATATCGAAGAGTTGGAAATTCGCGCGCCACTACTCTTAGACGGCCCCAATGGCCGCACCATGCGCTTAACGCTGAACCCAGACGATGGCCGCCTAGCGATTCACTCCCGTGAACCTGCCACGGGCAGCGAATGGCAGCTAAACGCTGTTGCCCGCCGCATGCGTGAAAGCCGAGGCTTTTTGCTTAACCGCCAGGCTCCCAGCGTGCCCAATCGAGCGCCAGACGTTACCCTGGCCCAGCATTTACAAATGGCCGAACGCATTGGGCTGCACTACGGCCCCGCCTTCCAGGCCATTAGTCGCGGCTGGATTGAAGGCGATAGCGTCATCGGCGAGATCACACTGTCAGAAGACGTGCAATCACAGCTTGAAACGCTTCACGTGCACCCCGGCATTCTGGACAGCGCTTTCCAGATGTTTATTCCGCTGCTGGCACAACACAGTGACTTTGCCTCCCAGCTAGCATTTGTGCCCGTTCGCGTCGGCCGACTTCAGGTGAACGCCGAAGCCGGAGCGCCCGTACTGGCTCGTGCGGTAATGGGTAAGCGCGCGCCCCACTCCTTCACCGCCGACTTCGAACTGTATGACGCTGCAGGCAACGCCGTGGCCGTGCTTAGCGAAACCCGCTTTAAAGCAATTCGCCTTAACCGCGCCCACCATCAACACTTCAGCTACTTAGATGTAGAGCTAACACCTGCGCCACTGACCGCCACAACACTCCCCCTGCCAGGCTATGCCCTTGCCCGCTTAGCAGGGCTGAGCAGTGCCTATGCGGCTAGCACCGGTCAGCGCTATGCTCAAGAAGTAGCACCGCTGCTGGATAGCCTCAGCGAAGCCTTCACCCAAGGGCTGAACGTGGACGGTGACGAAGAACAACTCGCCCCAGAGACTATCTGGCAACTGCTGGTACAAGATTACCCCGACTATTTTGCCCCCATCCATTTGGTGGGTCGCTTAGGGCTTCACCGCAAACAGCTCACCAACGGTAGCGCTTCGCTGGAAAGCTTAAGCATTACG
The DNA here is from genome assembly GCF_013415115.1 of Vreelandella zhaodongensis. Classification (GTDB taxonomy): domain Bacteria; phylum Pseudomonadota; class Gammaproteobacteria; order Pseudomonadales; family Halomonadaceae; genus Vreelandella; species Vreelandella zhaodongensis. The sequence continues at coordinate 134,993 of NZ_JACCDD010000001.1, read as the reverse complement.
GGCGAGCACCTCGCGGGCATCAACCGCGTGCTGATTGGTGAAAGCGGCTGGCAGGTATTAGCAAGCGAACTAGGCATGTTGATTGAAGCGGTACTTGCCAACCTACCCACAGGTCAGCGGCTTCAGTTACTGGAAGCTGGCCCCTGTGCGCCTGCCCTTGGTCAGCGCCTGCTTGAGCAGCTTACCAATGCGCAACACATCACCAAAGGCGCACATCATTACCGCGCCATCACGACCAGTGATACCGCTCGCCATCAAGCGGAGCAGCTGCAAGAACGCTTCCCGCTGATGGACATACAGCCGCTGGAAGCGACGCTGCCAATACTTAGCGACGCCGACAAAGCCCAGCTAGCATTTATCAGCGTGGACGTTACTCAGCCTGAGCGTACCCGCCAGCTCATTGAAGCCTTGCCCGCCCAGTTGGCACCCGGCGCACAAGTAATGGTCATTGGCATTCAACCTAGCCGTTGGCTAGATGACCTACTGGCAACCCCAGGTATCGATCAAGCAGCCCTCGAACAAGCGACGCTAAGTGATTGGTTAAACGAGCAAGGCCTAAGCGTTTCACCGCCGGTTGAGCTGGAAGAGAACGGTGCTTATCTGCTTCACGCTCAAGCAGCAACGTTTGCCGATGAATCTAACACCACAGGCAACCCGGTTAGCCACCACCTCATTGTCGCCGATACTCCCCATCTAGCGCTGGCAGAGCGACTGGCTAATAAGCTGCGTGTGTATACGAACGGCTATGCTAGTCACAGCAATGCTGGTAACGACGGTGTTAGCAACGACGCTTTTAGCAACGACAGTGTTTGGGTTACGGTAAGTGACGCAGTGCCCGCCGCACTGCTAAACGAAGCTCAGGCCGCCTTTGGTGAAAGTTTTGGAAAAGGTGTCAGCGCCCTTAACGTTGTTGATTTTCGACAGCGCGGCGCGGCATCTACTGCCGAACAGACGCAGCGTTGCCACAGGGCTCAACAGTGGTCCTTGGCGTTAGAAGCCAGCGGACTTGAAGGACAAGGCACCCCTGTAACGCTTTGGCTGCCCACCCAGGAGGCCAGCACTGGTGATGACGCCGCTCTATGGGGCTTTGGTCGCTCGTTAGCTAACGAAGCCGTTGGCCATCGCGTCACGTTGATTGATCTCCCTGTTACGCCCAATGATGCAGCACTGGACGTTCTGGCCGCCACACTCGCCACACCAGATAGCGAAAACGAACTAGTGGTTACCGCGGAAGGCTCACGCTTTGCCACCCGCCTACGCACACTGCCAGCGCCTCATCCGGCGAAACAAGTTAGCACTGCACCGCGTCAGGCAATGACACTCGGCTTTGCGCTACCAGGTCAGTTGCGACAGCTACAGTGGCGGCCACGCCAACTGCCTGAGCTTGGCGCAGATGATGTCGAAATTCGCGTGAAAGCAACCGGGCTTAATTTCCGCGATGTGATGTACACCCTGGGTCTGCTTTCCGATGAAGCGATCGAAAACGGCTTTGCTGGGCCAACCCTCGGGCTTGAGTTCTCCGGTGAAGTCATCGCGGTAGGGGCTAACGTTAATCACGTTACCCCCGGTCAAGCCGTCGTCGGCTTTGGCCCTGCCAGCTTCAGCGACCGCCTAATTGCCAGCCAGCATGCGGTAGCGCCACTGCCCGAAGGTGTTAGTTACGCGGCGGCGGCCACTATTCCGACCACCTTCTTCACGGTGTATTACGCGCTGAAACACTTAGCGCGCCTGGAACCCGGCGAGAAAGTGCTCATTCACGGCGCGGCGGGTGGCGTGGGCATTGCAGCCCTGCAAATCGCCCAGTGGATGGGGGCCGACATTTACGCCACTGTTGGGTCAGAAGAGAAGCGCGACTTCTTGCGCTTGATGGGCGAGGAGCGCATTTACGACTCCCGCTCGCTCACCTTTGCCGAAGAGATCCTGGAAGATACCCAGGGCGAAGGTGTCGATATCGTGCTTAACTCCTTGGCAGGCGAAGCCATTAACCAAAACCTGCGCGCCCTGCGCCCGTTTGGTCGCTTCCTGGAGCTAGGTAAACGCGATTTCTACGAAAACACCCATATTGGCCTGCGCCCGTTCCGCAACAACTTAAGCTACTTCGGCATCGACTCCGACCAGCTTATGAAAGTACAGCCCGCGCTTACCCAGCGTCTGTTCGGTGAAATGATGGCGCTGTTTAACGACGGCACGCTCAGCCCACTGCCATTTACCGCGTTCAGCCACAGCCAAGTCATTGACGCCTTCCGCTATATGCAGCAAGCGCGACAGATCGGCAAAGTCGTGGTGACCTATGAACAGCCCATTGCGCCGCCACGTAACGAACTACTTGGCACCGACACCATGGCACTGGCTGCCGAGGCCTGCTATCTGGTCACCGGCGGGCTGGGTGGTTTCGGCCTCAAAACCGCTCAATGGCTGGTAAGCAAAGGTGCACGTCAACTTGTGTTGCTTAGCCGCAGTGGCCCGACCAGTGAAGAAGCGCAAGCCGCCATCGCCGCCTTTGAAGCTCAAGGTGTCAATGTGCTGGCAACAGCCTGTGACATTACCGATCACGATGCCTTAGCCAGTGTCATAGCACGTGCACAGCGCGAACTTGGCTCGCTAAAGGGTATCGTGCACGCTGCCACGGTGATCGATGACGGCCTGATTCGCAATTTAGATGCTGAGCGCATCCAAAAGGTACTCGCACCCAAAATTGACGGTGCCCGTCACCTGGACGCTCTCACCCGCGATATTGAGCTGGACTTCTTCGTACTGTACTCCTCAGCCACCACGCTGTTTGGTAATCCAGGGCAAGCTAACTACGTCGCTGCCAACCACTGGATGGAGGCCTTTGCAGCCCGCCGCCGCGCCGCGGGTCTTCCCGCCACGTGCGTGCGCTGGGGCGCGATCGAAGACGTCGGCTTCCTGGCACGCAATACCCGCACGCGTGACGCGCTGCAAGAGCGTTTAGGCGGTTCTGCACTGCGCTCAGACGACGCGCTTAACGTACTGGAGCAAATGCTGCTGACACCGGGGCCAAGTTTAGGCGTACTGGAGCTTGAATGGGGGGCACTTGCGCGCTTCTTACCAACTGCCCAGGCACCCAGGTTTAATGAAATTGCCCGCACCAGCGACGATGACGGCAGCGCCGACAGCGATGATGATATCAGTGCGCTGCTGGCCGATCTCACTCCTGAAGAAATGCATAGCACTGTCACCGAGTTACTACGTGCAGAACTCGCCAGCATTCTCTTGATTGATGAGGAGAAAATTGACGTCAATCGCTCCGTATACGATATGGGATTTGACTCGCTGATGGGCGTTGAATTAATGACCGCCATCGAAAACCGGCTGGGTGTGCAAGTGCCCGTCATGGTGCTAAGCGAGGCGTCATCGTTGAACAAATTGGCCAGCGTGCTGATTCAAAAGTTACATCAGCATGACAACGATGTTGAAGAAGCGCCTCAAGATGCGTTAGCCTCTCTGGCCGCTCGCCATGGGGCGGACGGGCTCACCAAAGAGTCGGCTTCAACATCTACGACCGAGACACCATGACCGCAAAGCGCTCTGAACTGAAACGACAACTTCTGGAACAGGCACGCAAACGCCAAATGCCGCGTGCCGCCAGCGCTCAAGGGCCTGGAGCTCCAGGGGCAGACACGACACGGCCAGTTCCCGAGCGCTTTACGCGATTCGACGCTCATCCTGGCTATCAGCAGCTTGCTATGATGCGCCAAGGCGCTGAACAGCTGGGCCTTAAAGACCCTTTCTTTAAGGTACATGAAGGGCTTGCTGGCGCCACCAGCATGATTAACGGGCGCCAGTGCATTAACTTTGCTAGCTACAACTACCTGGGTTACTCAGGCGACCCACGCGTTGTCCAGGCAGCGTGTGAAGCCGCCGCCCACTATGGCACATCGGTATCGGCAAGCCGTGTCGTATCAGGTGAACGCCCTATCCATGGCGAGCTTGAGCAAGCGATTGCCAGTACCTATGGCGTTGAAGATGCGGTTGCCTTCGTCAGTGGTCACGCGACGAACGTATCCACACTGGGTTATCTGCTAGGCCCAAAAGATCTGGTGCTGCACGACGAGTACATTCACAACAGCTCGCTAGTCGGTGCCCAACTCTCTGGCGCTAAGCGCATGTCGTTTAGCCACAACGATCCCGCTGCACTAGAGACACTCCTAGACCGCCATCGTCATCAGTTTGAACGGGTGCTAGTGGTGGTCGAAGGGCTTTACAGCATGGACGGCGATATTCCTGACCTGCCCCGCTTTATCGAATTAAAGCAGCGCCACCAAGTATGGCTCATGGTAGATGAAGCCCACTCCTTCGGCGTTATGGGCGAGACCGGCCTTGGCCTGCGAGAGCATTTTGCAATTGACCCCACCGATGTTGATATCTGGATGGGAACCATGAGTAAAACGCTGTCAGGTTGCGGTGGTTATATTGCAGGTAATAAAGCGCTCGTCGAAACCCTGCGCTACTTTGCACCAGGCTTTCTCTATAGCGTCGGCATGCCTGCGCAAGTGGCGGCTCCTTCGCTTAAAGTGCTTGAGCTAATGTCCAAGGAACCCGAGCGTGTTGCCAAGCTGCAGGCAATCTCACGCTACTTTCTTGAGCAAGCTCAAGCCCGAGGAATGGACACCGGTCATAGCATCGGCTCGGCAGTGGTGCCTGTTATCGTCGGCAGTTCACCGCTGGCAGCACACCTCTCTCATGCGCTGCTCGAAAAACAGATCAATGTACAACCCATTTTGTATCCCGCTGTTCCCGAGAAGAGCGCTCGCCTGCGCTTTTTCCTTTCCTGCGAACACACCCAGGCCCACATTGACCAGACGCTAGACATACTCGCCACGCTCATCGCTGACGCCAAAGGTTGATCTATGGAGGTGAATGAACCCTACGAGGAGGTAACCCCTTGCTGGTACGTGATTCAATGCAAAGGGGGGGAATCGTTTCGTGCGGCCGAACACCTTACCAACCAAGGGTATGACGTGTTCCACCCTGTGCTTAACGCCAAGCGTAAGCGTCAGGGCAAGCTCACCACGGTGACCGAGCCACTGTTTCCTTACTATCTATTTATCCGCCTGGATCAAACGGTGAGTAACTGGCGGCCCATTCGCTCAACCCGTGGTGTCTTACGCCTACTCACCTTCGGCAACACGCCTGTGGCAGTGCCCGACGCACTGGTAGAGACCTTACGCGCACAGCCGCACCACCAAGAAGGCATTCACAGCTATTTCTGCGCCGGAGAAAAAGTAACGATTACTGACGGCCCTTTCAAAGACCTCGAAGCGGTATTCAAACGCTGCAAAGGTGAAGAGCGCGCCATTGTGCTGCTTAACGTACTGCAACGCCCGCAGAGTATCGAGCTCTCTGTCGACAGCCTGAAAAAGCGCGAGGGCTAATACCCTCGGCCCTCCCCGCGGGTGCGCCGCAGGCTTGCTACGCGCTACAAAACCATTAAAATCAATCGCTTGAACGCACCGTAGCGCGGTGTAACGAATCTCACGAGGAACGAGCGAATGAGGCACCCGCGTCGGCGGCGGAGCCGCCCAGCCTTATCGGTGGAACTGCTTTTCCCGCTCGGGCTGCCAAAATATCGCATCAATGCGTAGACGCACTTCCGTATTATTGGGAAGCGGCCACTCGATCACATCGCCTACCCTCAAGCCAATAAGTGCCGCGCCAATGGGTGCCATTACGGAGATACCATCCTCAACGCTATCAAGCGCGTGGGGATACACCAACGTTCGAATCATCTGACGCCCACGGGTCAGATCAGTGAAGCGTATCTGACTATTCATACTTACCACATCGTCAGGAATATCCTGAGGGTCGAGCACTTCCCCTCGGGTCAACTCCTCTTCGAGCAACTCTGCCACCATCATGTCTTTATCAGCGGCATTATCAATCAAGCGCTGAAGACGTTCAGCATCAAGACGATTAATCATAATAGGAGGACGCTGCCCCATTTCTACTCTCCTTGGAAAGTAATCAACTGTGATGTTTTTTATAACGCACCAATGAAAACAGCCCTTCCCCAAAGGGAAAGGACTGTATTAAAAGCAGTGTATGTGGTTTAGCTGATAAAAGCGACTAGATAACGCCCTGCTCAATCATTGCATCGGCCACCTTACGGAAACCGGCAATGTTAGCTCCCAACACAAGGTTATCCGGCTCGCCAAATTCACTTGCCGTATCCGCACACTGGCGATAAATATCCGACATAATCTGTTTAAGCTTAGCGTCAACCTTCTCCAATGGCCACTGTTCCATACTGCTATTTTGAGCCATCTCCAATTGACTTGTCGCTACCCCACCCGCGTTAGCCGCCTTACCCGGCCCATAGGCAATTTTTGCTTCCAAAAAGATATCCACTGCCTCTTTTGTGGAAGGCATATTAGCGCCTTCACTTACACAGCTAACACCGTTAGCCAGTAGCGACTTCGCATCGGCCTCGGTCAGCTCATTTTGAGTAGCGCAAGGGAACGCCGCCTCGCCGCTAATACGCCACACCGCATGGCCATCCTGCGGGTAGTCACGCGCCGAAATGTAGTGCGCCTCGGGGTGCTCATGCAGATAGCTCTCCAACGACACTCGCTGCACTTCTTTTAACTGCTTTAGCAGTCCTAAATCGATACCGCTCGGGTCGTGAATCGTACCCTTCGAGTCACTGCAGGTAACCGGTGTGGCACCTAATTCATACAGTTTTTCAATGGTGTAGATCGCTACGTTCCCTGCCCCAGAAACCAGGCACGTCTTACCACGCAGCTCTTCCCCCCTGGCCGCCAACATATTCTGCGCAAAGTAGACCGCGCCATAACCAGTTGCCTCTTTGCGGCCAAGCGAGCCCCCCCAATTCAATCCTTTTCCTGTCAGCACTCCCTCGTAGCGCCCCGTTAAGCGCTTATACTGACCAAACAGATAACCAATTTCTCGGCCACCTACCCCAATATCCCCGGCAGGCACATCAGAAAGCGGGCCAATATGACGATAAAGCTCCGTCATAAACGACTGGCAAAAACGCATAATCTCGTTATCTGACTTACCCTTAGGGTCGAAATCAGAGCCCCCTTTGCCACCGCCAATTGGCAGACCGGTTAGCGCATTTTTAAAAATCTGCTCAAACCCTAAAAATTTAATGGTGCCCGACGTCACGCTGGGGTGAAAACGCAAGCCCCCCTTATAAGGGCCAAGTGCTGAATTAAATTGCACGCGATACCCCTTGTTCACCTGCACGCGCCCAGCATCATCCACCCAGCTCACCCGAAACATCACCTGACGTTCAGGCTCAACAATACGTTCAATAATACTGTGCTGATGATAATGCGGTGCGCGTTCGAACAGCGGGCGAAGACACTCAAGCACTTCTTCAATGGCTTGATAAAACTCTGACTGTGCAGGACTACTTTTTGCTAAACGCATCAGCGTATCGTGAACATAAGGCATAAACAGACACCACTTACAGTTTGGAAACGTCAAGTTGCTGGCCAGAGCGTTCACGTATTTAACTGTGAGTACGGAAATATGCATACCCTATGCCGGTTCGGTATGGGCAAAAAAAGCAAGGTAACTAGACTAAAGTGGCACCCAAATAGCCCTCTAATGGTGCAAACAACAAAACCAAATAAACGATAAATAAACGATAAATGAGCAAAAAATAACAAGAAAAACAATAAAAACCACGCGACAGAATGCCTAGTTAGCTCATTCCAGCCCCCTCTCAAGATATCTAAGCATTTAGTTATTTGCCCTGATGGCTATCTAATGCGCTGCCAGCAACTTTTTTATTTGATGCTATTTTCAGAAAAGAGCATTTTCAAAAACAATAATGAGCATTCCAGTATTGAGATTGTTAAAGCGAATGCTCTTTCTAAACATGAAAACTCTAAGCAACTAATCTCTAAGGAGTTTATTATGCTTCTCTCTAGATACTCTCGGGCCACTGGTTTAAGCGCTGCTCTTGCCTCTCTTGCCCTCCTACCAAGCTTGGTGCAAGCACAGTCCTTAAGCGGAACGATAGACGCTTCGATCACGCTTGAAGCTGGCTGTTCAATTGACGGCGAAGATGGCACTGCGGTTGACTTTGGTGAGTTGGCATTTGGCACTCACTCAGCCCTCTTCGATCAGGCAGATGCCCAGGTAGCCGGTGCTGGAGGCATCACCGTGCTCTGCTCACCTGGCGTGGCTCCCACCTTTACGTTGCTGAATGGAGCGCATGATGGCGATGCCGCTCCCGCGATTCATGCAATGCAAGATACGACAGAGCCAGCCTTTGTCGGTTACACCCTGTATACGGATACCGCTCGAACGGAGACACTTGCCCTGAACGGCACCATCGTGCTGGACGAATTCACCAACGGCCCGCAGTCAATCGATCTATACGGACGCGCCTTTGGTGACCCGGGCAACCTGCCCGCAGGCACTTACGAAGATACGTTACAAGTTCAACTGACCTGGTAACGACTCGAATGGCTCGCTGTTTACGTCTCATCGGCCCGATGATGATGGTTGCGGGGCTAGCACAGGCTTCCCCCACCGACACCTTTATGGTGTCGGCAACCATCACACCGGGCTGCCTTGTCAATAACAGCATCCCTGCTGACGGCGCCCAATTGGGCACGCTTGGCAGCTTGGCGTTTGGTTCCGCGTCGGCACTCTCCCAGGAAACACGCAGCGCGTCGTTGCTAGCGTCAGGGTCTTTTACGCTCAGCTGCACACCTGGAATTCCGTTAAGCATGCGCATTGATGGCGGCCTTCAACCGACGACTGAACGACAACTGAAACGGGAAGATGGCAGCGAGACGCTGGCTTACCAGCTTTACCAGGATGCCGCATCGGTCAACCCTATTGACATTGACCAGCCCATTACCATCGACACCACCACAACTCCTGATGACATTCCGCTGCCGGTCTGGGGAAGTTTAACGCTGCCTGGCAACCTACCAGCCGGAAACTACCGCGACGAGCTCGTGCTAACCCTGGAGTGGTGACGTTAAAAAGATGACAGCGACAAGGACACGTCCGGTTTAAGGAGAAAGCCCATGCTGGCAATGCGCTTTGGTCACCCTATTAGGATCATCACGCTTCTGAGCATGCTTTTAGCGCCCTTTCCGGTAGCAGCCAGCTCACTGTTGATTTGGCCGATTTATCCGGTCATCGAGAGTCATCAACAAGCAAGTGCGCTTTGGCTAGAAAATCGAGGTAACGAGACAGCCAATATGCAGCTGCGCATCTTTTCCTGGTCTCAACAAGGAGGAGATGACCACTATCAACCCCAGCAGGCAATCGTTGGAAGCCCACCGATGATGGCCATCGCTCCTGGCGAACGGCAGCTAGTACGCTTGATTCGTCAGACTCCGCCACCTCCCGGACAAGAACAGGCTTACCGCATTATTGTTGACGAGATTCCGGCGTTGTCACCTAACCACGAGTCTCAAGCTGCACCCCGAGCCGCCGTACGTTTGCAGATGCGTTACTCGCTGCCGCTATTCGTTTATGGCGAGGGAGCATCCCCGCCGGAACGCATAGCCAGCAGCAACGCACCTTACCCAGGACTCACTTGGAAAATCGTTCAGCAAGGGGGAACTTCACAGCTAGAGATCCGCAATACTGGCCAACATCATGTCCGCCTTAGCCGAGTGGCTTTCGAACAGTCAGGACACCGCTCTGAAGTGACCAATGGGCTACTGGGCTACGTGCTTCCTGGCCAACGGCAACGCTGGCCGCTACCTCAAGGCCTTAGGCCGACTGGAGAACTGCATGCGAAAATTGCGGGCGTCAATCACCGTATCTCGCCCAAGTAGGTGCCGATATGCCGATACGCTCCTACGGATACCTTCACATGTGCTTCACCTTAAGCAGCTGCGCTTTACTGCTGACCGCAATGCCAGCAGCGGGTCAGGCATTGCCGCCGCCCCCAAGCGCCAGCGATGCACAAGCCGCGTGGGAGCTCCATTTAGAGATCATCATCAATCAACGCTCGACACAACGCGTTGAGAAGGTCACCCAACAAAATGGCGAGCTGCTTATCAGCCGCGAGGTACTTCTTGAGCTAGGCTTACCCCGTGAACACGTTAATCACCAAGATGACATTATTAATATCAGCCGATTAAGTGGGCTAGAAGCACGCTATCACAGCCCCAGCCAGCGGCTCTATCTCGAGGTTCCAGCTGACTGGCTACCGCATCAGCTTCACACCAATGCGCCCCACAGCAACACCTACCCACTACAAAGCAGCTCAGGCGCGTTGCTCAACTACGATGCCTACATCAGCGACACACAACACGGCGCCACAGTAGCAAGCTTGGGGCACGAGGCACGCCTATTCGGTGACGCTGGTACATTGACCACTTCCGGCATATACCGAGAAATAATGTCTGGCGAAAGCGGGCTTGAAGAAGGTTATCGACGTTTCGACACCCGCTGGGAGTATGCTGATCAAGAGCGGATGATCCAGTACGCCGCTGGTGACGTGATCACACGACCACTGGGCTGGACTAATGCGGTGCGCCTTGGCGGTATTCAAGTGTCACGAAACTTTGCCCTTCGCCCCGACTTGGTCACTCATCCACTCCCCGAATTTTCTGGCGAAGCCGCCGTACCTACCACCCTTGATCTATTTATTGATGGTTCGCGGCAATCCTCCATGGAGCTAACTCCTGGCCCCTTCACCGTCACGAACATGCCGATGGTCACCGGCGCGGGCACCGCAACGATAGTCACCACAGATAGCCAAGGACGGCAGGTATCGACCAACCTTCCGTTCTACGTTTCCAGCGAACTGCTACAGCCCGGTTTAACCAGCTTCAGCATCAGTGCTGGCGCCTTACGCCGCCACTTCGGCCAGCGCGATTTTGCCTATGGCGGAGCCGCCGCCGCCGGTAGCTACCGGCGCGGCATCAGTAACCTCTTTACCATGGAGCTGCAATCAGAAGCTAGCGATGACCTCACTGCGGTAGGTGCGGGTGGCACATTCGGGTTATGGCGGCTAGGCACACTGGAAACCGCCTACCGACAGAGCTACAGCGAAGGAGTGACTGGTGAGGCCTACACTGCCGGGTATCGTTATCGAAGTCGGCGCTTCAACGTGGGATTACGCCATCAGGTTGAACAGGCTGACTTCATGGATCTCGCCAATAGTACGCACCGTGCTGCGAACGATAGGACACAGCGAGAGGTCTCTCAACTCACCACCGGCCTCAGCCTTGGGCGGATGGGCTCGCTTGCCGGTGGTTACTTCGACATTAAGACCGGTGATGACAGCCGAACTCGGCTCGTCAACCTGTCATATAACCGCTCTCTATGGCAACGCATGCACCTTTCGCTGTCCGCTAACCGCGAAATAGGTGGCGACTGGAACACCCTGGCCCAGGTCACTGTGCCGCTGAACAGTTCTCCTGGCACACTTAGCGCCAGTGTGCGTCGTGATAACGACGGCGACCTCACCAACCGGGTTCAATACGCCCATACCCCCCCACTCCAGGGAGGCTGGGGATGGAACCTAGCCTACGAGCAGCGCGAGACGGATAGCGACTACCGCCAAGCTGACGTTACCTGGCGAGGCACCTCAACAGAGTTACGCGGTGGTATTTTCGGCAGCGGAAACAACGATGTACGCTTTGCAAATGCGAGAGGCTCCCTGGTGCGCATGGACAACCAGTGGTTTGCCACCAACTACATTCGCGATGGTTTTGTGGTCGTCAGCACCGATGGCCAAGCCGATGTACCCGTTCGCTTTGAAAACCAGCTGGTCGGCCACACCCGTGGCAGTGGCCACCTGCTCGTCCCCTGGGCCCGCGCCTACTACGCTGGCAAATACGAGATCGACCCTCTCGTACTGCCTGCCCACCTTGATGTGCCAACAGTAGAGCAACGTGTAGCGGTAAATGCTGGCAGCGGTTATCTGCTCCGCTTCCCTGTTGAACGTGTTATTGCCGCCACGCTGCCCCTCCTAGACAGGCAAGGCGAACCGTTGCCGTTAGGCTCCCGAGTTGTCACTGGCAGCGGTGCCACTGCACTAGTGGGCTGGGATGGGCTGACGTACCTCGAAGGCCTACAGAGCAATAACCAGCTACAAGTGACACTCCCAGATGGTAGCGCGTGTGTGCTAAGTCTATCTATTGATACCCAGATCGATGATATCCAGCAGCTAGGGCCTCAATCATGCTTATAGAGGAGCGCCAACCAATGCCACTCACAACACGACGCTGCTATCACCGCTGGCTGGCTAAAGCGATGCTACTAGCTCTCTTAGTCATTACACCCACCTTAATCATTACGCCTACCGCCTGGGCGTGCACAATCAGTCCAAGCACCAGTGCCAACTTTGGCAGCGTTAGCTCCTTCGCTATCGCCAGCACTCCCCAGGACACCTCAGCCCAGCCTCATGCAGGCGCTGTCTGCCAGGGGTCTGTGCTTGGGCTAGCCGTCGTATCCGACCAATGGATTCGTGCCACACTCTCCAGCGCTAACCAAGGAGAACTGGTCAATACTGCAAGTGGCGATGCTATCCCTTTCCGTATTTTCGCCCTAGCCTCAGAGAACGAGGAGATATTTCTCAACACGACCTATAACTATTTCAACGCTGTACTCATCGACTTACTTGGTCTGATTGGCGGCCAGAACGTCGAACTTCCCATGGAGTTTCGCACCCAACCCACTGCCAATGTGGCCGCCGGCACGTACACTGACACCTTGACTGTCAATTGGAACTGGCGCATCTGCAATCTAGGCGCGCTTGTCTGTCTCAGCTATCGTACTGGCTCCGGCACTAACACCATCACCATCAACCTGACCGTCACTCCCGACTGCGCCATTCAAGCTCCCGACCTGGACTTCGGAAGTGCCCCGCTGGTCGCTGGCTTCGACCCAGTGACACAAACCATCGATATTACCTGCACAAAAGGTAGCGACTACTCAGTGGGGTTGAGTGATGGCCAGCAGCCTGCCGCAAGCCTCCGGCGTATGGAGAATAATGGTCACTACTTGGAGTACCAGCTTTACAAAGGCCCGACCGGTAGCGAGCGCTGGGGCAATGCTGGCAGCGAGCGACGCGCCTCCTCCGCCGCCGACACTAATCCCGGCACGCCAAGCGGCGTCACAAGCCAAGGCTTCACCTATCGTGGCGAGATCCTACCCGGACAAAACACACCACCCGCAGGCACCTATACCGATATGATCGTGGTCGATGTTATTTTCTAGCCAAACTCTTTTCGACCCCGAAATACCGTCCCACCAACTGCCGGTACCAAAACATTCTAAAAATGTTGACTACCCCTAGCAGCACCGGCAGTAGGTAGATAATAAAAAGTGCGTTCTGCATGGCTGGCAGAATATTGGGCAGCAAAAACACTGCCATAACTCCCAAGAAGACAGCCACGTTAAAATAAAACGCTTGTCGCTCATAGCCACATAAATTGATCATCACAGACTCGACAACTCCCAACTGCGCTGTCGCAATATAGAAACCCAATGCAATCACAAACAAAGCAGACATTAAAAAACTATCAACCTCAATAAAAAAATACATATAAATAAAAATAAAAAAAGTTAACATCGGGAATAAAGAAATTATAATAAATCGCACTTTTCGACGCAGAGTCAGCATATAAACCTTATCAAAAACCTTCCCCAATACCATATTAGACAAAGCAGCAATATTATTGTTAATAACACCTCTTGGAACCGCAGCTATTGAACTAAACACGAGAGCAGCCACCGAGGCAACAATAGCAATTTGCCCACCACCTAAAGCAGCAAAAAACGATGGTAAGATAAAGCTAACGCCGCCACTGGCAGCGTTAGACATTCCAACCACCAAACTCGATATCATTTTATCTTTAGGTATCAGAGTTACTTTTCCATTATCAGTTACTTCGCCACCCTGGAAAATTCGCCAAGCAAGCACAATAAAAATTGATGCAATATAAGCAAACGACAAAAAAAGAAAAACGGACGAGCTGCTTACCTCGTTTTTAAGCAGGCAAGCCCCTAAAATAGAAATTAAAAACAAAAAACCAATCAAAACATCATTAACTAGCAGTTTAAAAAAATCTTTTTTGAAAATTAAATAATTTCTAAAAATTTGATAAATGGAGGTCACTACGACCAAGAGCAACAATGAGAAAAAATCAGGTACGATTAATAAAAATGATACCAGAAACAGAGCAATCAAAGAAAGAATTCCGCCAACGGCTAGAGAGGATAACGAATAACTAAAAAATGCCCTGACACTATCGTCCTCAGCCATCCCTTTGACTAATATTGTAGAAAACCCGATACCACAAATCATTACAAAAAACGCGGCAAGCGTATACTGCGTTGTAAATGCCACTGCCTCACTGCTTGAAATAAAAAACAGTGAGAACGTAATAACAAATATTCTAAAAGCACCTGGTGTTGCCGCTGTAATAATAGGCAAAGAACGCAATACAAAGCTAGGCAACTGTGCCATAAAACAATCTCTTGTAGCCAAATGAAGAAACTAGCGCAGGTCAAAGTATACGCGCCAATCGCTATACGATGGAAACCAATCTGTGGCGCCACCCCGGGTGCGCTGACGCTTACACCGCGTTACGAAGCCTCTAAAATCAATCTTCTTCACCACCTACGACTTCCTACGGTGATCAAGAGCCCCACGCAACAAAATCCGGGTTGAGCTTTGCACTGGGGTTAGCATAGCAGAGCGGCTGGCCATCTAAGGTTTCAACACGCCCACCCGCTTGAAGAAGCACAGCGTGCGCCGCACCGGTGTCCCATAAACAGGTAGGGCCAAGGCGCGGGTATACATCGGCTTTACCTTCCGCGATTAAGCAGAGTTTGAGCGAGCTCCCCATAGGCTGCATTTCATACTTACCCAACCTTTCAAGCCACGCCGCAAGGTCAGGACTGAAATGTGAGCGACTGCCCATCACACGCCAACAGGCACTCGAAGGAGGTCTCCCCGCGACATGAAGTGGATAGCGGTGGCCGGAAGCATCAACTTTAAATGCACCTACCCCTTCAGCTGCTATATACGCGACGTTTAGCACTGGGGCTGTCACTACCCCCAAGATAGGCTTACCATTTTCGATCAGCGCAATATTGACGGTGAACTCATCGTTGCGCTTAATAAATTCCTTCGTGCCATCCAGCGGATCTACCAGCCAATAGCGTCCTTCACTATTGATGCCAACAAAGCCATCAGCATCTTCTTCGGAAAGAATTGGCAACTGCAAAGAAAGCTTTTTTAAACCGCGCATAATGACATCGTGCGCCGCTTGATCAGCTTCAGTCACGGGGCTGTTGTCGTCTTTTAACTCAACACTAAAGCCACGCGCGTATACAGCGGCGATTGCATCATCTGCTTCATACGCAATTGCTAGCACCTGCTCCAGTAACGCTTGCATACCATCCCCTATCTTGATGAAGCTGTCTTATCATCATGGCATAACATCCAATTTCGCTTCGCACTCTGCATCACTATCCGGGCCGCCTTCGCGGGTGCGCTGGCGCTACCCACCTACAATCCACCCTCTGGACGCACTTACCGTAGCGCGGTGTAACGAATCTCGCGAGGAACGAGCGAATGAGGCACCCGCGATGAGCGAATTTTGCGCGGGACAGTGGCGCAGCCATGATGGAACCACCAAACTAAAAAGCCGCTGCAGGGTGAGCTGAGCGGCTTCTTAAAGGTGCTAATCTCTACTGACTTTACACGTCATAACCCGCTTCACGGGCAAGCGTGGTGTTGGCTTTCAGCCAGCCTTCAATATGCCCACAATCAAAGGTACGGCCATGCATACGGAACGCCTGAACGGTTTTGCCTTCCTGCATCAAGCGGTCAATGGCATCCGTTAACTGGATCTCATTGCCCGCCCCAGGTGGCTGATCGCGCAACAACTCCATAATGCGATAAGGCAACACATAGCGACCAATCACCGAAAGTCGCGAAGGCGCATCTTTAGGCTTTGGCTTTTCAACCACACCGCGCATATCGGCGCTTTCACCAGCCGCGGGCTCATCACAGTCAACTATACCGTAACGATAAACCTCTTCCTGGGGTACCGCTTCTACCATAATTTGCGACGCATCGTTGGCACTCCAACGCTCCACCATACTCCCCAGATCACAAGCGCTACTACCCACTTGGGGCTTTACCAATACATCGGGGAGAATCACCGCGAACGGCTCGTCTTTATCCAGCAGATGTGCCGCGCAGAAAACCGCATGACCGAGCCCCTTTGCATTGGGCTGACGGACACTGGTGACTTTAAGCTGTTTGGGAGAAATGGACGACAGCGTTTCTAGCAACGCATCCTTCCCTTTACTCGCCAGCGAATGCTCAAGTTCAAAGTGAGCATCGAAGTGGTCTTCAATGGCGGACTTACCCGCCCGGGTCACCAAAATGATTTCATTGATACCCGCTGCTAGCGCTTCTTCCACCACATGCTGAATAAGCGGACGATCCACCACGGGCACCATTTCCTTGGGAATCGCTTTGCTGATGGGCAGCAGACGTGTGCCGAAACCGGCTACCGGAATAATCGCTTTACGCACTTGGGTCATCATTAACGTCCTTTCTGTTGCGGGTGCGCTGCAGGCTTACCACGCACTACAAAACCGATAAAATAAATATTTTCACCTACCGTAGCGCGGTGTAACGAACCACGCTAGGAACCAGCGTATGCACCACACTTACTCCTTTAGCACGTCGGCTAGCAATGCGGTGGCACTTTCAATTAACTCATCCAAGTGCTGCAGGCCTTTGAAGCTCTCCGCGTAGACCTTATAGAGTGATTCCGTGCCACTGGGGCGAGCGGCAAACCAGCCATTTTCGGTCGTTACTTTCAAACCACCGATGGCCGCAGCGTTGCCAGGAGCATTAACTAGCACTGCGGTGATTGGATCACCGGCAAGGCTAGTTTCCGTCACACTCTCAGCACTAAGTTTTTTAAAAGCCGCTTTCTGCTCTGTGGTACAGGCTGTATCTACGCGCTTGTAAAACGGCTCGCCGAAACGCTCGGTTAATGAACGATAATACTCACTGGGCGATTTACCGGTGACCGCCATAATTTCAGCCGCCAGCAGACAAAGAACAATGCCGTCTTTATCGGTCGACCACGCTTGACCATCACGGGTTAACAGACTCGCCCCTGCACTCTCTTCACCGCCAAAGGCAAGCCAGCCGTCGTGCAAACCTTCTACAAACCATTTAAAACCAACCGGCACTTCATACAGCTCACGCTGGTGGGAAGCGACCACACGATCAATCATAGAGGACGATACCAGCGTCTTACCTATGTTGAGCGTTTCCATCCACTCAGGTCGGTGGCCAATCAAATAGTCCACGCATACCGCTAAAAAATGGTTTGGATTCATTAACCCGCTGGCATCTACAATACCATGGCGATCAGCATCAGGATCGTTACCAAAGGATAGATCAAAGCGGTCTTTAATCGTCAGCAAATTAATCATTGCATCGGCACTGGAACAATCCATTCGGATTTTGCCATCGTGATCCGGTGGCATAAATGCAAAATTAGCGTCTAGCGAGGTGTTTACTACCTCAAGGTTTAGGCCATAGTGCTCAGCCACTGCCAGCCATACCGGCAGCGCCGTACCACCCATAGGATCAACACCCAATGTAAGATTGGCCTTCTGAATAGCCGCCATATCAACCACACTGCCCAGCTGCGCCACATAATGAGCGGTAAAATCGTACTCCTGCGCATAAGCCAACGCGTGCTCTAGTGGAACCAGTGAAATATCATTTAACTGACGCAGTAAGTAGGCATTCGCCCGTAGCTCTATCCACGTTGTTGCCTCTGTGTCAGCCGGCCCACCATGAGAGGGGTTATACTTAATGCCGCCATCTTCGGGCGGATTATGGGATGGCGTAATAATCAAACCATCGGCCAACGCGGCTCCATGCGTCGCGTTATGCTGTAAAATCGCACGGCTCACCAGTGGTGTGGCGGTAATACCATGGTCTTTTTCGATAAATACGGGCACCTTATTAGCAGCCAACACCTTCAACGCACACTCCCAGGCAGGCCTTGAAAGTGCATGGGTGTCAAAGCCTAGAAACAGAGGGCCTTGATAGCCCGCCTCAGCCCGATAGTCCACGACAGCTTGAGTAATCGCGAAAATGTGTGCGGCGTTAAAGGTACGCTCCGTTGCACGGCCCCGATGACCGGAAGTACCAAACGCCACGCGCTCTCTAGGCACACTGGCATCTGGGGTTTCATCAAAAAAGGAATTGATGATATTCGCTACCATGGCGTTTTCCATGAAGAGCACCTTAGCATTAAAAAAACAATAGGGTTTCAGCAACACATTAACTTAACCACTTTGACCTACCAAATATCATACCGAAAAATAACACTCAGGTCGGCGCCCCCACCTCTTTTCATGCTATGACAAACCACAGAATAATTTGAGCCTAATTACAGTACCTTTACAATGCACGTTTGGCGAAAAAATCGACAAAAAAGGAGCTGCTAATTTAATAAAAATTAACGAGCACCTAGCAAAAGCTGCTTATAAACTTCAGCCTCTTTTTCCCAGTTGTGGCGGGGTGCTGCAAAAGCCGTTGGATCGGAGTAGTGATAAACGCCATCCTGTTCTACATTGCCGTCAAT
The DNA here is from genome assembly GCF_013415115.1 of Vreelandella zhaodongensis. GTDB lineage: Bacteria > Pseudomonadota > Gammaproteobacteria > Pseudomonadales > Halomonadaceae > Vreelandella > Vreelandella zhaodongensis. The sequence goes on along the minus strand of NZ_JACCDD010000001.1, from coordinate 116,379 downwards.
ACTTAGGCCAATCATACTGCCTTTAGGAAAGTAACCAAGAACACAGTAGATAGTATAGCAAACCATTAAACCAGAGGAAGGCGGAGAACCGATAATAGACTGCAACTCAAAAAATAATTCTTCATCAAAAAAACCTGCAGACTTCACTTGAGAAGAAATTTCAAGAACCTCTGGCCACTTCAAAATTGATCGATAAATAGAGTTTGGGCCCGTAAATACTACTAATCCAACCCCCTCTTGTAATTTTCGATCTATCAAGGGTGTAGGAAGCATTCTCACCCAAACATCTGTTTTAGAGCCAATATCATCTGAAAAATCTGCCCCTAAACGGTAGTTATTGAACCTAATAACGACTCGCTGAGAGTCGATCCACTTACCCATGCTAGCGCCAAATACGCTAGGAGAATTACCGACGACGCATATAGATCCCTCAGACATTTTAATGATATCGATCAGGCTCAATTCAGGAGATACCAATCTACCAACCTCACTATGTGTTTTCCCTGAATCGAAATAATGAGTTAACGCCAAATAACCAGAAGCACGTGAAGATAAGCGCCCCACCAAATACCATTTCTGGGCGTCAGACACGTTATTTTTTAGCAAAAGCTCAGAAGCCAACTCCAAACAGGCACGGTAATAAAAGCTCTTGTAGAATAGTCTAGTAGCCGACAACTCGGCGATAAAGTAACTCAACTCGGAATCAGTCATTCTACGAGTTTCTCGAAGCGTAACAATCAACTTAAACAGATAAAAACTCTTTAAAAGACTGGCTCCTTTGTTGACTGCTTCTTTTAGAAAATCGATAGTCCTATCATTCACCTTACCTGTAGCTCGCCTAGACAATGCAACAGAAAGTAAAAACAGGCCCGATACATTTTCCATGGAATCATGGCGGTGCAAGACAATAACTTCTTTAAACTTTTTTTTCTGAAACATACGATAAGCCATCAGGCCTTTAAACCAAGAGAAAGATTTTTGAGCAAAAAACAATGCAAACATATCAAAGCGACTGCTGAAAAACAAAGCAGGCTGAAAATATGACACACAAAAAATAAAAATCTGAATCGGGAAAAAGACAATTTTATAAATCACTTTATCCACGACCCACGCTCAGAAAAACTACTGTTAATAGACATAATATTATTCCTCAAAAACAAAAGCGCCTCACCAAAACGCATTTCTTGTTGCTTTTCTAAATTGCGTAAGCAGTGAAAATAACAAGCCCACCATGTAAAAAATTTATTCTCTCCAGAAAAAGGGAAAGCATCATGCAATAGACTTCTGGCTTCACAGTAAGACAAATTAGATTCAGAAACAAAAACAGCAATATCATATCCTAAAGGACCAAAAGAAAGATTTCCCCAATCTATAATAAAAAAACGATTATCATTTGATAAAATTATATTATCCGCCTTAAGGTCGCTATGACATAAACCATGATCCAGCGCACTAATGGCACTGCTTTTCTTCAAAGGGCTATTCTTTAAAAAGAAAAAACCTATGTCCAACGCATACTGCTTTGATGCAACCGAAATATTACGCAGATTTTTAATTCTTCTCAAAGAATAAACGAGCATCAAGCGAAGGTACTTGTAAGATTTAGCACTACAAGTATTGAGCAGAACATTTCGCAAATTTACCATATTTCTACTTAATGAAATAGGAAGAGCAGGAACGCGTAATGTATTTAAATCACCAACATCAAGATCGACATTAGCCAAACGACCTATTAACTCTATGACATCAGCTTTCGGTATAGATTCTATAGGCTCAAGGAGGTTCTCATTTCGATTTACATATGGTAGGCAAATCGCCATAAATGGGCTATTAACATCAGAAAAATAAACGGGCGTTAAAATAAATTCAGAGTCTAAATAAGCAGCACAATACCCATAAAAAAAAGCTTCACGTGTATAGTTATCACTATCTTTGAAAAACTTAGTAATGAATTCAGGCTTCTTGCTAACAACATGAAGCATACAGCCATTGTTTGCAAACCCTCCAGGGAAAAACAACTGCTTAGTAACACGTCCTGCAAGCGGCAATGCAAGACGTAAGTCTCGCATCATATATTTCCACTGAACAGAATCCAGCATCTCCATTGCCATATTAAAATAAGTTAAAGACAGACGTTTTTTTCCCAGCGCACTAAATAAACGAGCACATACCCAGTAATATCGAAATTGATCACTAGCCGCTAACTTACCTGGCTGTACCCTATTGATATGACTGAGCGCAACAGCCCACTTCCCATCCCAAACTTCTGCTTCTAAATGAAGTAAATATATATAATCCGACACAGCTGCTTGGTTACAAGCTAATCTCAGGTAAGAACGGGCAAGCTTTCGCTTACCCTCCTTTAATTTATTAACAGCAATCGCCGCATAGTGTTCTGCTAACATCAATTATGACTCTACAGTTTGACGTTTATTTACTCGCCCCGTATAAAAACCCAGAGCCATTATTGCGTTAGCGCTTACAACAGGTGTATTTCTAACCGTAGCGACCTCCCACCACGTATGTTTAGCAAGCTCCGCTGTTGCTTTCATTGAGATGAAATGTTTGTTAGGAACATCAATTTTGTAGATAAAATTCAGAACATATTCATCTTTGCGATTTTGCTCCTGATCAGCTAGAAGCTGCTCGAAGCCTACAATAGGCTGAGCCTGAAAACGCAATACTTCAGAGCCAAGTAGATCTCTCGTCAACTGACCGAACGCAGTATCTAAGGTGTGGCCAGGCGCAACCCGTACCGAAGGCAAGTCAAACTGACCGCGTGAAGGGAAAGAACGCCTTTCAGCCATCAGCACTCTACCTGCCTCATCCTCAATGACTAAACTTATCTTAATCGAGGATACAAAAGGCTGAGGCCTAGTATAGCAAAGCGTATGCATATCTAGGTAATTCAATGCATTACCTAACAATTGAGACCTAGGCATTAAAACCTGTTCGCACTGGGGTATCGCAGAACATAGGTCAGCAAGTGTTGGCTTTGGCTCTTCATCTACCGCCTCGACTTCCGAAACCACCATCTTCGCATAGACAGAGTCAGCCTCAGGAACACGTACACCTGGATAGACAAATGTATTATCTGCTGAAAGAAATTTGGTTAATTTTTCACCGTAAACAGCAACATTGAACGTTAGCGCTGTTCGCTTTAGTGTTTTACCTGCCGAATTTTGGCGCAGCTGCAGCACGTCGTCGGTGACATCCAAGAAAGATAAAATGCCATCTGGCAGTTGGCTTAGATTGGGCGAGATACCATAATATTCTCCAAGCAAACGCTTTAACCCCATCGCAATAGTTTCTCTTGGGTTAAGCATTACAAAAGGAGACGTATCGCCTTCACGCTCAACAGGGTGTAATCGCACCACACGCAAGATAGGCCCTCCCACCTTAACTAAGCTTGCAAGCTCTTTTTGTGGGTCTTCAATAACAACGGGAGTACCCGACTGAGGTAACGATGGTATCTCACGCACCTCAACTGCACTATCAGGCCCGCTATGACGGCGATAAAAATCTTCTGCCGCATCAAAAATTGGTTTTTGATTAGGCTTCAATCTCAATTTATTGAAAGGAGGAAGCTTAAAGCTAAGCAATTTAACATGATCTACACTTGCTTCTGATAAGTTATCTAAAGCTGTGCAAAACCAGCTTGCAATGACCACAGGCTTCACTTCCATACGCATCAACTCTAGTTCGTAAGGCAAGCCAAACCGTTTCACCTCAATATCTAATTCTTTCTTTATTTTAAGACCAAAACTATCACTTTCTCTGGGGTGAAGTAAATATATAAAATTAGCCTCTTGCGAAAATTGCTGACGAATACCCTTTAGCCAATTGAGGTATAAATACTCTTTCAGTCGATCACGCTCCACAAAAGGAGCCCCTAAAAAATGAACCAAATTGCTATCAGATGGTTTTGATAGCAGTGCTTCTTTTAACAGTGGCTGGCTGTTATGGACAACTTTTACACCATTGACTGGGAATAAGTCGTAAACAGTAAATATGCTTTGACTTTTAGGTAAATCCACATAATTTCTTAGCACTTTTTTGTGCCATAAATAATTATAGGCTCTACGATATAATTTATTCACACCAAGCTTCATAGCATCACCAAATTTTTAGTAAGAAACATCATTTCTTATTAACATTTTTATTTAAAGGTTTTTTTGATGACCTCGAACTAGCTGTTACATTATTTGGCTTTTCTGAAATAGACCTAACGCCAGCCCCCTTTCGCACACCTACTTTTTTTGCGTTTGGTGACTTTCTTGACATGGCTTTAGAAGATGAATTTTTATTAATTCCTTTTTTAGCGGAAGAAGATTTAGAGGCACTGGTTTTAGAAGTCGGCTTTTCAGCAGTGACTGGGGTAGAAGTCACTGATTTTTTGGCTGCCTTTGCAGCCGTCATTTTTTTGGCGGCAGCTGCATTTTTTGTAGCAGCTGATTTGGATCGGCGTGCCCGTACCTCTGGAGTGAATACTCTTTCCTCTTGCCATAAGAAATAGGAAAGTGTGCCATCTTCTAACCAAATTAATTCTCTGGCATTTAAATAGCTAGCTATTACCCTATTATCTACTTGCCGATTGTGACAAAGAAAGACAAACTGCACCCCTTTCGCAAAATCCAGCTTGCGCTGCCATTCTCTGAAAAACTTATACTGCAAATACCTTTTTTTATTTCCCTTTGCCTTTAATCGTGGCGGAACCGGAAATGGATCTATTCTTACCACCTCTTTCCACTTGACTAAAGTTTCCAAAGTCGCATCAAGCTGTATTTTATCCGTAATTATTTTGAATACAAGCACACAATTGGCAGTATCTAGCCCCCAATGATGTGCCGCTTGAAGAGCGTTATAAACATGTAGAGGTGAATTACAAATAAAGACTGCATCAGGTGGGTTTGAAAAAGCTTGATCACTAATATTATTCACAGATCCACCCCTTCTAACTTGTTTGCCTGTACATTAATGGCTGTAGAGAGACGATGCCCTATTTCTTTCTCATTTTCGTCTAAATCTAAATCATACACAGGTATACTAGGATCAATATAAGCGTCTAAATGCCCAAAAAATGACGCCAACCCTAAAAAAGAAAGATAATGCCAAATATCACTCTCCTTATGAAGCACTCCTGACTTTAATTGGGAAAATGCATATTCAATATCACCCTTTGATCTTATTTTATAAATCCCCGGAGCACTTTGATATATAATATTACCTAAAACCAAAGCAGGCTTTTTCTTTAGCCAAGCTTCAAATGCAGCTGTACCGGTCAGTGTAGCAATCGCATTTGATTTTTCTTGCAACTGGTCTGATGAATATTTCATGCTTATCAAATTGACATTAGTGGATTTCATAATATCGCTATAGAAATTCACTGGTCTCTCTTCTAACTTCTGGTGCGGATGCTCCTTAACTAATAACTTCCAGCCTTTTGGTAAATTATCCGAAATAAACCTGATAGCACGAAGCTGATCAGCAAAAAAACTGCCAAGCGGTGATGAGCTGGCTTCTGGCTGCATATGCAGCGCATAATAGACAAACGGAGACTTGGGTATCTCGCTAATACAAAGCTTGTCGTACTCTTTCTTATTACAAATCATAGTGGAATATGCTTGTTTCGCATAAAAAAAATCGAACCATGACCTCTTATTTATTATATTTTCTTTTACATTTCTGAATAATGTTTTAGATTTTTCTGGCGGTGTATACTGTTTAGGAGGCTGCCCCCCATTTCTTGACAAAACCTCTTTTGACAAAGTGCCAAGTGTAAAATCCCCAAGGACTACTTCTTGATAAATTAAATTTAAGTCAGCCGGAAGTTCATCACCGTAACGCTCTTGTCGATTGTAGCTTATTAACTGTCCGTTTCGAGCATAAACGTCATCATGATTATATAGTGATTCAGGTATATAAAGCCGAGCAGAGACACCAGGAACAATAGGCATGCGATATGGAAATGCTGTTGGTATGTTATTAGCCCTACAGACGCAATAACAAGCATAATCATCCGCTAAGTGAGGAACGTTAGAATTAATATAAAAAGCAACATTATCGTTTTTCACTTGCTCAACCCAAAAAGCAATCTTATTAATTGCAATTTTTCTCACACTACTACTTATTTGATATTTAGGATCAAAGAAAATTTTCTTTCTTGCCAACTGATTCCTTTCAATCATTTCTTGAACAGTAGGAAGAAATGAATAGTATTTTTGCATTTCCGTGTCAGAAACACCTACGATACTATCAGCAGCTGTATCCCAAAATGCAACCCTTTGGTTTACGCTATTCACTGAGTCCCAGCTAACATAATGGCTAGCAGATGACGTAAATAAAATAGCTGTTGAATTAGTTTCTTCTACAAGTTTATTTACAACACCAGGACCAATAGTATGCCCACCTGTAAAAGTAGACTTTCTTTCTTTTGAAAAAGGAAAACCAAAAAAATACGCTTTTCTCTTTTTGCTAACAACACCAGGAGTAGATTCAACCTCAGCGGTATCATTTTCCATCGGCAACGCTTGTGAAGCGGCTATCACCGAGAAGAAATCATTAAACGCTTGAAGGTTATTTTTTTCTACATACTCTTTCCACTCGCCAAAATCACTAACTGCTGACAGGAAAATAAAGTCCAAATCAAATTTGGTAGCTACTTCATGGTCATAGCGAGCATCACCAAAAAATACGCCTGGGTAATCAGAATCTTTTAACTCTAAATTTTTAACCAAGGCCAACTTATCAATGGGGTTGCCGTAGATACCATCGAAGAACGTTGCTAGCCCTTTGGCTTCAAGCACCCAGCGCACTTCATCTTGTGCGCCACCAGACACGACAAACTTCTTAGCCTGCGATGGAAGGCTTGTTAAAAACTTCCGTACGCCAGGTAACACCTCGCAACGAATCAGCCCTTCGGCTGTCAACTTACTGTATTCATCAAGCGCGGTTTGGTATTTTTCCTGAGGCAATACAGCATGTTTCAGAATATTCAGGAAGAAGTACTCGAATTTTTTCTGCCTAGAAACACCACCATTCGCTTTATGATAATCAACAAAGGCTTGTGCCACTGACTCCCCATAGGGAAGTACTGCATTATAAAATGCATCCGTTTTGACACGATTCGAGTCTAATAAGACGCCGTCGCAGTCAAACACATAAGTGTTAAATGATTTAATCGGTGTGTTTAGCTTGTATTTGGTCATCTTGCCATCCACTGGGCTTATTGCGTTCAATGATTTAAGCTTCTAGCGCCTTAAGCACACGCTCTACATCTTCGGGCGTGTCGACGGCAATGGAGCTACCAGACACTGGCACCATACGGACATCATATCCAAGCTCTAGAAAACGCAGAATTTCGATGTCTTCTAACTCCTCCAAGGGTGTTTTTTCCGCTTTTGCTGAGTAGTCACGAAGTGCTTGGGGAGGAAATGCATAAATACAAACTTGCTTATTAGCACGTACAAAATCAGCTTTTTTGGTACCAGGAATGGGGGCACGGCTCATATACAGAAGGCGCCCATCGGGCCGAAACACTACCTTAGGTACAGTTCTACTGTTGTAGTCCACCTCAGTTTCAATAGCGCAGTAGGCATTTAATACTTCGCCGGGCGTTTGCTCTGCAAGATCGATCACCTTCTTGATGTCATCAGGCTGAATCATCGGTTCATCACCCTGAACATTAATATAGAGATCTGCTGCTAGCTTTTCTGCAGCCGCCGCGAGGCGATCAGTACCTGTAAGACAAGTATCCGGTGTCATTACCCACTGCATTCCATGCTCTTCGCAGTGATCTACAATTCGTTGATCATCGGTTGCCACAAAGACTTTTTCTTTTCCCAATACGGGAACGCAACGCTCCCAGACCCGCTTTAGCAAGCTTTTGCCTGCAATATCGACCAGCGGCTTACCTGGGTAGCGTGTAGAAGCAAAGCGTGCAGGTATCAGAATAAGGGTGTTCATATCAATCATATGCTCCAAATTAAATAAATGGCGCATGCAATGACCTGCATGCGCACTTAATGTGTGCCTAGCTTTTAGGCAGACATCCTTTGGGCAAAGGTCTCATTTTCCTTATTCAGATACACTGATTCTGAGAACGGTGAAACGGTAGCAATAGTGAGACTCGTGGGGGTAATGGAGGTTAGCGGCAGGACTCCAGGCTGTTCATTATATAAGCCTAGCGCATTTTCCATCTGTTTATGGCGTGGGTCTTCACTTGTATAGCCGTCGAAGCCAGCAAGGTAAAGATTAGAGGCACCACCAGCATTGACTGCGGCTATGGCATAAATGGCTGATAGTGCATGGGGAATGGTGGCATTCTCAACCATCACCTTAAATTCGCCACTTTCGACGCTGACGCCGTAGTCTTGAATTGTCCAGTGATTCCAAATGTCTTTATCGACATATTGAAGCAGTGCATTTGGCGCTAGCAGTAGCCCCTGATTTTTCGCATAAAACTCTTTGTCTAACATCAAACGATCAGGGTTACACGCCGCCCAAGCGTTGATTAAATGATTGGGAATCCAAGGGTTGATATTGATGCAAATAACATAAGGGTTTTTCTTTTCAATGAAATATTCAAGTGCTTCCAAGTGATTTTTAACTTCTTCGCCTGGCCCTACCAATAATACATCGCGATCTTTCAGCCAGCCGGTAGCATTCCACGTACCCACGCTCACCAACGGCTCGCTTTCCGTTACATCTTTTAAACGATCTCGTGAGAAGCCGCTAGCCCCTGCGGCACCTAAGCGCTTAAGTGCTTTCACAATCGCGACAGGTTTGTACCGCTCATCGGAGAGCATTTCTTGAACATAGGTGGGATGAACACCGTAAGTAGCCGAAAGATGGTAATAAATGCTTGGGCCCCAACCACACGAGCGCTGCACCGGCTCAAACTCTTCAATGACCAAGCTCATTAATGCATCGAGTTCTGTTTCGCGCATTCCTTGCTTCGATAGCTCTAGTAGCAGGTACTCCATGCGGACGTTGCCAGCACCACGCCCCATACCTGTCACCGTACCATCAATCCACGTTACCCCTTCTTTAATAGCGGCCAGTGCATTGACTAACCCCATGCCCATATTGTCGTGTGCATGAAAGCCCATGGGTCCTTTCCATGCTTCACGTAGCGCGCTCACGATAAAAGAAATATCGTCGGGCAACATATTGCCAAGGGAGTCGGCAAAATAAAGAGAGTCGATTGGCCAAGCCGCTGCAATTTCGGCTTTTTTGATTAGCTCTTCGCGGCTGCGCCCACTGGATTGCATTAAGTTGAAACCAGTGACATAGCCTAGCTTATGGAGCTCTTCCATGATGTCGCCGCAGTTATCAACTTCGTTGAAGTGAGCTGCAACGCGAACCAAGGTAACGGGGGAGTCTTCGGCTTTACAAAACAGTTGAGCAACTGTTTCCTTTGGATTTCCATACTTTAGAAGATCTTTCGCATTACACATCACACCGATCTTTAGATTACGCGGCACATCGAGGCGCTTAATCCATGAATCCGGTGTGTAGGCATACGGACCTTCAAAAGAGCTTGATTCCAGGGCACGAAAGCCAAGTTCTACATAGTCTATGCCAGAGTCAGACATGACCTGTAAGTAGCGATTTGCCAGCTCAGTGGAGTAGTCCCAATTGTTATAGTAGCCGCCATCACGGAAGGTACAATCGAGGATCACCAATTCTTGGCAGTTGTGTTGATTCGTCATTTCTCACACCTCTAATCACGTTCATTCTGCTTGGCAGTGAACTAATACATGATCAGCTGAGCACCCTAGCGGCACTAGCTTTTTCGAGGTGAGCTTTTTAGGCGTGAATTGCTGTTTTTATTAGCGTTGCTGGACTACGCCAGCTTATTGATTCTTGGCACTGCGCATACGGAGCCATGATTCTTGTCTGTGATCATTAGCACTTCACGAATACATCGTATGCCAATAGGGATAACCATGGCAGAGTTGGCAATATTTGTGAAGAAAAAAGTGTCTCGCTGTCGTGCCCTAAATTATCTGAACCAGCGAACCACCACAAATCGCTTTATCCTTCAGGTTGCGCTTTATTTAACGCGGCACCGCACTGTCATTCCTGAATCAGCCTCAAAGCCGTCATTCCTGAATGCGGTAACCTGACAATGCCGTATCCCCTTCTCTTCGCCATAAATGAGCCAAAAAAAACCGGCTCTCATGGAGCCGGTTTTTATCTAAGAGGAGCGCTAGCTCGTTCGTGCATGCCAGAACTCAAATGCGTGCTGGTGGTGACCAATATCGGCGGCTTTTTGGGCAGCGTTTTTTGCCATGGCAAGCGTTTGAGCTGGGTTATCCAGCAAGGTTTGCATGCACTGTCGCCAATCGTTGGGGTCATCTTCCGCTAGCATGCCATCGACACCGTGCTCGACGATTTCATTGTACGGGTAGCGATTACTATAAATGCCCACCCCGCCCATGGCCGCAATATCCAGGAACTTAATGTACGATTTCCCAGCATTAAACTCGGTTGGCCACAGCGGTGCCAAACCAATATGGATCCGCCGCTGGCACTGGTATTCGCGGAAAGCATTCCAGGGCAGCGGTGCAGGCGTCGCACAACGCGACAGAGAACTTAGCGACTTGGGCGTGTATTGCCCTAGCATAATTTCAAAGGCGACATCTTTGCGTTGATGATGCAGCTTTACCATCGCCGGCGCTATATTTTCTAGATCCGTCACATGGGCTCTTGTGCCATAAAACCCTATTTGCCAGGGCTTCTTACTCGATGGTGGCATTTCAAAATGCTGAAAACCAGGTAAAGGCGCCAGCAAAGGTGGTGTCAACACCGACACCTTCGAATGCTGAGTCTTTAGCGTATCCGCAAGCTGCTGACTCGAAGCAACCACTTCATCGGTTAGCGCCAATATGGCGGGCTGAAACTGTGCAACATGTTTCATGCGGCGGCGATAAGAATCCGGCAACGTCTTATCATGCACAGCTGCCTTCACATTATCGTCGATCAAGTAAACAATACGTCCCAGCTTATGTTTATTGCGCACAAGCCATTGAAGCCATACGGTGGGAAGTGATCGACAAACTAATATGTTCGCCTCTTCATACATAGCAGGCAACGGCCTGGCATATCGCCATGGAAACCAGTGCTTACGTGTCTGTATTTCGTCAACTTCGATGCCTAACTTCTTTAATTCAGGTACTGCAGAGACTAAAAAATAGATGTCTTCTGTTGGGAAAGCTCGGTCCCGCAGCATTAACCATCGGTGCTGGCGTTTTCGCGGTCTTTTCCGCTCAAGAGTGCTCAATCCAATGCTCCTTCACTTCCTAACTCCATATTTTATAAGTATATATTCCCTAGCATCACAGGATAACGGCAGCAACGAACCCGCCATGATATTGATCGACTTAATGGTATGGCGGTGCATCACCTCAATGAGAAATCCTCATGCGCTAAGGTCAAGTTAGGGTTGTAGGCGGGGTCTTTATCTAATAACGGCCCCCACTGCTCTCGCATATAGCGTGCTTCTTTCAAAGCACGGGCACGTTTTTTAGGGGTATCATCGGCACCGCGCGAAATAGATTCGTGATGGTAGAGCTCTGCATAAGGCGTCCATAGATTACGCAGCCCCAGCTCGTAAACCTTTAAGCACAAATCAACATCGTTGTAAGCGACAGCTAAATCAGGTTCGTTCAGCCCCCCCACTTTTTCAAACACCTCACGACGGACTAACAAGCACGCAGCCGTTACGGCCGTCAGGTTTTGAACAAGCTGCAAGCGACCCGCATAGCCTTCTTCATTGTGTTGGAAAAAGCGATGTGCATGCCCAGCCACACCACCTACGCCCAATACCACGCCGCCATGCTGAATGGTTCCGTTGGGGTAATACAGCTTTGCGCCCACACACCCCACTTCCGGGCGGGATGCCTGGCTAACCATTTCTGTTAACCATTCACCATCAATAGGTTCAACATCATTATTAATCAGGCCAATGATGTCGCCATTTGAATGCTTGGCACCAAAATTATTAATCGCAGAATAATTAAACGCATGATTCCAACGAAGCACCTTCACCCGCGAATCACGTTGCTCTACTTCTTCCATGTAAGCCAGGGTTTTAGTGCAGCTTGACTGGTTATCCAGAATCAGTAATTCAAAATGCTTGTAGTCGGTTCGCTCCAAAATAGCATCCACGCATGGCTTAAGTATTTCGACACCATCACGGGTAGGCACCAACAAACTGACAAGAGGTTGCGGCGAAGGGACGGGCCACTTGACCCGCGCAGAGTTAGCCACGCGCCCAGGTACCACCTGAGCAGAACAATGCATTTCTTGGAGGCTTAAACGCACCAGCGAAACGTAATCGTCAGCCGGTGACAGCGTAAACGGAGATGCCCGGTGAAACAGTATCCGGCTTATATGCTTAATGTTGACAGCACCAGTTTCAAAACCAGCCGCCAAGGCATTCAGCGCCAGCTTAGCCTGCCAGTTACCTACAGAGGTGGCGCAAGGCAAGCCACCGGCAGGCATTAGCGCGGGTAGCTTATCTCCGCGAACCCATACAGCGCCGCCAATATACGGCTGAGAAAGAAGCAAATCCGGGTTCCATTGCGGCTTGAAAAGCGGCGAGTGACGCATACCATCCGCGTCGGTTTCATCCTCATCGCTGTAAATTAAGTCAGCCCCCGCACTGCCCGCCAACGAGTAAAGCGCATGGACTGAAAGCCGATCGCCTGGGCACAAGAGTGACACCCACGCCGATGAAGAAAGCGCCGTTTGGGCAGGCTCCAACGGTGATTCTGATACCGTGATACGCGGATCTTGCACAACAAGCGCTTCAATATGCTGCCGCACCTCCGCCGCACACGCTTCTGCAGGCAGCAAAACCGCTTTCCAATTATCCAGCGATTGGTTTTGCAGGCTTGAAAGCGTGGTATCAAGCGCATCGACAGTATGGAAATCCGCTACAGGTATATAAAAGTAGTAAATACCTAGTAGTTCTAGCTGACGCGCCTGAATGTCCGCCCTCATCTTCGCAGGGTCCGGTGTCTCTTCAAACTTACGTACCCAAAGCCGATAGTTTCGCCGCGAACACAAGCTAATATAGGTGGATTCGTACTCGCGAATAACCGTTCTACGCCACGACTCACCTCGCTCACGAGCACGCTCGCGGACAATGGCAGACGCTTCTTGTTGGGTGATATCGCGATAGTCCTGATGAATATTGATCAAGCGCTGCAGTAAACGATCACGGGCAAACGAGGGCGTTACCCACACAAGACGAAAATGCGGCAATGAAAAATGCCCTTCCGCATTCATTGGCCTGAACGCCACGCGCTTTACACCCCAGGGCACATACACCAGCCGCTTACTCAGCTTGCCAACGCGCAACGGCATATCAATATTGAACGTGCGCTTATCTGCTTCAAAGCGAAAGCTCGCCGCCACCGTCGTCACCGAGCGGTCTACCAGCAGTTCAATCATGTACCAGCCGGGCAGCCAGACACTTTTTTCGCTCAGAAACTCCGCATGCTCAGATAACGAATTCCAGCGGTGGTAATGCGGGTCCCAGGTAAACGCCGGAGATGGATAAAAATGGAGGCTTTTTGAAAAGGACGCCAAGACTCGTTTTGCACACGCATAATTACTCACAGACGTCCTCGGCTATTCACAAAAAGCATCACTTTTCTTGATATTTTCTTCATAAAAGAAGCGATACGCTCCACAAAACCATACCCTTCAGTAGACTTATTTTGATTAATAAAACGCTCAAAACTGCCTACCCTACGGGTAGATAATGAGGCTGGCATAATCAGCTCCGCTTCAGGGAACGAGATTAACACGGGGTAATAGCCTCTTGCGCTAAAGCATTGGGAAACCTTATCCCTGTACGCAACAGGAATATAAGAATCCAACACAAAGCTCTTACCTTTACTAACGGTGGACCACAGATCAACCATTTCAGGATACAGGTCGCTCTCAAACACCGCTTCGGTTAACTGCCCAATGGTCTCCGTGGTGAAGTTCGCTTTAACACAATGAGTAAGCGGCTCAGAAACCGTATACTTATCGTTAAAAATGCGCTGATAGGTTTTATCCCCAGACACCCGCCAGATTTTGGCGCGTCTGAACAGTTTACGCAGCAGGGTCGACTTACCTGTGCCGGGCTCATCCACCAGTAAATACACATAGGGGCGCATTTTCCTGACATGGACAATATGGCGCCGAAGCCCCTCTTGTTCAAAGCCCTCAACCTTACCAATCACCTTCCAAGCATAGCCATCTAATAGCACCGACAGCTTCTTACGCGTAGGCAGCTTAAAGGTCATCTGCCCATGCTGCTGGTCGACCCACTGATCACCGGGTTCATCGGATAACGTGATGTCTATCACTAACACGCCCTGGGGTGATAGCTTGTTCATTAAATCAGGGATCAGCGTATCTACCTCAAACGCAGGGCTATCCAGGGTGGCGCTCAGCGTGATGACATCATAGCTAACATCAGGCTGGTGCTGAGCAAGCGCCGTCAAAGAGGAGTAGAAATGAGCGTTTTGAAAACAATTCGACGCGAGAGTGAGCTGCTTGTGGGACCCCAGCACCCCATGAACGCGGCTGGCCTGTTCATGGATTGCAAACCCACAAAACAGCCCCCCCCCTTCAATATCAAGATAACACTTGCCGTTTAGATCAGGCAGGCGCAGAGCAGATATTGAGACAAACTCCTTGTCGCCACTCTTCTTATCACCGCTGCTTTCATCAATGTAATCGTATTCACTAAATATTTTCATAAAAGGCCATATTGATCTTTTTCAACGCCTCAGCTGGTCGCGCTGGGCACCGCCAGTTGTTAATCACCAACCGCCATGGCAAGTCATTCAGGGGCGGGAAACGGCGCCGTTAATAAAAAGAGCGCGTAATGCCTGAGCCATGGCTGCTTGATGCGCCTTGGCACCAAATAAATCGTTAGCATGTTGGCGGCCAGCACGCCCCATAGAAGCAAGCAACGCGGGGTCATGGGCCAAGACTTCAATCCACTGGGCCACCCGATGCACATCACCCAGGGGGGCTAAAAACCCAGTCTTTCCATGCGCGACCAGTTCAGGTAGCGCCCCCCACTCATAGGCCACCACCGGCCTTGCAGCAGCCATTGCCTCTAATACAGTACGGCCAAAAGACTCCTGGAATCGGGAGAGGTTCACCACAACATCAAGATTCGCCAGCGCCTCTTTTGGGTCGTGCACATAACCTTTATGGAACACATTACTCTTATTACCTGATGCCTTATCCACGTCACGCTGCTGATCAAGCAAGGCATCTAACTCTGGGGTATTTGCCCCATACAAACAGCACTCCACTGCAACGCCCTTACGTGCCAAGACATCAGCAAGTGCCACAAAATCTTCCAACCCTTTTTTGTAGATCAGGCTTCCCAGCAACCCAACCCGTAGTGGCCGATGCATATCCGGTTGGCACTCAGGAACCGTCTTCCAAACAGATAGTTCTATCATGTTTGGCACAACCCTGACTGGAACGCCCGGCTGTTCAAACGCCCCAGCCGTACACTGAGAATTCACAATTAACAGATCGGAATGGGCAACCGCATGAGCCACCACCCCTTCTGCCGAACTGTTTAACGCATCGCAAAGACCAGGATCATGTGCAGGTAGCTCACGAACGTGGGTTAGCACTGGCAAGCCTAACCGCTTAGCCACCACCGAAGGTGCTTGCAGCGTTAGCGTATTCATATAAACCCCGTTTACACCCGCCGCTTCGAGCAGCGACTGCATAGCGGCCAGCGTGTCAGGGTGGTCAGCTTCCCCCTCTCGCCACCAACCATACGGCATAACGCAAACCGAACGGCTGATCTGCCGCAACGCGTCTAGGTAGCTTGGGTTGCTAGCATTGGGTACCACCACCACCGTCGCAACGCCTAGTGCTTCCAGGGTACGCAACGCATCCAACAAACTACGTTCCGCGCCATATAAACGTGGGCTCACACTATGGGCAAACACCGCTAAACAAAGCTGTCCCTTGGAAGCTGCTTGCACGCCGCGACCTGCAAAACAGGGCAATGGGCTTAGCCCACGCCAACGGCCCCACCACCAGTAATGGATAACGGCCTGGGAAGACTCCCATGCCTGATTCCCGATATAACGAACCCCATAACCGCTGATACTGATGCGCGGCGAAAGCTCGCGACCTTCAACAAGGCCATATAACAAGCAGTGGGCAAAGGCATTCCCCCCGCCAGCCGCCACATCGGGGTAATGCTGCAAATACCACTGTTCGTTAAACAAGCGGGCTACTGCCCAACACAAAAAAGGGTAGCGCCAGCCATGCTGTCGCCACCCCTTCTTATGCTGCGCCCACGTCAAGCTTCTAACCGCCTGCCATGCCGTCATAACACCACTCGGCCACCGCCCACCAAATACGCCTTCAGCGATTCTGTTTGAGCGGCCGGAATCGGCTTACCAGTAAGATCACGCACACTTTCTCGCATGGTAAGCTGCGGCACGCTATCTGGCCAGCTAACCGCAGGCCCAAGCGATTGAACACGCACTTCACCGCAGCGCAACGTGATACCGCCATGAGCAACGGCAATGCCTTCTTCGTGGCACAGCTCCCACATATCATCCGCCAGCCAGCGGGTATTAAAATCTTCTGGCCTACTCCAAGGGCAAACCACAACGCAGTAGCCTTCTTGGCGCAGCCGTAACAATGTAGTCAGTAACTGCAAAAGCTTAGGGTTACGTGCTGACACATCCGCCACGATAGCAATGTCATAATCCATGCAGGGCCGTGGGTGGTTACCAAGAGGCGTCGGGAAAAGCCGCCGCTGCCCCTGGTTAGACATCACCGGCACCACTTGGCGCTTACGCCACCACGCTGCTGCTTGATGATATAAGTGCCTCACACCGCAGTGAATGGTGCGCACATGGGTTGCTTTGCGCTGGGTTAATGAAGCAGCCTGCACTAACGAAAATGCCAAGGGCACATCGGCAGCCACTTTAAATAATGCATCAACGCCATAATGCTTCTGCAACCGCTCAACAAACTCATTATCCGCCGCTACCGCGACTTCATCCCACAACCCCAAGGTGTCAAATACCTCTCGACGAACCATGACAGACGCAGGGTTAGGCTCCAACCAATCGGTACACAAATGCCATGGCCCTAACGGCCGTAAGTGCTCATCTACCCGCACCCAAAACGACTGGGTGGCCATCGCATTGGCACGCTGAATGAGCGCCAACACTTGGCGCTCAATCTTTTGCGGGTGCGACCAGTCATCACTGTCATGCACGGTAACAAATGCGCCCCTGGCAGCTTTTACACCGGTATTTCTAGCGCTGTAAGCCCCTTGGTTTTTCTCATGCCGAATCAACGTAAGTTTAGGTTCTAACCGCGCCCGCTTTTCTACCCGCTTAGCCGTGCCATCGGTACTGGCATCATCTACCACAATAATTTCAATATTGGGCCAGCTCTGTGCCAGCAGCGACTTCAACGCCACCGTAATCGTATTTTCAGCGTTATAGGCAGGCACCACCACCGAGACCAGCGGCATACGCCGACGCACCTTGGTACGCACGCGGCGTGTTTTTAACTGCCCTAGCCCTCTTCTCGATTCCACCGGCAACAGGGGTACCAGCTTACGTTTGGCTAACCACTGGTTTAGGGGCGCTAAGCGCTGCTCTAAAGGCAGATCAACCGACGCTAGCTGCAGCATCGCTTTATCCAACCCTTTGGTAGCAAAGGAGTGCTTCTTGCGCAGTGCTGCTAGGCCTGTCTGCTCATCCAAGCGTACATAACATTTCAACAGCGCATGAGGTACCGCTGGCTGGTACCGCCCAGCATCCCCTTCGGCTAACGTTTGTAAATAGTGAAGCGCCTGCTCATAACGCGACTGGCCATAGTACCAACCAGCCAAATACCAAAGCGCTGCTGATTGCCCCTGAGCAGCTAACGTCTGCAATTTAGGAATCGCCACACCGGCGTGGCCATGCCAAGCTTGGTGATGCAACCAAACCGCTTGCTCCTGGAACAGAGGGAAATCGCTGATGTGCCCCTCTGGGGAAGGTAGGCGCCCTTCGTGAATACCATGACGCAAAAAGTGCAGTAGCGGGTTAACCTTGGCCCGCTCAATATCCGCGTAGCGGCTGGTATACCACCGGGTATCAAACCGTGGGCTAGGCGTTAACCCTTTTCGCCACCCCAAGCGCAGGAAATGCAGCTGTGGCCTTACCCACAGCCACCGCTGCCAAGCCGACAGTTGCGATTGATAATAGCGCCGTTCGAACTCGCCATGCTGTTCTAGTAAACGCATATCGTTGCGCTCTTTGGCACTAGTAAAGGGTAAAAGCGCTTTTAAATAAGAAATAATGGCCACTATTAATCAACGACTCTCGGGGTAAATGAGCATCACACCGACCAAGATGCCAAAGGAACCTCTGGTTCATGGATGCGTGTGCATCGTAAATAGTCAGAGGTTCTATTGCAGCATGGACTAGCGTGTTTTCATTACTATAAAACCGGGATGTGTAAGTTCACGGCTATGCTGAGCGATGGAAACCTTTGCCACCGAGGCCGCCTTAGGGCCAAAGTGCAACTTACCTAGCAGTTGCTCCACTTTTGCGCGGTCTCCCTTCAACACGGCCTGCACTGTGCCATCCTTACGATTACGCACCCACCCCTGCACATTAAGCGCCGCGGCTTCACGGCGTAACCATTTACGGAACCCCACCCCTTGCACTTTGCCTTCAATCGAAACAAGGCGCTGGCAGAGCTCAGGCAACGACGCATGAATAGGCGCAATAGAAAACTGCCCCCCGAGTGCCTTCTGCTTTTCATAAGCACGCCGCCAAAGCGGCGTAGCTAAATCCCTAGGCGCACCCCGCATAGGGAAGTGATGGCCACCAATGCCAGGGCCAGTATTCACCTCAATAATGTACGCCGCCGGTGCAGACTCAGTGGATGTATCTACAATGACGTCGACCCCCGCCCAATCCAAACCGGGAATGGCCGCAACGGCCTCTATAGCCGCTTTTTTCGCTATGTCAGGAACACTGTCAGTAGCATCAAATGAATCAGCCCCTAACGAAATATTCGCTTCATGACGAAGTACTACTTCCTGCCCTTCAGCCGGAATGCTATCCCAAGCCAACCCTTGCTTGGCTAAGTTTTGCTCAACGACATCGTCTTTGGGGATTAGGCTGGTCATTAAACGAGGGTTTAGGGCGCGAAGCTCATTTTTAGCATCGACCAACTCACTCACCGACAAGGAGCCATCACCCAGCACATGTGCGGGGGTTTTACCCAGCACGGAAAGCACCTCATCACCCAATACAAAAAAACGGTACTCGGTACCTTTAACCTGTTCTTCTACCAACACACCGATGGATGATTTAGCTTGTTCGTAAGCTTTTGTAATATCCTCTTTGCTCTCAAGCCCTATCGCTACTCCACGCCCGCGGGTGCCTTTAATCGGCTTAACCACTACGGCACCACCTACCTTGGCAGCGAACTTCACAGCGCCTTGTGCACTGTAAACTACGCTATAGCGTGGTTTGGGCACATTGGCTCTATCTAAAAAGCGATGGGTAAACAGCTTGTGGGTGGCAATTTTGGCCCCTACCGCAGCTTCATTGGCACGCACATCCCAGAAAAGTACCTGCACATCGTTCAATGTTGCCAGAAAGATAGCGCGGCTAAACCAGGTAATATCAGCTCCTTCACTTTCAGCTGCTCTGGCAATTAGCCATGGCCCAAGTAAATGGGCTTCATGGGCATTACGAGCTAAATCACTAAACTCGTCAGAATAAACATTAAGTAACACTTCAGGATTATAGCAGGGCAATACAACGGAGTTTGTCATTCAAAACACTCTTTATTAGTGTGTCTTCTAGCCTAAAAACCAGCTGCCCCATTGTCTAGTTCAAACATTGCACCCAGGTAAAGATCTGCTTGTTCACCAAAGGCGTGGTAAGTACCGGGTACCGGCGTGAGCTCTCCCAACACCGGCCCCTGGCGTGCTTCATACAAATCCACTCGGCAAAACGGAGTAGGCAACACCGCTGAAACCTGCTCCGCTACCCGTAACAGCGCTTGGGGATCGCGCGGGGGGAGCAAGGCCGAATCGATCGCCTCAGCATACTTACCTGTTTCAACAGGGTGCCAATCACGGTCGTACCAACGATAATACTGCCCTTCTGGCTGACGGGCTACCTGTAGGATTAAACCCACACGGCCACGGAACGCATAAAACTTAAAATCATCAACCGGGCGAAGCAACCCCGCAGGGGGTAGCAATAGCTCTTCCAACTGCCAGTGGTTAGGGAACTGGTGGTCGCGCATTTCCTGATAAAGCCGCTCAAGAATATCCACCAAACGCAAGCGGCAGCGCAATTGCAAGCATTCGAAGGTGATCTCATCCACCCGTTTTAACGAAAGCACCCCACGGGAACTATGGGCTTCTTTTGGCTTGATCACACACGCATCGACGCCTTCCAACACATCGCGCAGTTGTTGTAGTGAAAAGTCATCTTTTAAGATCTTCGCAGTAGGCACCCCAAGCACATGCATTTGGCTTGCCACCCAACCACGATTCCCCGCCAGCTCAGCAAAACTGGTAACCCCGGGCTGCTGCTCTTCCCGCTGGTAGCGACGCACCAGCACATCCATCGCAGAGCGAAATGAAGGCGGCGCAGGCAAGGTTCCTTTACGGGCAGGGTGAGAAGCCTGCATCCAGGCAAGCCCTTTGGGATCTTGAAGAAATCTACAAAAGGAGGGAAGAGAGGATTCACTCATTGAAAATGACCATGTGAGTACTAATCAAACTACTAACTGCATAGTAGCAAAGCTATTACAACAGCTAGATGAAATCGTCGCAACGATATAACAACTAGCTAAAACATAACATTAGTCATTTTGATGGGGGCCCTATTACGCGAACTATCTAGCCCCCAAGGCAGACAACTAAGTTAATGAAAACCAGCATTGGAGCTAAAATAAATATTCATGTCAGACCGGTTGAGATTGAGTTTCACAATTTAATTTTTCATCACTCACTGAGCTTTAAAATTAACTCAAATTAATAAAGAAACCACTCTTAACCAGCCCAACCCACCTCTTGGTGAACATTAAATTAACCTCGGACAAACTATCAAAAAATTTACCGAAGAAAGATTCCACTTCTTTAACATCACCAGAAACCATAAGTTGAAAATCATTATCTTTTTTGCTTATAAAACCATCAACATTGTGATCCTTTAGCAAAACCGAAATTTTCTTTTTTAACAAAACATCTGATGTCGAAAACACACAGTAGCTTCTCTTTATCTTTTTTAGATTAGCAAGAGAAGGCTTCCTGAGAACGATCTTCTCAACAGAGTGAGACATGAAAGCCTTACTTAGGGAACTAGTATCGAATACGAGCTTAGAGTCAAATTTATTCTTTATATAAGGAGAATTAGGGAAGCATGTATCAACGATAGCCCTCGCTAAATCTTTCCCCTCTCCTTCACTAGGATAAATATTAACACCAATTTGGGATTGAGCATTCAACTCAATAATATGGCATGAATTAGTAGCCTCATCATACATGACATCAACACCGCAATATGCAAGATCTGGAATGCATGAAACCGCACGAACAGCAGCATCCTTTGCAAATTCTGGTATTGAATCGGTAACATCTATAACATCTGCACCAGCAGAAGCGTTTGCTTTACCTCTTAGCCTTAACTTTTCGCCTTGCAAAATAACTGAAGACATAGTAAAACCATTTTTTTCTACATACCTATTAACCTCTTCATCTTTTTTTATTAAGCCAGTCGATAAAAAGGGATTGAGCTTTCGCTCAGCATTTTTCTGATCTATTAGTTCTGAAATAGTAGACTTGCCATCTCCAACCACATTTGCAGGCACTCTTTTTACAACTGAAGCAACTCTACCTGCTATTACAAAAGCTCTAAAATCATCTCCCCACACTTGCTTTTCTAAAACCAACTTTTTAAATCCAAGCTTATTATGGACATAATCAAATGCTTCAGCTAAGCTTTCCGACCCGGAAATATCGGTAACAACACCATTACCCAAAGATCCATCAAGAGGCTTTAAAACAACAGGAAAACCAATTTCAGAGGCAAATTTTTCGATATCTTTAAGATTACAACTTTCAAATAGCTTACCTGCTGGAGTCGGAACACCAGCAGCTTGAAGATACTCTCTAGTCAGCTGTTTATTCTTAGTGATGACAATAGCTTTATTCTTGGTCAAAGATGACCTCGAACGAATAAATCTAACTTCAGTATTGTTATCGCTAATTGAGTACCTTTTAAAAGATGCATCTTCAAGCTTAACGGTAAGCCCTCTTCTCCATGCTTCTAAAGCGATTAAAAAACCACACAGCTTATAACCAAAACCTTGCTTTACTATTTTTGGGCTAACATGTATTGGATATACTGCTTTTTCGCTTGCCATATAATCACCTAATATACTGTTATACTTGAATTAAATTTAGTAAAGTTTGATTTCAACTTGTCGTGTATAGATTTGGCGTTGTGAACCCTTCCACGCCCAGTCCGCAAAATCTCATTTTGATCGGCTAAATCGGATAATTTCTTTAAACTAAGGTCTCCAAAAACATCGACATAGGTAAACTCTATCGACTCATTCTCGACAACACACTCGTTATCCACTTTTCTCAAATCAAAAGAAAAACATCCTCCGATTTGGCGATATAAGCCACCTTGACCACTAAAGAAATTTCCCAAAGAATAAGCCACTAAAACTTGCTTACCCATGGAGTTTTCAATCCATTCTGTGGGTTGTAAAACATGTGGATGATGACCAATAATAACATCAACACTGGTCTCTGCTAGGGTTATAACCACCTCACGCTGAAATGAGTTTGGTAGGCGATGGTATTCTTCTCCGAAATGAAGCGATAATATAACAGCATCGGCATGTGCTTTTGCTTCCTTAATATCTCTTTTTATTTTTGTCAATCGATGGTTCATACGCATCGCGTAACTTTCACCTTTAAAATAATTAATATTTAATTCATTAATTGTCTTAATAGGTAATTTCGAACCATCTGTATAAGATATGAAAGCAACCTTAATGCCATTGCTTTCAATCACTTTATACGTTGTTGAGTCGTCGACTTCGCAACCAACATACTCAAGGTTTCTCTGTTTCAAATTAGATATGTAACTAGATAAAGCATCTTGCCCAAAATCGAGCATATGATTATTCGCGACATTAACTATATCTACGCCCATATATACTAGATAGTCTAATATTTGAGTTGGCGAGTTAAATTTTGGATATGAGCTTATGGGATAATTTGAACCCGCAGCTATACTTTCTTGATTGACTATCGAGATATCAAAATTTTTAAAAAGTGCCTCAGCTAAACCCATTTTAGCTGAAAAATCATAATCATCTCCACTTTTGCAGGAACGTATTACATTACCGTGAAGTAAGATATCTCCTACCGCTCCAACTTTACATATCATAAACACTCCCAGTTTCCGAAGAAAAAAATACTAAATAAAGATTGAAAGCACATGGAGCTTTTAGCTTCAACTTTATCACTCAGATATACAAAAGAGGCTTGCTAAATATTTAAGCCCCATATAGAAAACACTTCAATTAAAAAATTATGGTGGGCATAAGCCCACCACAAATACTTAAAAAACATTAGGAGGAGAATCTAAACCCTTTAGTAACTAACCCTACCCACTTTTTGGAGGTACCACATTTTGTCTGAAGTATTTCACAAACCCCAGCTAAAAACTCTTTCTCTTTAGACTTATTTACAGAAACCATCATTGAGAACGTATCATCTTTGTCTTTCCTGATGAAGCCATCCACCTTTAACTCCTTAGATAGCTTGTAAATTCTTGCTTCTGCTATGCGACTAATACTGCACCCCTTTTCAAACTTATAAAAATTACTTATTAGTGAGTTTTTGTTGATATTCTGTCTAGCTATTGGCGCAAGTTTGACAGATTTAGCCACACCAAGTTTAATGGGATGAAGTGCCAAATCCAAATCAAATATATATTTCGGATTAGACTTTTCATGTACTATCGGTGCTTCAGGAAAATAATAATCAATAATGGCTTTTGGAATGTTTCTTCCTACACCTTCTGTAGGGTACATATTCACGCCTATTTGCGCCCTAGAATTCATTTCTATAATTGCATGGCGCTTAGTTGCTTCGTCATACAGTACATCAACACCACAGTATTCCAGCCCCGGAATAGAAGAAATAGCCTTAGCAGCAGATTCTTTAACTATTTCAGGAAGTGTATCAGTTACATCTATAACGTCTCCCCCAGCTGAAGCATTTGCTTTCCCTCTTAAAAACAAAACCTTGCCGTTTTCAAGTATACTATCTAAGGTGTAGCCAGAGGCTGCAATTTTAGCTAACACTTCTTTATCTTTCTTAATAAGCCCCTTAGATAAGAAAGGGTTTTTCTTTCTATCCTTATTTTTCAGAGAAATGAGTTGTTCAATCGAGTGAGATCCATCTCCAACTACGTTTGCAGGAATTCGTTTAACTGCGGCCACAACTTTACCGCCAACAACGAAGGCCCTGTAATCATCTCCCTCAACGTGCTTTTCAACTACAATTTCCTTAACTTTTAAATCATTGGCTAAATGCTTGAAAATATCGACCAAATCTTTTTGATTCTGTATCGCAGTAAAAACGCCTCTCCCCAGAGAACCACTCAGGGGCTTTATTACAACGGGATAACCTATTTCTTCAGCATAATCAATAACATCTTTGTCACCGCTTGAAGCTGGAAAAAGCTTCCCAGGAGGAACTTCAACGCCTGCTGTTAGCATCAACTTACGGGCTACTTGTTTATCTTTAATAAAAGATACCGCTTCATTGGTCGTTAAAGAACACTTCGACCGATTAAAAACAATAGACTTCTTCCTGCTTTCTATCAAATACCTATCATATTCAGAATCTAAAATTGTAACACTAAGACCGCGCCTCCAAGCTTCTAGCGAAATAGCATAACTACACAGCTTATTTCCAAAAGCTTTTGAAACCACTTTTTCAGAAAAACTTTCCGGCCACTCTCTTGCTAATAACATTCCAAGCACCTCACCTATAAAATATCAGCTTAAATTATAAAAAATAAAAAGAGTTTAGCTTGGCTAATATAAGCACTATCTCACACGACTACTCATTATCAACCAAATAGAAACTTTTTCTTAATCGATTTTTTTCGTTCAACCGTCAAACTTGAAATATGATGGCCATAGAACACTTTTTCGATAAACAATGCGGAAAGAATCGCTTCACTTTTAAGTGAGACAGCAACCATACCCGCTACATCATCAATTGATAAAACGGATAATTTAGCCCCTAGCTCAGCTGCCGTTGCTGTTAATGAAGAAACAAAGTCAGTAGAACTTGTAATTCCATAAAAACTAAAATTATAAGTACCTCTTGTTTTTTTGCTTCTAAGCTTTAAACCAGCCATATTCACTTCGCTAAGAAGCAAATTTGAAAAAACCTTATCGCAAACAGATAATCGGTTCTGGCAAGCGTCTGGAATAATAAACCTCTCAGAAAGCTCAACCACATAAGTCCCCCCAGACATATCACTAACAATATCAACCGTACCATTAGCCAAGCCAGAAATAACACTAACCGCTTGCTCTGCGATGTGTTTCACTTTTTCAGGAGGTTCAACCTCATATTTAACATTACTCTCTTTTTGTAAAGTTAAAACATGCTTCCCATTAACAACATAAGATCTGTAGTGTTCTCCTTGGAGTTGTTTCTCTATTAGAAACCTAGCTTTATCAGATTTTGTGCGTGTTCCATCCTCATCCATTTCAGCAGATGAAAGATTAATGGTTTGTGCATAAGATGCCGGCTCATGTTCTGCAGTAGTAGGCAAGTGTGCTTTAACTTTCGCTATGGCCTCCACCAACTCTTCAGGATTATTAACATTATAAACTGCGAATGCAGGATTCTCGCCAAACACCTCCTTAACAACAACAGGGTAACCTATTTTTTTAGCGTACTTAATAGGATCTTTCTTCGCAAAGTAAGAGAATGTAGCACCTACAGGAACTGGCACTTTCTTCCTTTGATGGATTGCTCTACGAAATCGTTTTTGAAGCACGAAGGTTATAGTCGATAACCGTGTACTTAGTGCAACACTGTGTACAAATGCTGTCTTTTCTTTTTGATCTTCACCTTCAATCAAAAAAAGCTGCCCAGGCATAACTTTGACTTTCGCACCAAAAAGTAAAGCTTGGCAAAGAACATTAAACCCATCAAAATTTTCGCTTCGTACATCACTTATTTGAGTGTTCATATTCTATCCCTTGAATATAATAATTAAGCAATCAGGCGGGTTTTAACTGAGTATGGCCTTGAAGACCTAGGCCCAACGACTAGCCTTGTTGCCATCATAGCCACCACCTTCACACTGCCTTCTAGCTCTATGTGAACTTTTGGGCTGTTTAACTCTTTTACTTTAAGATCCACACCTAATTGTTTAGCCGATCTGTAGGCCCAACGGGCATATTCTTTTTTATCTATAGAGCCTTTTACTTCACAAACCACTTTGCAGTGCCCTTCATTAAATACCTTTGGAATATCAATACCAAAGTCTTCGGCCACCGTCGTAAATATTGATTTAACAACCTCACGCGGCTTGCCAAACATGGGGTACTCACAGTTACCAATCGCTGCTTTCGCATTCAACTCAATAATAGCAGCCGACTGAGAGGCAATGTCTTTTGTATGATCTTCAATTAAAATATCAACCCCGCAATATCGTAATCCAGGAATTGCTTCTGTCGCTTTTACTGCAGCTTCTTTAATTGAGGGATGTAATTCGTCTAAAACATCTACGGAATCTGCACCTTGTGAAAGGTTACAGCTTGTTCCAAATACCACGTGCTCATTCAGTTCTGGAACACGTAAAAGGTCTACGGAAAAATCATTGATATTGCCGAAAGCACTATCTTCTTCGATGAATGCAGAGCGCTCAATAAAGTGGGGGTTCTTCATTCTCCATGCATGCTTTGCAAGCATTAGCTCTGCTGTGCTGTGAACACCATCACCTGTTACAGAAGCTAGCTCGCGACAGAGCGCTCCTTTCACTTCATTGCCGACGACTACAATACGGTAATCTTTTCCTTTGATATATTTTTCAACAATGAAATCACTGTCTTTATAAACACTACGCTCTAGAGTTTTTATAGCGGCTAACAGCTCTTCTTTTTTCTTTATATTAACTACTACCCCTTCTCCCTTAGAGCCATTCAGAGGTTTACATACAACGGGGTAACCAATTAACTCTGCATATTCTAATGCAGATGTAATATCTTTTGGTTCAAAAGCACGTCCTGCAGGTACCGGTAAACTCTGCTCATTTAGAATTTGCCGTGTTGCTTCCTTATCAACACAAAATGCATGTGAAACAATGCTCGAAAGCTGGGATGTGCTCCAACTATAAAGCATATTATTCCGATGCTTATCTTCTGCAATAAGGCTAAACTTACTCAATCTTGTAGCGGAAAGCCCGTAGCCAAGAGCATAATAATAAAAGAGAAAACCCTTTGTGCCATTCTTCTTAAGAAGCTTTAGCTCTTTAAAATCAGAATACTCTACTATTTCTTTTCCATAAATAAATGGTTTAGCTGGAAGGGGGTAAGCTGTATAGTCTTCAATTCTGTTAAACACTTCAGATAAAAAGAACCTCCTTGAAACCTGCTCTCCATCTACGTAACACTCTTCCACAGAATCAGAGTTTCGAGTTTCATTCGATACGAAACGAATAAGATCGTTGATCGCTAGCCTAAACGGCCTAAGCCTTGCTTTAGCCCTTTCCATTAACAACAAATGATCAACATCATTTTCGTTATCCAATAACTCTGAACTGCTTTTTAACTCATCACTGTTCTCATTAACCGCATTTAAGCAAGCGTCATCTCGTAACAAGTACAGCGCTTTCCTTACATCTTTGACGTTAAGGCTATTCAGCTCAACCTCACCTGGAAAGTCTTCAAGCGCACATTCAGACATATTTTTATTTAGTAATGGCACACGACCAACTTTGCTCATTATATAGCCATGCCGAACAACACTTACTCTTTTACTTCCGACAGATGCGTTGATAGCCACTGAATATGTTGGAAGCTTTTTTTCTTTAGAGTACTTTTGTTTTTTATAGACAAAAAGCTCACACCCTTCAATATTCAACTTATCACCAGATAAACTATCTTCAACAACGTCGTTCGGCTTTAACATAATATTCACTCTTAACCCCGCTGGCTATTATTTGGATTCTTGCTAAGTCTTGCTTAAAGTCTACGCAGAGCCATAGCATATTACTTAGCTAAAAGTCCTTTTTCTTTAAGAAACCTTACATACCCTATATCAATCAGGAGAGGTTCATGCATCTGGAATAATCTTACTTGGCTATAGCTATTTCCCTCTAACACTACAAAATCGTCATCTTGAAGTATTAAGTCGAAGCCACAGTACTTCAGGTACGGCAGCTTATTGAACAAGGTTAGCAGTTTATTTTTATGTTCTTGCCAGTTAGGAATATAAGCACCTGTGATCTTTTCGCCAGTATCTGGGTGCGTTGCCCACCGCTGGCCAGTAAATCGGCCAGCCGCTGCCACTGCGTGGCCTAACTCCCCTGTTTCTTTGTTCACTTCTATGCTTAGCCCACCTAACGAGAAGTTGTCAATGGGATAAGATTCACTATTACCTACTCTTAATACAGCGCGTACTAAATAAGGCTCGCCCGTTGTTGCATCACGAACCACTAACGCACGCACAGTATTTACGGTGAGTGGGTACATTCGTTTGGAAAATTCGCCTTGTTGTACATATTCATTAATAATGAACGGTACCCGCTGGCGACTGAACACTTCCCCTAGCGCTTCAGTTTTAACACTAAAGCGCGGGTTGGTGGCATCGTTGGTTTCTACCACGGCATGGCGTTTGTCTATACGAATAAAATAAACACTTCCACCGCCTCCCCCTCCCAAGGGTTTGGCCACCAGCATCAGTGGGCCCGCCTGGCCAGCTTCTATTTGTTGCCATAGGTCGGTGTGGGGGATAACTCTTCCCTGCCGACATACCGCAACCGTGCGTGGCACATTGCAATATTGACCGAACACTTGGTCAAACAGTATTTTGTTGTTAAAAACAACGCTATACGGACCATTGACTAGGCGAGTAAGCCACCGCTGAACATCGCTTAGGTAAGTATCGATGTTGTCGCGATTGAGCCCATATAGCCTTGCCTTTTCCGGTAGAAAGCCGCGTTCATAAAAAAACCGAGCCTCTTCTTCGCTTAAGGTGTCCAGGTCTGGGTCGGCGTGAAAATCTAATGTGAAGCGTTTTAGTAGCCCGAGCTGATCGGTTTCCTGCAGGCTTTCCATCAACTGTTTGTGGTGATCTTTCGGTAGCTCGTTTTCAGCTGCACCTTTATGCTCGCCCACTTCCGTTTCCTGACAGCCTGTCGGGGTCTTTTCGGCCTGCTGGGTGGCATTGTCGATCGTCTCAGGGGTCATATTCCAAACTCACGCATGAAGTCGATGGCTGTTTGGTTTTGCATTAACGGGCCGTGTACTTGAAAGTCTTCTACTGTAGGGGTCGCTGCTAGGCGAATCAGCATCGGGGTGGGCGTCGAAATATCAATATCTAATTGAACAAAGGAGTAAAGCGACTCTTTTTGAATGGGAAAAATAATGTCTTTACTGGCTTGCTGCCAGGCGGCTTTGTAGCGATATTTTTCCCAGGGGACAGGCTTTCTAGGGCCTACAACGGTTCCACTACTGTTAAACCGCGCTACGCTTCGGGTGCGGCCACTGTTGGGTGATAGCTGCATGCTTAACGCCATGCCCACGGTAGCGGCCGTCGCTTTTTTGGTAGCCACCACCGAGAGTGGCACCAACCCAGCACCGGCAGGATCCATCATTAAGATGACTTTAAGAACCGGCCCTGTGGGCTGCGCTTTCTTAGTCACCGTGGGGTTGGCAACCATCGGTACACGATGGTTATAGAGCTGCCATTGGAGCTCTGTGTTTTCCAGCAACGGCTGCATTGGCCCATTGGTTTGAGCCAGCAGGCTGGCTTGCAGGTCGCTGATATAGGCATCTACCCGTGTATCTGGAAGCTTATAAAGCCGTTTGCGGTTAGGCAGAAAGCCGCGGTTATGTAGGTACTCTGCTTCCTGCTGGGCAAGGCTTCCCTGCTGCGCTCGAAAGGTTTGGCTAAACTCACGCCAAATTTGTACGCCTTCACTGTGCTCTAGCCGTTTTATGCGGCCAACGTGGCTTAAGTCTGCGCTTCTACGTGTTTTATAAATAACACGATGGTTTGCGCCTCCTTGTTTGTGCATTATGCTTTGCACGCCGCCTAGAAAAGGCGTTGGCCTACGGTCTTCTTGACGGCCATGGCGTAGGTAGTGCAGTAGCGGGTTTATAGAGGCATTACGTACGTCGTCGTACTCTTCCAGATACCACTGGGTATGAAACCCTGGCCCTGGGTTGTGTCCTTGCTGTATTCCGCTCGCTAGGTAATAACCCAGTGGATCTTTCACAGCCCGTGGCTCGTTAAGTAGCTCTGGGTAGTTAGCAAGATACCACTCTGAATGAAAGTAACCGCTCTGTTCTATTTCTGCCCGAATTTTGGCCTCTTGATAGCCCAACCGCCTTTTTAGGCGCCATTCAAGCGTCTTAAATAGCGTTGACATATATTGTGTTGGCACGAGCTGCGCTGGCATAACTAGCCACTCACCTTATTCAAGTGATTGGCAATACCGGGGTGCTCAAGTAGCGGTTGGTGCATTTGGTGTGCTGCCATAACGTCGGTGTTGGTTCCAAAAAACGATACGCCGGTTTCGGTAACGACAAAGCTTAGACTGCAAACGTGCAAATATGATGATTCATCAAAGAAGCGTAGCAGTGCTTTTCTTATCGCTTCCCAATTAGGTAAGTGCTCACCTACAAGGGTTTGGGCGGTGTCTGGGTGCTGTAAATAAGTGTCTATCACACCCTGTTGGTTAAGCCCACGGCATGCTGTTATTAGACCGGTTTGAGGATTGATACTGGCACTGAGCGCGCCTTCTTCTACCCGTGCCGGAGTGTTCGACTGGTTTGCCTTACTGCCCACCGTTAAGCTAGCCGCGGCTATTTCAGGTAGCCCTTCATCGGGCTCACGTACCAATAATACATGAAGCAGGTGGTAGCCTTCGGGACTTACCTTGGTCAGCCAGCTGTGCTGTACCGGCGCTGTGGAAATAATCAACGCCTCACTCTGCTCTTCGGCTTCTTCGACCAGCTGATTAATCAATGTTTTTTGAAACGCCAGCGAGTCTCTGTTCTCCGCCAGCTGTATCTTGCGGTACTGCGTGTGGTCATCGGGTGCCAGAGAGTGCACCTGCACCATGCTAGGGGCAGAGCTTTCAGTGGTCCACCACGGTGATTCTATCCACTGGGCTCCATTTTTGGAGATGATGCAGATGTTCTTTTCAACATCGAAGTAGTTAGCCATTACATGGCTACACAACACTCGGTCTGATAAGACGGTCTGGTATTTTTGATTAATTGATTGCAGCCTAAGTGACTGGTAATCGCTCAGGTAGGCATTAAGGTCGTTTTCAGCTAGGTCGTACAGAGTAGCTCGGCTTCTGTAGAACCCGCTGTGAAATAGCTGGCGGCTTTGCTCTTCTTTTATGGTGGGCGCACTCTCTTCCCAGAACCGGAGCGTAAAGTCTTTCCAGGCTTGTAGGGATGCGATGTCGTCAGCGTGCGCGATGCTTTCTTTATGTGTTGAGAACATAGTGTTAAATAGCCACCTGTAAAGAATCTATTCGTCGTCGTTGGCTTCTTGGAGAGACTTAAGCGCTGCCTTGTGTTTACGCAATACTTTTAGTTTCGCATTCATATCGCGTTTTAATTCTGCAAGCGCTTTGTCTGGCTCGCGGTTGCTATCGCTGGCCTCTTTATACGCAGCTTTGGCTTTTTTGAAGCTATTTCTTGCGTCTAGCACGTCTTTTCGTGTTTGTTTCAGCTGCGCTGATTCAACCAATCCATACGCTTGGTGGTAAGCTTCGATGGCATCGTCGATGCTATCAAACCAGGT
Source organism: Vreelandella zhaodongensis (assembly GCF_013415115.1). Lineage (GTDB taxonomy): Bacteria > Pseudomonadota > Gammaproteobacteria > Pseudomonadales > Halomonadaceae > Vreelandella > Vreelandella zhaodongensis. Next base: position 84,248 of record NZ_JACCDD010000001.1, on the reverse strand, counting down.
GGCTTCGCCTTTGTTGATAAAGATACCAGCCTGGCAGAGCTCTCTGAGTATGCCTTCACTATGCGAGACCATGATGAGACTGGCTTTGCCGGTTTTTTCCCGAAAAGCGGCTTTGGCTTTGGCTTTAAAGTTTTTATCGCCTACAGCGGTGGCTTCATCGGAAATATAGACGTCAAAATCAAACGCCAGCGATAGGCCAAACGAAATACGTGAACGCATCCCCGAGGAGAAGGTTCTGACGGGTTCGTCGAAGGCGCTGCCTATTTCGGCGAAGTCTTCTACGTATTTGATAACCCGCTTTACGTCTTCGCTGGAGCTGCCGTGAACCCGAGCAACGAACTTGACGTTTTGCCGGGCTGTCATGTTTTTCTGCATACCGCCGGAAAGGCCGACTGGCCAGGACACCTTGGTGTGGCGAATCACTTCGCCCCTTTCGGGCTTATCCATACCGGCAATTAAGCGCAGTAACGTTGATTTTCCTGCACCGTTCGCCCCTATCAGCCCCACGCTAACATTTGGGGGTATGGTGAGGTTGATATTTTTCAATACCCAGTCGCTACCGTGGTGGTTGTGGTAGCGCTTGTAGAGGTTACGTATTTCGATCATGTGCTACCTAAAGCATGGTGCATCAATAAATGATAGGCCTTGCTGATCTTTGCTTGAGAGCTGTGGCGGCTGATGGCTGGACAGTGGCCATTGGATATTGAGCCTAGGGTCATCCCAACGCAGCGATACTTCATCACCAGGGGCGTAGTAATCGGTGCATTTGTACTGAAACTCAGCTTCTTGACTGGTGACATAAAAGCCGTGGGCGAAGCCAGGGGGCACCCATAGCATCTGCTTGCTCTGTTCGCTGAGCATTACGCCCACCCACTGACCAAAGGTTGGCGAGCTTTCGCGCATATCAACCGCCACATCGAAGACCTCGCCCTGGGTTACCCGCACTAGCTTGCCCTGGGGTTGTTGGTGCTGGTAGTGCAGGCCACGCAGAATACCGTGGACGGATTTGCTGTGATTATCTTGCACGAAGGTGTGGTGACCGCAGTGGGCTTCGAATTCGCTTTGGCGAAAGGTTTCCATAAAGAAACCGCGCTCATCGCCGAATACCTGGGGGGTCATCAACACCACATCGGGAATGGCAAGCTTTTCGTATTGCATTAAACATCCTTTAGCCATTGCCAAATTTGTTTAGCCACGGATGCTCACTGAAAAACACGGATAAGGGCGAAACATAAAACAAAAAACCTTTGGGTTTTTATCCGTGGGTTCCGTGAGCGTCCGTGGCAAAATTCGTTTATTCCGTGGCAAAAATCTCTTGGCTTCTACTTTTGCATCTTCTGTTGAAGCAGGCGCTGTAGGTATTGGCCGTATTGGGTTTTGGCAAGTGGTTGGGCGAGTTCGGCGAGGCGTTCGTTGCTGATCCACTTCTGCTGCCAGGCGATCTCTTCAAGGCAGGCGATTTTTAGACCTTGGCGGTGCTCAATGGTTTGTACGTATTGGCTGGCTTCTAGCAGGCTATCGTGGGTGCCGGTGTCTAACCAGGCAAAACCACGACCAAGGCGTTCTACACGTAAATCACCACGCTGCAGGTAGGCGTTGTTCACACTGGTGATTTCCAGCTCGCCGCGCTCAGAGGGGGTTACCTGCTTGGCAATGTTTACTACATCGTTATCGTAGAAATACAGCCCGGTCACCGCGTAGGCAGATTTTGGCTCTTCTGGCTTCTCTTCGATAGAAATAGCACTGCCCTGCTCATCAAATTCCACGACACCAAAGCGCTCGGGATCTTTCACCAAATAGCCAAATACCGTCGCACCCGAGGTATGAGAACTGGCACGCTTTAGCTGGTCGGAGAAGTGCTGTCCATGGAAGATGTTGTCGCCCAACACTAAGCAGACGGGGCTTTCGCCAATAAATTCTTCACCAATGATAAACGCTTGAGCCAGGCCATCTGGGCTTGGCTGTTCTGCGTACTCTAGGCGAATGCCAAAGTCTTCGCCGGTGCCCAATAAGTTTTGATACTGGGGCAAATCTTCCGGCGTTGAGATAATCAAAATATCGCGGATACCCGCCAGCATAAGGACCGAGATCGGGTAGTAGATCATCGGTTTGTCGTAAATCGGCAGTAGCTGCTTGGATACACCACGGGTAATGGGGTGTAACCGCGTACCCGAGCCACCGGCCAGGATAATGCCTTTTCTTTGTGAGCTTTGGCTCATAGTGGGCTCTTTCATCGGTTTAGCTAAGGGTTTTCATTTTTAGCCACGGACACTCACTGACAACACGGACAAGGTCAAAAGCAACAACCCAATAACAAATAAATGGTTTTGTCCGTGACGTCCGTGGCGAATAACGTTTTTTTAATTACTGAGATGTTCTTTAAGCGTTAATGCTAGCTGGCTTTTCCAGGTGGGCATGGTGATGCCTAGTGCGCTTTCTAACTTACCCAGCGCCATGCGTGAGTTCAGCGGGCGCTGGGCGGGTGTTGGGTACTCTGCCGTGGGGATGCCTGCGGTGCTTTCAGGCGTAATCGTTAGTGCTTCCCCTGCTTTTCGGGCTTGACTGAAAATCTCGCTGGCGAAGCCGTGCCAGCTGGTTTCCCCTCTGGGGGCTAAGTGGTAAATGCCTTGGGGAATGTGAATAGAGAGCCGTGAGCCGTGAACCGTGAAAGACAACGCGGTGATTTGAGCGATTAGGCGCGCGGTCGTGGGCGCGCCGATTTGATCGTTAACGATGTTCAGTGCGTCACGCTCACGGCCTAGGCGAAGCATGGTTTTCATAAAGTTGCTGCCACGGGCGGCGTAGACCCAGCTAGTGCGAAAAATCAGGTGGCTGGCACCGCTTTCGATAATCCCTTGATCCCCTTCGAGCTTGGTTTGGCCGTAAACACTTAGTGGGCTGGTGGGGCTATCTTCCTGCCAGGGGGTTTCGCCGTTGCCTGGGTAAACGTAATCCGTTGAGTAGTGCACCAGGGAAATACCCTTCTTCGCGGCGTAACCAGCCAGCTGTGCGGGCAGCTCGGCGTTTAAGCGCTTCGCCTGTTCTGGCTCACTCTCAGCTTTATCAACGGCGGTGTAGGCAGCGGCATTGAGAATCAGGTCAGGCTGGTGTTTTTCAAGATACACATCGACGGCTTCGGCGTTGGTTAGGTCGAGCTCTTGGCGGGTCGGGGCCAGGATAGTGCCGAATGGAGCAAACTGGCGCTGGAGTTCAAAGCCTACCTGGCCATTGCCGCCGGTGATTAGGATGTTCATGAAATACTACCTAACCGCTGGCCTTGGTAGCTGCCGTCTTGTACGCGTTTCCACCAGGTTTCGTTGGCGAGGTACCATTCGACGGTTTTGCGTAGGCCGGTTTCGAAGGTTTCTTCTGGTTTCCAGCCCAGCTCGCGTTCTATTTTGCTGGCATCGATGGCGTAACGTACATCGTGGCCTGGGCGGTCAGTGACGAAGGTTATTAACTCGCGGTATGAGCCCCCTTGGGGCACTAACTCTTGCAGCAGGTCGCACAGCGTTTCGACCACGGTGAGATTGGCTTTCTCGTTATGCCCGCCAATGTTGTAGGTTTCGCCGACACCGCCTTTGGTGGCAACGTTGATCAAGGCACGGGCGTGATCTTCTACATAGAGCCAGTCGCGGATTTGCTGACCATCGCCGTATACCGGGAGCGGCTTGCCTGCTAGGGCGTTGAGGATCATTAGCGGAATCAGCTTTTCCGGGAAGTGATATGGTCCATAGTTATTGGAGCAGTTGGTGATTAATGTGGGCAGGCCGTAGGTACGCTGCCATGCGCGAACCAGGTGATCTGAACTGGCTTTGCTGGCGGAATAGGGTGAACTGGGAGCGTAAGGGGTTTCTTCTTTGAAAAGTTCACTAGTACCTTCCAGATCGCCATAGACTTCATCAGTGCTAATATGGTGAAAGCGAAACGCTGCTGCTTTGGCGGCATCTTGTTGCTGCAGGTTTTTCCAGTAAGCTCGAGCTGCTTCTAACAGAACCGCGGTGCCTACTACATTGGTTTGAATAAACTCTGCTGGGCCGTCGATAGAGCGGTCTACGTGGCTTTCAGCCGCTAGGTGCATCACCACATCAGGCTGGTATTTTTCAAACAGTTGCTGCATAGCGGGTGCATCACAAATATCCGCCTGCACAAAGGTGTAGCGCTCGTTACCTTCTACACTTGTTAGCGATTCTAAATTGCCCGCATAAGTGAGCTTATCAACATTCACGACACGGTGGTCGGTATTATGGATTAACTCACGAATGACTGCAGAGCCAATAAACCCCGCGCCACCAGTAATTAAGAATTGCGTTGACACGTTTATGTAGCCCTTAAACTGACAATTTTAACTTTCACATTAGGGAGTAACAAACTATTCGGTCGCTTAATCACTGCCGAACAAATCGCGGGTATAGACTTTTTCTGCAACGTCTTCTAACTCGCTAGCCATTCGATTGCTTAAAATAAGATCCACTTCTTTCTTAAACACCGCGAGATCATTAACCACACGGGAGTTGAAGAACGTCTCTTCGTGCAGTGTCGGCTCATACACGATGACTTCGATACCGCGTGCTTTGATGCGCTTCATAACGCCTTGCATAGCACTGGCACGAAAGTTATCTGATCCTGCTTTCATGATCAGCCGGTAAACGCCCACTACTTTGGGGTTACGCTTTAAAACGGCTTTGGCAATAAAGTCTTTGCGGGTGCGATTAGCATCCACAATGGCTTGGATCATGTTATTCGGCACATCATGATAGTTAGCAAGCAGCTGTTTGGTGTCTTTAGGGAGACAGTAGCCCCCATAGCCAAAGCTTGGGTTGTTGTAATGCTTGCCAATGCGTGGGTCTAGCCCTACCCCTTCAATAATTTGCCGAGCGTCTAAGCCGTGACTTTCAGCGTATGTGTCTAATTCGTTGAAGTAGGCAACCCGCATTGCTAAATAGGTGTTGGCGAACAGCTTAATCGCTTCCGCCTCTGTGCTATTGGTTAGCAGAATGGGGGCATCTTTTTTGATGGCTCCTTGCTTGAGCATATTGGCAAATTGCTCTGCTCGCTCGGAGCGTTCGCCAACAATGATGCGTGAAGGATAAAGATTGTCGTGAAGTGCTTTGCCTTCGCGAAGAAATTCCGGTGAAAAAATTAAGTTTTGGGTGTTAAAGCGTTGACTGGCGCTCGCGGTATAACCCACCGGCACGGTAGATTTGATCACCATTAACGCATGGGGATTTACCTTAATGACTTGCTGTATGACCGCTTCAACACTTTTAGTATTGAATGTGTTGGTGTTGGGGTCATAGTCTGTTGGGGTGGCTATTATGACAATATCGGCATTGGCATAGGCACTTTCGGCATCGCAAGTGGCGGAAAACTGTAGATCATCGCGGTTGAGAAAGTCGCTGATCTCTACGTCTTCGATAGGCGATTGCCGAGCATTGAGTTTGTCTACTTTTTCTTTAACGATATCTACTGCTGTGACGCTGTTATTTTGCGCCAGCAACATAGCGTTTGAAAGGCCTACGTAACCCGTACCTGCTACTGCAATATTTTTCATGCGTTCTCGGTTATCGATGTTGAGTTGCTTATTTTGGGCTGGCTCGCGAAGCGGTGCTGGTTTGCAGCCACCGGCCTTACGGGGTGGCTGCGGCACCATTGCGGGTGCAGCTAATCATAGGTGCGGCGTTAGACTACTCAGGCAGCTTGACTTTTTAAAAGAGGCCATGCCCCTTGCTTGGAGGCATCTAAAATAACGATTTCAGTGATTGTCCCGTCTTCTGCATAGCTAATATGCGTATTCCAGTCTTGAGACACTTCTTTGACAGTCGTTTTTTCTGAGAGGTGCAGCACTAAAATATCATCTGCCTCATCGTAAGTAGTACGCATTACTTTTACTCCCACTCAAAATGATGCATTACTGTTTTCACTACAACTTTTTCTTCTAGGACGGCTGCAACACATAAGAGGTTGTCTTGCCTATTATCAAAATGTTTTGCCACCCAGACTCGCACATCATCTTTCTGCTTCACCGTACCTGCTTCTATCAATTCGATTAACTCGCCATCATTTATGTTTCTAGCAGCCATTCTTTCGCTAGCATGACGAGTGATGTGTATTTCTGAGTTAAATCAGTGGCTATACATAGTTAAGACTAGCGCATTTTTCAAATCAGGTGGTGTAACTCGAAACAGTGCTGGGGTTGCGAGCAATGCCATTGGCTCGTTACACCGCATTACATATTGATATTAAGCGGTTTGCTTTTGCGCTGATACAGCGCTTCCAGTTCATTTTTGAGCGCAGTTTTGGCGGTATGTTCGCCGTGTACCAGCCGTATGGTGTGGGGCCAGCGGCGCATGCGTTTTACAAAATTCAGTAGATTCTTTTGGTCGGCATGCGCTGAGTAACCGCTGATCGTGGTAACGCCTGCTTTAATATCAATGCGCTGGCTCTCTATTTCTACCCAGCCACCCCGTGGCCCGCACTGCTGTATCGCTCTGCCTAGAGTGCCTACGCCTTGGTAGCCGACAAACAGTACTTGGTGACGCTCATCACCTAGCATGGCTTTGAGATAGTTCACAATGCGCCCACCCGCGCACATACCACTGGCGGCAATTACGATGGCTGGTCGGCCGGTTTTTGTCAGGTATTGTACGGTTTGCTCGTGAGCTTCGTGGCTTTCTATCGTGTAGAGATTTTCGAAGCTTAGCGGGTGACGACCACTGCGAAGACGACGCTGGGCTTCTTTGTCCCAGTAGGGTTTTAGCTGGCGATATACGTTGGTAAAGCGGGCCGCGAGCGGTGAGTCAACGATAATTTCCATGTCTTGCCACTGCAGATTCCCGCGTCTTTTCTTGGCCTTACGCTTGGCGTCAAAAATAATGCTTTCCAGCTCATAAAGCAGCTCTTGGGTGCGGCCAATACTGAAAGCAGGCACCATCACTGTGCCGCCATTAGTAAGCGCTTGCTCTATCGCAGTTTTGAGGGCGGCTCGGCGCTTGCGGCGGTTTGCGTGCTGACGGTCGCCATAGGTGCTTTCAAGCACTAGCTGGTCGCAACCGTAGGGGGATTTAGGAGCCGGTAGGAGTGGCGCGTAGGGGGCGCCTAGATCACCACTGAAGACAACACGCTCTTTCGCTCCATCACCATGTTGATGAGCAACTTCCACATAGCTGGAGCCTAATATATGCCCAGCCCGTTTCAGCTTAATTTGTGTGGTGATGCCCTGCTTACCCTTTTCGGACTCGTTTACAACGGTGTGCCATTTTCCGTAGGGCACACTGATGATTTGCGATTCGAGCTGAGTCTGGAAACGCTGGATGAGTTCAGCGTTGCGGGTAAAGCCAATTTTCAGGGCATCTTCAATCACCAATGGTAGCAGCATGGCCGAGGGTATAGAGCAGATAATGGGGCCTTTAAACCCTGCCGCCAGTAGATAAGGCAACCGCCCTACATGGTCAATGTGTACATGGGTAATGATCAGGGCTTTTACGGTGCTGATATCAAATTCAATTTGCAGCTGCTGGAAGCTGTCTTCTTGCGCATCTTCGCCTTGAAAGAGACCGCAGTCCACCAATAGTGAGTGTTCATGGTTGAGGATGAGCTGGTGACAGCTGCCCGTTACCCCAGCCACGCCACCGTGGTGGATGATATCTAACATCGAAAAATCCTTTTTCGGTGGCGCTAGCCGCCGTTGCGGGTGCCTCGGCTTCGTTCGTTCCTCGCAACCTCGTTACACCGTACTACGACACTTGCGTTTCTCAATCCCTATGATCTTTCACGATCATTGTGATCATGCTGAAAATAAAGGCCAGAAAGATGGTGATAATGGCGAACACACTGCTGTTGTAAAGACGGTTGGGCTCGGTGGGGTATTCTGGGAACAGCGGGCTTTGTAGCACGCTAACCTGCTTGAGCTGGCGGGCAGCTTCTAAGCGGGTATTCTCTAACGCGGCCAGGGCACTTGAGTAGGTTTCTTGGGCAAACTGAGCCTGAAGCTCGAGGTTTTCGTATTCAGCAGAAATCCGGTTGAGTGAGTCACCTGCGGTCTGGGCAAGACGGTCACGCTGCTCGATGATTTGGTCGCGAAGCGCTGCAATGCTGCGCTCTGCCTGACGCAATTCAGCGGACTGGGCACTCTGGAAACTCGCTAAGGCGTTACGTTGAGCCTGCATGCGAGCCAGGTCACCCTCCAGGGTTGCCACGACTTGGTTAATGCTCTCTACCGTTGACGTGGGAGATACCAGGCCATGCTCATTCTGGAAATCAATAAGCCGAGCCCGAGTCTCTCTGAAGCGATCTTCTAAGCGCACCATTTGCTGTTCTAGAAAGCGCACTTGCTCTTCTGCTAAACGATGCCCCATTTCGTTCATATGGTCTTCACCCGCTTCTAGCAGCAACGACGCCATATCGTGGGCAAATTCAGGCGTATACCCTTGCACATGAATATTCAGTACACCGGCGTACTCATCTAGGTCCACTTCTACTCGACGTAGGAAGTATTTATGCAGGTCTTCAATCGGTGCTTCAGAGTCACGCAACCTGGCAAAAAAGTCACCGTTCTCACTGTAGTGCTGGCGAACACCTAGTTGCTGATCCAGCAGGCGGAGCATATCGACAGAAAGTAAGTGCTCGCGAAGTAGCAAGAGGTCTGCGGTATTTCCCCCACCGCCACCCATGAGCGAGGAGAGGCTAAATTCCGGCGTGGCTACCTGGGGGCTTTCCAATACTACGGTGGCACGGGACACATAACGCTCTTCCGCCCATACGAACCAGTAAAAGGAGACCAGTAAAATAGCAACCAGCGCTACTGCCCAATGGGGGGACTTTTTGATAAACCGAGCTATTGAAACTTGCATGAATTATTTTGCCTTTAACCGATCAACAAAGCGCAGGTGCATTAGAAGGCCTAGCGTTATGGTGGTGAGAGTAAACAACCAGAAATAGAGCATGCTGGTACCGTGAACCACCTGATAGTTCTCAAAGAAGCCTAACCGGAGCACTTCTAGCCCATGGGGAATGGGATTCAACATGAGGTATTTAAGCAACCAGTGAGGCAAGCTATTCAGTGGAATAATGACACCGGATAAAATCATCAGCGGTAATGAGAACATACGGATCACTTTACCGATTTCGGGTACTAAGGTTGCAGCAACGGAAGTGAAAAGCCCTAAGCCTAGCCCTAGGCTCCAAAGTGATAGCCAAGCCCCCATTACACGCACGGCGTTGTCTGGGTACATATCTAACCCCAGCATTAGCCCCCCACCAATGAAGATGAGAAATACTAGGCTGCGCAGCGCGCCTTCAAGAAAGACACGCACAATCACGGGGTCTACTGGCTGTACTTGGCGGTAGGCAAATAGCGAACTATTGCCTTCTATCGCCCCCATGCCGCGCAACATTCCCTCTCGCACCAGCATAAATCCCATTAAACCGGCGATTAGCCAGGGAATAAACTCGGCATTAACCACTAACCGGCCACCACGTATGAAGCTACGAATAGCTACCATAATGCCGATAAATGCCACTGGTTCGAAAATCATCCAGAACCAGCCCATGCGGTCGGCCATCGTGCGGGAAAGGGCTTCCCGCATGAACATGGCATACCAAACACTACGTGTGACTTGCCAAGGCGTACGGGCACCCTTTGGGGCACCTTTTACATTTGCCATAGCGCTACTTTTTTAAGTGAAATAAATTATGCGACTTTTAATTTGCCACGGACACTCACTGAAAACACGGACAAGGTCGAAACACAAAAGTCTTTAGGTTTTTTCCGTGCCGTCAGTGGCGTCCGTGTCTTCCGTGGCTAGCAGCGCTAGAGGTCAAGCGCCACGCGCGTGGTGACAGCGATTTGGAACAGTATTTGCGTCAGCGTGGCTGCTAGCTGCAGGTTATGTGTGGGAGCCTTGGGCATGATGAGAATTTCATCCCCTGGGCGCAACGGGGAATTACTCGCGTGTTCTACAGCTCCATTTTGGCGAACCAATAGGATCTGGTCTTTGTCGGCGCGCTCAGTAAAGCCACCCGCATTTTCCACGTAATCAATCACACTTGTGCCGGGCCGATAGACAGCGGCCTGTGGCACCAGTACTTCACCACTGATGAGTACAGAATCGCTAATTTCCGGAATGGTAATAACGTCGCCATCTTGAAGGCGAATATCGGAAATGCCATTACTGGAAGCCACTACTAAGCGGCCGCTAGGCTCTAGTTCGCGGGCGCGCTCAATGAAGCGTTCAATTAGCTCGGCTTCTTGAAGTCGAATTTGCGCCTCTTCGTCCGTGCGAGAAGATGCACCAAGGTAGGTAGTTTCGAGGCGACGCAAGCTATCTTGCAGGGATTGAGCTTGTTGTTGACGCACACTTTCACGCTGTAGCGAGATACTTTCCACAGCGGTCATGTTCTCTGGCACAGCAATAGCGTCCAGCAGTTCGCTTAACAGTGCATTACGCGGCAATGCAAAGCGTGAAGGCCCGTAATAACTACCTTCTACTTCTACCACAATGGTTTCGCTACGCTGGTCGGCACTGAAAATAACTTCGTCACCGCTGCGGATGGTTTGACCATAGAACAAGTCTATTGGAAAGTATTGAGCAACAGGGCCTTGTTCACGATCTCCACGCAGCAACACATGTGAAACACCACTTTTTAAACGCGCCAAGTTAACCAGTTCTGCACCGCTTAGTTGGTTACCTAGCAATTCGTAGCGGTGTTCGCGGTGAACATCTCCCCCTACGGCAATCGCTGGGCCGCGCTCTTCCACGACAACAGTGTCGCCATCTTGAAACTGCGGACGGGCAATTGTCCCTTTGATAAGGAAGTCATATAGATCGACGGTTGCGACGGTACGCTCGTTGCGCATCACGCGGATTTGGCGATAACTGCCTAGGTCCTGGTCTATGCCGCCAGCCTGATCGAGAAAGTAAAGCACAGAGTCGTTTGGGGTCCCTGCGTAGCGGCCTGGATTTTCAACATAGCCGGTAACAAAAACAGCGACCGGCTGAACCCCCTGCACATTGGTATAAACCTGCACGTTTTCAGGATACACAGACGTAATGGCTCGACGTACGCTGTTATCAACCTGCTGGCTGTTTTGACCTTCTACATTTAAGGGGCCAGAACCAGGAATAAAGATATTGCCCTGAGCATCTACCGGCAGCACGCGGTCAAACTCAAACGCGCCCCAGGCACGCACCGTAATCTGGTCGCCAGGCTTTACTTGGTAACTAGCATTTAACCCATCGCCCATGGCACCACGAAAACCGCCTGTAAACAGATTGGCACCGAATGGGGTCAGTGACTCTGGGTCTTGCAGAGTTGTAGAGACAGGGCCGTAGGTGCCACTTCGCCAATCTGCACGGGGAGTGTCGTCCACTTGCTCTTGCTGCTGCCTGCTTTGCTGGCCGCTCTGTTGGGGTAGCATGCTGTCTGAGAGACTGACCGACTGTGCCCAGGCCTGGCTACCTACCAACGTACCCACTGAAGCAACTACAATAACACTCACCGAAGCGAGGGTGCGTTTTAGTGGGCCACGCTTTTGTAGAACACGCTTCAGCGAATCACGCATTGTTAGCTTTTTCATACTCATGCTTAGCGCCCTTCTACTGCGTAGTTAACAAGTGTATGGGTTACAAGCCGTTGGTGTACCCAGCCATTAGGTGTCTCGCAGGCGAGCGCCGCGCGCGTGCTTCCCGTTGGCTCTGTCACTCTTAATTGCCGGCACTCACGACCACTGGCAGCGAGATATGGGGCATCGGCCGTTAGCTGTACGTTATCTCCCCAGGGGCTTTGGGCAACGTTAAGCACCCCACCAGCGGGCGCTTGAGATAAAAAGCCGTTGAGAGTGTCATCTTTTAATAATGTGGCAGCGTCATTGGTGAGCACATACCTCGCGTCTTGCTGTGTGCTTCCAGAGGGGTAGTTGGTTGCGCAACCGCCAACCACGGCGACGCTTAACGCCACCAGCAGCATGCGAGCTGGCCGCGTTAGAGAAATTGGGGTATTTGACATGGTAATTTCCAGTAAAAAGGCACGCTACCGCCCAGGGATTCAATCGGGCGCATTCCCTTGCCCTACGCTGTGCAGCTTAAAATGTGGTTAACCTATGCTATGAAGCGGAATCATTGTAAGGGATTAACCGACAACGCTCTACGTTGACAAACCTTGTACATTCAATTAATTAAATTTTGTCACTTTAGCACTAAAAAATATAAAAAAAGCCAGCTTCCACAAAGCTGGCCTTTTCTAACGAAGGATCAACGACTTAAAGATTAGGCTTGGAAGCTACATCAACCACTGACTGACTTTGGTTAGCATAAACTCCCCAAAATGTTACTAGCAAAAAGGCGTACATCATTACGCCGCTATTATGGGTCAAGAAAGCCTGGGAAAGGCCAAAATCAATGTATGTCACGGGAAGCAACACTCCTGCCGTGGCCAGCGCCCGAACGGACAAATCCTCATCTTGTAACTTTTTAGCAAATAGACGCATGGGAATGAGATATAGCGCGAGTAGCGCTATCAAGCCAATGAGCCCTCGCTTTGCTGAGGCATCCATGAATTCGTTATGAGGGTGATCGTACTGAGCAGCTTCTTGATGAATGATGCCCTCATCCCCTAACTGACCCATTGCTTCCACATAACCATTGCTTCCCCAGCCGGTCAGCGGTTTTTCTTGAATAAGTAATGCGGCACCGCGCCACATTTCAAACCTGGAACCTACGGAGGTCGCGCGGTTTTCTCCGGAGATATATTGAGCCACATCGCTGACAGCATGGTTAACACGGCTTTGAACACCCAGTTGGGGAACGGTATATACAACAATCCCCGCCGCTACTACTGTCACAATAACAGCGGCTTTTAGCTTCCCAGACAATCCCGTGCCGTAGGCACGGTATAGCACTAGCAGTACTATGGGAAAGCCAACCCACCCTCCCCGGCTACCTGAAAAAAGCGACCCTAATACGCCCCCTGCAGCTCCAACAAGCAGTAACGCTACCCATATATTGCGCTGGCGTTGCACCACCGCCCATCCCAGGCCAGCCATGCAGAGCACGCCTAACAACATACTCAAATTGCCAAACTGAATAACGTGGGTGTGGCCTTCGGCGCGAGCGATGCCTGTAAATAGCTTCTGCCATGCAGCCCAGCCACCAGCAGAAATAGCACCAACAGCAATGCCACTCCATAAAAACGCCAGGCGTGGCGGGTAAGCAAGCACCCACCATAACGCCGGCACGGCCAACAGGTAGCGAATAGGCTTATCAAGCCCGCTACTACCTTGAGAGTCCCACCATGCTTCGGCGATCCCTACCAGGCTGTAACCTACTAAAGCGGCAATAATTAAGCGGTCGTGAGTCGTTAAACTCGGTAACCCACGGCGAATCAGCAGGCCAACCCCCGCCAAGAGAAGAGCAATGGCCCCAAGGGAGTAACCACTAGGTACTACCAATGCGATCGCCGCCAACATAAAAACCGCCACACTCGTTAATTCATGTGGCGCACTGTATGCATTCTTCTCTGCAAGCGAGTTTTTTGACACCATCAAAACAGGGTTCCTAATAACAACTAAGCGCGCCAGAAGACAAAATAGCCTTCATACAGGCGGCTATTATTGCAGTGCTTGGACGAGCAAGCCAACCTGACCCCACACATCCATGCTCCATCTCTGCATTTCAATAGGCGTTTTTATTGATAAATCCTTTAAAAATAGTCAAAACGATAATTTTCAAATCCAGCCATAGCGACCAGTTATCTATGTACCAAAGGTCATGCTCAACTCGGCGCTGCATTTTCTGCAACGTATCCGTTTCACCACGCAAACCGTTAACCTGTGCCCAGCCTGTGATGCCTGGCTTGACCTTGTGGCGTCGCATATACGACTCGACCAGCTCTTTATACTGCTCATTGTGGGCCAGAGCATGAGGACGCGGCCCTACAATCGACATCCTGCCTTGCAGAACGTTATAAAACTGGGGTAGCTCATCCAAGGATGTGCGCCTTAAAAAAGCGCCCACTTTTGTGATGCGGCTGTCGTTTTTCTTCGCTTGCGTGACCATGCCATTGCGTTCGTCATGCACATGCATAGAGCGAAACTTATAGACTTTAAAGTGGCGACCATTGGAGCCTTCCCGGTACTGCTTAAAAAGCACTGGCCCTGGCGAAGTTAGCTTGATCACCAAGGCTATGGCTAAGCATACCGGAAGTATTAACAGCGATATCAGCGACCCAATGACGATATCCTCTGAGCGCTTTATAAACCGCGCCATACCACTCATCGGAGAAACGCTCAGATCAATAGCACAGTGCCCTGCCACTTCACTCATGCGATGATTGAGTAGGTGCATGTCTTGAAACGCTGGGATAAATCGCACTTCCGCCGTATGGTTCCTCAGTGCGAAAAAAAGCTTTCGCACTGTATCCCCCATCTCCAATGGAACACAGATCCACACTTCACGCGCCTTTGATTTTGTGATGCGACGAGCAATACGTTCGATACATTTATCATTAAGCAGTGGTTTAATTCGCTCAACCCCAGCGATAGTATGACCTTCCCAGGCAGCATTACGTATACCCTGAGCCACGTCCAATACGTTTTGACTGGGCCCTACTAGGAAGACAGGCCGACGAGCACCTCCTCGCAAGCGCACGTGCCGCAATCCTAGCTGCACAAGCAAACGAGCCCCACCCGCCATTAAAAACGAAAGAACTAGAGTGAACCCGATCCAAAGCCGTGAATAGCGCTCTGCGGCATGAGCAAAATAAATAAGCGAGGCTGCAGTAATACCGACAGCAAGCCAGACCAACATTAACTTGGCTAACATTTGGTAGACCGGAGTGATACGCCAACGCTTATAGCTGTCCGACATGCTGTTGATGACTAATACCAATAACGCAAGGCAAAGTAACGCCAGCACATAGCGCTCATGAAGCTGAAGCGAGCCAAAGCGCAAATAGTGAGCTGCCCAGCCACCAGCAAAAATAGCGAACACATCAAAAAACGGAAAGACCACCTGCGGTGGGTAACGCTCCGAAAACGTCATTGTTTTTGGCTTACCCATTCTTGTTATCCTTTGCTACTTGTACGTTCATGTTCAGCTTTGCCAGCCAGCTTCCTGCTCATAATTTCAGTCACCCCATGACTGAAGACCTGCTCATAATTAAATTTTTCACTTACCAATGTGGCTTGCTGAGATAGTGCCAATCGCTGCCCCTGCGGTAATGCATGAAACGCTTCAATAACGTCTTTCAACCCTTCTGCTCCATTATGGTAAAAGTAGCCGTTCCTTGCTTCTTCAAGATACTCGTTTGCCGCATGCAGCTTGGCATTTGCGATAACCGGCACACCACAAGCCAGTGCTTCTACAGCGACTAGCCCAAAGCTCTCTTTGAGCGAAGGGAATACAAATACAGAAAACTGGGCAAATTCACCAGGAAGCTCTGGCCGAGGAACAGCGCCTTTAAATGAGACCAGCGACTCAATATTCAAACGCTTCGCCAGCGTTTTTAGGGTAGCACGCTGACTACCATCACCAATAAAGATCAAGCGCTTGTTGGGTATAGATAACTGTGCAAACGCATGAAGTAGTTCTTGGCAATTTTTATTAGGCTCTAGCCGTGATACACAGCCAATCGTAAACGTGTCATCGTCAGTGATACGTTTTGCCTCGTTATTCACAAAATCTTTCCCAACACTATCGGGATAAACCTTCACCACATGCTCGATGGGGAAGTTCAATTCTTGGCTTAACTTGTAACGAAAATACTCCGAGGGGGCGACGCATAAATCCACCCTTTTCTGTACACACTGGAAGAGCGTTCGAAAAATTTTCGACCGTGTGATTTGATCTAAGTCGGTGCCATGAAACCGAAGCACAATATAAAAGCGCTTGGCTTTAAAAAAACCAGCTAAATACAGTAGTGGCAAGAAATAGACTGGGTAATGCACTTCCAATATCGTGCCAGAGCGCTGCCTGAACAGTGAAAAAAAGCACCTAGCTAATAGGTTAGCGTACAGCTTGATTTTACTCAGCGCACTCGCAGGCTTCTCTTTAATCGCGACTAATTCTACATTTTCATCGCCTAATTCCTTTCGCCATGCCTGCTCTGTAGCGCGCACGAAAGTACCGTAATAGGGAGCAGACTCAGTAGGGTACATATTTGTCCAGAGCAAAACACGGCTCACAATAATGCTCCCTTCAACCCGAGGTATGTCGCAATATTGCTACCCAGCTCGTTATTCGTTTCGACGCTGGTTGAATCAACGGGTGACTGACTAGCATCCACAAGGCTAGTTAGGGCGTTGAAGAAGGCTTCTTTTTCAGTACAAAAGACTAACGATGGGTACTTACCCTCAAATGCCTCGGCGGTATCTCGCTGGTGGTCGTTCCTATGCTCGCCGAGTGCATGCTGACGTGGTAAGAAAACACCTCGTTTTCTATGGTCCAGGCACGATAAAATACTCCCCATACCCGCGTGAGAAACAACACCGTCCGCCTGACAGAACCATTGGTAGTACTCTTCGCTTGAGAGAGTTTCAAACATCTCTATGGTAGGGCTACTGAATTGGCTACCTTCACCAACTTGAGCAACCACCTTTCCTGCGTACCCCACTTGATTGCGCCACTCATCAAAGTATTCGAGTAACCGATCAAAAGGCAGTTGAGTCCCTACCGTTATAAAAATCATAACACCTTCCCCCAATAGCTAACGCGGTTGTCATTAGCCGCCAGGTGCTCCCATTGCGTTAAACATACATCACAGAAAAATTTTGCAATATTTCCAGAAAATGACATTTTTTGATAGTTGGCCATACTGTCAAGCCAAATGACTTTTTTGCCTTTAAGTTTGGCAGCAAAGCATACGATAAGGCCAGGCAGGGCTCCTGTTGATATCACCACATCGGGCCTGGTTTCTTGAAGCAATCTAAATACCTTAAGAAGCGTACTTAACATTTTCCGAATACCACTTTCCCGGTGGACATTCGCAAAATAAAGCGC
Organism: Vreelandella zhaodongensis; assembly: GCF_013415115.1. Taxonomy (GTDB): domain Bacteria; phylum Pseudomonadota; class Gammaproteobacteria; order Pseudomonadales; family Halomonadaceae; genus Vreelandella; species Vreelandella zhaodongensis. The sequence continues at coordinate 67,254 of NZ_JACCDD010000001.1, read as the reverse complement.
CTTTTTTCCATCAACATTAATATTTTTTTCAGTTACTGCGAATTCAAACGTCGCTGGACTGCTCCCTGCTTCACTTTTCAGCTGCTCATAAAGTCGCTTCAGCTGAATAAAATGGCCGCCAAATGAAGCTACCATAAGAATCTTCATACCACGTCTCCCTGTCGCGACGACCTAATCTCTTTAGTCATATACATATAACTAACTAAAAAAGCAGTTACACTAGATGCGATTCCCGAATTAACCACATGCCCAGCAGTTAAGCTAACGCCAATTAAGGTAATGGCAAGCAGCATAAAGCTGAGTCCCTCTTTAGGACTGTGAGCCATCAATGCCATAGACCACTTGACCAATAGCATCCAAGGAAAATAAAAAACGAAGGGGCCCACAATGCCGAAGGCAATAAACACATCAACCAAGTCAATTTCTACCAACGATCCTCTAATCGTAAGCAATTGCCCTACCCCTACACCAAAGAACACATCCAAGAAACCAAAATCGATGACCAGTTGATTAAATGCGTCCTGTACGAAAGTCACTCGCCCACTCAGCAGCGCTCCCCAAAAACCGCCATGAAGCTGATAGAGAAATAACATCCGGTCGAGCAAACCTGTCGCTTGAACAAACTGGTATCCAAGCATAAGCGCAGCCACTGCTCCAAAGAGGCTACATATATAAATGACTGGGATACGCCTTACCGTGAAATACCCACCAAATACCAAGGCGTATAGATAAGCTAGGCAAATTCCTAGCATAGCTACTTTAGTGGCTTTCATCAGGAAGAAAAACAGCAATACTAAGAATGCACTTGTCAATATCAAGAAACTCTTATGTTCTGCGAGGTAAATTAACACGATGCTCGCCGAAGCAAGCATTAAGTAGCTCATTTCATTACCAGCAATAATGAACCCTTTTCCGCCAATCCCACCCGCGTATTGTGTCTCACCTATCCCAAACATACCCAAAACTACATTCGCCGACATAACGACAAAATAAAGAAGCATTAATCCAGCCAACTTTCTTCTACTCCAAAAGCTCCCTCTTGAGCTCTCGCTTACCAGGTAAAAAATTAATGCAAGTGTTAACAGCGCCCTCACTAACCAAACAACACTCTCAGCTGACCCATTATAAATAAAATAATGATATGCAACACAGATAGCAGCTAATGAAATTATAGCTAGTAGCTGAAAAAAATACTTAGGATGATAGACTAGCAACATTAGAACAACCCCTATAAAGCCTAATGCTTTATAAGGAGCAGACACACTTGATATACCTATTTGCTGATAATGCAGGTAACCATTAAGTGTATCTACTACAGGCCACAGAATCAAAAATATCAATAGCATGATATCGAGGCATGTCTTTAACTTTACATCCATCTATGCCTCCAGCGGGCATTAACGTTTTAACATTGCTCTCGATTAGTGTTTTTGCCGATAAGCGATGGTCACTTTCTTCATGAAAATACGTAAAATTGCAGCAATAGGCGCGAATAAAATTGCCAAAATCAAGCCTACGGCAATTATAAAACTTTTTCCTAGCCCGACTGGCTCTATGCTTCTCACTGACAACTGAGAGGCCTCACCTTCGTTAATACTTGAAATTCTTCGCTCTATTAAAAATACTTTTTCTAAATAAACTGCTTCTAACTCACTCGCCCTTTCACTGTTACTGCTTCGTGCCGCCGCGAGCGCCTCTGAGTATGCGTTATACTGAGATTCAAGGCTCCTTTTCAGCGCCTCCACTACGTTGCTCTGATCTTCTTCTATCGCCTGAACCAAGCCTGTATGGAAGCGCTCGACAAGCGGTAAATTTTTATCTTCTGTCGTACTAGTCACTCTCAACAACAACGTATTACGTGGGTTGGTGACATTAACTTCAAATGGCAGCTCTGCAACATTATCTGATAACAAGCTACGCCGCTGCCGCTCTAAAAAAACATTATTGATCTTGGCGATCACTTCTTCAGGCGTTTCCAACCCTCGCTTAACCCCTTCCCCCGTTTCATATGACGCCACACTGTACATAGTAGTAAAGTCGTACTTCACCGGCTTCAAAAAAGCAATCAATAAAGCAATGGAAATCATTAGCAACATACAACCAAGCATCACTTTCCACTGTTTAATCAACAGCACAACAAACTCAACAAGCGTTATGTCTTCTACTGTAGAAGTTTTATTATTCTGCATATTTCAACCAGCCCCTCATTGAGCTTAAATCCGTGTACAACCGCACTTTATAACACAACTACTTACTTTCATTTTAGAGATAATGATAAAAATATGCAGTTGTTAACAACCCGCCTCTACGCAACCAACTTGCATAGCTTTGGCAACATAGCTTTGGGTAAATAGCAACTGAACGCACTAATGATACTGCTTTCAGGGCACCAAAGGTACGTAACAACGTCCATTAGGCATGATTTTGAAAGACATAATACCCTTTTACTCCCCTCTATGTAACTCAACGTAGCTACGACTTTTTTCTACCAATAAAAAAACCGGCCCCTTGGGGCCGGTTCTATTTATTACTTACTTGCAGAGTCTTTACCCTTCAAGCGAGGCATATAAGCCAAGCTTAGAAGTGGTAACGAGCGCCTGTCAGCCAGTATACGTCTTCACTTTCAGAACGGTCTACACGAACTGGGCGACCATCGTCAAACACGTCAATGCTAAACGACTGCTGGTCACGCTGATTAACTTCTGCGAAAACATCAAAGTTGCTGGAAACTTTGTAGTAAGAGCCCAGCGCCCAAGCAGTGCGGTTCGGGCCATCGCCATCTTCGCTGATGTCGTAGATGTCAGCATTGAATGCCCAAGGACCAGTGGTGTAAGTGGCACCTAGACCCCATTTGTCGTAACCGTTAGTACCCGGGCCAGCATATGTTTCACTGTGCTTACGACCTTCGTAGCCCAAACGAGCAGAGAACTGATCATTGATCTGGTAAGAACCGATCAGACCGCCCATCAGTTTGCCGTTACCGCCGCCACGTACGACGTCGTCAACAAAACCTAGACCAACAGTGATCGGGCCTTGCTCGTACTGAACACCACCCTGTGCAGCAACAACGTTGCCTTCATCACGAACCGGCTCAAGTTCGCCACGCTCGCTGTAGTGCTTGAGCTGCAAGAATGCAGTCCAGCCTTCCAGGTTCGGCGTGTAGTAACCGATGGAGTCGCCACGAGACTGTTTCGGGTGACCAGCGAATTCCAGACCACGATTGATGTAAACATCGAACGGCAGAGAAACAAACTGGTTGTAGAAGCTGTCGAAGTTACCAGCTTGCACAGTACCGTATTGGTTGCTTTGCAGACCGATGTAGCTCTGACGAATTTCGCGGAAGCCAGACTCGGTGTCGCGCTCATCACCCTTGAAGCGCCACTCTAAACGACCGAAAGCAGACAGGTCAGAGTTAACTTCGTGGCTCATGCGCAGGCCAAGACGAGAGAAAACGTCAACAAACTCAGCGCTGTTGTCGATTTTTTCGCCGTCATCGTTACGATCTGAACCGCCACCTTCGATACCCATGGCAATACGGCCGTAGATATCAAGACGGGTGCCGTCCTGGTCATATACGGTAGCTGCTTGAGCGGCAGCAGAGGCACCTAGGGCGCCAATGATAGCAGTCGCTAAAAGTGTCTTTTTCATGATGTAGGTTCCTTAACTAGCTTACTGTTTCGATCGTTGCTGCCAGACTTTTTTGAAGCTGACAGTTGGCTTGCGGGCCATGCTCTTTTTTCCATCCTCCGGTTTTTCCCGGTGGTATGCGACATGTCCTCAACGAAGCCTTGTTATAGTCCAATGCTCGCAGGTCAAACTCTATACTGTGAACCAAGGGAACGCAATAGAAAAAAACAGTGTTTTTTTACGATTTGTGCTTTTTTGAGGAACCCAATGGCTACTAATCGGTCTCAGCGGCCAGAAAATTTTTCCTGCAGCCCCTTTAATTTATCTTCTAGGCTAAGCGGCGCTATTCGTTCGTTTTTTCTAGGCACGTCGCTACTGCCATGTTGAGCTCCCCCTGCCGCGGGCACCTCACTATCATTTGCCTGCGCTATTGGCGGATTTTTATTGGCCATTCGCTGGGGCTGTTTGGCTGCCTGGTTTTTAGAGACATGAGCTTTCGAGACATGAGCTTTCGAGACATGGTCTTTCGAGACATGGCCTTTTGACGCTTCATTAACGGACTTATCTTTGCGTCGTTCATTGGCATGCCGAGCCGCTTCTTTATCGACTTTTCCAGCTGGATGGCCCTCTAAATCGATCCGCTCTGCTCCCTCGCGCATGGATTTCACATAACGAGGCAGGTTTACATAGTTGGCCAGCGCGCGGCGGATCAACTTACCTGACCAGGGCTCTCGCTGCGCAAGGTCTTGATGAATCCCCACTTTTAGCGGTTTCGTATGCCCAGTAAAAAACGCCTTAGGATAGCGCTGGTACCACTGATTGAGAAGCGCTTGGGGAGATGGCGGCAGAGGAGACTCTTGCGTCACTGTCGCGTCATCCGCTTCCTTCTTATCAACGGGCACCTCATCAACGGGTACTTCATCGATGATCTTCTCACCAACAGACGCCCCATCAACGCGCCTTTTTTCAGTTTCTTCCTTTGCGGAACTGAGTGGCGTTGGCTGGGCTAAATGTGGCTCCACTGACTGCGCAGGTAATTGAGGATGCCGAGATTGGTCAGCAAGCTGCTGCTTGAGCGCTTTATTCTCTTCGCGCAACGCTTTTAGTTCAGCGTTTTTCTGCTCCAGGTGCGCTTCTAGTGTTTCTATTAACTGCAGTATACTTGCGGCCATCGTCCCCTCCTTTGCGCTGATCAGTCGCCGACCCGCTCGTAGACAACAAAGTCGTATTGGGGCTGCCCTTCTGCTGGCTTGCCCGCTACACGCTGAACTTCTTGCCACTCTTCCATAGAGAATTCGGGGAAAAAGGCATCGCCTTCTACCTCAACATCTACCTCAGTAATATAGAGACGCTGAGCATAAGGGAGCGCCTGATGATAAATCTCGCCCCCTCCCATCACCATAATCTCTTCAGCGGCTTCAATGGTGGCCTGTTGATCTGCTAAGGCTAACGCCGCTGGCAGCTCGTGACATACACGCACACCTTCCACTGTAAAGCTTTCATCGCGGGTGACAACAATATTAAGCCGGTTGGGCAATGGCTTACCTATTGAGGTGTAGGTTTTACGCCCCATCACCAGCGGCTTAGCTTGGGTCATCCGCTTGAAGAACTTTAAATCTTCCGGCAAATACCATGGTAGCTTGCCGTTTACACCTATCACGCGGTTTTTCGCCATAGCAACAATCATTGCTACTGGGACTAAGCAATCGTAAGCATCGACCTGCTGACTCATACCGCTACCTCCGCCTTAATATGGGGGTGCGCTTCATAGTCTTCGATAGAAATATCATCAAACGTGAAGTCAAACAGGCTGCTTACTTGGGAGTTAAGCACTAAGCGGGGTGGCGCCTTGGGCGTGCGAGCCAGTTGCTCTTGCGCCTGCTCTAGATGATTACTGTAGAGGTGGGCGTCGCCTAGCGTATGAATAAATTCGCCAGGCTTCAGGCCAGTGACCTGGGCCACCATGCTGAGCAACAGTGCATAGCTTGCAATGTTAAAGGGAACCCCTAGAAAAATATCCGCGCTGCGCTGGTACAGCTGGCATGATAAACGCCCATTAGCGACATAAAACTGGAACAGGCAGTGGCAAGGCGGCAGCTTCATTTCGTCTACCTGCGCAGGATTCCAGGCTGACACGATGAGCCGACGCGATTGCGGCGTCGTACGCAACTGCTCTAATACGTTGGCGATTTGATCGACACTTTCGCCATTCGGGTTTGGCCAGCTACGCCATTGATAGCCGTAAACAGGGCCTAAATCGCCGTTTTCATCTGCCCATTCGTCCCAAATTCGTACGCCGTTCTCTTTCAGATACCCAATATTGGTATCACCTTTTAAAAACCACAGCAGCTCATGGATGATAGAGCGCAGGTGCAGCTTTTTAGTGGTGAGCAACGGAAAACCTTGAGAAAGGTCGAAGCGCATTTGATGACCAAATATCGAGCGCGTGCCAACACCAGTGCGATCGTGTCGATCAACGCCCTGCTCCAGCACGGTGCGCATTAGGTCTAAATACGGCTGTTCCAGCGCTTCTTTCGGCGTGGTTATCGTTGACGTAGGCGTTGTTACAGTCACATAAATTCCAAATTAACAGGCGGTGTGGAGATGTATTCTAGGCTGCTACAGGTTTGTGGTCTACCCAGGCTCTACTGCCTATCCCACCTGCGGATGCGCTGACACTTTCGCCGCGCTACCAAACCCTTAACGCTCGATGATCACATACCTTTTATCAAACCTTGGCATCGATGGGTTGATTCCGCGACCATGCCATGAATAGCAACCCTAAAACGATCATCGGCAGCGTCAGCAACATGCCCATGGTGAACCAACCAAACGCAAGATAACCAATGTGAGCATCCGGCATTCGCACAAACTCAACCATAAAGCGGAAGACGCCGTAACCTAGCAGGAATAACCCTGACACAAAGCCACGCGCTTGAGGCTTGGCGGATACCCACCACAGAATGACAAACAGCACGATACCTTCAAGAAATGCTTCATAGAGCGCCGAAGGATGGCGAGGCTCTGGCCCCATGCCAGGAAATGGCATTCCCCAAGGCAGCGACGTTACCCGCCCTGGCAGTTCATGATTAATAAAGTTGCCAATGCGCCCTGCCCCTAAACCAATGGGCACTAATGGCGCGATAAAGTCTGTCAGGGTAAAAAATGCCAACTTCTTGCGGCGGGCAAACAGCCATGCGGCAAGTAATACACCTAGCAAACCACCGTGAAAACTCATGCCGCCGTCCCACACACGGAAGATCCACAGCGGATCTGAAGCCCACTGCCCCAGGCCGTAAAATAGTGCGTAACCGAGACGTCCGCCCGCCACAACACCGATGGCACAGTAGAACAGCAAATCGCCAATATCGTCTTTTGTCAGCCCGATGCGCGGTGCTCGTCTACAGCCTAACCACCACGCTGCTACAAACCCCACCACATACATCAAGCCATACCAATGCACCTGTAACGGACCAAGCGAGATCGCCACAGGGTCTATCGTCGGATAATTAATCATTAAGGGTCTCTATGTCTCTAGGCGAATAGGAAAAAAGCGGCCGCTTGGTAGCATGGAATTACGTCAATATGAAGCGCAAACCTACGATGGCCAGCAGCGCTGCAAAAGAGTAACGCAGTATATGGGCGGGCATTACATGCGCCAGCCTCACGCCAATGCGTGCAAATGGCACACTGGTCAGAACAATCCCGATAAAGGCTGGCCACATCACAAAGCCTGTCGCCCATGGCGGTAGAAGCGGGTTGCCCCAACCGACCACGATGAATGTTATCGCACCCACCGCTGCTATTGGTAAGCCACAAGCGGCTGAGGTTCCCACTGCTTGTGTCATCGATGCGCCGCACCGAGACAGCCAGGGCACCGTCATCGCACCGCCACCTATACCAAAAAGCGCCGAGATAGCACCAACGACGCCCCCAGCGGTGGTCATGGCGATAGTACCTGGCGCAAGGCTGCCCGGCTTAGGCGTGAGGCCAAGCACCATTTTCGTCGCCAGCAACAGCACAAAAATACCAAATAGCGTGCCTAGCACGGTGCCGGAAAGGTTGTCTGCAATCAGGCCACCACCAATAGCCCCCAACATTAACCCAGGTAACAGCGCCATAAACCATGGGCGATGAATACTCCCTTTGCGGAAGTGTCCCAACGCTGAAGAGGCTCCCGTTATCACAATAGTGGCTAACGACGTGCCCACTGCAAGATGCATGGTAATTTCAGGGGCAACACCTTGTAGGCCGAAGGCGAAAACAAGCACAGGGACGATAATCAAACCGCCCCCAACCCCAAATAACCCTGCCATTGTGCCTGCTGCCGCGCCCAGTGCTAAATATCCCACCAAGATGCTTAGTGCCGTCATTGACTGTTCGCCTCACCTTTTGCCGCTGGCACCCACTTGGTAATCATGTTGACTAACGTTTCGGGACTGTAAGGCTTTGGTAGCATGTCATCCATGCCTGCCGCCTGATAGATGTCTTGACCGCTGCTATCGACATTAGCGGTTAGGGCTATCAATACACTGCGCGTCTTACCACTGAGGCGTTCGTAGGATCGCCAACGCCGCGCGGTTTCAAGCCCATCTAAGGTCGGCATAAATATATCCATAAACACGAGGTCATAAAACGTGGACTGCTGGCGTTCTAGGGCCTGCTCGCCACTGCTCACACCTTCGACTCGCAGCCCTTGAGTCTCAAGCATTTGACGCGCCAGCATTAAATTAACAGGGCCATCATCAACGACCAGTATGCGAAGCTGGCGCTGGACGGTTGGCATTGTGTACTCATAAGCATCCGTTTCATTGGCACTTTGCTGTACAAAATTGGTAAGTAGCGCTTGTATATCGGCCAGTCGATCACGAACGTAAGTGATATCTTGATAAGTCACCTCTGAGTCACTATCACCTGCGTGCAACATATTCCCCAGATAGTCAAAAAGGGTATCGGCCTCACGCTGCAGCACAGTTAAATAACCCGACTTTAACCGCGACTCTTCGCGCGCACGATCACGGCCTGCCAGAAGATGTTTTAGCTGTTTTTGCTGGTGGTGAAGGTCGTCGATTAACGCCTGGTCGGGCTTGGCGGGCTCAGCCGTTACCTGCATACGCTGCGTCTCTTCTTCCAAGCTTATTAGCTCTACCAAACGCTGGTTGACGTTAGCTAAACGCTCCAACGGTAATGATGCCTCATCGTTCTCTATCGGCGCCTCATTTGTCAGGCTGGGCTTAATTTTTGTGCGCTTCATGTCCAAGCGCTTGTGGTCTATCAATTTCGCATGTTCAAGGCTATTTTTTTCGAGACTCACTTTTTCAAGACTAACAGCATGGCGCTCTAGCTCGGCGAGCTCCTGCATGAATGACGCATCTTTTTGCTTCGCTCGACTCTTCACCAGCATCAGAAAGACACCGACGTTTAAACAACTACCTAAGAGTAGCGCCAAGGTTAGCCAGAGCGTTGTGCTCCATGAGGTTTGACTCGGGGATAGCCCCCAAATAACAAGCCCAACTAGCACACATAGCAGCACCAATGCCGCCTGGACAAGTAACAAAGGCCACAAAATGGGCCAGACAATGGCATTCCAGAAGTGCTCTCGCCGATAGCGTTGCATAGTTTGCGCCTTCCAAGGTGGCTATGGGTGTTTCGTTTCGCCTCGATAAGTAGGCAGCCATGGTATGGCCGTGCATGATTATATTAAAGTGAAGTGTACGTCTACGCTGCCATGCTGTCATGCCACGCTGTCATTCCACGCTGCTAGCAGCCGACATTTTGCCTCCCAGGCACTAAGCCACCACCAGCGAGTCACCTATGTGTTTGATCACCTTTTCTTGGTCGCCAGGCGCTGATATACCGCTACGCTTGGCAGGTAATCGCGATGAGTTTCATCAGCGCCCCACCGCCCCACTTGCACGTTGGCAGCAGCAACCCACCATAATAGGCGGACGCGATTTAGAGGCGGGTGGCACATGGTTAGCCGCTAGCAAGCAAGGTGTCGTGGCTGCGCTTACTAATGTGCGTGACCCAGGCCTGATAACACCTGCCAATGCCCCCAGTCGTGGGGAGCTTGTCACGTGCGCATTGCAAAATGGCGATGTGGAATCCTGGCTTAAGGACCTTGAGCGCAATACTGCCGCGCACTATGCTGGGTTTAATCTGCTAGTTGCGACAAAAAGCCGCTTGTGGCACTTACATCGCGGCCGTCATGGCGTGTCACTTTCGCTTGTTCCTCCGGGCGTGCACGGCCTTTCTAATGCCACTTTGAATACGCCTTGGCCAAAACTGACGCTGGTGCGCGACGCATTGGCAAATAGCCCTGCCGACAGGTGGCGTACAACAACTCAGCGCGCGCTTCATAATGCGCAAACGGCTCCCGATGAGCAGCTGCCGGATACCGGCGTAGGACTTACGCTGGAGCGCCAGCTTTCAGCTGCTTTTATCGTCGGTGAGCAGTACGGTACCCGTGCCACTACATGGCTGACGTTAAATCACGACGGGCAAATAGAAATGACCGAGCAGCGGTTTGGTCCGCTCGGCCGTTTTGAGGGTGAAACCACACTAACAACTGCTTAAGCTGTGGAAGCAATGCAAGCGGGCAGTCTTAATCCCGGGGTGGTAACAGGTGAGAAAGCTGCCACTCGTCCATGCGCTTATTAAGGTGCTCATGTACAAGCGCCGGTGTATCCAGCTGCATAATTTCTTCAAGCAGCGTTTGAGCATCCGTCATCGGTACCCGACGTATAGCGGCACGCACTCTCGGCAAGCTGGGTGCGTTCATCGACAAGCTGGTAAACCCCATTGCCATTAATAGCAGCGCACCGGCAGGATCTCCGGCCAACTCTCCACATAGCGAAATCGGCTTATCAAGACGCTTGGCATCTTGTGATAGCTCTTGCAGTGCCCCTAACAACGCGGGGTGTAGCGCATCATAAAGACTCGACACCCGCGGGTTGTTTCGATCTACCGCTAGCAGATATTGCGTTAAGTCGTTACTGCCCACGGAGAAAAAGTCGACCCGCTTCGCTAATGCATCCATTTGATAGATAGTCGCCGGCACCTCAATCATGACACCGACCATGGGCCGTTCAACGTGGATGCCTTCTTCGCCCAGCTCAAGAATAGCGCGGTCCAACAGGCGGATAGCCTCGTCGACTTCTTCCACGTTGGTAATCATCGGGAAGAGCACATAAAGGTTGCTTAAGTCATGGGATGCCTTAAGCATCGCGCGCAGCTGCACCATCAAGACCTCTGGATGATCCAGTGTGACACGCATACCGCGCCAGCCCAGGAACGGGTTAGCTTCTTCAATGGGGAAATAAGGAAGGTCTTTATCCCCCCCAATATCTAGCGTACGCATCACCACCGGCAGCGGCGCAAAGCCTTCCAGCTGCTCGCGGTACATGCGCATTTGCTCTTTTTCACCGGGGAAGCGCTCGGTAATCATAAAGGGCACTTCGGTGCGGTACAGCCCTACCCCTCCAATACGGCTTTTCAGTAGCGCTGAAGGGTCAACGGCCAGCCCAGTGTTCACCATTAGCGGCATGGCATAGCCATCTGGCGTTTCACTAGGCTGATCTTGCTCGTGCTCGAGAAGCTCACTCAGCGCAGCCTCTTCGGCAATTAGGCTTTGATAGCGCGTTGTTAGCTCTGGCGCTGGGCGTACAAATAAACGCCCACGATGCCCATCGAGCACTACCGGCGCACCGTTTAAGCGTGGAAGCGGTAAATCCACCATACCCAGCACGGTGGGTATCCCCATCGCACGGGCAACAATCGCTACGTGGGACGTGCTTGAGCCACGAACGGATACCAGCCCTTTGAGCTTATCCCGCGGCACTTCTCCCAACATGGCAACGCTAATTTCATCGCCTACCAAAATCGCATTATCGGGATAGGTTTCTGGGGTGGAAGGAGTGTCTTCCTGCAAGTGCGCTAGTACACGGCGGCCTAAATCACGAATATCTGCTGCACGCTCTCGTAAATAGTCGTCATCTACCCGCTCTAGGTATTGCACATGGCGGCGCACCACATCGGCTAACGCCCCAGGCGCCCACTGCCCTTCACGAATACGTTTTTCCACTTCCTCAGATAGCGCGGCTTCGCCTAACATTTGCTGGTAGACATCAAATAGCGCCAGCTCTTGGGACGAAATGCGGTTCACCAAGCGTTCGGCTGCCGCACGAATTTCATCGCGGGTTTTGCCAATCGCTTCTTTCAACCGCACGATTTCGTACTCTTGATCACTAGGAATAAGGTCGGGCACGCTGTTGAGGTCCGCCGGCGGCGTAATCACCACCGCTTCCCCCATGGCCATCCCAGGAGAAGCCGCCACGCCAGTAAACATGGCCTGCCCCCCAGGCAACGCGGGGCGTGCTAGGTTGCCAGTAGCAAGTGCGTGAGCCAACACCCCTGCTAGCTGAGCCGCCATGGTCACTAGAAAGGCTTCATCTTCATCATCGTAACTGCGTTTTTCAGCTTGCTGTACAACCAACACGCCTAGCATCAAGCGTTGATGGATAATCGGCACACCGAGAAAACTGGAATAACGCTCTTCCCCAGTGGCTTCAAAGTAGCGGAACTGTGGGTGTGCCTGAGCGTCTTCCAGATTAAGCGGCTCACTGCGCTTGGCTACCAACCCAACCAGGCCTTCACCCAGTGGAAGCACAACGCGTCCTACCGCTTGCGTGCGCAGGCCGATGGTTTCCATTAATACCAGCGACTCTAGCTCCTTGTCGTACAAGTAAAAGGAGCAAACATCCGTCTGCATGGCTTTGCGTATGCGGCGTACCATTGTTGACAGCGCGGCGTCGAGGTTTCGTGCGCCATTCACTTCTTGAATAACGCGTCGCAGCACCTCAAGCATGGACGTTTTACTATTCACTATTATTTGCCTCGCTGAGGGATTGTCGGCCAGCTTTCACTGCCTTCGTTGGGCAGTGGAGTGCGCGTTATCCGTCGTCTTGTTGCGCCAAGCGCTGAACGCGAGGAGAAAGCTCTCTTAGCGCGCGCCGATATACCTCTCGTTTGAACGGCACCACTTGTCCTAGCGGATACCAGTAACTGACCCACCGCCAACCGTCGAATTCTGGTTTAGGCGTTGATGTCATACAGATTCGGCTCTCTTGGCAACGAATCTTGAGTAAATACCACTTCTGCTTCTGGCCAATACAGACCGGTCGCGAGTGGGTGCGAATCATGCGTCGTGGCAGACGGTAGCGCAGCCAACCCCGGGTGCAGGCGACAATATCAACATCGTCAGCGGTTAAGCCGATCTCCTCAAACAGTTCACGAAAAAGTGCTTGTTGTGGAGTTTCGCTTGATTTAATGCCTCCCTGGGGAAATTGCCACGCGTTTTGCCCTACACGACGCGCCCAAAGCAGCTGCCCCTGGCTATTGGCAATAATGATGCCAACATTGGGGCGAAAGCCGTCAGCGTCGATCACGGACATCACCTTATATAAATTTTCAGTTGTCCCCATTTTTCCACAAGGAAGACAAGCGTATCAATACAATATCACCCTAAGTGGTTAAACCATGGTGACTCTGCGATAATTCGCCGCTTTGCAAACCGTTACTGACGTTCATTACTAAGCTAACGACCAGCACAATTAACCAACACCATAAGGGGAGCGCCGTGAGTCTGGCCATTTTCGATTTGGATAATACGCTGATATCCATCGACAGCGATCATGCCTGGGGCGAGTTTTTACTTGAGCAAGGTGCGGTTGACCCCATTGCCTACCGGGAAGCCAATGAGCGTTTCATGGCTGACTACAATGCGGGCACGTTAGACATGGCAGCGTTTTTAGAAATGGCATTAAAGCCGCTGGCAGATAATACCCCCGAGCAACTGGCTTCCTGGCACCAGCAGTTTATGGCCAGCAAAATAGAGCCACATATCTTGCCAAAGGCAGAAGAGCTTCTCGCCCGCCATCGCACTAAAGGCGATACGCTGCTGATCATCACCGCCACTAATCGTTTTATCACTGCGCCCATTGCAGAGCGATTAGGTGTAGATGACCTCATTGCTGTCGACCCTGAAATGATAGATGGCCGTTACACAGGCCGTGTGGCAGGCATTCCCAGCTACCGCGAAGGTAAGGTGACTCGGCTGCAACAGTGGCTTGAGGATAAAGAGTTCACGATCGATGGCGCTTGGTTTTACAGTGACTCCCACAATGATCTTCCCCTGCTTGAACAAGTGGAGCACCCAGTTGCCGTCGACCCTGATGACACGCTCCGCCAGGTCGCCGAAGAGCGCCAATGGCGCATTATGAGCTTGCGTGATTGAGTAGTTAGGCTCCCACCTCCGTCATTCCCGCGCGCCCTTAGCGGGAATCTATTTTGACCTTGGTTTTCGAGCCCCAGCGGCAAAGGTCAAGGTGGATTCCCGATTACCCCATTCGGGAATGACGACTGTGGTGAGTCGTAAGTGACCAAATTGAAAAACCCCGCAAGCATTAAGCTTGCGGGGTTTTTTATTACTGAGCACTGTTCTAAAAACAGTTCAAAGAACGCCAGCCAGCGTGCTTAGCCGAGCAGGTGCTCAACTGCCGCGCGCTCTTCACGCAGTTCTTTCTCGGTGGCCTGCATTTTCTCTTTGCTGAAAGCGTCCAGTTCGAAGCCTTGAACGATTTCATACTTGCCACCCTGGCAACGAACTGGGTAGGAGTAAATGATGCCTTCTTCAATGCCATAGCTACCGTCAGACGGGATCGCCATGCTGACGATGCCGTCGCAACCCAGCGCCCAATCGCGCATGTGATCGATGGCTGAAGATGCCGCCGAGGCTGCAGAAGATGCACCGCGAGCCTTGATAATCGCCGCGCCGCGCTGCTGAACGGTGGGGATAAAGTCGTTTTCGTACCAATCACGCTCAACCAGGTCGAAGGCGGCTTTGCCATCTACTTTGCACTGCGCCAGATCTGGGTACTGGGTAGCACTGTGGTTGCCCCAGATAATCATGCCTTCAACATCAGTGACATGCTTGCCGGTTTTCTGAGCCAGCTGCGTTAGTGCACGGTTGTGATCCAGACGCGTCATGGCGGTGAACTGACCTGCGTCTAGGTCCGGCGCATTGCAAGAAGCAATCAATGCGTTGGTGTTCGCGGGGTTACCTACCACCAGCACGCGCACATCACGGCTAGCGTGATCGTTCAACGCTTTACCTTGTACAGAAAAGATTGCAGCGTTGGCTTCCAGCAGATCTTTACGTTCCATACCCGGGCCACGCGGACGTGCGCCTACCAACAGAGCAAAATCAGCATCTTTGAAGGCAACATTGGGGTCGTCAGTGGCCACGATATCTTGCACCAGCGGGAAGGCACAGTCGTTGACTTCCATGACGACGCCGCTCAGCGCATCCATGGCTTGGGGAATTTCGAGCAGCTGGAGAATGACTGGCTGATCCGGCCCCAGCATGTCGCCAGCGGCGATGCGGAAAATAAGAGAGTAACTAATCTGGCCGGCACCGCCGGTAATCGCAATACGTACTGGATCTTTCATCACTGCTCCTTGATGGTTCGCCTAGTGTGGGTTCTCGTCTGAGAGTGGGTCGACAGAACTCAAGACGCCAAGATGGTATGCCCAGATGTATAAAAACTCAATCAGACATGAGACTACTACCCATCCGCGCCGCCGCTTGGTACTCGCTGCCAGACGCCAGTTGCGCTATGGTGTGTCGGTCGATAAGCCTTACCCCTCAGCATGACTTACTTTGTGTGATTTTTTGGGTTAATACGGAAATAAACACCCCATGCGACGAATCCCCTACTCTTACGCGCTTGCCAGCCTGCTCGTACTGGCACTGGTGATATGGTTGGCCGTTGGCGATTTCCAACGCTTCCAAAACGCGCCCCCAGATTCAGACGCCACTGAGCAAGACGTTGCTACCCGCGTAGAAGTCGTGACGCAGCAGAGCACGCTTTACGTTCCCCAGCAGGTATTTCAAGGCCAACTAACGGCTCAGCGTGAAACGCTGCTGCGCGCTAATGTCACAGGCTATGTCGCCGAACGGCCTGTGACCCAGGGGGAAATGGTCAAGCGAGGCGACACGCTACTGATACTGGACAATGATGCGCTTCCCGAACGTTTACAACAGGCACGCGATGAGCTCGCGCTTGCTGAAGCGGAGTATGCAGGGGCGCAAAATTTACGCCGCCGAGAGCTGATATCCCAGCCGGATTTACTGCGTCGACAAAGTGCGCTCAGTGCCAGCGCTGCTCAGGTTGCTCAGTTGGAAAAACAGCTTAGGGACACACGCCCCACAGCACCGTTTGAAGGCGTGTTGGACCGTATTCAGGTTGAGATTGGCGATCTTCTTCAGCCAGGTGAAACGTGGGCACGTCTGATTGATGACCGCCGCTTAACCGGCACGGCCTGGGTGGCTCAACAGCAAATAGGCGAACTTACTGTCGGCCTGCCTGTGACTGCTCGGTTACTCAACGGCAGTACGCTTTCCGGAGAAGTTTCCTTCATCAGTAGCCGTGCTGAGGAAGCCACCCGTACCTTTTATATTGAAGTAACACTGGACAATCCAGACAGGCAGCGCTTGGCGGGTGGCAGTGCCGAGTTCACTATCACACTTCCCCCGCGTCAGGTACATACCCTTTCGCCTGCCCTGTTCAGCCTGAACGAACAAGGTCAGTTGGCCGTTAAGCACATCGTGGATGAGGATCGCGTTGCTCAAACGGTTATTGAGCTGATCAGCACAGATACCGAGCGCGCTTACGTGGCCGGCCTCCCTGACACTGTGAAACTCATCACCCTTGGCGCCGGCCTAGTTACTGAGGGGGAAGCAGTAGTACCCGTGCCGATGGCTAACCAGGAAGATGGTCATGCGTCAGCTAATTAATGCAGCCCTTACTCGTACACGCACCACGCTGTTACTCCTGGTAGGGCTGTTATTAGCAGGCATTACCGCGTGGCTGATCATTCCGAAAGAAGCGAACCCCGACGTCACCATCCCAATTATCTATGTCGCACTGTCACTGGAAGGTGTCAGCCCAGAAGATGGTGAGCGTCTGCTAATCCGCCCAATGGAGCAGGAACTAAGGGGCATTGAGGGGCTGCGTAAATTCACCGCACAATCTAGCGAGGGGCATGGCTCGGTCACGCTGGAATTTGACCCGGGGTTTGACCCCGACACCGCGCTTTCCGATGTCCGCGAACGAGTCGACATTGCCCGTAGCAGTCTGCCCAATGAGGCGGATGAACCACGGGTAATGGAGGTTAACGTCTCTGAGTTTCCAGTGCTGAGCATCGGCCTTTCCGGTGAGCTGGATACCCGTGAGCGCGTTACCATTGCGCGTCGTTTAAAAGAGGAGATAGAGGGCATTGCCGATGTCCTCGAGGTGGACATTGCTGGGGAGCGTGAAGACCTGTTAGAAATCGTTGTCGACCCACTGGTGTTAGAGAGCTATGGCGTAGATTTCGATGCGCTGTTTAATCAAATCTCACGAAATAACCGCTTGGTGGCTGCCGGCAGCCTGGATACCGGCGCGGGGCGGTTAGCGTTAAAAGTACCGGGCATTATCGAATCGCTAGACGATGTCATGGACATGCCAGTAAAAGTTGAAGAAGACCAAGTGGTTACCTTCGGTGACGTTGCCTGGATTTTGCCGACCTACAAAGACCCCGAAGGGTTTGCCCGTATCGATGGCCAGCCTGCGGTGGTACTAGAGATTTCTAAACGCGCTGGGGCAAATATTATCGCGACCATTGACGCAGTTCGGGAGCGATTTGACCAAGCCGGTGACCTACTGCCGGAACAGCTGCGTATTACCACCATCTTGGATGAGTCCGTCACGGTTCAAAATATGCTTTCTGAACTGTTGAATAACGTACTCACCGCTGTTGTGCTGGTGCTGATTGTCGTCGTGGCCGTGATGGGCTGGCGGATGGCGCTACTGGTCGGCCTAACCATTCCTGGAGCGTTTTTAACCGGTATTCTGTTGGTCTGGGCATTTGGTTTTACGCTCAATATTGTGGTGCTGTTTGCGCTCATTTTGGTAGCTGGCATGCTGGTCGATGGCGCGATAGTGGTGAGTGAGCTTGCTGATCGCCACCTCCAAGAAGGGCAAACACCTCATCAGGCATGGCTTAACGCTGCGTCACGCATGAGCTGGCCGGTCATTGCTTCCACGGCCACGACCTTAGCGGTGTTTGTGCCACTGCTCTTCTGGCCCGGCGTGGTTGGCCAGTTTATGAAATACCTGCCTGCCACGGTGATTTTATGCCTGCTCGCGTCGTTGGCGATGGCGTTGATATTTCTCCCCACCCTGGGCAGGCTGTTTACGCGTACGTCTTCCGCCGCCCCAGAGGGAAGCACACGCATTGTTGAAAGCACCGCCTTTGGGCGTGGCTACCGCCGCCTGTTAGGGCGCTTACTGCAACACCCTGCTTGGGTACTCGTGTTTGCCCTACTTCTGATTGCACTGTTATACACTGGCTATGCACGCTTTAATCATGGCGTTGATTTCTTTCCCGATGTTGAACCGGATAGCGCCCAAGTATTGGTACGCGCCCGCGGCGATTTTTCCGCTGACGAAACCGATGCCATCCTGCAGCGGGTCGAGCAGCGATTACGCGGCATGGGAGAAGTCGAAGCCCTTTATGCACGTTCGTTTGCAGTGCCAAACCAGCAAATGGGCAACGATGTTATTGGTGTGTTGCAGTTTCAGCTTGTGGATTGGCATCACCGCCGCCCTGCCCGCACTATCCTGGCGGATATGGCTGAACGGACTCAGGACTTGCCCGGCATTACATTAGAGTTTCGTGAACAGGAGATGGGGCCTGGCGGCGGCAAACCGATTGTGCTCGAAGTCAGTGCCAGCGACCCAGAGGTGGCTAACGCAGGTGTTGACCAAATTACCGCGTTCATGCGTGAACTTGGCGGCTTTACTGATATTCAAGATAACCGCAGCTTGCCAGGAGTCGAGTGGCAAGTGAACGTCAACAGGGAAGCGGCGGCCAGGATGGGCACTGATATCACAACGATCGGCAGTGCTGTGCAACTACTCACCACGGGGCTTCAAGTGGCAAGCTACCGCCCTCCCACGGTTAACGATGAAGTAGATATTCGAGTACGCCTACCGGAGAACTGGCGAACGCTCAACCAGCTTGAGCGTTTGACCATTAACACACCGCGCGGCCAGGTGCCTATCTCGCACTTTGTAGAGATTACACCCGCCCCTAAAGTCGGCACCCTGAACCGTATTGATGGCCGTCGGGCGGTGACTATTCAAGCAGATTTGGCCGAGGGCTACTTGGCGGACGAACGCTTACAGACACTATTGGATGCCGGTGGCGATCAACTCCCCGATGGTTTAATGGTGAACGTGGCGGGTGAGCAGGAAGATCAGCAAGAGGCAATGCAGTTCTTAATCAGTGCCTTCTTGATTGCGATTGGGCTGATGGCGTTGATTCTAGTAACGCAGTTCAATAGCTACTATCAGGCTGCACTGGTGCTCTCGGCCATTGTATTCTCTACCGCTGGGGTACTGATGGGCTTACTTATTACTGGCCAGGCATTCGGTATTGTCATGGTGGGGATGGGGGTCATCGCTTTGGCGGGTATTGTCGTGAACAACAATATCGTCTTGATCGACACCTACAACGAGCTGCGCGGCCAAGGCATGCCCCCCGCTGACGCGGCATTAGAAGCTGGCTCCCTGCGCCTGCGCCCGGTATTGCTAACCGCCATTACCACCGTGCTGGGGCTAATGCCCATGGTGCTCGGCATCAACGTTAATCTATTTGCCCCGGCACTAGGTTTTAACGCCCCTTCTGCCCAGTGGTGGACCCAGATGTCTAGCGCCATCGCTGGCGGCTTAACTTTCGCCACCGGCCTTACACTATTGCTCACCCCCTGCATGTTAGTGATAGGCGGGAAGCTAAGGCGCGAGGTTACCTAATCAGCCACCATTCGCGGGGCAGCGCTATTGCTAAATAACGATTGAATAGTGCTAAGCAGGTGACTCCATCTGCTTAGGGCTGTGGGCGGCGTGCAGGCGAACAATCAACTGGTCTTCAAGTGCAAAACGTTCAGTGAGGCCTTTCGCTAAGCGATCAATCCAGGCGGGTAAACGCACTAGATTTTGCTGGCAGCGCACTGGTGAGGCAAAGTCTTCATCGAACTCCAACACCATTGCCGTCGACATCTCTAAGCGCTCAAGTAACTGTGCAGCAATCAGCAGCGCCGCTTCGTCCTCAAATGCTTTCGCTTCTTCAGCTAACTGTGGATAGATTTCAAAGTGCCCCGCACTAATGTAGTCCATCAACAGCTCGCTGAAGCTATCAATACGCGCTTTGCTTACTTCTTCAAGCTCGGCATCACAGGCGTCTTTCAGCTCAATAAAACTGACCAGAAGCGAGCGGCGCTGATCCAGCCAGCGGTCGATCAAACTATGCACGCCCCCCCAGCGCTCCAGGGCATTTTTGCAATCTTCGAGCATGGGGCTTTCTCCTTGCAGATAGCCGCCTTCAACAGAGTTAGACTCGCGCGTCCATGGTCAACTGTCAATCCTGGCGGGTACGGTTTACTTAATAAAATGATACCAATCAATATGCCAGAACCTTAGCACTTTTTTAACGCTTTTTTACAGACCATAAAATGCGTAGAGGCGAAATCGCCAGCAACAAAAAGCCAATCAAGGTCCAGGCAGGTAGCGACAAGCCTAGCAACATAAAATCAATTTCCGCACATTCGCCTGACCCCGTCAGCACCATGGCGACCACTTCTTGCATAGGCAAAATGTCCATCATGTACTCAAGGCCTGGCCCACACGTGGGCACTTGATCGGCAGGCAAGCTCTGCAGCCAGACATGCCGCCCAGCAATAAAAGCACCCGTGCCTACCACAGCTAACCCCAGCACACCGTAGATAACTTTGCCTACGTTACCGCTGGGATTATGAATAGCGGCGATGGCTAACACTATCCCCGCGGCAATCACCGCTACTCGTTGAAATACGCACAGCGGGCAAGGCTCTAGCCCCATAATGTGCTCAAGCCCCAACGCTACGGCCATCATTGCTACGCAAAAGATGAAGCCTGCTAACGCGGCTGGACGAACGGCTGATGACGTCATTGACCATCCTCTGGTGAAATCGCAGACAGCGCTCTAGACTCACGCGCTTTGGTAAAATAGCTATTGAGAAATTCGCTAAAGCTCACTTGGTCGGCGGCTTCAATATCGTGTTGCTGCTGGTGTGAGGTCTCAATCAATTGAGCAAGTAAGGCTTCACGGGAACGCAGCATTGGCGTGGACTTAAGCTTATCCGCTTGTTCTTGAGCTAAGTGCAATAGCATATCGCTTAGTGAACCATTACCGGCTTCCAAGTGCGCCAGCACTTGCGCCGACGGGGTTAGTGACGGGTCTTCAAGACGCGGCGCTAACGCCTCCAGTGCAGCCGCGTGGGGAGCCCCTTCTTCCACTGCATCCAACAAACGTGCTACCTCGGCCATTTCAGCAAATATATGCCCGCCCCACTCCCGAACGGAGGTCGTTTCGCCGTTGTGTACTAGGCGTAGCGCCGGATCGCGGCCACGCTCTACCACTAAACGACGGTTGTCGTCTAAACGATCACACTCTTCATCTGAGATCCACGAGCTATCGCTAAGCAGACACCACATCAAGAAGGTATCGACAAAGCGCATCTGGGTTTCGGTGACCCCCAGCGGATCAAAGGGGTTGAGATCCAAACAGCGCACTTCGATATATTCCACCCCACGTGCTTCGAGCGCCTGACTGGGCGTTTCGTTGTGCTTGGCGACTCGTTTGGGGCGAATGTCACTGTAGTATTCGTTTTCAATCTGCAGAATATTGGCATTTAGTTGCTGCCAGTCATCGCCGTTCTTTACGCCCAGCTTTTCGTAATCGGGCCAGGGGCTTGAAATGGCATGGCGCAGCGTGTTGACGTAGTTAGATAGCGAGTTAAAGCAGATTTTAAGCTGCGACTGTACTTTATTCTGATAGCCCAAATCCGACATGCGTAGCGTGGTCGCATAGGGGGCGTAATAGGTGTCGTCGCTCAGCGACTGCAGCTTTTCAGGCACGTTACCTGTCGGCAGGAAGCTTTTATCGATAGCTGGTGATGCGCCAAATAGGTAAAGCAACAACCAACTATGTCGACGAAAATGCCGGATCATGCCGAAATAACGCGTAGAGCGATAATCGTTAAAGGGAATATTGGTGGCTTTTTCCATTTCACGCAGGCCGTGCCACATATCATCGGGTAACGATACGTTGTAGTGCACCCCTGCAATAGCTTGCATGATACGCCCGTAGCGCACATCCAGCCCTTTACGATAAACATGCTTCATGGTGCCGACATTGGAGCTTCCGTAGTCAGCAATCGGAATACTGGCGTTCCCAGAGAGCCGAGAGGGCATGCTACCGGGCCAGATCCACTCGTTTTCTAAATGATGATAGGTAAACGTGTGCAGGTCGGATAAAAATGCTAGCGCCTCTTTAGGCTCTGAATACACCGGCGTGATGTACTCCAATAACGCTTCGGAGTAATCCGTCGTGATATGCGGGTGGGTTAGCTTTGAACCCAGCGCGTGGGGGTGCGGCGTTTGAGCAATATGACCGCTGGCGTCAACGCGCAGCCCTTCTTTTTCCAATCCGCGACGCAGGCGACCTAGACGGCCTAAGCGTGCGCTGGGGAGCAAACGCTCTACCTGGGCGGTCAGCGCAGATGGCACAGTGAGAGGTTCAGACAAAGTGAACACTCCTTCTTAGTAAGGCCTGCTTAAAGCAGGCCTTGTTGAAATCAGCTGGCATCGCCATATGTTTTATCCTGCTTTCTACTCAGCGTAGAAAGCAGGATATGGCGGCAACCGTTAAATATTCAAGACGCGCGACTATTTGCCCTGCTTTGCTTTGAGTAGCGCTGCCCCCAGTGCTCCCATCGCAGCAGGCGCTTCGCTGGACGTGTTGCCTTGACGCTGGCCACCCTGTCGATTGTTGCGCGTCGGCTTGCGGGGTTCGCTGCTAGTCGTGGCACTCGGTGCGTTTTGCACTTGCTCTGGCTCGTCGTCCAAGCGCATGGAAAGCCCTACTCGCTTGCGGGGTATATCGACACTCATCACTTTAACGGTAACGATGTCGCCCGCTTTCACGACACTACGCGGATCATCAATAAAGCGATCGGAGAGCGCTGAGATATGCACAAGCCCATCTTGATGAACCCCCACATCCACGAAAGCACCAAAATGGGTCACGTTGGTGACGGTACCTTCCAGTACCATTCCCAGCTTAAGATCCTTGAGGGTTTCGACCCCTTCACGGAATTCAGCCGCTTTAAACTCAGGGCGCGGGTCACGGCCAGGCTTATCCAGCTCTTTGAGAATATCGCTGACGGTAGGCACACCAAAACGCTCATCGGCGAAGTCGGCGGGTTTAAGCGCTTTTAGCGTCGCACTATCACCAATCAAACCTTTAATATCTCGGCTATTCTGCTTAGCGATACGCTCTACCAGGGTGTAAGCCTCTGGGTGAACGGCGCTGGCATCCAGCGGATTTTCGGCGTTACTAATGCGTAAGAAACCAGCGCACTGCTCAAACGTTTTTGGCCCAAGACGGCTAACTTCCAACAGCTCTTTACGACTTTTGAAGGCACCTTGAACGTTGCGCTGGGCAACAATGTTTTCCGCAATGGCAGCACTTAGCCCCGCAACGCGGGAAAGCAGCGCACTCGATGCGGTGTTGAGATCCACACCAACCGCGTTCACGCAGTCTTCTATAACCACTTCCAGGCTGCGTGACAGCTGCACCTGGGAAACATCATGCTGATACTGGCCCACACCAATGGATTTTGGCTCGATTTTCACCAGTTCCGCGAGCGGGTCTTGCAAGCGACGGGCAATAGAGACAGCGCCACGTACGGTGACATCAAGATCGGGTAGCTCCCGGGAAGCGTATTCCGACGCAGAGTAAACCGACGCACCCGCTTCAGACACCATCACTTTGCTCAACCGATGCTCGGGCGCTAACGCTTTCAGCAGATCGCCTGCCAGCTTGTCGGTTTCACGGCTGGCGGTACCATTGCCAACGGCAATAAGTTGAACGCCATGCTGTTTAACCAGTTTAGCAAGCACGTTGAGCGATTCGTCCCAACGATTTTGCGGCGCATGGGGATAAATAGTGGCTTGGTCGACAAATTGCCCCGTCGCATCGACTACCGCTACTTTGCAGCCGGTTCTCAGGCCTGGGTCAATGGCTAAGGTGACCTTCTGCCCGGCAGGCGCTGCCAGCAAAAGATCTTTGAGATTGGCGGCAAACACTTCGATAGCAGTTAGCTCTGCCTGCTCACGTAGGCGACCTAGCAACTCGGTTTCAAGCGCGGTGTAGAGTTTGACACGCCACGTCCAGCGCACGACTTCGCCCAACCATTTGTCGGCGGGGCGGCCTTCATCGCTAATACCCACCTGCTTGGCAATGGTCACTTGAGCCGGGTGAATCGGCGCGTCCTCTTCGCCAGGCAGGCGAATCGCCAGACTCAGAATGCCCTCGTTGCGACCACGGAACATAGCAAGCGCACGGTGAGAGGGCACTTTGGCCAGTTTTTCGTCGTGCTCGAAGTAGTCAGAGAACTTCGCACCCTCCTGCTGCTTGCCGTCTAGCACACGGGCACTTAGTTCGCCCTCTTGCCATAACCGTTCACGCAGCTGACCAATCAGTTCAGGGTCTTCAGCGAAGCGCTCCATTAGAATTTGCTTAGCACCATCAAGGGCGGCTTTGGCATCTTCAATGGCTGGAATATCGCCTTCCGCCGGGCGCAGGTACTCCGCTGCTTCGCTTTCGGGATGAAGCACAGGGTTGGCCAATAGGGCATCCGCCAGTGGCTCTAGCCCCGCTTCGCGCGCAATTTGTGCTTTCGTGCGGCGCTTTTTCTTAAACGGCAGGTATAAGTCTTCCAGACGCTGCTTAGTTTCAGCTGCCTGAATCGTTGCTTTCAGCGTGGCATCCAACTTGCCCTGTTCATCGATAGCCGCCAGTACGGCTTCACGGCGCTCTTCCAGCTCGCGTAAATAGCGCAGGCGCTCATCCAACTGACGAAGTTGAATATCATCGAGGGCACCCGTTACCTCTTTACGGTAACGGGCAATAAACGGCACGGTAGCGCCACCATCCAGAAGCTCTACCGTGGCGGAGACCTGTTCAGGCCGTACGTTTAGCTCATTGGCTAAGCGCAAAATAATGCGTTGTTTGACATCCATAACGTGCAACTAACTCATGCAGCATTCGAGGTGTCGACAAGGTACCACAATCGCTGCTTAAACGCCTCAGGCAGCGATAAACCGCAACGCGACGCCGTTGTTGCACCAACGTAGGCCAGTGGGCTCGGGGCCATCTCCAAAGACGTGGCCTTGATGTCCGCCGCAACGAGCGCAGTGGTATTCGGTGCGCGGCCATACCAGCTTGAAATCCAGCTTGCTAAGCAAATGACCTTCAACGTGCTCAAAAAAACTGGGCCAGCCGGTACCTGAGTCATATTTCATCGCACTGGTGAACAGCAATAAATCGCAACCTGCGCAGCGATACTCCCCTTCCCTAACTTCTTCATCCAAAGGGCTGGAGAACGCACGCTCTGTCCCTTCCTTGCGCAGCACATGAAATGCTTCGTCGGAAAGACGTTCACGCCATTCATCTTCGCTTAATTCAAGCGTCTCCAGACCAGGAGCTGCTTCAAGATTCAAACGAGGAAAGCCAAACGACACACCAGGGATAACGCCAGCTAACCCAGTCAAACCGGCAAGGCCTAAAAAGTGACGACGCTTCATATAAACCCCCTTTCAAAATGTAAGGGAAATAGGCAATAAATAGGCAATAAAAAGGGGCAGCGCGTTAGCACTACCCCATTATGACTATTTAGTTGTTCAAGCGTTCGACAACTTACACTCTAACGTGCAAATTAGGTTAATTATCGATCAGGTTAACTGTGGACCTGCTTTGATAATCGCGTCATTAACGCCTTCAAACTTCTTAAAGTTATCGACGAATTTAGTGGCCAGATCTTGAAGATGACGATCGTACGCATCCTTGTCAGCCCATGTTTCGCGAGGGTTGAGCAGGCTTGAATCTACACCTGGTACAGCCAGCGGCACTTGCAGGTTCAGCCCCTCAACAAGCGTGGTCTCAACGTCACGTAACACGCCTGACTGAATGGCACTAATAATGGCGCGAGTCGTCGGGATAGAGAAGCGTGAACCTCCTTCACCGTAGGCACCGCCTGTCCAGCCAGTATTGACGAGATAAACCTGGGCATCTTTCTTATCTACCCGCTTGACCAGCAGGTCAGCGTATTCGCGTGCGGGACGCGGGAAGAAAGGCGCACCAAAACAGGTAGAGAACGTGGCGGCCAAACCTTCTGAAGAGCCCATTTCGGTCGACCCTACTTTCGCGGTGTAGCCTGACAAGAAATGGTAAGCGGCAGCTTCTTTAGAAAGAATCGATACAGGCGGTAGAACACCTGACATATCACAGGTCAGGAACACAATGGCATTGGGCTCGCCTGCCAGGTTTTCTGGTACGCGCTTTTCAACGTGCTCTAACGGGTAAGCGGCACGGGAGTTCTGGGTCAGGCTATCGTCAGCGTAATCCGGCTCGCGACGGTCATCCAGAACGACATTCTCCAGCACGGTACCAAACTTAATCGCGTTCCAGATAACCGGCTCGTTCTTCTCAGAAAGGTCGATACACTTGGCGTAGCAGCCACCTTCCATGTTGAAGACAATACCGTCGCCCCACGCATGCTCATCGTCGCCAATCAGGTAGCGCGCTTGGTCAGCGGACAGAGTGGTTTTACCGGTGCCAGAGAGGCCAAAGAACAGGCAGGTTTCACCGTCTTCACCGACGTTAGCGGAGCAATGCATCGGCAGTACATCGGCTTCCGGCAACAGGTAGTTCTGCACCGAGAACATGGCTTTCTTCATTTCGCCAGCGTAGCGCATACCGGCAATCAGCACTTTGCGCTCAGCAAAGTTAATA
This sequence comes from Vreelandella zhaodongensis, assembly GCF_013415115.1. Lineage (GTDB taxonomy): Bacteria > Pseudomonadota > Gammaproteobacteria > Pseudomonadales > Halomonadaceae > Vreelandella > Vreelandella zhaodongensis. The sequence continues at coordinate 40,629 of NZ_JACCDD010000001.1, read as the reverse complement.
ATGACGCAGCCATCAGAGTTAGTACCGTCGCGGCTGGGGTCACACTCAAAGCCCGCTGCGTTAAGAATTGTCCACTCATCTTTAACCGCAGGATTGTAGGCTTGAGGGCGTACAAACATGGTACGGCCAAATAGGTTTTGCCAAGCGGTTTCAGTGGACACGCGTACCGGTAGGTAGTGTGTGCTATCGCTGCCCACATGCAGCTCTGCCACGAAATGCTCACGGCTACCCAGATAATCTTCTACTCGAGCCCAAAGCGCTGAAAACTTTTCAGCATCAAATGGGCGGTTAACGCTGCCCCAGTCGATGCTATCGCGGGTGGATGGCTCATCGACGATGTAGCGATCCTTCGGTGAACGCCCTGTGCGCAGGCCGGTGTTTACCACCAGCGCACCGTTAGCCGACAGGCGGCCTTCACCACGGGCCACGGCGCGCTCGATCAGTTCGGCGCTACTAAGATTAACGTGGGCTTGGGGAGCGGCTTGAGTCGTGGTCATGTCGATTCCTGGGTCTCGAATTTACCGGGCGTCACCGACGCCTTGAGAAATCATCTCAGCCCCGTATTGTTTCCAATAGACATGGGCTGAGTGCGCTGAAGTCCGGCGCATTATGGCAAAAAGAAAGCCCCCAGGAAACGGGGGCGTTAATCAAATATCTTGTAGTTAAACTACTACAGCGACACCATATTTTGTGTTGCGGCGCAGTAAATATTCAAACAGACGTTCGACAGGCGACCTGTAGCCTTTACTATACCTAGTACGCTGCTAAAACGGTTTTTAGGACCCATGTTCAGCTGCGACTACAGAACTAGTGGATTACGGGAGGAGGTGCGTCTGGATTTTCTAATAAAATCTCAATATCTGCAGCTGTGTAGTGATATTTCGTATGGCAAAAGTGGCATTGTGTGTCGATAGCGCCCTCTTCGCGCAAAATATCACGCAGCTCTTCTGCCCCGAGCGTGTAAAGCGCGTGACTCATTCGCTCCCTAGAACAGGTGCAACCAAAGCGCAGTGCTTTAGGTTCGAACACCCGCACCGTTTCTTCGTGATAAAGACGGTACAGCACCTCACGCTGCTCAAGCCCTAGCAGCTCTTCCGTCTTGATAGTATCGGCGAGATGAACGCTACGCTCCCAGGCATCGACATCTTGATTTTGTGACGCATCAGGCAAACGCTGAAGCAATAACCCACCAGCTCGTTCGCCGTCTGCCGACAGCCAAAGGCGGGTTGGCAGCTGTTCTGATTGGCCGAAGTAGGCCTCGAGGCAGCCACCTAGCGTATCGTGATCCAGCGCAACAATGCCTTGATAGCGATGTCCCTCCCGTGGGTCGAGGGTAATCACAATTTGGCCTTCGCCGACCAGCTCTCGGAAACTGGCATATTCACTGGGGAGCACAGCGTCTTCGGCAATACGCGCGATGGCGCGTAATTCTCCGCCAGGGTTGGACTCGGCCATCAACAGCGACAGCGTTCCCCGGCCACGCACTTCAATGCTCAGCGTGCCGTCTAGCTTTACCGTGTCCGTTAGCAAGGCAACGGCGGCAAGCAACTCACCTAACAGCTCATTAACCGCTGGCGGGTAGGCATGGCAGTCTAGTACCTCATGGTAGGCAGTACTAAGCGTAACGATTTCACCGCGTACGTTAGTTTGGTCGAACAGGAAACGCTGGATTTGATCAGACATAACAAGACCGTAGAAAAAGGAGAAAGCTTGGGTGGCGGGTAAGTATGAACGCGATGGCGCTCATTCGCCCTGTTGGCGCTGGAAGCGATGAATATCACGCCGCTGTTTTTTGTCGGGCCGCTTAAGGGGATGCTGCATCGCCTCGTTGGTCAAGCGACGCACCTCGGCCTCTTTCGCACGGCGCTGGGCGCTTTCTTCGGTTTCAGCGTAGAGCTTGCGCGCTTCTGGCGCACCGCGTCGCTGGTCAGAAAGGGCGATGACTTCGACCTCAAAAATATCCCAGCCTTGAGGGACACGAATGAGCGCCCCTAGCTCGACATTTTTACTGGTTTTTACGCGGGCACCGTCATAGTGAACCTTGCCACCTTCTATGGCTTTTTTGGCCAAGGCGCGGGTTTTGAAAAACCGCGCAGCCCATAGCCACTTATCTAAGCGAACGCTGTCGCTCATTAACGCTCTCCTCGCTGCCCAGGTAGGTTGTCTGGCAGCAGTTGGGCAAACCGATCTAGGGCAATAAACTCTTGCAACTCTTTTTCAGGCCGCTGGCTATTAGGCTGTTTAATACCCAAAAGATATTTAATGCCAAATTCTCGGGCACTTTCAAGCACGCTGGCATTGTCATCAATGAATAGCGTACGCGCTGGATCAAACGGCTCGCGTTCTTGAAGTGCGAACCAGAATGCTTGCTCTTCTTTAGCAGCACCCACGTCTTCTGATGAGATGATGGCATCGAGGTAGTTTTCCAACCCCGTTAACGGCAGCTTAAGCGCTAAACTGGCGCGGTCGGCGTTGGTGGCCAGTACAACGCGCGGATGAGCTTTCTTCAGCCATGTTAGAAAGTCCAGAGCATCACTGCGTAACCCAATCAGGTGCTGCACTTCGCGTTTTAGAGCCACAATGTCGACGCCAAGCTCTCGGCTCCAGTAGGCTAAGCTGTACCAATTCAGTGTCCCTTGTTCACCAATGATGCGGGCGCGCAGCGCTTCCTGGCTAGCGACATCTAACTGATGAAGCTCGACATAGCGCTTCGGCAGATGCTCTAGCCAGAAGTGGCTATCGAAATGCAGATCCAGCAGCGTGCCGTCCATATCGAGCAAGACGGTATCAATCCCGCGCCAATCAATCATTGCTGCTCCAGTCTTAAAAGAGAGTAAGCGTGCTATTGTAGCGTAACCCGTTTTTTGCAGCCACGGAGGCATGATGTCTAACTACGAATCATCACCCGGCGACACCCACAGCGGCTACCCTCGTAAGCCGCAAATTTTGGCGAGAGAGAGCGTCGCCAAGAGCCGTTTATTTCATATTGAGTCGCTTGATTTGCGCTTTTCAAACGGTGAGGAACGCCAGTTCGAACGCTTGACCGGCGCTGACCGGGGCGCAGTGATGATCATTGCCATGCCCGACCCGGAACATGTACTGCTTATCCGTGAATATGCTGCTGGCTTTGAAGATTATGTGCTGACGCTGCCAAAGGGATTGGTTGATCCTGGCGAAGATATTGTCACCGCTGCCAACCGTGAACTAATGGAAGAGTGTGGCTTTGGCGCGCACCGCATTGAGCCGCTAGTAGAGCTTTCGTTAGCACCCAACTATATGCGCCACCGCATGCAGGTGCTGATGGCCACCGACCTTTATCCCAAGCGCCTGCCAGGCGACGAGCCAGAACCGTTGATTGTCGAAACCCACGCCATTGAAGAGCTACCCGCCTTGCTATTGCGGGACGACTTCCATGAGGCCCGCGCCATCGCCGCACTCTATATCGCCAGGGATAAGCTGCGCGAAGAGAAACGTGATAACGCAATGGATTTGTTGTAAAACCGCGCTGCCTTTGCGAGTGCGCTAATGCTTACACCGCACTACAAAACCTATGAATCCAGTGGGTTATGTAGCGAGAGATAACGCCTCTCGCGAGGAACGAGCGTAGGCGGCACCCGCGAGAGGCGGCGGAACGACGCCGGCAGAGCATTTACTCCAGCACTGAGCCGCCGTATTGGTGCTTACAAATGATGCTTAAGCGGTATCCAGCGGCGTTGGCGGTGACTATCTAGGCCAGCTTCCAACAGCGTCATGCTGCGTAGCGCATCATCAATATCGACAGGCAGCGGTGTATTATTGCGAATCGCGGCGGACACGCCTTGATAATATGCGAGGTAGTCGCCCGCCTGGGTATCATGCTCGTGGCGAATCAGCGGCGCGTCTTCCGTTTCACCCTCACGAAGGGTCAGCGTGCCAGGAGAGTCATCGCCCCATGCAGGCGTAGGCGTCTCACCGGCTTTTAAACGATCCTCTTGCGGATCTAAACCATATTTAAGATAGCTGCCTTTTGTTCCATGAATGCGGAACCGCGGTGTTGGTTCAGCGATCAACGCACCAGCACTAAGGCTAACGCGGCAACCGTCGTACTCTAACAGCGCTAAAAAGTCATCATCTACTGTAGCGTCGTCTCTGCGCACGCCTAGATCTAGCATGATGGCATTCGGCATCCCAAACAGCTCGCAGGCTTGGTCGAGCAAGTGCGGGCCTAAGTCATACCAAATGCCACCACCAAGAATGGCTTTTTCGCGCCAGCGATCACGCACTTCAGGCCGAAAACGATCAAAACGCGACTCAAACCCCGTGATACGCCCTAAGGTACCGGCTTCCAGCAACGCTTTAACCGTGAGGAAGTCACTGTCCCAGCGACGGTTGTGAAACACCGACACCAAGCACTCTTTATCAATGGCCAGCGCTTTTAGCTGCTTGGCTTCTGACAGCGTGACGGTAAACGGCTTATCAACCACCACGTGCTTACCTGCCATCAACGCGGCCTTGGCTAGCGGAAAATGCGTGTCGTTAGGCGTTGGAATAACGATGAGGTCAATGTCACTGCGCTGGCATAGCGCCAGCGCTTGGCTTTCAACCTCGACATCTATATCAGCATGCACTTTAGCGGAATCGCTGGAAGATACTGCCACCAGATCCAAGCCTTCTGTGGCCTGAATCAGCGGCGCATGAAACGTTTTACTCGCAAAACCATAGCCAACGAGGCCGACGTTAATAATCGCCTTCATTACATTCCTTAGTCGTTTTGACGGTTTGCATTGGGCATAAAGCAGTCCAAATAAAGCAGTCCACATAAAACAGCCCGCTTTGCACGGGCTGTTTTACATAGCGCCTAGTCTTAGTCGAGCTTGGAAAGATCGCGAACCGCGCCTTTGTCTGCTGACGTTGCCAGTAATGCGTAGGCTTTCAGTGCGGGCGTTACCTTACGGGGACGCTGCTCTACGGGCTTCCAGGCGTCTTTGCCTTTGGCCTCCATCGCCTCACGGCGTTTCGCCAACACAGAATCAGACAGTTGTACGTTAATCGTGCGGTTGGGAATATCGATCAAAATAGTATCGCCCTGCTCGACCAAACCAATCGCGCCACCCGCCGCTGCTTCAGGGGAAACGTGGCCAATGGAAAGCCCAGAAGTACCGCCAGAGAAGCGGCCATCCGTTAGCAGCGCACACGCTTTACCTAGCCCTTTAGATTTTAAGTACGAGGTCGGATAGAGCATTTCCTGCATGCCAGGGCCGCCTTTAGGGCCTTCGTAGCGAATCACCACCACATCGCCTTCTTTGACTTTTCCATCCAAGACATTGGCTACCGCTTGGTCTTGGGATTCAACAACGTGGGCTTTGCCTTCGAACACGAGAATCGAGTCATCAACGCCTGCCGTTTTAACCACGCAACCATCGAGGGCGATGTTGCCGTAAAGCACAGCCAAGCCACCTTCTGTTGAGAACGCATGCGCTAGGTCGCGAATACAACCGGTCGCCCGATCACCATCTAGACTTGGCCAGCGGGCGCTTTGTGAGAAAGCCGTTTGGGTCGGAACGCCACCAGGGCCTGCTTTAAAGAATTCGACCACCTCAGCGTTTGGCGAGCGCATAATATCCCACTCTTCCAGCGCCGCTTTTAGGCTATCGCCGTAGACAGTCGGCACTGACGTATCCAGCACACCCGCGCGATCCAACTCGCCTAGAATGGCCATAATACCACCCGCGCGGTGAACGTCTTCAATATGGTATTTCTGGGTATTCGGGGCCACTTTACATAGCTGCGGCACTTCCCTGGAAAGCCGATCAATATCCGCCATGGAGAAGTCAACTTCCGCTTCCTGAGCCGCTGCCAGCAAATGCAGAATCGTATTCGTGGAACCACCCATGGCAATATCTAACGTCATGGCATTTCTGAACGCGGCTTTATTGCCAATCGCACGGGGCAATAGGTGGGCTTCGTCACCTTCGTAGTAGCGCTTGGCCAGCTCCACAATGCGGTGGCCCGCATTTTCAAACAGGCGGCGACGGTCAGAGTGAGTCGCCAGCACAGTGCCGTTACCGGGCAACGCCAGACCTAATGCTTCCATTAGGCAGTTCATAGAGTTGGCAGTAAACATGCCCGAGCAACTGCCGCAGGTGGGGCAAGCACTGCGCTCGACTTCTGCCAGGGTTTCATCATCGACACTATCATCAGCCGCCATAACCATAGCGTCGACAAGGTCTAGTCCGTGATCTAGCAGCTTGGTTTTGCCCGCTTCCATGGGCCCGCCCGAGACAAAAATCACCGGAATATTGAGGCGCATGGCAGCCATCAGCATCCCAGGGGTAATTTTGTCGCAGTTGGAAATACACACCAGCGCGTCGGCGCAGTGGGCGTTACACATATACTCAACGCTATCGGCGATAATATCGCGGCTGGGCAGCGAATAGAGCATGCCGTCGTGACCCATCGCGATGCCGTCGTCTACCGCAATGGTGTTGAACTCTTTAGCAACACCGCCTGCTTTTTCAATTTCACGTGCGACCAGCTGACCCATGTCTTTTAAGTGAACATGGCCCGGCACAAACTGAGTAAACGAGTTCGCAACCGCAATAATGGGCTTATGGAAGTCGTCATCTTTCATACCGGTGGCGCGCCAAAGGGCGCGGGCACCGGCCATATTGCGGCCAGCAGTGGTCGTACGGGAGCGATACTCGGGCATGGTGTCCTCTACATCTTTATCATGGCCTGCCGCATTCTTGGCGACAGGCAAGTGAATCCAGCGGCCTTAGATTGTGGCATGAGCGCACCGCGGAGACTAGATGTTGAGAGAAACAGCCTTGCTGCCTTACCCATCACAGTGTTAAAACGTTTCCCACTGCTCTGAGGGAGCTTGGTTAGCCAGCCCCCTTGCTGCAGAGCCTCCCCCTGAAGGCAGGCTCAGTGACGCTTTACGCTGCGCTTGATTAACCTGCTGTAGCTTTTCCCGGGCAGAATGGACATTTTCTTCCTGAGCACCTTCCAATCGGAAGGCATCCACCACATTCGCCAACTCAAACGTCTCTAGCGCTAAGTTATCGGCAGAAGCCGCGATGGTTTGTACCTTGGTGGCATTTTGCTGAGTCACATTGTCCATCTCGGCAATCGCGGAGTTAATTTGGCCAATGCCGCTGCTTTGCTCGCTCGAGGCGGTGCTAATGGACTCCATTAGTTCACTGACACGGCTAACCTGCTGCATCACATTGTCGATGGCAAGCTCAGCTTGTTCAACCGCGCCGCGCCCACCACTGACTTCTTGTGTCGTGCTATCGATCATCTTGCGAATCTCTTGGGCCGCATCCGCACTGCGGCTTGCTAAGTTGCGTACTTCACTAGCAACCACCGCGAAGCCTCGGCCATGCTCACCGGCACGAGCGGCTTCGACCGATGCATTGAGTGCCAAGATATTCGTTTGGAAAGCGATCCCGTCAATGACGCCTATCATCTCCGTCATTTTTTCAGCGCTTTGAGCAATACGCTGCATTCTGGCGACTAACTGCTGCATTTGCTCTCGGGTATCGCGGGTACTTGAGGCATTCTGCACCGCCAGCTCCGTCGCTTGGCGGGCGTTCTCAGTGTTTTGCTGCACCGTGGAAGTCATCTCTTCCATACTTGAGGCCGTTTGCTGCAGTGAAGACGCCTGCTGTTCGGTGCGAGAAGCAAGCTCTTCATTTTCGGCAGCAATTTGCTGAACGGCAGGCGTGACCACCGACACCCGATGCTCTACGTCACCGACAATGCTCGCCAAGCTAAAGCGCATGGTGTCCAACGAATAAAGCAACTCGCCCAGCTCGTCTTTCGTTTCACGACGTTCGCGTGCAGCTAGATTACCTGCTGCGATTTGAAAAGTAATATGCCGCGCCCCTTCCACACTGCGCAGCACAGATCTTAAAATCACAGCACTGAGACCTATCATTAAGAGTAAACCAATGACCAACAACGCCACTTGGGCCACCAACATTTGCTGACGCCCCTGCTGCGCCTTACCGACCAGCGCTTCGGCACTTGCCCGCTCATCACTGACTAGCTGACTGCTGCCTTCTCTTAACTGCTCAGTGGTAGGCTGTACGCCGTCGTTAAAGGCTTCGAAAGCGGCAAATCCGTTTGCTTCGCTGATCGCTGTCATCGCGGTATCAACGCTGTTACCCCATTCAGCTAATCCAGAGTCAAAGGTTTGTAGGCGCTCTGCACTGGCATTGCTGTCGGTAAGGTACTCGTTCCAAAGCGTCTGTATTGACTGGGAGTACTCATTAACTGATGCGGTTACCGCTTCAATATCGACTCGACGGGGATTGCGCACAGCAGGTTCCAACAGGGTAATCACCTGACCAATTTGGCGCTCTAACCGCTGAAGGTTGGCGACCGCTTCTAGCCCTGTGCGGTTTAATGTATCTAGGCGCTCACCAGAAACCGTTAAGCCGTACATTCCCAAACCACCTGCCAGCCCTAACAAAATAAGTGACGCCACTACCATGCCCGTTAGCTTAGCTTTTAGGCTATTAAACTGAAAACGCGCCAAAAAGCCCCCCAGCCCACGGCGTTTAAGCGCGCCTTGGGACAGTGTGTAACGGCGAGACTTGCCTTTTTCGCGTATTTCTTTATAGACGGTTTCAGCCAGCGCAATGCTGTGGGCTGGTGCCTTACGACGCACCGAGGTATACCCCACAATACGGTCACCATCTCTGAGCGGGGCCACAGTGGCACTGACCCAATAGTGATCGCCGTTTTTACGGCGGTTTTTGACCGTCCCCTGCCAGGTTGCACCTGACTGAATGGTCTTCCAGAAGTCTGCATAGGCCGCTTCGGGCATATCTGGGTGGCGAATTAAGTTATGGGGAGCTCCCATCAGTTCATCGCGGGTATAGCCACTTACCTCGACGAAGGCTGCATTCGCGTAGGTCACGTTACCCTTCAAATCTGAGCGTGAGATCAGCACCGTCTCATCATCGAGCTTATACTCGCGCTGAGTAACAGGTTGGTTATTGCGCATGCAGAGAGCCTCCCTTGAGCCTTTTTAATTTTGATTTGCTTCTATTATCCTCTGTTGCAAGCGAATTTAACCTTTGAATAACTATGCAAAAGCGCCGCACTCTTCAGTGCGGCGCTTTAACTAAACGGTCGTTTTTTAGCTATAAATGAATGACCTAGGTGAACACCACATTGGCCACATCACGATAGCGGTTGGCAAAATGCACGGTCATTCCTTCTTTCAAATAATCGGGAAGCTCTTCATAATCGCGCTTATTAGCCTCTGGTAGTATGACCTCAAAAATATCGCTCCGCCGCGCGGCGATGATTTTCTCTCGAATTCCGCCGACGGGTAGCACTTGCCCAGTTAAGGTCAACTCACCTGTCATTGCCAAGGGGCGATCAATCGCCTGATGCTTAGCAAGTGAGAGCAGCGCCGTGGTCATCGTGACACCTGCCGACGGGCCGTCTTTGGGCGTTGCCCCTTCCGGCACATGCAAGTGGACAAAGGCAGAGTCAAAAAAGTCGGCATCAGCGCCATATTCCTGCAAATGTCCCAGCGTGTAGCTGTAGGCAATATTGGCAGACTCTTTCATCACATCGCCAAGCTTACCGGTCAGCTTAAAGCCACGATCCAGCGCATGGACTTTGCCCGCCTCGATGGGAAGCGTCGCGCCCCCCATGGAGGTCCAGGCCAGGCCAGTCACAACGCCTTCGCCTTTTAGCACTTTCTCTTTGCGGAATAGAGGAGCCCCCAGAAACTCTTCCAGGTTTTTGACCGAAATTTTTACCGTCTCTAACTGCTCTTCCAGCAGCCTCACCGCTGCCTTACGGACAATACGATGTAACTGCTTTTCGAGTTGGCGGACGCCTGCCTCACGTGCATAACCATCAATCACCTGCTTGAGCGCGGCATCCGTCAAATTAATCCGTTTTTTAGGCAAGTTGTCGCGTTTAAGCAGCTTCGGCCATAAATGATGCTTAGCGATCTGCAGCTTTTCCTCCGCGATATAACCTGAAAGGCGGATCTGCTCCATTCGATCAAGAAGTGGCCCAGGGATGGAGTCCAGGGTGTTCGCCGTACAGATGAACAACACCTTGGATAGATCCATACGGACATCAAGATAGTGATCCAGGAAGTCGACGTTTTGCTCGGGATCAAGCACTTCAAGCAAGGCAGAGGCGGGATCTCCCTGGAACGATTGGCCCAACTTATCAATCTCATCCAGCATTATCACTGGGTTTTCGACTTCAACTTCTTTAAAGGCCTGTACCAGCTTGCCGGGCATTGCGCCCACGTAGGTACGACGATGGCCTTTAATTTCAGCCTCATCGCGCATACCACCAACGGAAAAGCGATAAAACTCTCGCCCCAGCGCTTGCGCAATGGAGCGGCCTATCGAGGTTTTACCCACTCCAGGCGGGCCGACTAACAGGACAATAGAGCCGCCAACATCCCCTTTAAATGTGCCTTCTGCCAGGAACTCTATAATTCGTTCTTTGACATCTTTTAAGCCATCATGATCACGGTCTAACACTTCTCGCGCATGCGCCAAATCAAGCTTATCCTGGCTTGTGACACCCCAGGGTAGCGAGGTGAGCCAGTCAAGATAGTTGCGGGTAGTGCCGTACTCTGGCGAGCCGGTCTCCAAAACACTCAGCTTATTCAGCTCGTCATCAATCCGCGCTTGAACACGCTCAGGCACCACGAGAGATTCGAGACGATTTCTAAAGGTATCGACATCGTTTTCACGATCATCTTTAGAGATACCCAGTTCACGCTGAATAACTTTAAGCTGCTCGCGTAGGAAGAACTCCCGCTGCCGCTCCTGCATTTGAGCATTTACCTGCTCACTAATTTCGCTTTGCAGCTGGGCAACGTCAATTTCTTTGCGTAGCAGCGGTAGAACTTTATGCATACGCTCAGCGACTGACAACGTGGCAAGCACATCCTGCAGCTCTGGGCCTTTGGCAGAGGTGATAGCGGCCGCGAAGTCCGTCAGTGGGCCGGGCTCGTGGGGACTAAAACGATTGAGGTAGTGCTTTAACTCTTCGCCATACAGCGGATTAATCGGCAGTAACTCTTTAATCCCGTTAATAATCGCCATGGCGTAGGCACGTGTTTCTTCATTTTCAGCGTCTACCGGCTCTTTTGGGTAGCTTACTTCAACCAGGTAAGGCGGCTCTTTAGATAGCCAACGCTGAATCTTAAAACGCTTGACCCCCTGAGCGATAAACTGGATCTGTTGATCTTCGCTCTGGAGCTTATGTACTTTGACTGCCGTGCCAATGGCCGGAAAACCCTCGTGATCTAACGACTCAACGCCCTGCTCGCCCACAAAGGCAACACCAATCGTGTGGTGGGGCGTATTCCCCACTCGACGCATGGTCTCTTCCCAGCGTTCACGGTTGATCACCAGCGGCTGCACTTGGGCGGGAAAAAATGGCCGATTATGAATTGGCAGTAGATAGATACGCTCAGGAAGCATATCGCTGGCGGGCACTAACGAGTTAACTTTTTCACCGTCTGAACGATGCTCTTCACTGTCAGAGGTGTCATCTTGCTGCGCGTCTGGCTCATCATCCGTCAGCCAGTCGAGGTGTTCATTATCGCGGTCGTAATCCTGGTCGCTCATGCGCCCTCCCATCAACAGTGGCTAGCGGCTCGAACCGCTTAGCGTTGCTTATGGAATGTGGGCACAGAGCGGAAACTTCAACCCTTTTAACCATTAGAGATGGCTGATACTTAGGCTTATAAGGGCAAGAGACCAGCTACCTATTGAGGCCACAGCTGTGGCATAGGCCTACCATTAACACGCCACTCGCCACGAATCACATCAAACTCTAACTCTCGTGTTCCTAGCGGCAACCCTAGCCAAAGTGCCGCCACGGTGGGGGCATCGTGCCAAGTGAAATCACCATCGACACGTTCTAACCAACGAGCGCGCTCCTCTGGCTTGTCTAGCATTGGCAAATTCAATTCATCCAACCGCCTGGCATCAAAAAACAGGGCACCATCGGCGTTAACATTAATGCCTAGCAACGGACTTTCGATAGCCACTGTCGTTACATCTAGCCGTGGGGAGTCTTTTAATATCCCCATCAAATCGGGTGCCAAACGCTCAAGCAACCCTTCTGCCATGGGAAGGCTGGCATCGCCCCAAGCGGCTTCCTGTCGCAGACGTAAAATTGCTTGACGCACCGCATCCGCGTTTAACCGCGATAGCTCTGCTTCAAACCGGCCACTAAACAAAGGGGTATCAGGCGCTTCACTGGGAACACTGACATCACCAATAATCAGCTCGCCATTTAAACGCAGCTCTTTTTCGTCAAGCACCATGTGGCTATGAGCATCCAGTGGCGACAAATGAATATCGTAAGCAGGATAATGGAGCGCAAGGGCTTCAATGTGCAGGTGATCACGTTGGGCAAAATGGTAGGCATCTTCAATGTAGGTGTAGCGGCTTTCAAGTGATGAAGGCCCTAACGTTAGTCGAGCCAGACCATCCGTTAGCGTTAGCTGGTCAAGTAATGCTCGCAACCGCCAATCGCCAAAAACACCTTCTAAACGTAACCGAGCGCCGCGCACTTCTAACTCTCGACCATTTTGCTGGATAACAAAGGGAGCCAACGCCAAACGCAGCTCACTTCGTCCACTCAACGTGTGGTAACGTCCCTGCCATCGAGGAATCGAGGGTGCGGAAACTTCGCCCACGGCTTTTTGCAAGACGCTATCCAGGCGTGGCAGTAAGGTGCCTTCTACATCCGTGCTTAATACACCATGACGGGCACGGTAGGTGAGCTCTAAACGCCAGGGGCGGCCTAAAAGAGGTGACAAAAGCAGCTTTCCCTGAGACGTTAGCCACCCTTGACGACTCTCAGTTCGACTGACACGCCATTCACCGCGCGCTTCTAAATCTTCTAATGCTTGGCGAAGACTACGCTCAAATAGAATGCTCGATAGCAGTTGCGCCACTACCCACACAACCGCTATTGCCGCGAGAATAGGGACGATCAGACGTTCCTTGCGCATGCGTTCTCCTTGAACAACCCCACATTGAGGAGGTATTCGCCACCGACGTTGCCTGAACTACTGTTGCTTTTTAATGATTATTTAGAGAATGCTTTTTTAGAGGCATTGATTCATTCATAATTTAATGCAGCCAGAACCACAGGTGCATGGTACTCCATGCGTAGATTCCCGCCATTACATCATCAATCATAATGCCAAACCCGCCGGCTACTCGCCGGTCTGCCCAGCGAATGGGCCAGGGCTTAAAAACATCAAAAATACGAAAAACCACAAATCCCCACAAGGCCGCTTCCCATGAAAAGGGCACAGCAGCCATGGTGATCCAGTAACCAACAAACTCATCCCACACAATACCGGAGTGGTCATGCACCCCTAAGTCATGAGAGGTTTTATCACACAGCCAAACCCCAACCACAAACGCAACAAATACGATGCTTAGGTACCAGCTTAAGGGCAAATCGGCCATTATCCAGTAAAAAGGAATCGCCGCCAGCGTTCCAAAGGTACCCGGTGCCCAAGGGACTGCACCACTTCCGAGGCCAAACGCAAAAAAATGGGTTGGCCGCCGCCAAACGCTCGATGGTGCATGGTTCATGGCGCTACCCCGCTAAAATGCTGCCAACCTTCGTTGTCACTACGCGCAACGCCTGTCACGCCTGGGTTATCGTTACAATGACCTATCACGGTCAACGCTAAACCCAGCTCAGTGAGACGCTGCCGTGCCGTTTCCACGTTCTCCGGCGCTAGCGTAACCAGTAGTTCATAGTCATCACCACCTGATAGAGCAGCCTTGCGTGCAGCCTCTAACCCTAACGCTTCTTGCAACCCTTCCGCCAGCGGTAGTGCATCCACCTCAAGTGAGCACCCGACTTGGGATGCTTTACGCAGATGCCCCAGATCCGCTAACAAACCATCAGAGATATCCATTGCTGCGGTGGCTAAACCACGTAATGCCACGCCTGCGGCTAAACGCGGTTGAGGGAGTAAATAACGCGCTAACAGCGGGTGTGTTAGTTCCCGCTCTCCTTGACGCCAAAGCGCAAGACCGCCAGCACCGCCACCAAGCGCACCGGTCACGGCGATCACGTCGCCCACCTGTGCGCCTGAGCGGGTCAGCGCCATGCCTGAAGGCACTTCGCCCATGACGGTAACGCCGATAGTCAATGCGCCTGCGGTCACATCGCCACCAACAAGCGCTGTGGCATGCTGCTGACAAAGCGCATGGAAGCCTTTAGCGTACTCAGCCAACCATTGCTCAGCAGCTGCACGATCGTTAAAGACGCTCTTATCCAGCGTCAGAGCCATTAGGCTCCAGCGCGCGGTTGCTCCCATGGCGGCTAAATCGCTGAGCGCCACGGCCAGCGCACGATGCCCTATTGCATGTGCCGGGGCATCGTGGGGGAAGTGGACATCAACAACAGACGAATCAACACTTACCACAAGCTGTTGACCTGCTTGGGGCACCAAAAGCGCTGCATCGTCGCCATTTCCAAGCGCTATCCCTGCTGTCGCGTGCGCCTCCTGCGGCGACATGAAGTAGCGCTGAATCAGTTCAAATTCGCCAAGCACAAAGGCCCCTTAAACGCATTATCAGGAGGCTCGCCTTACAAACGGCGAGCGCTGACCTCGGCACTTCGTAAGCGATTCGCTAGCTTATCGAGAATGCCGTTCACGTATTTGTGGCCGTCGGTGGCACCAAATGATTTGGCCAGCTCAACGCCTTCATTAATGACGACTCGGTAGGGTACTTCCATCCGCCGAGACAGCTCGTAGGCGCCCAGACGCAGGATAGCTAACTCGACAGCATCCAAGTCTTCTAAACGGCGATCTAGCAAGGGAGCAATTTCACGATCCAATTCAGTTTTGAATCTTACCGTGTTGTGCAGTAGTTCATGGAACAGCGCCTTGTCGGCGATTTCCATTACTTTGACCCAATTTTCGTAATCTTCCAGGTCATCATCGGCTACCTGGCTGCGAAACTCAGCTTCGATAGTGGTGATTGATTTCCCAGTCATTTGCCATTGGTAAAGACCTTGAACCGCTAGCTCACGTGCGGCGTGGCGCCCTAGCTGCGCGGCAGTGGGCTGACGCTCACGACGTTCACTCATTGGTTATCTCCTGCCGGCAGTGCACGAAGCAGTGACACCATTTCCATCGCAGCCATCGCGGCTTCTGTGCCTTTGTTACCTGCTTTAGTGCCTGCGCGCTCAATCGCCTGCTCAATGGACTCAACCGTCAGCACACCGTTTGCCACCGGTGTATCGAACTCAAGTTGGAGATGGTTAATCGCGGTGTTACAGCCGCCTGCCACGTATTCGAAATGCGGCGTGCCGCCACGAATCACCGCCCCAAGTGCAATCACCGCATCCGGTTTCATTGTCTTAAGAACACGCTTAACGGCCAGCGGCAGTTCCCAGGCACCGGGCACATGAACAATATGAATATGTTCTGCGTCAACACCGTGGCGTGTCAGACTGTCGACAGCGCCTTCCACAAGGCTATCGACAACGTGATGGTTAAAACGACCTACGACGATGACATAACGACCATCGACATCCACAAAAGTACCTTCAACTTGCGAAAGGGATTGCATCAATTTATTCCTGCTGAGAAGTTGGCTCATACGCCGTGTCATTGGGTCCCAGGCGCTCAACCACTTCGAGGTCAAAACCTGAGAGCGCCGAGAATTTCCACGGAGAGCTAAGTAACCGCATTTTGCCTACACCTAGGTGACGTAGGATTTGCGAGCCAGTACCAATCGTTAAATAGTTACCTGCCCCATCTGAATCGCTGGTGCGCGGCTGACGCACGCGATCTAGAAAAATATCTAATTGATCTTTTAAATCCTGGTGAGGACGACCATCGTCAATCAGCACAAAAACGCCTGCTGGTGCATTAGCAATCTCTTCCAGCGCGCGGTGAGCATCCCAACGACACTGTTCGCCTTTCATCAACCCCACAACATCACGGAGCGTATCAGCCAGATGAACGCGGACGGTAGTTGGCTGCCCTGGCGTTGGCTGGCCTTTCACCAAGGCGAGATGATGGGCACCCTGGATACGATCACGGAATACGTGTAGCGCTAGCTCACCAGAAGCCGTCTGAACGGTGGTGGTTTCGACCGGGTCAACGGTTTGTTCGTTAATAATCCGGTAGTGGATCAAGTCAGCGATCGTGCCGATCTTAATGCCATGCTTTTTAGCGAACACTTCTAGCTCAGGACGACGCGCCATGCTGCCATCGTCGTTCATGATTTCACAGATAACACCACTTGGATCACAGCCTGCCAGCGCGGCTAGGTCACACGCGGCTTCAGTATGTCCAGCTCGACGTAGCACGCCACCCGGCTCAGCCATCAACGGAAAAATGTGCCCAGGCTGTACGATGTCTGATGGTTTGGCATTTGCAGCCACGGCCGCCTGAACAGTGCGCGCGCGGTCTGCCGCTGAAATACCGGTGGTAACGCCTTCGGTCGCTTCAATGGAGAGCGTGAACTTGGTACCAAAACCAGAGCCATTATCGCGCACCATTAACGGCAAGTTAAGCTGCTCGCAACGCTCGCGGGTCATCGGCATACAGATCAGGCCGCAGGCGTAGCGTGCCATGAAGTTGATATGCTCAGCCTGGACTTTTTCGGCTGCCATGATGATATCGCCTTCATTTTCGCGGTCCTCATCATCCATGAGAATGACCATTTTACCCTGGCGGATATCTTCCACCAGTTCAGCGATGGGGGACAAACCTTCTGAAGAGGAGTGCGCCATGGAATCTCCAAAAAAAGTGGTCGCATTAGATGCGATTTCGCGCGTCAGGGTACCTTGCTATGGCCGTGCGCGCTAGTCGGCAAGTAGTTCGGCAGTAATCCGCCAATCGCCCCCAACGGCTCGTACTTCTTTGATAGTTAAGCGCTTTTGATCTGCCATACGCGTCATGCCGGGCAGTGCAAATAGCGGCCGCGCCTCGCCGCCCAACAACGTAGGAGCGACAAATAACTGCAACTCATCCACCACATTCGCATCTAACAGTGCTCCCGCCAGCGTCGCACCGGTTTCAACGAGCAGCTCATTGACTTGCTCATTCTCTGCCAACCAATACAGCATATCCTCCAGCGCTATCCGCCCTTGCTGGTCAGCGGGAAACACCTGGATTTCTGCGCCTGCCGCTTCTAATGTGCGGCGCTTTTCTTCGCTGTGTTGATCCGTCGTGATGATTAGCGTACGACCTGGCTCACGCAGGCAAGCAGCCGCTAACGGCAGCCGCAGGCGAGAATCCAGGATGACCCGCAAGGGCTGCCTTTGACACACGGCAGCAGCGTTATCAAGTGACAGCTGATCTGCACGCACGGTTAACCGAGAGTCATCCATAATAACGGACTCAACGCCACTTAAAATAGCGCTTGAGCGCGCGCGCAGACGCTGTACCTGACAGCGGGATTCTGGACCGGTAATCCACTGGGATTCTCCGGACCCCATCGCGGTACGGCCGTCTAAGCTCATGGCCATTTTTAAGCGCACAAAGGGGCGCTTGCGTTCCATGCGCGAAATAAAGCCTGGGTTCAATGCACGAGCGTCTTGTTCAAGCAAGCCTATATCAACCTGAACCCCCGCCGCTTCCAAACGCTTAATGCCGCGCCCACTCACCTGAGGGTTCGGGTCAACCATGGCCACCACCACGCGTTCAACCTGGGCATCAGCTAGCGCAACGGCGCAAGGGCCGGTGCGCCCTGTGTGAGAACAAGGTTCTAATGTGACATAAGCCGTCGCCCCTTTTGCCTCTGTACCTGCCGCGTTAAGCGCATGAATCTCTGCATGAGGCTCGCCAGCTCGTACATGGAACCCTTCGCCGACAACGCGCCCCTCTCTATGCTGGTCGTAACGAACAATAACGCAGCCAACCCGAGGATTAGGATCCGTTGTATAGAGGCCTTGGGCCGCCAGCTGTAACGCACGCGCCATAAATTGATGATCAGCACTGGTAAAGTCTCTCTCCATCAACTCTTCCATCAACTCTTTCATCAACCCTCTCCGCGATGTGGATCTCTGTGGGCTGATGCAGAATGATCGCCAGGATCCTGAGAAAGACGGTCTATCTCAGCGCGAAATTCGTCTAAATCCTGAAACTTACGATAGACCGATGCAAAGCGAATATAGGCGACCTGATCCAGGTTGCTCAGCGCTGTCATAACCGCCTCGCCTATATCGCGGGCGTTCACTTCGCGATCTCCTCGGGCACGCAGTGACTGGCGGATACGTTCGACGGCAGCCTCTATGGCCTCTGCACTCACTGGGCGTTTTTCCAACGCACGCAGCATGCCTGCCCGAAGCTTGCTCTCATTAAACGTCTCGCGGGAGCCATCCGACTTTACAACTCTTGGCATGATGAGCTCAGCAGTTTCATACGTGGTGAAGCGTTCATGGCAGCTAGCGCACTGGCGACGACGGCGCACCTGGTCACCGTCGGCTACCAGCCGCGAGTCGGTCACTCGAGTATCATTAGCACCACAAAAAGGGCAATGCATGGCAGTCAACCTGTTGTCAGTACGTGCAGCGAGTGCGGATAACGGCACATATCAGCATATTGTGAACTATTATTAGCAGCGAAGTAGCCACGCGCTACAACAGCATGCGGTAACAGCGCGCTTGCAAGCAGAAATAATCGCTTCATTAAACGCGGCATTAACCTAGCATTGTAACGATTTGGCACACAAGCTGCAGCGTTTGTCGTAGGTTGTTTTAGAGGACTCACTTATGCCCCCTTTTGAGCAGACGGTTCATCGCTACCTATCGCACCTTTACGGGCCGCGTGCTAGCGAGGTGCAGCGCCGCCTTGGGCAGCATATTGCGCATTTTCGCACCACATTACAGGCGCCAGCTGCCACAGAAAACAGTGCCACTGAGAGTGTCAATGCACCAATGTGGAGCGAAAAGGATCAGTGGGTCATCAGTTATGGTGACTCTATTGTGGCAGACGATGCGCCTCCCCTTGCCGTTCTAAACGCCTTTCTGATGCACTACCTGGGCGAACGCATAAGCGGCGTGCATGTGCTGCCCTTTTTCCCCTGGAGTAGCGATGATGGCTTTTCGGTCATTCATTACCGAGAAGTTAATCCGGAACTTGGCGATTGGGAGCACATCCGCGAACTGGCCAACCACTATGATCTGATGGCCGATCTAGTGCTTAACCATGTGTCACGTGAATCACTGTGGTTTGTGGATTATTTAACTGGCAGCCTGCCTGGGCGTGATTATTTTATTGAGGTTGATCCAGAAACGGATGTCTCCCAGGTCACCCGCCCCCGCAGCAGCCCACTGTTAGTGCCAATCTCTACGCGACGAGGCACTCGCCACGTATGGGCAACCTTCTCGGAAGATCAGATCGATTTAAACTTTGAAAACCCTGATGTGCTGTTGGAATTTGTCGGCATATTACTGTTTTATCTCCAGCAAGGTATGCGCATTATTCGCTTAGATGCGGTGGCGTTTTTATGGAAACGACTGGGAACATCGTGCATCCACCTTCCTGAAACCCATACCGTCGTGCGCTTGCTGCGCGCCATTGTAGATGAAGTATCACCAGGCACGCTGATCATTACCGAAACCAATGTGCCGCATGCGGAAAATATCAGTTACTTTGGCCTAGAGCGGATAGCGAAAGGTCCCCCTGACGAAGCCCACATGGTGTATCAGTTTGCTCTCCCGCCGCTGCTCTTACACACGCTCACCCGCGGTGAAGCCACCACCCTCCAGACATGGCTTTCCAGCCTGCCAGTGCTACCTAAACACTGCACCTATTTAAACTTCACCGCCAGCCATGATGGTATCGGCGTGCGTCCTTTAGAAGGATTGCTCCCTGACCATGAGCGAGATGCGCTGCTAGAACTGATGCACCGCTTCGGTGGCTTTGTCAGCATGCGCAGCAATCCTGATGGCAGTGATACTCCCTATGAAATCAACATTACCTGGTTCGAGGCCATGCGTGGTACGCGTAAAGGGCCAGATCCTTGGCAAATTGCCCGCTTCCTGTGCAGTCAGGCCATTATGCTGACCCTGCAAGGTATTCCAGCCCTCTATATTCACACGCTGACAGGCACACTTAACGATGTAGAAGGTGTGGAGCGCAGCGGTCGCTTGCGCTCTATCAACCGCCGCCGTTGGCAGCGCGATGAACTCGCGTTACTGCTTGAAAGCCCATCGACGCCAACCCATGATGTTTTCCATGCGCTCAGCCGTTTGTTAGATCTACGTCGTACCGAGCCCTGCTTCCACCCGAATGCCCCACAGCATGCCCTGCCTACGCCACCGGAATTATTAGCCATTGAGCGAGGTCCACTTAGCAATGGCCGCCGCTTATTAGCGCTGTTTAACGTTACCGATACACTGCTGCCACTTAGCAACGTTGGAAATGCGGTTGAACAGGTGCTCAGCCAACATGATTGGCACGCTCTTGCCCCTCAGAATGCTGAACAAGAAACAGCACTGCCACCCTACGCTGTCAGATGGATGGTGGCTGAAGCGTGAGTTCAATTGCGGCATAACGTCTCAGGATGGCAAAACATAATCGCCAAATAATCCAGTAATGACACACTGTGGCATGAATCGATAATAGGGATTGTGACTGATTATGCTGCAGCAAAGTATTGCGCTTGGCCCCATGGGGTTCAGCCTTCACCAGCTGGTGATAGGACTGGCTTTTTTGTTGGCACTTCTCACGGGGGCATTGCTGGGGAGGCGGCACCATGTCGCGGTGAGCGACACGCTATTTACCGTACTTTTCGTCGCTTTTATCGCCGCTCGCGCGGTGTTTGTGGTGCGCTACTGGGGGGCGTACGACGGTATTGTTGATCGCTTGGATATTCGTGATGGTGGGTTTGATATTGTCGGCGGTATCACAGTGGGACTCGGCTATGCTATCTGGGCGCTGTGGCGAGCTCCGCGCCAACGAATCCCCCTCAGCGGTGCATTGCTGGTGGGTGGCCTCACTTGGGGGCTGGTCGCTGGCAGCGCTGCATTCATTGAACAGCAGGCACGTCCTCTCCCAGACATAACACTCGCAGACCGGAGTGGTAACCCCATTAGCCTGCCTCAACTTTCCAAACAGCAGCAACAGCCTATGGTTGTTAATCTCTGGGCAAGCTGGTGTCCGCCCTGCATTCGTGAAATGCCGGTGTTTGAGGATGCCCAACAAGCTGAAAAAGACATAACATTCGTGTTCGTCAATCAAGGCGAAAGTGCCCAGCACATTGAAACCTTTATGGATCAGCAGGCGCTTTCATTAGAAAATGTCTGGCTCGACCCTCGTAATGCACTAGGCCAGGCAACAGGGGCTCACGCGATGCCGACAACTCTTTACTACAACGCAGAAGGCAAGCTCGTCAGTACCCACTTTGGCGAGCTTTCGCGTGCAACGCTTCAGCAAGGTTTGGAACGTTTGCGTTGATATCATCCGTCTGCTTTGGTGTTGGTTTTGCTCTCTCCCATCCATTTATAAGGACATAAACATGCATCACTTCTCTTTAACCCGACTCAGTAGCCTGTTACTACTCACCACTATTGCTTCTGCTGCCACAAGCGTTGCTGATGAACTCCCCGCACCTGTTCAAGCGCTGGCCAATCAAGGATTAACGATTCACGGCCAATTTGAGACGCCGGAGGGGATCCGTGGCTATGGTGCCAGTGTGCAAGGACAAGATATGGCCATTTATTTAACGCCCGATGGCGAGCATGCCATTGTCGGTACGTTAATGGACAGCCAGGGTAACGATCTGACGGAAGCACATTTGGATGAGCATGTACGGGTGCCGTTGGAAGCGCAGACATGGCAATCACTTGAAGAGAGTCACTGGATTCAGGACGGCGACGCTGATGCGCCTAGAGTTATTTATACATTTACTGATGGCAACTGCCCTTACTGCCGCCAGCTGTGGCAACAGACGCGCCCTTGGGTCGACGCAGGCGATGTTCAGCTCCGGCATATTATGGTGGGCATCTTAGCGCCTAACAGCCCGGCCCTTGCGGCGACTATCTTAGGCGCAGATGACCCAGCTAGCGCCCTGCATCGACACAGCGAGGGAGAGTCGGTCGAAGCCAGCGCCCAACCCAGAGATATTGAAGAGCAGGTATACACCAACAATCAGCTATTTGAAGAACTCGGCTTGTATGCTACCCCCACTAGCGCCTTTCAACGTGAAACCGATGACGGTCATTTGCGTATCGACCGTATTCAGGGGTTACCCACCGAGCAACGGTTGATTGAAATGATGGGCGGCGAAGCGCCTTAAACCGAACGCCACCAGGGTGACTGAAACGGCACCCTGGTGGGTTGTTTTTCGTCTACACTTCAGACAGGTGCTCAAAGTGGGAGCAGCTTGCATGGGTTAAGGGCTGAGTTCTCTCGCTAAAAACCAGCCAGCCCCCATAGCGACTAACATGGCGAATAATGGCATTGTCAGCCCACCCACCGAGGCAATAGCAGGTCCTGGACAATAGCCAGAAAGACCCCAGCCAATCCCAAATAACGCCGCACCACCTAGTAGCTTAGCATCCAGCTCCTGCTTGCTTGGCAGCTGAAATCCACCGGCAAACAAAGGCTTCCCACGGGCGAACACCAGACGAAAGCCAATAAAGGTAGTGACGACCGCTCCTCCTAGCACAAACATCAAGGTAGGGTCCCATGCGCCTGCAATATCTAAGAACCCAAGCACCCGAGCAGGATCTGTCATACCTGAAATCGCAAGCCCCAAGCCAAACAGTAGCCCGGCTATGTATCCAGCGGCCGTCTTGACACCAACGCCACTCATACTTTTTAGACTCATACACCACCCCCAATGACATGGCGCATCACATACACAGTGGCAATCGCGACGATTAGAAACACGCCTGTTGCCGCCATCGAGCGAGCTGACAAGCGCGCCAAGCCACATACGCCATGACCGCTGGTGCAGCCACTGCCAAGACCTGTTCCTACACCCACCAACAACCCGGCTAGCAACATCAACGGCACACCACCCGCTGGCGCACCGATCACAGCACCAGGAGCATCGGCAACATTACCCAGCCCCCCGCCGACAGCTATTATCAGTAATGGGCCACTCACCAGTCCCGCTAAAAAAGCGACTCGCCAGGCGCTGTCACCTTTGGGTCGCTGGGTGATTAAGTTTCCAATAATGCCGCTAATGCCAGCAATGCGTCCCATCGCCCCCATCAACCACACGGCCGATAGCCCAATAAGCACACCACCAACGAGCCCTTGCAGGCTTACCATCCAGTCCACGGATTACTCCTTAAAAACGCGTTAAAAGCGATTGATGGGAACTTTCAGGTAGACAACGCCATTGTCTTCAGCGGGCGGCATGTCACCTGCGCGCATATTGACCTGAACCGAAGGAATAATGAGTTTTGGCATACCGAGTGTAGCATCGCGCTCGGTGCGCATTTTCACGAACGCATCTTCGCTAATGCCCTCATGCACATGGATGTTGGCTTGCCGCTGTTCCTCAACACTGGTTTCGTGCTGATAGGCGTCACGCTCAGGTGCTTTATAGTCGTGGCACAAAAACAGCCGTGTTTGCGTCGGCAGCGCCAGAACTTTTTGAATAGAGCGATACAGCGTTCGGGCATCCCCACCGGGGAAATCACAGCGTGCGGTGCCGTAATCCGGCATAAACAACGTGTCACCAACGAAGGCGGCGTCGCCTATCACATAAGTAAGGCAGGCAGGCGTATGGCCTGGCGTATGAAGAACATGTCCCTGAAGATTACCAATGGTAAAGGTATCACCTTCGCTAAACAGGGCATCAAATTGGCTGCCATCCCGAGCAAACTCAGTGCCCGCATTAAATGCTTTACCAAAAATTTCCTGCACGTCGACAATATGCGCGCCAATCCCCGTTTTTCCACCTAGCGTTTGGTGCAAATAGGGTGCCGCAGAGAGGTGATCAGCGTGGACATGAGTTTCTAGAATCCAGATCACCTCAAGTTGGCTGTCGCGAATAAAGGCGATGATCTCATCAGCCGAGCGAACATCTGTACGCCCTGCTGCATAATCAAAATCCAGCACAGAATCGATAATAGCGCAGGCGTTACTCTCGGAATCCTGAACTACATAGCTAAAGGTATTGGTTGGCTCATCAAAAAAGTGAGTGACAATTGGGCGTTGCATTCTATGCCTCCGGCGAATGGCAAGAAGTGATGCTGCTAGCGCCCATCATAGACCATAAAATGTTATATGTTTATACTTTTTTGGAATTTAAGACCATTTCTTGAGCATGGTCAAGATGGCTTGCTGCTGGAGCAGCGGAGCACTGAGTCGACAGCACCTCGCCTTCTTTGAGGTGCTTTAGGTGATGCTATACCTTCCCTTGATTATCCAGCTCGACTGCTTCGTGCATACGAGCCAGCACATCTGGCACGGCAGCCTGGACGCGATTCCAGCTTGGAATAAACGGGCGCTCGCGGGGGTTGTCTAAAAACAGGTTGCCCGCTTCAAGCAAGTTACTGGCAAATAATTCCACCGCCTGCTCTTCGCAGTGACGGTCTAAACTTAGCCCGTTCATTGTCGCGTCGTGATCGTAGGCTTCAATGAGATCTAAGGCGAAACGATAGTAGGTCGCTTTCAGCGTACGGAAGTCCTCACTGCTAAAGCTAACCCCCTGAGTAGCCAATTTACGATATAACGCCTTGGCGATATCCAAGCTCATTCGGTTCAAGCCACTGTTGGCATCTTCTTCGCTAACGGGCTGGTGCTTATGGTCGTAGGTATCGGCAATATCTACCTGGCACAACTGACGGAGGGAGTAATTACGCTGCAATTCTGACAATACACCGATTTCTAATCCCCAATCGGCTGGAATGCGTATGCCTTCCAGCACATCACTGCGCATGGCGAATTCACCGGATAAGGGGTAGCGAAAGCTGTCTAAGTAATCTAGATAAGGCAGCGGGCCACAGACGGTCTTTAAGGCACGTAGCAGCGGTGTCACCATTAGCCTGGAGACACGGCCATTTAGCTTACCCTCGGCAATACGTGGATAGTACCCTTTACAGAAACTGTAATTGAAACGGGGATGCGTAACGGGATACATCAAGCGCGCTAATAAACTGCGGTCATAGGTAAGGATATCGCAGTCATGCAAACCAACCACCGTCGAGCGCCCTGAACTGAGTACATAGCCCGCACAATACCAAACATTTCTTCCTTTACCCGGCTCTAACGCGCCTAAACCATGGCTCTCCAACTCCTGATCTAACGCTCTTAAACGCGGACCATCATTCCATAGGATTCGTGTGTGCTGAGGCAGGCGTGAAAAGAACTCCCGTGCATATAAAAATTGGTCTCGATCGGCTCGGTCTAGGCCAATCACAATCTCATTGAGATAGGGTACTTTGACTAACTCATCAACAATCGCAGACAGTGCAGGCCCTTCAAGTTCAGAAAAAAGAGAGGGTAAAATCAGTCCCATCGGGCGACGCTTGGAAAACTGGCAAAGCTCTTGTTCAAGCGCTTCAACCGGTCGACGCGTTAAGTTGTGGAAATCAGTAATGACACCATTTTGATGGAAATCACTCATACGCTGGCCTCCCGTGGCTTGTCAGCTGGCACTGCGGCTTCCGCCTCTAAACGCCCATTATCTCGCCCCCACCAATGAGCCACCCCCTCAGCCCAACCTTTTGGCCCTGTGGCGCTAGTCCGATACAACGAGGCATTTTGAGGCTCTACCTTGAGCTCATGACAACCTCGAATGACCACGGCCTGGTCGACAGTTTCCAGCATGGTGACATCGTTAGGGCCATCGCCCAGCCCTAATGAAAGCGGCTGACTTCCTCGTAATGCAGTAAAGCGCTTAATAAGCCACTCCACAGCCCCACCCTTATCGGATAAGCGCCCCATAACATGCCAAAAGCGCCCTCCTTGGGTAAGCTCCAGACCATCTCCTTCTAACGCAACACGAAACGCTTCAAGTGCAGCGGCGTCGTCTTCCCAAATAAGCGGCTCACTTCCTTCCCGCTGCCGCGCCGCTTTTGCACGCGCTTCATCCAAGCCTGTTAACGCCATTACCTGATGAATATTCATCTCCCCCATCCGAGTGAAGCGAACGCCCAGGCGCTGCTGCCACACCTTTAAACGTGCTTTGATAAAACCGATGTCAACACCGGTATGTTTAATGACGACGCCATCACGACCACTTCCGGGACGATCTAAACGCGCATGACACCAGCCCGGAGGCAGACCGATAACAGCACCGTTTTCAGCGATAAAGGGGGTGGCTGTTAGCCCAAGGGTTTCGCGCAAGGGAATGAGTTCCGCGCGGGTTTTACTGGTTACCGGTATAACCGGCACACCTAGCTGCTTGAGACGTGCAAGCCAGGGGGTTGCAGGAGAAAAATCATAGCTGTGGTGATCTAAAAGCGAGCCATCTAAATCAGTGACCACCAAACGAGGTTGTAGCGCTGGATCCATACCGCCTGGCGGTAAAGCATCTCTGGGCAATGCAGCACACGTGAGTTCGGTCATAGCACCACCTTTTGCAATCTTAAAAGCCGTAACGCACTTTCACATTTAAGATAAGCAACAAGGCAATTTATGTGCCAATAGGGATTTATTTTTTAATATCAAACAATTAAATAACAACTCCAGAGCCAAGCCGTTAAGGCACCAAAACGATGCGGCCGAAACGCACCAAAATAATGCGCAGGAAAATAAAAAATTTACACAAAGCCTTGGCAAAAGCTCACAAATAGCTATACTCAAATTGTACCCACTGACAACCTTGTACACCCCTCACCTGATGTCAGTGGGCTGCAGTGAGCCAAGCCCTTTCATGCCCGCCTACCCTGGCGGGCTTTTTTTATTAATTGCCTCTTACACTACTCCACCATTACTCCACGTGAATAACGACTTCAACGCGTCGGTTACGTGCACGCCCATCCGCCGTTGTGTTGTCTTCAAGAGGCTGTGTGGCCGCCAACCCAACTGCTCGCAAACGCTCAGGTGCAACGCCTGCCGCTTCCAGCGATTCAACAATCGCAATCGCTCGGGCGCTGGAAAGTGCCCAGTTCGAGGAAAACTCTGGTGTATTGATAGGCTGGCTGTCTGAGTGTCCTTCCACCCACACTTCACCATCAAAACGCTGGATGGTATCCATCAACGATCCTATCAACGACGACCCACCCTCTGTGAGGTCTGCACCAGCGGAGGGAAACAACATGCGGTCCTGGACACGCAAGCTAATACCTTCAGCCACCCGCGACACTTCTACGCCATCGAGATTGGGTAGATACGTCGACGTCTCCACTCGCTCGGTCAACGACTCATCAAGCGCTAGCGCGCTATTAATCGCCTCATTCGACACTTCTTGTACGTTGACTGGGGGGCGATCCGTCAGCAGCACCATATAATTTGCCAAAGGCGATGTTGAACTGCGATCCTCCGTTGGCAGCAACAAACGTGGCAACATCACATCAATCGCCAGTGCCTGCTGATCCTCAACAGCGGAGGTCTCTGTCACACGAGCAAGCAATGGAGGCGGCGCGCTAGCTACCTCACGACGCTTCGGCAGCCCCGAAACACCCAGTGCAGCACTTATGGCCATCGGGCTAAGTGTCATCCCCTCTGGGGCAGGAATGACTGGGAGAACTTCGTGCTGCTGCCGGAAATCACCAAGCGTTCCGGGCAGTGGTATTTCAAGTGTTGGTAACGCGTCATAACGATACTCATCCGGTTCAGACGGCTGCGACCAGGATGGGTTAGTCACACCAGCGGCAGCAATAATAATCACAAATAATGCCACCAGCAGTGTCATCACATCGATATAGCTAATCATCCAACCGCTGTTGCTATCGTCTTCAGGATAAGCCGTTAGCAAGGAATCATGACGTGGACCAGCGCGGTGATCTTCAAGCATGGGTGTTAGCACTCATTCAAGTTTTTAACCTCGTGGCCGATCTAAGGTAAGCGTGGCAAACTAGTCTATCAAAAGCCGTTTCGTAGCGATAAGGAACTATCAGGTGCGCATTCGACCTATGTCATCACCCACTGTCCAATTATTTCGTCCTGTCTGCATTGGACTTGCTAGCTTAATGCTGAGCGGCTGCTTCTATGCCAATACGTCACAAGCACCAATTGCGACAACTTATCCATACACGGAACAGCAGCGCATGCAGGCCGCCCAGCACTGGGAAGTGCTTGCTCAGCATGAAGCCGCTGGCATTCTGCGCAGCGAACGGGTACGTTTTCGGGACTTACATATCCCCGTACAGGAGCACACGCTTACTAATGCCTACCAAGGTGGCGAGTTTGAACGTGGCTTTCGCACATTACTAACAAGCGAGCTGGTCTCAGGTGGCGGAAGCGTGACTACCCAACCGCATCCTCATGGCGCCACTATAAACATCGACGTTGAGGTTGTGGAACATCGCGATCGTGGCTATGTACGCCCACCTTTTGGCACTTATACGTCACTTGCCGGCGGCGTCGCCGTTGCCAGTATAGCGCTCAGCAACTGGAGCCAACCTGCACTGGGTTTAATTCCTGCTGCGATACTAGCAGACACAACCAACGGTAGCTGGACTCACGTGGGAAATGAGGAAATTATCATTACTACCCAAATCGTTGATGAAGACCGAATTCTCTATTCATCTTCTAACATTTATTACATTAACGCAGGTGACCGGCGCCATTACGCGCCTCACCGGGTGCCCCAAGCACCGACAATACCGTCTGTTTCTATCACCGATACTTGGTAATCAAATGCGTTTATCTCTGCCGTTTAAGTCTCAGTTACCCGGGCTCGCCGCCAGCTCTCGTTTGTTATTTCTCATTGTGATGACGCTGCTGTTGGTAGGCTGCGCCGCGCTTGGCAATAACAATACTGCGCGAAATGCTGAGCCTAAACCGGGCCTTTCCGAGCTAGCTCATCAAGCCGCAGCTCAAATGGTCGCCAATAACCCAGATGTTACTCGCTATAACCCGATGATTGCGGCAACCTTTGTGAGCATTGACAACCTTAGTCAGTCATCTACCTTCGGTCGCATCAGCTCAGAAATCATGGCCTCAGCCTTGGCGCAACAAGGCATGCAAGTGCGCGAAGTTAAAATGCGTGACAGCATGTTTATTGAAGAAACCGTGGGCGAGTTAATTCTGTCTCGCCAAGTGCAGCGCCTTAGCGCCCAGCATAATGCGCGCTCTATTTTGATGGGAACCTATGCCCAAGGACAGGATTACCTCTATGTTAGCGCGCGGGTAGTACGCGTTGGCGATGCAATGGTACTAGGCAGCGCAGACTTTCAGCTGCCACTGGATAATAACCTGCGCAGCTTGTTAGAAGGCCAGGGTGGCTGGTAAAAAATAACGCAGCGACACGCGATAAAAAAGCGCTAACCCTCATGGGCTAGCGCTTTTTCTTTGCCACATCCTAGTAGCGACTATTCACAAATAGCGGCGGACAAGGAATTACTTGTAAACCGGGAAGCGGCCACACACTTGTGCCACTTTATCGAGCACTTGGGCTTCGATTGAGCTTGTGTCATCGCCCTGAGCGAGCACATCCAAGATGTCACAAATCCAACCGGCCAGCTGGCTGCACTCATCTTCACCGAAACCACGGGTTGTAACGGCAGGCGTACCAATGCGCAAACCAGAGGTCACAAACGGGCTCTGCGGGTCGTTAGGCACTGCATTTTTATTCACAGTAATGTGAGCCCGGCCCAGAGCGGCGTCAGCATCTTTACCGGTCACCCCCTGCTTGATCAAAGACAGCAGGAATAGGTGATCTTCGGTACCGCCGGACACGATGTCGTAACCGCGGTCAATAAACACCTTGGCCATCGCCTGGGCGTTTTTCACCACCTGCTGCTGGTAAGTTTTGAACTCAGGAGCCATGGCTTCTTTGAAGCAGATCGCTTTGGCAGCGATAACATGCATCAACGGACCGCCCTGACCACCTGGGAAGACCGCTGACTGCAGCTTCTTCTCGATATCCGCATCGTTTTCAGCGGATAGAATAACGCCGCTGCGTGGGCCGCGCAGGGTTTTGTGCGTGGTTGATGTCACCACGTGGGCGTGGGGCAGCGGGCTTGGGTAAACGCCGGCCGCGACCAAACCAGAGACGTGTGCCATATCAACCAACAAGTAGGCACCCACTTCATCAGCGATTTCACGGAATTTAGCCCAGTCGACAATTTGCGAGTAGGCAGAGAAACCGGCAATGATCATTTTAGGCTTGTGCTCGCGGGCAAGCTCAGCCACCTGATCGTAATCAATGAAGCCCTGCTCGTTCAGCCCATACTGGATAGCATTGTAGTGTTTGCCGGAGAAGTTAGGCTTGGCACCATGAGTCAGGTGACCGCCCGCATCCAGGCTCATCCCCAAGATGGTGTCGCCCGGCTTTACCAGCGCTTGGAAAACCGCGCTGTTGGCCTGGGAACCAGAATGAGGCTGAACATTCACGTAGGTAGCGCCGAACAGTTGCTTGGCATAGTCGATCGCGAGGTTTTCAGCGATATCGACAAATTCACAGCCGCCATAGTAGCGCTTACCTGGATAACCTTCGGCGTATTTATTGGTCAGCTGGCTGCCTTGGGCTTCCAGTACGCGTGGACTAGCGTAGTTTTCAGAAGCAATCAATTCAATGTGAGCTTCTTGGCGTGCAACTTCTTTTTGCATCGCATCAAAAAGCACATCATCGAATCCGGCAATTGTCATATCGCGGCTGAACATCGGCGGGAACCTCGTTACGAAAGGATCATCATGGAGAAGCTAGGGCGCTATCATAACGCAGCCTGACGCGACTTTCATCGCATCCGCGTCAGGTCGTGCATGAGTATGTTTCATGTTGGCGTGCATTAAAGGTTACGTCTCCCCTAGTAGCCCAAGGCTAGCGGCTGGCGCTTGGCGCCGGAGACTATAAGAAAGCGCATGACCAATAACGCCTATCATTAACGCACCGCCTAATGGCAGGATAAGCCAAAGCCCTAAGTGCAAACGTGGCGTTAGCTCCAGCCAATAGAGATACAGGGCAGCTGTCGCAACCTCCGCGAGCACGGCCCCCATTAAGCCACTGGCAAAACCTAACAGCGCATACTCCGCCCCCTGCACCCGAGAAATCATTCGATTACCTGCCCCAAATACGCGCAATAACCCGCTTTCATGGGCACGTACAGGGCGGCTAGCCGTCAGCGCGGCGTAAAGCACGCTTACCCCCGCCATAAGCACTAAGATAAGCACGAGCTCTACAGCACGGGTGACCTGGGTCAGCACTTCCCGCACCTGACCTAAAATGGCATCTACATTGAGCAATGACACCCCAGGAAAGTCGCTTACCAGTTGGCGAATCAAGCCCTGTTCATCCTCCGGAAGGTGGAAGGCGGTGATGAAGCTATGCCCAAAGGTTTCGAGAACCCCCGGCGGGAAAATCACGAAGAAATTTGGGTTAAAGCTATCCCAATTAAGGCTACGTAGGCTCTCGATGCGCGTGGTAATTGTATTTCCACCCACAGAGAACGTAAGTTCATCGCCCAGGCCTAAACCGAGACGATCCGCCAAGCCATCTTCCATAGAAATAGGTACAACCTCGGAAGCCGCTTGCGGCGTTGCCACCACTTCGCTCATCCACCCTTGCGGCTCGCTGGCTTGCACAAACCACTGCCCTGCCACTACTTGATTTCCTTCAGGTAGCTCTGATTGCCAAGTGAGGTTCAGCTCACGGCGCAACGAATTATCCCCCCTGGCATCCGGTGGCACAGCCTCCCTGGGCGGCTGACCATTAATGGCGCTAATACGCCCACGCACCATCGGATAGAGGGTACTTTGCGCCTCAATCCTCAGGGCAACTGCGTCTTCGAAAGCATCACGCTCACTGGGCTGTATGTTAATTGCAAAGTAGTTGGGCGTGTTCTCGGGTAGTTGATCCTGCCAAGTGGTCAGCAAATCACCACGTACCATAACGATCATTGCCATGGCAAAAAAGGTCACGGCGAATGCTAATAGCTGCCCCAACCCAGCCTCCTTGCGCCGAGCTAGCTGCCGACCACCGAGTCTAAATGCTTGCCCCCACTCGCTGCCTCCAGAGAGTCGCTGGACAAGTTTCAGAAGGCCGTTTAGCAGCAGACCGCTGACCAGCCAAAGCAACCCAAGCAGTGCTGAGCCACCAATCAACAACGCTAATGCGAGTGAAAAACTACCAGAGTAAAGCCATAACAAACCACCAAACACCAAGCTTGCGACACCCACCACCAACCAAGCTGACGGCGGCAACGGGTCAAGCTCGCGGCGCAAGACTTTCAACGCACTGACGCGTTTAATCCGCAACAGTGTTGGCCCTGCAAACCCCACTAACACCGCCAGCGCGGTAAAAACTCCCAGCCACAGCGGCATAATGCCAGGCGGCGGTAATGTCATGGGTAGAAAGCTAGTGAGCAGCCACAGCAATACGGCCTGGCCAACCAGGCCTAATAAAGCACCTATCACAGCCGCCATTAACGCCAGCCCCATTAGCTGGAGAGAGAAAATAGTCACTAACTGATATTGGCTAGCACCAAAGCAGCGCAGCAATGCCGCAGTATCCAGATGGCGCTCGACATAGCGACGGGTAGACATAGCCACCGCTACCCCTGCCAACAGCACTGCTGCCAAGCCTGCAAGTCCTAAATAGCTTTCGGCACGTTGCAGAGCGTTGCCCAACTGAGGGCGATCAACACGTACATCGCGCACCTCAACACCATCACGCCTTAACTCAGCCAGTAACGCCTGCACCTGTTCCAGTGCTGCGGGTGGTCCGGCGGCCAGCAGTTCGAACCCGATACGAGAGCCTGGTTGCACCAGCCCTGTCGCCTCTAAGTCCGCGGTATTCAGCATCAAACGTGGGTTGAAGTTACCAAACCCACCCGATTGATCTGCCTCTCGTTCAATAATCCCGCTAACGGTCAGTTCGGTTTGACCTACTTGAACTCGGTCACCTAATTCAAGCTCAATCAACTGCGCTAAGCGCGGGTCTGGCCAGGCTTCTCCAGGCGGCGGCCCTGATGCGATCTGTTCAACGCCATTACCACGATCCACATGAGACACGCCGTAATGAGGATACACGTCATCGACAGCTTTCAAGCTGGCAGGTTGGAATTGCTCGCCATGGCTGATCATTGAAACCAAGTCAACTTGGTCGCTGAGGACAAAGCCTGCCTGTTCGAGCGTCGTTCGCAACTCTTCAGAGAACGGCTCACGCTGCTCTAACACCAGATCACCGCCCAACATTTGCCCTGCCTGACGTTCCAAGCCACGCTCTATGCGATCAAGGAAGAAAGCGATCATGGTGGAAGCAGCAACGGCTAATACCAATGCCACAAATAGCGCTCGAACGTCCGCGGCACGTAAGTCGCGCCTCAAACTGCGTGCAGCAAGCCTCCAGTTCAGATCACTCATCGCCACCCCCATTGGCAGCAGCGGAAGGCTCGAACGGCATCAGTTGTCCATCAGCAAGACGCAAACATCGGTCACAGCGGCGAGCAAGTGCATGGTCATGGGTCACCAAAATGAGCGTCGTGCCCGCTTCACGATTCAAGGTAAAAAGAAGGTCAATAATTTGTGCACCGGTATCAGGATCCAGATTACCGGTGGGCTCATCGGCAAATACCAGTTCAGGGTCGGTGACAAAGGCGCGCGCAATAGCAACGCGCTGCTGCTCACCACCAGAAAGCTGCTTGGGCAAATGTTCCATGCGCTCACCCAGCCCCACTCGCTCAAGCCACTGCGCTGCCGTTTGGGTCTCGCCTGCTCTTGGTGAAAGCTCTAGCGGTAATAGCACGTTTTCCAGTGCGCTTAACGTTGGCAGCAGTTGAAAATTTTGAAACACAAATCCTACTCTGCCTGCACGCAGTGACGCTCGGCCGTCTTCATCCATTCGACTTAGCGGCTGACCAAACAGCGTTAATTCGCCATCACTTGGTGTATCCAAACCTGCCAACAACCCAAGCAGCGTCGATTTGCCGGCACCACTTTTGCCAAGGATAGCAACACTTTCTCCCGCCGCTACGCTGAGATATAGGTCGTGTAAGATGGTCAGCGCACGCTCCCCGCTTTTTACTTGTTTAGACAGTTTTTCAGCGTGAAGTACCGGCTGGTGAGCTTGCTTATGGGGAACCTTGCTGACTGTTGAGGTGTCGGTGGAGGGCCGTGCGTCATTGACAGATAAATGGGCTGATTGGTCAGAGGAGTAAGACATGAAGCAAAGAATCCCTGTAGCGTGGCAAAAACTGAACCGTATGTTAACCGCTGGGTTGCTAGTACTGATAGTTATCTTTAGCGCACCTGGGCTGAGCGCAGATCAACGCCCTACCCTCTTGGTGATGGGCGATAGCCTTAGCGCCGCTTATGGTATTGAACAAGAGCAAGGCTGGGTGACGCTGTTGGCAGAGCGCTTAAAAGATGAAGTCCAGGTCGTGAACGCCAGTATTAGTGGTGAAACGACCTCCGGTGGTGCGCAGCGGCTTGCTAGCATCATCGGACAGCGGCAGCCTGATATCGTTCTATTAGAATTAGGCGGTAACGACGGTCTACGTGGGCTTCCTCCTACCCAAATGCGTGCCAATCTAGCCAGCATGATTGAGCAAAGCCAGCAGGCAGGTGCCGATGTTCTACTTCTCGGCATTGATATTCCACCTAACTACGGCCAAGCCTACCGCGATGCATTTACGGGCGTTTTCCACTCTCTTGCGGGTGAATATAACGTAGCGCTCGTGCCCTTCTTACTGGAGGGCGTGGCATTGAATGATGAGCTGATGCAAAGCGATGGCATACACCCAACCGCTGAAGCCCAACCCATTATTTTAGAAAATGTTTGGCCTGAACTAGAGCCGCTACTCGACAGCGTGGTTAGTGCATCCTCTAGCTAACCACGGCCTGATCTCAGAGCTTGGCCTTATGCTTATTTGCTACGACTGTGTTGGTACTTTCTACCGAGGAGAGATAGCACTTCAACGCCGCAACTTGTAGTCTTAACACTTATTAACTATTAACGACGGCGCTTATGCCTGCCTCCTCCCGCTATCAATGTCAGCCACTTACGCGTCGACAGTTTCTCGCGACTGTTGGCGCTGTTGCATTGGGCGCTGGGCTAGGCATTCACCCCGCTCCCGCCGCAGCCTTCAACCCCCAGCGGTTACGCCAAAGCATGCAGCAACAGTATGGCCAATCTGGGCTTGCTGTTTTGGAGGAGTGGTTTGCCATGCTTGAGCGCTTGCGCGGGCAAGATATTCAAACCCAACTAAGAGACGTCAACGACTTCGTTAATCGTCGCATCCGTTGGGTCGATGATATACACGTGTGGGGGCAAGAAGACTTTTGGGCCACCCCCCTTGAATCATTGGGGAAAGGGCAAGGTGATTGTGAAGATTACTCTATTGCTAAATATGTCAGTCTGAAACAACTGGGTGTGCCAGGCGAACGTCTAAGGATGATTTACGTTCGTGCGCGTATTGGTCGCAGTCAGATCTCCCAGGCACATATGGTGCTTGGTTATTATTCAACGCCAAGTGGCGAACCGTTGATACTTGATAATATTGCGCCTTCCATTTCGCCAGCCTCCCAGCGAACCGACCTGGACCCCCTTTTCAGTTTCAATAGTGAGGGCCTTTGGGCTGGCGGCGGAACAGAATCACGGGCCGACCCCCTAGCACGGCTATCACGCTGGCGTAACGTTATTGAACGTATGCAATCACAGGGTTTCATTTAAAAGGATAAAGCACTATGTCGCTGATCAAACAACTCTGGCTGGCCATTATTGCGCTACTGTTACTTTCGTTTATCGGCAGCCTTGCGATCAGCATTACCTCCAGCCGTGACTATATTGAGCAAGAAGTACGCATTAAGAACGAAGACAATGCAACGGCGCTGGCACTCTCCATGAGTCAGCTCGATAAGGACATGGTGACACTTGAACTGTTAATTTCAGCACAGTTCGATACCGGTTATTACCGCCGTATTGTACTGCGCGATGCCGAAGGTGATGTACTTATTGAGCGGGCATCTAGTGAGTACCGTGGTGATGTGCCCGCTTGGTTTCGTAACATCGTTCAGTTTGATGTCCCTACTGGCATCGCAACCATTCAAGATGGCTGGCGGCAGTTCGGCACGCTGGAGCTAGAAAGCCAGCACAGTTTTGCCTATGCCTCTTTGTGGCGGAGCATGCTGGGCTTAACAGGCTGGTTCTTGCTAGCTGGCGCCATTAGCCTCGGCATCGCCACCCTCGTCGTGCGCGGCATCAAGCACCCGTTGGTTCGCATGGTCGCCCAGGCAAAAGATATTAGCGCTCGACGTTTTACCACCATCAAAGAGCCGCGTACGCTAGAGCTGCGAGAAGTGGCACAAGCCATGAACATACTCTCTGCCAATGTTCGCCAAATGCTCAGCCAAGAGAGTCAAAAACTAGACGAACTCCGCCGCCACCTTCAGCACGACCGTGTTACCGGTGCACTTAACCGCGACGTATTTATGGGGCGCCTGGCATCATTACTTGGTAGTGATGATGCACGTGCCACTGGGGTCATGGTGATGGTAAGCGTTCCAGCACTTGAAGAGCTAAATGAGCAACTTGGCCACCAAGCTACCGATCAACTATTAAGTGAGTTAGTTAAGCAACTTTCTCAACTTACCCCCTCATCGGAAGAGTCGCTTGTTGGACGCTTAAACGGCAGTGATTTTATGCTGATGCTGCCCTTAGTAGAAAACAGCAAAATACTCGTAGATCGTCTTTACCAATCGCTTGAAACAGTCGCAGGGTTGGCTCCAGGCACTACGATCCGATTACCCACAGCACTCGTTGCTTACACTCCCCAGGATGTACGCGGCGAACTGCTGGCTACCTTAGATGATGCCTTAGCAGAAGCTGAAAGCGCGAGCTCAAACATTATGGTGGTCGTTCGAGAGCGCGAACAAACCTCGCTTTTCAACAGCCACATTGAATGGCGCTCAGCACTGAAGGCCGCCATTACACAAGGGCCTCAGTTAGCCTACTTCCCCGTTATTGACGCCGACCAAAACATACTGCACTACGAGTGTCCTGCACGCCTGGAACTCGCCAACCACTGGCAGACTGCCGGCATGTTTATTCCCTGGGTATCGCGTTTCCATTTAGAGCCTGGGCTGGATATCGCTGTCGTCAAAAAAGCCCTGGAGCAACTAGCGGCCCATCCAACACATAGCATTGGCATTAATATCTCGATTGCCTCTATTACCAATGCTCAATTTGTTAACGAGCTGAGAGCACTGCTTGAAAAACAGCCCCAATTGGCCAAGCAGCTCTGTTTTGAAGTACCCGCCACCTTAGATGCCCAGGCTATCGGCAGCCTGCGCGGGCTTTGCACTGCGCTAAGGCCACTGGGATGCCAGTTTGGGATTGAGCACGTGGGGGCTGAGTTTACCAAGCTTGCGGATTTACACGATATCGGGCTGGCCTACCTAAAAATAGACAGCAGCTTGATTTGTGGTATTCAGGCGTCGCATGAACAGCAAACTATCGTGCGGGGAATGTCGACGTTATGCCATTCCCTTGGCATTCAGGTTATTGCAGAAGGTGTAACCGAACAGGCAGAACTCGATACTCTTTTCCAAGTAGGTGTAGATGGTGCTACCGGGCCTGGCGTTCGCATTTAAGGGCGCATAAATGCTAACGCGGCATAGTCACAGTTGCCGCGTTAGAAAATGTCGCCATCATCACTTAACAAGTTGACAGAGCTCTTAGAACGCAACGACTTGCGCTCCATGATTTTGCTCTGTGCCGCTGAAGGCAGGTCAGTAAAGCTAATCACTCCTTTCTCTAACAACACTTCTAGCATATCTTCCACCACTCGTACGAAGGCTAGGTCAGAAGCAATAAACTGCGCCGACTGCCCCGTTTGCTCAGCTAAAAAGGCAAACACTTCCGGCGAGTCTTCATTGATAGTGTCATTACACTCAGGCGACGGCTCTTTACTGAGCATCACAATTTCTCCTTGAGCATTGCGTTTGATGTAGAACATAGCGGCTTCCTCGGTAAGTAAAAGCGCTTAAGTGTCGCTAAACGTAATCTTCCACTAAGAGTAGCAAGGCCGCCCGGTAGGCGGCCTTGCAAACACAGTGGCTATTGATCGATATCGAGTTTACCGTTTTGGATCATAAAGTCGATCACTTGTTGAGAAGTGCTACCCCCACCAAAGTCAGCGAAGGTTTTGCCCTCTAAGCGTATGACTTGATCGGCATTCTCTTTATCACCCGCCAGGTCACCTTGAGAGTTTAGATAAAGTACTGTGTCGCTGCCCTCTTGTTCCGCAACGATATAAGTACTCAGATCAACCGCATCCTCTTCTCCTTGGAGCAGGTCGGCAATATGCAAGACATTGTTGCCATTACCAAAATCTTTCACAATATCAACCGCTGGGGCATCCGCTGTACCTTGGTCACCATCCTGCCAAAGGAAGATATCGTCACCTGAACCACCAATTAGAATGTCGTTGCCCTCACCACCGATCAAGGTGTCTGTTCCGGCACCACCGATGAGCACATCATCGCCTGCTCCACCGTCCAAGGTATTGTTACCACCTTGTGTACGTGCGGTATCAACCAAAGATTCCCAGTTTTCTCGAATATAGTCGATAATCTGACTCTCTTCAGGTGACGCGCCGTTATTCACTTCCCACCTTAAGTAGTCGCGTAGTCCTTGGTAACCCAACCCATCATGGCTACCGGCACCAAAGAAGACGCCTGTATCTCCGTTAGTCCACTCAAGATGATCGGTATTGATGGTGTCGCCAAAGAGAATATCGTTGCCATCGCCCCCCTTCAGGATGTCATCGCCCAGATCTTCAAGATCATCAAACTCCGAACTACCCTCCAGCGCAGCGGCCAAGTCTTCAGCGTTATTGACAATTTCAACATCGCCAACAGGCCCTGAGACAGTGCGAACAACATCTTGCCATTTACCAAATGGCCAACGACCAACATACTCTCGCCCTACAACAAAGCTCTCAGACCCAAAACCTTCAGTCTCAGTATTGTCGAAGAAGCGCAGATAGTTCTCTGACACACGACTGCCAATACCAATTGCATTGACTGGGGAAATATTTGACAGGCCTTCAAATGCTCTTACTGACGCCTCAAAGGTGGCAAAATCGGTTTCATAACCTGGGCCGCTCAAGTTGCCAGATTGATCGTAGTAGAACGTAGGATCACCATCCGTTAGGAAGTAAGTAAGATTCTCAAACTCTCCCTCATCCTGCTGGCCATTCTGAGCATTAAACCAAGCGACCGATTGCTCAAAGGCAGCCTGATAGTTAGTGCCTCCACCTGCTTGCAGTGCATTGATAGCATTAATCAACTGATGTGCATTACTCGAATCCAACCCTTGAATGACAATGGGGGTTGATGCATGACTTGAGAAAGGCACTAGCTGAACGTTGATCGAACCTTCATGATCTCTCAACTGGTTAGTCAGGTTCACTAAGGATTGCCTGGTCAGCTCCATCAGCGACAACCCAGGTTGCCCCGAATTATTATTCATACTTCCCGACACATCGACAATAAGGGAAATATTGTAATTAGCGGCCGGATCTATAATGGTGACTTTTCCACCACGGTCGCCAAGGATGACATCATCACCACCACCACTTTCGATGATGTCATCTCCATTGCCCCCTACAGTGAGTGAAGCCGGTGGCTGAACCTCAAATGGCCGATCAGCCTCTGCCCCATAGGCATTGCCGAATTGATCCTGTCCTACAACGCTAGCAGTCACATCTCCAGAAGCTAGCCCCGCCACCTTATCGCTGGGAACATTCACCACCCAAGAGCTACCGTCTTGGTCAACCTCTGTGATATAGGTCTGTCCGCCAACTGTAACCTCAACCGTGTCACCAGCTTTAGCATCACCACCAACGGAGCCACTGATTGACTGTTCCTCTTTAGCCTCACTATTACTTAGGAAGTCATCACCACCAAAGAGCGCATCTATTGCAATGGTGGCTTCTGGTGCAACGTTAGCTACGCCTTTGCTGTCATCATCGCTGGCGCTGTTACCCGCCAGATCGGTGACCGTGGCGCTAACACTAACGTTAGTCGCACCTTGGCTCACAGCGACCCAAACAGTGACGCCGTTATCAATGTCTTGCTGCTCCAGCACCACTGTGGTTAGGGTGTTACCGCCCGCATCTTTAACGACCAACGTATCGCCAACCTCAGTACCCGCTTGGAAAGTGACTAAAGCTTCTACGCTATCAGGCTCACCGGCAGCAATCTCGTCAATGTTATAGATATCATCTTCGCCCGCACCTAGGAGTGCCACGCTAACTGTCGGCGCAGTGGCGTCGATAACGCCGTTATCCGTGGCGCTGTCGCTGTTGCCCGCTGGGTCGGTGACCGTGGCGGTAACGCTGATGTCGGTATCGCCATCAGTAAGGTCGGTGATGGTCACGGTCAGGCCGTTGTCCAGCATCTCCTGGGTGACGTCGCCGTTGAACAGCTCATTGCCCTTGCCGTCGGTGACCACCAGGGTGTCACCGATTTCGGTGCTGCTGCCCAGGGTGACGGTGGCATTAACGCCATCGGCGATTTCGTCGGCGCTGTAGATGTCGCCGCTAGCCGCTTCCAGCTCAACACTGACCGTCGGC
>NZ_JACCDD010000019.1 GCF_013415115.1 Vreelandella zhaodongensis | reverse complement strand
GGCAAGTCACCGAGGGCAACCTGGTCGGTGACGACAGCCTGGCTGGTGATGTGACTCGTGAATCCGGCAACAACGTGGGCAACTACGCCATCAGCGCCGCAGACCTGGAAAACGGTAACTATCAGATCACCGCCACCGATGGTGTGCTGACCATCGACCCGCGCCCGATTACTGTCACTGCCGATGATCAGGAGAAGGTCTACGGCGATGCCGACCCGGAACTCACTTGGCAAGTCACCGAGGGCAACCTGGTCGGTGACGACAGCCTGGCTGGTGATGTGACTCGTGAATCCGGCAACAACGTAGGCAACTACGCCATCAGCGCCGCAGACCTGGAAAACGGTAACTATGTGATCAGTGCCGTGGATGGCACCCTGACCATCGACCCGCGCCCGATTACTGTTAGCGCTGATGACCAAGATAAGATCTACGGCGATGCCGACCCGGAACTCACTTGGCAAGTCACCGAGGGCAACCTGGTCGGTGACGACAGCCTGGCTGGTGATGTGACTCGTGAATCCGGCAACAATGTAGGCAACTACGCCATCAGCGCCGCAGACCTGGAAAACGGTAACTATCAGATCACCGCCACCGATGGTGTGCTGACCATCGACCCGCGCCCTCTTACTGTCACTGCCGATGATCAGGAGAAGGTCTACGGCGATGCCGACCCGGAACTCACCTGGCAAGTCACCGAGGGCAACCTGGTCGGTGACGACAGCCTGGCTGGTGATGTGACTCGCGAATCCGGCAACAATGTGGGCAACTACGCCATCAGCGCCGCAGATCTGGAAAACGGCAACTATGTGATCAGTGCCGTGGATGGCACCCTGACCATCGACCCGCGCCCACTTACTGTTAGCGCTGATGACCAAGATAAGATCTACGGCGATGCCGACCCGGAACTCACTTGGCAAGTCACCGAGGGCAACCTGGTCGGTGACGACAGCCTGGCGGGCGAAATCACCCGCGAATCCGGCAACAACGTAGGCAACTACGCCATCAGCGCCGCAGACCTGGAAAACGGTAACTATCAGATCACCGCCACCGATGGCGTGCTGACCATCGACCCGCGCCCTCTTTCTGTCACTGCCGATGATCAGGAGAAGATCTACGGCGATGACGACCCGGAACTCACCTGGCAAGTCACCGAGGGCAACCTGGTCGGTGACGACCGCCTGGCTGGTGATGTGACTCGTGAATCCGGCAACAATGTAGGCAACTACGCCATCAGCGCCGCAGACCTGGAAAACGGTAACTATGTGATAAGTGCCGTGGATGGCACCCTGACCATCGACCCGCGCCCGATTACTGTCACTGCCGACGATCAGGAGAAAGAAGAGGGACAACCCGACCCCACCCTGACGTTTTCGACTGGCTGCGGCAACCTGACGGAAAGCTGTGGTCTGGTCGCTGGTGATGAGCTGGACGGCAATTTATCGCGTCAGCCGGGTGAAGGCGCAGGCCGTTATGATATTGAGCAGGGAGATGTCGATGAAAATCGTAATCCGAACTACACCATTGACTTTACCTCGGGTGAGCTAGCGATTGCTGCGGCACCGGAGCCAGAACCTGAACCCGAGCCAGAGCCAGAGCCAGAGCCAGAACCTGAGCCAGAGCCAGAGCCAGAGCCAGAGCCAGAACCGGAGCCAGAGCCAGAGCCAGAACCGGAGCCAGAGCCAGAGCCAGAACCTGAACCCGAGCCAGAGCCAGAGCCAGAGCCAGAACCGGAGCCCGAACCGGAGCCAGAGCCAGAGCCAGAGCCAGAGCCGGA
>NZ_JACCDD010000018.1 GCF_013415115.1 Vreelandella zhaodongensis | reverse complement strand
TGGCTCTCACTCAGATCGACAGTCTCACCGTCCAGAGTAAGCGTACCTGCAGCCAAGTTAGTGCCGGTAGCACTCAAATCACCACTGGTGGTAACACGCAGTGCGGCACCATTCGCGTCAAGCGTGTTGAGGCTGCCATCGCTATTCAGGCCCGCCGCCAGAGTGCCGCTACTGGTAACGCTGGCGGAATCAATAGTCAGGTTATCAGCCGCCGCAATGGTGCCGGTGTTAGTCAGCGCACCAGTATCGAGAGTGGCGTTACCACCGGCATAGACGGTGCCGTCGGTGTTGCTGAGGGTTTTGCTGATGGCCTCAAGGTCATTACCGGCCAATAACTCACCCTGGTCATTGTTCAGGCTGAACGCTTGAACACTCAAGTCACCTTGCTGGCTAGACAAGGTACCTTCGGCATTGTTAAGCACGCCAGCGACATGGAGTGATAAGTTTTCCTGAGTAACAACAGTGGCATTGCCAGTACCTAGCGCGTTTCTTGCAATGATATGAGCATTAAAAGCGCTGGTCTGGCTCTCACTCAGATCGACATTATCACCACCCAAAGTCAGAGAGCCCGCCGCTAGGTTGTTGCCGTTAGCACTCAGGTCACCGCTGGTGGTGACACGCAGTGCAGCACCATCCGCGTCAAGCGTGTTGAGACTGCCATCGCTATTCAGGCCCGCCGCCAGAGTGCCGCTGCTCGCAACGCTGACAGCATCGATAGTCAAGTTATCGGCCGCCGCGATAGTACCGGTGTTAGTCAGCGCACCAGTATCGAGAATGGCGTTACCACCGGCGTAAACGGTGCCGTCTGTGTTGCTGAGGGCTTCGCTAAGGGTAACCGACACGTCATTCCCCGCTAACAGCGTACCCTGCTCGTTTATCAGACTAAGTGCCTGAATACTTAGGTCACCCCCTTGGCTGGACAAGGTACCTGCGGTGTTATCCAGCGCGCCGTTAGCTTGTAGCGACAAATCTTCCTGGGTAACTATGTTGGCCTGCCAAGTGCCGAGTTTGCCCTGGGCGGCAATGTCAGCGCTGTGAGCGCTGATCTGGCTCTCACTCAGATCGACATTCTCACCGTCAAGCGTCAAGTTACCCGACGCTAGGTTAGTGCCGTTGGCCGTTAGCTCACCAGTAGCGGTAACTCTTAGTTCAGCGCCATTTTCGTCAAACGTGTTGAGACTGCCATCGCTATTCAGGCCCGCCGCCAGAGTGCCACTACTGGTAACGCTGCCAGCATCAATGGTCAGGTTATCGGCCGCCGCGATGGTGCCGGTGTTAGTCAGCGCACCAGTATCGAGAGTGGCGTTACCACCGGCATAGACGGTGCCGTCGGTGTTGCTGAGGGTTTTGCTGATGGCCTCAAGGTCATTACCGGCCAATAACTCACCCTGGTCATTGTTCAGGCTGAACGCTTGAACACTCAAGTCACCTTGCTGGCTAGACAAGGTACCTTCGGCATTGTTAAGCACGCCAGCGACATGGAGTGATAAGTT
Source organism: Vreelandella zhaodongensis (assembly GCF_013415115.1). GTDB lineage: Bacteria > Pseudomonadota > Gammaproteobacteria > Pseudomonadales > Halomonadaceae > Vreelandella > Vreelandella zhaodongensis. Next base: position 815 of record NZ_JACCDD010000018.1, on the reverse strand, counting down.
TTCCTGAGTAACAACAGTGGCATTGCCAGTACCTAGCGCGTTTCTTGCAATGATATGAGCATTAAAAGCGCTGGTCTGGCTCTCACTCAGATCGACATTATCACCACCCAAAGTCAGAGAGCCCGCCGCTAGGTTGTTGCCGTTAGCACTCAGGTCACCGCTGGTGGTGACACGCAGTGCAGCACCATTAGCATCAAACGTGTCGAGACTTCCATCGCTATTCAGACCTGCCGCTAGGGTGCCGCTGCTAGTAACGCTGGCAGCATCAATAGTCAGGTTATCGGCCGCCGCGATAGTACCGGTGTTCGTCAGCGCACCAGTATCGAGAATGGCGTTACCATCGGCATAGACGGTGCCATCGGTGTTGCTGAGGGATTCGCTAAGGGCAACCGACAAGTCGCTCCCCGCTAACAGCATACCCTGCTCGTTACTCAGGCTAAGTGCTTGAACACTTAGGTCGCCCACTTGACTGGACAGGGTCCCTTCAGTGTTATCAATCGCGCCTTCAGCCTGTAGGGTTAAGTTTTCCTGAGTCACAACATTGGCTTGCCAGGTGTCGATATCACCACGGGCGATGATACGCGTATCAAAGGCACTGGTCTGGCTCTCACTCAGATCGACAGCCTCACCGTCCAGGGTAAGCGTACCTGCAGCCAAGTTAGTGCCGGTAGCACTCAAATCACCACTGGTGGTGACACGCAGTGCGGCACCATTCGCGTCAAACGTGTTGAGGCTGCCATCGCTATTCAGACCAGCGGCCAAGGTGCCGCTGCTATCGACGTTGGCGGCGTCGATAGCTAGATTATCAGCGGCGG
>NZ_JACCDD010000017.1 GCF_013415115.1 Vreelandella zhaodongensis | reverse complement strand
CACCCAGGCGACGCTCGAATGACTCGCCGCTGTCGCCAGCGAAGGTCAGCGGCGTATCGCCCAACTCAGTGACGCTGTTGTCAACGTAGCTCTTGTTGGTGATGTGGTCGCCTTCGGTGATATCACCCGTGTAAGTGACGTTACCTTCGTTGTTGACGAAGAAGTTGTCACCCAGGCGGGTCTCGCCTTGTACCGTCAGGTTCTCGTTCACCGTCATGTTGTTGGTGGTGACGCTGTCACCATCAAGGAAGGTGTCGCCCACGGTGATGCTGTTGCCGATCTTGAGATCGTCATTCAGCGCCAGTTCCAGCGTCTCTTCATCGGTGAGCTTGGTGATGATGTTGCTATCACCTTCCGCATCTTCCTCGCCCACGATGTCCAGACGGTCGCCCAAGCGACGATCCGTGTCGTCACCTTCGTTGGCACCAAAGGTCAGCGGCGTATCGCCCAACTCGGTCACGCTGTTGTCAACGTAATCCTTGTTGGTGATGTGGTCGCCTTCGGTGATGTCGCCGGTGTAAGTGACATTACCTTCGTTGTTGACGAAGAAGTTGTCACCCAGGCGGGTCTCGCCTTGTACCGTCAGGTTCTCGTTCACCATCATGTTGTTGGTGGTGACGCTGTCACCATCAAGGAAGGTGTCGCCCACGGTGATGCTGTTGCCGATCTTGAGATCGTCATTCAGCGCCAGTTCCAGCGTCTCTTCATCGGTGAGCTTGGTGATGATGTTGCTATCACCTTCCGCATCTTCCTCGCCCACGATATCCAGACGGTCGCCCAAACGACGCTCAGAGTCGTCACCTTCGTTGGCACCAAACGTTAGCGGCGTATCGCCCAACTCGGTCACTGAGTTATCCACATACTGCTTGTTGGTGATGTGGTTGTTCTCGGTGATGTCGCCGTCGTAGGTGACGTTACCTTCGTTGTTAACGAAGAAGTTGTCGCCCAGCTGTGTAGTACCTTCAACGGTCAGGTTTTCGTTGATGGTGGTGCTACCCGCTACCGTCAGGTTCTCGTTCAGGAACGTGTCGCCCTCAACGGTTAGGGTTTCGTTCACCGTCACGTTGTTGGTGGTGATTTGGTCACCATCAATCAGCGTTTCGTTGATCGTCAGGCTACCGTCTTCACCCAGGTCGATGTTCTCGGCCAGTTGGATGTTGAGCGTGTCTTCACCATCAGCCACCACGCCGATGTTGCCTTCGGTCAAGCCGCCTTCAGCACCACCTTTCACGTTGGTCTGCTCACCCAGGCGACGCTCGAATGACTCGCCGCTGTCGCCAGCGAAGGTCAGCGGCGTATCGCCCAACTCAGTGACGCTGTTGTCAACGTAGCTCTTGTTGGTGATGTGGTCGCCTTCGGTGATATCACCCGTGTAAGTGACGTTACCTTCGTTGTTGACGAAGAAGTTGTCACCCAGGCGGGTCTCGCCTTGTACCGTCAGGTTCTCGTTCACCGTCATGTTGTTGGTGGTGACGCTGTCACCATCAAGGAAGGTGTCGCCCACGGTGATGCTGTTGCCGATCTTGAGATCGTCATTCAGCGCCAGTTCCAGCGTCTCTTCATCGGTGAGCTTGGTGATGATGTTGCTATCACCTTCCGCATCTTCCTCGCCCACGATATCCAGACGGTCGCCCAAACGACGCTCAGAGTCGTCACCTTCGTTGGCACCAAACGTTAGCGGCGTATCGCCCAACTCGGTCACTGAGTTATCCACATACTGCTTGTTGGTGATGTGGTTGTTCTCGGTGATGTCGCCGTCGTAGGTGACGTTACCTTCGTTGTTAACGAAGAAGTTGTCGCCCAGCTGTGTAGTACCTTCAACGGTCAGGTTTTCGTTGATGGTGGTGCTACCCGCTACCGTCAGGTTCTCGTTCAGGAACGTGTCGCCCTCAACGGTTAGGGTTTCGTTCACCGTCACGTTGTTGGTGGTGATTTGGTCACCATCAATCAGCGTTTCGTTGATCGTCAAGCTGCCGTCTTCACCCAGGTCGATGTTCTCGGCCAGTTGGATGTTGAGCGTGTCTTCACCATCCGCCACCACGCCGATGTTGCCTTCGGTCAAGCCGCCTTCAGCACCACCTTTCACGTTGGTCTGCTCACCCAGGCGACGTTCGAATGACTCGCCGCTGTCGCCAGCGAAGGTCAGCGGCGTATCGCCCAACTCGTTCAGCTGATCAAGGTTGACCGCGTGATCGCCTTCGGTGCCAGCCGCCACGTTGGTGACTTGGTTGTCACCCATATTGATCGTGGTGTTCTCGGCAACGTTGATCGCACCTTCGGTGACCTGAAGTGTGTTAGCAAGGTTGGTTTCACCAGACACAGTGAGATTGTTGGCGGTGATGCGGTCGCCATCAATAAAGGTGTCGCCCACGGTGATGCTGTTGCCGATCTTGAGATCGTCATTCAGCGCCAGTTCCAGCGTCTCTTCATCGGTTAGCTTAGTGATGATGTTGCTATCACCTTCCGCATCTTCCTCGCCCACGATGTCCAGACGGTCGCCCAGACGACGCTCAGAGTCGTCACCTTCGTTGGCACCAAACGTCAGCGGCGTATCACCCAACTCGTTTACGCTGTTGTCAACGTAGGTTTTGTTGGTGATGTGGTCGCCGTCAGTGATCGGGCCGTCATAGAACGCTTCGTTGTTCACGATTGAGAAACTGTCACCCAGGTAGGTGTCACCTTCCACCGTGAGGTTTTCGTTGATGGTGGTGCTGCCCGCTACCGTCAGGTTCTCGTTCAGGAACGTGTCGCCCTCAACGGTTAGGGTTTCGTTCACCGTCACGTTGTTGGTGGTGATTTGGTCACCATCAATCAGCGTTTCGTTGATCGTCAGGCTACCGTCTTCACCCAGGTCGATGTTCTCGGCCAGTTGGATGTTGAGCGTGTCTTCACCATCAGCCACCACGCCGATGTTGCCTTCGGTCAAGCCGCCTTCAGCACCACCTTTCACGTTGGTCTGCTCACCCAGGCGACGTTCGAATGACTCGCCGCTGTCGCCAGCGAAGGTCAGCGGCGTAT
>NZ_JACCDD010000016.1 GCF_013415115.1 Vreelandella zhaodongensis | reverse complement strand
GCTCTTTAACAATGTATATCATGCTGACATAAACGCTTCTTTGAAGTGTTTATACGTAATTGTTTTGTGATACGTCTCAAGCGTATCCGGCAATCGTTATCATTGCGAGACACCAGACTCCTTCGGGTTATAGGGTCAAGCAATGAAGCGCACACGGTGGATGCCTAGGCAGCCAGAGGCGATGAAAGACGTGGTAGCCTGCGATAAGGCTCGGCGAGGTGGCAAACAACCTGTGACCCGGGCATTTCTGAATGGGGAAACCCACTCATCATAAGATGAGTATCTTACGCTGAATATATAGGCGTAAGAGGCGAACCAGGGGAACTGAAACATCTAAGTACCCTGAGGAAAAGAAATCAACCGAGATTCCCCTAGTAGCGGCGAGCGAACGGGGACCAGCCCTTAAGCATGTGACTGATTAGGCGAATGAGCTGGGAAGCTCAGCCGTAGCGGGTGATAGCCCCGTAGTCGAAAGTCTGATCATGTGAAATCGAGTAGGTCGGGGCACGAGAAACCTTGACTGAAGACGGGGGGACCATCCTCCAAGGCTAAATACTCCTGGCTGACCGATAGTGAACCAGTACCGTGAGGGAAAGGCGAAAAGAACCCCGGAGAGGGGAGTGAAATAGATCCTGAAACCGTGTGCGTACAAGCAGTAGGAGCAGACTTGTTCTGTGACTGCGTACCTTTTGTATAATGGGTCAGCGACTTATATTCAGTGGCGAGGTTAACCGTTTAGGGGAGCCGTAGGGAAACCGAGTCTTAACTGGGCGACACAGTCGCTGGATATAGACCCGAAACCGAGCGATCTATCCATGAGCAGGGTGAAGGTTGAGTAACATCAACTGGAGGCCCGAACCAGGATCTGTTGAAAAAGATTTGGATGACTTGTGGATCGGAGTGAAAGGCTAATCAAGCTCGGAGATAGCTGGTTCTCCTCGAAAGCTATTTAGGTAGCGCCTCACGTATCACCGCCGGGGGTAGAGCACTGTTTCGGCTAGGGGGTCATCCCGACTTACCAACCCGAGGCAAACTCCGAATACCGGTGAGTGCAAGCGTGGGAGACACACGGCGGGTGCTAACGTCCGTCGTGAAAAGGGAAACAACCCAGACCGTCAGCTAAGGTCCCGAAATCCTGGTTAAGTGGGAAACGATGTGGGAAGGCTCAGACAGCTAGGAGGTTGGCTTAGAAGCAGCCATCCTTTAAAGAAAGCGTAATAGCTCACTAGTCGAGTCGGCCTGCGCGGAAGATGTAACGGGGCTAAACCAGGTACCGAAGCTACGGGTTCATCCTATGGATGAGCGGTAGAGGAGCGTCGTGTAAGCCGATGAAGGTGAATTGAGAAGTTCGCTGGAGGTATCACGAGTGCGAATGCTGACATGAGTAACGATAAAGGGAGTGAAAAACTCCCTCGCCGGAAGACCAAGGGTTTCTGTTCGACGCTAATCGGAGCAGAGTGAGTCGGCCCCTAAGGCGAGGCCGAAAGGCGTAGTCGATGGGAAACGGGTCAATATTCCCGTACCGGACATGATTGCGATGGGGGGACGGAGAAGGCTAGGTGAGCCAGGCGTTGGTTGTCCTGGTGAAAGTGAGTAGGCTTGCATCTTAGGTAAATCCGGGATGCTCTAAGGCCGAGACACGAAACGAACTGACCACGGTCAGGAAGTCATTGATGCCACGCTTCCAGGAAAAGCCTCTAAGCTTCAGATCATGTGCGACCGTACCCCAAACCGACACAGGTGGTCAGGGTGAGAATCCCAAGGCGCTTGAGAGAACTCGGGTGAAGGAACTAGGCAAAATGGTGCCGTAACTTCGGGAGAAGGCACGCCGGCGTAGGGTGACGAGACTTGCTCTCAGAGCCCGAACCGGTCGAAGATACCAGGTGGCTGCAACTGTTTAGTAAAAACACAGCACTCTGCTAACGCGCAAGCGGACGTATAGGGTGTGACGCCTGCCCGGTGCCGGAAGGTTAAATGATGGTGTTAGCCGCAAGGCGAAGCTCTTGATTGAAGCCCCGGTAAACGGCGGCCGTAACTATAACGGTCCTAAGGTAGCGAAATTCCTTGTCGGGTAAGTTCCGACCTGCACGAATGGCGTAATGATGGCCACGCTGTCTCCACCCGAGACTCAGTGAAATTGAAATCGCCGTGAAGATGCGGTGTACCCGCGGCTAGACGGAAAGACCCCGTGAACCTTTACTATAGCTTCACACTGGACGCTGATGTTGCCTGTGTAGGATAGCTGGGAGGCTTTGAATCTCGGACGCTAGTTCGAGGGGAGCCAACCTTGAAATACCAGCCTGGCATCATTGGCGTTCTCACTCAGGTCCGTTATCCGGATCGAGGACAGTGTGTGGTGGGTAGTTTGACTGGGGCGGTCTCCTCCCAAAGAGTAACGGAGGAGCACGAAGGTACCCTCAGCACGGTCGGACATCGTGCAGTGAGTGCAAGAGCATAAGGGTGCTTGACTGCGAGACAGACACGTCGAGCAGGTGCGAAAGCAGGTTCTAGTGATCCGGTGGTTCTGTATGGAAGGGCCATCGCTCAACGGATAAAAGGTACTCCGGGGATAACAGGCTGATACCGCCCAAGAGTTCACATCGACGGCGGTGTTTGGCACCTCGATGTCGGCTCATCACATCCTGGGGCTGAAGTCGGTCCCAAGGGTATGGCTGTTCGCCATTTAAAGTGGTACGCGAGCTGGGTTTAGAACGTCGTGAGACAGTTCGGTCCCTATCTGCCGTGGGCGTTGGATGTTTGAGAAGGGCTGCTCCTAGTACGAGAGGACCGGAGTGGACGCACCTCTGGTGTTCCGGTTGTCACGCCAGTGGCATTGCCGGGTAGCTATGTGCGGACGGGATAACCGCTGAAAGCATCTAAGCGGGAAGCCCCCTTCAAGATGAGACATCCCTGAGGCCTAGAGCCTCCTGAAGGGCCCAGCGAGACCAGCTGGTTGATAGGCACGGTGTGGAAGCGCTGCAAGGCGTTGAGCTAACGTGTACTAATGGCCCGTGAGGCTTGACCCTATAACACCCAAGGGGTCTGGTCGCAGTGATAACGAAAACCGGATACGTGACTCAAGCCCAACGTGACACACGAAGGGCGTGAGACGAAAGAGACGCCACAAAACATAGTAACAGCACAGCATGATATACATGACCAGTTACGCCTGACGACCATAGCACGCGTGAACCACCTGATCCCATGCCGAACTCAGAAGTGAAACCGCTTAGCGCCGATGGTAGTGTGGGGTCTCCCCATGCGAGAGTAGGTCATCGTCAGGCACTTATT
>NZ_JACCDD010000015.1 GCF_013415115.1 Vreelandella zhaodongensis | reverse complement strand
GCGATTTCCATCTGGCCGATCACGTCGCCTTCCGAGACGGTATCGCCTTCTTTCACCGTGAGCGCAACGATCTTACCGCCGTGTGGGCTGGGCACATCCATGGAGGCCTTGTCCGACTCCAGGGTAATCAGGGTGTCTTCGGCGTTGACGTCATCACCAGCGCTGACGGCCACTTCAATGATTTCAACGTTGTCTGAACCACCCAAGTCCGGCACTTTAATATCCACCGTTTGCTTGCCGCCACCGGCTTTTTTAGCTGCTGGGGCTTGCGCTTGAGTCGGTTCTTTCGGTTTGTCTTGTTTCGCTGGCGCGTCGTTGGGCTGGCTGTCAGACGCGGAGGCTGACGTCTCTTCGCCGCCGTCTGCGCCGCCTTCGACTTCCAGCTCAACGATGTCGTCGCCTTCCGAGACGGTATCGCCTTCTTTCACCAGCACTTTGAGCACCTTGCCGCCTTTCGGGGCCGGGACGTCCATGCTGGCTTTGTCGGATTCCAGGGTGATTAGGGTGTCTTCCGCTTCAATGACGTCGCCTTCTGACACCGCAATCTCGATGATTTCGACATCGGTGTCGCCACCGATATCGGGAACTTTGATGATTTCGCTACTCAAGGTCGCGCTCCTTCCAAATCGGATCGAGCCGGCGGGCATTTGCCCGCCGGGCAGCGGTTTAGCTGGTCAGCGGGTTCGGCTTGTTGGCGTCAATGCCATACTTCTTCAGCGCTTCGCCGACGTGCTTGCGATCAAGCTCTCCGCGGTCCGCCAGCGCACGTAGCGCCGCCACCGTGACGAAGTAGCGGTCTACTTCAAAGAAGTAGCGCAGCTTCTCGCGGGTGTCGGAACGACCAAAGCCGTCCGTGCCCAGCACGGTGTACTCAGACGGCACCCAGGCACGCACCTGATCAGCGTAGAGTTTCATGTAGTCGGTGGAGGCAATCACCGGGCCGTCACGGCCTTCCAGGCACTTCGTGACGTGGGGCTTGTTGGCCTCAGCGTCCGGGTTCAAGAAGCCTTCACGCTCCAGCAGTAGCGCTTCGCGGCGCAGTTCGTTAAAGCTGGTCACGCTCCAGATATCCGCACCAATGCCCCAGTCGTTGGCCAACAGCTCAGCGGCGGCTTCGACTTCGCGCAGGATGGTGCCGGAGCCCATCAGTTGCACACGGCCTTTATCGCCCTGGGTTTCGTTGAGCAGGTACATGCCTTTGATGATGTCGTCTGTCGGGACGTTCTCAAGGGCAGGCTGCTCGTAGTTTTCGTTCATCACCGTCAGGTAGTAGAAGCAGTTCTCTTTATCCGTGAACATGCGCTTCAGACCATCCTGCACGATGACCGCCACTTCGTGGGCGTAGGTGGGGTCGTAGCTGCGGCAGTTGGGGATGGTAGAGGCTTGAATCAAGCTGTGACCATCCTGGTGCTGCAGACCTTCGCCGTTGAGCGTGGTACGCCCGGCGGTGCCGCCGACCATAAAGCCGCGGGCTTGGAGATCACCGGCGGCCCAGGCCAAGTCACCAATGCGCTGGAAGCCGAACATCGAGTAGTAGATGTAGAACGGCAGCAGGGTGACGTTGTTGTTGCTGTAGGAGGTTGCGGCGGCAATCCATGCGGACATCGCGCCAGCTTCACTAATCCCTTCTTCGAGAACCTGACCTTTCTGGTCCTCGCGGTAGTACATGATCTGGCCTTTATCGACCGGCTCGTACTTTTGCCCTTCCGAGGTGTAGATACCGAGCTGGCGGAACATGCCTTCCATACCGAAGGTACGCGCTTCGTCCGGGATAATCGGCACCACGTGCTTGCCTAGCTGCTTGTCCTTCACCAGGCCATTCAGAATACGCACGAAGGCCATGGTGGTGGAGATTTCACGGCCCTTGGAGCCGACCATTTGCGAGGCAAACGTTTTGTCTTCCAGGCTGGGGATCTCCAGCGCCTCAAAGTCACTGCGGCGGCTAGGCAGGTAACCGTTAAGGCGTTCCCGCTGCAGGTGCATGTACTTAAGCTCGGGGGAGTCTTCTTCCGGCTTGTAGTAGGGCACGTCTTTGAGCTGTTCGTCGGTGATCGGAATGCCAAAGCGGTCGCGGAATTTGCGCAGCGCTTCGTACTCCATACTCTTGACCTGGTGGGCTTCGTTGGCAGCTTCGCCATCGCCGCTGCCCATGCCATAGCCTTTGACGGTGTGCGCCAGAATGACCGTGGGCTTACCGTTGGTCTGGTTGACCGCTTCATGGTAGGCCGCATAGACCTTGAACGGGTCGTGACCACCGCGGTTGAGCTTCCAGATGTCTTCATCAGACAGGTCGTTGACCATCGCTTCGGTTTCGGGGTACTTACCGAAGAAGTGCTCACGGGTGTAGGAACCCCCGTTGGCCTTGTAGTTTTGGTACTCACCGTCGACCGCTTCATCCATGCGTTTTTGCAGGATGCCTTTCTTGTCCTTCTCGAACAGCGGATCCCAGTGACGCCCCCAGACGACCTTGATGACGTTCCAGCCAGCACCGCGGAACACGCCTTCGAACTCGTCCATGACGCGGGAGTTGCCGCGTACCGGACCGTCCAAGCGCTGCAGGTTGCAGTTGATGACGAAGATCAGGTTATCGAGGTTTTCACGACCCGCCAGGGAAATCGCGCCCAGCGACTCCGGCTCATCACACTCGCCGTCGCCCATAAAGCACCAGATCTTGCGGTCGTACATGTCTTTCAGCTCACGGTGATGCAGGTACTTCATCACGTGGGCTTGATAGATGGCCTGAATCGGACCAAGACCCATAGACACCGTGGGGAACTGCCAGTAATCCGGCATCAGCCACGGGTGCGGGTAGGAAGAGAGGCCATCGCCGTCGACTTCGCGACGGAATTTGTCCATCTGCTCTTCTGACAACCGGCCTTCCAGGTAAGAGCGCGCATAAATACCCGGGGCAACGTGGCCCTGGATATAAATCAGATCGCCTTCAAAATCGCCTTTGGGAGCGCGGAAGAAGTGGTTAAAGCCGACATCGTACAGCGTAGCCGACGACATAAAGCTGGCGATATGGCCGCCCAACCCTGGGTTGGCACGGTTATTACGAATGACCTGGGCAATGGCGTTGTAGCGGATCAACGAGCGAATCCGGCGTTCCATAAACAGGTCGCCGGGCATCGGTGCTTCACGATGCACAGGGATCGTATTCCGGTGCGGGGTTGTCACCGAGAAGGGCACCTTCATCCCGTCCCGGCGCAGGCGATCCGCCAGGCGGGTCATCAGGTAGCGGGCACGATCTTCGCCCTCACGATCCAGTACTGATTCCAGGGATTCCAGCCACTCCGTGGTTTCGAGCGGATCGAGATCTTCTCTTGTCTCCAGACTCATAGAGGTCTCTCCGAATGACGATAAA
>NZ_JACCDD010000014.1 GCF_013415115.1 Vreelandella zhaodongensis | reverse complement strand
TGGCTCTCACTCAGATCGACAGTCTCACCGTCCAGAGTAAGCGTACCTGCAGCCAAGTTAGTGCCGGTAGCACTCAAATCACCACTGGTGGTAACACGCAGTGCGGCACCATTCGCGTCAAACGTGTTGAGGCTGCCATCGCTATTCAGACCAGCGGCCAAGGTGCCGCTGCTATCGACGTTGGCGGCGTCGATAGCTAGATTATCAGCGGCGGCAATGGTGCCAGTATTGGTCAGTGCATCAGTATCCAAGGCGGCGTTGCCACCTGCGTAGACAGTGCCTTCTGTATTAGCCAGGCTGATCGCCTGCAGACTCAAATCGCCCTGTTCGCTGTATAGCGTGCCTCGGCGGTTATCAATGGCCTCCGCTGCTTCGAGGGTGGTATTGCCACCCGCATAGACAGTGCCATCAGTGTTGTTGAGGCTCAACACCTGCACACTTAGGTCACCGTGTTCACTGGACAAGGTACCCTCAGTGTTATCCAGGGCACCGCCTGACTGGAGTGATAAGCTCTCTTGAGTGACGATGTTGGCTTGCCCGCTCGCCAAATCACCTCGAGCCGTAATATCAGCGCGGTAGGCGCTGGTCTGGCTCTTACTCAGATCGACATGGTCGCCGTCTAAGGTCAGGCTGCCTGACGCAATATTCGTACCAGTGGCGCTGAGATCACCATCAGTGATGATGCTAAGGGCGCTACCGTCTTCGGCAAATGCTTTTAAGGTGCCGTCTTCGCTGTTCAAGCCAGCTGCCAACGTGCCCGTGCTATCGATGCTGGCGGCGTTAATGGTCACATTATCAGCAGCGGCAACAGTACCAGTGTTGGTAAGCTCACCGACATCGAGGGAGGCATTGCCACCTGCATAGACGGTGCCGTCGGTGTTGCTGAGGGATTCGCTAAGAGCCACCTCTAAGGCATCACTTGCCAGCAGCTCGCCCTGTTCGTTGTTCAGACTCAACGCTTGTACGCTCAGGTCGCCTTGCTGGCTGGACAAAGTACCTGCCGTGTTATCAATCGCACCTTCAGCCTGCAGGGTTAAGTTTTCCTGGGTAACGACATTGGCTTGCCAGGTGTCGATATCACCACGGGCAGTGATATGCGTATCAAAAGCACTGGTCTGGCTCTCACTCAGATCGACATTGCCACCATCCAGCGTCAAATTACCCGACGCTAGGTTGGTACCTGTAGCGGTTAGATCGCCGGCGGTCGTTACGTCGAGAACCCTGCCGCCGATGGCGAATGCCTTCAGGGTGCCATCTTGGTTCAGGCCAGCTGCTAGAGTGCCGCTGCTGTGCACATTGGCAGCACTAATTGTCACGTCATCGGCTGCAGCAATAGTGCCTGAGTTGGTGAGTGTGCCGGTATCTAGGGTGACGTTTCCACCCGCGTAGATGGTGCCGTCGGTGTTTTTAAGGCTCAACACCTGGACACTTAGATCACCTTGCTCACTGGACAAGGTGCCATCAGTGTTATCCAGAGCACCGCCCGACTGGAGCGATAAACTCTCTTGAGCAACAATGTTGGCCTGCCAAGTCGCCAGATCACCACGCGCCGCAATATCAGCGCGATAAGCGCTGGTCTGGCTATCGCTGAGGTCAACATGGTCACCATTAAAGGTCAACGCGCCAGCAGCCAAGTTAGTGCCGGAGGTGCTTAGTCCTCCAGTGGCGGTGACGCGCAGTTCAGCACCGTTAGCATCAAACGGTTTTAGACTGCCATCGCTATTCAGACCAGCGGCCAGAGTGCCACTGCTATCAACGCTGTCGGCATCAATAGTCAAATCATCAGCTGCCGTGATGGTGCCGGTATTGGTCAGCGCAGTGGTGTCTAGAGTGGCATTTTTGCCAGCGTAGATGGCGCCATCAGTGTTGCTTAGGGTGTCTCTGAGAGCAATCGACAGGTCTTTATCAGCCAATAACTCACCCTGCTCGTTACTCAGGCTAAGTGCCTGGACACTCAGGTCGCCTTGCTGGCTGGACAGGGTGCCCTTGGTATTGTCGAGCGCACCGTCAGTATGGAGCAATAAGTTTTCCTGGGTGACGACACTGGCTTGCCAAGTGTCGATATCACCACGGGCAGTGATATGCGTATCAAAAGCACTGGTCTGACTCTCACTCAGATCGACATTGTCGCCGTTAAGGGTCAGAGTGCCTGCAGCCAAATTAGTACCGGTGGCGATCAGGTCATTAGTCGTGGTAACGCGAAGTGCAGCACCATTAGCATCAAACGGTTTGAGATTTCCATTACTGCTCAAGCCGGCCGCCAGAGTGCCACTACTATCAATACGGACAGCATCGATGATTAGATCATCGGACGCCGCAATGGTGCCGGTGTTGGTTAGACTGTTGGCTATAGCAATATGAGACGTGCCGTCAGACTGAATTTCACCGGCATTGCTCAGACGCTGAGAATTCAAGCGGAGCTCACCATGTGAATAAAGCTGTGCTTCCGACTCCTGGATGTGCTTTTTGCTTCTGAGCGTGGAGGTATCAGCCGACACCGCACCGCCGCTTAGGTGTACGGTGTCTACTCCAACACTGAGATGATCAACCTGCAGGGTGCCAGCAGAATTTTCAAACCAGTCGCCGCTAGCCTGCACGCTTTGAGCGCGAACGTGACCAGCATTGCTAAATGTTTGACCTGTACTTACGTAAAGATCACCCTTTGCAGCTAGAGTCCCATCTGCATAATTTTCCAAGCGATCACCAACTTTCACCGTCCCTAATGCAAGCGGAGCTGAAGCTTGCTTAGAGTCCGGATTGGGTTGCGGAGATATAACTAGGCTATCAGAGACTTGAGAACTATTTGTTTCATCGCCACTTGGGACTTGTACAGAAGATTCCGAAGGCTGAGGGCTTTGTGTAGGTAATGCCACACGCCCTAGAAACCCATCTTGCTCGTTGACCAGACTGGTGGCTTGGACACTAAGGCCCTGGGCACCACCTTGCCACAGGTCACCACTATTGCTGAGGTTATCTACCTCTATATCTAGCCGCTGAGCGTCTACCCGACCACTATTATTTAAATCACCCGCACGCAAATTAGCTTCTTGGCCAGCACGTAGAACCCCGCTGTTTTCAATGGTACCGTATTTGCTATCACTGTATTCATCCTGGTGATTGCCGCCACTATGCAATGTCAGGTTTTCTCCGGCTAGCACGCTTCCACTGTAGCTTTGGTCTTGCGCGGTACGGATAGCAATATCACCTTGATCTGCTTGAATAGTCCCTGTTGAACTCAGTTGACCATTGGTGTCGATTTGAATATTGCCTGCGCTAGCAGCCATAGTCCCATGATGACGGACACCTACTCCCGCTTCAGTTCCTACTAGCCGAATTTGTCCAGCGTACATACCTCCTAACTCACCCACATCCAGTGCAAAGGCTGGCGCAGCACCAGTACCAGCGCTTGGCTGAATATTGCTTGGGCGGCGACTAGCATCAATATTATTCTCACCCGTCACTAAGTCCAACTCTTGCGCATGAATGCTAGCATTGACTTCAATGGCACGCGCTAGGATGCCAGTATAGTCAGTCAGACTGGCATCAAGACCTTGACCATCGATACGAACAGTGCCGCGCAGCACGCGATAACTCTCGAGGCTGCCTCCGTTCATTGAGGGGGTGCCCGTGGTAAGAGTGGCACGGCTAGCATTAATGAAACCTGCACCATCCACCTCAATTCCGGCAGGGTTGGCAATGATGACTTCGGCACGCTGCCCACCGATTTCAATAAATCCTTTGAGCTGACTAGGGTTATTGCTGTTAACTTCGTTGAGAATGATGCGAGCCTCACCTTTGGCCAGCCACGGATTTCCCTGCACCCACCCCCCAAGCTGGGTCTGCACATCAGTGCGGCTGTTATTGAGTACGGCTCCTGGCGCGCCCACATCAAATTGTTCGTATGTATTACGACTTACACCAGCAGCACTTGGGGTTTGAATATTGACCAACGGCACATCATTAGAGGTGCTTAGCACTGTAGGACGTTGGTTGCCCGGTGCGGCAGGATCAGGCATGATTTGCGCCTGAGCCAAAGCGCTACTCAAAGCACTTAACCCCAAGGCGAAAGTAGCGGCCAAACGCAGCACCACAATTGCGGAACTCCCCATACCGGCGCCCTGCCTCCGTCCAGAGCTCTTGTTTTTTCGCAGAGCACTTTCTGATACCGCGACAAGACAACCGCGCGTGGCATTAAAGACGAGTCGGTAGAGTTTTTTATTCATTGTTTTCTCGTATCAAAATTGGATATGAAAACTAAATCCGTAATCCTGACTGGCGGTTCTAAGCCCCTCAGGCTTATGAAGTGGCTGACCTAAAAAAAGATCGACATTGCTTTGCACTGGCCCTGTTTTCCATCGCGTACGCAGCCCTACTACCGCCCCAGCCATTTCGTTGCCCAGCTGCATTTGATTAGAGGGTCCGCTGACCCGCCCCCAATCTAACCCTGAGTACACGCTGTAGGGGCTTTGACCAATCTGCATGGAAACTTCATTACGTAATAAAAGACCACTGTCCCCACTGAGCATGCTCACACCATCAAAGCCGCGCACGGAATAACGTCCACCGATAGAAAATCGATCTTGTGGAGTTAGAGGGGTTTCATGCCACTGTCCACGAAAGCTACCGTGGTAGTTCCAACGCTGGTGGATGAAATCAAAAGGGATACTCACACTGGCATTCATTAACCACATTCGCATGCGCGACGTGCCTTCACCGAATGCTTCCTCGGGGGCGGGCAATGCCCCCCATGCTCCGATGCCCCTACGATGAGTGAGGACTGCTTCCCACACCCCCGGGCCCACGCTACGACGATGACCAAGACTGATATCCACCCCAGATACAGCACGACGCTGCACCTCAATTTCCGTATCATCTATGTAGTTGTTTGAGCGCCGGTGAAACGCACGTATAGCGCCTGTGGTTTTACCTGCTTGGTCACGCTGAAGGACACGCGAAAGTTGTGCATCGTGCTGATCGCTTGTACCCGAATAAACATAGTCCTGAAAAGCACCAGCAATAGTTTGATGATATCGAGAGCTAGAACTATTGAATGACAGGAGACTGTACCCCCAAGGGACGGAGTAATGTAAAGCATGCCCAGAGTTGCCTCGGTCTCCGGGGTCTTTACCTCCTAATTCAGACTGCAGAGTAATGTAGAAAAGGTCGCTTAGTGTCAAAAGGTTATCGTAGCTGAGTGTAAAAGCCCCTTGGTATTTTCCTGTGCTTTCATTGCCTGAATCATCAACCGATGCATGTACTCTGAAAGGAAAAGCCTGCTTGTGGCGGATTATCAGTTCACTTTGACCTGGTTCTTCACCAGGCTCAATCGAGATATCAGCTTCAACTGTTGGCACACGTCTGAAATTTTCAAGTCCCTGTTCAATATCGCGCAAATTTAGAACCCGACCAGCATGGGTTGGAATGGTATTGAAAAGAGTCGCGCGCTGACCATATTCCTCCGCAAAGCGAATATCACTAATCACGCCTTCTAAGATATCTAGGCGCAACTCTCCAGACGACAAATCTTGTGGGGGCGCAAGAATGCGTGTGGTTGTCCAGCCCTTCTGAACCAACGCTTGCTGCAGGCGAGCCATAATGACGCTTACCCCCTGAGCTCCTAAGCAGCGACTAAGCACTGGCTGACTATCTTGAGGGTCATCAACATAGTCATATAGCCAATCCCAGTCCCGACTCCCTCTGTCAATAACATTAAGGGAGATACTGCTAATTTCAAAACAAGGCGTCTCTGTCGCAGGGAAAACAAGCGGAACTTTGGGATCATGCAGGGGAGATAGTCGCACATCGCTCTGAGGCTGAAGCTGCTCGCGCTGCTGCCTTAATCTTTCTTGCTCCTGCCGAAATTGGCGCAGGGACTCGTTGTCAAGATCCAATGAACTCTGTGCGGCTGCATTACTTGCAACACACATCAAAAACAGGCACAAACAAGCCCTTCCTAAGTAAACAGGACACCAAGAACTCAATTTTTGATAATTATTTTTAACCGCGATATCCCTATCGAAAAACCAAACGTCAGCAGCCTTAATAACTACGTTTACCTTCATTTTAGTTGTAAGCAACCTATCCCTAACAGACATATCGAGGAACTCCTTTTCCAGACACTAAAATCCCAATCCATCCCTTACTCTTTTTCTCACACTTCATCAATCACAAAGTAAAATTTTACTATTCTTAACAACTGCTCAGTAAAAACTTAAAACCACGAGACATCTTTACCGAATTTAACATTAAAGATACACCTTTACCCAAACCTACCTTAACCAATATACAATATAACTATCTAACACCAAGGAAAAGCACACCATCAATAACGTGAACAATAGTTAATAAAAAACAAAACTTTTACGACACATATATCAACAACTATATTTAAACACTGACATATAGGAAAAATTAACCACTTACGACATTAATAATCATTAATATTGTTGTATACCAACCCGCAGGAATGTAAAACTTCAATAAACAATCGCCCGATTTAAAACCACTGCTTCACAAAAAATAATGGCCTATCTCTTCAAACGCTCTTAGTCAAGAAGCACCTGAGACATAAAAAAATACCCCTTGGCACTTTCAAGCCAAGGGGTATCGGTTAAACCAGTAGCGGTGGTTGGTTTTAGAAGTGCCACTCCAAATTAAAGGTCATGGCATCGGTATCGACCCCCGGTTGGCTGTGGTTTCCGAATTTGTTGCGCCAATACTCATAACCGACGCCTACCCATAGGGAGTTTTCCGCGCCCCAGGCGACCTGCCCGACGTCTAGCATCAGCGAGGTGCGCATTAACTGCTCAGGCTTGGTCGTTTCCCCAAAGTAATCGTCTCCTTTCTTGCTGTTGTAGTTATAGAACCCTTGGAATTTTAGCGGTAACGCCACAGCTTCGAATGGCAGCCCCCAGGCCAAGTTAATTTGGTAATAGGGATCAAACGAAATGCTGTTCTGATTTTCTGGCAGCCCACAGGGTGGCAAACCGCAGTGGTTCCACTCACGGCTATAGAACAGGCTGAGGTCCACAAAGCCTCTCGGCACATCAAATTTAAACGTTGGCCCTACCACTAATTGGCGTTTACGTGGTGCAAAGCCAGTATTTTTGGTGTTTAGGTCAAACCCAAACGTCAGCGCCATGTCTTTGACGGGTCCGAAGGTGATCGGCTCATTGAATACCCCGCCCCCATGCAGTTGATGACGGTATACCAGATAGGCTTCAGTCGCCCCTGAATCACTGTTATTAGCGGGGTCTTGGCTGCTGGACTGAAGCACGTCCAGATTGAAAAAATTTTGGCCCAGTGAGTAACCACTAACATGTGTGAACTGAAGAATATGCTTCTCTACGTTCTCTGGGTTATTGGGCTCGGTAAACTGCGTTCCATAGCGATAGCCCACAAACGTATCGCTCCATGTCGCTGCCTGGGCACTTACCGAGATAGCGCCAAGAGAAACGCTTATCGCCAGATACGTTGCCACTGCTCGATTGCTCTTCAACATGCAAAACCCTTTGTTATTTGATTTTGTTTTTAGAAATCTTTCTAAGAGCCCCCTCTGTAAAGGCCCTTCTATAAAGATCTTTCTATAAGAACCTTTCTATAAAGGCCTTTCTAACGCCGTTATGCCCGCTTCTCGCGGATGCGATAGCGATTTTTTTGCGAAAACGGCACGTCTTAGAGTACATTTGCACTAATTTATTGTATACAATAAATTAGACAAACAAATACAACAGGAAAATACAATGTCGCGTATTTTAAAAGCAGCTCGCCCCAGCCGCCTTGGCTTAGACGCCTTTCTTGAGCATTACGGGGACATTTTTGAACATTCCCCCTGGGTAGCCGAAACCGCTTGGAAACAGGGGTTTACCGACGAGCACGATGACTCGGATGTGCTAGCTGACTGCATGGGCAATGTGCTTAAGCGTGCTGATATTGATCAGCAAATTGCTGTCATTCGAGCCCACCCAGACCTTGCCGGGAAAGCCGCACTAGCGGGTGAGCTAACCCAGGACTCCACCCGTGAGCAGGCAGGTGCAGGGCTAGATCAGTGTTCAACCGAAGAGTTTGAGCGCTTTCAACGCCTGAATCAGACCTACCAAGATACGTTCGGCTTTCCCTTTGTTATTGCTGTTAAGGGGCTTGATCGACACGCCATCCTTTATGCGTTCGAAAAGCGTCTTGAAAACGACGCCGCTACCGAGCGTCAAACCGCTATTGAGCAAATCATTCAGATAGCACGCTTTCGCCTGCACATGCGTGCGGCCGAGGCAGCGTAACTCTTACGCGCTTAGCGCTTGTATTTTCCTTTCAGCCTGACCTGTGGTGCTCGGCCCTTCAGGCTGTGAGGCTTACCCTTTATCGTCATTCGGAGAGACCTCTATGAGTCTGGAGACAAGAGAAGATCTCGATCCGCTCGAAACCACGGAGTGGCTGGAATCCCTGGAATCAGTACTGGATCGTGAGGGCGAAGATCGT
>NZ_JACCDD010000013.1 GCF_013415115.1 Vreelandella zhaodongensis | reverse complement strand
ACGATCTTCGCCCTCACGATCCAGTACTGATTCCAGGGATTCCAGCCACTCCGTGGTTTCGAGCGGATCGAGATCTTCTCTTGTCTCCAGACTCATAGAGGTCTCTCCGAATGACGATAAATGACAATGAGCCCCGCCACCCCTTAGGGCCTGGGGCGGCTGCGGTGTTGTTTAGCCACCACAGGCCAGTAAAACGCCGACGCCTAAGCGCCGTGCAGGGGTTTTCGTTCTATATTCAACAAGCTACGTTCTTTTCGATGTAGTAAAGCTACATAATTGTCGTGAAAGTTAGCCTTTTGTATATGCGAAGATACCGCAAAGTCGTCACTCTGCCAATTCCAGCAAGCGCTAAAAGGCTATCGAAAACAAACTATTGCACCGCAACATAACGTTTCTATCGTATTTTAGACGAGCCTACTAACGGCCCCAACATGTAGTTAAACTACCGTTTTATTTACTTACGTCTGAAGCACTTAATTAGATTTTTTAATTTTCTTGAGCTGGCTTATTCATCTAATCCAGTGCGCCTAGCTGCTGCTGATAATAGGCCCAGTCAAAGGCTGGCCCTGGGTCTGTTTTACGTAATGGTGCTACGTGAGCATGACTTGTGATCCGCGTCTTATCCAACAGTGGATAGCGTGAAAACAGCCATTGAGTCACCGCTACCAGCGTTCGATATTGCGCGCCAGTAAATGGAGTAGCATCATCACCTTCTAGCTCTATTCCCACCGAAAAATCATTTAATACCGCTCGCCACTCCCTTTGACGTGGATCAAACCAGGATGAACGTCCTGCGTGCCATGCGCGATGATCCGTATCAACAAACTGAACGCATTGGCCATCTCGACGAATTAGAAAGTGTGCTGACACCCTAAGATGGGAAATTTCAGCAAAAAAAGGGTGCTCCTCAGAAACTAAACGGTTCGTGAACAGGGCTTCAATGGCATCGCCGCTAAACTGCCCCGGTGGCAAGCTAATGGCATGGATAAGTAGCAGCGATACCTCGCCATTGGGGCGTTGATCATAATTAGGCGATTCCACTTGCCGTGCCATTGACCACAGGCCACCAGAGATTACTCTTTTCATTACGCGAACACTCTCCTCTACGTTGGCGCTCTCTTTCACTATAATGCTTATCACACTTGATGACGCTCAGAGAACGCAACACCATGCATTATGAAAACGCTCTTGCCGAAGAAATCCGCGCCAGCGCTGCTCGCCTTCTGGCGGAAGATGTTGGGCCTGGCGATATTACGGCGCAGTTGATTCCAGAGAACCAGTGGGCAACTGCCAGCATTATCACACGCGAGCCAGCGGTACTTTGTGGCGCTGCCTGGGTCGACGAAATTTTTCGACGCCTCGATAACCGCGTTACGCTACGCTGGCAAGCAGCAGATGGTGACCTTCTTGAAGAAAATCAGTGCTTTTTGGAACTGGAAGGCCCTGCTCGAAGCTTGTTGACGGGAGAGCGCGCAGCGCTGAATATCCTACAAACACTCTCCGCTACCGCGACCACCACACGCCGTTACGCCGATTTAATCGAAGGAACAGGCGTACGCTTATTAGATACCCGAAAAACGCTGCCAGGTATGCGCCTAGCCCAAAAATATGCCGTCACGTGCGGTGGTGGTCACAACCACCGTATTGGCCTGTGGGACGCCTTTTTAATCAAGGAAAACCATATTGCTGCCTGCGGCGGCATTCAAGCCGCCGTATCCCAAGCGCGCAAGCTCGCAAGCGATCTTCCTGTCGAAGTGGAAGTTGAAACATTCGAAGAATTGGATCAGGCACTGGCGGCAGGGGCGGACATTATTATGCTCGATAATTTCGCATTAGAGGATTTACATGTTGCTGTTGAAATAAACGGCGGACGAGCAACGTTAGAAGCCTCTGGTAACGTCAGTGCTACAACATTAAAAGCGATCGCAGAAACCGGCGTTAACTGCATTTCCAGTGGCGCACTTACCAAGGACATCACTTCGATCGATCTTTCGATGCGTCTTACCCATACGTTTGATGTCTGAATGCCGTCTATGTTTCTACCGCATTGAGCTGTTTCACTAGGCGATAGCGCTTTAATCGTTCACCACTGCGCTCTACCCACTGTTCGCCGAGGTTTGTAAAGCCTCGGCGTAAAAGTCGTTCGTAAAGCACTGCACTCGCCTCAATTTCGACGCGCGAAACACCCTGTTCGAGTAACATACGCTCAGCGTGAACAAGCAGTGTGGTGCCAATCCCGCGGCCTGTTAATGAAGGCCATACATACAGCGTTTCGATGCGCTTAGCAGCCAAGTCAAACTCCAAAAAACCCACGCACCGTCCGTCACAGCTCGCCACTAGAGTGGTGTAGAGCGCTTGACGCGCAGCCCAAGCGCTTGCCTCTCGGGGAAGCGCACTTGCCCAAGCATGTCGCTCTTCCACACCGTAATGGGCAGCCGCTCCCTGCATGACAGCATGATAAAATACTTCGGCCTGGTCCGCTGCATCTCGGGCAAACCCGGCACGGTAGGTTACTCTTGGCGTAGGCGTTGCTTCGACCACATCGCTATTAAGCATGTATTACCTCTAAATTGTTCATTGCTTGCCTACTTCATGTACGTCTGCTTTATACTTTGGTTTCACTTATACGCACAAGGTATGTAATGCGCGATACCCCTATCAATGAGTCATTTACACTTACCCCCATAGGCTACATCGAAAGTGACTACCCTGATAAGTTTGGCGTGCCTCGTCAACCAGGGTTAGCAACAGCCGCGAAAGCAACGTTAGTGCTAGCGCCCCCCTTTAACACTCCCTTGTGCGTGCGTGGATTAGAAACATTTAGTCACTTGTGGCTCAGTTTTATCTTTCATCGTAGCCCCCAGGAGTGGACACCTCTTGTGCGCCCGCCTCGATTGGGCGGCAACAAAAAAACTGGGGTATTCGCCAGCAGAAGTACGCATCGGCCTAACCGCTTAGGGCTATCGCTCGTTGAACTGATAAACGTTAACACCCAGGACGGGGTTCGCTTACTTTTGAAAGGAGCCGATTTGGTAACCGGCACGCCAGTGGTAGATATCAAGCCTTATTTACCATGGGCAGAAGCGCTACCCGATGCACGCTCAGGCTTTGCTCCAGCGCCACCGCCATTTTATCCGGTCGAATTTTCGATGGCGGCAGAGTCTGCGCTTCATGCGCATGCCGATGGTGATAACTTACGCTCACTGATTACCCAGGTGATCGGACAAGATCCAAGACCCGCCTATCATCAAACTGGATCGACAAGGGACTATGGTATGCAGCTAAGAGATATTAATATTTGTTTTCAAGCACAGAAAATGAGTAACGACAGCACCGTTATGTACATTACCGATATTCAAAAAGCCACTTGAGGCTGAGGAGAGTAGCTAATCGACGCCAACATTAGCGTATTAATCGAGTGCACAGTAAGGTAGTTTCATTGTAAACCGGCTGCCTTTACCAAACTCACTTTCGCAGTTAACTAACCCGTCATGCTTATCTGCCACGGCTTTAACTAACGCCAACCCCAGCCCGTGGCCTTTCGCCATTTCTCCTTCATCACCACGTTGAAAACTTTCAAAAATAGAATCAATATACTCCGGCATAATGCCAACGCCGTTATCCGAAACTTGCAACACAACCCACTCCGTTTCTTTAAAAACAAGCACCTTAACGTCACCCCCAGAAGGCGTATACTTCACAGCATTCTCAATTAAATTAAAAGCTGCCCTAGCAAGGTATCCTTTATCTCCCATTACAGGAGCACCATCTTCATCCTGAAGGTCACTGACTACCTTAATATTTTTAACTTTTGCAATAGGATAGACTTGATCCAACACTTCCATAACAACATCTTCAAACAAAACAAACTCTTTATCGAAGACAAATGATTTCACTCTCGTCAAGTCTATAAAATCATTAATCATTCCCAGCCCCATCGTTAGGCACTGGTCTAAATATTGATAAAAAGTGGTTTGAGAAACGGCTGACGCAGGATCCTTTTGCGCTTCCAGTAATGCTAATGCTCTAGCCTGCGGAGCTTTCATATCATGTGAGAGAAAGCTCAACATACTGGAACGCTGAGTTTCCGCTTCTATATCACTGGTTAAGTCAACCAGCCATATCAACCAGCCACCCGCAACACTATGCGTAGTACTAGATAGTTCTCCCATTTCAAAACGGTAGGTACGGCCTTTATTGTCAGTGCACAAACCACCAGCCTTCACGCTACTAATATCGCTAATATCTCCAAACTGTGGTGGCCATAATGATGAGAACCCTTGATGCTCTTCAAATGTTAACACTGATGGTAGCTTTTCAATGTGGTCAATAACGCTTTGCCCTGCCTCCCAGCAGATCACCATCGCCTTTTTATTTGCCAGCAACACCTCCCCTTTTTTGTTTAGTACGAAAATAGGAAGTGGCAATGAATGCATTGCATCAAGAATAAACCGACGTCCTTCTACTATACGCCCTAATGCAAACTCCAAAGCCTGAGACTGCTGGTATAACTTCCCACCTTCACTGCGAATATTACCAGGCTCTCTAAATGGTAAAATAGACGGCTCCTGATACAACAATTCAAGCTCGCGCTTGAACCAAGCCAGCAGGGCAGCCTGGCTTTGCCAAACAATAGTAAAAAACGCAATACAAAGCGCTATCAAACTAGCAGAGGGTGGCCACCACCACCTAAATCCTAAAGCCACTAAAGAAGCTAGTAACACACTTACACTAAGCAGAACCACCACAACAAGCAGGTATTGAAAACGCAACCACCATGCCAACAGCATTAAAACAATAATTGGCACACTCGCCAAACTTGCACCCAACCAACTATCAACATTACGAATATACGTTTCACTTCTCAATGCATCGAGTAAATGAGCATGTATTTCCACCCCCGGCATCAAACCTGGAGATAGTAAGGACACATTGTAGCGATCCCCTAAGCCAAGTGCCGTCATGCCCACTAAAACGGTGCGATCCCGTAATAAGGATTCAGGCACATACCCCATCAACACATCCTTGTAAGACACCGTCGCGTAAGAGCCGGCTGGGCCACGAAAAGGTATTCTTATCGGTGTAGACGGCCACTCTACGCGCTTATCACTTGCCCATTCGCTCTCTGCAACAATAGCCATTAACTGCGGCAACGTTCTTCCTTCGCGCAATTCTGATAGCTTAACCGACCTGGCAACACCGTCAGCATCAAGTGCAACGTTAATATGCCCAACCCCTTTGGCAGACGAGAGAAGAGGAGCTGTCGGCATGAGTACCCCTGGCATGCCATCTTGAGATAAATACTCAGAAAGAACCGCACTGGGGAGATAAACATTCCCATGATCCTGCATCGCATTTGCTAGCAGCGCATCTTCTTCGGGGTAACGGCTTGCTTCAACTAGCAAGATATCCAAAACGATAGATTGAACACCAGCCATATCTAATTGCTCAATGAGCTGGGCATGTACATCTCGCGACCAGGGCCAGCGCCCTAGTGTTTGTAAACTAGGCTCATCAATCGCGACAATCAATATATCGGCAGAGGGGGGGGCTGACTGGCGTGATAGCCAGGCATCGTAGAAAAAATTATCAGACAGCAAGGGAGATAGGCTATGAAGAAAAAAAGCAATGGGCAGTAACAAGCCGCCCATTGCACACCATGTCATGACAAAGCGCCGGTGTAATGCTGACGATAGAGTACTGCTACCCAGGGCCATTGAGCGTCCCAGCATCTATCACTTCCGTCACTCCCGTACGCTCGTTTTCGCTAACAACACGCCAATACACTACGCTTTCAGGCAGGCGGCTTACCTTCAAAGGGCCTCGGTGTTTCGCTTCATAGTTCAAAAGTATTGTACTAAATTCACTGTCCTCCGCCAGTTGGAGACGATATGTTTGCTGGGCAAGATAAGCCCACTCAAATATCCACGCGCCCCCCTCCCGAACAACAGAGACCCGATGATCGTTATGAAGCACCACAAACGCCGCACTGCGCCCTTCAATCCCCAATTCATCAACGGCTGACACACGCAGATGATAAAACCCTGGCATAAGCCCAGTAAAACTGTGCTGACCATCACGCGAGCGTTGCTCTTGCAGTATATTTAAAAAATCAGGATCATCTGCTATCTGCGCCCGATACGTTGCACCCGGTCTTGGTGATAAGACATTAGCCTGAATACCATCAGGTGCAAACGAAGTAATCTGCACGTCATCTGGTGGCGGCAAGAGTGGAACAACACGAATATCACCAGCTGTGCTGATACGAGCTCCTTCATCGCGGCTAACTGAGGCTTGCTCAGCGCTAATTCGGCTTTGAGCAGAGACATTGCCATCATAAACAGCCGTCAACAAAGTATTATCTACGTAACGGGCTCGAAAATGGGTGCCACGCACGCCTAAAACGCCCGCATTTGTTTCTATGTTATAAGCCCGCCGCTGAGTTCGGTTGGGCGGTACATAAGACTCAACCTCACCCTCCTCTAGATAAAATGTGATGCCTCGCTCCCCTTCTCGTTGCAATACGACACGCGAATTAGATGGCACAACGGCTCTTGCGCCATCACGCATTTGTAACGTGACCGAAGAACCGGCACCGGTTTGTACGGTGGCACCTACATGAACCGTATCGCCTCTCGTCAAATGAATCTCATTAGCCTCCTCAACTATCCATACTTCACCTGAACGATAAAGCACCGTTAATGGGAAAGGATCAAAAGCACCTAGATCAACAACGGTGTTTGGCTGAAGCTTGGTAGGTTGCGAGATGGTGTTTAATTGCTGTAAGAGAGGCCATTCATTAGGCGTACCATAATAGCGTTCGGAGATATCCCACAGCGTATCGCCCGGCACTACGCGATGGTAACCATCAGACGGCTCAGACGCATTGACCGATGTGCCCAACATCAAGATAGCGCTAACCAGAGCCGCATAATGTAAAAAGGTCTTTTTACCGCTCTTGTAGCGACTTTTATAGCGACGCATTGGCGCTTTAATTAGCAGACTAACGCATCTTTTCATAACGCCACCCTTTTTACGCATTGGCATACCCACTTCATATATTTATTATCCAATAGAGGCTCTATTACTGCACACCAATGTCATTCAATAAGCGTATTGGACACCCATCCTAAAGTAGGTACACCTTCATGCTGAAAATAGACCTGACTCCATCCTTCCATACTCCCAAGAACATGGACAGGTGTACCTCTTGTCAGCGATGCAACACGGTCGAAGTCAGTACTTGCTCCACCACGAATATTAACGGTGCTTCCAGCAATCTTCTTCTCTTCCAAGTTAGGCAGACTAGCAACAATATTTTCTTTCGCTAACTCATTGCCGCCTTGAGCCGCCATAACAAACCAGAAAACCGCCCACGCGTGGTTGCGATCCACGCCTTGTCCCCTGGCATGCATCGCACCGAGATTATTTTGCGCGAATGGGTCATTTTGTTTAGCCGCACGCTCGTACCATTCAAACGCACGACTATAGCTTTGTTCTACGCCTCGGCCTGTTTCATAAAGGCTACCGATATTATTTTGTGCGGCCACATGTCCTTGTTCAGCAGCTAACTCGAACCAACGTGCTGCAAGCCGAGGGTCTTCATCAACACCTAAGCCTTCAAGGTACATTAACCCTAACTGGAACTGAGCGGCGACATCTTCCGCCTCTGCAGCTTTCTCAAGCCACTCTACTGCGTCTGCAGGCCCTTTACCTTCAATTTCTTCGCGTAAAAACAACTCAGCAAGACGTACCTTAGCATTAATTTCACCGTTATCTGCCGACAAACGGTACCACTTATAGGCCTCGTCCCTATCTTCGCTCACCCCTTGCCCACGCTCGAACATCATACCTAACGCAAACTGAGACTCCCCGTCACCACGCTCGGCAGCCGTTCGCCACTCGTGAATGGCAGAGGCATAGTGGCCACGCTGGTACTCCTCAAGTCCCGCCTCATAGTTGGCACTGGCTAGCGCGCTAGCCCCTAAAAAAACCAAACCAATCAAGGGTAGCAATTTCATATTCTGCTCTTCCTTCACAAAAGCCCGGTAAGCTCTCGCTTACCGGGCATTCAACGGTGTTCAGCATTCCTTCAACGAAGGGGCTACTTCACTGGTGTCACCGTCTTAGTCACTTCTGCCAGTATACGAGCATAAGTATTGCGTGCTGTCTGCGTAATCGCCAGCTGGTCTTGTAAACGCTGCAGTTCGTGATCGGTAACGCGCAGGTTCTGCAACTGCTCGCGCCCCTGCTGACCAAGGCTTTCAAGCGTATACTCTTTACCATCTATAGTGACCGTTGGCTGTGCTACTTGGTCGCCAACGGCAACCGCCGATTCGCTCTCATTAGCAGTCACTTCATTTTTATTGGCTTCGCTTTTATTAGCTTCACTTTTGCTCGCGGCTCTGCTTTTTGCTGACCCTGTCGTGCGCTGCTTGCTCATAAGAAACCACCTCCGAGACTAATCTGAATCATCATTAAATACTAAGATAGTTATTTAAATAAGCGGTTAGGAATCTTCTTCCACAGCCTCTTGCGCAACTGGCTCATCTTCCACCGCTTCAATAGCGTCGCCTTCTTCTGCTGGCGTACCAATACGCTCATGGGTCAGCACACATAGCACACCTGTGCGTGTATGCTGAATCTCAAAATTTGTATCGCAGTAAAGCGCCATGGTGTTCAAGACACGGTTTTCTAGTATCAAAGGGTTTTGCAGGTCACTTTCGTTGATCGCGAGTCTCGCCAGGAACATCCCACCTTCGGGACACCCTAGCGCTTGCTCATCACTCGCAGCCACACACACCGTGCTTTGGTCAATGTTCCTGTTGGAAGTTGCTTCCTCTTGCTGCTCTGCCATAACTCCCATACTGAACACAGATAAGCCAACTGCCGCCACAACTGCCGCTACGAATGTCGTAATATAGCCAACATACTTCATTATTTAAGTTCCTAATTTTCAGTTTTTAAAAAGCAGGGATAGCATCGTATCCCCACCGTTAATAGTTATCTGTAGTACCAGTTCGCTAGATAAGCAACTAACGAGCTGTCTCAGTAACTGTGATTTCCACCCGTCTATTCGGCCTCAAACACTCAGTAACGCTTGGTGTTGCTGTCCTGCCAGGACACTCTACAACAGGATCTGCCATACCACGACCGGCTGTTGTAATGCTCGAACGGCTAACGCCCTGACTAGCCATATGGCCTCCGACCGTCTCAGCGCGAGAGTTAGATAACGCAAGGTTATAAGCCTCACTACCAAAACGGTCCGTATAGCCAATGATCAACACCTTCGGACTCACAAAATCATTCATGATGGTTTGAGTTACCTGGTCAACAGCGCGACGTCCCTCCAGCGTTAACGTATCGCTATCGAAGTCAAACAAAACATCTCCCGAAAGTGTTAGCTTCTCTTCACGTGGCTCAGCGGCAATCTCCTCCACCTCGATTGGCACTAATAGTGCCGGACACTGAGCATCACGCCAGCGAGTGCTTTCTAACGCCATATCGTTGTCATAGTGCACTTGGTATTGGCAGGTAATGTACTCATTTCCATTACCTGTATAGAGATTGAAAACATAGTTCCACTCCCTAACACCAAAGAACCCTTCCGCGTAATGGGGGTTGCCGATCAACTGGCGTACTTGGTCTTTCGTCTGACTTTCCCTGATACGCAAAATGTTCTCAGGGTCAACAAACTTGCCACCGTCGTACCAGTTGCCCGCCAACGCAGGAAAGCCATCTCCTGCTTCACGCAGCTCCGTACGGTCATTATTGGGCGGACTAGCGCAACCCGCCAGAACGAGAACGGCGGCTACACTGGCGGCCCCAAGGGCCGCCTTTGTCATCATGTTTTTACTCAGTTTCTTCACGTCGTTCTCCTTTACCAGTGCCAGCCAGCGCCAACACCAGCGCCGAAGTTGCTTTGTGAATCGCCCGTCACCTTGCCCTGGATAACCCAACGGCCATTATCTGAGAGACGCGAGACACCCACCGAGACCGCGGATTCACCACCGTAGGTACCCGCCCCTACACCTACCATGCTCTTACCGGGCATCCAGGCTTGCGGCACCGTAGACGCCGCTATCGCACTGGCAGAGCCAGCATTAGCATTGCGTTCAACGCTATCAATACGGCCATGGACATTGTTGATCTCATTGGAGAAACGCTGCCCCAACTCGTTCATCTGACCCACATTAACCGCATCAGTCTCATTAACGCCTGGCGCTACGTTGGTGATGGTAGTGCCTTCCTCGCCTTTCAGCGTGATAGTGCTGTAATCAACATTGCCGTCTGCATCACGATCATAGTTCACCGAGCCACGCTGAACGGCGTCCAGCTGGCGAACGTTAACCGCATCAGTATCTCGAGTACCGCCCGCCACATTGGTGATCTGGCGTTCGTTACCCTCACTACCCACAGACACAGCACCCTGAGTAGAAGCGACCGACTCATTAGAGAAGCGCTCACGCTCACCGTTCATCCCTTCACGATCAGCAACGGAGCCCGCACCGAGTGCAACGCTGCCTTCAGCATTGGCCTGTGCACCGGCACCCGATGCAACGCTACGATCGCCTGCAGCAACGCTGCTTGGCCCCATGGCAATACTGTCAGTACCTTGCGAATCAGCCGCTGGGCCATCGCTATTAGCGCGGAAGTACTTAGAACCACCTTGCTCAATATTGGTGATCTGATTACTCACTTCCCACAGCTGACTACCGTTAACTGCATCCGTGCTGTTCTGAGCGATGTCACCTGGTGCCACATTAGTTATCGTCGTACCACCATCGCCTTCCAGGGTAATCGTGTTGTAGTCAACACTGCCGTCGTCGTTGCGGTCATATTTCACCGCACGGTCATCCAGATCCGCCAAGTTATTGGTGATATTGCTGATATCGCCCTCGACATTGGTAACACGGTTGTCTAGCACACCGACCGCCTGGTTAGTGGCATACAATTGGCTGCCGTTAATCGCATCTGTGCTCTCAGCCGACACTCGGCCTGCCGCCACATTGGTCACCGTGCGCTCAGCACCGGCGCTACCAACGCTGACAGTCGCTACCGGCGAGGAGCCTGCAAACTGATACGTCTGACCAGCAATCTCTACCGAAGCGGTGCTTACCGCCTCGGCGGTGCGAGCCCCTTCACCCAACGCTACGCTACCTTGATGCGAGGCAATGGCGTCGTAGCCCATCGCCAGTGCACGATCTGCTGTGGCACGCGCATCGTAACCAACGGCTGTGGAACCTTGCCCTTCGGCAAAAGCGTCGCTCACGGCAAGGTCACTATCGTTAGTGCGCACGTAGCGAATACCGCGACCGTTATTGGTTACATATTCGTTACTTATATCGCCAGTAACATTAGTAACAATGCTTTCTAGCTGATAAAGCTGAGAGCCATTGATCGCATCTTTGCTATCAGCCGATACCGAACCATCAGCCACATTAGTGATTTTGTTATCACTCATGTCGATGCCATCGCCACTGATAACCGGACCATCTTCACCTACAGCAATGCTATTACCGATCTTAAGATCGTCGCTCAGCGCCAGTTCAAGCGTCTGCTCATCGGTCAGCTTGGTGATAATGTTGCTGTTACCTTCATCATCAGCTTCGCCCACGATGTCCAAACGATCGCCCAAACGGCGTTTCGTGTCGTCACCTTCATTGGCCCCAAACGTCAGCGGATTGTTCGAAATCAACTGATCGCCAGCACTGTCAACGTAATCCTTATTGACAATATGAGCACCTTCGGTGATGTCACCGGTGTAAGTGACATTGCCATCACTGTTCGCGAAGAAGTTATCGCCCAACTTAGTCTCACCAGTCACAGTAAGATTGTTGCTGGAGATACGATCGCCATTGATGGTGGTATCGCCAAGGGTAATGCCTTCGTTGCTAATAAACGTGCCACCTAGCGTGATGCTTTCCAGATCTGTCAGGTTCTTAGCCATCACTAAGTTCAGCTGTTTACTATCACTGTCGACACGCAGGTTAGCCCCTGTGGCATCAGCATTTCTTGCCAATTCACCAGAGATAGTCAGAGTTTCGTCCAATCGCTTGGCGACTCTTTCGCCAGTATTGCCTGCGAAGTAGATCGGACGATCTGCTAACTCACCAATACTACCGTCCAGGTAATTCTTATTGACGATATGGTCGCCTTCGGTGATGTCGCCGCTGTAGGTGACATTGCCTTCGTTGTTAACGAAGAAGTTGTCTCCCAGACGGGTCTCACCTGCAACCGTCAGATTCTTATTCACCGTCATGTTGTTGGCGGTGATGCTGTCACCATCAATGAAGGTGTCGCCCACAGTGATGCTATTACCGATCTTGAGATCGTCATTCAGCGCCAGTTCGAGGGTCTCTTCGTCGGTCAGCTTGGTGATGATGTTGCTATCACCTTCCGCATCTTCCTCACCCACGATGTCAAGACGGTCACCCAAGCGGCGATCGGTGTCACCACCTTCGTTAGCGCCAAACGTCAGCGGCGTGTCGCCCAATTCGGTCACTGAGTTATCCACGTACTGCTTGTTAGTGATGTGGTTGTTCTCAGTCACTGGGCCATCGTAGAACGCTTCGTTGTTCACGATTGAGAAGCTATCACCTAGGTAGGTATCACCTTGCACCGTCAGGTTTTCGTTGATGGTGGTACTACCCGCAACCGTCAGGTTCTCGTTCAGGAACGTATCACCTTCAACGGTCAAGTTCTCGTTCACCGTCATGTTGTTGGTGGTGATGCTGTCACCATCAATGAAGGTGTCACCGACCGTGATGCTATTACCAATCTCCAGGTCGTCATTCAGCGCCAGTTCGAGGGTCTCTTCATCGGTCAGCTTGGTGATGATGTTGCTGTTACCTTCCGCATCAGCCTCTCCCACGATATCCAGACGGTCGCCCAAACGACGCTCAGAGTCGTCACCTTCGTTGGCACCAAAGGTCAGCGGCGTATCGCCCAACTCGGTCACGCTGTTATCAACGTAGCTCTTGTTGGTGATGTGGTCGCCTTCGGTGACTGGGCCATCGTAGAACGCTTCGTTGTTCACGATTGAGAAGCTGTCGCCCAGGTAGGTGTCACCTTCCACCGTCAGGTTTTCGTTGATGGTGGTGCTACCCGCTACCGTCAGGTTCTCGTTCAGGAACGTGTCGCCCTCAACGGTTAAGGTCTCATTCACCGTGACGTTGTTGGTGGTGATCTGGTTGCCATCAATCAGCGTTTCGTTGATCGTCAGGCTACCGTCTTCACCCAGGTCGATGTTCTCGGCCAGTTGGATGTTGAGCGTGTCTTCACCATCAGCCACCACGCCGATGTTGCCTTCGGTCAAGCCGCCTTCAGCACCACCTTTTACGTTGGTCTGCTCACCCAGGCGACGCTCGAATGACTCGCCGCTGTCGCCAGCGAAGGTCAGCGGCGTATCGCCCAACTCGGTCACGCTGTTATCAACGTAGCTCTTGTTGGTGATGTGGTCGCCTTCGGTGATATCACCCGTGTAAGTGACGTTACCTTCGTTGTTGACGAAGAAGTTGTCACCCAGGCGGGTCTCGCCTTGTACCGTCAGGTTCTCGTTCACCGTCATGTTGTTGGTGGTGACGCTGTCACCATCAAGGAAGGTGTCGCCCACGGTGATGCTGTTGCCGATCTTGAGATCGTCATTCAGCGCCAGTTCCAGCGTCTCTTCATCGGTGAGCTTGGTGATGATGTTGCTATCACCTTCCGCATCTTCCTCGCCCACGATGTCCAGACGGTCGCCCAAACGACGCTCAGAGTCGTCACCTTCGTTGGCACCAAACGTTAGCGGCGTATCGCCCAACTCGGTCACGCTGTTATCAACGTAGCTCTTGTTGGTGATGTGGTCGCCTTCGGTGACTGGGCCATCGTAGAACGCTTCGTTGTTCACGATTGAGAAGCTGTCGCCCAGGTAGGTGTCACCTTCCACCGTCAGGTTTTCGTTGATGGTGGTGCTACCCGCTACCGTCAGGTTCTCGTTCAGGAACGTGTCGCCCTCAACGGTTAAGGTCTCATTCACCGTGACGTTGTTGGTGGTGATCTGGTTGCCATCAATCAGCGTTTCGTTGATCGTCAGGCTACCGTCTTCACCCAGGTCGATGTTCTCGGCCAGTTGGATGTTGAGTGTGTCTTCACCATCCGCCACCACGCCGATGTTGCCTTCGGTCAAGCCGCCTTCAGCACCACCTTTTACGTTGGTCTGCTCACCCAGGCGACGCTCGAATGACTCGCCGCTGTCGCCAGCGAAGGTCAGCGGCGTATCGCCCAACTCGGTCACGCTGTTATCAACGTAGCTCTTGTTGGTGATGTGGTCGCCTTCGGTGATATCACCCGTGTAAGTGACGTTACCTTCGTTGTTGACGAAGAAGTTGTCACCCAGGCGGGTCTCGCCTTGTACCGTCAGGTTCTCGTTCACCGTCATGTTGTTGGTGGTGACGCTGTCACCATCAAGGAAGGTGTCGCCCACGGTGATGCTGTTGCCGATCTTGAGATCGTCATTCAGCGCCAGTTCCAGCGTCTCTTCATCGGTGAGCTTGGTGATGATGTTGCTATCACCTTCCGCATCTTCCTCGCCCACGATGTCCAGACGGTCGCCCAAACGACGCTCAGAGTCGTCACCTTCGTTGGCACCAAACGTTAGCGGCGTATCGCCCAACTCGGTCACGCTGTTATCAACGTAGCTCTTGTTGGTGATGTGGTCGCCTTCGGTGACTGGGCCATCGTAGAACGCTTCGTTGTTCACGATTGAGAAGCTGTCGC
Organism: Vreelandella zhaodongensis; assembly: GCF_013415115.1. GTDB lineage: Bacteria > Pseudomonadota > Gammaproteobacteria > Pseudomonadales > Halomonadaceae > Vreelandella > Vreelandella zhaodongensis. The sequence continues at coordinate 498 of NZ_JACCDD010000013.1, read as the reverse complement.
CCAGGTAGGTGTCACCTTCCACCGTCAGGTTTTCGTTGATGGTGGTGCTACCCGCTACCGTCAGGTTCTCGTTCAGGAACGTGTCGCCCTCAACGGTTAAGGTCTCATTCACCGTGACGTTGTTGGTGGTGATCTGGTTGCCATCAATCAGCGTTTCGTTGATCGTCAGGCTACCGTCTTCACCCAGGTCGATGTTCTCGGCCAGTTGGATGTTGAGTGTGTCTTCACCATCCGCCACCACGCCGATGTTGCCTTCGGTCAAGCCGCCTTCAGCACCACCTTTTACGTTGGTCTGCTCACCCAGGCGACGCTCGAATGACTCGCCGCTGTCGCCAGCGAAGGTCAGCGGCGTATCGCCCAACTCGGTCACGCTGTTATCAACGTAGCTCTTGTTGGTGATGTGGTCGCCTTCGGTGATATCACCCGTGTAAGTGACGTTACCTTCGTTGTTGACGAAGAAGTTGTCACCCAGGCGGGTCTCGCCTTGTACCGTCAGGT
>NZ_JACCDD010000012.1 GCF_013415115.1 Vreelandella zhaodongensis | reverse complement strand
AGAAGTGAAACCGCTTAGCGCCGATGGTAGTGTGGGGTCTCCCCATGCGAGAGTAGGTCATCGTCAGGCACTTATTAAACAAGAAACCCAGCCAACCGGCTGGGTTTTTTGTTTGTGCTTATCGCACCGTCATTCCCTAGTCATTGCGCCGTCATTCCCGAGTGGGGGTATCGGGAATCCACCTTGGCCTGCAGCAGCCCGAAATCCCAGGTCAACATGGATTCCCGCTAAGGGCCTGCGGGAATGACAAGGGTGGCACGGAGGGCTGGGGTGGAGTCATCGTCAGTTACTTATTCGAAAAAGCCCCCCAGGGCGTCCGCCCTGGGGTTTTTTATGTGTGAAAGAAAGTGACTTAGCAGGAGGTAAAAAAAGTTTACGAATTTATTCAACTATATAGCGAGTGGTTGCGTAACAATCCTTCAAACTTCCCGCCATCTCTTCAGTAGACCCAATGGAACAAATACTTCACTATCAAGACTCTAACAACAGCGTTTGTCTCAGGGTTTATGTCACCGAGTTTGTATCAGAGGTAGAAGAGCAATATTTGTATTTTCTATCTGTTTCTCAGGCTCTGCTGATAGGTGACTTCGCTTAAAAATTGAATAATACGCCATCGCTTAGGAGCAGGTGTTATGTCGGATTGGACGTCTGGATACGTAGCGGATATTAGTTATACTTATGGATATTACGCTGAGCTGAATCCTTTGCGAATTGCGCTAGGGTTTATCAATGCAGGCATTCGGCCGCCAAACGTTATTAATGCCTGTGAGCTAGGGTTTGGGCAGGGCATCAGCACTAATATTCATGCAGCTGCCTCACAAATAAACTGGTACGGGACTGATTTTAACCCCCATCAAGCGGCGTTTGCTCAGGAACTATCCTCTATTAGCGGTGCAGACGCAAAGCTGCATGATGATGCCTTTAATGAATTTTGCCAGCGTGACGATCTTCCTGAGTTTGATTATATCGGTCTTCACGGTATTTGGAGTTGGATTTCGGATGAAAACCGTGCAGTGATTGTCGATTTTATTCGTCGTAAGTTGAAGGTGGGAGGTGTGTTGTACATTAGCTACAACACACAACCAGGGTGGGCAGCGATGGTGCCTATGCGTGACCTATTAGCCGAGCACGCGGATCTTATGAGCGCTCAGGGGGCGGGTACCATTTCGCGAATTGAAGACGCGATCACGTTTGCCGAGCAGTTGGTGGCCGTGAACCCAGAGTACTGCAAGGCTAACCCACAGATTAAAAACCGGTTGGATAAAATTAAACAAGATAATAAAAACTATGTGGCTCATGAGTACTTTAACCGTGACTGGGAGCCAATGGCGTTTGCCAAAATGGCGCGTTGGTTAGAGCCTGCTAAGATGGATTGGGCGTGCAGTGCAAGGTATGCCGATGCCATCGATAGTATTCAGCTCACCAGTGAGCAACTGAACCTGATCAATAGTATTCCTAACCCGGTCTTCCGCCAGTCAGTACGCGATTTTTGTGAGAATCGTCAATTCCGGACCGACTATTGGGTGAAAGGAGCGCGTCGTTTAAGTACGCTTGATCAAGACGAAATGTTGGATGGTTTACGTGTCGTGATGGGGGTACCACGTAAAGATGTGCAGTTCAAAATCGCTGGGCGGCTGGGTAATTTCGACTTACCCAGCGATATATATGAACCGTTGCTAGAGGTGCTGTCAGCCTATCAACCTGTCTATATTTCAGAGCTTTGGCAAGCGGCCAAAGAGAAAGGCGTGAGCCGCTCGGCAATGAACAGTGCCGTGGCTATCTTAGCAGCGAAAGGCGCTATTCTCCCCGCTCAATCTGATGAGAGTATTGCCCAGGCAGTGTCTAAAGTCGGGCGGCTTAACCGTTTTTTGATGAGCCAATCTAGAAGCACAACAGAACTCAGTTATCTTGCAAGCCCGGTTACCGGTGGTGGCCTAGCGGTTCCGCTGTTTCATCAGTTTTTCCTTCTTGCCACGCTGGAAGGAGCCGATACTGCTAAGTCGTTAGCAACGTTTGCTTGGCGTATTTTGGCTTCTCAGAATAAATGCCTGCTTAAAGATGGCAAGCCTATTGCCAGTCAGGATGAGAATTTGGCTGAGCTTGAACGTCAAGCAGGTAATTTCCTCAATGATCGCCTGCCACTCTACCAAGCGTTGAAGATCATTTAGCCAATCGGTTAAGAATACTCATGCGCATAGCACTCTGAGCTGTTATGCGCATGCCTGATACTAGAAAGCAGTTATCCATCATGGTTTTATGTCAGAATGTTGCTCTCACGGAGGAACGCTATGACGCAAATGCAATGGGACCGGTTACTATCCCCCCAACGCCTTCACGATAAACGTTTGGGCGGTATGCGTGAAATCACGCATGAAATAGGGCGTAGCCCCTTTCATAAAGACCATGACCGAATTGTTTTTTCAGGCTCCTTCAGACGCCTAGGGCGGAAAACCCAAGTCCACCCGCTGACAGAAAATGATCATATCCATACCCGTTTGACGCATTCATTGGAAGTGGGCTGTGTCGGGCGTTCTTTGGGCATGATCGTGGGTGAGCTATTACGAGACCGCCTACCAAGTTGGATCACGCCAGCTGATTTGGGGGTTATCGTTCAGACAGCCTGCTTAGGCCATGACATTGGTAACCCGCCTTTTGGGCACGCTGGCGAATATGCCATTCGTGACTGGTTTCTTCGTGCCCAAAAAAGCGGCCTGTTAGACGGCTTGTCCGACGCTGAACGTAAAGACCTGCTCACCTATGAAGGTAACGCTCAAGGTTTCCGTGTTATTACACAGATAGAGTACAACCAGTTTAATGGTGGGATGCGCTTGACCGCAGCAACGCTCGGCACGTTGCTTAAATACCCATGGGCGGTGCGTTACAGCGGGCGTGCAGGGAAATTTGGTTGCTACCAATCGGAGCAGGCGCTGCTGAAAGAAGTGGCTGATGCAGTGGGGCTACTGCCTCAGGGTGAGCACCGCTGGTGCCGGCATCCTTTGGCGTGGTTAGTCGAAGCGGCCGATGATATATGCTATGCCTTGCTCGACCTGGAAGATGGGCTTGAGATGGGGATTCTTCGCTATGAAGAAGTTGTCGAGATACTGCGCCAAATAGCCGGTGAATTTCCCCCAGAATACGCTGAGATGGAGAGTCGGAAAGTGTCTCAGCGGCGCCGCATAGCGCTATTAAGGGGAGCGGCAATGGAGCGGGCCGTCAATGATGTAGGGGCCGTCTTTGTGCAGCATGAGCAGGCATTGCTCAGTGGAACGTTAGGCCAGGATTTGTTGGAATTGTGTCATCCTGACTTGGGGTGGGGCGTACAAGCGGCAAAACAGTTAGCTCGGGAGCGTATTTTTCAAAATGAGCGTAAAGCCAAGCTGGAAATAGGCGCTTACACCACGCTGGGCATTCTACTGGAAGCCTTTATTGGTGCCGCTCACGAACTACACCACACGGGGCAGAGTTCGTTTAAACATCAGCGGGTATTGGCTCTCATAGGTGAAAATACGCCACTACCGTCATGGACACTATATGACAGTTATCGCCGTATGCTGGACTTTATCGGCGGTATGACCGACCACTACGCGGTCGATCTGGCTCAAGAAATGGGCGGGCGCCTGCGGGGGGATTAGTAAGTGTCTTCACACGGAGGGTTGGCGTAGGTGCTTTAGCTCCATGAGGCGCGCGCGTTCAAGTAAGGTATGAATGACCTTATCGTGAATAGCATCGCTCATCTGGCCGGGTGTTAGCTCGGTTAACTGGCGGGCTAGTTGTTGACCACTCACAACGAGAATATCCGGCGCCGCTTCGCTAGTGTCGATGTTCCACCCTGGCAATACCAGCACACCCCGTACAGGAACCGGTACGCCACAGCGCCGCTCAAGCCACTGCGTTAGCCAACTGACGCCCTGGCGCGTTTTATGCAAAGGGCGGCGCTCTTGCCAGTTGGGAAAACGCAGGCGTTCACGTTCAACAGCGACGTTGTTATCTTCTTTTCCATCCGAGCCAATGGCCAGGGTCCGAGCTCGTGTCTCAACGACGAAAACACCGTGGGGGGTGACCACAACGTGATCAATAGTAAAGCTATCGGTGGGAACATCATGAAACACATAATAAGGGTGTGCTTCGGGGCGCACCAAACGTTCCAGTTCCTGCCCTACGGCTAGTTCGCAGGCTAAACCGAGTTTTAAGCGACGAATACGCTGATAGTCGCGAATGAGTAGTAATGAGAAACCTAATACTAGCAGCGTGCTGAGTAAGCCATATAGCGCCCACTCCACCCAGTCTTGCCTCTCGACAAACAGCATACGTCCCATGCCGTATACGAGCGGGGCAAGGCTTACGATAGGTCCTAACGCGCCGTTCAAAAACAGGCTGGAGAAGGCTTGGTCCAGACGTTGGCGAAGTGCTTGGCCTGGCTCACGTAAGGGGGCGTTAAACGGCGATTGAACGCGCGCATCATGAAGGCTACGTAATGCCAATACAATGCCGCCCATGGCTGCCATGGGGAACAGAAAAATAAGCGGTAGCAGGTATTCCAGCCAAACCATTGCAGTGCCTTGCCCTTTAGCGATCTACCTCATGATAGATCGTTATTACAGAGGTGTGTTAGCCACCTGCAAATTTAACTTGGTAGCCTAATGAAGTTAATGCTTGTTGCAGTGTTTCGCGATGATCGCCTTGGATCTCGATAATGCCGTCTTTAACTGCACCGCCGGTGCCGCAGCGCTTCTTCAGTGTTTTAGCGAGTGTTTTCAATTCAGTGCCAGAGAGAGGCAAGCCGCTGATGGTCGTCACACCTTTACCTTTACGACCACTGGTTTCACGGCGAAGTCGCACAATGCCATCTAAGCTGGCAATTCGTGCTTGTTCGCTAGGGTCTTCGCAACGGCAGTGATCAATTGACTCACGACAGCCTGGGCATGTTTTTCCATGCTCGGTTGAATAGACAAGGCCGCCAAGCTGGTCACGTAATGAAGCCATACTATTTCTCGGTTGAGTGCTGAGGCGCCAATACCTGCCATTTTTGATGGGTGATACGCTCAACGACTGCGGGCAATTGGTACATGTTGCTAATCATGATAGCGCCTTCAGGCGTGGTTTCAGCATCTGGGTAGCGGTTTAAGTGAATCACTGTCATCCCAGCCTGTAGGGCTGCTCTTACACCCACGAGCGCGTCGTCGATAGCGATACATTCACTTGCCGCAAACCCCATGATACTAGCTGCATGAAGATGTAAACAGGGCTCAGGCTTCCAGCAGTTAGCGGTATAACCACTAAATAAGCGTTGACCAAAGTAATCCGCTAGGCCAGTAGCGTGTAACGCTGTGTGAATTTTACTTTCTGGGCCATTGGAAACAACCGCGCTAGGATAATTACTCAGTACTTCAAGCGATTCACGTGCGCCAGGAATGGCTTGCAGCTCATTGGCTAAGCGGTTCGCCAAGCTCGCTCTCATGGAGTGTTCCATGCTGGCAAGCTGATCCGTATCGACATCGCCGTAACGTTGCTGAAGCTCAGCCACAATGCGTCGAAAGCGAGCACCTCTAAATTCGCCGAGATAGTCAGTGGAGGCAAACGGTAATCCGACAGAGTTCAGGCCGATAGCCATCTCTTCGGCTAACAGCGGTTCGCTATCGACGAGGGTGCCATCACAATCAAACAGTAATAGTGGAAGCGGCATTGTCGTTCCTTGCAGTGCTATATGCACTACCTGTGTTGGTTGAAGCCGACCATATCGCTATTGAACGAGATTTTTGTCCATTTGTGAACACTGTTTTGTTATTTTTTATAAGATAGCACAAAGCTGTTGGTGCAGTGAAAGCCAATGACAGTAATGAACGTCATGAGAATGAGTGGTTGTTGGGGAGCAGTCAGGTTGGGAGGGGAGTCGAGTGACTGGCCAAGGCGGCCAGTGTGGCCGCCTTGGTTTTTTGCTGCGTAGAGGTTACTTCACTTTTGGGGCTAGCTCGCCGCGCTCGTAGCGTTGAAACATGGCTTCCAGGTTGATCGGTTTGATTTTGCTCGCATTTCCGGCGGTACCGAACGCTTCATAGCGTGCGATACATAGGTCACGCATGGCAGTCACGGTCTCTTTTAGGAATTTACGCGGGTCGAATTCAGAAGGGTTCTGAGCCATAAAACGACGCACCGCGCCGGTTGAAGCAAGACGAAGATCGGTGTCGATGTTCACCTTACGAACCCCGTGCTTAATGCCTTCAATAATCTCTTCGACCGGCACACCGTAGGTTTCCGGAATTTTTCCGCCGTACTGGTTGATGATTTCCAACCACTCCTGAGGTACAGACGAAGAGCCATGCATTACCAGATGGGTATCGGGAATACGTGCGTGAATCTCTTTAATGCGTTGGATTGAAAGGGTATCGCCGGTGGGTGGTTTAGTAAATTTATAGGCACCGTGGCTGGTGCCAATGGCAATCGCCAGCGCATCCACGTGGGTCGCTTTTACAAATTCAGCGGCTTCTTCAGGGTCGGTGAGCATCTGCTCCATATCCAGCTTGCCCTCAGCACCAATGCCGTCTTCCTCGCCAGCCATGCCGGTTTCTAAGCTACCTAAGCAGCCCAGCTCGCCTTCCACAGAAACACCACAGGCATGCGCCATTTCTACCGCGCGGCGGGTGACATCGACGTTGTAGTCGTAGTCCATCGGCGTTTTGCCGTCTTCACCCAAGGAGCCGTCCATCATGACCGAGGAGAAGCCAAGTTGAATAGAGCGTTGGCATACGGCAGGGCTGGTGCCGTGGTCCTGGTGCATGACCACCGGGATATGTGGGAACTCTTCCACTGCTGCCAGGATCAAGTGGCGCAGGAAAGGAGCGCCAGCGTATTTGCGTGCGCCTGCGGAGGCCTGCACGATAACCGGTGAGTCGGTGGCGTCAGCTGCTTCCATGATGGCGCGCATCTGCTCGAGGTTATTAACGTTGAATGCCGGAATGCCGTAACCATATTCGGCAGCGTGGTCGAGCATTTGGCGCATGCTGATCAAAGCCATGGGGTCACCTTATCTGTATTGTCAAAATTGAGTTGTCTGTGCGAATGAGAGCAGCAAACATGCCATCTCACATCGCTGAGTATTAACCGCGCTGAGCGGCAGCTTCGAGGGCGGCGACGGCAGGTAACTGCTTGCCCTCGACGTACTCAAGAAACGCGCCACCGCCGGTTGAGATATAGGAAACACGATCGGCTATGGCGTATTTGTCGATGGCCGCTAACGTATCACCTCCCCCTGCGATTGAGAAAGCGCTGCTGTCGGCAATCGCATGGGAAAGCACCTCGGTGCCTTTGCCAAATTGGTCAATTTCAAACACGCCTACGGGCCCGTTCCATAAAATGGTGCCTGCCTCTTTTAAAAGGCTGGCCAGGTAAGCGGCGGTGTCGGGGCCGATATCCAGAATCATTTCGTTATCGGTGACTTGGTCAACCGGCTTGATGACGGCCTTGGCAGACTCAGAAAATTCGGTGGCCACGACGACATCCGTTGGTAGCGGAATGGAGACTTTCTCCATAAGTGCTTTTGCCTGACCCATTAAATCTGCTTCGTAGAGCGACTTACCCACATTATAGCCTGCCGCAGCGATAAACGTGTTGGCGATACCACCGCCGACAATTAACTGATCACACTTGTCAGAAAGCGCCGTGAGCACGTCTAGCTTGGTGGACACTTTAGAGCCGCCGACAATCGCTGTCATGGGGCGTGCTGGGGTCGCCAGTGCTTTTTTAAGTGCATCAAGCTCTTGGGCAAGCAGCGGTCCTGCACACGCCTGCGGGGCAAAGCGCGCCACGCCGTGGGTAGAGGCCTGGGCGCGGTGTGCCGTGCCGAAGGCATCCATGACGAACACGTCACACAACGCTGCGTACTGCTTAGCAAGCTGCTCGTCGTCTTTCTTTTCACCGCTGTTAAAGCGCACGTTCTCAAGCAGCACAACATCGCCGTTAGCCAACGTTGGCGCTGTTTCGAGGTAATCTTTGATTAATGTAACGGGGTGACCTAACAGCTCGCTTAAGCGTTCGGCAACGGGGGCTAACGAAAACTCTTCAGCAGGCTCTCCCTCGGTGGGGCGGCCTAAATGGCTCATCAGCATCACTTTCGCACCTGCTTGAGCCGCCGTTTGAATAGAGGGTAACGCCGCGCGTAGGCGAGCATCACTGGAAACACGGCCATGTTTGATGGGCACGTTAAGGTCTTCACGAATCAGCACGCGCTGCCCTTCCAGGGACAGGTCGGTCATTTTTTGCACGTTCATGTGAGCGGTTTCCTCGTGTTCAAACGGATAAAAAGAAGTACTGCAAGCTAACGAGTATTACTTGTCGAAAGTGATGCCAGCCGCTGGCTGATATCCAGCATGCGGTTGGCAAAGCCCCATTCATTGTCAAACCAGCACAATAACTTGATCAAGCGTGCGCCCGCGACCCGTGTTTGCGTGGCATCTAGGATGCCCGAGCGCGGATCGTGATTAAAATCAATCGATGCCATGGGGGCTTCGGTATAGCCCAGGACGCCGGCTAAACGCTGTTGGCTAGCGTTGCGCAACAATTCGTTAACCTGTGCGGCGCTGGTGTCGTGACGTACGGTTAATGCCGCATCCATGGCGGAGACGTTAATGGTCGGTACGCGCACGTGCAGGCATTCAAAACGCCCAGCTAAGCTGGGCATAAGGCGGCTGATGCCTATGGCCAGCCCCGTGTCCACCGGCACAATTGACTGCATGGCCGAGCGCGTCAGACGCAGGTCAGTTTGGTGGTAGGCATCAATGACCGGCTGATCGTTCATCGCTGAGTGAATCGTGGTCGTCACGCCATGCTCAAGCCCCAATGCTTCATCTAGTACGGTGAGTAACGGTACCAAGCAGTTGGTGGTGCAGGAGGCCGCCGACAGAACACGCTGGGAGAGTGCTAACTCGTGCTCGTTGATGCCCCATACAATAGTTGCATCCACATCATTTTCAGCGGGCTGGGAAAACAGCAGCCGCTTAGCCCCTGCGGTTAAGTGTTGCTCCGCGGTCACACGATCCTTAAAGCTGCCGGAGCACTCAAGCACCAGATCAACGTCTAATGCTGCCCAGGGCAGCGCTTGCGGGTCGCGTTCGCAGAGCACCTGGATACGTTGGCCATTAATCAGCAATGCTTCACCGTCGTGATCCACGTCGCCAGGAAAGCGACCGTGGGTGGTGTCGTAGCGGGTAAGGTAAGTGATGGTCGCAAGATCAGAAAGCTCATTGATAGCGACCACTTCAAGCTCAGGGAGGTTGCGTTCAACCAGCGCTCTTAGCACGCATTGGCCAATGCGCCCGTAACCATTAATGGCAATACGATACTTAGAGGTTGCGTTAGCCATGTCGCGAAGCGGCTCTTAAGAAAAATATGCGCGATGATAGCGTATTTCAGCTGGCGATGCTTATCAGCTGCCAGGCAAGTGGCAGTAATAGCGCGGTAAAAATGCCGGTTAAGCTCATACCCAGCGAAGCAAAGGCACCGGCTGTGGGGCTTAGCTCAAAGGCGCGCACGGTGCCGATAGCATGGCCATTCAGTCCGAGTGCGAAACCGATAATGCGCTCATCATCAATCTTTAGTAGCCGAGCGGCGATGCTGACTAATGGGATGGTGATGACGCCTGTCACCAGTAATGCTCCCATTAGTAGCGCAACGCTGCCGCCGAGCTGCTCGGTAATGCCGATAGCAATAGGGGCGGTGACCGACTTGGCAGCAATAGAAGCCAGGAGAGTAGGGCTAGCACCGAGTAGCCAAGCCAACGCCAAAGCATAGCAAGCGGCAAGTGTGGCTGCTATTGGTAGGCATAGCGTAAGCGGTTTCCACAATTCACCAATGCGTGGCAGCTGTTGATAGAGTGGCATGCCCAGAGCAACAGTGGCTGGCCCCAATAAAATCGTGAGCCAGGTAGCACCCTGCTGGTAAGTGTCGTAGGGCAAGCCCAGCACGGCTAGTATGGCCGCCAGTAGAAGCGCGGCAATTAATATTGCTGGTAGCCAAGAGGGATTGTGAAGACGTCTAAACAGCACGTTGCCCAGCAAGTACGCCGCAAGCGTTAACGCGACAGCAAATAACGGCGTAACCGTTAATGGCGACAGCCAGCTAGCGAGCATGGGCGTGTCCAATCAGCCGTTTTAGTAGCCATAACGTGGTGATAACGCTGAGCAGTGTTCCCAGCAGTAAGCCAAAAAGAATAGCAAACCACTGGCCTGCCAGCTCATCCAGGATAAAAAAAACACCAACAACGCCAGGCATAATTAGCATGGCGAGAAGTGCAATGAGTGGTTGAGCGGCCGCTGCTAAGCTTGAAGGTACGCGTCCCAGTACGGCAAGGGTGGCGCATAGCAACAACATGCCAACCACCCCTGAAGAAAAAGGTAGGCCAGAGAAGTGAATGACCACTTCTCCGATTAACCAGTAGCTAATTAGCCATAACAGGCCATTTAGCGCGGGCATGAGGTACCCCGCGCTAGATTGACCTGTGTGGCGTTAGCCCAGTAGTTCATTAGCCTGTTTGACAATATTCTCAACAGTGAAGCCAAAATGCTTGAACAGCTCGCCCGCTGGCGCTGATTCACCATAGGTGGTCATGCCGATTACTCGGCCATCTAAACCAACGTACTTGTACCAGTAGTCGGCATGGCCAGCTTCAATGGCGATACGCTTGGTCACTGCTTTGGGCAGTACGCTTTCACGATACTCCGCATCCTGGCCGTTAAAGCGGTAGGTCGAAGGCATTGAGACCACGCGTACTGCTTTACCCTGCTGTTCAAGTTCTGCTGCCGCGTCCATAGCAAGAGACACTTCAGAACCGGTGGCAATCAAAATTAGCTCCGGCGTACCGTTGCTGTCTTTCAAAACGTAACCACCACGCTGGATAGAGGCCAACTGCGCCTTGGTGCGTTGCTGATGAGGCAGGTTTTGGCGCGAGAGTACCAGCGCGGTAGGACCTGAGTGGCGCTTGACAGCGGCATCCCAGGAAGCTGCTGTTTCTACCGCATCACAGGGGCGCCATGTATTTAAGTTAGGCGTTGTGCGCAAGCTGGTCAGCTGCTCAATAGGCTGGTGGGTTGGGCCGTCTTCACCCAGCCCAATAGAGTCGTGAGTGAACACATAAATAGCTTGTTGGCCCATCAGTGCTGCCATACGCACGGCGTTACGCATGTATTCCATGAAAATCAGGAAAGTCGCGCCATACGGAACGAAGCCGCCGTGGAGGGCAATACCGTTCATCACTGCACCCATACCGAACTCGCGTACCCCATAGTGCAGGTAGTTACCGCTGGCATCTTCTGGGGTGATCGCTTTCGCGCCCTTCCAGAACGTAAGGTTAGACGGTGCTAGGTCGGCGCTACCGCCAAGCAGTTCTGGCATTTGCGGGCCAATCACGTTCAGCGCTTCAAAAGAGGCTTTACGTGACGCAATGCTTTCGCCTTTTTCTTGAGCCTGCTCAATCAGCGCTGCGGTAGATAATTCTGCCGGTAGCTGCGCCTTCATGCGGCGGCTGAATTCCCGTGCTTCAGTGGGGAAGCTTTCAGCGTAGCGAGCGAAGCGAGCATCCCACTCCTGCTGGCGGGTTTTGCCTGTGTCACGTGCATCCCATGCCGTGTAAACGGGCTCTGGGATATGGAAAGGCGCATGCTCCCAACCCAGTTGCTTGCGTGCAAGGGCGACTTCGTCGTCACCCAGGGGGGCGCCGTGAGCTTCTTCCTTACCTTGCTTATTTGGCGCGCCAAAGCCAATGATCGTTTTGCAGATAATCAGGCTAGGCTTGTCGTTGTGGCTTTTCGCAAGTTCAATAGCGGCTTTGATCTCTTCTGGTTTGTGGCCATCAACGTTCGGCACTACATGCCAGCCGTAGGCTTCAAAGCGTTTCGCGGTATCGTCGGTGAACCAGCCTTCAACTTCACCATCGATAGAGATGCCGTTGTCGTCATACAGGGCAATCAGTTTTCCAAGCTGCTGAGTGCCTGCCAGCGAGGCAGCTTCGTGGGAAATACCTTCCATCAAGCAGCCGTCACCCAGAAAGCACCATGTGTGGTGGTCAACGATGGTGTGGCCAGGGCGGTTAAACTGTGCTGCCAGGGTTTTCTCCGCAATCGCGAAGCCGACCGCGTTGGCGAAACCTTGGCCCAGTGGACCGGTGGTGGTTTCGATGCCGGGGGCATAGCCAAATTCAGGATGGCCAGCGGTGGGAGAGTGCAGCTGGCGGAAGTTTTGCAGCTGTTCCAGGCTTAACTCATAGCCGCTGAGGTGCAGCAGTGAGTAAAGCAGCATAGAACCGTGGCCATTAGACAGCACAAACCGATCACGATCGGCCCACTTGGGGTCTTCGGGGTTGTGCTTGAGGTAGTCATTCCACAGCACCTCGGCAATATCAGCCATGCCCATGGGCGCGCCAGGGTGGCCAGATTTGGCCTTCTGTACAGCATCCATGGAAAGGGCGCGAATGGCATTGGCCAGCTCAAAACGGGACGGCATGGGGGTGCTCCTCGCCTGAAAACGAAAATAATAAAGACGCTATTGTCGCTGACTTCCCCTGCGGCGGCAAATTCTGGTTGCCCGTTCTGGGAAGAATCCCCAACAGCGTGTAGACTCTGCCTCCCGAAGTGGTAGCGAAAGCCAGAAGTGCCACTTCTTTATATGGGCAGGGAACTTCCTGCCATGATTTCCTGCTGATGCTGCGGTCACTCTGCAGCCGTCATACAGAGGGTCGAGAGCGCGATGAGCGAATATTCCCTGTTTACCTCCGAGTCCGTCTCAGAAGGCCATCCCGATAAGATTGCCGACCAGATTTCTGATGCGGTTCTAGATGCCATTATTGCCCGAGATAAACAGGCCCGTGTTGCCTGTGAAACCATGGTGAAAACGGGCGTTGCTATTATTGCCGGTGAGATTACCACCTCTGCGTGGGTTGATCTGGAAGCGCTGGTACGTGATGTGATTACTGACATTGGCTACACCTCGTCTCGCGTGGGCTTTGATGGCGCAACTTGCGGGGTGATCAACCTGATCGGCAAGCAGAGCGTTGATATTGCTCAGGGTGTTGACCGCACTAAGCCCGAAGATCAAGGGGCAGGTGACCAGGGGTTAATGTTTGGCTACGCTACGAACGAAACTGATTCGTTTATGCCCGCGCCGATTCACTACTCGCACCGTTTGGTCGAGCGTCAGGCAGAACTGCGTAAAAACGGTCTCCTGCCGTGGCTTCGCCCGGATGCAAAGAGCCAGGTTACCTTCCGTTATAATGCCGAAGGTCAGCCCTGTGGCGTAGATGCCATCGTGCTGTCTACCCAGCATGACCCGGAAATCGATCAAGATGATCTGCGTAAAATGGTCAAACGGGAGATCGTCGAGCAGGTGATTCCCGCTGAATGGCTTGATGAAAGCACCCAGTACCACATTAACCCAACCGGCAAGTTTGTGATTGGTGGCCCAGTGGGCGACTGCGGGTTAACGGGGCGTAAAATTATTGTCGATACCTACGGCGGTATGGCACGCCATGGTGGTGGTGCATTCTCTGGTAAAGATCCGTCTAAAGTTGACCGTAGTGCGGCTTACGCAGGCCGTTATGTAGCTAAAAACGTGGTTGCTGCAGGTCTTGCCGACAAGTGTGAAATTCAGGTTTCTTATGCCATCGGTGTTGCCGAGCCGACGTCGGTATCCATCGATACCTTTGGCACCGGTAAAATTGACGATGCCCAAATCGTTGAGCTAGTGCGCGAGCATTTTGATCTGCGTCCTTACGCGATTACCAAAATGCTTGACCTGCTACATCCGATGTACCGTCTCACGGCGGCTTATGGTCACTTTGGACGGGAGCCGTTTGAGCACAGCTATCGTTGGGTGGACGACAAAGGCCAGGTGCATACAGAAACCTTTACCGCCTTCCCTTGGGAAAAAACCGATAAAGCCGACGCTCTGCGCCAGGCTGCTGGTTTGTAAGAAGGCGCGTGACAGCAATATAAGCAGGTCAGTACCGTGCCCCTTGGCTGATGCCAGGGGGCTTTTTTTTTGCGTTGAATTAAGTTTCTAGTCATGCGCTAAGGTCACCTTATCCATAGAGCATTTTATTGGCGGCGGATACCTAAGCGGCAAGTGCGCTGATAGAGCGAAGGGAATAGAGCTAAGAGAATGGCGTGAAGGAAATAGCGCGAAGGGAGAGGGTATGGATACCAATAGAAAAACATGCAGGCGATGGCTGAGTGCCTGGGTATTAAGCGCAGGACTAATGGGTGTCACATTATTCGCACAGGCAAGTGATTGCCCTAATTGGTCGCGTGAGCAGCTGGCCCAAGAGAGCCAAGCGTTAACGGAGCGCATCGCTCGTTGGGATACTGCCTATCACGATCAGGGCGAATCACTGATTGACGATGAACTATACGACCAAGCGGTGGTGAGACTAGCAAACTGGCAAGCCTGTCTGGGTGATACAGCACTCCATCAGCCGTTAACCAAGGTCACTCGCAGCAGCGGCACGCTGGATCACCCCGTGGCGCAGACGGGTTTGAATAAAGCCGATGATGATGGCGTGCGACGCTTTATCAGCCGCCGCGATGATCTCTGGATTCAACCCAAGGTGGATGGCGTTGCGGTTACACTGCGCTATGAAGAGGGCGAATTGATGGAAGCGGTTAGTCGTGGTGATGGCGAGCGAGGGCAAAACTGGACCGCCCGTGTGCAGCAATTACCAGCCGTACCCAACACGTTACCGACACCGCTCTCTGCCGTATTTCAAGGCGAACTATACTGGAAAATGAATAACCACATTCAGGCGCGTAACCCGGCATCGGGTGCTCGTGGAACGGTGGCGGGTGCTATGGCCCAGAAGTCACCTGTTAAGCACACGCTTGAGCAGGTTGGGTTGTTTATATGGGACTGGCCTGACGGCCCCACTGATATGGCTGCTAGACTTGCTCAGTTAACCGCACTTGGCTTTGATACCGCCGATTACACCCACCCTATCAATGCCCAACATGATGCGGCCGGCTGGCGCGATACGTGGTTCAACGGCCCACTGCCGTTCGCCACCGACGGGGTGGTGCTGAAACAGGCCGAACGTCCTGGGGTTAGGCGATGGTCATCATCGCCGCCGGAGTGGGCTGTCGCGTGGAAGTACCCCGCACAACAGGCGTTGGCGCAGGTACGTGGCGTTGAGTTTCGCATTGGCCGTACAGGACGTGTGACGCCGCTGCTGTGGCTCTATCCAGTCACTTTAGAAGGAAGGCGTATCAGTCGCGTCTCGCTAGGCTCACTAGAGCGCTGGGAAACATGGGACGTGCGCCCAGGGGATCATATCGCCGTTACGCTGGCAGGTCTTACCATTCCCCAGGCGACCGAGGTCGTGTGGCAAACCCTCGAGCGAGCCGCGCTGAGCGCTCCGTCACCTGAGCGCTATCACTCGTTGAGTTGCTTTACGCATACCCAAGACTGCGGTGCCCAACTGCTCGCTAGGCTCAGCTTTTTAAGCGATCAGCTAGCGCTGCAGGGTGTCAGTGAGGGTACCTGGCAGGCGTTAATTAAGGCTGGTGTGGTCACTGACTTGCTAGGATGGATGACAGTGACCTCTGAACAGCTTCAGCAAGCACATGGTATTGGCGACGTTCGTGCAGCCGCCCTGATGTCGCAGTTTGAGGCAGCTCAGGCAGCACCCTATGCTCAATGGTTAGCAGCGTTAGGAGTGCCGCCGGGTGGTAGTGCCGAGTTAGGGCATTGGAATGTTCTGGCCGACTACACACGGGCCGATTGGGAAGCCATTCCCAGCGTTGGCCCTGTGCGTGCTGAAGCACTGGTGGCGTTTTTCAGCCATCCAGACGTGCAGCGGATGGCTGTTCAGCTCCATCAGGCTGGGGTTGAAGGCTTTTAACCTAGCCCAACAGCGCGCAGCATGATGTATAGATAGAGAGGAATCAGCAGTGGCGCTAGTAGCGTCGTCGTCAGTACGGCCAGCGCCCCTTTTTGCGGCTGAATGCCCAGCTCCATGGCCACTACCACCACGTTGGAGGCCATGGGCACGACACCCAGTAATAGCAATGCCATGGCTAGTTCAGGCGGTAACGGTCCTAAGGCCTGGAGCAGCAACACTGCAGCTAGCATGACCAGTGGCCACAATAAGTAGCGCAACCCTACGCAGGTGGCGACAAACCGAGTGTCCCACGCCGATAGTGTGACTTGGCTAAGTGTCATGCCAATAATCATCATACCGAGTAGGGTGTAAGTCGCAGGGAAGACCTCAAGTGAGCTCATCAGTGTGGTGGGGAGCGTTACATTGAGTGCGTTCAGCAGCAGTGCAGATAAAAAAGCATAAATCAGCGGTAGCCGAGCAATCTTGATCAGACTTTGGCGCACTGAAAAGTGGCCGCGGGCGCTGATATAAAAGCCCACGGTGAACTCGTAGAGACTAATCCCCAGCATGCAGAATAGATAAAGCGTAACGCCCTCGGGCGGCAGCAGAATCAGCGCCACGGGTAAGCCAAAGTAGCCGGTATTGCCAGTGCCAGAGGAGAACGCTAAAAGCGCGCCTTCCTGAGGGCCAAAGCGGTGTTGGGTCACTCGGCGGACGGCGAGCGCCATCATACTTACCAGGATAAACAGCGCCAGTGTTAGCACCAAATACTCTGCCGTGGGGCCGCCGTCCATCAATGCGCGAAAAATGGTCAGCGGTGCAATCAAATAGACCAGTAGCGTAGCGATAGGGCGCGGGTCGATCTTTAAACGCTGTGCGGCAATCCACCCTAGTCCTACAAAGCCTAATAACATCAACAGTGGCCCCATTAGGGCGCTTGGTGCTAAATCCATTTCTGCATCCTGGAGGTTAGATGGCAACCTTGTTGTGTAAATAGCTAACATGAGCCGAATTAAAGACTCACTGTGGAATCTTTCATTAGCCCCTGTGCAGCGGAAAGAGGAGAATAACTTAAATTATCACCATGTTAACGCATTGCGAGGAAGTCCCATGAGCAGTCAAGAGCATCCGTTAGGTATTAGCTTTGAATTCTTTCCGCCTAATACTGACGCGGGAAGAGAGAAGTTAATTCATGTGCGTGATGAGCTGGCCGCTCGGCAGCCGCGTTTTTTCTCGGTAACCTACGGTGCCGGTGGTTCCACCCAAGCACGCACCCGCGATATTGTGCGCACGGTTAGCCAATGCGGTATTACCACCGCGCCGCACCTCTCCTGTATTGGTAGTGAAAAAGCCCAGCTGCGCGACCTACTGGCGCAGTACCGTGAAGAGGGTGTCGACAGTTTAGTGGCGCTACGTGGTGATATGCCATCGGGTATGGGAAGCATTGGAGAGTTGCGCTACGCCAACGAACTGGTTGAGTTTATCCGTGCGGAAACCGGCGACCATTTTGATATTGCGGTGGCTGCCTATCCTGAATCTCATCCACAGGCACCTAATCTCGACAAAGATGTGGAAAACTTTGCTCGTAAAATGAAGGCTGGAGCCAATATGGCAATCACCCAGTACTTTTTTACCGCAGATGCCTATTTCAATTTTGTTGAAAAAGCCCGAGCGTTAGGTGTCGAGCAGCCGATTATTCCTGGCATTATGCCGATCACTAACTATACTAAACTGGCGCGTTTTTCAGACGCCTGCGGTGCGGAAATACCCCGCTGGATCCGCAAGCAACTAGAAGCCTACGGTGACGACAGCGAAGCCATTGCTGCTTTTGGCACGGATGTCGTTAGCCGTTTGTGCGAGCGCTTACTCGATGGCGGTGCGCCAGGTCTGCATTTCTACACCCTTAACCAAGCCGCTCCAGTACTGAAGATCGTTGATAATATAGGCGGCTAACTATCTGCCAAAAAGCGTGAACGAGTACACTTACAAAAAACGCCCGCTCAACGATAATTGAGCGGGCGTTTTTGTTGGTGGGCAGCCAAACGATGGCTGCCGTTTTCTTACTTATCTTCTGTAAAGCGACCTATGTCGTGCTTGGGGCAGCTTTACCGCCGTGCTGCTTGCGCTGCATGATAAAGAGGGTTGCACCAATCGCAAGTCCTGCAATATCGGTGTAGATGCCGCCGTAAATCATAAACATCGCACCGACTAACATCACAATGCGCTGTAGTGTGTTCACTGGGCCGAGGAACCACGCCTGCACCATACCAGACAGCAGGATGATACCCAGTGTGGCAGTCACACCCACGCGGATGATCTGCATCGCCGACCCTTCCATCAGCATGGCTGGGCTGTAGAAGAACATAAACGGCACGATAAACGCAGCAAGGCCAATCTTGAACGATGCCACCGATGTCTTCATGGGGTTATCGCCAGAAATACCGGCAGCGGCATAAGAAGCCAACGCCACCGGCGGCGTAATGGCCGATACAACAGCAAAGTAGAACACGAAGAAGTGTGCCACTAGCGGCTCGATCCCGATATTGATCAGGCCTGGAGCCACGACCGAGGCTGCCACCGCGTAGGCTGCTGTGGTAGGCATGCCCATCCCAAGCAGAATGCTGATGAGCATGGCAAAGAACAAGGCGAGCAACTGGCTAACACCGGCAAGGCCTAGCAGCAGCGATGAGAAGCGTGCGCCAACGCCTGTTAGCGAAATAACGCCAACAATCAGACCAGCACAGGCGCATACGGCGATAATCTGAATCGACATCGTTCCTGCTAGCTGGAGGGCTCTTAAAATCGACCGAATGCCCATTTTGTTGGGTGAGAGCCAGCTGACAACGGCCGCTGATGCGGTGGCTAACGTACCGGCACGAATCACTGAGTAGCCCATAAATAGAGCGGCAATCAAAATAATAATGGGCGCAAACAAATAGACTTGTTTGACTAACTTCGAGAAGAGCGGGATTTCATCCTTGCGCATGCCTCGCATGCCTTTGCGTGCGGCCTCAAAATCCACCATAAAGTAAATAGAGGCAAAATAAAGGATGGCAGGAATCAGCGCGGCAACAGCGATCTCGGTGTAAGGAATGCCGGTCACTTCCGCCATGATAAAGGCGCCCGCCCCCATAATCGGCGGCATGATCTGACCACCGGTAGACGCCGCTGCTTCAATAGCACCTGCGCTACGCGCTGGGTAGCCCACTTTTTTCATCAGGGGAATAGTGAGTGAACCAGTAGACACCACGTTGCCTGCTGACGTGCCGTTAATCATCCCCATCAAGCCAGAGGCAAAAATCGACACCTTGGCAGGGCCACCACGGGCACGGCCAGCCGCCGCAAACGCGAAGTTGACGAAGTAATCGCCTACTTTAGAGGCCTGTAAGAACGCCGCAAAAATAATAAACAAAATGATATAGGTCGATGACACTGCCGTCGTTGGGCCGAGAATGCCTGCATCGGTGTAGACCTGACTAAAAAACCGCTGCACGGATAACCCAGGGTAGCCTAAGAACCCAGGCAGGTACTGGCCAGCAAAGACGTAGGTCAGGAAGACGGCTGAAATCACTACCAGCGCTAAGCCTGCCACACGGCGTGTGAGTTCTAGAATCAGCAGAGAGCCAGCAATCGCGGCCCAAGAAATACCAGGCGGCGCGAACGAGGTGCCGGTCGACATGCGCATGCTGGTGTTAAACGCCATCAGCAAATAGCCAGCGCTGGCAAGCGCGCACACCATCAGCACAAGGTCAGCGGGGTTAAAGCGATGGCGGGCTTGGCGATAGAACCAAGAGAGCGCAATCGCTGCCGCTGTGGTAGCCATGAGCGGGTAGCCGTAATGCAGTGTCTCAATGCTAGGGTCGATACGCATAGCACCGGCGTTGAGGGTTTGCTGCATTAAGAAGACTTGCACTAGCGAATAAACGGCAGGAGCTAGCAGCGCATAGCTAACCCACTTCAGCCAAACAGGGGAAGCCTGTTGGTCATCTTCGGCAAAGCGGGCACCGGCAAATAGCCCATACCCTAAAATTAGCGCACCAGCGATGTGTACGATGCGAAACGACCAGGTCTCCATAGGGTAAACATTGAGCGAGACTAGGTGGAAGCCTGAATAGAGAACGGCGAGTGCAGCAAATAAAAAGAATTGCCAGCCTACAAAAAGACGTCGATTGGATTCGACAACCTCTTCATCGACACCCTCGGCGATGGACTCGGGTATCGATGAAGCAGTTTGGGCATCATCCTTGAGGCCATTGGGGGCTTGGTTAGTATTGTGACTCATCAGAGATCACCCTCACAGCAAAAGCAGAGAAAGGGGCGAGCGGATACTGCCTCGCCCGCTTAATCGGGCGAGGCAGCGTGAGGAGGAGTGTGGCTTAGTTGATCATGTCATCAGCGATGTCGTAACCATTCTCTTCGTACCAGCGTGCAGCACCCGGATGGAAGGGCAGTACGGTGTTGTGCACAATGTTTTCAGGAATGGTGGTTTCAGCACTACGGTGTACTGAGCGCATACGGTCGTTGTTTTCCATGGTGGCTTTGGTGACTTCGTAGACAAAGTCTTCCGGTAGATCACAGCCTGCAATAGCGAAGTTCCACATAGAAACGGCGCGGGCGTCCTCTTCTAGTGTGGTGTAGGTGCTGGCAGGAATGGTGAATTCAGCGACAGGGAAGTTTTCTAGCACAGTGGCTAGCTCATCTTCAGTAAATTCAATGATATTCACGTTGGTCTGCACTTCGAGCTGGCTAACGGCAGGAATCGGAATGCCTGCTGCAAACGCGATCACGTCAAGCAAACCGTCCTGCAGCTGGCCACCTAGATCCGACCAGCCGCCGTTACGACGATTAAAGTCCACCCCAAGGGTTTCAAGAATAGCTGGGAAGTAGGTGTCGGACGTAGACGCTGCGGGGCCGAAGCCGATGCGCGCGCCATCAGGAATTTCAGAAATAGAGGTGATACCTGAGCTCGATAGTGCAGCAATCGAGAACGGTGTTTCGTACATGGGGAATAGCGCACAAACGTTGTCCATGACTAGGCCAGGCGCTAGCGGGCTTTCACCTTTAACTGCGTCTGAAGCTGGTCCCATGGTGGTCAGGCCAAATGCCATATCACCACTATGTACTAGCGCCAAATTTTGAGTAGGGCCGCCGGTGACTTCACCGCCGCCTGAAACATCCAGCTCATCAGCAATAAAGTTGGCCCAACCTGAGCCATAGACGAAATAGGTGCCGCCTTGACTGGCGGTTCCTACCGTGAAGTTGTTAGGCCAGTCAGAACGGTCTGCGTGGGCAGTTCCTGCAGCAAGTAAGGCGCTACCGGCAAGTAGAGCGATAGTTTTAGGCATCATATTGCGCATGGCGAGGTTTCCTAAGCTGTTATTGGGATTATCGTCTGGCGTGTATCGTCACAGCCAGTGGCTTTATGGCTAAGCAACTTGTATAGAGCGATAGTTGTGCCAATTTGGAGGAGGATTATTAAAAACAGTAGCTTAGTGTTTTCTTATTCAACTTTGGTTGAAACGCTAATTGCTGTGAATGGCTGGTTTTTCGCACGTAATACTGTCTTAAGTGTGCGGTTTTTCGCACACTTATATAAAGCGAGGAGTGAGGGGGCGCCTAGCTTAGCCAGCACGAACATTAAAAATGTGGCTGGCTATAGGCAAGGCGGAGTATTTAGCGGTTGGGTTTGCTGGGGTCGAGAATGCGCACGGGCTGTATATCCTGTGCTTTTTGTTCTTCGCGCACCTGGTTCACACGGGTAGTCAATTCCGGCGCTGTCTCGTCATCAATGGGTAGTTGCTCGAAAAAGTCACAGTTAACGCATTCCCGGTAGCGGATGCCGTTCTGCTCCCAGGCACGAATTCGATCCATGGCGGCGCAGCGCGGGCAGGTCACTCCAGCAATAAAGCGTTTTACACTCGACATAACAGGCTCCAGGGTGCAGCAGCAATGAAGCGGTTACCGCACCCAGTGAAAATTAAATAAACGTTAGGCTGCGCGGATGCCGCTATGGCGTAACAGTGGCTCTACGCTTGGTTCGCGACCACGGAAGGCGCGGAACAGCTCTGCAGCTTCCCGAGCCCCTCCTTGCTCTAGAATTTCCTGCCGGAAACGCAGCCCAGTGGCGGGGTCAAAAATGCCTTCCTCCTCGAACGCACTCCAGGCATCGGCAGAGAGCACTTCCGCCCACTTATAGCTGTAGTAGCCTGCCGCATAGCCGCCAGCAAAAATATGACCAAAGCTATTCTGGAAGCGATTAAAGTCGACAACCGGCACGACCGACGTGGCACTGCGCACGTTATCAAGTAGCGTCTGCACATCGTGAGCCCTAGGTGCTTCAAGCTCGTGGTGCAGGCGTAAATCGAAGAGTGAAAACTCGATTTGGCGTACCATCCCCATCGCAGACTGAAAGTTCTTGGCGGCCTGTAGACGTTCTAATAGCTCAGCAGGTAGTGGTTCGCCGGTCTCTACATGCTTGGCGAGCAGGTCCAATCCCTCGCGCTCCCAGCAGTAGTTCTCCATGAATTGACTGGGCAACTCCACGGCGTCCCAAGCCACACCATTAATGCCAGAAATATCAGCGATATCCTGTTTTGTCAGCATGTGATGCAAGCCGTGACCGAACTCATGAAACAGCGTGGTGACTTCATCATGAGTAAGCAACGCGGGCTTGCCGCCGACCGGAGCGGTAAAGTTACAGGTGAGAAATGCTACCGGTAGCTGCAGGCCGTTTTCCGTTTGGCGGCGTACTCGGCAGTCGGCCATCCATGCGCCACCGCGCTTGCTTTCGCGAGCGTACAGGTCTAAGTAAAATCCTGCGACGGGCTTACCCTGTTCAGTAATACGGAAGAACTGGATGTCATCATGGTAGCGAGGTACATCGGGAGCTTCTTCTACGCGGACGCCGAAGAGGCGCTCTACCACTTGGAACAGCCCATCGACCACCCGTGGCGCTGGAAAGTAAGGGCGTAGTTGCTCTTGTGAGATCGCATGGCGCGCTTCGCGTAACTTCTCGCTTGCGTAGGTAACGTCCCAAGGCGCTAGAGACTCAATCCCCAATTCATCACGGGCAAAGTCGCTTAATTCAGCGAACTCCTCTTTCGCTTGTGGAACAGCGCGGCGCGCTAGGTCATTCAAAAAATCCAACACCTGCTCGGGAGAGTCTGCCATCTTGGTTGCAAGAGAGTAATCGGCATAAGTATCAAAACCGAGGAGCTGAGCCAGCTCCTGGCGAAGTACCAATATTTCTTCAAGAATCGGTGAGTTATCGAATTTGCCAGCGACGGGGCCTTGATCGGAAGCACGGGTAATGAACGCGGTGTACACTTCACGGCGCAATTCGCGGCTGTCGGCGTAACTGATAACTGGGAAAAAACTGGGGAAATCGAGGGTGATTCGGTACCCGTCAATTCCCTTTGCATCAGCGGCTGCTTTCAGCGTATCAAGAGCGCTTTCCGGTACACCGGCAAGCTCATCAAGATGCTTAATATCTTTGTGCCATGCTTGGGTCGAGTCGAGCACGTTGTTAGAAAACTGATTGGACAGGGTAGAGAGGCGCGCTTGAATCTCGCCATAACGGGCTTTTTTATCAGCGGGTAAATCGACACCGGCCAAGCGGAAGTCGCGTAAAGCGTTTTCCACCGCGCGCTGTTGAGCAGGCGTTAGCTGTGCCCAAACGTCACCTTGCTTAAGTGCTTGCCAGCCCTTAAATAGTCCTTCGTGCTGCCCCATCCAAGTGCTAAACGCTGACAGTTTTTCCAGGCAGGCTTGATAGGCTTCCCGCAGCTCGGGTGTATTCATCGTGCCGTTGAGGTGTGAGATGGGTGACCACGCTTGAGAAAGCCGGTCATTCACCGCTTCCAACGGCGCAGCAAAACTCTGCCAGGTTGGCGGCGTATTAGCAGCTTGCTGAGCAAGGCGATCAATGGCTTCCCTGCTTTCGTCAAGCAGCGTTTCTACAGCAGGCACGACGTGTTCGGCGCGAATGTCGGCGAAAGGGGGAAGCTCATGGGACTCTAGCAACGGATTGCGGGACATAGGCACCTCGTAGGCATGAATTTTTAAAACACATAGCGTTTTAAGCACGTTAGGGGAGCGCACAAAAATGCGCTAATAATGACACAGTGCGGGCGCTAGAGCTGTGTTTCAATACGCAGGCCCTCTGCTAGGTTCAATGTCGAGTTTGGCCTGGGCCTAAGTGCCTGCTAGTCTTGCCGCCTTTTAGTGTCGCCAATTAGTGCCATCAATGGCAGGAGCAAGTGATGAGTGAAACGCTGGAGCGCTGGGGGTCGAAGCGGGCCTTTATCTTGGCGGTAACGGGGGCTGCGGTAGGGTTGGGTAATATTTGGCGCTTTCCTTATGTAGCCGGTGAAAACGGCGGGGCAGCGTTCCTACTCATTTATATCGCGTTTGTCCTGTTACTAGGCATTCCCGTCATGATGGCGGAAATTTTAATAGGACGAGCCGGGCGGCGGGGCCCTATGCAGGCCTTGGGGGCGCTTGCCGCTGAAGCAGGGGCTTCTCGTCATTGGCGTTTGCTGGGGTTGTTTGGTGCGCTCACCGTCTTCTGCATTTTGTCATTTTATTCTGTGGTGTCGGGCTGGTCGATTGAGTTTTTAGTGGCGTCAGTTAACGGTAACTTTAACGGCGCGAGTGCCGCGGAGATAGGCGCTGGGTTTGAGGCGTTTTTGGCTAATCCAGGTCTGTTAATTTTCAACCACTCACTGTTTCTGTTTATGACCATGACCGTCGTAGCAGCAGGCGTTGCAAAAGGCCTGGAGCGGTTGAACAACCTATTAATGCCGCTATTGTACGGCTTATTACTGCTACTCGCCGGTTATGCCACGACGACAGATGGGTTTGGTACAGCGCTTTCCTGGTTGTTTTTACCGTCGTTTGCCGACGTGACAACCTCGGTAATACTGCATGCGATGGGTCACGCATTTTTCACTCTGGCAGTAGGTGCTTGTGCATTAATGGCCTACGGGGCTTACATGCCTGATGAGCAGAGCCTGCCAAAAGCTGCGTTCGCTGTGGCTGCGCTGGATATCAGTGTTGCGCTGTTAGCGGGTATTGCGATTTTCTCGGTGGTCTTTGCCCAAGGTATGGATCCTGCCGATGGCCCAGGCCTAATGTTTGTGACCCTGCCTATCGCTTTTTCTGAGCTGCCCTGGGGAGCATTTTGGTTAAGTGTGTTCTTTTTGTTGCTCTTGTTGGCTACCTGGACCTCGGCCATTAACCTCGCTGAGCCGATGGTAGCAACCCTTCAGGGGCTTGGCTGGCGGCGTAGTGTGTCAACAGCGGTGGTGGCGCTCAGCGTGTGGCTACTTGGTTTGTTATCGGCGCTTTCGTTTTCTACGCTCGCTGAGTTTAGACCTGCGCTGGGGCGTAACGTGTTCGAGTTGGTGAGTAGTATTCCACCGGATATTTTCCTTCCCATGGGTGGGTTGTTAATCGCAATCTTTGCCACGTGGGTCATGCCTCAAACACATGCGTTAAACGCGCTGGGTGTGGGGGAAAAGGGGTATCTGTTGTGGCGCACTATTGTCCGCTGGGTGTCGATTCCGCTGACGTTTATTGTGTTGCTTGGCGGGTTGCTATAGTGCTGGCTGTTATAGTGCTTTGACATCTAATTTCAACAACGTTAAGCAGGAGAGAGCAATGAACAGTGCCCTACGAGCGTTTCAAGGTGTTTCACCCCGCTTAGGTGCGCGAGTGTATATTGATCCCGACAGCGTGGTGATTGGTGATGTAGAGCTGGGCGATGACTGCTCTGTATGGCCGATGACCGTTATCAGAGGCGATATGCACCGTATCCGTATTGGTGCGCGCACCAGTGTGCAGGACGGCAGCGTGCTGCACATTACCCATGCCAGCGATTTTAATCCTGATGGTTTTCCGCTAACGATTGGTGATGATGTCACGATTGGCCACAAGGCGATCTTGCATGGCTGTACGCTGGGTAGTCGCATCTTGGTAGGGATGGGGGCGATTGTGATGGATGGTGCGGTGGTTGAAGACGAGGTGATCATTGCCGCGGGTGCGGTGGTTACGCCGGGTAAGCGTCTTGAAAGTGGCTATGTTTATGCGGGTAATCCGGCTAAAGCGCTACGCCCGCTTAAAGAGAAAGAGCGCACTTTCTTTCCTTATACGGCGGGCAACTATGTGAAGTTAAAGGATCAGTTTCTGGCTCAGTGAATTTCTTGCGTAGGTGCTAAGCAGTTGGCCTAACACTCTTTTTTCTTAAATAGACATGTTGCGGCAGCCAAAAGTCTGGTAATTTATCCAGTTTTCCAGGATGCCGCGCTATGGCGAATTTTCGCACGCATATTACGGTAGCAACAGCAGGCGGCGTACTCATGGCTTATGTTGGCTGGCAGACCCAATGGTGGCCAGCGAATCAGGCGCTGCTAATTATTTCCCTGGTGGCGTTTGGGGGGATTTTGCCGGATATTGATGCAGATCGTTCTCGTTCTATTCGTTTGATTTTCAATCTTTTATCGGTGCCTTCGCTGGTGCTGGGGGTGCTGTTGCTCCAGCCATGGTTAACGCCAGGGTTATTGCTGGTGGCGTGCGGCGGTATCTACTTTAGTGTGCGTTATTTTGCGGCGGTATTGTTCTCACGTCTAACAGTCCATCGAGGTATCTGGCACTCGCTAATGGCGGCTGTGCTGTGTGCGTTGGCGACTGCAGCTCTCAGTTTCAACTTGCTTGCCCAGCCAGCTTGGCTGGCGTGGTGTCATGGTGCAGCGGTGTTACTGGGGTTTATCATCCACTTGAGCCTAGATGAGCTGTTTAGCGTGGATCTTGAGGGGGCGCGGCTAAAGCGCTCGTTTGGAACCGCGCTAAAATTGGGCGATGGCCGACGCCCGCTATCGAACGTCTTTATGCTGATTGCGCTATTTACCTTGGTGCCTTGGGTGCCGCCGTGGGACGTGTTGGTTGAGTTATTCCGTCAAGGGTCGCTGCTATGGCGATAATCGTCGGCACTTAAGCCATGTTTTTTGAGTTTGTCATAAAAGGTTTTGCGGGGTATTCCCAGGTGGCGACATACGTCGGTCACGCGTCCATGATGACGGGCAAGTGATTGGCTAATCAGGCTCTTTTCAAACAGCTCAACCTGGCGAGGCAGCGTTGGCTCTTGGGTGTCGGCACTGGCCCCTTCCAGTAACGCATCCAGTCGATAATCAAAGGCTGCCCCCAGTAGCACATAGCGTTCCGCCAGGTTGCGCAGCTCGCGGACATTGCCCGGCCAGTCGTGGGCCAGTAGGGCGGCAATCGCATGACTATTCAGAGTGGGGGCTTCTAATCCGCTGCGGTTCGCGGCTACCACGGCAAAGTGCTGGAACAGTAACGGAATATCTTCGCGTCGCTCGCGCAGTGCAGGAAGCGGAAGTGTCACCACGTTGAGCCGATAGTAAAGGTCTTCGCGAAAGCTTCCCTCTTCGGCAGCCACCTTGAGATCCACCTTGGTGGCAGCAATCACGCGAATATCAAGTGGCACCGTTTCGTTTGCCCCTAGACGCTCAACGCTGCGCTCTTGCAAGACGCGCAATAGTTTTACCTGTAGTGCCTGCGGCATGGATTCGATTTCATCCAGAAACACTGTGCCACCATTGGCATGTTCGAACTTACCAATACGCCGCTCTACCGCGCCGGTAAAGGCACCTTTCTCATGGCCGAACAGCTCAGATTCAATAGTATTCTCTGGCACTGCGCCACAGTTTATGGCCATAAAGGGGTTGTTGCGCCGGGCGCTTCGCTCATGAATGGCTCGGGCCACGAGGTCTTTGCCGGTGCCGGTTTCACCAAATAACAACACGTCTGCTTCTACTTGGCTGATTCGCTGGATCATTGCCGCCAGGCGAGAAATCACCGGCGTGCGGCCTACAAGGCGTGGCCCAAGAGCGGCTTGCTGAACTTCCAGTTCGGCTTTTAAGCGCAAGTTCTCTAGGCTCAGTTGGCGCTTCTCGATACCTCGTCTGACGACATCCAGCAGCTGATCCCCAGCAAAAGGCTTCTCAAGAAAATCCCAAGCGCCTGCGCGCATTGCTTCCACTGCAGTAGAAATATCACCGTGACCAGTGATTAAGATAATTGGCAGCGTGGCATCGCGGCTGTGTAACTTGTGCAATAGCGTCATGCCGTCCATGCCTGGCATTCGGATATCACTGACAATGACGCCGGGAAAATTTGCTGGGAGTGCCTCAAGCGCTTGCTCAGCAGACTCAAAACAATGAGGCGTGTAGCCAGCAAGTTCAAGGGTTTGGCTGGCGGTGATACGCAGGTGCGGTTCGTCGTCGATCACCATGACCGGCAGCGTCGACGGCTCATGCATGGTTACTATTCCCTTTGGCTGAAGATGGCGGCAGTACGTTCGGTGTTGTTGAACAAGGTAGTGCAATGGTGAAACGTGCACCGCCAGTCGGCTGATTTGTGACCTGCAACTTGCCGCCCAGATCCTCCATAATACGTGAGGAAATCGAAAGTCCTAGCCCTAATCCGCTGCCGGGCGCTTTCGTGGTGAAGAAAGGCTCGAAAATCTGGCCCAAGTGGTGCTCTGGGATACCTGGGCCATTATCGGCAACGCTGATCATCACTTGCTGTTGTTTGATTTCTACGCTTAGCGTCAGCATGGGCGATGACACCTCTTTTATTGCCTGTAACGCGTTACTTATCAGATTTACCAGCACTTGCTCTAGGCGTACGAGGTCGCCTTCTACCCACAGTGTTTCATCTGGCCACTGCTGAACCACCGTAATACCGTCATCCCGCAGGCGGCTGTGGAATAGGCGAAGGGCGTATTCAATGCAGGCCTGGACTGAAATGGTTTCCTGGCGTTCGCTGCTTTTACGAGAAAACTGGCGCAGTTGAGCGCTAATGTCGGCCATGCGCTGCGTTAGCTCGACAATTTGCGCTAAGTTGGCATCCGCTTTGTCTATCCGTGCCAGTTCAATAAACTGTC
Source organism: Vreelandella zhaodongensis (assembly GCF_013415115.1). GTDB lineage: Bacteria > Pseudomonadota > Gammaproteobacteria > Pseudomonadales > Halomonadaceae > Vreelandella > Vreelandella zhaodongensis. The sequence continues at coordinate 3,701 of NZ_JACCDD010000012.1, read as the reverse complement.
GAGCATTTTCTGCGTAAGCACGGATGGCGGCTAAAGGCTGATTTAATTCATGATTAATGCCCGCGGCTAGCTGGCCGAGAACGGCGAGCTTTGCTGCTTGTATTAGTTCGTCTTGGGTTTGACGAAGGTTGGCTTCTGCTCGTCGCCGTTCTTCAATCTCATCGGAAAGGCGCTGATTGCTGGCGACTAAGTCACGTGTGCGACGCTCAACGCTAACCTCCAGTTCGTCACGAACCCTTGCCAGGGTTTGCCTTTCGCGTTCGGCAAAGGCTTCCCGTTCACGGCGAAGGCGTAAGCGTTGCCAGCCAATACCACAGGCTAAGGCAACCACGCCATACAGCCCACCTGCCATTAGTGCTGCGATCCACTGAGCATTTATCACGGGTGTCAGTGGTTTTAAAATATGCATGTGCCAGTCAAGTTCGGGGAGGGGGCGGGTAAGGCTCAAATAGCGCTCGCCGCTCAATGGTCCATGAGTAAAGCTGACTAAGTAGCTGCCTTGGTCGTAAGGTGTTAAAAGCTCAATACCGGAAGGTGATAATGGCTCCATTGCGTAACGACGTGTTTCACGTAGGCTCTCCCGTTGGTCATCGCTAAGCGGGTAAAGGGCATTCATGCGTAGTTCAGGACGGTTGGCCATAAAAATAATATTGTCACTGTCGGTGACAAACAGTTCGGCATCTTGCTCGGCCCAGCTCTCTTCAACATCGTCGAGTAGTACTTTGACGACGATAACGCCATCAGGCCTTGCATCTGGTGAGGTATCATCCAGCCAGACCGGCGCTGAAAAGTAGTAGCCACGCTCAAGCGACTGTACGCCTAGCCCATAAAAGCGTCCCTGGCCGCCTGAAATGGCATCGGTATAGTAGCTGCGGAAGGCGTAGTTTTGGCCAATAAACGTATTAGGGCGATGCCAGTTGCTCGCCGCAATGGTGTCTGCATGGCGATCAAGTAAGTAAACATCTGATACTCCGGCGGTAAAGCGAAACCGGTCTAGCAGCAGGTTCAGCGGCATAGGGTCTTGATTCTCTGGGGAATCTAGAAATCGCTGCACGCCTTCCCTGGTCGCTAGCATTCGTGGCAAATAGTCGTAGCGCAGTAAGTAACCATTTAAGTTAGCTGCAGAAAGCCGTAGCTCATTTTCAGCATCATCTTGTAAGTTGGAGAGTGCCTGCTCACGAGCCAGTTGAGCGGCTTGCCACATACAGAGTGCTAAGCCAATCGGAATGCATATAAGCCAGAACAGCCGCCAGCGACCCGTCGAAAGGCGATAGTGGCTGGTCATGCAGGTGTGCCACTAGTGCCTTGCGCACGACGCAAAGCGCGCTGGGCGCGGGTTTCTGCTCTAGCCATCTCAAGTAGCCCTTCCTCAACGTATACCAAGTGTTCATGTGCGCGGCTGCGGGCATCTTCAGCACGGCCTTCCAAGATCGCATCAAGCAGGGCGCGGTGCTGTTTCATGAGCTGTGAGCGCGAGTCGGGCTTTGCAAAAAGGTGGGCAAGGTTATCGACGATACTCTGTTCCAGTAAATGAAAAATACCGCGAATAGTATGCAGTAACAGTACGTTATGTGCGGCTTCTGCAATGGCCAGATGAAATGCGGCATCTAACTTTGCCTCTTGGGCTGGGTTGGCGCCAATGAAGGCAGCGTCGAGTTCCTCAAAGCGCTGAATGAGTACCGCTTTGTCCGCAGGCGTTGAGCGTAACGCGGCGTAGTAAGCCGAAATCCCTTCCATCGCATCACGAAACTCAAGCAAGTCCAGATGAAACTCGTTGTGACGAGACATCATTTCTAGCAGTGGGTCTGTGTAGCCATTACTCAGCGTTTCATTCACGAAGGTGCCGCCGCCCTGCCGACTAGTGAGTAGGCCGCGAGCGGCTAGCTTTTGGATGGCTTCACGAAGGGAGGGGCGTGAAACGCCAAAACGTTCGGCAAGTTCACGTTCAGGAGGTAGGCGTTGCCCCGGTTTTAAGCTGCCTTCAAGGATCATCGCTTCAAGGCGCTCGGTAATCACATCAGCCAAGCGCTGCTGGCGGAGCGGTGGATAAGTCATTAGTGCAGATCCTCATAATTGGTAAGACCAATGGTAGGGGCTTTGATGGTTTGTCTCAACAGCAAAAGGCTAGCAAATTGATGACTGTTGACACCGCTTGTTTGTTTTGTAACTAAAGTATATGACCAAAACACGCCATGGTGCGCGATGCGCGTTTGACACGACTGCGGCGCCTCATTACTGTTGATGCAAATTTTTTGTAAATTGGTAAAACCAATTTTATCTGAGGCGTTTAACACTGACGCTTCGATGACCGTTTATAGATAGTACTTACTAGATAGTGCATCTATTGATTGCATAGGGCCTGCCATGATCATTTCATCACCGACAGACTACCGCCAAGCTGCCAAGCGTCGTATCCCCCCGTTTCTGTTTCACTATGCTGATGGCGGGTCGTACGCAGAGCACACGTTGCGACGCAATGTTGAAGACTTGGCAGGTGTCGCTTTGCGGCAGCGGGTGTTGAAGGATATGTCGTCGCTATCGCTGGAAACCGAGCTGTTTGGTGAAAAGATGGCAATGCCGCTTGCCCTGGCGCCGGTGGGGCTAACAGGCATGTACGCTAGGCGTGGTGAAGTCCAGGCAGCACGGGCAGCGACCAAGAAGGGCATACCGTTTACGTTATCGACGGTCTCCGTATGCCCAATTGCAGAAGTGGCAGCGGCAGTGGAGCGGCCCATCTGGTTTCAGCTTTATGTATTGAAGGATCGCGGCTTTATGAAGCACGTGCTTGAGCGTGCTAAGGCGGCAGGGGTTAAAACATTAGTCTTCACCGTTGATATGCCTGTGCCAGGGGCGCGTTATCGCGATGCTCATTCAGGCATGAGCGGCAAAAGCGGGCCTATGAAACGTATGCTTCAAGCTGCGTTACATCCACTTTGGGCTTGGGATGTAGGTGTTCACGGTCGCCCGCATGATCTAGGCAACGTGTCTGATTATCGTGGTCAGCCGACGGAGCTTGAAGATTATATTGCCTGGCTTGGCGATAACTTTGATCCCTCTATTTCCTGGAAAGATCTAGACTGGATTCGCGAGCAGTGGGATGGCCCAATGATTATTAAGGGCATACTGGATGCTGATGATGCCCGTGATGCAGTCCGCTTTGGGGCTGATGGTATTGTGGTCTCAAACCACGGTGGCCGTCAGTTGGATGGCGTGCCTTCTACAGCGCGTGCCCTGCCTGCTATTGCAGATGCCGTTAAGGGCGACCTGGCCATCCTGGCAGATTCTGGTGTGCGTAATGGGTTAGATGTAGTGAGAATGATTGCTATGGGTGCAGATGCAGCACTGATTGGTCGCGCCTTTATCTATGCGCTTGCAGCAGCAGGTGAGGCGGGGGTTGCTAATCTGCTTGAGCTTTTCGAAAAAGAGATGAAGGTGGCGATGACGCTTACCGGTGCGCGAACAATTGCTGATCTCAGCACCGAGTCATTAGTGCCTGGCGCGATTCCTGCGCTTAAGTAGAGAGGATGCTGCTGCTGGCATTAGGGTAATAGACGAATGTTGAAGTTTTTTTACAAAGGCCCTTGCCAAGACGGCAGCAAATCCGTAAAGTACGCATCCGCTGCCGGGGACGCACAGCGTTACCAGCGGTGATTGAAGGTAAAAACCTTCGGTTTGTCAGGAAGTTAAGAGAGTTTAAAAGA
>NZ_JACCDD010000011.1 GCF_013415115.1 Vreelandella zhaodongensis | reverse complement strand
AGAAGTGAAACCGCTTAGCGCCGATGGTAGTGTGGGGTCTCCCCATGCGAGAGTAGGTCATCGTCAGGCACTTATTAAACAAGAAACCCAGCCAACCGGCTGGGTTTTTTGTTTGTGCTTACCGCACCGTCATCCCCGAGCCACTACACCGTCATTCCCGAGTGGGGGTGTCGGGAATCCACGTTGACCTTGGCCTGCAGCAGCCCGAACCCCAGCCCAACATGGATTCCCGCTAAGGGCCTGCGGGAATGACAAGGGTGACACGGAGGGCTGGGTGGAGTCATCGTCAGTTACTTATTAAGAAAACCCCCAGTTTCAACTGAAACAGGGGGTTTTTTATTGGCCGCTAATAATGGTTTAAGCTAATCAAGCAGATAAAGTCCTGCTTCTTAGAAAGCATCAGGCATAAAGTGCTATGATGCGGCGATTAGCGGGGGGATTTTGTTCTGGCAAAGTGCTCACCTATGGCATGAAATTACTTAAGAGGTGAAAGGGTGAGTGAAACGGTACCCACTTCGTGGCTTGTATATTGCCGCCCGGGCTTTGAGAGCGACGCGCTGGCTGAGATGCAGCACCATGCCAAGCAGCAAGGGGTAAGCTGTGAACCTATGCAAGGCGAAGGGTGGGTGAGTTTAACGCGCTTGGATGAAGAGCCTATTAATGACTTGCATCGTAAGGCTGCGTTTAAGCGGCTAATTTTTGCTCGCCAAAGCTTAGCGGCTATGCCCGCACTAACACTGTCTCGAGATGACCGTCTCACCGCGATCTTAGATCAGGTGAAGTCAAGTCGTTGGAGCTTTGAAGAAATTTGGCACGAAACGCCTGATACCAATGATGGCAAAGCACTGGCCGGCTTAATTAAGGCACTGACTAAACCGCTGCAAAGCATGCTAAAAAAGCGTGGTGCTTTGCGGGGCAAGGCAGGAGCGCGTCGGTTGCATATTTTTTGGACGGATGGTGACCGGGTTCAGCTAGGAATGAGCTTTCCTGATAATCGTAGCGAGTTGATCAATGGTATCCGCCGGTTACGTTTTCCTTCTCGAGCTCCAAGCCGTTCAACGTTAAAGTTAGAAGAAGCATGGCATGAATTTATTCCCCGTGAAGAGTGGGATGACCGGCTAGCGGCACACATGCAGGCAGCAGATTTAGGGGCTGCCCCAGGTGGCTGGACATGGCAGTTAGTACAGCGTGGTATGTATGTCTATGCTATCGATAACGGTCCAATGGATAAGCAGTTAATGGCCACAGGGCAGATAGATCATCTAAAAGAAGATGGCTTTGCTTGGGAGCCGCCTCAACGCATGGATTGGCTGGTATGCGATATCGTCGATAAACCTGTGCGCGTGTTGGCAATGGTTGAGCGTTGGTTAACCCGTAAATGGTGTCGGGAGGCAATTTTCAATTTAAAACTGCCCATGAAAAAACGTTGGGATGAAGTTAATCGGTGTCTAACGACGCTGGAAGAAGCATTGGAAACGGCAGGTGTACGAGCTAGGATTTCTTGCCGTCACCTCTATCATGATCGTGAAGAGGTGACGGTTCATGTCAGGCTTATTAACTAATTGAAGTGCGAGCGAAACTAAAAGATCCGCGGCTAATAGCCAGATTCGTAAACACGGATCGCTTCGTCTTCGGTTAAGAGGGGCAGAATGCGCTGCATGGCCATTGCACGTGCTTCACTTGAGTGCCACTCTTTCCAGGCGCGTAGGTCGCGCCATTTGGTAATCATCAGGCGGTGATCAGTATGACCAAGCTCGACGAGCGTCTCTCCTCCGACGAATCCCGCTACACCAAGGGAGGCGCGCATGGCTTCTCGGGCAGCTTGTTCATACTCTTCTTCCAGGCCGGGCATAATACGCCGTTCAATGATGACTTTGATCATGCTGTCTGTTTCCTAAACGAGATTGTAGATGACTGATAATACGGATGACCCACACGATTTTGATGCATCGTTAGATACAACAGGCTTGTATTGCCCTGAACCCATTATGCTAATGCATAACAAGGTGCGTGATATGAGTTCTGGACAGATTTTGAAAGTAATAGCAACAGATCCTGCGACGACGCGCGATGTGCCAAAGTTTTGCCAATTTTTGGGGCATCAGCTACTGATGCAGGAAGCATCTGAAGATTGCTACCTGTATTTTATTCGTTTGGCGTAAATAGCTATAACTGTGCGAGGCCAGCCAATCGCAGTCTGGGCTCTTTTTCTAAGCCCCTTTGGTGGCCTCGCAAGCGTTTTTTAAGCTTAAGCATCTTCATCCTGTGGAACAACCATCATTGCAAGTGCTTCTAGTGTCGCAGGATCTTCCTCCATGATGCGGTTAGCAATATGGCGTTGGAAAAAGTAGACCGTGCGATGCCGCGAGTGAGCGTCGTAGAGGCACTTATCACCCAGCAGTATAGGCGTCATGGTGGCGTGCTGTTCATCAGCGAGCAGGGCTTCAATGCTCCCGTTACTGTAGAGACGCCAGCCGTAAACCTGTTTCATGTTCCAAGGCGCGTTAGGGTGGTTCATGCACAGTGCATGGGTACCGAGAGTGTCGGGAAGTTGCTGAATAAGCGTGACGTCGCCGGATGCTTCATATTCGAAATAGCTGGCTGAGGCGGTGAGTTCTTCGTATTTGTGATCGGGTGGAAGGTTAAATATTTCTTCCGTTTCTGGATCGCGATAGCCAATGAACTGACCATTTTCATCGCTGTCGAGTTCATGGCAAGTAGCTAGCGTTTCCATCCATGGCACAAGACCAATAACGTTGCCATCTTCCTGTAGCCCCCAGGCCAATATAGGTAGGCCATAATACGTGTCGGGACTCGCAGCGAGCTGGTAGACCATCTCTAATCCGTCTAGCTCTGGGGCTAAACGAACTAAACATTTTTGCGCCTGCTGACGCTGACGCACGGTTTCCAGGTCGATGACCTGGGCAGAGCGGGGTGACAGAGATGCGCCCATAATGTCCCTCCTTGTGCTGCGTGGTCACGACATCGGTAGGTAGCGTTTGCAAACCTACCGCCTACTCCACCAATAGCACAGGTTGCGCAGAAGGTTAAGAGGGTTTGCTGCTTTTAATTTGGTTAGCAGCGCTTAAATTGATTCCTTAATGCTAGGTGTTCAGCTTTAACTTGCTGGAATTGTTGCCATGGAGCCTGAGGATTACGCATTGATAACCAAGTTTGCTGATAGTTTTTCACCGCTATTGGCGGGGTAACGGTATGAGTATCAATAAACTGGTTAATGGCTGTTAGCCACTGTTGGGAGACCTGTTCAACGTTGTTTAGCCATGTTGGGAAATTATCCTGCAGGCATTCAGTAGCGTCTGGTAGCTTTGACGCGAGCGCCTCGTTGGCCTCTGTTAGGCGCTGATGAGCAAGAAGTACTGAGCGTAGTACTTCTGCTGTTAAAGGTCGTTCTTGCAATGTCTTCAAATGATTTTCAAGCGTTGCAGAATCTTGTTGCCAGTCGTTGCTAAACTGATGTAACACCATCTGCTCAAGGTAAGTCACCGCTGCTAAATGGTCATCAATGGCAGGCAGTTCAGTACTATCTAATGGGCTGCTGGCTCTGGAGAAACTTTTTTCCCACTCTTCAGAACCGAAAATAGCATTCCAACTAACGGCTGGTAGTTGAGCAGTTTTGAGCTCAGTGAGCTGGGCGAGGCGAGATTTGTTGTCGTCGCTTAATCCGTCAGGTACGTCACTGTTCCAGCAGACATTTAAGCGTTGCCATAGTGTGCGCTCATAAAGCCAGTGCTGACTGGGAGGCGCAACCCGCCCCAACTGATTATTACGTGCCGCAACCAGTGATGTTATGTTGCACTCGCGCAGCGCATAGATATTGAGCATGCCTTCACGTGTTTCAGGGATGTCGATTAAGCGCTGTCGACGTTCAGGAAAGGCGCCAATATTAGGAGGGGCGTCACGCTCAATAGCCGCAATAGAGAGATTACTTGCTAGCTGGCTATGGTAATCCGCCCATGACTGGTCTGCATTGCCGTTTCCACAGCCAACGAGCAGCAAGCTTGTTGTGGTGAGTAGCCACCGGCCTTGTTGTGTGTAGGGCGTCATCGATTACTCCTCTTGACTGATCCACTTTAAGCGCCAAGCAAGCAGTAGTGCGGCCGTGCTGAGTCCAGCAATAAGACCGATCCAGTAACCATGTACACCCATTGGTTCGGACAGGTTACCGACTCCATGAGTTCCGAGCCAATGGCCACCGCCTAAACCGACAATCCAGTAAGAGAGTACCGTAATCACCATCACAATTCGGGTATCTTTATAGCCCCGTAACGCACCCGCTAAGTTGACTTGAAGCGAGTCCGATAACTGGAAAAGCACCGCTAGAGAAATAATAGTGAGCGCCAGTGCCTGAATCTCAGTATTGGAGGTATAGAGTGAAATCACTGGCACTGCTGTAAACCAAAGTAATGTACTGTTGATGACGGCGACAATAACGCTGATAACAATCCCGTTCCAGGCAACGGTACGCGCCATAGCTAAGCGTTGTTGGCCCAACGTATTACCTACGCGTACGGTAAGTGCCATGCTTAATGACATTGGTAGCATAAACAGAATAGTCGTGAAGCTTAGTGCGATTTGGTGAGCTCCTACGGTGATCTCTCCAAAGCTGGCAATAAACAGGGCTATCAATGTAAATAACGTAACCTCAACAAAAATGGCCACGCCGATGGGTACGCCGACCACGACAAGTTCGCGGATACCGGCCAACTTTGGTGGCGTTAATTGTTGCCAAAGTGAAATGCTGCGGTAAGTGCGCCCTTTGCGGGTATAGAGTGCCATTGCAACGGCCATCGTCCACATCGAGAGCGCTGTGGCGATACCGCAGCCGAATGCGCCTAATGCAGGCAGTTGTTGGAGAGCGCTAGGTAACCCCTCTCCAAATAAATTAACCAGGCCATCGCCACCGTAGATAAGTAGATAGTTGCTGGGAATATTAACGGCTAGCCCCACCAAACTAATCCATAGTGCTGGCCGGGTGTGGTTCATGCCGTCTGAAAAGGCTCTGAGCGCCTGGAATAGGGCAATTCCCGGCATACCAAAGGCGACGGCTGTCAGGTAAGCAGCAGACTCGCGTGCTACGGCGGGTGGCACACTCATGAGGTCGAAAATAGGCGTAACGACTGTCCACAGCAGGGCAGCTGCAATAAACCCAAGCACTAAGGCGACCCATAGTGCTTGGTGAACCGCAGGGCGAATGTCAGTGTTTCGCTTGCCGCCCAAAAGGTGTGCCACGATAGGCGTAAGGCCCATTAACGTACCTGTCATAAACAGCATCAGTGGCATCCACAGGCTTGAGCCAACCGATACGGCGGCGAGGTCAGTGGCGTTGTGCCGTCCTGTCATGATGACATCGACCACGCTCATGCCCGCTTGTGCCAGCTGAGCGCCGCAAATGGGGAGCGCCAAGGCCATCAGCGTACGGGTTTCTGGCCAATAGATGGTTTTGATGTTGCTAGTAAAGCCGCCCAAGGTGTGGTTCCTATTCAGCAAAGAGACCTAAGAAAAGCCGATAGAGTAGCAGGAGTTGCTGTGTTGTCGGTAGCAATTAAGTAAGCAGGCTACTCTTTAGTCTGCGGGTGCGCCACGGGTATACTATAGGCACCATGGACGTGCAATATGAATCATCGGCACATTATGTGAACCAGTTGACGAAGTGGCTATATAGTGAAAAACGAACAGCAACGCTGGACGCTTAACGATATTACAGCGCTATTTGATGGTGTGTTTTTTGAGCGTTACCAGACACGTCTGATCAGGGGCGGAGACGAGCCTCTTTATCGACCAAGAACCCTAGATACGCCATATCACCAAGTGATCTTTGCGCGTGGCTTTTTTGCCAGCGCACTGCATGAGATCAGTCACTGGTGCATCGCAGGAGAGAAGCGCCGACAGCTGGAAGATTACGGTTACTGGTATCTGCCCGATGGACGCGACGCCCAGCAGCAGCAAGCATTCGAAAAAGCGGAGATCGCCCCACAGGCACTCGAACAGCTTTTTACCCGTGCCTGCGGGCGCACGTTTTACGTTAGCGTCGATAATTTAGGTGGAGACGTTGAGGTAGATCGCGACGCGTTTGCTAGCAGTGTAGCTGCGAGGGCAGCGGGCTACCTTGATAGGGGGCTACCGCTGCGTGCCAACGCCTTCTTGGTTGCGTTGACACGCTATTATCAACATCAGGATACCTTGGCGCAGGCCATTAAACAGGGGCAGCGAGAACTTGACGCAGCACCGGTCGAAGCGGTTTAGTCTTTTTCGGTAAGTTGCTTGTGTAGCGTCAGCATGACCTCGATTTCATGTTCAGGCCGCATCGGCTCAAACCCTAGGTCATTAAACGTTTCACTACGTAGGCGGTGCCAGTCACTGGCGCTGATTGATTCATAAAGCACTTGTGCAGGTGCTAGTTCTACAAAGGGGTCGAGACCATACGTGTCGAACAGGCGAGCTAGCGCCGCTTCATCGTCGCCGTTATCGCTAGTGTAGAGGGTGGCAGAGAAATGGTCGTTCTCTAGTTCGCGAATCACATCTAAAGGGCTGACGCCCAGACTCTCCAGCTCTTCAATGCTGTAAGCGCCCATCACGTTCGTATCGTCACTGATCCAGCTATCGTCAGGCTGAATGAGTGTTTGCTTAATGCGCCCATCGGGTAACGACCAGGCAATAGCCAGCGGCAAGCCGTCTTCTTCGCCCGTCTCAATGGCAATAAATCCTGGGTAATCAGCCACGCTACGCTCCTTTTAAGCTTCCGCATCAAGGCGGAAAAAACGCTGGGCAGTGCGGGTTGTTGCCTCCCCCAGCTCGGTTTCAGTCACGTCATGCCACTGGGCAATCTCTCTTACAATCCATGGTAGCAAGGCTGGCTCGTGACGGCGTCCTTTTAGTTTAGCTGGAAGGTTGCGAGGCAGTAGATAAGGGCAGTCAGTCTCCACCATTAGCCTTTCCAACGGAATATCTTTCACTACGGAGCGAAGATGGTGGCCTCTGCGCTCATCACAAATCCAGCCGGTTAACCCAATATGAAGATCTAAATCGAGATAGCCGTGCAGTGTATCTCGATCAGCGGTGAAGCAGTGAATAACGGCTTGGCTGATATCATCTCGCCAGCTATGTAGCATTTCACGCATTCGCTGCCCCGCGTCGCGTTCGTGCAAAAATAGCGGTAAGCCACTTTCAGCAGCGAGCGCCAACTGAGCTTCAAACGCTCGCTCTTGCTCGTGAGGCGTTGAAAAATTGCGATTAAAGTCCAGTCCACACTCGCCCACGGCAACCACTTCAGGTTGTTGATGAAGCGCTTTCAACTGGCGCGCCACATCACTATTCCACCCGCTAGCATCGTGAGGGTGAATCCCGGCAGTGGCATATATCCCCGGGGTCTGTTTAGCCAGCTCTACAGCGTGCTCAGCGTGTTCAATATCAGTCCCCGTCACAATAAGGGTAGCCACATTGGCCGCTTTCGCTCTGGCAATGACATCACCTAAGTCACGCTGAAAACTCTCGTGAGTCAGGTTAGCCCCGATATCCACCAAGGGGGCACCAGGGCGAAATTGCAGCGCCTCGGGTAAAAAGCTATCCACAGCACTTGTCGCCAAACGTCACACTCCCAACATCCGTCAAATATTCGTTAAAAACCATCACTGACCAACGATACCGCCAGTTGCAAAACGCCATTGTAACGCTGGCAAGTAACAACGACTAATGATCTAACCTGCGTTGGTATCTTCACCGAATGGCACGAATTGCAAAAAAACTGGCTTGATAGGTAAACAGTTATTCATTTTTTAATTTTAACATGCTTGTGAAGTAGTCAATAAAGTGGGCTCTAGCCTCTTTTAATAACAACAATAGACAGGTGAACATCATGCAACTATCACGTCGCTTTGCTGTTTCTGCGTTATCGGCAGCGGTTATCACAGCTGGCTATGCGCCCACGTTAGCCGCCAATGAAGGAATTTCGGATAATGAAATACGCATTGGCTATCTTGCTGATATGTCGGGTATTTATCGTGATCCGATAGGGCCGTTAGGGCAAGATGCCATTGAAATGGCGATTGAAGATATGGGCGGCAGCGTACACGGTGCCAAGGTGGTCGTCTTTAGTGCTGATGATCGTAATAGCCCAGATGTTGGCTCAAGCGTTGTGCGCGAGTGGATTGATGAGCGTAATGTCGACATGGTCACGGGGCTAGTGGCGTCATCGGTCACCTTGGCAGCCGTAGGCTTGTTGGAAGATGCGGATAAACTTGGCTTGGTGAATGGCGCTGTTTCTTCTAGCGTAACTAACGAACACTGCTCTCCCAACCATATTCACTGGGTTTATGACACTTGGGCGATGTCTAACGGTACGGCCAAAGCCATTACGCAGGAAGGCTATAAAAACTGGTATCTACTCAGTGCAGACTACTCGTTTGGCCATGCGCTTGAAGCGGATGTTGAGAGGGTGGTCACCGAAAATGGTGGAACGATAGTAGGTAGCGCGCGCCACCCCTTCCCGAACAATGATTTCTCCTCCTTCATGCTGCAAGCCCAGGCGTCGGGTGCTGATGTTATTGCCCTTAATAATGCCGGTGGAGATACCATCAATGCCGTTCAAACGGCTGGCGAGTTCGGTATTACTCAAGCCGGACAGATTCTAGCGGGTATGGTGCTGTTCAGCACTGATATACGCAGCATTGGGTTAGAAAATGCCCAAGGGCTGCAGTTCACCAAAGCATGGTATTACGACTTAAATGATGAGACACGTGCCTGGGCTGAGCGTTTCCGTGAGCGTACCGGCAGCATGCCAACCATGGTGCACGCAGGTCTTTATTCCAGTACCCGCCACTATTTAGAAGCCATTGAGGCAACCGGAACAGACGATACGCAAACCGTACGTCAGCAGATGGCCGACACTCCCATTAACGATATTTTTGCGACGAACGGCTACATCCGCGAAGACGGTCGTATGGTGCATGACATGTACCTCGTGGAAGTGAAAACACCGGAAGAAGCTGTTGATGAAGATGATCTTTTCAGAATTGTGCGCACTATTCCCGCTGAGGAAGCGTTCCGGCCACTGTCTGAAAGCGTCTGTCCACTCGTCAAGAGTTAGTAAAACGCTGATGCCTTATCAACAACACATAACAATAAGGACTTGGCATGGAACACATCTCCACCATTCACCGTAATACGATTGGCGCTGCGTTAAACCGCAGCGCCCGCAAATATTCTCACCAGCTTGCGCTGACGTTTGGTGAGCGAACATGGAGCTATCAGTCGCTTAATGACGCCGCTAACAGCGTGGCCAACGGCTTGTTAGCGGCCGGTCTTTCTCCTGGAGACCGGCTGGCGGTATACGGTAAAAACTCAGATGCTTATGTCATAGCTTGGCTTGCCGCCACTAAAGCGGGGTTAGTACATGTGCCTATTAATTTTGCACTAAGTAGTGACGAACTGCGCTATATCCTTGAGCAGTCAGGGGCGAAAGGGCTGCTAAGCGATATTGCGTTAGCCGACAAAGTGCAGGAGGCAACCCAAGGTTTCGGATTAATCGTCAACGGCACACTTCATGCCGATCAACAAGATAGTCAGTTAGGCAGTTTTGATGTCTTGGCTTGTGTGCGTTCCTCGCTATCAACAAGTGAGCCAGCGGTTGCTCTAGAGGGAAACAGTCTTGCACAGCTGCTCTATACCTCTGGCACAACGGCAGCACCTAAAGCCGCCATGATGAGCCATCAAGCGCTGGTGGCAGAATATATGGCCTGCATGGTGGAGTTGGATATCAAGGGAAGCGACGCCATGTTGGCTGCTCTTCCGCTTTACCACTCGGCACAAATGCATGTTTTTTTGATGCCCGCTCTGCTACTGGGAGCTCCCGTTTATCTGCTAGAAGCGCCGTTACCGGATAGCTGCCTGTCGGCGATTGCTGAACAAAAAATCGTATCGTTCTTTGCACCGCCCACCGTGTGGATCAGCTTGCTGCGCCATGCTGACTTTGATCAGTTTGATTTAACCACACTCAAGAAAGCGTACTACGGCGCCTCGATCATGCCGGTACCTGTTTTGCAAGAAATGCAGCAGCGTTTCTCCGGCGTTGGTTTATATAACTGCTACGGGCAGAGTGAAATAGCCCCCTTGGCAACGGTATTACGCCCAGAAGAGCACGCTGAGCGTCCCGCGTCGGCGGGACGGCCGATACTCACAGTAGAAACGCGCATTGTTGATTTGGAAATGAACGATGTTGCCCCTGGTGAACATGGCGAAATTATCCATCGCTCGCCGCAGCTAATGACGGGCTACTGGGATAAGCCTGAGATGACCGACGAGTCCTTCCAGGGCGGCTGGTTTCATTCTGGCGATGTGGGCTACTTCGATGAAGCAGGCTACTTATATGTCGTGGATCGGATTAAAGACGTTATTAATACGGGGGGAGTGCTGGTCGCCAGTCGTGAAGTGGAAGAGGCGCTGTTTAAGCACTCAGCCATTTCGGAAGTAGCGGTGGTGGGGCTGCCAGACGAAAAGTGGATTGAAGCGATTACCGCCGTTGTGGTGGTGAAAGAGGGGCAAGCGGTGAGTGAGGATGAACTCATCCATCATGCAAAAAGCTTGATCGCACCCTACAAAGTTCCTAAACGCATAGTGTTTGCAGAGGCACTGCCAAAAAGTACTGCCGGTAAAATTCTTAAGCGTCACCTGCGCCAAGACCTAAAGGAGTGAGCATGGACGAGCAAGCACAGGCGCTATTTCATGACATGATCAGCCGCTGCTTAGCGCAGGAAGTGGCGCCTTTCTATGAGCAGTGGGAAGCGGCCGGTGAAATACCGCGCTCCTTATGGCTAGCGCTGGGTGCCGCTGGCCTATTGGGGATTGACCTTGATGAGACCTATGGTGGTTCAGGAGCCGATATTGCCACTACCCAGCTAGCACTGGAGGAGATGTCTCGGCAAGGGTTTGGTGGGCTAGCCAGCGCTTACAATATTCACGCCAATATCGTGATGCCTTACCTGCAAAATTTAGGCACTGATGAGCAGCGCGAAACGTGGCTACCCCGCATGGCAAGCGGGGAGTGGTTGGGAGCGATTGCCATGAGCGAGCCCCATGCTGGCAGTGATCTGGCCGCGATGAAAACCCGTGCCACCAAAATAGCCGATGGGTGGGTGCTCAACGGCAGCAAACTGTTTATTACCAATGGCCAAGTAGCAGATCTCGTTATTGTCTGTGCCAAAACAGACCCCAGTGCAGGTGCAAAAGGGGTCTCGCTGTTTTTGGTCGATACGTCACTCCCCGGTTTTTCCCGTGGCAAACCCATTAAGAAAATCGGCCAACATGCCAGCGATACGGCAGAGCTGGCGTTTGATCAGTTGCAACTGCCTGATGGCGCCTTACTAGGGGAAGAGGGCGCTGGGTTTCGCTATCTCATGCAAGAGCTCCCTCGGGAGCGCTTAGGCGTAGGGGCTCAAGCGCTTGGCGCGGTAGAGGGCGCGTTGGCATTAACGCTTGATTACGTCACCCAGCGTCACGCATTTGGCCAGCGCGTGGCCGATTTTCAAAATACCCGCTTTACCCTGGCTGAGATTAAGGCCCAGCTGGATGTTGCGCGGGCCTACTTTGATCAGTGCGTTAATAAGTATCGCCAGGGCACGATGACAAGTACCGATGCCGCGATACTTAAATTACAGCTCAGCGAGTTGCAGTGTCGCGCTGTTGATCGGTGCCTTCAGCTGTTTGGCGGTTATGGCTACACCCATGAATATCCGATTTCACGGTTCTACTTAGATGCGCGGGTGCAAACGATTTACGCCGGTAGTTCTGAGATTATGAAAGAAGTGGTCGCACGCTCGCTGTTGGGCAAAGTGGCTTAAGCCCTTTTTCTTAAGCTCTTTTCTTAAGCCCTTATCCACTGTGCGTCATTACTAAGGAGAGACTATGCAACTGGATAGCGTTGTTATTGTAAGCGGTGCTCGCACCGCCATTGGCGGGTTTGGTGGGTCGCTCTCATCCTTCGCGCCCCATGAGTTAGGCACTATCACTGCCCAGGAGGCACTGCGCCGGGCGGGCATTGCTGGCGCTGATATCGACCACTCTGTGTATGGCCATATTATTACCACTGGCCCACAAGATGCCTACCTTGCCCGTCATGTCGCGTTGAGTGCGGGAGTGCCGAAAGAAGCTGGTGCCTTTAATGTTAACCGGCTATGTGGTTCTGGCGTGCAGGCGGTGATATCGGCGGCGCAGCAAATCGCCCTGGGCGACAGCCGCTTAGCACTAGCGGGTGGGGCTGAGTCGATGTCGCGAGGTGCTTATCTACTGCCGCCCCAAGCACGCAATGGGATACGCCTAGGCGATGCCAATATCCAGGATCTTACCCTCGGCATTCTTAGTGATCCATTTGGCAGCGGGCATATGGGGATGACCGCTGAAAATATCGCCAAGCAGTATGGCTTAAGCCGCGAGCAGCTAGATCAGTTTGCGATGGATAGCCACCGTAAGGCGGCAAAAGCCATTGCAGAAGGGCGTTTTGACGAGCAAATCGTGCCTGTTGAAGTGACAAAAGGAAAACAGACGGTTTCCTTTGCCCGTGATGAGCATGTGCGTGAAGGCGTTGAGTTAAGTGATTTAGCACGGCTTAAGCCAGCCTTTAAAAAAGAGGGAGTGGTTACGGCAGGCAATGCCTCTGGAATCAACGATGGGGCAGCGACCTTGGTGCTGGCGCATGCCGATGAAGCACAGCAGCGCAATTTAACGGTTAGGGCGCGACTTCGCGTGGCAACCACCGCCGGTGTGGAGCCTTCGGTAATGGGGTTAGGACCAATCCCAGCGGTGAAACGCTGCCTCCAACAGGCAGGGCTGACGATCAATGATATTGATGTGATTGAGTCCAATGAAGCGTTCGCGGCACAAGCGATGGCCGTTGCCGATACGCTGGGCTTCCCATTGGAAAAACTGAACCCGAATGGTGGTGCCGTGGCGCTTGGCCATCCGGTAGGAGCGACCGGTGCCATCTTGATCCTAAAAGCCTTACACGAACTGGAGCGACGTCAGGGCCGCTATGGTTTGATCACGCTGTGTATTGGCGGTGGGCAGGGCATTGCGCTGTTAATAGAGCGCGAATAACAAACGGTTTCCCAATAACAATCGAAAGGTGTG
Organism: Vreelandella zhaodongensis; assembly: GCF_013415115.1. Taxonomy (GTDB): domain Bacteria; phylum Pseudomonadota; class Gammaproteobacteria; order Pseudomonadales; family Halomonadaceae; genus Vreelandella; species Vreelandella zhaodongensis. The sequence continues at coordinate 67,433 of NZ_JACCDD010000011.1, read as the reverse complement.
TTTTATGTCTACGATAACGCCAAAAATACTTCCTTCTACGCCATCTGCGACTAGCTCGCCTCTGTTAATCAGAGACTTGCTGGAGTCAGGTGTTCGAATGGCGGGAAATAACCAGATTGTTTATCGAGACCAGAGCCGTCATGACTATCGACGTTTTCGTGAGCGGGTACACCAGCTTGCCCATGCGCTAACCGCACAGGGCGTTCAGGCGGGTGATGTGGTGGCAGTCTTGGACTGGGACAGCCATCGCTACTTAGAGTGCTTTTTTGCCATTCCCATGATTGGTGCCGTGCTGCATACCGTCAACGTACGTTTGGCGTCTGAGCAAATTCACTACACGATGGAGCACGCTGAAGATGTCTTTGTGCTAGTGCATGAGGATTTCGTGCCATTACTGGAGCCACTCGCTGATCAACTACCCAACATTCGCGGCTATCTGCTCTGCCAAGAAACAGAAAGCACAGTCAGCACGTCGCTTCCGCTAGTTGGTGAGTTTGAAGCGTTGCTAAGTGAGCAGCCAACTCATTACGAGTTTCCTGTTTTTGATGAGAATGCGGTGGCCACGCTGTTCTACACCACGGGCACCACTGGCAATCCGAAAGGGGTATTTTTTACTCATCGCCAACTGGTACTACACACACTGGGCGAAGCCAGTACTTTCCAGGCGCCAGGTTTTGAGCTGCTCAATCGCGATAAGGTGTACATGCCCATCACGCCAATGTTCCATGTGCATGCATGGGGCGTGCCTTACACCGCCACATTGATGGGGGCGACCCAGGTGTACCCTGGCCGCTATGAGCCAGAAATGCTGGTCAAGCTACTGGTAAACGAGAAGGTCGACTTCTCCCACTGCGTGCCTACGCTGCTAAATATGGTGGTGAGCGCTGACGCTATTGCATCGAAAAAAGTTGATTTAACCGGTTGGAAGGTATTGGTGGGCGGTAGCGCGCTTACCCAGGCCTTGGCCAGCCGCGCTTGGTCACTCGGCATTGATACGCGCAGTGCCTATGGCATGTCAGAAACCTGCCCGCTGCTAACGGCCGATATTTTACCTCGGGATGTCATAGAGGCCGATTTTGAAACGCAGCTTCCTTGGCGGTGTAAGGCTGGCTTGCCCGTGCCCCTGGTGAAGTTGCAGGTGGTTGATGCTAATGGAGAACCGCTACCCCATGATGGCGTCAGCGTGGGCGAAGTGCGTGCCCAGGCGCCCTGGCTTACTCAGGCATACTACAAGGAAGAAAAACGCAGTGAAGAGCTTTGGCGGGATGGGTGGCTACATACCGGTGATGTTGGGTCGATTGATGAGCATGGTTTCTTGGCCATTAGCGACCGTATTAAAGATGTCATCAAAACCGGCGGTGAGTGGCTCTCTTCACTTGAGCTGGAAAGCTATATTAGCCAATGCCCAGGTGTGGCTGAAGTGGCGGTGATCGGCGTCGCGGATGATAAATGGGGCGAGCGGCCAGCGGCGCTTGTCGTACCAAGCGATGTCAATAACCCGCCCACTGCAGAGAAGGTACAAACATTTATGGAGCAGTTCGTAGAACAGGGCAGCATCAACCGCTGGGGCATTCCATCGTTGATTCGCTTCGTAGATGAAATTCCTAAAACCAGTGTCGGTAAGCTGGATAAAAAGCGCATTCGCACTGAGATCTAAACGCTAACGTTTAAGTCCCGCCGTTTGCGCCTTGCGGTAGGCGGCGGGCGAGTTTCCTGTCCATTGTTTAAACGCTCGGCTAAGGCAAGCAAGGTCTTCGAAGCCGAGTTTTTCTGCAATTGCCGTCAGTGGTTGTGTGCTGCGAGTGAGCGCTTGAATGGCATAGTCGCGCCGGTATTCGTCTTTAACCGCCTGGAAGTGGGTGCCTTCAAGTTTTAAGTGTCTTGAGAGCGTACGGACGGACATATGTAACGCGTCTGCGACATGCTGAACCGTGCATGAGACGGGTAAGTGGCGGCTCAGGTGTTCGCGAACGCGGTGAGTCACTAAACGATCTTCAAAAGAGACATAGAACCAATCTGCGGGTGCGCGTTGTAGAAATGCACCTAAGTGCTGTTTGGTTTGGCGTATAGGGTGGTTTAGAAACGCCTTATCAAAGTAAACGGCCGTTTGCGGTTGGTCAAATTTTACTTTGCCGGGGTAGAAGTAGAGATAGTCAGCACTGTGGGCGGGTTGGGCGTAACCGCACTCCATCAACATAGGTGGAATTTTGCGCGCAATCATCCATGAAGAAATGCCGTGAAACAGCTTAAGCATCAGTTCATGGATCAATATTCGGCTACCTTGGAGCGGCGCATACTCTTCCAGCGCCATGCGAGCTAGCTCACCCTCGATGGTAAAGCGATAGCCAAAGTCATCTAACAGAATACGAAAGAACTGTGTGTAACGATGGAGCGCAACATGCAGTGTGGGCGCGTCCAATAAGCTCAAGCACAGAAGTTTCAGTGTTCCGCAGCGTAGTGGCCTGGAGAAAAAGCCTGGTGTCTCGTCATCCACCTCAAGGGCAAGTAAGCGGTATAGTTCGGCAAACTGCTCAACAGTGACGCGTCCATTCGGTGCGCTGAGCAGGAAGGGGGAAATGCCGGCAAGTTCTAAATAGCGTGAGTGAGAACGATCCGTGGTGGGTAGACCACGTAAAAACTCGTTTACGAAGTGCATTGAGACGGTAACGGTCACGATTTCAGCCTTAAACGGGTAGCTTGGCGCTACCTTGTTATTATTACGTGATGACAAGACGGTAGCACGATGTGTCGTTTGGCTCTATAAGGGGTCTCCTTAACGCGAGCGCATGCGTTACACTGTGCGCCTTATGACGAAGGAGGACACTGCGTGACCTTGTTACGACTCGAACAGCTGCAACTCGCTTACGGCACCCAAGTACTACTTAACCGCGCCGACCTAACGGTTGAAAAAGGCGAGCGGCTGGCGCTAGTCGGGCGCAACGGCACCGGTAAATCAACGCTATTAAAACTAGTGGCTGGCGATATTCATGCCGATGATGGCTCCATTTGGCGTGCGCCGGGCTTGAAAATCGGCGTATTGTCCCAGGAGCTGCCTGAATCCTCCTCAGGCATGACGATTTTTGATATGGTCGCTCAGGGGCTGCCGGAAGCGGGGGAGCTGCTATCTGAATACCAGCACCTGATCAATGACCCCGACCCCGATATGAATCGCATGGCCAAGTTGCAAACCCGCATCGAAGCCATCGACGGCTGGTCTTTCCATCAGAGCATTGATGTCGTACTCACCCGTTTAGGGTTACCCCCTGAAGCTGAAATGAGCGCGCTTTCTGGTGGCTGGCGCCGTCGTGTTGCACTGGCGCGAGCACTAGTTTCAGAGCCTGACTTACTGCTTCTTGATGAGCCTACCAACCATCTTGATCTAGACACGATTGCTTGGTTGGAAGAGCAGCTCCTGGCCTTTAATGGCGCGGTATTACTGATTACCCACGATCGTGCCTTCTTATCTAAACTGGCCACCACGATTCTTGAATTAGACCGAGGCAAGCTTGGCCGTTATCCCGGTAACTACGCCGAGTATCAAGAGCGTAAGCAGCACGAGCTGGAAGTGGAAGCTCGTGAACATGCGCTGTTCGATAAAAAACTGGCCCAGGAAGAAATCTGGATTCGTCAAGGTGTTAAGGCGCGGCGTACCCGCAACGAAGGACGTGTGCGTGAGCTTGAGCAGATGCGTTTGGAGCGCAGCCAGCGCCGTGAGCGTCAGGGCACTGCCAACCTCAACGTCGATAGCGGTGAGCGTACCGGCAAGCGTGTCGTTGAGCTGAAAGGTGTGACACAGCGCTTTGGCAATGATGTCATTTTGCGTAATGTGAACCTTGAAGTGATGCGTGGCGATCGTATCGGATTCCTTGGCCGCAATGGTGCCGGTAAAACCACGCTGCTGAAAATCTTGCTAGGTGAGCTTGCCCCAACGGAAGGTAGTGTTCAGCTGGGTACCAATTTGAAGGTTGCTTACTTCGATCAGCTACGCGCAGGCTTGGAGCTGGAAAAAACCGTCTACGACAACGTTGCCCAAGGCAGCGACCGGGTAACCGTTGGCGGAAAAGATCGCCACGTGATGAGTTATCTTCAGGATTTCCTATTCACCCCTGACCGCGTTCGACAGCCGGTAAAAGCACTTTCCGGCGGTGAATCCAACCGTCTGTTGTTAGCCAAGCTGTTTACCCAGCCTGCCAACGTACTGGTGCTGGATGAGCCTACCAACGACTTGGACATGGAAACCCTGGAACTGCTTGAAGAGCTACTGCTGGACTTTGATGGCACCCTGCTACTGGTCTCCCACGACAGGACGTTTATGGATAACGTCGTGACCAGCATGCTGGCCTTTGAAGGCGAGGGTTGTGTGCGTGAGTACGTGGGTGGCTACACGGATTGGATTCGTCAAGGGGGAAAATTACCGCCTGCTCCATGGGAAGGGGCTGCCCGCCAGAATACTGAGCCGACCAGTGTTGCGGCTGAGAAAACGCCTGAGAAGCCGGTTGCAGAGCCCGCCAAGAAAGCCGTTAAGCTCTCTTACAAAGTGCAGCGGGAATTAGACGCCTTGCCTGCACAGATTGAGCGCCTTGAGAGTGAAATCGAAGCGTTAGAGAAAGAGATTGGTGATCCCGCGTTTTATCAGCAAGAAGCGACAACGGTTACCGCCAAACTGCAAATGTTGGAAAAAGTACAGAAAACGCTTGAAGAAGCAATGGAGCGTTGGATGGAGCTGGAAGCGATGGCTAACGGAGAGTAGTTGCGATCTCAACTGCATGAAGGCACCCCTAGGGTGCCTTCTTCACGACTTACTCGTCGCTCTCTTCGCCTTTTTTACCTACTCTAACGGCCAGAACGTCGCACTTAGCGCCGTGTAATACGCCGGTCGATGTCGAGCCAAGCAGCAGGGCAAAACCATGGCGACCATGGGAACCCACTACAATGAGATCAACGTCGTGCTCTTCTGCAAAGCGATGAATTTCAGTGTCTGGCATGCCGACCACGACATGTTGTTCAGCGGCATCTACGTGAGGAGCGGCAATTTCAGCTAGACGTTTTTTCGCGTGGTCGTCCAGTTGATCTTGGATACTGGTCAGGTCCATAGGAATGTCGCCGCCGTAAGCGAATCCTAATGGCTCCAGGGTGTGCATGATAGAAATTTTGGCACCATTATTGCGCTCAGCAATGGCTACTGCGCGCTCTAAGACCTTATGAGAGTCTTTGGTTAGATCAACAGCAACTAGGATGTGGTGATAGCTCATGGCCTATCTCCTTAGCGACAATTAGTAAAGAAAACGCTTTGTTAGATGATCTTCACTTTAGGCTTCAAGCGCAATCTTAACAACGATCTATGTCAGGCTTTTTTAAGTTGACCCTATTTGATGACCCGTGCTTACGATCAGGAGTGATGCCTAGATGGAATGGCTTATTATTGTTTTTATTCTGATGTTCGTGATTGCGCCAGTGATGTGGCTTAAACCTAGCCCTCAGCAGAAGCGCCAAATGGCATTGCGCTCAAGTGCCAGAAAGCAGGGGGTAACGATTAAGATGGAAAAACCGCCTCTGCATCATTTCCGTGGCACCATGCCCGCGTATCGCTGGCACTACCCGCAACAGGCTCCTGGGCCTGATTTTGTGTTAGTGAGAGATACCAATGCGAGCGATGCACTGGAGTTATATCATTCTGGGTGGCGCTGGCGAATCGCGCCGTTGAGGCCTTTGCCTGAAAAGGCCGGTGTTACATTGAAAGCCTTATTAGAGCGTCTTCCACAAGATGCACTGGTGATTGAATCAACGCCCTATTCGTTAACGCTATGGTGGTGGGAATCACAAAACGCCGACAGGTTTTCTACCTATGTGGCGGACTTTCAGCAGTTGAAAGGAGCGCTTGAGGGGGTGTCAGATCGCCCTGTCGCCAAACCATTTGCGGGAGGAGGCGAGGCGGCAGGGCGGAAGTGATTATACTGTTGCGGCAGGGCCTTCCTGGTCTTTCGACTGAATGGCAAGCCCATTAGATTCGATTAGCGCTAACCACTTATCGAGCTGCTCTAAGTCACCTTCACTTAGCCCAACGAGCATCTCTTTCCGAGCGGCTTGAACAACGTTGTCAATTTGCTCAAGCAGTGGCATAGCTGCCGGTGTTAGGAAGATACGCTTGCTCCGGCGGTCGTTATCACAGGCGCGTCGTTCAACTAACCCTTGTGCTTCGAGCTGCCCAAGTGTTCGCACCAATGACGGGGCTTCTACGCCAATTGCCCTAGCAAGTTCACACTGAGGGTTCCCCTCGCCCAGCTTCCACAGATGGTAAAGCGTTACCCAGCGCGTTTGCGTTAATCCTAATGGGGCAAGCCTACGGTCGATAATAGAACGCCATAAATGGGGCAGGCGTGCGATGCGAAAACCAATTGATGAAGCCATAAGTGCTAGCTACCGAAAAGTGTGAGTAGACGAATTGTCATAAGCCGCGCTGCTGAATGCAAGACGTTCTGTTATTCCACCGTTGATGCATCGTTTTCCAAGCTGCTTCCGCCCGGAACAAAACGGCGTAAGTTAAGGGCGCTCAAGCCGCTAGGCTGAATGCGGCTATCAGCAACGGTTGCCTCGTCAATATCGTCTGAAACGGTAAACCTGATTAGCCCGAGACGTTGCCCGCCATCGGTCATAATATCAATTCGCCATTCACCCGCTGGGTCATCAGGAAAATTCTGCTTATGACTCCACGCACGGTAACCTTGTTCCCGACCGCCGTTTATCGCCAATTCAATCATATCGATACTGTCACCGTTATGGTGCCAGACATGATAGATCGTTTCGCTTAAACCACGTGGTGCGCGTATCGCGGTGTAGACGTATAACCCGTTGCTAAGCAATGTATCTGGGGTAAGAGCAATAGAGCCTTGTGGTTCTCGGTTCTGGATGTTGAGAGCTGGTGATAGCGCGCTACTCGTCATCCACAAACTCGCAGGAGGAACCCAGATACGTCCTATCCATGCGGCATATGCCAGCAGTAACGTCAGTGCGAAAAAACCCAGCCAGCGCGCCAACGAGCGCTTTTTAACGTGTTGCCAAAAACTGGGCAGTGCCACTAGCGCCATTAATACCAGTGCCAGCAGTAAACTTTGACGCGTAGTGAGGTGCAGCATGATCGGTAGGATCACTAACAGCACTAAAAAGACGCATTGAGCGTGAAAAATAAAATAGAGACTCCGCCAGCGTCCAGCAAGCTTGTAGTAGAGCGGGTCAATAATCGATAGCGCAGCCATTCCGAGCACGACGATGGCAAACAGTATTTGTCCGCTGTTCCACACAGTGGTAATCAAAATGAACGGCAGTGTAAAGAATAGGGTTTCCTGGTGAATCATCTGGGCGATAAACGAGGTAACGCCCTTGGGAAGAGTGGGGTAGTCATGGCGCGATAGCCAGCGGCTAATGACACTCTCAAACAATAGCAGTAGCCAGGCAACTACTAGCCCAAGTGCCAACGCAGCACCTAGCCATTGCTGACGGTCGACCAGAAAAAAACTACCCAGCCCGGCAGCGAATGCCAGGGGTGGCCAGAGCCAGCTCCAAGGCTTAAAGCGCTCTACAGTGCGTTCGATTCGTGCTTGCAGGGCCGTGATACGAGCGACAGTAAGCAAATTACCCATGATGGTGTTGGCTCATAAATGGAAACAGCATGATCGTTGGGTTTATCGGTAAAGTCGATGTGTAACCTACTATGCCTTTAAAAAACGCAAGAAATGTGGGAACTGTGACTCTGTTGTAAGTTCAATCTTGTAAGTTCGTTCAAGAGATAAACGCATTAGCCAAAAGTCAGGGCTTGACGTTCTGCTATATCTCAACCAAGCTTAAGCAATCAAACGACCGTATGAAATGCGTGGCGGCCCCGCTGTAGGGTGCCTGCCCGAACTTGTGGAGAGAGCGCGGATGATCTATCAAGGCAATGCCATCACGGTGGAGCGTCGTGACACCCAAGGTGGCAATGACATCGCTAAGCTCACTTTCGACCTGAAAGATGAGTCTGTTAATAAGCTGTCCAGCGCCGTAGTGGCAGAGCTGGGCGAGGCCGTAAAAGCGCTTCAATCTGAAAGCGGCCTGCAGGGATTGGTAATTAGCAGTGGCAAAGATGCGTTTATCGTCGGTGCTGATATCACCGAATTTCATAGCCTTTTCGATAAAGGCGAAGAGTACTTAGTCGAAATGAACCTCAAGGTTCATGACATCTTCAACGCGATTGAAGATCTGCCTTTCCCCACGGTGACGGCTATTAACGGGTTAGCCTTGGGCGGCGGTTGTGAAGTACTGCTAACCACTGATTTTCGTGTAATGAGTGAAAAGGCCAAAATTGGCTTACCAGAAACCAAGCTGGGCATTCTGCCAGGTTGGGGCGGTTGTGTCCGTTTACCTCGCTTGATTGGTGCGGATAATGCGATCGAGTGGATTGCCGGTGGCACTGAAAATCGTGCTAATGCAGCACTTAAAGTCGGCGCAGTCGATGCGGTTGTAAGCCACGAGCTTCTTGAAGAAGCTGCGCTGGATATGTTAGACCGCGCCAATGCCGGTGAGCTTGATTACCAGGCACGCCGTGAAGAGAAGAAAGCGCCGCTTAACCTCAACGCCATTGAGCAAATGATGGCGTTTGAAACCGCTAAAGGGTTTGTCGCTGGCAAGGCCGGCCCTCACTACCCAGCGCCGGTAGAGTCGATCAAAGTGATCCAGAAAGGCGCTGGCGAGACGCGTGCCCGTGCCCAGACGATTGAAGCAAAAGCATTTGCCAAGCTCGCACTCAGCAGCGTTGCCTTTAACTTGGTTGGCCTGTTCCTTAACGACCAAGTCGTGAAGAAAAAAGGCAGCAAATACGAGAAGCAGTCGCAGCCAGTTAAGCAGACCGCTGTGCTGGGTGCAGGCATTATGGGGGGGGGGATCGCCTACCAGAGCGCCAGCAAAGGCACGCCCATTGTAATGAAAGATATCAATGAGGAAGCCATTGAGCTGGGCCTGAAAGAAGCGCGTAAGCTGTTCTCCAAGCAAGTAGAGCGTAAAAAGCTGACGACCGAGCAGATGGCCGAAAAGCTGACCAACATTCGCCCCACGCTCTCTTACGGTGACTTCGACAACGTCGACCTAGTGGTCGAGGCGGTGGTTGAAAATCCCAAGGTCAAAGACGCCGTGCTGACAGAAGTGGAAGGCATGGTGAGTGAAAACACCATCCTCACCTCTAACACCTCGACGATTTCTATTAATCGCTTGGCTAAGAATCTTAAGCGTCCTGAAAACTTCTGCGGTATGCACTTTTTCAACCCTGTGCACCGTATGCCGCTGGTGGAAGTTATTCGTGGCGAGAAGACCTCAGATGCGGCGGTGGCCGCAACAGTTGCCTACGCACGTGCGATGGGCAAAACCCCGATCGTTGTGAACGACTGCCCCGGCTTCCTGGTTAACCGCGTATTGTTCCCTTACTTTGGCGGCTTTAGCTTCCTGGTTGAGCAGGGCGCTGATTTCCAACGCGTTGACAAAGTGATGGAAAAGTTTGGCTGGCCTATGGGCCCTGCCTATCTGCTGGACGTAGTCGGTCTTGATACTGCGGTACACGCTAACGAAGTGATGGCAGAAGGTTTCCCTGATCGTATGGCGCGTGACGGTAAAACCGCTATCCAGGTGATGTATGACAACAAGCGCCTGGGCCAGAAGAACGATAAGGGCTTCTACGCTTACGAAGAAGATAAGAAAGGCAAACCTAAGAAAGTTACCGACGAGCAAGCCTACGCGCTGGTGAAAGACGTCGTCAAAGAGCAGAAAGAGTTTTCCGACGAAGATATTATTGCTCGCATGATGGTACCGCTTTGCCTGGAAACGGTTCGTTGCCTTGAAGATGGCATCGTGGAGACCCCCGCTGAGGCCGATATGGCGCTGATCTACGGCATTGGTTTCCCTCCCTTCCGCGGTGGCGCACTGCGCTACATTGACGCGATGGGCGTCGCCGAGTTCGTAAAGCTAGCCGAAAACCTTGCGGATGAGTTAGGCCCGCTTTACGCGCCCACTGAGAAACTGCGTCAGATGGCTCAAAATAACGAGCAGTTTTATTCTGGCTCTCAGGCCTAACCACCACGTATAGGAGATAGAAGATGAGTTTGAACCCAAGAGATATCGTGGTGGTAGACGGTGTACGTACCGCCATGGCGAAAGCTAAAAATGGCGCGTTTCGTAATGTGCGCGCTGAGAATTTGTCGGCAGCTGTCATGCAGGCGCTGTTTGATCGTAACGCTAATCTAGACCCATCCGAAGTGGATGATGTGATCTGGGGTTGTGTTAACCAGACCCTTGAGCAGTCCATGAACATTGCCCGTAACGCGGCGATTATGACCGGCATTCCCCGCTCAGTGCCTGCGCAAACCGTTAACCGTTTGTGTGGCTCTTCAATGACGGCACTGCATATTGCGGCGGCCAACATTAAAGCGGGTATGGGTGACTTTTATGTGATCGGTGGGGTAGAGCACATGGAGCACGTACCCATGGCTCATGGTGTAGACGTTAACCCTGCTGCGAGCAAGTACGCCGCGAAAGCCGCCATGATGATGGGTCTTACCGCTGAACTGCTGGGCAAAATGCACGGTATTTCCCGTGAAGATCAGGATAAGTTTGGCGTGCGCTCCCACCAGCGCGCTCAGGCAGCCATGGAGAAAGGCTACTTCGATAACGAGATCATTGGTGTGGAAGGCCATGATCAGCGCGGCTTTAAAATTCTGTTCAAGAACGATGAAGTGATTCGCCCAGAGGCGAGCCTTGAGTCCATGGCCAGCCTTAAGCCGGTGTTTGACCCTCGCAGCGGTACCGTTACCGCGGGCACTTCATCAGCACTATCGGTAGGTGCGTCCGCCATGGCAATCATGAGCTATGAGCGTGCACAAGCGTTGGGCCTTGAGCCAATCGCCAAAGTGCTGTCTACCGGTGTGGCAGGTTGTGATGCCTCTATTATGGGTTACGGCCCGGTGCCTGCGTCTAAAAAAGCACTGAAAGCCGCAGGATTGTCCGCCGCAGATATTCAAACCGTTGAGCTTAACGAAGCGTTCGCAGCCCAGGGGCTGCCTGTCCTGAAGGACCTGGGTTTCCTGGATGCTATGGATGAAAAAGTAAACCTCAATGGTGGCGCTATCGCACTCGGCCATCCGCTGGGTTGTTCGGGGTCACGTATTTGCACGACGCTGCTTAACGTCATGCAGCAGCGTGACACCACCCTTGGCCTTGCCACGATGTGTATCGGCATGGGGCAAGGGGTAGCAACCGTGTTTGAACGACTCAAATAAACACAGCGCTTACCAATAAAACGGCACCCACGCGGTGCCGTTTTTTATGGCAGTGCTCTAGCTGGTTTGAAACGCACTGCGATGAAAGTCAGCCGCTGTTTGGACTTCTGCGATACCGCAGGTATCAGGCACTGGAACGCTATTTCCCGCGAGTACCGAAAGCACCGCTCGGGTACCGTTGGCTAGCGATTCCAGGTTATAGCCTCCCTCTAAAACGAACACTAAGCGCCCCTCGCAGTGTTGCTCGGCTAACTGTTGTAAGAAACCCGTCAGGGCGCCAAAGCCCTCATAAGAAACGTTGAGCGCTAAATCGTGCCAGTGTGGATCAAAACCCGCTGAGACTAGAATAATATCCGGCTTAAACCATTGGGCAGCTGGTGCCAAAATGTCACGAAACGCCTTGAGATACGCCTCATCGCCAGCCCCAGCAGGCAGCGGTACATTGATGGTGGTGCCTTCTCCCAAACCAGCGCCGACCTCTTCGAGATGGCCTGAGCCAGGGTAGAAGGGGGCTGCGCGGTGTATGTCAAAAAACATCACATCGGGGTCGGCCCAAAAGATATCCTGTGTGCCGTTACCGTGATGGGCATCCCAATCAATAATCAGTACTCTTTCACAGCCTAGGGCACTGCGCGCATGGGCGGCAGCTACCGCAACATTGTTGAATAAGCAAAACCCTCGGGCGCGAACGGGTTCTGCATGGTGGCCAGGCGGTCTAATGAGCGCAAACGCACTTTGGGTGCGTTTATCCATAACGGCTTCTACGGCGGCAATCGCCGTGCCTGCGGCGACTTCTGCCGCGTCAATGCTACCTGGTGATACCGCTGTAGTATCCACATCCAGCCATGCGTTTTTTCCGCGCAGGCTAAAGATATCGCTGAGATAAGAGGTGGTGTGAACGCGGGCTAGCTGATCGTGGGTTGCTGCCTTGCCTCCTTCAATCCGAAGGCCATCAATCGGCGCTTTCTCAAGCAGTTGTTGAATAGCTTGTAAGCGACCGGGATGCTCGGGGTATTTCCACGGAATAGGTAGCCCTGCCAACAGGTGTCGAATGCGTTTATCAATTCGCTCGGGTAAAAAATCTGCGTCGATATTAGGCTCGTGGTCAAGTACGCGATCGTCATAAAAAGCGATGACTTTATGCATAATGGCTACCTGAAATACATGCGTTGAGTTATAGCAAGGGCGACGGGCGTCGTGGGCAGATGCCTCTATGAAAACCGGCGCGACAAGTTTCTTTACAGTAAGGCAGGCTTAACAGCGTTATACAATGTGATTTTTCGCGACTACTCACATCAGATGATACCTGCTTCCAGGCTAGCGGCCATCGACAGCCCTAACTCCTCGCATTGCCCAATGAACCCTGTTTGGAAATCCCCCTTACAGATAAGTGGGTCTTGCACCAATCTCCAACGTAACCCCTTGGTAATACTCTCAATCGCTCGCCGGGTGCCGGTTCCATCGTGGCCAGCTCGGATATAAAAAGCAAACGGCAGACCCTCGTTTTTATCCAGGCATGGGTAATAGCACCGGTCGAAGACATCCTTCATCAAGCCTGCCATGTATCCTAAATTTTCCGTTGTACCTAAAATGATGGCATCGGCGGCGTTAATGTCGTCGGGGTGTGTTTCAAGCGGGGTGAGAGAGGACACTGCCACATTTTCTATGTCGGGATGAGAAGCGCCCTTGATAACGGCCTCGAACATTGTTTGGGTATTTTTAGAAGGCGCGTGTGCAATGATGAGTAGACGTTTCATGGTAAAGCCTGCTGAGTTGCGTCGCATAGCGGAAGTGCCACACTATTAAGTACAGCCTTAACGAGAGCCTATATGTCTGATAACAGCCCGATCAACGTTTTTTACGATGCAGTTTGCCCTGGCTGTCGCAAGGATCGTCGCCGTTTTGAGCGTTGGGCTGGCAAGCGTGGTCATGCCATTGTGTGGTGTGATGTTACTGAGCATCAACAGCTATTACGAGACAAAGGGGTAGCGCCAGAAGCGGCTCTGCGCTCGCTGCATATCGAAAAGTCCGATGGTCAAATCATCGAAGGAATAGATGCCTACCGCCTGCTAATGTCGCATATACCTATTTTCCGACCGCTAGCGTGGTTAATAGGCTTACCGGGCATCAAAGGCGCGTTACGCTGGTATTATGATCGTTGGGTAAAACAACGCCTTAAGCGGGAAGGGCGTTGGTCTGAATAGGGCTGGGCATTTAAAGAAGGAATTTAAAGATGAAGCAACAAGCCAAGCTTGCTGTGTTAATTGGGTCATGCACATTGATAATGGTGATCGCAGGCTGCGCAGGTCAATCAATATCACCTGACACCTCGAGTTCTGCTGCTGATACCTCGGCTCCCCAGGTGTCATTAGGTGCACAAACTAGCCATATTGATGGTGAGTTCGTCACGGATTGGGTGCCTCCACTGTTAACTAGCCCTGAAGAGAAAGCAGCTTACTACGTGAGTCGCCTGGCAGACAGGCGTTTTGTATCCCGCTATGGTGACAGGGATAATCCGCGCACGTGGTACATTGCGGCTGAGCGGCTAGGCGAAATTGGCTTACCTGCGGTGCCTTTACTGTTTACACGTTTAAATACAACCGATGACTATGAATTGATGTTAGCCCTCTATGCGCTTCAGCTGGCTACTCAAGATCCGCTTCTAATGGTGAGAACTCGGGGTGACTATGTACAGCTACCCGCCGTGCTAGACCCAGCGGCGAATGCTGAAAATGTACGCATCGCGCGTCAGTGGTGGCAGCAACATTCTGCACAGTTCGCTGAGTAGTAATGCTGTATCGATAGCACCTTGACGTATCCAACTGGAGTATTGTGCTCAAGCCGTGTAGGCTCCACCGCTTTCTAAGCCCTGTGTATTAGTCTGATGCGTTGGAGCCTGTTATGAGTGATCTACCCAATTGTCCTGCCTGTGCCTCTGAATTTACCTACGATGATGGTATCCAGTATGTCTGCCCGGAATGCGGCAACGAATGGTCAAAAGTAGCAGAAGAGGGCGCTGAAGAGGCTGGCTCTGGTATTCGTGATGCTAACGGTAATAGGCTGGCCGACGGCGACAGCGTAACCGTCATCAAAGACCTCAAAGTCAAAGGCAGTTCATTGGTGGTTAAAGTAGGCACCAAAGTTAAAAATATCCGTTTAGTGGATGGTGATCACGATATTGATTGTAAGATCGACGGTATTGGTCCCATGAAACTGAAATCTGAATTTGTCAAAAAAGCATAGTCGCCCAAAGACATAGCACCTCAAAACATAGCAACTCAAAACATAGCAACTCAAAACATAGCAACTCAAAACATAGCACCTACCACAATGTGCTGCTCCCACCCTTAAAGCCTGCGAGACTTCGCGGGCTTTTTTCGTTTAGGGCGTTGATAGTTATTTTAAATGATAATGATTGTTGTTTTTGATGCTATCAGAGTCGAACGTGCTGTTATTTTGCACAAATTGATAACGATTTTGCTCTAGGGCTTCACATCAAATTTATACAGGACTAAAATGGTACCCAATTAACGGGTAAGCCAAACGTAAACGGCGAATGGGAGTCAATATGCTCAAGCTTTCTCGGCTGACAGACTATGCCGCTGTAGTGATGGCACAGATTGCTCGCCATCCCCAGGCGTCACATGCGGCGGCTGATTTGGCTGAAGCGGTGCAGCTACCTCATCCTACTGTCAGTAAGACCTTGAAGATGCTGGTGAAGGCTGGGCTTCTAGTGTCTCAGCGTGGTGTGCAAGGTGGCTATCGCTTAGCGAGGCCCGCCTCGCATATTACCGCTGCCGATATCATTGCGGCCATCGAAGGGCCTGTTGCAATGACTGAATGCAGTCAAGCAGAAGGTGAGTGTGATTTAGCGGCTACTTGCGGTGTCGCGGACAACTGGCAGCGCGTATCGCTGGCGATTCGGACGCTACTTGAAAGCGTGACGCTGGCCCATCTGGCCGACACGACCCCCATTAAATTACCCGTACAGTTACCGATTCAAAGCATCAGTCTGGCGTCAGCTTAGGCAATGCTATCCCTATTGACGGCGAGCTAACCTCGCCACCCAACTGCCCGGAGGGTATCACCATGGCAAGCGAAGAAATGGAACAGTTGGTTCGTCGCGAATATAAAGATGGTTTTGTAACCGATATTGAAAGCGACACCCTGCCACCTGGCCTGGATGAAAACACCATTGCCTTTATTTCTAACAAGAAAGGCGAGCCGGAGTGGATGCTGGAGTGGCGTCTAGATGCGTATCGTCAGTGGTTGAAAATGAAAGAGCCATCCTGGGCGCATCTTGATTATCCTCCAATTGATTATCAATCCATCTCTTATTTCAGCGCACCCAAACGCCCGGAAGACCGTCCGCAAAGTTTGGATGAAGTAGACCCCAAACTGTTGGAAACCTACGAGAAACTAGGTATTCCCCTGCACGAGCGTGCGGCGCTTGCAGGCGTGGCGGTCGATGCCGTATTTGACTCAGTATCGGTGACGACCACTTTTAAAAAGGAGCTGGGCGAAGCAGGCGTTATTTTCTGCTCGATTTCTGAAGCAATCCGCGATTACCCCGAACTCATCAAGCAGTATTTAGGTACCGTCGTTCCCGTTGCTGACAACTATTTCGCTGCGCTGAACTCGGCGGTATTCACTGATGGTTCATTTGTATTTGTTCCTGAGGGCGTGACTTGCCCAATGGAGCTTTCGACCTATTTCCGTATTAACGCGGCTAACACAGGTCAGTTCGAGCGTACCCTGATTATCTGTGAGAGCCGTGCTCAGGTGTCTTATTTGGAAGGTTGTACGGCGCCAATGCGTGATGAAAATCAGCTTCACGCAGCAGTCGTAGAGCTCGTTGCCCTGGACGACGCCTACATTAAGTACTCCACCGTTCAGAACTGGTATCCCGGTGATGAAAACGGTAAAGGCGGCATTTACAACTTCGTTACCAAGCGTGGCGACTGTCGTGGTGATCGTTCACGCATTAGCTGGACTCAAGTAGAAACCGGCTCAGCGATTACCTGGAAATACCCGTCCTGTGTTCTGCGTGGTAAAGACAGCATCGGGGAATTCTACTCCGTGGCCGTTACCAACGGCCGTCAGCAGGCCGATACCGGTACCAAAATGATCCACATTGGTGAAGGTACTCGTTCCTATATTGTTGCCAAAGGCATTTCAGCAGGTAAGAGCGATCAATCCTACCGAGGGTTGGTAAAAATTGGCCCCCGTGCTAAAGGGGCGCGTAATTTCACCCAGTGTGACTCGTTGCTCATTGGCGATAAGTGCGGTGCGCATACGTTCCCCTACCAAGAAATTGGTAACAGCACCGCCACGATTGAGCATGAAGCCACTACGTCGAAGATCGGCGAAGACCAGCTGTTCTACTGCCAAAGTCGCGGAATTTCTGAGGAAGATGCGGTCAGCATGATCGTTAACGGCTTCTGTAAAGACGTTTTCCAAGAGCTGCCGATGGAGTTCGCGGTAGAAGCCGAAGCGCTTCTGAGCGTGACGTTGGAAGGGGCGGTAGGCTAATAGCTCCGACACTTTACAATTTACTTTATCGGCGTCGCGCCAGCGATTCGCAAGCATTTAAAAGGTTATCACTATGTTGCAAGTTAACGATTTACACGTCACCGTCGACGGCAAAGAAATTTTGAAAGGCTTAACACTCACCATCCACGCAGGTGAAGTGCATGCCATCATGGGCCCCAACGGCGCTGGTAAATCTACCTTATCGGCTGTTATCGCCGGTAAAGATGGTTACGAGGTAACCCAAGGCAGCGTTACCTTTGAAGGCCAGGATGTTCTTGAAATGGAAATTGAAGAGCGCGCCCAAGCAGGCCTGCTACTTGGCTTCCAGTATCCGGTGGAAATCCCAGGGGTCAAAAATATCTACTTGCTGAAGGCCGCCCTTAATGCCCAGCGTGTAGCGCGCGGTGAAGCGGAAATGCCCGCTCCTGAGTTTATGAAGCTGGTAAAAGAGAAGTTGGGCTTTATGAAGATGGATGCCAGCTTCCTGCAGCGTGCTGTCAATGAAGGCTTTTCTGGCGGTGAGAAAAAGCGTAACGAAATTCTTCAGATGCTGGTGCTTCAGCCGAAGCTTGCCATGCTCGATGAAATTGACTCCGGCCTTGATATTGATGCCATGAAAGTGGTTGCCGATGGCGTTAATAGCCTTCGCGCTGAAGATCGCGCCATTTTACTAGTCACTCACTATCAGCGCCTGCTGGACTACATCGTGCCGGATAAGGTGCACGTTTTAGTTGATGGCCGCATTGTGAAGAGCGGCGACGCTGAGCTTGCTAAAGAGCTGGAAGCCAACGGCTACGAAGGTATTGAGGAGTCTGCGGCATGAGCGATACGCAAACGTTTTTGGACACGCTAACAGCGCGTAGCCAACAGCGCGGCGCGGAACCCACCTGGATTGCGGCTCGCCGCCAAGCGGGAGCTGCACGCTTTGAAGCTATGGGGTTTCCTACTCGCCGCGATGAAGAGTGGAAATACACCGACGTACGCACGATTGCCCAGGGCAACTTTGCGCTAGCTGAAAATGCAGACTTTTCTCAGGCGCAAGCGGCCGCGCTTACGCTGCCGCTGGATGCGTATCGGCTAACGTTTGTAGATGGTGTTTTCTCTGCAGCACTCTCGGACTTAGAGGCACTGCCAAGTAGTGTTCAGGTAATGCCGCTCTCTAAGGCGCTAGTTGATAACCACGAAGCTGTGGGTGGGCCTCTGGGGCGTTTAACGGGGGTGGATTTCTCTCCGTTCGCAGCGCTGAACACCGCGTTTATGGAAGAGGGTGCTGTGGTGCGTATTGCACCAGGCACCGTGGTAGAAAAACCCATCCTACTGCAGTTTTTGTCCCGTGCAGGAACACCCGTGATGTGCCATCCGCGCATCTTGGTAGAAGCAGCAGGGCGTAGTGAAGCGACGTTGATTGAGCACTATATCGGTGAAGCCGATGCGGCCAACTTTACCAACGTGGTTGCCGAGCTGATGCTTGATCGCGGTACGATTCTGAATCACTACAAGTTGCAAGAAGCCCCCTTGGGCGATCTACATGTCGCTAGTATTCATGTGGAGCAGAGCCGAGATAGCCGTTATAGCTCCTATAACTTGAATCTGGGTGGTGCGCTGGTGCGCAACGATCTTATTAGTGACCTGAATGGCCAAGGTGCGGAAACCAACTTCTATGGCTTGTTCTTCGGCCAGGGTCGCCAACATGTGGATAACCACACCAAGGTTAATCACAATGCGCCGCTCACGTTCTCGAATGAGAACTACAAAGGCATTTTGGATGACCGCGCCCATGGCGTCTTTAACGGTAAAGTGTACGTTAAGCGCGATAGCCAGAAGATCGAAGGTTTCCAAAGTAACCAGAACTTATTGCTTTCTGATCGCGCGCATATCGATGCCAAGCCTGAGCTTGAAATTTATGCTGATGACGTGAAGTGCTCCCATGGCACTACCACGGGGCAGCTGGATGAAGATGCGATTTATGCGTTACGTACCCGCGGTATCGATAAAGCGACCGCACGAGGCCTGCTAACACTGGCATTTGCGGGCGAAGTACTTGAACAGGTAGCGCTTGATGTGATTGCCGAGCGGGTAGAGTTGGCGGTGGCGGGCAGGTTGCCGGAACGCTTCAACCTGGCTGGGTTGGTAGAAACGGCGGCTGCGCTCAACGATTAACGCACTCAACGACTAATCAAGGAGTCATCGATGCCCCATAGCGTGATTGAGAAACCCACCGTGCTCGCACCCGCGACGTATAACGTCGAGGCGCTGCGCGACGATTTCCCGGTATTAAAACGGGAAGTTCACGGGAAGCCGTTGGTGTATTTAGACAATGCCGCCACCAGTCAGACGCCCCAGCAGGTGATTGACGTGTTCAGCGACTACTATTCGCGCTACAACGCCAATATTCATCGGGGCCTGCATACGTTGTCTGATGAGGCGACAGCGGCATTTGAAGCCACGCGACACCGTGTTAAGGCGTTTCTCAATGCAGACGATGCGCGTCAAATTATCTTTACGCGGGGCACGACGGAAGCGATTAATCTGGTGGCTCAAAGCTGGGGCCGCCAACAGCTCACTGCTGGCGATGAAGTGCTGATTTCAATGTTGGAGCACCACTCTAATATTGTGCCCTGGCAACTGTTGGCGGCTGAAATTGGTTTTACTATCAAAGTCATTCCCGTTGACACCAATGGGGCGTTAGACTTGGCGGCGTACCGCGCGCTGCTCAGTGAGCGCACTAAGCTGGTGGCGGTGAACCATGTGTCGAATGCGCTGGGTACCATTAACCCAGTAAAAGAGATGGCAACACTTGCCCATCAGTACGGTGCGCTTATTCTGGTGGACGGTGCTCAGGCTGCGCCTCATCAGACGGTCGATGTGCACGATATCGATGCTGATTTTTATGCCTTTTCAGGGCATAAGGTTTATGGCCCTACTGGCGTGGGTGTGCTTTATGGCAAAAAAGCCTTGTTAGAGGCGATGCCGCCTTGGCAGGGCGGTGGTGAGATGATCAAAACGGTCTCCTTTGACGCCGGATCCACCTTTGCGGATATTCCGCATAAATTTGAAGCAGGCACTCCCGCGATCGCAGAAGTGATTGCCCTTGGCCGCGCCTTAGAGTGGATGGATAGTGTGGGTGTCGATGCCATTGGCGCATGGGAAGCTGTCTTGCTGACGCATGCAACGGAAGAGGTGAGCCGAATTGATGGCTTACGCATTCTTGGTACTGCGCCTAATAAGGCAGGTGTGCTGTCCTTTGTGGTTGAAGGGGCGCATTCTCAAGATATTGGCTTGCTGATTGACCAGCTAGGTGTGGCTATTCGTACCGGCCACCACTGTGCGCAGCCGCTGCTACACCATTTTGGTGTCGATGCTACCTGCCGTGCATCTTTTGCCGCCTACAACACCTTGGAAGAGGTGGATATCTTTGTCGCCGCGCTTAATCGTGTGATTGGTATGGTACGTTAAAGGCCGTCATTTAAGGACAGTTATGGATATCGAGCAAGTGGCCAGCCTTGAACGAGGCCAAAAATTGCCGCTTCAACGTGATGTCGACGCCATTGCGATCCCGTTTGGCAAAACGGAAACGTTGGTAGAAGACAGCATCGTTAGCGTTATGCAAGCCAAAGGTAGTTCGGTGAGCGTCGGCTTTGAAGGGCGATTGTTCTTGATTGAGGGACGGCATCTGGACGCGTTAGGTCTTGAGCCCCTGCCGCGCCCAACGCTTCCGGAAAATGCCAACGATGAAGAAATAGAGCAGTTCGTGTGGGATCAGTTGCGCACCTGTTTTGATCCGGAAATACCGGTCAATATTGTTGACCTTGGGCTGGTCTATGGCTGCCGGATTGAGCGTTTGATCAGTGGTGAGCGCATGGTTACTATCCGCATGACGCTTACTGCGCCTGGCTGCGGAATGGGCGATGTGATTGCTGCCGATGCGCGTAATAAAATTTTAGGGGCGCCACAGATTAATAAGGTGCACACTGAGATTGTCTTCAGCCCACCCTGGAGTCGTGACATGATGAGCGACGAGGCCAAGCTAGAGCTCGGCATGTTCTAACCCTTGCTGGGGAGCTGGATGCACAGCTTGTTATTACGTTACGCAAAACGGTTTTTAATGTCGCTAGGGGCCATGCTGCTGCTGGCGACATTACTGTTTATAGTTGGCAATTTTTGGGTGCTCGCCAGCACCGCTCGCTACATTGACGATAACATTAACGAGTGTCGCCCGACTGATGTAGCCATTGTGTTTGGTACTTCCAATTGGACGCGTAGCGGCTTTCGCAACCCCTATTTCCACTCCCGTATGCGAACGTCTGCTCAGTTGATTTCCGATCAGCGAGTGAGTCATCTGCTTATCTCTGGTGATAATCGTACTCAATCATACAATGAACCCCGCGCCATGTGGCGCGACCTCAATCGACGCGGCGTGCCTGCTGACCAGCTGACCATGGATTTTGCTGGATTTAGCACCTATGACACGCTCGTGCGTGCTCGGGATGTCTTTCAATTGGATAATGCGCTGCTGGTGACGCAAAGCTGGCATCTTCCTCGTGCCGTCTTTATTGGGCGTGCACTGGGAATGGACGTTACGGGCTGCGTTGCTGAAGATGAGCCAGCAACGGGAGAGTGGCGTTTAAAAATGCGCGAGTGGGCAGCCCGGGTAGCGACACTGGGCGATCTTTTTTTATGGGGAAGAGAGCCGTATTTTTTGGGGCCCGCTGAGCCTATTGAGTTGAAAAGCGCAGAACCAGCGTTTGACGAAGCTGCCAACTCACCCATGAAAAGCGTTGAGTTGAATCGCCATGCGGCAGTGAGATTGGCGCCGCCACCGAGGCAGGTGACGGACCATTAAGAAGCTAGCCTAGCGGTGTATTTTGCGTTTTTGCAGGCTGTATAGTTCGCGAATCAGCTTACGGCATCCTTGCATGCACTCATCTACCACGGGCTCGATAGGGTCTGGCAGTGGGTGAGTAAACAGCGTCGACAGTGCCTGCATCAGTACACGCTCTTGTTCCAACAGCTCATTGATTAATACTTGGCTATCATTGCCCACAAAACTTTTCAAGCGGCTCCATAGCCATAAAAAGTCATCGCGTTCGACGTCTGCCTCCCGTGGGAGCATTTTTAAATGGGCACGAGCGAGCTCCTGAAGCTTACGCATCTGTTCTAACCGCTTCGTATAGTGCGGTTTAAGTGCATCACGCAGGCTGGGGCGCAGGCGTTCGATATTATCCTGGAAATAATCAATGCTGTCGGCCAGCGCTTCCAGCACGCTGTCCATCGCCACTTGGCGATTGTCGAGAAACATGAGCGTCTACCTCCTTCGGTGACGCAGATTGTGGGGGTGGCAGCGCTGATTTGCCACCCCTAATGCGGATTATTTTTGCCTGTACCCCTTAACCTTTAGGCTTGGGGGGCGCTTTCCGTGCAGGTACAGCGTTCTTTTCAATGTGCTCAATGATCATACCTGCAATATCTTTACCGGTGGCATTCTCAATACCCTGTAACCCAGGGGATGAGTTGACCTCCATAATGACCGGCCCATGATTGGAACGAAGTAGATCGACACCGGCTACTCGGAGCCCCATGGCTTTTGCGGCGCGGATAGCAGTAGAGCGCTCTTCCGGTGTGATGCGGATGACGCTGGCAGTGCCGCCACGGTGTAGGTTGGAGCGGAACTCGCCTTCGGCTGCCTGGCGCTTCATTGATGCGACCACTTTATCGCCGATCACCAAGCAGCGAATATCGGCACCACGAGCCTCTTTGATGTACTCCTGAACCATGATGTTGGTTTTCATGCCCATAAAGGCTTGAATAACCGACTCAGCTGCCTGGTTAGTTTCGGCGAGCACAACACCAATACCCTGAGTGCCTTCCAGCAGCTTGATGACTAACGGTGCGCCTTTGACCATGGTAATAAGATCAGGGATGTCGTCGGGGGAGTGAGCGAAGCCCGTGATGGGCAAGCCCAGCCCTTTCCGAGATAAGAGCTGTAACGAGCGCAGCTTATCCCGCGAGCGGGTGATGGCAACAGAGTCATTAATGACGTAAGTGCCCATCATTTCAAATTGACGCAGAACGGCACAGCCATAAAACGTAACGGATGCGCCAATGCGGGGGATGACGGCATCAAAGGGCTCAATTTCTGCCCCCTTGTAATGAATCGATGGGTGGTGGGAGGCGATGCTCATATAGCAGCGCAGCGTGTCGACCACGCGAGCGGTGTGCCCACGCTGCTCGGCGGCCTCAATAAGGCGGCGAGTAGAGTATAGATTGCGATTACGCGAAAGCAGGGCAATATGCATGCAGGGCTCCGGGCCAAAAAGAAGGCTAATAAGTTAGTTTAAGGCTCGCCGTGCAAAAATGCAGCCCCAGGCGCTACA
The DNA here is from genome assembly GCF_013415115.1 of Vreelandella zhaodongensis. Taxonomy (GTDB): domain Bacteria; phylum Pseudomonadota; class Gammaproteobacteria; order Pseudomonadales; family Halomonadaceae; genus Vreelandella; species Vreelandella zhaodongensis. Next base: position 44,233 of record NZ_JACCDD010000011.1, on the reverse strand, counting down.
AGCAAACGTCGCATAGCGCGACGCCCAAGCAGCATGGGGTGGCGCATATTGCTACGGTCAGTCAGGGTTAATTCAACCGGAAAATTCAATTCACCCAACTGCATCGGGGTGCGAATAACATAGCGCCACTCACTATGCCCATTAGAACTGGTAATACGCCGCCTGTCGTGTAAATGAAGTTGGTAACGGTGAGCAGGCGTCTGAGGGCCACCACTATGCGTAACAAAGCTAACCCATAGCTGACCCTCGGCATCTTCATGGGTTTCGATCTCTTCGGCATGCAGCGCAGACGTGCGAGCGCCGGTGTCAGCTTTGCAGCACAGGTGAAGCCCTAATTCAGGTAACGTCACCATTTCACGGCGGCCGATGACTGCTTTGGCCTGATAGGGTAATTCCTTCACGGCAAACTCCTTGCTCGTCATTAGAGAAACATGTCAACCAAGCATTATGTACGGGGCTTCATATGCGCTAAACGCTGCTGGATAGGGGATGTTGTTGGCGAATCGCGTAGGGCCATGATGACGAGTAAGCGTAGACGAGGTATTAAAGCAATATCCCGAATCACGGCCGTAAAATTGGTTCGTTGATCTTCCGCTAGGCGCAATAAAAAGAGCGGTAAACATTCCCCATCTTCCAACCATGGCCATCCGCGACCAGCAATAGCCGCTAATAGATCAGGGCCGCAGGCGGCGCTGTCGTTTAACAGGCTAATGTACCAGTTGCCTACCTTTGCGCTAGATGAGCTTCCTATAGCGCGAACACACGCACATAGCGTTTCAACATCGCCTTCGCTTGCCGCTTGTTCTCCCCGTACACGCAGTGCGTTGACGAGTGGCTCGGTAAGTGGCCGATGTTCAAGACAGTAACACAGCGAATGAATGACACTAACGGGTAACAGGCTGATACGTAACGCTAACGCCTCAGCAGTAGCGTCATCAAGGCGGGTGACATAATCGGCAATTCCTTGTAACCCAAGTGCTTGCCAGTCAATGGATTGCTGGCCGCTAAAATACGCTTCTACGGGCTCTAAATGCTGGCTGGCGGGTAGTCCCAGGTTATGGGTCGCTTGAGCATTGAGCATTGCTTGAAAGGTGATATCGGGTGTAAACGCGAGTGGATTATCCTTCATTAAGTGATCCACGTCTGCCGTTTCTTCTTTTGCTAGCGTTTCAAGGCCCGCATGAGAAGTGCTGCGTCCCAGGGTTTCAAGCAGGCGATTGATAAAACCGTCCCGCTGAGCAGGTACCAGTAAGCCCTGTTCATCTAACGGAAGTGCTAAAAACCAGATTGCGGGCTCGGGCATGTCGCCTAAGCGAAATACGATGCCCAGGCGAGCTTGTTGTTGCCATGGCTCTGGCCAGGCAAGCTCTCCGCTTTCAAATGCACGAAGTGTTTCACGGGAGCAGGCAGTTACACGGCGTCCCATATGATAAAGGGAAACTTCGGCGCCACTGCGAGTAAAAAACGCATCTAAAGTTTGAATGGGTTCCATGACATCCTTCCGCTTTGCAAGCCTGCACTCTACCTTGCCGATGTGGCACTGTCAGCCGCAAATGCTGATTAATCCATGCGTTATTGTTTTTGTGGTTAAAAATTGAGCAACAGTGCTGAGGCCGCGTGAGAGTAACCGTTGCGAAACCTTTCCATAGTTTATCCACAGCCTCTTGCAGGTTTTCTGTGAGTCTGTGGTTAACGTGCTAATTTGCTCAGGGTGAGTGGCAAGTTACCCACAGTATTGGGATAATGGGTGCCCACTGAAATATGTGAAAAGGTGTCTATGAGCGTTTATCAACAGCTTCAAACTGCGCTTCTTGAGCTTGAAGCGACTATGAAGGCCGCTAATTTATGGCGCATGCCAACGCCCGAGGCCTCTGCATTTGCCAGTCAGCAACCCTTTTGTATCGATACTATGTCGCTGCCTCAGTGGATACGCTTTGTTTTTATCGCGCGATTGAATGCACTGATTGATGCTCAAGCAGCTATGCCTGCCAAGTGCGATGTAGCACCGGCAGTGGCCGCTTACTTAATGCAAGAAAAGGTGCGTGCCAGTGATCAGCTATTGGTCGTGCGTGCGGTTGAAAAAATAGATCAGATCGTTACAGATAACTGAACTTGGCCAGCATTGTTGCTCGCTACCCGTTAGTGATATGTGCCATATAAAAATGCCCAGGGCTTTATGAGCCTTGGGCATTTTTGCTTAGCGTATGGGTGAAAAAGCAGCCGTTAGAAGCGGTAGCTGATACCGGCCATCACGACGAGTGGATCAATTTTGACGGTGCCAACGGGGTCACCGTTAACTTTTGCGTCAGTGTCAATATCGATATACCAAGCAGCGGCGTTAAGCGCCCAATTACCGTCAATTAACAGATCCACGCCTACTTGCGCCGCTGCGCCCCAAGAGTTGTCTAAATCCAACTCAGCGCCCTCTAAGCTCTCATCAGAGAAGCGCGTGTAGTTAATACCTGCGCCAACATAGGGCTGCACCCGTGCCTCTGTGCCTCCCAGCGGGTAATACTGCAGCGTTAGCGTAGGTGGCAGGTGCTTGGTAGAAGCTACATTGTCACCATTTAGCGCAATATCGTGCTTAAAGGGCAGGGCAGCTAGTAGTTCAACGCCTATATTGTCATGAAAGCGGTAGCCCAGGGTAAAAGCAAAGTTGGTTTTATCCTGAACATCAACAGCTAATGCGCCGTCAGCCAGAGAGCCGTTGTTGCTTTTCGGTTCTACCTTTGCAACACCTACACGCGTAAAGAAATCACCGGCACCGTAAGCAAGCACTTGGCTGCTTGCTAGCATCGTGGTCGCGGCAAGCCCAGTGACAAGCAAGGTAGATAGAGTATTATGGCGCATAGCGTTGCTCCTAACCGTTAAAATAAGTCGTTTCAGTAATGGGTTAACGAGAAGTCGATGGGTGTGTCGAGAACCATGGGAAGAGTGTATCGGCTAGAAGAGGGCAGGTTATTGACCTAGGGCAAAGAGTAGCGCTCCGCCGTTAATTAATGGGATCAAACGTGGCTACCTGAACTGAAAAAGGCCTTCCCATCATGTGGGAAGGCCTCAATGATCAATTAATTACGGTGATAAAGATCGTTTCCGGATCTTGGACATCCACCCATTACGAATTCATAGGCTCGATTAAAAAGGCTACTAGTGCCTAGGTCTCTATGTCCCCTTGTTGAGGAGACTTCCGTATGGATCGTCTCCTGACAGCATGGGGTCATTGCCTTATCTACCTTGAAAGAGAGCAGATAAGGCGTTGACAAGGCTGGTATACCTACTCAGCCGTTGCCAGCAGACTAGCGTTGCCTCCTGCTGCTGTTGTGTCGATGCACAGGTGGCGCTCTACCACGTAGCGATCTGGCGAAATGGTCTGGGTCTCGAGCGGTACGATGGCGCCATCGCGCTTGGCAAGTGCATTCCGCAGTTCATAGGTCCAGTCACTTTTGCCAGCCGCAGCTACCGCTGCAATGCCTTTGACCTCGCTTAGCGTCTCGGCTGAGACACTTCCATCGAGTCCAACTAGCGGCGCTCCGGCGTCAATCAGCGGCTGAACCGCTTGAACCGCACCTGGCGCGACCACGACTGCCGCACAACCTGCGCCAAGCGCCTGAACTGCTTGGGCAGCGGCGATATCCAGGGTTGGCCCGAGGCAGAGCACCGCCCCCTTCGGATACATCGCCAAGCGGTTGCTTTCCCCTGTGGGCCCAGGCAGGGTCTGCGGCGTCATGTCGAGAGCCGCCGTTTCATTTAGCGCCCTGCGAACCACGCCACCCTTGCCGGAAAGCGACTTACGGAGCACCTCAACCCGATCGGGACGGGCTGCCCAGTTGCGAGAATCCAACCCATCGAGAGCCGCTTGGAGATCGCTGAGTGGCACGGCTTTCCCCTCTGGCTTCTCGTGGTGCTCGGCGGCGGAAGTGCGGCGGAAGCGAGTGACATAGAGGGGGCCGCCGGCCTTGGGGCCGGTGCCTGAGAGGCCCTCGCCCCCGAACGGCTGGGAGCCGACGATAGCACCGATCTGGTTACGATTGACATAAACGTTACCGACATGGATGCGCTCGACAATCTGCTGCACGCGGTCGTCGATACGGGTATGTAGGCCGAAGGTCAGCCCATAACCTTTGCTGTTAATGGCGTCGACGACTTTGTCAATATCTCGCGCTTTGAAGGTGGCCACGTGTAGCACTGGGCCGAAGATTTCACGCTCAAGATCTTCAATGCCCCCAACCTCGATCACCGCTGGAGTGACGAAGGTGCCAGTGGCGGGGGCAGGCAGCTTCTTCAACACCTTGCCGGCCTTCTCATGCGTGGTCACATAGTCACTTATCTCAGCCTGGGCGTCGGCGTCGATCACCGGAGAGACGTCGGTGTCTGTATTCCAGGGGTCGCCAATGGTGAGTGCGTCCATGGCGCCATAGAGCATACTGAGCAAGCGATCGCGAGCCTCTTCCTGAACATACAGCATCCGCAGCGCCGAACAGCGCTGACCGGCTGACTGGAAGGAGGAGATTAGGATGTCGCGTACCGCCTGCTCGGTCAGTGCCGTGGAGTCCACGATCATCGAGTTGAGCCCGCCAGTCTCGGCGATCAATACAGCATCGGAGCCCGCGTTTTTCGCCAGAGCCTTATGGATGATTTGTGCCACTGGGGTCGAGCCGGTGAAGCAGACACCTGCAATACGTGGGTCGCTGGTTAGCGGGCCGCCCACCGTCGGTCCGTCGCCCGGCAACAACTGAAGTGCTGCTTCCGGCAGGCCAGCCTCACGCATCAGCTCCACGGCACGGGCGGCGATCAGCGGCGTCTGCTCGGCGGGCTTGGCAAGCACGGCGTTACCTGCCACCAAAGCAGCTGCGATCTGTCCGGTTGTGATAGCCAGGGGGAAGTTCCATGGGCTAATGCAGACAAAGATACCTCGGGCGCTGCCGGGTTCTTCCGCTTCCAGGCGCTCGCCTTGATTAGCGTAGTAACGCAGGAAGTCCACCGCTTCGCGCACTTCGGCGATACCATCGAACATCATCTTGCCGGCTTCACGGGTGGTAATCACGGTCAGCTCGGCAATGTGCTCCTCAAAGAGATCGGCGGTACGACGCAGCACCTCGGCACGCTGGGCCACGGGACGCGCTGACCACTCGCGGAAGCCTTCCTCGGCAGCGTCGAGCGCGAAAGCTACCTCTTCAGCGGTGGCCTCATACACTTTGCCGATTACGCGCGAGTCGTCGGCGGGGGAGACCGCATCGCGAGCCGGACCCTGAGGGGCCGGGTTTCCAGCTAGCATGGGGCCTGCCGTCCAGGTCTTGTCGGCGAAGGTTTCACGCGCGTCAAGCAGCGGAAGAACCGAGGCGGGTTCGTTGATCCGGTAGCCTTTGGAGTTCATGCGGTCAGGTGCGAACAACTCGCCGGGCTGACGAATCAGTGGGCTTGAGGTGGCGTCGCCAAGCTGCTTAAAACCGTCTACCGGATCCTTCGATACCTCGCTCGGAGGAATCGAACTGTCTACTACCTGATTGACGAACGAGGAGTTTGCACCGTTCTCCAGCAGGCGGCGTACCAAATAGGCCAGCAGGTCGCGGTGCGCGCCGACAGGGGCGTAGATACGGCAGTGTGTGCCTTCTGCTTGCTTGACGATGTGGTGCAGCGATTCCCCCATACCGTGCAGGCGCTGAAACTCGTAGCTATCCTTATCGTCGCCCGCCATGGCCACCACGGCGGCACAGGTGTGGGCGTTATGAGTGGCGAACTGCGGGTAGATGCGGTCGCGTCGGTCGAGTAGCATCTGGGCGCAGGCCATGTAACTAACATCGGTGTTGACCTTGCGGGTGAAGACCGGAAAGGTTTTGACGCCCATCTCCTGGGACAGCTTGATCTCGGTATCCCAGTAGGCACCCTTGACCAGACGCACCATGATCTTACGGTTGAACCGCTTGGCAAGCGCGTAGAGTGTTTCGATTACCGGCGCGGCACGGCGCCCGTAGGCTTGCACAACGACCCCGAAACCGTCCCATCCATCCAGACTTGGGTCGGCCATGAGTGCCTCAATCACGTCGAGAGACAGGTCTAACCGGTCTTGCTCTTCAGCGTCGATATTGAAGCCGATATTGGCCTTAGCCGCTTGCTGCACTAGTTCCAACGCGCGCGGCACGAGTTCTGCCATCACCGTGTCACGGTGGGTGTACTCATAACGCGGGTGCAGGGCCGAAAGTTTCACTGAGATGCCGGGGCTTCCGCGCACATCACCCTTGGACTGCTCGGCGATTGCGGCGATCGCCTTGGCATAAGCTTCGTGATAACGGATGGCATCTTCGTCTGTCCGCGCCGCTTCGCCCAGCATGTCGTAGGAGTAGGTATAGCCCTGTTTCTCCAGTTCGCGGGCGTTCTTCATACCCTCTTCTATGGTCTGACCTAGCACAAATTGGCGGCCGAGAATCTTCATCGACTGGCCAACCGCTTTACGCACCACTGGCTCGCCCATACGTCGTACTAGGCCGCGTAGTGCCCGCGTTGGGCCCTTAGGATCATCTTCCAGCACCTTGCCGGTAAGCAATAACGCCCAGGTCGAGGCGTTGACCATCGAGGAGGATGATTTGCCCAGGTGTGCACCCCAGTCGGACGGCTCAATTTTATCGTGGATCAGGTCGTCGATGGTTTCCGCATCTGGCACACGGAGCAGGGCTTCTGCTAGACACATCAGGCCGACGCCCTCGGTGGTCGAGAGCCCGTACTCGGCCAAGAACGCCTCCATCATCGAGGGCGACCTTTCCTTGCGGACGCGCTCCACGTAGTGAGCGCCAACGGCAGCCACCTTTCGGCGGTCATCTTCGGATAGCTTGATACGCTCAACAAGCTCCTGCAGCACCGTTGCTTCATCGGCGTCATAGTTGGTGCGGATGCGCGAGCGTAGATCACTCACGTCGCTGTTCGAAGGAAGGTTGGCGTCGTTCATAGAGGGTCTCTCCTTGCGAGTCGACACGTAGCGTTGATGCGTCGACTGGGATGTCGTCTTTCCATGGTCTTGAATGGCCACATTCTGAGGTGGCCTGTTGCCATGGGCGATGAATAGTGGGTGACATAGTGGGTGATAGAGTGAATAGCAAAGTGAACGATTACGCCGTTTCACTGTTGGTCAGGTTTTTCTACATATCGTATGCATAAGGGCTCCCTCGGGAGCCCTCTCGGTGGCTTTAATGCACGGTGTTAGCGAGTGATGTGTTGATATTCACCAGAATCGGCAGTCGCGTTGCTCACCACCATGATGGCGATGAAGGAGGCGATGAAGCCGGGAATGATCTCGTAGATACCAGGACCGCCCATAAATTCTCCGTTCCAGCCCAGTGTAATCCAGATCATGACCGTCGCAGCGCCCACTACCATGCCCGCGATGGCGCCATTACCATTTGTACGTGGCCACATCAGCGACAGAATAATCAGCGGGCCAAACGCCGCACCGAAGCCTGCCCAGGCGTTACTGACTAACCCCAGAACCTGTGAGTCTTCATCAGACGCAATAATGGCGGCAGCAATGCCAACTAGCACCACGCAGACCCGGCCTACGGCCACACACTGTTGTTCGGTCGCTTTCTTATGCAGGAATAGGCGATAGAAGTCTTCGGTCAACGATGAGGACGACACTAGAAGTTGGCTAGAGATAGTACTCATGACAGCTGCTAGCAGAGCCGCATAGAGGAAACCGGTAATTAGTGGATGGAACAGCAGATCCGCTAGGATGATGAAGATTGTTTCTGGATCCTGAACATCCAAACCATTACGAATTGCATAAGCTCGACCAAAGATGCCCAAAGAAACGGCACCAATCAGTGAGATTAGCATCCAGCCCATACCAATGTTACGGGCAACAGGAACATCTTGCTGTGACCGGATAGCCATGAAGCGCACAATGATATGTGGTTGACCAAAGTAGCCCAGCCCCCAGGTAACCGCAGACAGCCAGCCGATGAAGGTTAGCCCCGACGTCCAGGATAACAGCGTGGGATCGACCTCATTTAGGGTTTGAGACGCTTGAGAGAAACCGCCGCCACCTTCACCAAACAGTACCACTGCAGGCATGATGATTAGAGCAAACATCATGATGCAGCCCTGGACAAAGTCCGTCATGCTCACGGCTAGAAAACCGCCAACTACCGTATAAATAAGTACGACACCTAGCGTGATCATCACACCCATGCCGTAATTACTCATATCGCCAAAGTTATAAATACCGCTAAACGCGCTTTCAAAAAGCTTGCCGCCCGCTACTAAACCTGACGCTGTATATACTGCGAAAAAGATAACGATCACGATAGCCGAGACAGTGCGCAGAGAAAGTGCGCGTGTTGGAAAGCGATTCGCTAGAAAGGCTGGGATGGTAATGGCGTTACCATAATGAATGGTCTGTTCACGCAGGCGTGGAGCGACCAACAGCCAGTTGAAAAACGCCCCTACCAATAAGCCTATACCAATCCAGGCGGAGCCTAGGCCCGAAACAAACATGGCACCAGGTAGCCCTAAGAGCAACCAGCCACTCATATCAGAAGCGCCTGCTGATAGCGCCGCTACTTTTGGGCTCAGGGTACGACCACCAAGCATGTAATCTTCGGATGAAGACGTCGACTTGCGCATTGCGTAAACGCCTATGGCGATCATCAGCGCAAAATAACCAAATAAACTAATCCAAACACCAGCAGCCATGAAACTTCTCCATTTCGTCAGAACGGAGCTAGGCTATGTGCGAAAAATGCCTGTGTAGGCTGACTTTTCGTACAATCCTAGCGCCGACAGGTTTTGTGCGCTTACCGAAAAAAGCTCAGCAATGGCACGGTTGTATTTTTTGTTAACCCCTTTTATTCACGTTACTGACACTAGCGAGCACCCGCTAGGGAGGTTGTCAGTTAGGCTGTGGTCACGTTTTGCAAAGTTCCCTGTGCCCAGCTTACGGCCTGGATAGGCCGTGAACGTAAAGGCAGTCACTCTATTATTGTCAACCATGAGACGGTTCCTTTTCAGGAGTTCAGGTTATTAGTTTTGATGAGCTATTCACTCATCGCCTAGCGCCAACAGCGACGCGTTGCCACCTAAAGCGGCGGTGTTGTTGGTAATCGTTTTTTCAGTCACAAAACGCTGTAGGTAGTGCGGGCCACCTGCTTTGGGGCCGGTACCTGACAGACCCTGTCCGCCGAATGGCTGAACGCCAACCACCGCACCGATGATGTTGCGGTTGATATACACGTTGCCTACGCGCATTTTCTGCGCTATTTCAGCAGCAAATGATTCGTTGCGGCTGTGTACCCCAAAAGTAAGGCCGTACCCGCGACCATTAATGTCACAGATAACGCGGTCGAGGTCGCGAGCTTTATAACGCACAATGTGCAGTATGGGGCCAAACTGCTCTCGGGTAAGTGAGTCAATGCTGTCGATGATAAAGGCGGTGGGCGCAACGAAGGTGCCATGTTGGGTGTGTTCAGCCGCCATCGGTGTTTCTGCGACTAAACGGTTTTCGCCCTTGAGTTTTTCGATATGCGCCATTAAACCTTGACGCGCGTCTTCATCAATGACCGGGCCCACGTCGGTGCCTAAATCGCGCGGGTCACCAATTCGTAACTCGTTCATGGCGCCTTTGAGAATTTCAATGACGCGGTCAGCAACATCGTCTTGTAGATAAAGCACCCGTAGCGCGGAGCAGCGCTGACCGGCACTTTGGAAGGCGGACTGAATTACATCCACAACTACCTGCTCCGGTAGCGCGGTAGAGTCAACAATCATGGCATTCATGCCGCCTGTTTCGGCAATCAGTGTCGGCAGCGGTGCATTTTCCCGAGCGGCGAGAGCACGGTTGATTATCTGCGCCGTATCCGTGCCGCCGGTAAACACCACGCCCGTAATGCGAGGGTCAGAGGTTAAGACACTACCTACTGTGGGGCCGTCACCAGGCAGCAACTGAACCACATCACGTGGCATGCCTGCTTCGTAAAGCAGTTCAATAACGCGGTGGGCAACAATCGAGGTTTGTTCAGCGGGTTTGGCAAGTACGGTGTTGCCAGCAACGGCAGCAGCAACAATTTGGCCGCAGAAAATAGCTACTGGGAAGTTCCAGGGGCTGATAGCTGCAAATACGCCTTTACCACCCATCATCAAGCGGTTGGATTCACCAGTAGGGCCAGGCAGTTCAATCGGCTCACCAAAGGCTTCTTCAGCGCGCATGGCATAGTAGCGGCAGAAATCGACCGCTTCTTTGATTTCATCAACACCGTCGGTGAGCAGTTTGCCGCCTTCACGTGAACAGAGCGTCATTAGCTCTGGCATGTGCTCTTCCATCAAATCGGCCAAGCGGCGTAGGATATCAGCGCGCTCGGTAACCGGGGTCGTTTCCCAGCGTGGGAACGCTTGCCAAGCTGCATCGAGTGCTTTGGCGGCTTGATCCTTGCTGGTCCACTGAACGCTGCCCACGGTTTTGCGGCGATCAAAAGGCGAGGTTACTTTGTGAGTGTTCGCGGCATCGTCCGCAACATCAAAGGCCAGCAGCGGCTTCGCTGGGTACTGCTTATCCATAAACGACCGCATTTTCTCCATTAACGGGTCGAAGTGGCTACGAATATTAAGATTGACGCCGCGAGAGTTGCGGCGTTTTGGCCCATAGATATCTTTTGGCAGCGGAATGCGCTTATTAGCGAACGTTTTATGCTGACGGAGCGTTTCAATGGGGTGTTGGCACAATGATTCTACAGGGACGTCTGGGTCGACAATTTGGTGAACGAAAGAGGAGTTAGCACCATTTTCAAGCAGGCGACGTACTAAGTAGGGCAGTAGATCTTTATGGGCACCAACCGGGGCATAAATTCGGCAGTAAGTTCCTTTAGGCGCGCGCTCTAGAGCCGCGTCGTAAAGGGCTTCACCCATGCCGTGTAAGCGCTGGAATTCGAAGGGGCGGCTATCGTGGTTGGCGAGTTCAAGAATGGTCGTGACTGTGTGAGCATTGTGCGTCGCAAATTGGGGAAAAATACGGCCACGGGTATTGTGGGATAGCAGGAACTGCGCGCACGCCAAGTAGGCCACGTCCGTACACGCTTTACGAGTAAATACTGGGTAGCCATCGACCCCAAGCTGTTGTGACTCCTTGATTTCGCTATCCCAATAAGCACCTTTCACCAAACGCAGAGGAATTTCGTCGCCTTGCTGTTCGGCCAGGCGGTTAATGAAGTGGAGTACCGGCAAGGCGCGCTTTGAATATGCCTGAACGACAAGACCAAAGTGTCCCCATCCTTTCACCGCGTTGCTTTGATATATCGCGCGGAAAACGTCGAGTGACAGCTCTAGGCGATCAACTTCTTCAGCATCGATCGTCACAGCCACGTCAAGCTCACGGGCTTTAGTGACTAACTTAATGACCGTGTCAACTAGCTCGGCAAGTACCTGCTCGCGGCGACCAAACTCATAGCGTGGATGAAGGGCCGACAACTTAATGGAGACCGAAGGCGCAGGGGTTTTATCACCCAGTGATTTGCAGGCCTTGCCGACCTGCTCGATGGCGCGTGCGTAGTCATCATAGTAGCGCTTAGCGTCAGCACGGGTGCGCGCTGCCTCGCCCAGCATATCGTAGGAGTAGGTGTAGCCTTTATTGAAGAGCGGTTTAGAGCGCTTTAGCGCTTCATTAATATCGCGTCCCAAAACGAACTGTTTGCCCATGATTTTCATCGCTTCCATCATGGCGCGACGAATAACCGGCTCACCTACTTTATTAACCATGCGATTAATGAAGTGGGCAGGCTGGCCCTCTTTTGGGTGATCGAGCTTCAGCACGTGCCCAGTCATCAATAGGCCCCAAGTGGAAGCGTTCACCATCCATGATTCGCTTTTACCTAGGTGGGACTGCCAGTCTGCGGGGCCAAGTCTGTCTTCAATCAGTGCATCGGCGGTGGCTTTATCTGGTATGCGTAGCATGGCTTCTGCTAAACACATCAGCATTAAGCCTTCATGGGTGTCCAGGCTGTACTGCTGCAGTAGCTCATCGATTGTATCGACAGCAGTATCCATTTTACGGACATCACGCACTAGCGCCGCTGTGTTCGATTCAATGCGCGCGAAATCGTCACTGTCAGCATCGAGAACCTTAATGAGCTCACTGACAAAGGTATCTTCATCGACAAGATAGTGATCACTAATACGCTGCATAAGCGTATCAAGATCAGTTTGCCAGATGGCTGGGTCACGCATTTTCTTGGCATTGAGCATTGAGGCACCCGTGAGTCTGAACAGAATCGAAAAGCTGAAGCAAATAACCGAAATAAAAAATGTCTGGGCATAGTGCCCAAGCTAGCGTTCGAATGTAGTGTGAGCAGCTGCTAGGTGTATGTCGTTTCCATGGCAAAACGTGTCAATTTCGCGGTAAGGAACGATTTTTAATACTTTAGTTGAGTTTTTAAGAGCCTGCCAACAGGGACTGAGGCATACCCACTGAGGTTGTAAAAGATGCTTAACAGTTATCTAGGAGAGAGGGCGCTAGGCTCTACTGGAGCAGCCGACGTCGATAAATTTGACGTTGAACGAGCGGGCGAGTCGATAGAGGAACTTGCTCCACTTTGTCGTAACTGCCGGGGCGATAGCCCATAGCTGCGGCGGAAAGCATGAGAAAGTGCACTTTGATTTGCAAAGCCCGTTTGAATGGCAATATCAGTTAATGGCAAACGGCTTTGCTGTATAAGCTGGCGGGCTGCATGTAGGCGCTGGCGACGTACATACTGCCAGGGAGAAAGGCCGGTTTGAACGCGAAACCGTTCGGAGAAGTGAGCTTCACTTAGGCAGGCCAGTTTGGCTAGATCAGCTACCCTGAGCTCATCAGCTAGATGACGGCGGATAAAACGGTCAATCTGATCCAGGTTAAGACGCCGTTGAGCAGCGCTTTCGGTTGCGCCTAGGCGAGCTTTTAATGACCCCAGCAAGGTGGCTGCCAAGCGGTCTTGTTGAAAAGACATAGCAGACGTGTCAAATCCTTGGACGAGTTCGCTTTCTACAAATGCAAGGTAGTGACGCAACGGGCTGTCAAGCGCAAAAAAACGCGGTGCATCAAACAGGGCGACCAGTTCACGGTGTTCGCCGGTCAGTGCTGGGGCATCTTCAGGCAGGTCGAGAATCAGCTGGCGGTTGTGCCCGTTACCTGAATAAAAATGTTCATGATTGGCAGGGACGATACAACCTGAAAACGCATTTACTCTGCCGCCGAGGCCTTCGATCTCAAACTCAGACGAACCACATAGCGTAATCACAATTTGATGAAAGTCGTGAGAGTGGTGCTGTGTGGCACTTTCTAAAGGTATTTGACGAATGGTGCTCGGCATGGAGTTCTCCTCGGCACTGCTGGCCTGTCAGCGCTGTTGAAGCGCTGTATGTGCTGCTAGATGATCACGTAATGCTTTTAACTCTTCGTAACCCTCCTGGTTAAGTAGCGGTTTACCCTGAGCAATCTGCCACCGACGCCCGTGGGTTTCCATTAATCGCGCTGCGCGGCGGCGCACGCTGTCTAAATAGTCATCATGACGAATGGGGTAACCAATGGTCGTATTCCATTCGGTTTCGCTGATATTGCTTTCCAGTGCCTTGTCAAACAAAGTGAGCAGGTCGCTAGGTTCCGTGCGGTAACGGGGGGTGCCCACTGTCATCAATATCAGCACCACGGCACCTATTATCAATAAACAGACGCCAAACACTAGAAAGTACAGCGCCATACAAAGCTCCCTGCAGGGTCAGTATATGAGTGGGTGTGGCGTTAACAAATTATTATACGCTTGCTCCACCAAAGACGAAAATTTTGCCATTTTGCGAACTTTTCCTGTGCAGAGTGTCAGAGTATGCACAGGCAACATCGCGATAGCAGTCGTAAACGTGTTGTACAGCCTATTGTTTTCGATCCTTTGCTTCCGCTGCTTTAAAGCAGCGGTTTTTTTTGGTTACTAGTCAAGACACTTTTGCTGCAAACGGCTAATCCTATCAGCCCGTAACTGGCCGTCAGTGGCGGCGAATAGTTAGCAAAGCAATCAAAATATCGCGGCGTGTGACGATGCCAACCAGTTTTTGCTGCTCAACGACGGGAAAAATCTTAGGTTTCGGGCCTAACATCTCTTGTGCTAGGTCGGTAATGCTTTTATTTGGCGTTGTCGTTAGCACATCTTGACGCATTAATTCGCGCACCAGAGGGGCTTCATCATCGTGATAAATGCTGTCTAATACACGCCCCAGAACATCTTGCTCGGAAATAAAGCCGACTAACCGGTCGGATGCATCTACCACGGGAGCACCCGGCAAGCGGTGAAGTGCTAAACCTTGGGCTAAGGTGGTAATAGAGGTATCCCCAGACACGCGGTAACAGTCGCGGGACATAATATCGCGTACAGTATCCGGAATCTTTTTATTCATTGGAGCACTCCTTGACTCAGCGTGTGCAGTGGCTAAAGGGAAACGTAGATCGACACTTTATCGCCGATTACCTTACTGTAGGAGATTTAACGAGCTCTGTACTACCCCTCATATCTATGACATTCAACGTTTTACTTCTCTTTCAAACGCTCAAGGAGTCTTTATGGACGCGCGTGAATACCTTAACCGTAAAGGCGTTGGCTTAGATTCAGATCCTGATCGGCCGAATACCCTGGAGGAAAAAGCTTGGGAGCGTGCGCGTGGTTCGGGTCATCAGCGCCCAAAGTCGGGCACGCCCCATGACTGGGAAGATTGGGAGCGTCACCACGATGATCTTGCAGAAGGTGCTGATACCTTAGAGCAAAAAATCGATAAAGATGCCCACCGTAAAGCGCTTGCCAAAGAAAAAGAGCAGGCTGAGCAAGCTCAGGCAGCTGTAGAGTATTTTATCCCTCCCAGGCAGGTATCGGCATCGTCTGATGAAGAGACATCACAATCTCTTCAAAAGGCGTCGCCACACCAAGCGTCAGGCTCCGCGTTAGAGCCAGCAGCGCTGGGGCTGGCCTATCGCGCGCTAGCCGTTCTGTTGCCACCTTTGGCAGTAGGGCTTACGGATGGTGGGACGAAACGTTTAGTCATTAGTATCGTGCTCACGCTATTGGGGTGGGTGCCCGGTGTGCTGTACGCGTTTTTATGGCTAAACAAGCGCTAGGTCGTGCATAACGTAGTTGGCCCATTGGCAGGTGCTATTAAGCGCGTATAATCTCAGTCAACTTATGCTTTTTGATGGGGTTTACGGATGGGTTATCTTGTAAGTGTGACGGCGTTGTGGGCGTTCTCATTCTCTTTGATTGGCGTGTATTTGGCTGGGCAGGTAGATAGTTACTTTGCCGTGTTAGTCCGTGTAACGCTTGCTATGCTGGTCTTTTTGCCGTTTTTACGCCCAAGCTTGTTACGTGGTCGGCAGCGTTTAGCGCTAATGGCACTTGGCGCAGTGCAGTTAGGTGTTATGTACACCTTTTTCTATCAATCATTTTTGCTGTTGTCGGTTCCTGAAGTACTACTTTTCACCATCTTCACGCCGGTCTATATCGCTCTGTTAGACGACCTTATGTTTAAGCGTTTCACGCCTATCTACCTAGTCACAGCAGTGCTCGCGGTACTTGGAGCGGGGGTGATACGTTACGACGGTATTGATAGCGGCTTTTGGCTAGGCTTTTTGGTGGTACAAGGAGCTAACCTGTGCTTTGCTATCGGCCAAGTAGGTTACCGCCGCTTGGCGGCCGATCTGCCACCTACACTGGCATGGCATAACGTGTTTGGCTGGTTCTTTATTGGCGCAATGGTTGTCGCACTTCCCGCCTTTCTGCTGTTTGGCAATATGTCGGCGTTACCCAGTACGTCCATGCAGTGGAGCGTGTTAGCTTGGCTTGGCTTGATAGCTTCCGGTATTGGCTATTTTGCTTGGAACCAGGGCGCCACCAAAGTAGATGCTGGCACATTGGCAATAATGAATAATGCCTTGGTTCCTGCAGGTCTGGTGGTCAATTTAGTGATTTGGAACCGCGACGCTGACATGGGTAAGCTGATCCTGGGCGCAGCCATCATGGCGGCATCGCTGTGGTTAAACCACTGGTGGTTGCAACGCCGCAGTGCTATATCAGCTTAATTAATTTAAGCCATTGTTTTGCCCAGGGTAGCTAGTGGTTCTGCGTTACGCTGGGTTATTTGCTCGACACCACCATACTCTCCATAATATGGGGTTGATGCTAGCGAGAGCCATCCATGTCTAACACCCCATCATCAGGTTCATTGCCTGTAAGCCAAGCCAAGCGTGCGCAATCTTTTAAAACCACGCCTTTCAAAACAATAGGCTTAATTGGCCGTTTAGGCAGTGACAAAGTGGTTGATTCGCTCAAGCGGTTAGTCAGCTATCTTGTTGAGCACGGCTATAAAGTGCTTGTTGAGGATCGAACCGCAACAGTACTACCGGATCATGGTCAGCCTGAGGCAAGTCGCCGAATGCTTGGCGAGTTGTGTGATCTTGTTATTGTGGTGGGAGGGGACGGTAGTTTGCTAGGTGCAGCGCGCACGCTATGCAGCAGCGGCACGTTGATCTTAGGTGTCAACCGTGGTCGTTTAGGTTTTTTGACGGATATTTCCCCTGTTGAGTTAGAAGTCCGCGTTGGCGAAGTATTAGCAGGCGCGTTCGAGGTAGAGGAGCGTTTTCTCTTAGATGCTGTGCTTTACCGCAATGGTGTGGCCGTAGGTAGCGGTGATGCGCTCAATGAAGTGGTTGTGCACCCTGGAAAAGCGGTACGCATGATTGAGTTTGAACTGTTTATTGATGGGCAGTTCGTTTATAGCCAGCGCAGCGACGGACTGATTATTGCCACCCCTACGGGCTCTACAGCTTATGCGCTTTCCGGCGGCGGGCCGATTATGCACCCTAAGCTAGATGTGGTGACGCTCGTGCCAATGTTTCCCCATACACTCTCCAGCCGCCCTATTGTGATCGATGCGGCTAGTGAAATTCGTATCCATATTGGTGAAACCAACCAGACGTACCCCCATATTAGTTGTGATGGTCAAACCCGCGCGGTGGCCAAGCCGGACGATGTGTTGGTGATTAAGCGCAAGCCAGAGCGCGTGCAGTTGGTTCACCCCATTGGGCATAATTTTTATGAAGTACTGCGAAGCAAACTCGGTTGGGGCCATCGGCTAGGGGATTAACATGGAGGGCTATGATTTAATCGGCGATATCCACGGCTGCGGTGCCACGTTGGCGGCGCTGCTAGAAAAGCTTGGTTATCACCAGCGGGGTGGGGTATATCGACACTCTCGGCGAAAGGTGATTTTTTTAGGCGACCTGATTGATCGCGGGCCGCGTATCCGCCTTGCGGTGACTATTGCTCGCCGAATGGTCGAAGAGGGCGAAGCCCATATCGTCATGGGGAACCATGAGTATAATGCGTTGGCCTACACGCACCCGGCGCCGCCAGGTAGCAACAAGCGTTGGCTGCGTGAGCATACCCCGCGGCATAACCGTATTATTGAAGATACGCTGGCTCAATACCGTGATTACACCAACGAATGGGAAGATACTCTGGCTTGGTTTAAGACCATTCCACTATTCCTAGAGCTGGACGGTATACGTGTGGTGCATGCCTGTTGGGATGAGGTGTTAATTCAAGAACTAAAGTTGCGCGCGCCAGACGCTCGAATGGACAGTCGTTTTCTGGTTGAGTCAACCGATCCTTCAAGCCAAGCATTTCGTATTCTTGACCGACTAACCCGTGGCCCTAATATACCGCTGCCTAGCGGCGTGGCAATTCACTCTGGCGATGGTTTTACCAGGCAAAGCTTTCGTGCCCATTTTTGGTCTGCGAATCCGCAGCAGTGGGGAGATGTCGTCTTCCAGCCTGACAACCTGCCCGGTGACCTAGAGACGAGAATGCTTACCGACACTGAGCGGCAGCGGCTTAGTTACTATGGCCCTGATCAGCCCCCGCTATTTATTGGTCACTACTGGTGTGAGGGCATACCAGCATTGCCGGCGCTTAATATTGCCTGCTTAGATTACAGTGCAGTGAAATTTGGCCGGTTGGTCGCGTATCGCTGGAGTGGGGAAACGCATTTAAATGCCGATCACTTTGTTTGGATAAAAGTGCCAAAAGAGGAGCGTGCATTGCCAAAGCCTTGGGAAATAGACTTTGATTAACTCCCTTATTTATTGCTTACATATGGTTACATATTTTTTTCAAAACTGCTGAACTAACCCTGCCGCCGGTTATCAGAGTAAGTGTTCCCTTGAATGATCCCTTGCTTTTATCCGGCGGCCCCCTCCGCCGGATTTTTTTCGTTTATCCGTTGGCCATGTGGCGTTCAGTCGCGCTAAAACCTTATTGGTTAAAAGGAAGATGCCATGCATCCAGTAATGCTCTTACCCACGGGCGCAGACACACAAGAGCTGCGCAAGGCGTTATGGCACTACCGCATTGGTCACCGCATTACGGATGAAGCCGACGGCCAACTGCTGTGGGTAGCCGACCCGCGCCAAGTTGACGAGTTGAAAGCGTTGGTTAGCCGCTGGGAGCGGGGCGAACCCCTGACGATGAATACCGCTCACGTTAGCCGCTCATCAGCCGCCCAGAGTATCGTGACAAAGCTACGTGAGGTGCCAGTAACAGCATTGATGATTGGTCTTAGCTTGGTCATTTTTGCTTTAACAGGGGTATTTGGCGATCAACTTATTGTCGCATTGACGATTGTGCCGGTAGGTATTTCTGGTGGCCAGTTAGTGTATGGCAGTCTTATGGATAGCGTTATGTCAGGCCAGGTATGGAGGCTACTGTCGCCTGCATTTTTACATTTCGGCTGGATGCATTTGATCTTTAATCTAATGTGGGTGTGGTACTTCGGCCGTCAAGTTGAGTTTCTGCAGGGCAGCCGTACTATGTTGCTCCTGCTGATAGTCGCAGGTGTTGGGGCAAATATTGCGCAGTATGTCACCGGCACCGTGCTATTTGGCGGCATGTCTGGTGTTGTGTATGCCTTACTGGCTCATGTTTGGCTGATGTCTCGCCGCGCCCCGGGGAGCGGTTTTTTTGTGCCCCAAATGTTAGTTGTCTTCATGCTCGGGTGGATGGTGTTTACCATGACTGATATGGCGGGCAGTGTAGGCTTTGGCAACGTGGCTAACGAAGCGCACCTCGGTGGGTTACTCGTGGGGTTGGTCACAGGCTGGTATTATTCCTCCAAACGAAGCAAACACTAAAGGTGCTGACCATGAGCGATATGACCTTCGAAAAAATGATCAACCAGATGACGCCTGCTATTTATGAAAGCCTTAAGCAAGCGGTATCACTGCGTAAATGGCCTGATGGGCGTCGTTTGACAGAGGAGCAGACTGAACTCTGCCTAGAAGCGGTGATCCGCTATGAGGTGGAAAACAGCGTGCCCGAAGAGAACCGCGTAGGCTACCTAGAGCGGCGTACCTGTGGCGCAGGTGCCACCGGCGCGGGTGTTTCTCCTGAAATGGCGGGCCTCGCCCGGGATGCGACGCGTGACTAACGACGTATTTGTTCCAGCACCATCCTCGGTCAATGGCTGTTTGCAAAAAATGGCGGCCGCTATGCCCAGTCGTCAGGATGACAACGTGGTCTACCACCTGCGGGCAGGTGATCACCGTATGCCGCTTAACGAGCGTATTGGCGAACATCTACGTCTTGCGTGGAGTGGTGCGATTGCCTGTACCCATTGTGGGCGAGCCACCAAAAAAAGCTTTGCCCAGGGCCACTGCTATCCCTGTTTCAAGCGTCTAGCTCAGTGCGATACGTGCATTATGAAACCGGAAACCTGCCACTATCACCAGGGTACCTGTCGTGAGCCTGAGTGGGGTGAAAAGCACTGTTTTCAGCCGCATATTGTCTACTTGGCTAACTCATCAGGGTTGAAAGTGGGCATTACCCGCAAGACCCAAATGCCGACTCGCTGGTTAGACCAGGGGGCTATTCAGGCGCTGCCGGTTCTTGAAGTCAACACCCGTCAGCAGTCAGGGTTTGTCGAAATGCTGTTCAAAGAGCAGGTGGCTGACCGCACTAACTGGCGTGCCATGCTAAAGGGCGATGTCGAGCCCCTCGATTTAGTCGCTGAGCGTGATCGGTTATTCGATTTACTAGCTGACGGCCTAGGGCAGCTGCGCGACCTGCACGGTGCGGATGCGATTCGTACGCTGGATGAAAAACCGCTGGACTTTCACTACCCCGTGCTCACATTTCCCCGCAAAGTGGTCTCGCATAATTTTGATAAGCAGTCACTGGTAGAGGGCGTGCTTCAAGGTGTTAAGGGGCAGTACCTTATGTTCGACAGTGGCGTGATTAATCTACGTAAATTCACAGGTTACGAAATTTCTATTGCGTGATTCTGGGCATATCACCTAGCCAGACTGGCATCGGTTGACTAAGGTTATTAGGGACAAATCCCACTCTGCCTTCGCAACGCAAGGAAGCCTCGATGCCATGGCTTAAACTGCTTCACATTGCCGCGCTGGTCATCTGGTGCGGAGCTCTTCTTTATTTACCGGCACTGCTTCTGCATGCGCTCCAGCTGCGCAAAGATGCTGGGTTTGCCCAAAGTGCACCGCCGATGCCGCGGTTTTTCTACAACTCTATTGCAACGCCAGCGGCGCTGGTCGCTATCGCGTCCGGCACGTTACTGTTTCTACTGCATGGCCTTCTTGGTGGGTGGTTAATCCTGAAGTTGGGGGCGGTGGTGCTGATGGTGGCTGCCCACGGCTGTTTCGGTTGGTTAATTTTACGCCTGGAGATGGGGATCAGTAGCGGCGTTAAGACCGCTACGCTGCTTGCGCTGTTATTAGCGCTGGCAGGTATGTTAGGCGTATTAGGGGTTGTGCTCGCTAAACCGCTGAACTGGAGCTAAGTGATGATGAAGCGTCCAGTCGTGCAGAAGAAGCGCTTAATCGACGTCCACACCAACAGCGTGTTCGTAAACCAGCTGTCCGCCGAGCCATCCCGTCAAGGCGATCAGACCCCCAGTGACCAGCGATATAGCAATTCCCCAAGGCAGTACAGCGCTCGGCTCATTGAAGCGAAGCAGCCAGTTCAGCGACGCCAGCGAGAGCATCACAACGGCCACAATGGCGTGGCTCCAGCCGGTAATCAAACGGCGAATCCTAGGCACCGTAACCAAATCAATGATGCCGGCAATCGAGGCAATCCAGCCGCCAAAAGCACCCACACCCGCCAGCCACAGCCCGCTACGCAGCCAAAAAGGGTCGTGGGTATACCAATAGGCCAGATCACTGGCTACCAGTGCCATCAAGGCGGCGACAGGAAAGTGAATCATCACTGGGTGCAGCGGATGTCCCGCCAGCGAAGCGCGGCTCTTAATCGAACGTTGGGGCGTTTGTGTCATGGTCACTTCCTGTGGACAGATCCATGGAAATAGCAACTTAGGGAAGCCGCTAATGAGTGAACGCAATTGCGCTAGGTGCATCCTCGCCATTCAACGCCCATCGCGTCGATGGGTCAACCGCGTACTGTTTGCCATATGGCTTGCGATGTTGGTGACATTGGCGGGGTGTGCAGGCGATAAGTCTATCTTAGACCCTGCCGGCCAGGCTGCGCGAGATGTGCGCTTCATCTGGTGGGTGATGCTCGGTTTTGGCACGGTAGTGCTGATCGGGGTAACGGCTTGTTGGCTTTACGCCTTTAAGCCTAGGGACGTTGTTCGCACCCCTGCACAGGAGCGCCGCATTGCCCGCCGCTGGATTGTAGGAGGGGGCATTATATTACCGGTCGCCAGTATTACCGCGCTGTTAGCATTTGGGGTTCCCGCTGGCCAACGTATGCTGCCGCTGCCTATAAGTGATCCACCAGACGTCATCGAAGTGATTGGCCACCAGTGGTGGTTTGAAGTGCGCTATCTGCAGGCACAGGGGAGCGACCAGGAAGGCAACAACGTCGTAGTGACCGCCAATCACTTAGTGATGCCGGTAGGAGAGCCGGTAGATTTTCATGTGAGCGGAGCTGATGTTATCCATGGCTTCTGGATTCCGCGCCTAGGGGGCAAAATCGATATGATTCCAGGGCGGGTCAACAAGATTCGCCTGGAAGCAGATATACCGGCGGTATTTGGTGCCCAGTGCGCAGAGCTGTGCGGTGTGGGGCATGCCAATATGCATCTCTATGTTGAAGCGATGCCTCGCGAGGAGTTCGATACATGGCTGGCTAGCCGACAAGATGAGCAACTTAGTGAGGCGGCCACCGCGGATACCGCTCATGATGACGCGCGCGAGGCGTTTCTAAACCACTGCGCCAGCTGCCATCGGGTGGCAGGCGTTAGTAGCGGCACGATAGGGCCGGATTTGTCGGATATTGGCAGTCGCGCCACGTTAGGCGCGGGGGTTATCGCCATGGAGGAGGGTGCCGTTAGCCGTTG
The DNA here is from genome assembly GCF_013415115.1 of Vreelandella zhaodongensis. Lineage (GTDB taxonomy): Bacteria > Pseudomonadota > Gammaproteobacteria > Pseudomonadales > Halomonadaceae > Vreelandella > Vreelandella zhaodongensis. The sequence continues at coordinate 21,874 of NZ_JACCDD010000011.1, read as the reverse complement.
GCTCAAGCATCATCAATCGCTTAAGCCTGGCAATAAAATGCCTGCCCATGATGACCTTGAAATGGACACCTTGGATGCCCTGGGTGCTTGGCTGGAGACCTTGACCCCATGAAAAGCGTGAATCAAGAAGCGGTCGAACATGATCCTCAGCAGTTGCACGAAGAACTGCATGATATTTGGGGAAATCCAAAGGGAATTAAAGCCTTAACTATCGTCAACCACACCACCCTTGGCCTACGTTTTATGGTCACTGGTATGGTGTTTTTCTTGATCGGCGGCATTCTCGCGATGCTGGTGCGCACCCAGTTGGCGATGCCTGATCAAGACTTTATGTCACCGGATATCTACAACCAGGTCACCACCATGCACGGCACGGTGATGATGTTTTTATTTGCCATTCCCATGCTTGAAGGGCTGGCAATTTACTTAATACCCAAAATGATTGGTGCCCGTGACTTGGTGTGCCCACGGTTAACCTCGTTGGGTTATTTCTGCTACCTGTTTGGCGGCATTATTTTAACGTTCAGCCTGATTATTGAAATGGCTCCCTCAAGCGGCTGGTTTATGTACACCCCGTTGAGCAGCAGTGAATATGCACCGGGTCTTGGCTCGGACTTCTGGTTGTTAGGCATCACCTTTGTGGAAATCTCGGCGGTTTCGGCGGGTGTTGAGTTGGTAGTGTCGATTTTGCGCACCCGGACACAGGGCATGGCACTGCATAAAATGCCGCTGTTTGCTTGGTACATTCTGGCCATGGCGCTGATGATTGTGATCGGCTTTCCCCCGCTAATTTTAGCTAGCGTACTGCTTGAGCTGGAGCGCGCAGTGGGAATGCCGTTTTTTGAAATCGCAGGTGGCGGTGACCCTATCCTTTGGCAGCACCTATTCTGGCTGTTTGGTCACCCCGAGGTTTACATCATTTTCCTGCCCGCGGCAGGTATTGTCTCTACGTTAATACCGGTATTTGCTGGGCGGCCCATTGTCGGTTACGGCTGGGTCGTTTTTGCGATTATCGTGACTGGGTTTATTAGCTTTGGGTTATGGGTTCACCACATGTTCACGGTGGGCATTCCACAGCTAGCACAGGCATTTTTCTCAGCAGCGAGCATGTTGGTAGCCGTGCCCACTGCTATCCAAGTGTTTGTATGGTTAGCCACGCTATGGCTGGGAAAACCCAAAATGAAGCTGCCGATGCTTTGGGTGATGGGCTTTTTGATTATCTTTGTTTGCGGTGGCTTAACAGGAGTGATGCTGGCGCTGGTGCCGTTTAACTGGCAGGTGCACGATACCCATTTTGTGGTGGCTCACATGCACTATGTACTGGTGGGCGGCATGTTTTTCCCGCTTATCGCCGGGCTTTATTATTGGCTGCCGCTATTTTCGGGACGGATGCCATCAGAAAACCTTGGCCGCTGGGGCTTCTGGCTGACCTTTTTAGGCTTCAACGGTACGTTCCTGATCATGCACTGGACGGGCCTTTTAGGTATGCCTCGCCGAGTTTATACCTACGAGGCTGGCTCAGGGTGGGAGATCTATAACTTGCTCTCATCAGTGAGTAGTTTTGTTTTGTCAGCAGGTATCGCCATGGTGCTGCTAGATATAGCGTTGCACTTTCGCTTCGGCAAACCCGCGAAACATAATCCTTGGAACGCTGACACGTTAGAGTGGGCTAATAGCATGCCTCCCAGCGCCTATAATTTTATCAGCCTGCCTAACGTCGAAACTCGCCACCCGCTCTGGGACGACCCCAAGCTGCCCTACACAATGGCGGAAGGAAAGCATGGGTTAGCGGTACCGGTTCATGGTCGGCGGGAAATGTGGGGCACCGACCCGATCACCGGCAAAGTACGGGAAATTATTCATCTGCCAGGCAACTCCTGGTGGCCACTACTGGCGGCAGCAGCGTTGGCAGTGGTTTGTATTAGCTTGCTAGTACGCGTGTATGCGCTGGCAGGCATTTTTGTACTGATTGCTGGCGTGTTTTTACTGCGCTGGTCGTGGGAAAACGGCGCTCATCCTATCGCAGCACCGGAGGCTGCTGTTGCCCCAGGTGACCCGCCACTTCATTCGCGTACCATGGATGGCCCAGGGCTGTGGGCAATGGCGGTGTTCTTGCTGGCCAACGGCTCATTTTTTCTATCTTACCTATTTGGCTGGTTTTATCTTTGGACGGTGTCTCCGGAGTGGCGCATGCCAGACACATCGCCGCTCTCGCTACCTCTGCTGGCCGCTGCTGGCATCGCGATAGCGGCGGGCGCTGTGGTGATGGAAAAACTGGTCAGAGGGCTGCGCCATCAGTGTGATGATCGATTGAGGGTAGGCTTGTATCTGGCTGGCACGCTGGGGGCTGTACAAGTCGCTTTAACGGCGTGGGTACTATATAGCGCCAACCTGTCACCGACCCAAACCAGTCATGATGCGGTGTTACTGGTAGGGTTGATATATGTGCTATTTCATGGGGGGTTGGCCGTTGTTCTTACGCTGATGCAAGGCTTACGCGTGGGCTATGGCTATGTGGGTACCCATGCGCCTTTCGAGCCAGCGGTTGTTACTCAGCTTTGGCGCTATAACGTGGTGACCTTCTTGGTATTAGTGGGCTCGATCGCCATACTGCCTCGCGTAGTAGGAGGGTAATCACCATGGACGCCATGCTGAAACGCCTGCATTTAACACATCCACTGCACTTTGTGGTGGGTCTCACACTGTGGTGCATTTGGTTTATTGCTGTTTATGGTGGGCACGCGGTGGCTTGTGAAGCCTTTGCCCCTGCCCCTGAGCAAGGCGTTTTTACGTTGCTGAACGGCGGGCTGCTGATAGTCAGCATCGTGACTACCGGCTTGCTGCTGTTGCTGACCTGGGGGTGTTATGTGGTGGCGAAACAGCACCAGGGGCGAGATCGATTCAATGCCGTGGTATCGGCGGGTTTGTATCTGTTCTCTGCCTTCAGCGTCGTGTTTGTGGCACTGCCCATTATTGGTGTGCCACCTTGCCTGTAACACGGTTGACAAGCGATGGTTGATGAAGAACATCAGCGCCAGAATAAAGAACCGGTAGAGGCACCGCTTTATAGCCTGCACGGCATGTGGTGTACCAGCTGTGCGTTGGCTGTGGAAGGCACGCTGAAGCGCCTACCTGGCGTCGTTGAGGCGAGCGTTCACTATCCAACGGCGACGGTATGGGTCAAAGGCACCCCTAAGGCCATCCAGCTGGCTGCATTGGCGCCCAGCATCAGGCGAATTGGCTATCGGTTAACGGCGCTTGAAGGTGTTCAAGATGCCCATGCTCGCCTTGAAAAAGAGAGCCGCTATCTGGTGCTTCGTCTCATTGTTGGCGCAGTGTTCGGCATGTGGACGATGCTGGCATCGCTGCTTATTTACGCTGGCGCGCTACCTACTACGCAGCTAGAAAGTGTGATGGCATGGATCTCTGGTGCATTTGCGCTACCCGTGGTGTTCTATGCAGGACTCCCTTTCTATCGAGCAGGGTGGCGCACGCTGCAGGCTAAGCGCCCCGGTATGGATGTGCTGGTAAGCTTAGGTGTAGCGGGGGCGATGCTGGTATCGGTAGGGCTTTTGTGGCGTGGCTCGGTGGAGGTGTATTTTGATACCGCGGTGATGCTGATTGTGCTTTTGCTCGTCGGGCGGCTGGTGGAAACCCTATGCAGACAGCGGGGGTTAAAAGCTTTCGAAGGGTTGGCGCTGCCTAGCATGAGGGTGTCCGTATGGCAGCGCGATCAGCGCATAACGCTGCCTGCCGAGGAGGTGGCCTTGCACGCTCAAATTGAAGTGGCTCCCGGTGAGCGTATCGCGTTAGATGGCACACTGGAGACGTCAGGGTGGATGGATACCGCTACGTTAACCGGTGAGAGCGTACCGCGCTTTATGAACCCAGGACAGCGAGTTTATGCAGGCTGTCGTTATGCGGCAGGTATCAATGCACGGCCAATAAGAGTGACGGTAACCGCCACTGTTGGGCAACGCCGAGTGGATAAATTGTGCGAGCAGATGCGTCGCGCTCAGGCGAAAAAGGGCGAGTTACACAAATTGGCCGACCGGTTTGCGGCATGGCTAAGCCCTACTGCATTGCTATTGGCGTTGCTGACGCTGCCTGCCGCGATGCTGGTTGGGTTAGGTTGGGAAGAGGCTGCTGTGCGTGCACTTTCGGTGTTGGTGGTGGCCTGCCCTTGCGCTGTCGGATTGGCGGTGCCGCTGGCAAGTCTTGCGGGTAGCGGCCAGGCTATGCAACAAGGCGTTGCCCTGCGTGATCCTGCCGCTCTGGAAACGCTTGCCAACGTACGTGCCATTGCCTTTGATAAAACCGGCACGTTAACCAGTGGTCAGCATCGTGTGCTGCACGCTTGTCTGCGTCGCCACACGGATGCTGACGTTTTTAAGCGTCAGCTCTTCGCAGCCGTTCGCAATAGTGAACACCCGCTAGCCAACGCTCTGATGGGTTGGGGGAAGGGCTGCGCGAATCAGCCTGATTATACGTTCCGGCAAGTGATTGAGTACCCTGGGGCTGGGCAATGCATCGTTTTTGCCGATGGCAAGCAGTGGTGGCTGGGCAGTGCTGATTGGGTTATACAGCAGCTCGAAAAACGCCCTGAACAGCAGGGCCTAACACTGCCTGATAGCGCTCAAGATCCCGCCTACCGTTTCGCTTCGCACGTCGTGGTGGCCGATAGCCGGGGTTGGCTTGCCACGTTTTATCTAGCAGACCAGCCGGTAGCCGATGCCCAAGCGACCATTCAGCAGCTACAAATGTTGGGTTATGGGCTGGCGATGATCAGTGGTGACCGTCAGGGCCCCGTAAGTTGGCTTGGCCAGCAAGTGGGCTTGCCGAAACAGGCGTGCTATGCCCAGCGTTCGCCTGAGGCGAAAGCGAGGCTGCTCGGCGCGTTGCCATCCCCCACGCTCTATGTGGGGGATGGCATTAACGATACGCTCTGTTTGGCCGCTGCGGGTGCGGGTATTGCCCCGATGCAGGCCAGCGACGCTGCCCGTGAAGGCGCTTCCGCTCAGCTGTTAACGCCTGGGGTGGGGGGCGTTGTTCTGCTGTTGGCAATCGCTCGGCGTACGCGCCGCGTCATGATGCAAAATCTTGCGTTTTCAGCGATCTATAACACCTTGGCGTTAGGGCTGGTGGTGGCGATGGCGATACCGCCACTGGTGGCTGTGCTGGCAATGGCAGCCAGTTCACTCAGCGTTACGCTCAACGCAGCAAGGCTGGCCTGGGCGGAAACCGATGAATTTAGCGATAGCCCAGCGCCTGCCTCAAACGCTCCGCGTTATCGGCCACCCAATGGCGGTCAACAGCACCCCAGTGCTTAATCGTATAGTGGCCGATATTGTGGCGTTCGCCTTCGCTTTTCTCGAATACGCACTCGATATCCATCTCCGCAAGCGAGGTGATTGTGTCCTGGGCTGTACGGCGAGGCATGCCAGTGGCCTCGATTATCGCAGGCACACTCGCCACGCCCTGGGCAATTAAATGCGCCACATACAGGCGACGATAGAAGCTTGATTTGGTTTTGCTTAAGGCCTTGGTCATGCATTGTCCTGTTAGAAAACAAAATTGCTGTAGAATAATTAGCCCAGCATAACGTAACTTTAAGGCCGAGATGGGAATGGTTAACGGTAATGCGATGCATCGTAATGTGACGGCATCTTCAAGTGAGCTTAACCAGGCACTGGCTAGTGCCATTAGCGCATTGCGCACTACCCACTTTACCTCCGCTTTTACCAAGCTACTAAGTCGGTTAGTCACCTTCGACTGCGCTGTTATTGTCGGCTGCCGACCCGGCAAGCATCCTATTTATCTATTCGACTCTCTACATCAGCAGCGCGAGCTTCTGTTCCAGCGCTACTTGATGGATGCCTACCAGGATGACCCGTTTTTGCTATTGCTTGCCCAGCAGCAAAAAGAGGGGGTTTTCACGGCGAAAAATATTGACTCGTTTAAGTACAGGGATGGTGACTACCAACAGGATTTTTACCAGCAAACAGGCTGGCAGGATGAGCTATGCATTACCCTGTACTTAAGTGAAGCTCGGTGGATTGTGGTGTACCTGGGGAAACTGAAGGGGCGCGCCGAACCGCAGGTGCGCTTTACCGATGCCGAGCGTCATCAGGTAACTTGCTATCTGAGCGTGCTTTCTGCGCTTTGCCAGCAGCACTGGAACACACCTTTCCACTTGGCCAGTGCGACAGTGAACGGTGATATCGCGGCAACGTTGCGCCAATCTGTTGGTAGTTTTGGGAAAACGCTATTAACAGCAAGAGAGCAGCAGGTCGCTGCATTGATGGTGCAGGGGATGGATAGCCAAGAGATTGCTGAATACTTAGCGATAGGCCACGGTACGGTTAAAAATCATCGCAAACGCATATATGCCCAGTTGGGCGTTGCCTCACTGAGTGAGCTATTCAGCCTGTTTCTCAATCATATCGTGGCGTCGTCAGCTGGGCCTGACCACCGCTGACCAATGCCTTTATCCCTATTTGTCCCTATAGGGATATCGCTCTTTACCTAGGTGCCCCTTAGCCTAATGTCATTGATTAACCGCAAAGGGACAGCATCATGAACGCTTCGGTATTATTGCAGGACCTGCAGCTGCGTGGGCTGATTGCACAGTCGACCCATGAGCAGGCGCTCAACGAGCTGCTTAGCACCCCGCAAACCATCTATTGTGGCTTCGACCCTACAGCGGGCAGCCTGCACATTGGGCATCTAGTGCCACTATTAATGCTTAAGCGCTTTCAGGATGCAGGGCATCATGGCATTGCCTTGGTTGGCGGCGCGACGGGAATGATTGGCGACCCTAGTTTCAAAGCCACCGAGCGATCGCTCAATCCTCCAGAAACCGTTAAGGGATGGGTGACAGCGTTAAATGAGCAAATCTACTGGCTGATGGCTGCGCATTTAGAGGCGCCGTTTAAGGTAGTCAACAACGCAGAATGGATTAGCGAAATTAATGTGATCGAGTTCTTCCGTGATGTGGGCAAACACTTTTCCATGAATGCCATGATTAACCGGGAATCGGTCAAGCAGCGTTTAGAGCGCCCCGATCAGGGAATGTCGTTCACCGAGTTTAGCTACGCACTACTGCAATCCTACGATTTTGCCTATTTAAATCGCACGCTGGGCTGCCGTTTGCAGATTGGCGGTAACGATCAGTGGGGTAATATTGTCAGCGGTATCGATTTAACCCGCCGTCTCAATGGTGAGCAGGTCATGGGGATAACGCTGCCTCTTATTACCAAATCAGACGGTACCAAGTTCGGCAAAACCGAAAGTGGCACTGTGTGGCTCGATCCAGAGCAAACGTCGCCCTATAACTTCTACCAGTTTTGGCTAAACACTGACGACAGCGACGTCTACCGTTTTTTACGCTACTACACCTTTATTAGCTGTAATGAAATTGACGAGATTGAAGCCAATGATCGAACCGTGGCGGGTAAGCCCCAGGCACAAAAGATACTAGCGGAAGCCGTCACTCGTTTCGTGCATGGCGGTGAAGGGCTTAAAACCGCACAGCGCATTTCCCAGGCGCTCTTCAGTGGCGACGTTGCCACGCTAACGCTGCATGAGCTTGAGCAACTAGCGCTAGATGGTTTGCCATGTATCCAGGTATCGCCAGAAGAGCCGCTAGACAGCGCACTCGTCAAAGGTGGTTTAGTTGGCTCTAAACGCCAAGCTCGTGAGCTGATTGAGCAGGGGGCAGTGCGACTCAATGGCGAACGGGCCACGCAAACCCGCTTGGAGGAAAGCTTCGCGTTATTTGATACCTATTGGATAGTACAAAAAGGCAAAAAACACTTTTGCCTATTTAAGCGCGCGAGCTAATAAAATAAATCCCCTTGCGCCTGGGGTGGTCGAAAGTCGCGGGTGTTCAGACCCTGTTCGGTGCGTGGCTGCATGTTCCACTGGCGGCTGGCGCGATTAAAGCGTTGGGCGATCAAGTCAGCAAATACACCGTCACCCCGGAAGCGTTTGCCAAATTGTGCATCGTAGTTTTTGCCGCTTCGGCATTGGCGAATCAGGCTCATTACCTTAGCGGCTCGCTCGGGGTAGTGGGCTTGTAGCCATGCTTCAAACATTGGTGCGACTTCATGGGGCAGGCGCAGCAGCATCCACGTTGCTGTGCGCGCGCCAGCGCGGCTGGCCGCTTCAAGAATGCGTTCAATTTCGTGGTCAGTAAGGCCAGGAATAATCGGTGAGACCAACGTACCCACTGGAATGCCTGCGGTGTTTAGCTCGCGGATCACTTTTAAGCGCGCCTGAGGCGAGGCCGCTCGGGGTTCCAAGGTACGCTTTAGATTGGCATCCAGGCTTGTCAGACTAACAAACACCCGCACCAAACGATGCTCGGCCATTTCTGCTAGCAGGTCTAAATCCCGCAGTACTAGCGTGCTTTTAGTGACCAGCGTGACCGGATGCCTGCATGCCAGTAGTAGCTCTAATAAACGACGCGTTGTTTGGTAGTTGGCTTCCAGTGGCTGATAGCAGTCGGTGTTGCCGGAAAGGTTGATAGGGCGGCACACGTATTGAGGATGGCTAAGCTCCTCTGTTAAGTGCTCAACTAATCCTGTGCGGGCGATTAACCTGGTTTCAAAGTCCAGCCCCGGTGATAAATCCCAATAAGCGTGGGAAGGGCGAGCGTAGCAGTAAATGCAGCCATGCTCGCAGCCGCGATATGGATTGAGTGAGCGGTCAAAGGGCAAATCCGGCGACCGGTTCCAAGAAAGGGCGCTTTTGCTCGGTTCCTCGCGTACTTCCGTTGCCAGCGTTGTCGTGGCTTCTTCATGCCACCAGCCGTCATCTTCTGCCACGCTGCGGGTTGGCGCAAAGCGGTTATGTGGATCGTAGGTCGCACCGCGCCCTTTATGCACGGTAGCGCCGGAAGAGTGAGAAACCATTAGTTGCCACCTCTGCACTATATAAGCGTTGCTATATGGCTATATATACAGTATATGGCGTTTGGCTCTATGTGCAAGGTGTGGCTTGATGAGTTAACGAAACACACCGAATGCCTGATTGGGTGTTTTCATCGCCTGAGTTGAGTTTAAACCTAAGCACAACCTCGGTTAACCGCTCAGCCTCATGCTCTAACTGGGTCGCGGAGGTGCTGGCTTGCTCTACCATGGCAGCATTCTGCTGAGTCGTTTGCTCCATTTCACCAACAGCACTATTAACTTCGTTGATGCCGATACGTTGCTCCTCGCTAGCCACCGCGATCTCATCCATCAAGGTGGTGACACGTTTGACGGATTCCATAATGGCGGCCATGGACTCACTGGCTAAATCAGCTTGTTGAGTACCTGCTTCTATTTGGCTTACTGATGTTCCAATCAACTGGCGGATATCCGCCGCGGCATCAGCGCTACGTGTCGCAAGCAGACGTACTTCACTGGCTACCACGGCAAACCCACGACCATGTTCACCCGCTCGGGCTGCTTCAACTGACGCGTTGAGCGCCAAAATGTTGGTTTGAAAAGCGATAGAGTCTATTAAGCCGATAATATCGGTAATCTGCTGGGAGCTATGGCGTATTTCATGCATTTTGCTCACGACGTGAGTGACGACATCACCTCCTTGTTGAGCATTCTGCGCAGCTTCTTGAGCAACGTGGCTAGCTTGCGCCGCGTTGTCACTGTTGCGCTCCATGGTGGCTGTCATTTCTTCAATGCTTGAGGCGGTTTGCGTTAATGAAGCGGACTGACGTTCGGTTCGTGATGCAAGATCCTGGTTGCCTAACGCAATTTCCCGTGCACCGGCAAAGACCTCCTCACTGCTATGGCGTACGGTGGCTACTGTCTCAAGTAAGTCTTTTTGCATGTTGCGTAGCGAGTTGAAAAGCACGCCAATCTCATTACGACCATGCACTTCAATTGTTTTGGAAAGGTCACCTTTAGCAATATGCAGAAAGTGTTCATTGATACGCTGCATTGGACGAATTAAGTTAGCGCTAACTCCCCAGTAGACGATGGCAGTGATAACTAATGCTGTCATAAAAACTAACATAATAGCCATGTTGGCTAAGTTAATAACTGAAGAAAAGTCAGCGAGTCGTTCATTACCTTCGGCTTCTACCGTATGGAAGAAGCTAAGAGTGTCTTGATGGAACTGTGCATACGCTACTTGTGCATCGTGACGCTGATGTTGATAGGCAGCGACATCTCCTTGGTAAAGTGCCTCTAACTGTGGAAACAAATGGTTGGTTAACATGTTATTGAAGCTAGCGTTTATTTCACTGATGAAGTGTTCGTGAGCAGGGTTGGTGGGAAGATGAATAAACTCAGATAATATGTTGGCGGCATTGTTCAACGCATCATGCAGCGCATCAGCTCGTTGGCGCCTCTCTGCTGGGGGCATAGATGACTGAGGTTCAATTATTTCTTCATATAGATGGCTCATGTGGATGCGAGCATTTTGCAACGTTGAGTTCGTTCTATTCAGTGTCGCTTGCTGATTCACATTGACGTTAGTGAATTGCTCAATACTTTTCTGACTATGATTAACTGCATACAGGCCAGTCCCGCTAAGCAGAAGCAGCAGTATTAAAAAAGAGCTTAAAACGAGTGACCAGCTCATTCTCATTGTTAGGTTATTTAAGCGGTGCATGCGTCACTCCATTAGTGTCATTATTATATACGGAAACGGAAAAATAGAACTACCGGGCTAGCGGCAGTTCTAAATCGTCGGACATTATGTGGCGTCTAGTTTTTGGTTAATGACCACATCATTAGTCAGCGTGAACGCTACGTTGATCAAGGTGATTACGTTGACTGTGAGCCGCTTCCTCAGTGGCTTTATCTTCATTGGCAATTTTTTCTCGTTCCTTAGCTTCATCGGAAAGAGACTTTTTAGGGAGCACGATATTGAGTGTGAAGGCCGTAATAGCCGCGACAACGATGGGTGCACCACCGATCAAGTCTCGTAATACGGCAGGAAATTGCTCAATTGCCGATGGCTCAGCAGCGATACCTAAGCTCAACGCAAGGGAAAGGCCAACGATGGTCATATTGCGAGCGGACATTTCATCTTTAACCAACAATTGAATACCGGTCATCGTGATCATGCCAAACACAGTAATCGTTGCACCACCCAAAACGGGGTAGGGAATCGTTGTGATCATAGCGCCAAACTTAGGGCTAAGACCGGCCAGGATCATAAAGATACCCGCCAGTGCTAGTACATAACGACTGATTACCTTGGTCATTGCAACAATGCCAACATTCTGGCTGAACGTGGACGTGGGTAGGGCACCAAAGAAAGAGCTGATGGTCGTGGTTAAACCATTACCCAGCAGGCCGCCAGTTAGCTCTTTGGTTTTTAGCTCACGGTTCATGCCGCCAACGGTTGTGGCAGATAAATCCCCGATGGTTTGAACGGAGTTGATAATGCAAATGACCACCATGGAGGCGATGGCAGCCGTATGAAACTCCATCTTAAACGGCATCACCTGGGGCACGGCCACCCACGACGCATTGGTAACATTCTCAAAGCTAACCAAACCAAGGGATAGGGACAGCAAGTAGCCCACCACAATGCCCACGATAATGGCAGAGAGCTTTACTACCCCTTTACCAAATTGTGCCGCAATTAAAACAGTAAGTAGCGTGACCACCGCAACGATCCAGTTGATAGGGTCGCCAAAGTCGGAGGCATTGACGTTGCCGCTGCCTGCCATATAGCGAATAGCGATGTCGTATAGCGATAGACCGATAACTAACACCACTGTGCCAGCAACGACCGGTGGGAATAAATGACGAATATATTGGATAAAGTAGCCCACCACGACCATGGTCATGCCGCCAATCAGCTGGGCGCCTAGTATCCCTTCAATCCCATACTGCGCGCCAACGGCAACCAATGTTGGTACGTACGCAAAGCCGACACCAAAAATGGCCGGTAAGCGCGCACCGAATTTCCATACGCCATACAGATGAAACACAGTGCAGACACCTGACGCTAGCACTGCGATCTGAATAAGTAGAAGCTTTTCTTCTACGCTCGCTCCCACTACGCCTGCAACGATAATGGGTGGTGTTATCACGCCAGCAATCATGGCCAGCAGGTGTTGAAGAGAAAGCGGCAGCACCTTTAAGAACTTAGGTTTTCCATAAAAATCAAAGAGCGATGTGCTCTTTTCATCTATTCGCTTGTGCTCTGTTGAAGAGGCTGGGGCGTCGCTCATGAAGGACTCTCCTTTGTTTTTGTATTCAATAATTTAAAATTATTGTTCATTTTTGGAAATATTACTGTACACAAAACTGGCGAGAATAATAAATTTTTTTAACTCTTTTCTGCGCTGCTATACCGCTCAGCTGGGAGGTTAGCGGGCTTCACTGACGCTCCAACATTAAAAATAATAGGCCTGTTAATTCGAATTATGTATTTAAATAATTGATTTTTAATTTATTTTTAAATCCATGTGGTTTGGTAGCTTGCTAATTATTTGGACATAAGGGGAGGGTGCTAAAAAAGGATTGGATTGCTGACCAGTCGGTGGTGGGCACTGATGAATGACGGAAGAACAATGTGAAATAAAAAATGTATACAAAAAATGTTTTGAAATGTTCTCATTAATTAGATAGAAATGTAGCCAATATGTTTGAGGAGCTGAGAGCCAGCCTTGCAAGCCTTTTGGAAAACCGTATGGCAGCGGTTGTGGCTTCATCATAAAAATACGTCGTCAGAAACACACAGGAGAAACGAATGGGATACGTAACAACGCACGTTCTGGATACTGCAAAGGGCTGCCCAGGAAATGGCGTCAACATCGATGTATATCGGTACATGGATGGTCAGCGTCAGCTTATCAAGACAGTGACAACCAATGATGACGGTCGCTGTAACAACCCCATATTGGAGGGTGACGACCTGATAGAGAGCGAGTACGAGCTAGTTTTTCATGCGGGTGAGTATTTGGTGAACCAAGGCGTCGACGGTAAAAGCCCTGCATTTTTGGACATGATTCCGATTCGCTTTGGTGTCAATGATGCTTCACAGCATTACCACGTGCCTTTGCTGCTATCGCCTTATGCCTACTCAACCTATCGGGGTAGTTAGCGGGCGCAATAACACAAAGTTTGCCTAACGCTGTCGACTAACAACAAACAAACGAGGCGAGGATTCTGCTATGCAGTCCTACTTTATTGAATTTGCTAATTTTATGCTGCGCTGGCTACATGTGATTGCAGCCATTGCCTGGATTGGCGAGTCTATCTACTTTGTCATGCTCGATAATGGGCTGAAATCGCCTAAAGATGAAAACTGCCGCAAAAAAGGTGTGTTTGGTGAAATGTGGGCCGTGCATGGCGGCGGCTTCTATCATAATCAGAAATATGCCACCAGTCCGGAAAAGCTACCTGAAGATCTGCACTGGTCCTTCTGGAAAGCTTATACCACCTGGTTATCTGGCTTCGCTCTATTCATTATTTTGTACATGGTTAATCCTGGCTTCTATTTGGTCAATCCGAACAGTAACTGGGAGTGGGCTGCCAATATGACAGGCTGGCAGGCCAATGTTTTAGCGCTAGTCTTTTTGTTATTGGGTTGGGTGGTTTACAACGAAATGTGTAAGCGCATCAGCCCCAACATGGAGCGCGATGGTCTGCTAAGTATTGGTGTCGCGATCATGATGGTGGTGGTGGCGTACCTGAGTACTCAAATGTTCTCCGGTCGGGCAGCGTTTCTATTGACTGGGGCGGTCATGGCAACGGCGATGTCAGCTAACGTGTTCTTTTGGATCATCCCTGGTCAGCGCCGTATGGTTAAAGCGATGAAGGCAGGTGAAACGCCTAATCCGTTAGATGGCAAACGTGGTAAGCAGCGCTCAGTACACAACACGTACTTCACGCTGCCGGTTGTCTTATTAATGATCAGCAATCACTACTCCTTTGCATACTCCCATGCCCATGCCTGGGTCATCATGGCGTTGCTGATTTTTGCGGGTGCGTTAATTCGTCAGTACTTCGTATTGATGCATGCTGGAAAAATACAGCCTAGTTATCCTGCGGCAGGTGTTCTCTTGATTATGGTGGCGTTCTGGATAGGAATGCCGAGTAGTCAACAGGCTAATTCCAGTGCAGAAACGGCGCCGGATATTGCTGAGGTACAGACAGTCATTGAGCAGCGTTGCGTTGCATGTCATGCACAAGCGCCTTCCCATCCTGGTTTCTCCGCACCACCCGCTGGCATTGCATACGACAGTCTTGACCAAATGTTGCGCAATAAAGATGGCATACAGCAAGTGGTGGCAAGTGGCTACATGCCGCTTGGCAATATGACCAATATGACCGATGAAGAGCGTGCTTTGATTCAAGCGTGGGCTGAGTAACTAGCTCGCTCGTTGTGACGACAGCAGCTAGCACCTTAACGGTGGTAGCTGCTGTATAGCTGAGTTCCTCAACGCCTCTCATATTATATCAATGATGGCCGCCGGTGTTTTGGCAGGTCGACGTAGGTCTTGAGGTTCTTCACGATATCTCGATAGCTCAATTAACGAAGTGAGTTAACCAGTCATGAGTGACAAGGATAAAAATAAGCAGTTAATTCCCGCGCTTGAGCGGGGGCTGACGATTCTAATGGAGCTGAATCGCCATCATCGTGAAATGAGTTTTGCCGAAATCGTCAAACGCGTTGGCTATCCTCAGTCCACCTCGTATCGCGCAGTACAGACCTTGGAGCATATGGGGTTTCTGCGCCATCACCCTGTCACGGGGTTGTATTCGCTGGGTGTCAATGTGCTTAAGCTGGGCTTTGAATATGTGGCGTCATTAGATGTCGTTCAGGTAGGCCACCCTGTTATTGAGTCTTTATGCGAGCAAACTGGCTGCTCAAGTCATATTGCCATCCGCGATGGCAGGGATGCAGTTTATGTAGCACGTGTGGGAGCGACTAACGCCACGATTCGTCGCGTTAGCGTAGGAACGCGAATTCCACTGCACTGCACTTCATTAGGGCGACTACTTCTGACAGACCTTTCAAAAGAGGAGTTTGAATCGCTCTATCCTGATGACCAACTGCTTAATAAAGAGCTCGGTGCGCCAATATGGCGTGACGTTCTCTGGGAATTAGTTCAGGAGGATCGCCAGCGCGGTTATGTGATTGCGGATTCTTACTATCACTTCGGTATTTCTTCAATTGCTTACCCGCTCTATAACCATGACGGGGTGATGGAAGGCGTCGTTAGCATCATGGTGCCTGTGCATGAATTTACCGAGGAAGAGCGAACCGAGTTACAAGCACAGGTGGAAGAGGCTGCGAGAACGATTTCTGGCATGCTGGGGCATGGTTAAACCCGCGGCGCTCTGCGCGCCGAGTTAAATCTAAAAAAGTGGTTATCCCTGTATGGACTGGATGCAAGAGCGCCGGTCCTTTTGGTATGCCCGCTCTTACCAACGCAGCTAATGCCATATCCGCACCGCTGCTGTTCACCCACCCCATTCATACTTATATTAAAAATATTATTTTAATCAACTGTATGTTTTTAAATGTTTTTTGTTGGTCGTTTGAATTTTTATGGAAATATTTTCCATAAAATATTGACAGTTCTGTGGGCGGCGCATACTTTGAATACTGTCTCGTATACAAAATTAAATACAAAAATGAATGCTAAAAGTGTTCAATCTTCGAGGAGAAGTTGTGATGGCTAAAATGACAGCTGCAGAAGCCGCCATTCACGTCCTGAAAAAAGAAGGTGTTGATGTTGCCTTTGGTGTGCCAGGGGCTGCGATTAACCCTTTCTACGCTGCGATGCGTAAAGTGGGAGGCGTAGATCACGTGTTAGCACGCCACGTGGAAGGAGCCTCGCATATGGCGGAAGGGTATACCCGTACAACCGCTGGCAACATTGGTGTGTGTATCGGTACTTCTGGTCCTGCGGGCACGGATATGATCACTGGTCTGTACTCCGCCAGTGCTGATTCAATTCCAATTCTATGCATTACTGGGCAAGCACCACGCTCCAAGATGCATAAAGAAGACTTCCAGGCAGTCGACATTCAGACGATTGCCGGGCCGGTAACCAAATGGTCTGTCACGGTGATGGAACCTGCCCAGGTGCCGCGTGCTTTCCAAAAAGCCTTCCAAATTATGCGTTCCAGCCGCCCTGGACCGGTATTAATCGACCTGCCCATCGATGTACAGATGAGCGAAATTGAGTTCGATCCGGACACTTATGAATCACTTCCGGCTTATAAACCTTCAGCATCCCGTGCCCAAATTGAAAAAGCACTGACGATGCTCAACGAAGCCGATAAGCCGCTGATTGTGGCCGGTGGCGGCATCATCAACGCCGATGCTGCCGAGCAATTAGTTGAATTTGCCGAGCTTACCGGTGTGCCAGTCATCCCGACGCTGATGGGGTGGGGAACGATCCCAGATGATCACCCGTTAATGGCGGGCATGGTGGGGCTGCAAACGTCGCACCGTTATGGCAATGCGACCATGCTGGCCTCTGACTTTGTCATGGGAATTGGTAATCGTTGGGCCAACCGACACACTGGCAATGTAGAAACGTATACAAAAGATAGAAAATTTGTTCACGTTGATATCGAGCCAACGCAAATAGGCCGTATTTTCGGGCCTGACTATGGCATCGTTTCTGATGCAAAGCTTGCCCTAGATCTGTTTATCGACGTCGCTCGTGAAATGAAGGCCAGCGGACAGCTGAAAAATCGTAGTGCCTGGGCACAAGAGTGTCAGGAGCGTAAGCGCACGCTACTGCGCAAAACGCACTTCGATAATGTGCCGGTGAAACCCCAGCGTGTTTACGAAGAGATGAATAAGGTTTTTGGCAAGAATGCACGCTACATCAGCACGATCGGTTTGTCTCAGATTGCCGGCGCTCAGTTCCTACACGTGTACAAGCCTCGGCACTGGATTAACTGTGGCCAGGCCGGACCACTGGGCTGGACCATTCCTGCCGCACTGGGTGTTTGTCGTGCCGACCCTGAGGCCGAAGTGGTCGCGCTGTCTGGCGATTACGACTTCCAGTTTATGGTAGAGGAGCTAGCGGTCGGGGCACAGTTTAACTTGCCATATATCCACGTGCTGGTGAACAACTCCTACCTCGGTTTGATTCGTCAGGCCCAGCGTGGCTTCGACATGGACTACTGTGTCCAGCTCTCGTTCAAGAACATTAACTACACCGACGAAGAAGCGGCGCTCGCTGAGTACGGCGTAGATCACGTGTCGGTTGCTGAAGGCCTTGGCTGTAAAGCGCTACGTGTCACTACACCTGATGAGATTGCACCTGCGTTAGAGAAAGCGCGTGAGCTGATGCGCCAATACCGCGTGCCGGTGGTGGTGGAAATTATTCTCGAGCGCGTTACCAATATCTCGATGGGCACTGACCTTGATGGGGTTAATGAGTTTGAAGCGTTAGCTGAAAACCTTACCGATGCACCGAGCTCTATTGCCAGCCTGACGTAACGCACCAAGGTGCTGCCAGGCAAGTCGCTGAAGTCGTTATTAAGACGAGAAAACGTTAGGAGAACACTATGGCTAAGTTTGCCGCGAATCTCAGTATGCTGTTCACTGAAGTCGATTTTCTTGATCGCTTTGAGGCTGCCGCAAAGGCGGGCTTTAAAGGGGTTGAGTATCTTTTTCCCTATGACTATGCGGCAGCTGACATCAAGCAGCGCTTGGATACGAATGGACTAACCCAAGTGCTGCACAACTTACCTGCGGGAGATTGGGGAGCAGGCGAGCGAGGCATTGCTTGTCATCCCGACCGGGTAGAAGAGTTTCGCGCCGGTGTGGATAAAGCGATCGACTATGCCACTGCGCTTGGGTGCAAGCAGGTGAACTGCCTTGCGGGCATTCAGCCTGAGGGCGTGAGTGATGCTGAGGCTCACCGCACCCTGGTTGAAAACCTCCGCTACGCTGCTGAAAAACTCAAAGCAGCCGACATTTTATTGCTCGCAGAACCTATCAACACCCGTGATATCCCAGGCTTTTTCCTTAATCGCACCGAACAGGCGTTGGCCCTTTTTGACGAAGTCGGCAGCGATAATTTAAAGCTGCAGTACGACATCTATCACATGCAAATCATGGAGGGTGATATTGCGCCCACTATTGAAAAGCATTTCGCGCGTATCGCCCACGTGCAGCTGGCGGATAACCCAGGGCGCCATGAGCCAGGAACAGGTGAGATCAATTATCCCTTCTTATTTAGCCACCTACAGCAGCTTGGCTATGACGGCTGGATTGGCTGCGAGTACAAGCCCAAGACCACGACAGTCGAAGGTTTGGGTTGGTTAGATAAGGCGCGTTAACCCTGTGTGACGTAAAGCAGGCAAGTGAGTAGATAGTCGATAATTCAAGAAATCTAAATCATTTGGAAACAATAGGTTGGTTTCTGAAAGACGCGAATGGAGAACAATTATGAGTAAGATCGGTTTTATTGGTTTAGGCATTATGGGTCGTCCTATGGCGGGCCACCTGCTCGACGCTGGTCACTCGTTGGTGACCGTTAAACGCGGCACATTGGATGCTGCGCTTGCCGAAAAAGGCATGAGTGAAGTCGCTTCACCCAAAGCAGTGGCTGAAGCGTCTGACGTCATTATCACCATGGTGCCCGACACGCCGGATGTAGAAAGCGTGTTATTTGGTGAGGAAGGCGTAATTGAAGGCCTGAAGCCCGGCACCCTGGTGATTGATATGAGCTCCATTGCCCCGATGCAGACCCAGGCATTTGCCAAGCGGATTACCGATGCAGGCGGGGAGTTTGTCGATGCGCCGGTTTCTGGTGGTGAAGGTGGTGCAATTAACGCCGCGCTTACCATTATGGTGGGCGCAACGCCGGAAGGGTTTGAGCGAGCCAAGCCATACCTAGACGTTGTTGGGAAGACGATTACCCACATTGGCGGCCACGGTGCAGGTCAGACGTGTAAAGTAGCCAACCAAATTGTGGTAGCACTGACCATTGAAGCGGTGGCAGAAGGGTTGCTGTTTGCATCCAAAGCAGGCGCGGATGTCGCTAAAGTGCGTGAATCATTAATGGGCGGTTTAGCTCAATCGAAAATCCTCGATGTTCATGGCGAGCGGATGATCAAACGCACCTTTGAGCCTGGATTCCGCGTTCGTCTGCACCAGAAAGATCTCAACTTAGCGTTAGAAGGTGCCAGGACGTTAAACCTGTCATTGCCAGGCACCGCCAATGCACAACAGCTGTTCCAAGCGTGCGCCGCCAATGGAGGCGAGGACTGGGATCATGCAGGTATTGTGCGGGCATTAGAAAAGTTGGCAGACCATGAGGTTGGTCAATAACGCCCCTTTGCTAGGCAGGCCAGCGTCTGTTGGCCTGCTATTGAGTTCTTTTTCAAAGCTCATTTTTCTAAGCTCTTGAAAGCTCCTTTCTGAGCCCTTTTCCTGATCCCTGCCCGAGGAGTCTTTTGATGAATTCCCTTGTTCGCTTGGCGCCTTTTACCAGTGAAGAGGCGACCCGCCAGTGGCTGATTCAATTGGCCAAAACGGCCATTGCCGCCGTACATCCTGATAGCTTGTTAACTGCCCAGTTGCCTGAAAAGCCACCGGGCCGAACCGTGGTCGTGGGGGCAGGCAAGGCTGCTGCCGCCATGGCGCACGCGTTAGAGTTGGCCTGGGAGAAACGCGCCAGTGATGCAGGCGAAGAGGTCGACTTAACGGGCGTAGTAGTGACCCGTTATCAGCATGGTGCAGCGTGTCGCTATATCGATGTACTGGAAGCCTCCCACCCGATGCCTGATGCGCTGGGAGAACAAGCCGCTAAGCGCATGCTTGATGAAGTGAAAGACCTGGGTGAAGACGATCAAGTGATCGCACTTATCTCAGGAGGCGGCTCTGCGTTAATGACCCTGCCAGCGGACGGCATTTCGTTAGAAGACAAACAGGCTCTGAATAAGGCGCTGCTTCGATGCGGTGCACCGATCCGTGAAATCAACACCGTCAGACGCCATTTGTCTGCAATTAAAGGCGGGCGGTTGGCCACTGCTGCGCACCCCGCGCAAGTGGTGACGTTACTTATTTCGGATGTTCCTGGTGACGTGCCTTCATTAATTGCCTCAGGCCCGACGTTGCCGGATAACACAACGTCGTTAGATGCGTTGGCAATTTTAACCCGCCATGAGATTGAGGTGCCTGAGCATGTGAAACGCCATTTAATGGCCGATCATCGTGCGCCTCAGACCTGGAATCAAGGGTTTGCACGGGATAAGTCGACTATCCTAGCCCGTGCAAGGGACGCACTGAAGGCTGCCCAGATCAGCGCCGAAGAGAGTGGCCTAGAGGTAAGAGTGTTAGGCGATGACCTTGAAGGTGAAGCAAGAGATTTAGGCATTGCCCAAGGCCGTATGGCGTGCAAGCTGCAGGCTGAAATTACACGTCCGCTGCTGGTGCTGTCAGGTGGTGAAACTAGCGTTACCGTGCGCGGTAATGGTCGAGGAGGGCGTAACGTTGAGTACCTGCTGGGGCTTTTTGATACGCTAAAAGGATGTGATGGCATTTATGCGATTGCTATTGATACCGATGGAATTGATGGCTCTGAAGATAATGCAGGTGCGTTAATTGGGCCTGAATGCTGGCAGCGGGCTAAGGCATTAACGCTTTCTGCCCAGGATTACCTTGCCCGTAATGATGCGTACAGTTTCTTTGACGCTTTGGATAACCTCGTGGTAACGGGGCCAACCCGAACCAATGTCAACGATTTCCGAGCGATTCTTATTCTCCCCAACCCGTCGTAAAACTGCAGTTGTTTCCGCTTATCTACACGATTACCCAGTTAAGGCATTGTTTTGTGTGGTTCTGAGTGGTTGTCTGAGGGGGAAACATGATAAGTTTCATCGAGGTTCATTAGAGAGTTAGGCCATGACCCTCGGCTGGCACAAGAAAGGTTTTACCAAAACGAAAGAAGGTCGCGTTAGCGATCAAGACATTGTTGAACACATCCGGTCTGCGGTACTGATGCAGCGACTGGCACCGAATACAAAACTGCCTGAAGTCACTATCGGCGATGTATTTGGCGTCAGCCGTTCCGTGGTGCGTAAAGCGTTAACACGGCTTGATGCTGAACATGTTATCGACCAACGGCCGAATCAGGTTGCCCGCGTCAGGGCGCCTTCGATTGACGAAACGCGAGAAACCTTCTCTGCGCGTAGGTTAGTGGAAGGTGAAATTGTCTCACTGCTGGCGGGTAAGCTGGATGTGGCGACTTACAAGGCGCTAGAGAAGCAGGTTGTCCTTGAAAAGCAGGCCTTTGAAAATAGTGACGAACCGTCACGCATCGAACACTC
Source organism: Vreelandella zhaodongensis (assembly GCF_013415115.1). Classification (GTDB taxonomy): domain Bacteria; phylum Pseudomonadota; class Gammaproteobacteria; order Pseudomonadales; family Halomonadaceae; genus Vreelandella; species Vreelandella zhaodongensis. The sequence continues at coordinate 596 of NZ_JACCDD010000011.1, read as the reverse complement.
CCTCAATATTCACCACTTACTGGCTAATCATGCCCCTAACCGTATCCTGGGCGCGATGCTGACCGACCTCGTCTTAAGAACGTCAATTGTGATTGCTCTCTATAAGCGTCCAGGGTTGTCTTCTTGCTACTTGGAAGGCGATCATGCGAACTTGCTTGGGCACTTGGCGAGTGGTGATGCGGAGGCGGCTAAGCAGGCGATATACACTCACCTTAATAGCTTAGAGTCTTTGCTGGTGCTGTCGTCTCAAGAGCCAGAAAACGACGATTTGATGACTATTCTAGGCGGTAAACCTGTTAGGGCGTGATTCGCTAGCCCTAGGTTTTCGTTAACCCTGGTTTTCGCTAACCATCGATTTTCGCTAACCCTGGGTTTTCGCGAACAATAGATTTCAATGCTTCAAACTGATGTCTCAAAAAAGCGGCGCCCTATTGGGCGCCGCTTGTGGCTTACTCAGAGACGATTACAGCAGTAGCCGACGAATGTCCGTCAGCACATCGGCCAGGAAGGCCGTGAAACGAGCGGCATCCGCACCGTTGATTGCTCGGTGATCGTAGGAGAGCGACAGCGGCATCATCAAGCGCGGCTGGAAGGTA
>NZ_JACCDD010000010.1 GCF_013415115.1 Vreelandella zhaodongensis | reverse complement strand
AGGTCGGTGATGGTCACGGTCAGGCCGTTGTCCAGCATCTCCTGGGTGACGGCGCCGTTGAACAGCTCATTGCCTTTACCATCCACCACGATCAGGGTGTCACCGATTTCGGTGCTGCTGCCCAGGGTGACGGTGGCATTAACGCCATCGGCGATTTCGTCGGCGCTGTAGATGTCGCCGCTAGCCGCTTCCAGCTCAACACTGACCGTCGGCGCAGTGGCGTCGATAACGCCGTTATCCGTGGCGCTGTCGCTGTTGCCCGCTGGGTCGGTGACCGTGGCGGTAACGCTGATGTCGGTATCCGTGCCGTCCAGGTCGGTGATGGTCACGGTCAGGCCGTTGTCCAGCATCTCCTGGGTGACGTCGCCGTTGAACAGCTCGTTGCCCTTGCCGTCGGTGACCACCAGGGTGTCGCCCACTTCGGTGCTGCTGCCCAGGGTGACGGTGGCATTAACGCCATCGGCGATTTCGTCGGCGCTGTAGATATCACCTGACGCGTCTTCGAGTGCCACGCTAACTGTTGGCGCGGTGGCGTCGATAACGCCGTTATCCGTGGCGCTGTCGCTGTTGCCCGCTGGGTCGGTGACCGTGGCGGTAACGCTCAGTGCAGTATCCGTGCCGTCCAGGTCGGTGATGGTCACGGTCAGGCCGTTGTCCAGCATCTCCTGGGTGACGTCGCCGTTGAACAGCTCGTTGCCTTTACCATCCACCACGATCAGGGTGTCACCGATTTCGGTGCTGCTGCCCAGGGTGACGGTGGCATTAACGCCATCGGCGATTTCGTCGGCGCTGTAGATGTCGCCGCTAGCCGCTTCCAGCTCAACACTGACCGTCGGCGCGGTGGTATCGACACTGTAGCCGCGTTCAGTATCAGCGCTGTAGATGTTGCCTGCTTCGTCTTCCCCAATCACATCAGCCGTGATGCTGTCATTGTTAGCCAGCAGGGTGCCTGGAACGTCAATAGCATAGTTCAGGTTTTCATCGACTTGGCCGGTGAAGGTCTCACCACCCACCGTCAGAGTGACGGTGTCGCCTTCGCGGGCGTCGCCACCCACGGTGCCGGTGATGGTGATGTCGCCTTCAGCTTCTTCACCGTTGATTATGTCGTCACCAGCAATCGTGTCGATGATGATCGTGGCTTCTAGCTCGATATCCGCATCGGCGTCGGCGTCAGCATCCGCATCTGCATCTGCATCTGCATCTGCATCTGCATCTGCATCTGCATCTGCATCGGCGTCAGCGTCAGCGTCAGCGTCAGCGTCAGCGTCAGCGTCAGCGTCAGCGTCAGCGTCAGCGTCAGCATCGGCGTCAGCATCCGCATCCGCATCCGCATCCGCATCCGCATCGGCGTCAGCGTCCGCATCTGCATCTGCATCGGCGTCAGCATCCGCATCGGCGTCAGCATCCGCATCCGCATCCGCATCCGCATCCGCATCCGCATCCGCATCGGCGTCAGCATCCGCATCGGCGTCAGCATCCGCATCCGCGTCAGCGTCAGCATCGGCGTCCGCATCCGCATCCGCATCGGCATCGGCATCGGCATCCGCGTCAGCATCCGCGTCGGCGTCCGCATCAGCATCAGCGTCTGCATCTGCATCAGCGTCCGCATCGGCGTCAGCATCAGCATCAGCATCAGCATCAGCATCAGCGTCAGCGTCCGCATCGGCGTCAGCATCCGCATCCGCATCCGCATCGGCATCGGCATCAGCGTCCGCATCAGCGTCCGCATCGGCATCTGCGTCCGCATCTGCGTCCGCATCTGCATCGGCGTCAGCATCCGCATCCGCATCAGCATCGGCGTCAGCATCGGCGTCAGCATCAGCGTCGGCATCGGCATCGGCGTCGGCGTCGGCGTCGGCGTCGGCGTCCGCATCTGCATCTGCATCAGCGTCCGCATCGGCGTCAGCGTCCGCATCGGCATCGGCATCGGCATCGGCATCAGCGTCCGCATCTGCATCAGCGTCCGCATCGGCGTCAGCATCTGCATCGGCATCGGCATCGGCGTCAGCATCGGCGTCAGCATCGGCGTCAGCATCGGCGTCAGCATCGGCGTCAGCATCGGCGTCGGCATCAGCGTCAGCGTCAGCGTCAGCGTCCGCATCGGCATCGGCATCGGCATCGGCATCCGCATCGGCATCGGCATCCGCATCCGCATCCGCATCCGCGTCAGCATCGGCGTCCGCATCGGCATCGGCATCGGCATCGGCATCCGCATCAGCGTCCGCATCGGCGTCAGAATCCGCATCCGCATCCGCATCCGCATCCGCATCGGCGTCAGCATCGGCATCAGCATCGGCATCAGCATCAGCATCGGCATCGGCATCGGCATCAGCGTCGGCGTCGGCGTCGGCGTCGGCGTCGGCGTCAGCGTCAGCGTCAGCGTCAGCGTCAGCGTCAGCGTCAGCGTCAGCGTCAGCGTCAGCGTCAGCGTCAGCGTCAGCGTCAGCGTCAGCGTCAGCGTCCGCATCGGCATCGGCATCAGCATCAGCATCAGCATCAGCGTCGGCATCAGCGTCCGCATCGGAGTCGGCGTCGGCGTCGGCGTCAGCGTCCGCATCGGCATCAGCGTCCGCATCGGCGTCAGAATCCGCATCAGCATCAGCATCAGCATCGGCATCGGCATCGGCATCGGCATCAGCGTCCGCATCGGCATCAGCATCAGCATCAGCGTCCGCGTCAGCATCCGCATCGGCGTCCGCATCGGCATCGGCATCTGCATCTGCATCGGCATCGGCATCGGCATCGGCATCGGCATCGGCATCGGCATCAGCATCTGCGTCAGCGTCAGCGTCAGCGTCAGCATCCGCATCGGCGTCAGCATCTGCGTCCGCATCGGAGTCGGCGTCGGCGTCGGCGTCGGCGTCGGCGTCGGCGTCGGAGTCGGAGTCGGCGTCGGCGTCGGCGTCGGCGTCGGCGTCGGCATCAGCATCTGCATCTGCATCAGCGTCCGCATCGGCGTCAGCGTCCGCATCAGCGTCCGCATCAGCATCAGCGTCGGCATCAGCGTCCGCATCGGCGTCGGCGTCAGCGTCCGCGTCCGCATCGGCATCCGCATCCGCGTCAGCATCGGCGTCAGCATCTGCATCAGCGTCAGCGTCAGCGTCCGCATCAGCATCGGCGTCAGCATCCGCATCGGCGTCAGCATCCGCATCGGCGTCAGCATCTGCATCGGCATCAGCGTCCGCATCGGCGTCGGCGTCGGCGTCGGCATCAGCGTCCGCATCTGCATCTGCATCAGCGTCCGCATCTGCATCAGCGTCCGCATCGGCATCAGCATCAGCGTCCGCGTCAGCATCCGCATCGGCGTCCGCATCGGCATCTGCATCTGCATCGGCATCGGCATCAGCATCTGCGTCAGCGTCAGCGTCAGCGTCAGCATCCGCATCGGCGTCAGCATCTGCATCGGCATCTGCATCTGCATCTGCGTCCGCATCGGAGTCGGCGTCGGCGTCGGCGTCAGCGTCAGCATCCGCGTCAGCATCCGCATCGGCGTCAGCGTCAGCATCCGCATCCGCATCCGCATCCGCATCCGCGTCAGCATCCGCATCGGCGTCCGCATCAGCGTCTGCGTCTGCATCAGCGTCCGCATCGGCATCGGCATCGGCATCGGCATCGGCATCGGCATCGGCATCGGCATCGGCATCGGCATCGGCATCGGCATCGGCGTCAGTATCATCGATGTCTGTTGCTGTAGCGACTACGCCGCCGCCATCAAGCTCAACGAACTCGGCCCCTTCAAGGCCACCTTCAGTGCTAAAACTAAGCGGGTCGGTTTCTTCGGAAATACGGGCGAGACGCACAAAGCTGTTACCGCCGCCGCCACCGCCGCCAGCACCACCGGCTGCAGTCGCATCCAGCAGATCAAGTAGGTCGCCATCTTCATCATCGAGGGCGGCGAGCAGCGCTTCTAAATCGTCATCCAGAGCGCTGGCATCGGTGGCTACAATCGCGTCAAGATCAAGCTCAGAAGTAACAGCAACTTCTTGGCCACCCTCGATAACGTTAGCGCCTGTTCCGTCGGCAAAGTCTAGGTCTACACGTCCATCCGCAGACGTGATGAGCGTTTCACCTTCCTGCAGAACGTCACCAATGCTTAGCTCACGCAGGTTGCCGTCTTCATCACGTGCCCATGCCTGACCTGAAATCGCGATAACTGTTGCCATGTGCTGTATCCCACCCGCTGTTTCATCAAAGAGGTCGCCGCTTTAGTAAGAACCAATGAAAGTAAATTTTCATTAACGGCATTTTGCAACAGGCTAGTCTTGATGGGTGGGAATTCATATTGTACCGGTGGACAGTACGAACACAGCGGCAGGAAGGAGCTGGCGAACATGCTTGGAACTATAATGATCTGTCAGTGCTCAATAGAGCGTTCTGCCTTGGCTTTATTCTGCTCATCAGCCAGACTGATGGCCTCGTAGGCTTTTATAAGCCCAGCCATCATATTAAGTGCGCCAGGATCATTATTAAGCTGGCAACGTTGGCAAAATTCGTGCGCACGCGCAACCAATGCAACGTAGTTCGCAGCCATGGTTGGTGAATTAAACTCAGACCAGCCTTGCTGGCTCTCAGAGCTTTCCCATTGACTGCTGATCATCTCAAGCACTTCCGCATGGAGTTTTGCGGATAGCGGCCAATGTGTCCCCAGCGTGTCATATACCCAGCCCTGCCAGTCCAGTAGAAGCATATGATTGTCTATAACGGCCACGCGGGCGCTACTCGGATTTTGCACTGTCAGACATTTGGGCACCCTTTCCATCTCCACGACCATAAACGGCCAGAGCCGCATGAAGCGCTCAACTTGAAAGCGCTGTTTGTCTTCTTGGGTCAGGTATGCAAAATGCGAAGCCTTAATTTTCCTCATACGCTCAGGTAAAGAGGCAAACGTTGCGGTGTACTGGGTAATCAGCCTGTTGGGCAAAGGGACATGACGAAGGCATTGACGCAGCTCATTCATCCACGGTTTACGCTCTTCAGAGTTCTTCCACTGGGGTGGTTGGTCACCCACCTCTAACAACACAAAAGAACACCACGGCAAACAGCCACTTGCTCGTAAAACAGGGACTGTCGGGATGGCACCATAGCAATGACCGCTTACTTCACTCAAAAGTGCGGTCTCATGAAGCGCTTCATTTTCTCGTGCAGTGACGTAGCACTTGAGCAACATATAGCGAGGGGAGCCGTGGCTATCAGTATCACAAACTAATACGTGCGCTATGGCTCTCCCATAAAGCAGGCGACATTGTATAATTTCGGGTTCTCGGTGACAGTAGTTACACTCAACCACCCAAGGCAAGAGCCACTGTTTGAGAGTCGCTTGTTCAAAGCGTTGTACAAAATCCGTGGTTGAAAAGAGAGACACCTGCTGGGAGCGCGGCAAAAGCAGCATATTAATCTGCTGAAAATACTTAATAATGCTCAAGAAATTCACCAACCCATTGACACTGGCTGCCATCAATTGGCGCATTCCTAGCAGCAGTATGAACAGTGTCAGAAGTGGGCGCATCGTCCCATTGATGTAATCCAACACAATAATTAAAAACCCAAGGGCAAAGCTGACATTGATGACTGTCAGAACGTTACCTTGCAACGTATTCTGAATTTTCTGCACCCGCTCAAAGCGATAGTAAAAACCAACCACCATCACCAACCCCAGCACACATGAAATTGCCAATAGCGCTAACAGAGGATGCAGAAGAGCGATCACCAAGCAGAAGAGTAAGGCAATCACCGTTGATGATAGGGCGCCTATCACCACACCTAGTACACGCTTGCCCAGTAATCGATGGTTGGCCACTAGCCGAGTTTTATTCAAATGCCCCAGAATTAAGGTCGAAAGACGTGCTATGGCTTTTTTAACTAACCATTGAAGAAAGGCGTAGGCGCAAAAACAGAGTACTGCCAATGCTATTAATACCGCTATCTTACCACCGTGGGTATCCGCTCCGAGAACCCAGCCATCTATGCGACTGCGCCCAGTTATCAATACTTGAAGCAATTGCCAGGGTAGTACCAAGCTTGCCAACAACATGATTTGGCTTGCCACCTGCATCAACAGGATGGTCAATACGCGCCAGCGAAACGGCCACAACACTGCACGCGCCAGCGCAGCCATTAAGTCGCGAACTTGATCCCCATGGATCTCTTCCATCTGACTATGTGCCGCTAGGTTGCTCATTGATCAATCATTGGTTCAATAAGTTGCATAAAAGCACGTAACTCGTCCGGCTGATCGGCTATTGGCATATACGTTGAAACGGCATGATGCACAGCGGATAGGATGATCTCATTATGACGCAGGCTGCGCTGTTCGGCCTCTGCCCAACCATACACTGGCCATTGCTCTTGATGGGCCAGCGCCACTCCGACCTCATGCAGTGAAGAGAAAAGTAACGGCAGGAATGCGCTGCCATAAAACTTGCTCACTTCCACTACCAGGCCGCCATCATGATAGCGTTTATCTCGAAGCTCCTTCGGAATGGAGTTATCCCCCTGAGGATCAAGCAGATAAAACAATCGCTGCCAAAATGGGGCTGCGCCGTAGCTGTCTTGCATCACCACTTCAAGCGCCTCGACATTAGCGGGTAAGGGCTTCCCCTCTTGCACACCCCCTCTCAATAGCGATTCCGACCACCGGGCCAATCCTTCATGCACCCAACCTTGCTTAAACATCATGTGAGCATTTTGATAGAGATGAAAAAGCTCATGTGCAGGTGTTAAGTTTCCGGCTGGATCCACTTGGCCACCTAGAGCCATGCGAATATGGCAATCAGGCACAGTCGGACTGCGTACAACTTCATCATAAGCTTGTCCGCCACGTGATTGATCAGCACGTAATATCACCATAATAAAGCCTGCACGCTGATAACGTGGCATAAGCAAAGGTGGCGTAAGCCCAAGCACTTCGCGATAAAGCACATCGGCGGCTTTAAGCTGCATTTCCAAGTCATCAAGTCTCGTGGCGCTCTGCGCCACTTCCTGATCAACGGCCTCGACAAAGTAGTGAATGCTATCTAAACGATCAGCATGATCCGACTCATTTGCCAGTACCTCGAGCGGTGTATCACGCTGCAGGTAATAGCATTCCCCCGCTTCTGGAGGTGGTTGGGCAATTACTGGCGTTAGCTTGCCCATTGTTGCGCAAAGCATTAGCAGAGCAACCCAACCACGCTGGTATGACGATAGATGTTTAATCATGAGGTAGCTGAGAAAAAAGCGTGTGCAGCCCGGTGCCATGGGATGCCTTGGCAAGTACGCTATCTTGCGGCATTAGGTGGTCAGGCAGTGCTGACTCAAGAGCGTTGACATCCGCGAAGTGAAACACACCACAAGCTTCTCCACCCAATAGCGGCGCCAACACTTGGCAATGTTGACCACAAAGCAGAATTTTCCTAGCCGATAGCGTAGCAAGAATAGGCACGAGTTCCTGATGCAGAGCCTCTGCCGCTGATCCAAGCTCAAGCATATCACCAATAATTAACAGCTTTTTATCAGCCTCTACGGGGAGTGAGGAGAAGGCCTCCAGCGCCATACGCATTGATAATGGATTGGCATTATACGTTTCATCGTAAAGAGTGATTGGCATCCCGTAACAATCCAAGCCCCTCACCTCGCCTCTCCCCACCACCGCCTGGAAAGATGCCAAGCCGGCCATGATGGTTTCTAAAGGTAGGTGTTCGTGCCTAGCCACTGCTAATACCGCCATGGCATTGAGCAGCATATGACGTCCAGCAGCACTCATACAAAGTTCATACACAGCGCCATCAAACATAATGCGCCCGCTATTCCCTGCAAACTCCAGCATGCGTATGTCAGCGTCAGGATGTTCACCGAAACTGACCACCTGTAGGTGATAGCGCCTCGCCTGCTCAGCCAGATAAGTATACTGAGGCATATCGCGATAGAGAATAGCGACCCCGTCGGGTGGCATACTCTGAAAAATAAGCGCTTTCTTACGGGCAATTTCGTCCAGCGAACGGTGATACACCAGATGCGATGCCGCGATATTAGTAATAATGGCGATGTCAGGGCGAGCAAGCTCCGTATTCTGGGCCATGGAGCCGATGGCCATTTCAACCACCCAGTACCGTGCCTCTTGCGGCATCGAAGCGATGTTCCAGGCAATGCCAATCGGCAGGTTGGCACTGCCCTGCGTTTGCCCTACCGCACCGCTATAGCTCAGCACATGGGCTAGCATCGCCACTGCCGTTGTTTTACCTGCACTACCGGTAATTCCGACAACGCGACCAGCATAACAACGCCGTTGCCACCGCCCTATGGCCAGCGTCGCTGCTCGCACATCGGGAACTTGCAACACGGGCACGCCGATATCACGATACGCCTCGCTATCATCGCAAAGCACTGCGGAAGCACCTTTGCTCACTAGAGACCTCACCGCTGCGAATGGCAAGAAACCTTTATCCATTTCCTTGCCACGAGCGACAACCACCTGCCCCGGTTGAAAAGACTTCGGCCAGCAGCATAGTCCTCTCGCCTGCCATTCATCAGACGGCACTGATGTCCATCTCCCCTCAGTTGCCGAGGCGATAGCCTTAGCATCAAGCCGATTCCCTAACGGCGGTTTAACACTGGCATAGCCTCCCTCACGCAGCATCTGCTGATACGCCACCAACCCCGAAAGATAGTGCTCTACATCGTCAATCCTTACGCGAAAACTGTGATGACGAATAAAAAAACCATCCACGATAGTCGCGGGTGCCTTAAAGTACATTGCTACTTCCGGCCAGAAAAAACCATTCAGAAGATAGTTCGCTCTGGCATGCAGGGCACGGTAAAACGCATTGGTATCAAAACCATTCAGCACATCGGCTAAATCTGGGCGTTTCTCCAACTTGAGGAGTGTCTTGTGAAACGCCATCGACAGCTCAAGCAGCGTTGGAAAGGTGGTGATCCGCTCGCGAATAAAATCGACATAGCCCGCGATATTACGTACCGCAAACGCAAAATATTTGCGCTCAGGGCAGTGCGTCACCAACTCATTTGAGCAATACGCAAGCCAATGGTCGTGGGCATTTTCGTGTCCGCTAGCAATAAAGTAGTCAAACGCTTTAACCACGCATGCAAGCCAGCGACTATCGCGGGTATGGTCGTAAAGTCGCATTAGGGCAAAAGCGGCTTCGCCATCGTAATAAATGATCCGCGTCTTTTCCTTAACCGATAAATCCGCAGCATTGAGCACGTGCACAAAGCTACCATCAGTCTCCTGCATTCTTGAAATCCCTAGCGCCAACGCATCCGCCAGCTCAGCATAACGATCATCTCCCGTGACCTGGTGATACTTCACCAATGCAAGAATGGCGACCGCATTGGCTCCCAGCTTGATAATGTCGCCTACATCCACCACATAGGCCGCGCCTTGGCGATGAATAACGAACTGGGAACATAAACCCGAAAGCGCACTGGCAATCTGCTGGCGTAATACGTCAAGCTCCTCGTGACTTAAAAGCGCTTGCTCCGCACAAGCCTCATAGCCTTCCAACAAGGCATAGGTACTGCTGGCATGGCGTAACGAGTTATAGGTATTAATACGGCGGTCAAAACAGGGAAAATAGCCATACACATAACGACCATCTTGGCTCACCTGCTTGCCCAAAAAGCGGGTGGAGCGAGCAATCAGCTCTCCAGTGGATACCGCAGTCAGTGGGGGAGTCGCTCGCCTCCCCCAACGCCTCGGCTGAGTATCCAGAGCATGCACATTGGCTTTTTCACCGCTTACATCCACAAACACGCCAGTAGTGGAAAAGCTCCAAGCTGGCATATTATCGGCAAAGTCTGGCATCTGGCTTGAGCCATGACGCGCTTTTATATAACGCTCTAGATGAGCTTGATTGACGTCGGCATGTGCAACCTGATTCCCTGCGTATAAACAGGCATTAGCATTAAGCTCCATCTCTGTCAGCAAGAGCCGAGGAAACCTCTTGCCCACAAACGCTATGCCGCTGCGAAAATAGTTGCGCTTATAGCGTTTAATTTCTTGCTTTAGCGCCAGCCAATGCCACTCGCGCACCGCAAAAGGCCACTCCAACCGACACCACACCAGAGGATGAAGAAACTTTCGCTCCAGCTGTTCTAGTGCCTGCTTCAGTATGGGGAGTAACGCTGCCCAGTTACCTGCCTGCAAGTTGCCCACATCAAGCTGCACAGAAGTGACTTGCGCGCGCTCATAGCCATCGCTTGCCGACATCAGCATTACTTGCGCAAACTCCGCAAGCTGCGCATGCCTATTCAACCACATAGGCATCACCGTTTCGCCGATGCCATCCAACGCATGCGTAAGATCAACCGCTCGGGCAGACTGCGTGGCTTTTCCAGCGCCCTGCTCACTTTGTGGAAGTGGGCAAGGCAGTGAGGAGCTTTTATGGTCGGGCATTCAATTGCTCAAAAATAAGGGCTAAGGTAAGAGCCCGAAATTTAGTGAATACGTTCTGAAGTGCGCCCAGCAACCGGCGCTAGCTTCAGGATTAGCTGTAGGCGATCACGAACGGATAGCTTCTTAAATATGGCACTTAGATGGGCTTTTACCGTGCGCTCTGTGATATCTAACTGGCGAGCGACTTCCTTGTTTGTTGCACCGCGAGCAACGGCCAGCGCCACACCTCGTTCGCGTTCCGTGAGCAAGTGCAAATACTCACTGTGCTGGTGTCCTTCATCGTCCTGGCGGTTTTGCAACGCCTTAAATGTTCCACCCATCACTTTTGCAAGCAGCTCTTGGCCCACCCAAACTCCTTGATTGGTTACTACAAGCGCCACTTGGTTAAGTACATCCGGCGCTGCCAGGGTGTGTACGTAGCCACGCGCACCAAGGTCAAGCGCCCTTAGCGCCTCGCGATCATTAGGCGCATAGCTGAGCATCACCACAATTGCATTTCTTGCGGTTGCCGCTGGAACCAACTCCTTCCAGTTTTCAACCATGGTCGTTAGCCAAACCACATCCCCTGGCTCCGCCTTACCTAATACGCTATCTGGCGTGGTGGCTACACTTGCAGGAAAAGCACTTTCCCAGCGCGCCTTCAGACTACCATCCGTTGTTACAAACCAATGTTTCATTAGCGTTCCCCCATGGAATCTCGCCACGCCCTTAAAACAGGTTTAAGAAGGAACTGCATTACCGTTCGCTTGCCTGTCACAATATCCACCTGCGCGGTCATCCCAGGAATAACCTGGAGCCGCTCAGCAATATTTTCATCTTCAAGACTGCGCACACGCACCAAATAGAACGTATTACCATCATCATCGGTAATTGTGTCTGCGCTTATGTGGTCAAGTTCCGCCTGCAAACCACCATAGATGGCATAGTCGTAGGCGGTAAGCTTGATGGTGGCAGGTTGTCCGGGGTGTAAGAAAGCGATGTCTTGTGGCGCTATACGCGCTTCTACTAATAGTTGGTCATCACTGGGAATAATTTCGACAACTTCCTGCCCAGGTTGCGCAACACCGCCAATCGTATTGATGTGAATACGCTGAATCACTCCATCGACTGGGGAGCGGATTTCAGTTAGACGCACCCTGTCTTGGAGACCCGTGCCTGACTGTTGAAGAGCATTAAGGTCGCCACTGACCTGTGCGAGATCGTTTCGCCACTCACTGCGTCTCTCAGCCCCCAGCTCACGCAGCTGTGTTTCTGCTTCTTCAACCGCAGCCTGCAATCGAGAAACCGCTGCGTCCGCTTGACTTCGCTCGCCTGTGGCGCGAGACACTTCTCGCTGTAATCGCAAAACTTCGACTTCCGATACGGCGCCTGAGGCCAGGAGTGGCCTAGTCAAATTCAGCTCTTGGCTGGCCATATTTGCTTCGCGCTGAGCGGTATCTCGGCGAGCCTGAGCTTCCCTTAGCTCTTCTTGGCGCTGCCGTATGCGGTCATTAAGCACATTTTCTTGCTCACGAAGCTCCTCACGACGACTTTCATAAACCTCGCGCTCTTGCATCACAATACTAGGCACTTCCTGGCGCAGCTCTTCTGAGGGTTCAAAGGCACTGTTGGTCGCTAATGCCCGCAGCCTTTCAGCACGCGCTTCTAAAGCAAAACGCTGGGCGCGATTTTCTCGGAAATCAGAGACAAAGCGTGTCGGGTCAATTTGCATCAGCACCTCACCCGCACTCACAACCTGCCCTTCCCTGATCATGATTTGCTCAACAACACCACCATCAAACGACTGTATACGCTGTAATTGACTAGCGGGAATGACACGCCCCGTCCCACGCGTTACTTCATCGATAGCCGCAACAGATGCCCACACTAGAAGCGCCACAATGGTCACCAAGACCGTGTAAAGAAATAACCGAGCGCGCATCGGCTCTTGCTGCATACGCGCCCAGTCTGTATCACTCGCCCAATCACGACTAAGGTGGGCAGACGTTACGCGGCGGGCAAAAAGTCGGTCCATAAATGGCCGAAACGGCTTTTGGCCTTTTTCTGAGAACCGACCAATCGCTTCAAAACCTTTCTGCTCGGTGGTAGGCGCGTTTTTCTTTGCCATTATGACGCCCTCCCGATCTGGCCTTTACGCAACGCTTCGACCACAGTATCCCGCGGACCATCGGCCACCACTTTCCCTGCATCCATCACGATAATGCGGTCCACGAGGGAAAGCAGCGACGTACGGTGAGTGACAACGAGAATGGTTTTCCCAGGAGCGACGTTCGTGAGATTAGCTTTGAAGGCTTCCTCACTGGCGTTATCCATTGAGCTGGTTGGCTCATCTAACAGCAGAATAGGTGGGTCTTGTACCACGGCCCGAGCAATCGCAACGGCTTGTTTTTGACCACCAGAGAGCGCCTGACCGCGCTCCCCCACTTGGAGGTCAACTCCTTTTGGGTGGCTGTTGACCAACGACTCTAGCCCCGCTATTTCAATAGCTCTGAGTAACGCCTCGTCATCAACGCGATCACTACCACCACCGGCAACAATATTGTCTCTTAGCGAACCCGCAAAAAGGCTGACATCCTGAGGGACATAGCCGATATGTCGACGCAACTGAAGAGGATCCAACTGCCGGATATCAACACCATCGACTAATACAGCACCTGAAGTAGGCTGATAAAACCCAAGCACTAGCTTATTTAATGATGACTTTCCGCAACCAACACGGCCTAACAGTGCAATCTTTTCACCGGCTTTAATGGAAACAGAGACATCACGCAGTGCCTCTCTTTCTTCATTTGGGTAGCACAACGTTACTTTTTCTAAACGAATGCTGCCTGTAAAGCTTGGCTTTTCGACATACGCTTTCCCCTCGTGACGCTCTACCCTTTTGCTCATGACGCCATCTAAAGACTCCAGCGCCGTGGAAGACTGGTGATACTGCGCCAGCAAGGCAGCCGCTTGGCTAATCGGCGCCATTGCTCTGGATGACAACATATAAGCCGCAATTAACCCGCCCTGGGTCAGGTTACCTTCAATAATTTGATACACACCCACAATAATGACGCACACCGCAACGCTGTGTTGCGCCCACTGAGCAACACTAGAAACCGATGTGCTCACCATTTTTAGCTGAGCCCCGGTTCGGGAGAGAAAAGCAGTTGCCTTCTCCCAGTGGCGCTGAATACGACTCTCAGCACGCAGTGCCTTCACGTTTTCTAGCTGAGAGATAGATTCCACTAATAACGAGTTTCGTTGCGCACCCACTTCCCATGTCGTTTGAGAAAGCTCATGCAGCTTTCCTTGCGCCGCCAATGCGTACAACAAAACGAACACGATCCCTGCTAGTACCGGCAGCACTAGCCAAGGGTTAATCAGCGCAATAATGGCGGCGAAAAGCAGTACGAAAGGAAGGTCAACAATACCTAGTATTGTTGCAGAACCAATAAATGCTCTGACCGACTCAAATGATTGGAGCGTAGCCGTAAACGAACCTGTCGATGCGGGCCGTTCTTCTAGGCGTAAACCTAATGCTTTGGCCATGATAGAAGAAGAAAGCTTCACATCAGCACGACTGGCGGCCAAATCCACAAAGCTACTGCGCATTAGCCGTAGCGCCAGATCGAAACACAGCACTATGAAAATACCGATTGCCAATACCCAAAGCGTCTCTGTCGCTTGGTTTGGCACCACTCGATCATAAACATTAAGCACAAACAGAGGCATCGCCAGTGCAAACATATTGATGGCGACAGACCCTAATACGATGTCTCGGTAGAGACGTCGATTTTCACGGATAACCCCCCAGAACCAGTGTTGATCGCGGCGTTTTTTAACACTGGGCTCTGAGGCACTATCAACTCTAAATTTTGGCCTTACGTAGATGGCTTCGCCACTGTAACCAGCATGAAGCTCCTCTAGTGATATTTCCGTATCAGCCTCTGATAGCTCAGGAAAAATCACTTTTGCTTTTTGCTGCTTGAGATCCACCCCTAGCAGTACACAAGCACGCCCCGGCTCCAGCAATAAAATGGCAGGAAATAGGGCAGGATTTAGCCCCGAAAGCTTACTTTTCACAATATGCGAAGTAAGCCCAGCTCGCGAGGCTGCCCGCCCAAAGACGGAAGGAATTAACTTTCCTTGCTCTAAGGGCAGGCCCGCTTTTAAGGCCTCTGATGACACTTCATGCTGATAATATGAAGCAACTGTCTTTAAACACTCCAGTAACTCATCGTGTCCTTCCTGCTCGCTTTTGCGATCAGCCTGAGATGTTTCCAGATTACGTTGCGTCACTGAGACCTCATTATCCTAATGAATTATGCGCACCCAGCCATTGACTGGGTGCTGTTGGCTAGAAGTAAAATCTTTTAACCACAGATTCACAGGCTTTTACCCAACAAACAGCCAACTACCGTGATCACTAGGCAGCTTTTAAATGCCCCGAGTGAAGTCCTCTAGCGTAAAACCACGTGGGCCATCGATTGCGCAGGCCATTTGAGCACGAGAGCCGAGATGCTCGTAACCTAGCTCGTCAAGACTAGGAATATCATCACGAGTAACTTGCAGGGTTTGCATTAGTTGGCCCATCGCCGCAAGCGTGCGCGCCTGTGCGAGAGTTAAGTCAAATTGAGCACTGGCGTAGGCACGACTGGCTTCAAAGTATTCATTCTCACTATCCAGAACATCGAGTAGCGTTCGTTGCCCAATATCAAACTGCTGTTTATAAGCGCCGCGAACACGATCAATCGACTGGCGGTGCTCATTGAGATAGCGTAGTTGCTCACCTATCCGTTGCGAATCATTGTAGGCAATTTGCGTCGTCTGCCTAACATTAGTACAGGCCGTTTCGCGCTGATTTTCTGCCTGCTCAATTCGTGTAGTTGCTGCATTAAATGATGCATAGTCGGAACCACCCCGGTACAAGTTCATACTCGCAACGAGCTGAATACTGTGTTCATCACTACGACCTGTGATGGAGTCGTCTTGGTTGTTAGTACCTGTGCGCCCCTGAATATCTAAACGAGGCATAAAGGCAGCCCGAGCCCCCTCTCTCTCTGCGCGCTGCACGGCAATATTTTCAATCGCTGCATGAAACTCGGGGTTACCTTGAAACGCCAGTTCTACTGCTTGGCTAACATCTGCGGGTATTTCACTACCAAATGAAGGCGACGGCGCCATGTTCTGCGCTGGCAGCGTACCAACTATCCGCTGAAAACGAGCAGTAACATCGTGGAGGTTCGAGGCTTCGGACATCAAATTTGATTCAGCTAACGCTAGACGGCCACTGATTTGCTCGAGATCCACACCACGACCAGCGCCAGAACGCACCCGCTCTTCAATTTGATTAAACACGCGCTGGTGTTCACGGTAATTATCCTGCGCCAAACCTACTAACTCTCGGAAGCGCATCACGTCTAGGTAAGCACGGAATGCCTCAAGGGCAACGTCTTCACTGGCGCCTAAGAGTTCAAAATAAGCAACCAAACGAGCACGGTCTAAACGCTCAACCTCGCTGCGTGTTGCAAAACCATCGAACACCATCTGCGATAATGTTAGCTCAGCGAAGTCACTGCTATAACTGCCGCGTCCGTCGTTTTGCTGATCTTGCCGCCCCACCCCAGCACTGACATCTATAGAGGGTAAATAGCCCCCCTGGGCAACGCGAACATCACTTCCTGACGCACTAAAATTTGCCCAGGAAGCATTCACCTGAGGGTTGGTAATAATGGCTTGCTGAATCGTGCTAGACAGATCCGTACTTCCAGGGGCGTAAAGGCTGGCTGGTAGCGACTGAGCAAGAGCAGTTAGAGGGAGACAAGCCAGAGTAGTGACCGTGAGTGGTCGAATAGCACGCTGTAAAAACAAAGTTTGTAGTGTCGTTTTAATACCGTCTTTCATCGCCATAAATCCCTAATGAATGTTCACGCTGCTGAAGAAATAGCTGCTAAACGCCACCAACCCTGGGGCACCCTCAATGCTCTTGCTCCGCCCTCTAGTCAATACTTCATACTAATAAGTATTGATGCGACTCAGTGATACGAATTAGCGCATTTACCTAGCTTAATTTAATAGCATTAGCCATAAAGCCGATGCTATGAAGCCAAAAGTCACAAAATTTTACAATACAAATCCTAAAAAAACATTACTAATAAGCTTCTTGCTTGGTTTTTGATTGCAGCTGCTGCAGCGCTAGCCCTAACAAAATCAGGATCAACCCGACAAACGTGGATGCCAATAACGGCTCACCAACCACGATATAAAGAAGTAACAGGGAAATTGGCGGGGATAAAAAAATCAAATTAGACACCTTGGCAGTACGAGAAACCTTACGAACCGCCAGCTGCCAGAGCACAAACGCCACTCCCATTTCGAAAAGACCGACGTAGACACCCGCCCCCAAAGCTGGCCAACCGTGCCAGTTAAATCCTGGCCCAAAGATCAATAACGCGGTTAAAACAGGCAGGCCAACACTGAAGTTCTGCCATTGCGCGATTAAGGGGGCCCGCTCATCTCGCGCATTAAGCAGCCAATAAAGCGCCCATAAAAGCGTCGATAAAAGCGCAAACACAACGCCCAACGGGTCTGCAAAATCGACATTGAAGACATTGCCGCGCGTTGCTATTACCCAAACACCTGCATAGGCAATAAGCCCCGCAATAATATCTATACGGGTGAGCCGCTGCCCTAGAATCGGCACGGCCAGCAGCGCCATTGCCAGCGCCCAAGTATAGTTCAGCGCCATCGCCTCCTGCCCTGGTAGCCTGTCGTAAGCGGCAAACAGCACCAAATAATAGGCAACAGGATTCATCAGCCCAGCCCAGGCCGCAGTACGCCAGCCATGGCGAAGGGCTGCTGTTAAATGCCCCTGCTTCACCACCAGTACAAACATGAATACCCAAGACACCAGGGCAGCGAGCCACATCAGCTCAAGCGGGCTCATCCACGTAAGGGCGACTTTAAAAGCGGTGGCAACCGTCGACCATAGCGCTACCGCCCCGAGACCATACAAAACGGCTTGACGATCTTGGTTCATCGGTCGATGTGCCCCAAGTCCCGAGCTGGCTCGATCTCATCCCGCACCTTTTGCTTTAAGGTTTTAATATCAGGAAAGCCACCATCACGCTTTCTTTCCCACAACAGCTCATCATCACACCACACCTCAAAGGTGCCCCCATGAGAGGGAGATAAAGCCACTTCTGCTAGGCTTTCACCAAACGTAGAAAGCAGCTCTTGAGCATACCAAGCGCTGCGCAGCAACCATTGGCACTGCGTGCAATAACGTATTTGAATGCGTGACATCCTGGGGCTCCTTCGTGTTTTAACAGGGCATTCTTATATTTCATTCTGTCACCTTACATTAGCAACAGCCAAGGAGACGCCATGGCCGAAAATAATGTTTCTCAATCCCGCATATACGAGTGGCTGACAGGCGATGATGACAGCCGAATGTGCGATGACATCCCCGAAAATGCGTGCAATGAGCAACCGCGTAATTTTCTCCTCCACCTTGGTGCTTCATTAGGCAATAAGGTAGCCGATGAATTATCTAGTGCCCGCTTGGTACTCCCCTGGCTCATGGGGATTATTGGTGCCCCTGTTTGGATGGTTGGATTATTAGTTCCCATCCGCGAAGCGGGAGCACTGCTCCCCCAGCTATTTGTTGCGGGTTTTATTCGTTTAAAACCAAAACGCAAGTGGGCTTGGGTCGCAGGTGCGTTATTGCAAGCACTTGCAGCGCTTGCTTTGGCGCTGTTGGCACTGATAGGTAGTGGCATCTCGGGAGGGATATTGGTCTTAGGCACGCTGATGTTACTGGCATTGGCGAGGGGGCTTTCATCAATAGCCACCAAAGACGTACTGGGTAAAACCATCGCCAAAGGGCGCCGCGGAACCTTGATGGGGTGGAGCGGCAGCTTATCAGGAGCCGCAACACTAACCGCAGGTGGAGTATTGATGTGGTTTGGCGACCAGCCCGGCAATATAGCACTCGCTATTTTGCTTGCTATTGCTGCGGCAGGATGGCTGCTGAATGCAGCTTGTGCCGCACGCATTGCTGAAGCACCTGGCGCTGTTGACGGCGGAGAAAATGCGTGGAACAGCATTCAATTGGGACTCTCCTTGCTCCAAGAGGACCGCCACTTTTTACACTTTAATGTGGCCCGCGCTCTACTACTCTCTAGCGCACTGGCACTGCCCTATTTAGCCTTGCTAGGCCAACAGCAAAGCGGCACTAACTTGGGCGGCCTAGGTCTACTGGTGGTGCTATCGGGCGTGGCTGCGATGGTGGCAAGCCCTGTATGGGGAAAACGAGCGGATCAGTCGAGTCGGTGCGTGATGAGAGATGCGGCTATCGGCACTGCCATTTGCTGCCTGCTTGGCGCCAGTTTAGCGTGGCTACCTGGCGCATGGAGCCAGAGCGTTTGGCCCTACGCGCTTATTTATGCCCTACTGGTCATTGTCCATCACGGCGCACGCCTTGGCCGTAAAACTTACTTAGTCGATATCGCCAACCAGGATAATCGCGCGCTATACGTTGCGCTGTCTAATACGTTAACCGGCGTTTTGATGCTGCTGGTCGGTGGAGCTATTGGCGGCCTAGCGCAATGGCTAGGTAGTGCGCCACTGCTACTGGTGCTGGCTGGCACGGCCTTTTGCGCGATGTTATCGGCTCACCGATTACCTGAGGCAGAATAGCGCTGCCGATTGCAATGCAACACAACGCTCGCCATGATGGTAACGAATTAGCGGTGGTTAGCTGGGTTTTTGCTATTCTACCTTTACCAAGTAATAGGAAATGCCGATTAGCTCCGCGCTGCTGAACAGCGCCATAGCTACGGAAGAACGAGAGCAGCAACAGGAACCCATTGATGAAACGATCTCCTTTGATCAGCCCAGAGCTACTTGAGCGTATTGTTGACGCTTCTGAAGATGGTATCGTCGTTGCAGAACAAGAAGGCGACGAGAACATTCTTATCTACGTCAACAAAGGGTTTGAGCGCCTCACTGGCTACAGTGCAGATGAAATTCTGTATCGCGATTGCCGTTTTCTACAGAATGAAGACCGCGATCAAGATGCGCTCAGCTCCATTCGCGATGCATTAAAAGATGGCCGCCCTTCCCGCGAAGTGCTGCGTAATTACCGTAAAGACGGCACCATGTTCTGGAACGAGCTCTCCATCACCCCCGTTTACGATGAAGCGGACAAGCTGATGTACTACATTGGTGTACAAAAAGATGTCACTGAGCGCGTTGAAGCTCAGCAAGCACTGGCGGCACTTCAAAAGCAGCAGGAACTGACCGAATAAAAAATCATATATAAAAAACGCGCCGAGGCTTGCAATTCAACCCAAGTAGCGATATATAGCGGCTAAGCGCAAAATAGCGCTAGGCACTTTTTGTCTTTTAAATCCACAGGGCAAAAAGCCGTTGTGATGCCGGTACGCCGGCTTGGGTTGGAGGGCATACCATGAGCCGTGACCCCTTAAATCGTGAAACTTATACAAATGACGCACTCGACGCTGATGAGTTCGAAAACTTAGATGCCGTCAATGACGATCATTATAGTAAAAGCAAGCCCAGCAAAGCAGACACGCTCCGCGCCCGCCGTCAGGTAGAGGCATGGCTTGAAGAACGCCGCCTCCAGCGAGCCATTGAAGATGATTGGGATGAGGAGGAGTAACCTCGTCACTCATGCTGGCAATTTTTTGTGGCCGCATCATGCCGTACAGGCGTTAGGGGTAATTGTAAAATTACCCCTAAGCAGGCAAGACGTGGTTAACCCCTGACGAGTTAATGGCTATTTTAGCGGTGACTAATCATCCGCACTTCTGGCCTTTGTCCGCGCTGAGCACTATCATCTAATCCTACGCCAGCACACTGCTGCGACTCTTTTCTCCAACAACCTAACGGATTTCCATGGCGCAATACGTATTCACCATGAACCGGGTTGGCAAAGTTGTGCCACCCAAAAAGCAAATTCTCAAGGATATTTCGCTATCATTCTTTCCAGGGGCCAAAATTGGCGTACTGGGTTTGAATGGTGCCGGTAAATCCACACTGCTACGCATTATGGCCGGTGTCGATAAGGAGTTTGAAGGTGAAGCTCGTCCGATGCCAGGTATCAATGTGGGCTACCTCCCCCAGGAGCCACAGCTTGATGACGAAAAGAACGTTCGCGACACGGTAGAAGAAGCCTTGGGCGCTATTAAAGAAGCTCAGGAAAAGCTAAACGCGGTGTATGCCGCTTATGCTGAACCTGATGCAGATTTTGATGCCTTAGCCAGTGAGCAGGCGCGTCTGGAAAATATTATTGAAGCCGCTGATGCTCACAACCTTGAACGCAAGCTGGAAGTAGCAGCCGAAGCTCTGCGCCTGCCGCCCTGGGATGCCAAAGTTGGTAACCTTTCAGGAGGTGAGCGCCGCCGCGTAGCGTTGTGTCGTCTGCTACTTTCAAGCCCTGACATGCTGCTGCTCGACGAGCCTACCAACCACCTTGATGCCGAATCCGTGGCTTGGCTAGAGCGCTTCTTGCACGACTATAATGGCACCGTCGTGGCGATCACCCACGACCGTTACTTCCTAGACAACGTTGCTGGATGGATTCTGGAGCTTGACCGTGGCCAAGGCATCCCCTTTGAAGGCAACTACTCTCAGTGGCTGGAGCAGAAAGAGCAGCGTCTGAACCAGGAAGCCAAGCAGGAAGTATCGCGTCAGAAAGCTATCAAGCAAGAACTTGAGTGGGTGCGCAGTAACACCAAAGGACGCCAGGCGAAGAGCAAGGCGCGCCTTAACCGCTTTGAAGAGATGCAGTCTGGCGATTTCCAAAAGCGTAATGAAACGAACGAAATCTATATTCCACCTGGCCCACGCCTGGGTGATAAGGTCATCGAGTTCCATAACGTGACCAAACGGTTTGATGACAAACTGCTCTACCAGGACCTCTCTTTTACCATTCCCCAAGGGGCTATTGTAGGGATCGTGGGCGGCAACGGGGCCGGTAAATCAACACTGTTCAAACTCGTCACCGGCCAAGAACAGCCTGATGCTGGCGAAGTAGTGATTGGTGAGACTGTCGATATTGCCTACGTTGAGCAGCTACGCGATGCCCTCGACGACAAGCAAACTGTTTGGGAAGCCGTCTCTGACGGGCAGGACATCCTCAACATCAATGGCTACGAAGTCTCCTCGCGTGCATACGTTGGTCGTTTTAACTTTAAAGGCAATGATCAGCAGAAGCGTCTAGATGAGCTTTCTGGTGGTGAACGCGGCCGTCTGCAGCTTGCCCAAACGCTTAAACAAGGCGCGAACGTACTGCTGTTAGATGAGCCCTCAAACGACCTGGACATCGAGACCTTACGCGCCTTGGAAGAAGCGCTACTGGCCTTCCCGGGCTGCGCGATGGTGATCTCTCACGACCGCTGGTTCCTTGACCGTATCGCTACGCACATTCTCGCCTTCGAAGGCGATTCAGAAGTCGTCTTCTTCGATGGGAACTACACTGAATATGAAGAAGACCACAAAAAGCGCGTGGGTAACGACACGCCTAAGCGGATGAAGTATAAGCGCATCGACGCCTAATCGGCATCGTAGTCACACCGCTAGAAACGCATAAAGCCCCTCTCTAGGGGCTTTATGCGTTTAGGTATGCACAGAGCAGAATATACGATCGGCCTTTTTCAAACCCCGCCTCTATCAGCCTGCAGGCCAAGTGAACTGCCGCCCCCCCATCAAATGCATGTGAATATGGTAAACGGTTTGGCCACCCATCTCATTGCAGTTCATGACAACCCGATAACCATCTTCTGCGAAGCCTTGCTGTTTAGCCAACTGCGCTGCGGTGTACTGCAAACGCCCAACCACAGCCAAGTCTTCAGGTGTAATATCGTTAAGCGTGGCAATATGCTTTTTTGGAATAATCAGTTGGTGCGTTGGCGCCTGAGGATTAATGTCATTGAATGCCAACACATACTCGTCTTCGTACACAATATCAGCAGGAATCTCGCGATTAATAATTTTGCAAAACAGGCAATCCATGGCGGCCTCCTTCTTTTTTATAGGTAATATCACGATCTAGCTAGCGAAAACGACGCTGGGCAAGCAGATGACGAACCAGCGGCGCTAATATTAGCTCCATGGCAAGCGACATACGTGCCCCCGGCACGACCAACGTGTGCGGACGTGTCATAAATGAGTCTTTTATCATCGCCAATAGCCAAGGAAAATCCACGGTTGATGGATCTCGAAAGCGAATCACCACAAACGATTCCGCATCGGTAGGAATATCCTGAACCTCAAAAGGGTTCGACGTATCGACGGTAGGCACACGCTGAAAATTAATATGGGTACGTGAAAATTGTGGCTGGATATAACGCACGTAATCATCCATGCGCCCTAGAATGGTATCGATTACCGCCTCTTGAGAGTATCCACGCAACTTAGTATCTCGGTCGATCTTCTGAATCCATTCCAGATTCATGGTAGGCGCGACTCCCACCAACAGGTCTACGTGGCGGGCGATATCATACTCTTGCGTCACCAAGCCACCATGCAGCCCTTCGTAAAAAAGCAGGTCGGTACCGCAGGGCAACGACTGCCACTCGGTGAACGTTCCCACACGATAACCAGCCTCAATTTTTTGCTTATCTTCTGCATGGATATAGTGGCGGAACGTACCTGAACCATGCTCTCCATACTCGATAAACAACCCTTCAAGCCGATCAAGCAGATTAGCCTCTACGGCAAAATGAGACAGCTCATCTTTGCGCTCGGGTTCATCACGAAAAATTCTCTGCAGGTCATCGCGAGTGTAGCGGTGAAAGGCATCGCCATCCACCATCGCCGAATGCACATCCTCACGCAAAAACATGCGTTCAAAGCTACGCCGAACGGTGGTAGTGCCCGCCCCAGAAGAGCCCGTAATCGCTATAATCGGATATTCCCGAGACATTAATTAAGCACCTCTTGCCTGGGCAATAGCCAGTTTGACCTTATCAGGTATACTCACAGGCCGACCCGATGTAAGGTCTACAAGCAACTGATTCACACGGGCGGTTGCCACCACCTTGTCGGTTTCAGCGTTGCAAATACGCTGATAAATCGTCAGTGCCTTTCCCTCAGGTTCAGGCACTGCCGTTTCAATCGTTAAAGCATCAGGCCAGCGCGCTTCATGCTGATACTGAACGGCTAAATCAGCGACGATGCTCGGGTATCCCTTCATATCCCACTCAGGCAAACCTAACGCAGCAAAGGCATGGACGCGGGCTTCATGCAGCAGTGATATCAACGCATCGTGCCCTAGGTGCCGCCCGTAATTCATATCCGTAACGCGCACCGTCAGCGAGTGCCGATGAATAATCGCTGTCGTGGGAAAGTCTAGCGTGACACGCTCCATACTTTGCTCCTTATCGGTGACGGTTTGACTTCAGCTCACCAACCTATAGCTGCTGTTCCCGCACAATCGCTCGGAAAGCAATATCACGACGAAACTCAGCGCCTTCCCAATGAATCGCCTTAACCCCCTGGTACGCCTGCTGCTGAGCGGCGGACACCGTGTCACCTAATGCAGTGACACACAGTACGCGACCTCCGGCCGTGGTGATACCTCCTCCAGCGGCCTTTGCAGTGCCTGCATGAAACACTTTGCACTGCGCTTGCTCTGCGTCTAATAGGCCGTGGATAACATCACCCTTGCGGTAGTTGCCGGGGTAGCCACCGGCCGCCATCACTACACCTACCGCAGCACGGCTGTCCCACTCGCACTGCTTATCGGCAAGCTCACCATTCGCGCCAGCCAAACAGAGTGCTGCGAAATCAGAGGTTAGCCTCATCATGATGGGCTGGGTTTCAGGATCCCCAAAACGACAGTTGTACTCAATAACCTTGGGGTTACCGTCAGCATCAATCATCAAGCCTGCGTACAAGAACCCTGTATACGGGTTCCCTTCTTCCGCCATGCCGCGCACCGTGGGCAGAATCACCCTTTCCATAATGCGGGCATCGACCTCTGGGGTAACCACTGGCGCAGGTGAGTATGCGCCCATACCGCCCGTATTGGGGCCAGTGTCACCATCATAGGCACGCTTATGATCTTGACTAGTCGCCATAGGCACCACATTCTCACCATCTACCATGACGATAAAACTAGCTTCCTCACCTTCCAGAAACTCTTCAATTACTACGCGAGCGCCTGCATCGCCAAACGCATTCGCTTCTAACATATCGCGAATAGCCGATTCAGCCTCAGCTTCGCTCATCGCAACAATAACGCCCTTGCCTGCCGCCAAACCGTCAGCTTTGATGACGATAGGCGCCCCCATATCGGCTAGATAAGCAAGCGCTGGCTCTACTGCGGTGAAGGTTTGATAGTTGGCTGTTGGAATCTGGTGTCGTGCCAGAAAGTCTTTGGTAAACGATTTCGAACCTTCCAACTGGGCAGCACGTTGTGTGGGGCCAAAAATCGTTAAGCCCGCCGCTTGAAAGCGATCAACAACACCCTCAACCAGTGGCGCTTCAGGGCCCACCACCGTTAACGCAACCTGCTTACTCTGGGCAAACTCAACTAAAGCATCCAGATCCGTTGCCCCAATATTCACATTGGTCAGCTTGGGTTCAGTGGCCGTCCCAACATTGCCTGGCGCAACAAACACCTGTTCAACGTCACTGGACTGCGCTAGCTTCCACGCCAGCGCATGCTCGCGGCCGCCGCCACCAATCATCAAAACGTTCATCATCATCCTTCTTAAACGGGAGAGCCTAATTGGGCGTCGTTGATTTATAGCTGGAGCGCATTATGCCACAACGCAGGTGTCAGTGGCGTTAGGAGCCTTTATCCGACTTGTCGTCGTCATCCGTTTGTGTCGGCTGGTTCAGCGTGTTTTGCCAAAAGCGCATATTTTCTTCAGCTAATTCGCGCATAAACTCAATGGGAGAGTGGCGTATCGCATTCTTCCATTGGCTTTGCATACGCTTTTGCTGCTCCAGCATTAGCTGAGTACCTTGCTCTAAATAACGCGACAGCGGCAAGGGCGACGACATATCGTAAACACGGATAAGCTGAGCGAGCAGATCATTAGAGAATACTTCAGCTTCACTATCTGCTTGCTCTTGCTCGATAATAATCGACAGAAGAATAGTGCGTGTTAGATCCTCACCGCTTTTTGCATCCTCGACGCGGAACGGCTCTTCTTCGATAATCAGACGTCGCAGATCTTCAAGCGTTACATAACGGCTTTGCTGGGTGTCGTATAACCGACGGTTTGCATATTTACGAATTACGCGCACGGCGCATCTCCTTGAACACGGTACAGGCTTTTGTTGCCATTGCTGCTATTGTGCCTGCAACATACACCTATGCAAGCCACCATAACGGATTAATGCTGTTAGACGCGCTTTCTTTATGACCAATAGACGATAACCATGAATCTGATTCTGCTGGATCCGAGCGAAGTGGAAGGTGCTTATGCTTACCTCACCGACGCGCGCCGCATCACTCATTTACGCGAAGTACACCGCGCTACCGCGGGAAACCAGCTGACTGTCGGCCTACAGGGGGGGGCGATGGGGAAGGCGCAATTAGTTGAACTCAGCGATACACAGGCAATATTTTCTCTAGAAAGCCTCAATGAAGCCCCCCCACCGCCCCTACCGGTGCATTTAGTGCTAGCACTCCCCAGGCCAAGAATGTTGGCACGAACGCTTGAGCATGTGACGGCTCTTGGCGTGAAAAGCATCACGTTACTACATACAAAACGCGTTGAAAAAAGCTACTGGCAGTCGCCTGAACTGCGCCCAGAGAAAATTCATCAGCATTTAGTATTAGGTCTTGAACAAGCGCGCGATACCCATCTCCCCACCGTTACGCTAAGCAAAGGATTTCGCCCCTTCTTAGAAGAACAGCTACCTACTCTGCTTAACGGACACCGCGGTTTGGTCGCTCACCCAGGCATGACCCAAGCTTGCCCACGCGATATCCAGGAAAGAACCCTGCTGCTTGTTGGGCCCGAAGGCGGATTTATTCCTTGGGAAGTCGAAAAGCTGCTTGAGGCAGGCTGCGAAGGCATGCACCTTGGCCCTCGCATCCTGCGGGTAGAGACCGCCGTGACGGCGCTGTTATCACGATTATTTTAATAAGCCTGCTTCAGGTAAGGCAGCGCTCAGTCGTCAACACATACCCTTAAGATTGGTCATCTTCCGGGTCGTGGGGAACGTAATTAGCGTCTTCTCCACACTCGGGGGACTGAAGAAACGTATTACGCACATCCAGTAAGCCTAAATGACTGATGGAGCGACGACCAAGCAACAGCGGGTATATCATCTCCTCACGATCACGCAGACTAAATTGCTCTTCGTATATGGTGTCACCCATGCAAATGTCCATTAGCACCACGGGACGCTCATCACGGCCACCTGCGCCACGCACGGTAAGCTCGCGGTAAAGTGGTCTCTCGATTTTATCGCTAAACACTTTACCGCTTGCTTGATCTTCAAGCTTCAAGCGAAAACGTACCCATTCCTCCCCTTCTTTCTCGAACAGCTCAATATCACGAGCATCGAGTGAGGAAGTCAGCGCGCCGCTGTCTAACTTGGCTTTTACCGCGATTCCCCAAGGCTCAACAAACGCATTCTCTACCCAACCAAACACTTTATCTTCTGCATATAGTGATGATGAGCTTGCTAACAGTGCGCCAACCAATAGACCGGAACCCAGCATGCTTTGGAATATTTTTCCCATTGCATTTCATCCTTGGTGAAAGTTGTTTCACAAACAAGCCGTTAAACGCTAGCGAAGCCGCTCCAACAAAGACTGAGTCGCGAAACCATCCGGCGTAAGACCTTGATCCCGCTGGAAAGCACGCAATCCCTGTCGGGTATTAGGCCCCATAATACCGTCTGCCGTGCCAACCGAATAACCAGCACTGTTCAAACGCTGCTGCAGCGTTCTGACATCAGCACGCGTCAATGGTGCCTCGTCTCTCGGCCATGAATGAACAATACCCTCTCGACCAGCAATAGCATCCGCCAGCGTAGCCACTGCCAATGCGTAACTCGTTGCGTTGTTGTAGCGCAAAATAGCTCGGAAGTTAGGCCCAACTAAAAAGGCTGGCCCATTCGCCCCAGCAGGGACAATTACGGCGGCACTATCAAAAGCAGGCAACTCACCGTTCACTGCGCGCACACCTTGTGCTGCCCACTCATTACTACTACGGCGCTGGGTTTGGGAATAATCGAAAGAGGCAGGAAGTTCCACCTCCACACCCCAAGGCTGACCAGCTTGCCACCCAGCCTTGGCTAAATAATTAGCCGTAGAAGCCATAACATCTGGGATGCTGCCCCAAATATCTCGGCGCCCATCATTGTCGCCGTCTACCGCGTAGGCTTCAAAGCTGCTAGGAATAAACTGGGTATGCCCCATCGCACCTGCCCAAGAGCCTTTCATTTGCTCAGCAGCAATATCACCTTGATCAATAATGCGCAGCGCCGCTAACAGTTCGCCGCGTGCAAAGTCTCGTCGACGTCCGTCATAGGCTAACGTTGCGAGTGCTTCCAACGTAGAAAAGTCGCCGAAGTTACTTCCGTAATTACTTTCAATTCCCCAAATGGAGACAATAATTTCAGCTGGCACGCCATAGCGTTGTTGCATTTGTCGCGCCGTATCACGATGGGCAGCCAATTTTTCGCGGCCATTATTAATGCGCGTACTGGAAACGGCGGTATCCAGATACTGCCAAATGGGGCGAACAAATTCAGGCTGGTGGCGATCAAGCTCGATAACGCGTTCTCTATAACGCAAACCACCCAGCGCTGAATTTAGCGTAGCTTCACTAATGCCTTGATTGGCAGCATAACGCCGAAAGTCAGCCAACCACTGATTGAAGCTGGCATAGCTCAATGCTTCTGCCGTATGTGTATCTACTTCGGACAGTAACTGTTGACTGGCATACACACCATTGCTACCCAAAACAGCTACTGTCGTGCCAGTCGCTAGCAACAATGACAGATACAGGGGAGAACGGGCACTCGCAGAGTCTTTATTTTTCAATAACATAGCATTAATCTCTTAGCAATCCATGGCGTGCATCTGATAATGACCCAGAAATAAGAGAGATGCTAGTCTTACCCACCTAACCGCAGTAACACAATTAGGTGGCAAAGTACGACCACCGCCGTCAGAAGTAAGCGGAGTTTAAGATACCATCTCGGAAATCCATCGCGCCCGTCGTGGCTAAAGTCATACCCGGCGATGAGAATAAATCCCGCGAGCAGCACCCACAGTCCAAACATCACATCAAACAATAAAGCAGGCCATGCGATGAGGCTTGGCAACATCGCGAGTATCAAACGCCGTCGATTTCCGGCACGAGATACCTGTAGCGCACTTCCCCAATGCACTCCACCCAAGAAAGATAAAATAACCGCACTGTAGTAACTAAACCCATACACGGCGGTTATTTGCCAAGCAGGGGGCGCCCACCATGCTAGAGCCCCTGCCCCAATGAAGGGTATTAACCCCGCAAGGCCGAGTCCCCAGGCAACGTTGCGATCACTAGTAAAAACACTCATGGCGTGCAACTCATCCTGCGCTCCTCAGTCACCATTCTCTTAGCACATGGAAACTATTCATCTGTCTCTTGAAGCTCTGTGGCATGAAGCTCAGCGGTGTCAATGAGCCACCGCTGCCACTCGTCAGGTAAAACACACGGCGCATCAAACTCGGTCGGTGCTACACGCCAAGGCTGGTGGCGCTCCAGACCAACGGGTAATGAAGCTAGCTCCGGCAACCAATGCGTAACATACAACCCTTTAGGATCGTAATGCCCCGCCTGCTTAAGCACGTTAAAATAGCGGTCTTTACGTGGATCACGGCCAACGCCCGCGACGTAACGCCAGTTTCCCCAGTTACTCGCCACATCGTAATCAATCAGGCAGTGCTCAAACCATCCAGCTCCGAGACGCCAGTCTACACCTAAGTCTTTGACGAGAAAGCTGGCGACATTTTGACGTGCTCGATTCGAAATCCACCCAGTCGTTTTCAACTCAAGCATGGCAGCGTCAATGAATGGCACACCGGTTTCAGCATTGCACCACCGGTTAAATGCTTCGCTTGCTTCCGGCAATGACTCACCGCCGAACAGCGAAGCGCCTTCCAACTGCCCAGCGCGGTGAAAGTAATCACGCCACAATAGCTCGAAAACTATCCAATAGCTTGACTCGCTACTGCCATGAACCGCTTCCCAGGCTTTGACTTCTTCATGCACCTGACGTGCGGACAGACACCCACGCGCTAACCACGGAGAAAAGCGTGTAGAGAAGTTAGCACCGAGCAATCCATTACGTGTTTTTTTGTATGAATCAGGTCCGTTTTGCTTCCATAAATAATGCTGTAAACGGCGATGGCCTGCAGACTCTCCACCAACAAAGGCAAAACCTTGGCGTTGATCAGGTTGCCAAGCGGCACTTGCTTCACATACTGATTTGATCGGTGGAAAGCCGCGTGGCGCATCCGGCCATGAGGGCAAAGTAATAGGTGCAGATTTAGGCGCCAAAATTTCACAATGTTTTTCAACGCGACGTCGATAAGCAGAAAAGCTGGGAGGAAGGTTGCCTGACTCAAAAGGAAGTTGATCGGCATCAATCAAATAACCGCTTTCAATACGCAACAAGGTAGCGTGGTCAGCGACACGTGCAATCTGCTGCGACTCCTCATAGCCAGAGTGCGCCGCCACCCTCACTTCACGAGCATTAAGCGAGTACGCCATCTCAATGACCACTTCGGCCGGGTCGCCAATGCGTACCAGCAGGTCGCTACCACGCTGCAGTAACTCACCACGTAGCTCCATCAAACTTTGCCATAAAAAACGCAGACGGGCGGGTCCAAGCCGGGGCGTGTTTTCACCCGTCATAGCAGACTCCAGCCAACGCTGGTCAAGTACATAAAGACAAAGCAGTTGCTCAGGGGGAGACACGAAGTGTAACAGAGGGTTGTCAGCTATCCGCAGATCATCTTGTAGCCAAACAATATCAGTCGTACTGTTCATACTCTTGCCTCCTCGGCTTGCTGTGCTGTTTGGCTTCGCGACGGCAACGCTCACTGCAGAAGCGCACGTCATTCCAGCAGCGCACCCATTTTTTCCGCCAGGTAAATGGGCGATGACACTGTACGCAATCTTTTTGCGGTAGGTCTTGCTTGCGTCGCATGCATCTATCTCTCTGCTTGTTTCTTTCCGCCCCACACTAAAAACATGAACATACTACCCCATCAAGTACAATTACTGTACATAAATTAAGTTAGCCTAACTTATCCCTTACGGCACACTTCCAGTGACTCCTGCCCATAAAAAAAGCCATCCCCTGGGATGGCTTTTTTCGTATTACAAGAAACCGTGAGACGGCGCAGCAGCAGGCGAACCCGATTAGTCAGGATCTGTTGTACGCGGATGCCGTTTGGCATTCTCGTGGGTTTCTAAACCACTTTTCAGTTCATGGGTCAGTGGATCGTAATTAGGCCTTAACTCGTCTTTCACGGTACCGCTCCACAGGCGCGAACCAACGAAGTAGGCTGCCCGCCCAATCACATGGGCTGCAATAGGCGCTGTGATCAAGATAAATACAATAATGGCAAACGCACGCGCTACGACGCCTACATCAGCAAAGTGCATCGCAGCGGCAAGCATGATTAAGATCACACCAAGTGCCGCCGCTTTGGTCGTCGCATGCATTCGAGTGAGTAGGTCTGGCAGTCGCAGCAAACCAATAGCAGCGAGTAACATAAAGCTCGCCCCACTAATCAACAGCGTACCTTTGATAAATTCAATCATCCCGCGGCCCTCCACGCTCCAGGAAACGAGCAAACCCAATGGCCGCTAGAAAGCCCATTAGTGCAATGACTATCGCTGCATCAAGAAAGCTGGCAACCCCTGATTGAATAGCGTACACGCCGACAAGCCCAACTACCGTAGTAGAGAACAACTCAAGTGCCACTACGCGGTCAGGCAGGCTAGGGCCACGCACAACCCGTACAAATGTCAGCACCAATGCCAGCCCCATAATTACCTGACTGATTAAAATGACGGTATCCATTAACGAAATAGCTCCAGTGCCCGGTGCTCCATCTCTTTCAGGTTGCGTCGAAGCTCCTCTTCATCATCCAGGAACATAGCATGAATATAGAGCACCTTACGGTCGTCTGACACATCCAGGCTAAGTGTTCCAGGCGTTAACGAGATTAAGTTAGCCACCATAGTGATCTCCATTTCCGTCCGCGCAGAAAGCGGCATCGCAATCACCCCTGGCTGCATGTGCCAGGGAGGTGTCAACACGTCGAACGCAACACGTAAATTGGCTTGCATGAGTTCCTTGATGAAGAAGCCAACAAAGCCAATGATGCGTGGCACTCGTGCTGGATAGCCCTTCAGGGACTCTACCTGAGGCTCAATAAGCACCAACGCGATGTAGCCAAAGATCATCCCCACCAATAGATTGAGCCCACTAAAGTCACCGCTAAGCAGAACCCAGGCCAGACCCAGCAAAAGATTCCAAATCGCTCCCGTCATGGGTTGCCCTCCGCGTCTTCACTTATCGGCTCTGCCTGCCCTTCAAACGGCTCCAGAAGTGCCGCTTCGGCACTCGCTGATGTCCCCATCACTGCTTCAATATAGCCTGACGGGTTCATGAGCTGATCACCGATAAGTATCATTACTTGCATAATCGGCTCTGCGAACACGCCAATCAATAACGACATAGCGGCGAGCACCACAACAGGCAAATACATCATCCACAAGCTAGGTTTTATCAACCGACCATCATCCCCTGCAGATGCTTGCGGCGAAGGCACATGGTTATTTTCAGGTAGGTCTTTCCAGAAAACCTCGTTCCATATTTTAACCATGGAATAGAGAGTCATAAGCCCCACGGCAAGAGCGATCCCCGTTGCAACATAGGCTTC
The DNA here is from genome assembly GCF_013415115.1 of Vreelandella zhaodongensis. GTDB lineage: Bacteria > Pseudomonadota > Gammaproteobacteria > Pseudomonadales > Halomonadaceae > Vreelandella > Vreelandella zhaodongensis. The sequence goes on along the minus strand of NZ_JACCDD010000010.1, from coordinate 81,381 downwards.
AGCCTCTAAACCCGCACGCACTAGCACGAATTTTGCGAAGAAGCCCGATAACGGTGGGATACCCGCCAACGAGAATGCAGAGATAAAGAACGCAACGGCTAACCAAGGGCGCTCGCGATATAGACCGCCCATCTTTTTTAACTGATACGTGCCTTGCAAGCGATGAGTGATGCCACTGATCAAAAACAGGTTTGTCTTCACCACAATGTTATGCACGATGGCAAATACACCACCGGCGATGGCAAGCGGGGTATACAGCGCTAAGCCAAGAATCATGTAGCCAATCTGACTCACAATATGGAAAGACAAAATACGCCTAAACTCATACTGTGCGGCCGCTCCTAGAACACCGGTGACCATAGTGAACACAGCCCCCCACAGCATTATGTCCTGCAAATAACCCATTGTTTGGTCAAACATCAGGGTAAAGACACGGAACAGTGAGTACACCCCTACCTTGGTTAGCAAACCAGCAAACAAGGCCGAGACTGCGACAGGCGGCGTATGGTAAGACGCTGGCAGCCAGAAGAAGAGCGGAAACGCCGCAGCTTTAATCCCGAACGACACCATGAACATGACCGCCAGTACTTCGACCATACCGCTGTGCTCAGCCTCGTCCAAACGCAGCGCAATATCGGCCATGTTGAGCGTGCCGACCGTCCCATACAGTAATCCCACTGCCGTCAGGAAAATAACCGATGCCAACAAATTCAGTGTGACGTACTTGATGGCGCCTTCCATTTGCGCTCGCTCTCCGCCTAAGATCAGCAGCGCGAACGAGGCGACAAGCATCACCTCAAACCATACATAGAGGTTAAAAATATCGCCGGTTAAAAATGCGCCAGCCACACCTGCCAAAAGCAGATGCATAAGCGGATAGTAGCCAAACTTTTCATGGCCGCGTCCGGTAGTAGCGAGTGAGTAAATACCCATCGCCAACCCAATAATACCGGTCATTAAAATCATGACGGCACTTAGCATATCGGCAATTAGGGTAATACCGAACGGTGCTGGCCAATTGCCCATCTGCATGGTGATGTAACCATCAGACCAAACAGCAACAAACAGCCATAGGCTCACTAGAAGCAGAGCGATGTTACCTGCGACTGCGATAAAACGCTGCATGGGGCGTGAGCGCCAGAATAGCAGCGACAACGCTCCAGAAAGCAGTGGCAGCAGGACGGGAAGTGCGACTTCTGGCCTCACGTGTCAGTATCCTTCATTTTGTCCAAATCATCTGCCTTAACGATTTCGTAGGCTCGGCGAATGAGAACGACCGCAAATGCCAAAACACCAAAGGCAATCACGATTGCTGTCAACACAACGGCTTGCGGCAGCGGATCCGCCACATCACCCAATGGCTGCAGCATCCCTTCTGGTATCAGCGGCGGAGCTCCTCGTGTCATACCCGCTGTCGTAAAGATCAGCAGATTGGCGCCATTAGATAACAGCAATAGGCCAATCACTAACTTAACGATTGAACGGCGCAGCATCATAAAAATAGCGGTGGCATATAGCAGGCCAATCGCTAGTGCCATCAGCGGTTCCATACACTGCCTCCTTTTAACCTAGGGCTCATCTTTATCAACCTCCATCAGGGCCATCACCATACCCATGACCGAGCCAAGCACCGCCAAATAAACGCCCACATCGAAAATCAGCGGGGTGGATGCCTTGAAGTCGATCACGGGTATGGTCCACCACTGGGCGGTTAAAAACGGCTGCCCCATAAACCAGGCGGGAACCACCGAAATCATTCCGAGAAGCAGACCCACACCGATCAAGTCCCTGGGGTCTACCATCCTCAGCACTTCCTTAGTCGCACTCACACCGAACGCAAATAGATAAAGCGTGAATGCACCTGCTGCTACCAGCCCAGCAATGAAGCCGCCACCTGGCTCATCATGACCACGCAGTAGCAAGAACACCGAGAACATAAGCTGAAGCGGCATTAAAAAGCGCGCCGCCGTATTAAGAATAATGGTGCCTGACTTAACCATCGTAGGGCTCCTTAGTATTGTTTTTGTCGCCCTCATTGACCGTACCGTCATGACGCAGCTTTAACATTGCAATGACACCAATGGCTGCCAACGCCAGTACAAACATTTCCCCTAGCGTATCAAGCGCTCGGTAATCCACCAGAATGACGTTAACAATATTGCGACCGTAAGCTAACGGAGCGCTGTTTTCGATCATGTAGACAGAAATCGGCTCAAACTGGTCAATACTCCAGGCCGTCATAATGAGTAGGAAGATAAGAACCCCCATCGTCGTCGCCACTGCACCATCTCTGATGCGCTCAAGATTCGTTGAGAGGTTAGAAAAACGCGGCAAGCGGAAAAGCACCAGCACGAGCAGAATAACGGTTAACGTTTCGACCAGCAGCTGGGTGATACCTAAATCAGGTGCGCTGAAGAGTATAAAGATCAACGCAATCGAAAAGCCCATAATCCCCACGGACACCACTGCCCCCAAACGTGAACGGGAAATCGTGGCAAAAATAGCCCCCATCACCATCGTGCCAACCACAACTACCTCGTGGAACTGTACATCCAGGGTGAGCGCAAGCTGAGGCGAGTGACGCAAAAGAATGGAGTTACCAATCAACGCGATCAATACCAGGAGCATGACAAGAATATAGTTACGCATATAGCCATTTTGCAGCAGTCGCGTCTGCCATTCTGAAAAGCGCACAATGTAGTTCATCAACCCTTCGTAACCTGCCTCAGGGCCGTAACGCATCACAGGTGCCAGGGTAGCTAAATGACTGCGAACACGATCCCAGTGTTTAAACAGTAAAAAGCCCAAACCAAGACTGACAAGCGACATAATCAACGCCACGTTGATGCCATGCCACAACGACAGTGATACCTCAAGGGGCTGACCTGATACCGCTGTAGCCGCAGAAGTCAGTAACGCGTTACCACCCAAGAGTGCTGGCAGCAGCCCCAGTGAAAGCGAGCCAACCGCCAACAGTCCTGGTCCTAGCAGCATGCTGAACGGTGCCTCATGGGGAGTTTTCGGTGTTTCATGGCGACGTCCATAGAAAGGCCTAAGAGCAATAATCGCCGCGACAGCGATGGTCAAAATGGCCGATACAAACGCAAACAGCAGCATCAACGCCCTAAAGCCCTCAGCGGCTAGCACCGCCTCCAACATTAACTCTTTACCGATAAAACCAAACAGCGGCGGCACCCCCGCCAACGATAGTGCGGCGACAAACGCAATGGTCGCTGTGACAGGCATCAGCCCTCTCAACCCGCCCATGGCGGTAACATCCTTGGTGCCTGTTTCGTGGTCCAAAATACCCGCCACCATAAACAGCGCGCCCTTATACATTGAGTGGGCTAGCAGGAAAGTAACGAACGCGGTCATGGCGTAGTCAGTGCCAATTCCCACCAACATAGTCAACGTACCAAGCGCCATGATGGTGGAATATGCCAATAGTTTTTTGATGTTGGTGTGATGGATCGCTAAAAATGCACCTGTCAGCATGGTCGTAGCACCAACAACAGACAGGATACCCACCCATAACGCCGTATCACCCAGCTCGGGCTGTAACCGCGCCAACAAATAGATGCCCGCCTTTACCATGGTGGCCGAGTGTAAGTAGGCTGAGACAGGCGTGGGTGCTGCCATTGCATTTGGCAACCAGAAATGGAAAGGGAATTGCGCCGACTTAGTAAACGCACCAAGTAGCAAGCAAATTAGCATCGGTGTATACAGCGCATGCTCGCGTAGATCACTCTCCATTTGGCCAATTTCATAAAGTGACCAGTTACCGCTCGCCACACCCAGCAGCACCAAGCCAGCCATTAACGCCAACCCACCTGCGACGGTAACAAAGAGCCCCTGACGCGCAGATTTTCGAGCTTCTATATTGGAGTGGTTGAAGCCAATCAGCAGGTAAGACGTGATACTTGTCAGCTCCCAGAATACAAACAGGGTGATCAACCCGTCAGCGAGCACCAACCCAAGCATGGAGACCATGAATGCCACAAGCGCCAAATGGAAGCGCGCAATATCCACATGCCCTTTTAAGTACCCACCTGCGTAAATCAGTACACAGGCACCTATTACCGTAATCAGTAGCCCAAAGAGCAACGACAGTCCATCCAGCATAAACGTCAAGCTAATGCCTAACGAAGGTACCCACTGCCATTCAAGCAGCAACGGCCCATCACTGAACACAGAAGGAGCCTGGCTCACTAACCAGGCGGCTATTAAGGCTGGAAACAGCGCCAACACAAAGCTTGCCCGATGGCCAAACCAGCGGTTAAGCAGTGGCGACGAAGCGGCCAGCACAAATCCCATTAACACGGCGAGCTGCATCTAGCGGTATCTCCTGAGTCTTTGTCTGCCTACATAAGGCGTGGGGGCTTGGTGTTTAACGCCACGTTTTATGACCTATACAATTTGTGGCCTATACAACTTGTGGCCTATATACAAGGGAGTCTATACAAAAGACATAGCAATGTGGCGTTTATTAGCAATTTATAACTATTTCAACCTATTCATTTTACAAGGCTATTTACCAACATGTTATTCGTTAGTCGTCTACCGCATGAGCGCATATCCGAATAAAATACTCCCGCATGCAATCAGGGGCAGTGTATAGCAACCGTTATCCTTAAGTAGCAAACCTTATAACAGGTATCTTCGTCTTTCCAGGATCCCCGTTGCTACACCTCTCCTTCTTGCTATGTTTTCACTCACCCTAAGCCCAGTGTGGTCACTAACCAGCCGAGCGCTATGGAAGCTAGATTGAGACGTAGCCTCTCGGTAAATTAGCAGCCACCTCAGAGCGTGGAACGCCAGCAATGTCTCTGCTATTGATACCTCTGCTGACCTTGACCGGGACGGCTATTCCGCTACTTACGTCTCGCTTCGGACGTGCATACTGTACCCTATCAACCCTCGTTCTTCCTGTTATTGCCCTTGCTCTCCTCTTTAGCTATGTACCCGCCCTATTGAATGGAGAGACGCTACATGTTGCTTGGTCATGGATACCTCAACTAGGCCTGGACCTTGCCTTTCGAGTGGATGGCTTAACGTTCCTATTCGCACTGCTTATTCTAGGCATCGGCAGTTTAATTATTTTCTACGCGGGCCATTATTTATCGCCCACCGAGAAAGATGGCCGCTTTCTGTCGTACATGATGCTGTTCATGACAGCGATGCTGGGCATCGTTATGGCCGACAACCTACTCCTGCTATGGCTTTTTTGGGAATTAACCAGCGTTTCATCGTTTTTGTTGATTGGTTTTTGGGGTCACCGCAGTGACGCTCGGCGTGGTGCACGGATGGCGCTCACCGTCACGGGCGCTGGAGGGTTAGCGTTACTCGCGGGCATACTGCTGATTGGGCACGTGGTGGGTAGCTTTGCCCTGCAGGATGTTCTTGCCGCTGGCGATCAACTACGTGCATCCAGCTACTACCCTGTCATATTGGCTCTGGTACTGCTGGGCGCCTTTACGAAATCCGCTCAATTCCCTTTTCATTTCTGGCTACCGCATGCTATGGCTGCGCCCACCCCTGTCTCAGCCTACCTACACTCTTCCACCATGGTGAAAGCAGGTATTTTTCTACTGGCCCGGCTTCACCCAGCACTTGGCGACACCACCGCCTGGGAAACCAGCCTAACACTAGTAGGTCTTGCCACCCTGGTATACGGTGCTTGGTTTGCGCTATTAGAGCGTGATTTAAAGGGAATACTGGCTTTTTCAACGGTTAGTCATCTAGGGCTGATCGTTCTCTTGCTAGGACTGGGTAGTCCACTAGCTATTGTCGCAGCGCTGTTTCACATTTTTAATCATGCGCTATTCAAAGCAACTCTGTTTATGAGTGCTGGCATTATTGATCATGAAACAGGCACTCGCGATATTCGACGCCTGGGTGGCCTGTGGTCGCTAATGCCGATTACGGGAACGCTTACCATGCTCGCCGGTGCAGCCATGGCAGGCTTTCCTCCGTTTAACGGCTTTTTATCCAAAGAGATGTTGCTAACCAAGGCGGTAGCGACAGACCACTTTGGCGGCCTCGGCATTATCATCCCTATTCTGGTGCTTGTGGGGGCCATTCTCTCGGTGGCCTACTCAATCCGTTTGGTTGCCAATGTTTTTTTCTTACCGCGCAAAGTAGGGGAGAAAACAGAGGAGAAAGCTGAGGAGCCTGTTCATGCCCATGATCCCCCCAAGGGGATGTATTTACCCGGCATGGGGCTGGCTTGCTTATGTCTGTTAGTAGGGCTGTTCCCAATGACCTTGGCTGCGCCGTTGATTAACAGCGCGAGCTTAGCGGTACAGGGGGTTAATTCGCCGGTTTTCCATCTTGCCCTCTGGCATGGGTTAAACGTGCCATTAATGATGAGTGCTATTGCCATTGGCTTGGGGATTACCCTGGTGTGGCGTCATGAGCGACTATATAGCTTGGCAGCATTACTCCCCACACGAGATGCCAAAGACATTTTCGAAAAAACGATAACGCGGGTTATTAAGGCAGCGGTGTGGTTAACGCTGCGTCTTGAAAATGGCTCCCTTCAACGCTACCAAGCGCTGTTACTTATGTCCGCCCTTATCATGACGGCGCTGGGGTTAAGGCAGCTTGATAACTTAACCGGCGCGGCAGGCCTGCAACCCATTGACGGTTTAGCAATGCTAGGTGCCGGCGTTATGGTTTTTGGCGCGATTGGTAGTGCCTTTGCTCATAGATGGCGGCTGGTATCACTGTTAATGCTCTCCACCGTGGGACTCCTAGTTTCACTTACCTTTGTACGCTTCTCCGCACCCGACCTTGCCCTCACCCAGCTATCTGTTGAAGTGGCGTCGATGATCTTGATGATACTCGCGCTCTTCTTCCTTCCTCAGCGCCCTCCCCGCTGGGTATCAACCCGTCGAATTATGCGGGACTTACTGCTAGCGGCGAGCTTTGGTTTAGTGATCGCCGTATTGAATTACGCACTGCTTACCCGAGACACGTTGAGTATTTCTGAGTTTTTCCTTAGTGAAAGTGTACCTGGCGGCGGCGGAACGAATGTGGTGAACGTGATACTGGTCGACTTCCGTGGCTTTGACACCTTGGGAGAAATCACCGTTCTGGCACTTGCTGGACTTGGTACTTACAAGCTACTCAACCGGTTACGCCTGTTCAAGCCTTCGGGCAACTTAGAAGGCATCCGCTGGTCACGACAGCGCTACCCGCTGATATTTGACGTTGTTGCACAAATTATTCTTCCATTGGCGCTTTTGGTATCGGTGTATATTTTCTTGCGCGGCCACAATCAGCCGGGCGGAGGGTTTATTGCAGGGCTCGTCACCGCCGTTGCATTGTTGATGCAATATATGGCGCGGGGCTATGAATGGACCAGCAATCGACTGCCTATTTCATACCCAGTGGTCGCAGCCCTAGGGCTCGTTATCGCAGTCCTCACAGGCCTGGGGAGTTGGCTGTTTGGCTACCCGTTCCTTACTTCATCCTTTGGCTATTTCGATATTCCCTTAATAGGCAAAACGGAGTTGGCTACAGCGCTACTATTCGACATCGGTGTTTATCTCACTGTCGTAGGCGCGACGCTGATGATCCTTGTTAACCTCGGTAGTGTTACTACGATTCATCGCCCCACGTTAAAATCTTCACTTCAGTCCGCGCCACGAGAGGGTAATAAATAATGGAGCTGCTCTTTTCTCTGGTGACTGGCGTGCTAAGCGCCAGTGGCATCTATCTATTACTACGCGGGCGTACCTTTTCTATCATTGTGGGCTTAGCGCTACTCTCATACGCGGTCAATCTGTTCCTATTCTCGATGGGAGGGCTACACACCCACGCAGCCGCAGTGATTGGTGAGTCGGAATCACCTGCCGACCCACTTCCTCAAGCGCTGGTACTGACCGCCATCGTGATCGGCTTTGCGATGACTGCATTCATGGTGATCTTAGCGATTCGCGCCCGCGCTGAGCTAGGTAATGACCATGTCGATGGTAAACAGGGTGAAGAGGGAGAAACTCGCTGATGGCACAGCATCTGATCATTCTACCTATTCTGCTTCCGATGCTAACCGCCCTAGGCCTTTTGCTATCAGGGCAAGTGCCTACTCCCTGGCAGCGTCGTGCCAGCATTGCCTCCTGCGCATTATTGGTACTACTTGCCGTTGCCCTGCTAGTTAAAGCAAACAGCGGAACGTACTCTTTTTATGCACTTGGCAATTGGCAAGCGCCTTTCGGCATCGTGCTTGTCCTAGACCGCTTATCAGCCATTATGGTGGCTCTCACTGCTGTGCTAGCACTGGGTTGTGTCACCTTCGCTGCCGCAGGCGACGACAGCCGTGGCAGTAACTTCCACGCAATTTTTCAGCTACAGCTAGTAGGTCTTAACGGCGCGTTTCTCACCGGCGATATGTTCAACCTATTCGTCTTTTTCGAGATATTACTGCTCGCGTCTTACGCACTATTAATGCACGGCGGCGGTAAAGCACGTATTGGTGCAGGCATGCACTACGTGGTACTTAATTTAGTCGGCTCTGCACTATTCATATTGGCTCTGGGCGTTCTCTACGGCGCCACAGGAACACTTAACATGGCCGATATGGGACGGCGAATAGCCATGCTTGACGCAGATAGTTCTGCACTGGTTAGCGCTGGGGCACTACTGTTAGTCGTCGTGTTTTCTTTAAAAGCAGCCATTCTACCGCTCTATTTCTGGTTACCCGCCACCTATGCTGCGGCCCCAGCGCCCATCGCCGCCCTTTTCGCCATCATGACGAAAGTCGGGCTCTATGCGATCTTAAGGGTTAAAACGCTTGTTTTTGCGGACAGCACGGCGCTTGTGTTTATCGAAGGGTGGCTCTGGTGGGGTGGCTTAGCCACACTGCTGTTAGCGGGCATCGGCGTACTCGCCGCGAGAGACATGCGGACCATGGTCGCTTACTTGGTGCTCGTTTCCGTTGGCACGCTCATGTGCGCTGCTGGCATGGGAAGTACTGCCAGCACCACGGCATTGCTCTACTATCTCATTCATACCACCTTAATTGCAGGTGCCCTATTCTTATTGGCTGAGCTCGTCGGCGTACAGCGTGGCCAAGCAGGAACACGCTTGGTGCGCGCTCGTCGGCTGCGCCAGCCTGCACTGCTGGGCGGTATGTTTATGATTGCTGCCGTGGCGGTAGCAGGTTTGCCTCCACTTGCTGGTGCGCTGGGAAAACTGCTGCTGATGCAGGCTGCTGAAGGCAGCGAACGCCTATGGCTTTGGCCAATACTGTTGCTTGCCGGTTTAGCAGGATTAATTGCGTTATCCCGTGCGGGTTCTGTTTTCTTCTGGGCGAGTCACAAAGGTGAGCCTAATGGCCCCCTGACTAGCAAACTTCAGTTATCAGGAGTGATCTGGTTACTCGCCAGCGCCCCTCTGCTTGTCATATTAGCAGGCCCGGTAAGCAGCTACACTGAGGCCACCGCCGTCCAGCTAAGTACCCCATATCTCGTCAGCGAAGCGTTAGGACTCGATGTGATTCTACCTCTTACCCAGGGAGATCAGCCATGACACGTGTGGAACGCCTATTTCCCGCCCCCACTCTTGGGCTCGTGCTTTTTGTTACCTGGCTGTTAATGGTCAGAAGCCTGGCGCCAGGGCAAATTCTACTGGGCGCATTTCTAGCGATCATCATTCCGTTACTCACAAGGCGTTTTTGGCTGCCCTTTCCCAGAGTGAAGCACCCCATTAAGCTAGCACTTTTCGTCATAGGTGTATTACGCGATATTGTCGTGGCTAATTTACAGGTCAGCTTACTTATCCTTAGCCCTAAACGAACGCCCCACCCAGGCTTTATTGAGTACCCCTTAAACGTTTCAGACCGCTTAGCCGTCACACTTCTGGCCAACACCGTCACAATGACGCCTGGAACAGTGTCGGCCTATATACGCCAGGATCTCACCGCTCTATTTATTCACGTACTGGATATGAGAGATGAAGAGTCAATCATTCGCGAAATCCACGAGCGCTACGAGAAGCCCTTAAAGGAGATTTTCGAATGCTAGCCATCGCCTTATGGATAGCCATTAGCTTTATCGTTCTAGCGCTGGCAATGAACATTTACCGTCTAGCCATTGGGCCCGATATTCCAGACCGGCTGCTTGCCCTGGATACCATGTATGTAAATGCCATTGCACTTATCGTTATTGCGGGGATGTGGCTCAATACCAAAACTTATTTTGAAGCAGCTATGCTGATTGCCATGCTGGGGTTTGTCAGCACCATGGCCATCTGTCGCTACCTGCTACGCGGCGATATCATTGAATAATGGAGACGACCATGACACTGCCTTTTTTTGCCGAGTTAATCGTGTCGGTGCTACTAGTTCTTGGCGGCCTGTTTGCCTTTACAGGTTCTCTCGGCATGCTGCAGTTTAAAGATTTCTTTATGCGCCTACATAGCCCTACCAAAGGCACCACCTTGGGCATCGGATGTATCTTGATTGCGTCGATGACGTACTTCACTGTGAGCCAGCGCGAACCGCATGTTCAAGAACTGTTAATTACGCTTTTTTTATTCATCACAGCCCCCGTCACGGGCCATATGCTAGCCAAAACAGGTCTGCACATGCACCTTCGTTTCATTGCAGGTACACGTGGATCACTGCCTGAGTTTATGGACGAGGATGTTGGCCAAAACCGTGTTGCAAACCCCGGCCGACCAAAACCCCCTGGCGGACTAAAAAGCCGCCATAAACAGTTGCTGCGTAACCGAGGGCGATAGCAAACGGCTGAACCGCTAACCACTAGGCGGATCAGCCGATGATTTTACTATGGCGTTGTCAGCCAACCCGCCAACTCATTGTTAACGACCGCCAGCAGCGCATCGATATGGTCGTCACGATCATTCAAGCAGGGAATATAACTAAACGTCTCGCCCCCTGCTTCCATAAAGCTATCGTGAATCTCTTCTTTGATCTCTTCCAGGGTTTCAACACAATCGGAAGAGAAAGCAGGCGACATAATCGCAATATGCTTGTGCCCCTGCTTAGCAAGCTCAGCCACATGATCAACAGTTTGTGGTCCTACCCACTTCTCAGGGCCAAACTGAGACTGGAACGCGGTATCCACTTCTTCTTTGCTCAGCCCCAGTTTTTCACGCATTAAGCGCGTCGTTTTCTGGCACTGGCAATGGTAGGGGTCTCCCTCTAGCAAGTAACGCTCTGGGACTCCGTGGTAGCTTACTACAAGCTTAGTCGGACGCGTTTCAAAGCCGTCGTAAGCTTCCTGCACTGAATTTGCTAGCGCTTGAATATAGGCAGGGTGCTCAAAGTAAGCAGGCACCGTACGAATATAAGGCTGCCACTTCATTTTCATCAGCGTACGAAATGCCTGATCATTTGCCGTTGCGGTCGTAGGCGAGCCGTACTGAGGATAGAGCGGGAAGAAAACAATCCGCTCACAGCCCTTCTCTTTCATACGATTGAGGACACTTTCCGTCGACGGATTTCCATAGCGCATACAGAAATCAACTTCAACATTATCGCCATATAACGCTTTCAAACGCGCAGCCATTTTTTCCGTTTGGGCACGCGTCGTCGTCAGCAATGGACTCTCATTCTTTTCATTATTCCAGATGCTTTTGTAGGCATTACCAGACGAAAAGGGACGCTTGGACAAAATGATCAGCTGTAAAAGCGGCTGCCACTTCCAGTTGGCATAATCAACGACGCGTTTATCAGACAAAAACTCGCTAAGGTAGCGCCGCATAGACCAATAGTCAGTTGCATCCGGGGTGCCCAAGTTAGCCAACACCACACCCACCTTTGCAGGGGGAATGGCAGGGTGATCACTTGGAGCATGACCCAAGCGCCCTTCGCCCGGCTGATCTTTCACAACGCTATCGACCATGTCGCTAACTCCTCAGGTACTTTAAATAGTTGGCAAAATCTTAACACTTTTCGGCAAAGCTGCGGCATAAAGTTATACTATCAACATCATTTGTATAACTGCAGGCAAACTCATGTCTAAGCCTTTACTGCTCGTTCTTGGTGACCAGCTATCGCTTTCATTGGCAACCTTACGCGACGCGCCAACTGACGCAGTAATCGCTCTTTGCGAGGTCGCCGAAGAAGCGCGTTATGTGCCCCATCATATACATAAAATCGGCTTATTCATGGCCGCCATGCGGCACTTTGCTCAGGCGCTACGCGATAAAGGCTATAACGTCCATTACAGCCGCATTGATGATGCTGACAATACCCAGTCACTCATCACGGAAGCCGAGCGTATTGCCATTCAGTACGGCTGCAATGAAGTGCGAGTGGCAAGGCCTGGTGAGTGGCGACTTTGGAATGCCATGCAGCAGCGTCAAGAGGCTACCTTGCCCTGGCGAATGGTCGAAGATGACCGTTTTTTCACCTCACCTGATGACTTTGCCAACTGGGCTAAAGGGCGTAAACAGCTTCGCTTGGAGTATTTTTATCGGGAGCAGCGCAAACGTACTGGGCTGCTGATGGAAGGCGATACACCTGCTGGAGGAAAATGGAACTTTGACCACGACAACCGTGAGCCAATTAAAGCAACGCTCAGCTTTCCATCGCTTCCCACCCACCGCCAAGATGCGCTTACCCAGGAAGCGCTCACTGATGCCAAGCATCATTTTAGCGAACACATGGGGTCTCTGGATAACTTCAACCTCCCCGTCACCCGCCGACAGGCGCTAGCGGATTTAAACCACTTCCTTGATCATGGGCTAGCCGACTTTGGGCGCTACCAGGATGCGATTAGCGACACAGAGCCGTTTCTTTACCACTCCAGACTATCCGCAGCGCTCAATATCGGCTTGCTAACCCCTCACGAAGTCTGCGAAGCCGCTGAGCAGCACTATCTAGCAGGTCATGCGCCTATCAATGCTGTCGAAGGGTTCATTCGTCAAATACTTGGCTGGCGAGAATATGTCCGCGGGCTCTATTGGACACAAATGCCGGCGTATAAGCGAGAAAACCGGCTTGGCTTTGAGCGAGAATTGCCAGCATTTTACTGGAATGGCAATACCGATATGCGCTGCTTGCAGCGCGCCATTCAAATGACCATCGACAACAGCTACGCTCACCACATTCAGCGTTTAATGGTAACCGGCAATTTTGCCCTGCTGTGTGGTGTTAAACCTGAAGCGCTCTGCGACTGGTACTTAGCGGTTTATGCCGACGCCTGCGAATGGGTGGAGCTGCCTAACACCCTGGGTATGGTGCTGCATGCTGATGGCGGCCTAATGGGCTCCAAACCTTACTGCGCTTCTGGTAAATATATCGACAAAATGTCTGACCACTGCCAGCACTGTCGTTACTCCCCCAAACAAGTAACAGGCCCCAAGGCGTGCCCATTTAACAGCCTTTACTGGCATTTCCTGGAAACCAATGCTGAGCAGCTGAACCGCAATCCACGCATGAAGCTGATCTATGGGTCACTTTCACGCATGAAAGACGAAAAGCGTGACGCGATGCGTCTGCAGGCTGAGCAGTTTCTAGACTCGCTACCGACCAGCCAAGGCTATGGCCAGGCACTCCATACACAAGGTTATCTCTCAAAGGATACTCAATGAGCCGCTTCTCTACGCTTCATGCAACGTCGCCTGTCACGCTATACCACGATGGCCACTGCCCTTTTTGCCGCGTGGAAGTCGCGTGGCTTGCAAAGCATCGCCATCAAGAACGCGTCACGCTAGTGGATATTCAGAGCAGTGATTTCAATGCAGCCGATGTAGGACGCAGATTTGACGACATGATGGGACTGCTGCATGTAAAAGACGGCCGAGGAAACTGGTATATCGGAATGGATGCCAGCCGGGCCCTTTATGCAGTGCTAGGATACCGGTGGCTAGTGTGGCTTTCTTGCTTACCAGGCCTGCGAGGAGTAATGAATGCAGGCTATCGTTTTTTTGCCCGTCGCCGGGTTCGGCTGGGGCAGTGGTGGGAAAAGCATCAAGCGAATAAGTGAATAAGTGAATAAGTGAATAAGTGAATAAGTGAATAAACCAAGCCCAAAAAGAGAATTAAAATACCAGCGGCATACGCGATGTCAGCGGTGAGCTGTAATGAGCGTCACGGCCAATCACTTCATCCTGGGGTACATGCTGCACCAAGTATGCGCGATGGATGCCAGCACGCTTTAGCTCAAGATAGACATCGTCCAGCGAGCGAAACAGCATCGGCTTGTTACGCTGGGTTAGCATGTGGCGCTCACCCTCTACATCTTCAAGCTCAACTTGGTAAAAACGGCTACCTGAATGAGTAATAACGCGTATTTCAAAGTTGTCGTGACCTGCAACGAACTGTTTGAGTTCTTTCAGTTCCATGATCCCTCCTATGATTGTCCATTGTCATGGGACATAGCATGACGCTGCCCCATGACAATTTTATTACCTTCACACTAGTTAGGTATGACGGCAACATCAAAAAAGAGTTCCTGACCAGATCGTCAACTTATACGTCGAATTACTGATATTCAGAAGGATCGATTGCTTTGCCTAACGAGTTGCGGTCGATCCAGTTACCACCTTTGGTTTCTTTATAACGAAAAACCACCTTATCGCCCACAGTCACCGGCAGCTCCCCATCCTCAGTCTGGTAGCTGTATTTTTCCCCTTCAACTACCAGGAAGTAACGGTAGAGGTCAGGCATACCCAACCACTCTTTAAATGGCCCTTCACGCTCTAGCGACTGTAGTTCCCCACGGCCTTCTAACTTTGGAAGACGCTTGCGGTTACCACGTCTAAAACCACCTGCCATTTGCCACTCCTGTCTATCTGCTTCGTCGGGGAGGAGCATTATACGTTCTCCCCCCAGACGCTCAAGTTAATCGCCGAACGCTTCGCCGTAGCTGTCGGGCGCAAGATCTTCAAAACGTGTGTATTTACCAATAAACGCCATATGTACCGTACCGATAGGCCCGTTACGCTGCTTACCGATGATTAGCTCGGCAATCCCCTGATTATCTGGATTATCTGGGTTATACACTTCATCGCGGTAAACGAATGCAATCACATCAGCATCCTGCTCAATCGCACCCGACTCCCTCAAATCCGACATGACAGGGCGTTTATTTGGGCGCTGCTCCAATGAACGGTTAAGCTGAGAAAGTGCCACAACGGGGCATTGAAACTCTTTTGCCAACCCTTTTAACGAACGAGAAATTTCCGAGATCTCACCGGTACGGTTTTCAGAAAAACCAGGAATCTGCATTAGCTGCAGATAGTCGATCATGATCAGCGCCATATTGCCGTGCTCACGCACCACCCTCCGCAAACGCGAGCGCATTTCGTTGGGCGAAAGCGCGGCAGTGTCGTCAATAAACAGCTGTTTGTCTTTGAGCAAATTGACCGCTGAGGTAAGTCGCGGCCAATCCTCGTCTTCTAGCTGGCCAGAGCGTACGCGGGTTTGATCAATCCGGCCTAGCGAAGAGAGCATACGCAACATCAGTGATTCCGCAGGCATCTCCATGGAGAACACCATCACCGGCTTATCGCTAGAGATAACCGCATGTTCCACTAGGTTCATGGCAAAGGTGGTCTTACCCATGGACGGGCGGCCAGCAATAATCACCAAATCCGAGGGCTGTAGACCCGAGGTCATTTCATCCAGATCGCGAAACCCCGAGGAAAGCCCTGTCATTTCACCTTTCAGGTTGAACAGTTCATCAATACGGTCAACGGCTTTGGTTAGCAGCTCGCTCATGCCGATAGGACCACCGGTTTTCGGTCGCTCTTCAGCAATTTGGAACACTAAGCGCTCAGCTTCATTGAGTAACTCATCCGCGGGTCGGCCCTGGGGAGAAAAAGCCCCATCAGCAATTTGATTGGCCGCACGGATAAGCTTTCGAAGCGTCGCCCGCTCACGCACGATATCCGCATAAGCACGGATATTACTGGCCGAAGGCGTGTTACGAGCAAGCTCTGCCAGAAATGCCAATCCCCCCACCGTATCGAGCTGGTCACGCGCTTCCAACGCTTCTGACAACGTTATAACGTCAAGCGGCTGCCCAGATTCGGCCAAATGAATCATCACATTGAACACTAAACGGTGCTCGTAGCGGTAAAAGTCATCGGCCACCAAGCGCTCCGAGACATTGTCCCAGGCCTGGTTGTCCAGCATTAGCCCACCTAGCACCGACTGCTCCGCCTCAAGAGAATGCGGGGGCAACTTTAGCGCTGCCGTTTCCTGATCAGCAGAGGGCTGGTCCTGCATAGCGAGCTCCTTATCCAATAGCGTAGCCAACGACGATGACTATCTTAGCGCAACCTCTGGCACACCATAAGCGGCATATCCACACTAAGCGACGTTCAAAAAGACGCACCCAACAGCGTACGTACTTTTGGCCGGCGCCTAAAAAAACAAAGGGCGCGGGAGATCCCGCGCCCTTCGAGGCGTCAGCGTTATTGAGAGGAGTTACTCTGCAACAACAACCACGCGAACAACGGCGTTCACTTCGGCATGCAAGTGAAGGTCGATGTCGTATTCGCCAGTTTTGCGAATCGGGCCCTGCGGCATACGCACTTCGCTCTTGGCAACGTCGATGCCAGCAGAGGAAATAGCGTCGGCCAAGTCACGCGGACCGATAGAACCAAACAGCTTGCCTTCGTCACCGGCTTTAGAAACCAACGACAGTTCGATGTCGTTAAGCTGCTCTGCACGGGCTTCAGCTTCTGCTTTACGCTCAGCGGCTTGGGCTTCAAGCTCAGCACGCTGTGCATTAAACGCTTCGATGTTCTCTTTGGTTGCCGGCACGGCTAAGCCGTAAGGAACCAAATAGTTACGACCATAACCGGGCTTTACAGTGACTTTGTCACCCAGGCCGCCCAGCTTACCAATTTTGTCGAGCAGAATGACTTCCATCTCGTAAACCTCTTGTCAGTTGCTGCGGGCAAGGCGTGCGCGAACGTTCGCGAATGTGTCAATCAGCCCCAACAGCAGCACAATGAGAATCGTGGGCCAGGTCGTGATTAGTAGCACATAAAATGCCACCAGCCACAGCCCGTTCATCCCCTTTATTCCAATAAACCCATGCACTAACGCAATGCCAGCCACTAGCAGAGGAATCCATCCAAGCATCGCCAGAGCATGCGCTCCCAGTACCATCCCGGCCACCCCAAGCACTATTAATACAGCGAGCTCTTTGGGTGTTAAGCGCAGTGCGTGAAACTCTTCACGAAAGCCACCTGGGTTATAAAGCCCAGCCTGCCAGCTTCGTGCCAGAGCCAAACATGCAATGGCTGCCAGAAGTACCACCAACCCTGTCACACCGCCAATTACCATGGCAGCAAGCGTCGGCGTATCGATGCCTTGATTAGCAAACTCAGTGAGCATGCGGTCGATCTCTACTGAGCTCTCCCGCAATTGCTCCAGCATAAGCTGTGTTCCGCCCGGTGGGCTAAAGATGCCTAGTTGGACCATTGCCGCGGCCGCTAACGTGCCAACGATCAATGCTTCACCCCAGCGCATCCTTTCACGCAGGATAACGGCCATTAGCGTTACCAGCAGCACGCTGGCAAGCGGGATGACATCACCCTGAGACCACCAAAAACCTGCAGGTAGTGCGGCTGCAATAATTACCGGAAGCGCAGGTGCAAAACCTTTGCGTAAAGTAACTAACGCGGCAATAGCAGCTCCTAACCAGAAGAGCCAAGGCACCAACGCTGCAAGCGCGGCCCCGCCAGCGGCATAGGGCGTACCCCGCATGAGCCATCTCGCCAGTGCCAGCATCACGTTAAACGCTTACTGATGGCTATCGGAGTAGGGCAGCAGTGCCAGATAGCGCGAACGCTTGATAGCAGTCGCCAGCTGACGCTGATAGCGTGCTTTGGTGCCGGTGATGCGGCTCGGAACGATCTTGCCGGTTTCGGTGATGTAAGCCTTCAGCGTATCGAGATCTTTATAGTCGATCTGCTTGACGCCTTCAGCGGTGAAGCGGCAAAACTTACGGCGACGGAAAAAACGTGCCATGGACTAGCTCCTTAAAACGTGCGGTGGATAGAATCAGGCAGTTTCTTCAGCTTCTTCAGCGCGCGGTTTATCTTCGCGACGCGGACGCTTTTCTTCTGCCGGCTTCATCATCGGAGAAGCTTCAGTGATCGCTTCTTTACAGCGAACAACCAAGCTGCGAATGATGGCATCGTTGAAACGGAAGATGTTCTCGATTTCATCGAGAGTCTCGCCGGTGCATTCAACGTTCATCAGCACGTAGTGGGCTTTGTGGATCTTGTTGATCGGGTAAGCCAGGTGACGACGGCCCCAATCTTCCAAGCGATGCACAGTGCCACCGTTTTCGGTAACGATGCTGGTGTAGCGCTCGACCATAGCCGGCACTTGCTCGCTCTGATCCGGGTGGACCATAAACACGATTTCATAATGACGCATGGAATCTCCTTGCGGTTTGACAGCTTCCGATGTGCATTGAAACAAGCGTCTCAACGACGACAGGGAAGCAAGGAGTTAACTGAAGTGCCCTAATTCACCGCGAACGATGTCGTTTGGGGCATCAAGCAGAACTGTGTTTTCGTATTTACTAGTAACCAATACGAGCGCCCGCTTAAGAGTAAACGGGCGCAGGCATTTTAGTGGGCTAGTGACTAACTTGCAAGCTGCCTCTGACGAACAGCTTCAAACAAGCAAATGCCAGTGGCCACCGATACGTTCAAGCTAGAGACCTGCCCTGCCATAGGAAGCTTAGCCAAGTTATCGCAAGCCTCCCTGGTTAAGCGACGCATACCCTTCCCTTCAGCCCCCATCACTAATGCCGTTGGGCCTGTCATATCAATCTCAAACACACTAGCATCGGCTTCGCCCGCTGTGCCGGTAATCCAGACACCAGCATCTTTTAACTTGGCAAGCGTACGGGACAAGTTAGTCACCTGATAAACCGGCACTACCTCAGCGGCACCGCAGGCAACTTTTCGCACAGTGGCATTTAGCGGAGCGGCTTTATCTTTGGCTACGATCACCCCATGAGCCCCCGCAGCATCGGCGCTACGCAGGCAGGCCCCGAAGTTATGCACGTCGGTGACCCCATCTAATACCAATAGTAAAGGCGGAGTCGCTGCCTGCCAGGCACGTAGCTTTAACCACAACGACTCCTCTCCCTCAGGGGTCAATGGTGGACAAAATGCCACCACCCCCTGGTGAGCTGCGCCCTGGGTAAGCTGGTCTAGCACATCACGGGGCTGCTCTTTAATCCGCGCACCACGTGACTGAGCACTGGCAACTACCTCTTTTAAGCGGTTACCCGCCCCCTGCTGCACCCACAGCTCACGGGGCGTTTCGCCCCGCTCAAGCAAACTTTCTAGGGCGTGAACGCCATATACTTGATCCAACCCATCCGGAGTGCGAATAGCCGGACGCGAGCTACGCCGAGACGACGACTTCATGCTCACCCCTTATTCGGCGATGGTTTACGCGAGCTGTTGCGCGTGCGTCTTGGACCACGGCGAGTCGGCTGCTTATCTCCTGGCGCAGCCGCTTTTTCAGCACCACCTTCCTCACCACGACGCTTGCGCGGCTGGCGGCGTGGCCGAGGCTTCTCATCAGCAAGGCCAAAGTCGATTTTACGATCGTCCATATCCACTCGAGCGACCTGAACCGTGAGGCCATCACCCAGGCGATACGTCGTGCCCGTGCGCTCACCCTTGAGGCGATGCTTTTCTGCCTCATAGTGGTAGTAGTCAGAAGGCAGCGACGTGACGTGCACCAACCCTTCGACATAGAAGTCATCCAGACGCACAAACAGGCCGAACTGGGTCACCGAGGCGATGGTACCTTCGAACGTTTCGCCCAGTTTGTCGGACATGAACTCACACTTGAGCCAGCTTTCAACATCACGGGTTGCTTCATCCGCCCGCCGCTCTGTCATTGAGCAGTGCTCACCTAGCTCAAGCATTTGCTCGAAGGTGTAGGGGCACCACTTGCTTGGCGGATCGACCGGTGCACCTTCTAGCCGAACAACCGTATTGGTCTGGCGCGGCCCGCGAATAACCGAGCGAATAGCGCGGTGTACCAGCAAATCGGGATAACGGCGAATCGGCGACGTAAAGTGCGCATAGGCTTGGTATGCCAAGCCAAAATGGCCTTCATTCTGAGGCGAATAGACCGCCTGATTCATGGAGCGCAGCATAACGGTTTGGATGATGTCGGCATCCTGGCGATCGATAATCGCCTCACGCAACGCTTGGTAATCCTGCGGCGTCGGCATATCACCGCCGCCAACTGAGAGTCCCAGCTCGCTTAAGAAAAGGCGTAGTTTATCAAGGCGCTCTGGCGTTGGGCGCTCATGGATCCGGTACAGTGCTGGTAGGTCATGCTTATCCAAGAAACGTGCGGTAGCCACGTTGGCCGCCAGCATGCACTCCTCTATGAGCTTATGAGCGTCGTTACGGGTACGCGGCACAATTTTTTCGATCTTGCGCTCATCATTAAAGATAATTGCCGTTTCGGTGGTATCAAAATCAATCGCGCCACGCTCTTCCCGCGCACTACGCAGCAGGCCGTAGAGCTCATGGAGATTCTGTAGCGGCTTCACCAGCGCTTTGTGCTCATTGCGCAGCGCCTCACCTTCGTCACTCTCGTTATCGAGAATGGCTGCCACCTTGTTATAGGTCAGGCGAGCGTGGGAGTTCATTACCGCCTCATAGAACGAGTAGCGGCTAATCGCGCCCGTCTTAGAGATATTCATCTCGCAAACCATTACCAAACGGTCTACTTGCGGATTTAACGAACACAAGCCATTCGAGAGTAGCTCAGGCAGCATCGGTACGACTTGGCCGGGGAAGTACACCGAGTTACCCCGCGTACGCGCTTCATCATCAAGCGCCGTGCCAGGGCGAACATAGTGCGATACATCCGCAATTGCGACCAACAGCTTCCAGCTGCCCGATTTTGTTTTCCACGCGCACACCGCATCATCGAAGTCTTTGGCTGACTCATCGTCGATTGTCACTAGCGGAAGCTCGCGTAGATCAACGCGATGCTGCTTGTCTTCTTCCAGCACTTCCGCCGAAATACCACTGGTTTGATCGAGCACTTCTGGCGGGAACTCTGCAGGAATATCGTAACTGCGTATTGCAATATCGATTTCCATGCCGGGATCCATACGCTCACCCAGCACTTCAATCACCTCGCCAACCGGCTGAATTCTCGTCGCGGGTTGCTGAACGATTTTGGCCGAAATCACCTGACCATCTTTTGCACCGGCGCTGGCAGTGTGAGGAATGATAACTTCCTGGGTAATGCGCGGGTTCTCAGGAATCAGCACCCCAAATTCCGGTGAATTGCTGCGATACACACCCACGATGGTTTGCGTATTGCGCGCAATCACATCGGCAATAGTTGCCTCATCCCGGCCACGACGATCACGGCCACTGACACGCGCCAACACATAGTCACCGTGGAATACACGGCGCATTTGGCGCGGAGGTAATACTAAGTCCGGCTTTTTACCATCATCACGCAGCAGGAAACCAAAGCCATCTCGATGCCCCTGCACTTTCCCTTTAATAAGATCCAGCTTGTCAATCAGCGCGTAGGCACCGCGGCGATCGCGCAATACCTGACCATCGCGCTCCATGGCAGCCATGCGGCGGCGCACAGCCTCAAGATGATCTTCATCTTCAATGCCAAGCATGCGACTCATGTTTTCATGGGTAATCGGCTTGCCGTACGACTCCAGAGCAGCCAACAGGTACTCACGGCTGGGCGCAGGATTATCATACTTTTGCGCCTCGCGCTCGGCGTGCGGATCATCACTCAATGTCCAATATTTCATGCGATCAACATCCTTGATTGCGTTTGCGGGAGGCAGCTAATCTGCGCATGCACACTGTGCTGCGGGCGAGGGAGTTCAGCCATGAATCGACTGACGTACATCATATTTTGTTTAGTCATGTACGCAGTATAGCGCCGCCCGTTCAATCACCCAACCACCTAGCGCCGCAATTATGCGTTTTTAGTGATAAAAACAGTTACTGGGTCTTGCATTTAAGCGTGGCCTCGGTATCATACGCGCCACTTGCCCAGATGGCGGAATTGGTAGACGCGCTAGCTTCAGGTGCTAGTGTCCGTATGGACGTGGAGGTTCAAGTCCTCTTCTGGGCACCACACTGCATTATGTTACCCCCTTTTCATAATGTAAGACGGTGTCGTGGCAAGCAGCAACATGGTTCTCAAGACCGTTTGAAAGACAGCTTGGCTTGAAAGTTTGTATTCGCCCAGGTGGCGGAATTGGTAGACGCGCTAGCTTCAGGTGCTAGTGTCCGTATGGACGTGGAGGTTCAAGTCCTCTCCTGGGCACCATACGAATACAAACAACAGAACACATGATATGCCCAGGTGGCGGAATTGGTAGACGCGCTAGCTTCAGGTGCTAGTGACCGCATGGTCGTGGAGGTTCAAGTCCTCTCCTGGGCACCATTTATTGAGCAGGTTCGCATCAGCACTAACAAGCCCACCTTTACGTTACATCCTTTCCTATATCCCCTCTTGGCAATAGCACCTTAATCGCCGATAACATTATTCTGTTCGTTTGGAACGTATCCAGGCTTTGATTACCTCAGCACTTTAGCATTAGGCCGCCAGCGGTACTCAATACCCGCTAAACGGCCTTATCGAAGCTGACGGCTATTGATGATTTAAAACTTAGGCTGATTATTGAAAACGCCCAGGACGTTGAGCAACTTCTTCCAATGCCCAACCTTGGGTACGCAACTCTCCCTCCAAAATAGCCTCAACCTCCGGCGTGAGGTCTGGGAAAAAGTTAAGGCCTGTACGCGCTTCTATTTCATCGATCGTGACCAGATAGTCGGCTAACGACTCATTGCCACTAACGTCCTGAGGCATAATAAACGCCAACGCCAACGGTGCCTCGCTATCCGGCACGACGATAATTTTATAAAACGCCTCGGGCACTTCCACAAAACCGACGCGATTAAACACGTTATCCATAAAACGTTCAGGGAATACCGGTCCTGTAATGACCTGCAGCCGATCAAAACGTGGCGCAAAATGATCCATCACAGACTCTTCCAGACGCTGCCAAAGCTGGCGGTTCAAGTTTGGTCGCTGAGGCGTCATATTGCTCATCAAGAAGGTATCGACCTGTGCATTGCGCCCATGCACGGCCGCAATAGCGTAGTTGGGTGCCATGTGACCACGATCATAGCCACTGCCAGAATAACTCGTTGTACTGATTGGCCATAATGTCCGCCAATCCGACTGGAAGTTAGGACGTGAACCAATGCGCGTATCATCAGGAACAGCTTCTAATTGATAACTGACCCAAAGCGGATTAACCCGCACATCAGACCACCCTACCAAGAACCCATCATTGCGCAGCACTCGGTGAAAGGTTGTCGGGTGAAACCCATCCCAGGTTGGTACGCCCATCCAGGTATAGTCATCTTGATGCTGACGCCCCTGAAACTCCCACAGCCCAGTCCCCACAACGACAAACAACAATGCGATGCCGACTCGTCGACCTTGCCGACGCCAGCGCATAAGCGATCTTCCCAACGGTCTTACTCCCTAAATAATAATTATTCTGCATCCTGCATTTTCAGGTAATCTCATGGATTACCAACCAAGAGAAAACATCGTTTCTAAATCATGCCGTGAATGCACCTGCATGGCATTTAGCGTTTCAGTATCACTAATGCCCTCTACCGCGTTTAAGCGCTCGGTGACCAGCTCAGCCAGGCTTTCAAAGTCACGTGTACGCGCGATAGCGACCAAATCGTAACGCCCACAGGTCGAATAGACTTCACTAATGCCGTCCACATCAGCAAGACGTTCGGCGACCGCTTTAACCTGACCTTTTTCGGTATTAATTAAAATCACTGCGTTTTGCATAGCGCCTCCGTAAATCGCGTTTTTGTAAATAGTGTTATGGTAATTCCTGCAACGAGTGGCGAGTATAGCAGCCTGCTAAGTTCGGCCAAGCACTACGACGTAACGCGGCCAATTGTCGCGTTCCTTGTAAGGTTGTTCGCACTAGTTTTGAGCATGCGCTAGCATGTACCGAAGAACTCTGGCTTATAAGTCTTGTCGGAGTATCAAGAGGTGGATAACCACCCGATAACCGCAGCAAAACGTCAGACCGTGACGATAAGGAGATACCATGGCTAATCAAAGCCGTCGTAAGTTCATGCGTAATAGCGTAATGGGTCTTGCCGCCCTGCCGTTTGGTGCTGGCATTCTTTCCAAAACCGCTTTTGCCCAGGAACTACCGCGTCTAGACCCCTCTTCGCCTACTGCTCAGGCACTCAACTATGTTGAGGTTGCCAGTGACGCAAGCGATCACCCCGCCTATGAAGAAGGCGAAGTATGCGATAACTGCATGTTTTGGGTGGCTGACAAAGAAGGATGCCAGCTATTCCCAGAGCATAGCGTCGAGCCCAAAGGCTGGTGTCAGTCATGGACTGCCCAAGGCTGATTATCGGGCCGTCAAGCAAAGCACCTCTACCCCGCGCATAACGCGGGGTAGTTATTTTAGGTATCAGTTATTGTGATTGCTCATTGCTTTGAAACATCTCGGCTTTGAACCGTTAACTGGCATCGCTCTCTTCTTCAATAGGCCACTGGTAACGACGTGTCACTCGTCCCTCTTCCATGGATACCAAATGCACCGGAAACCCCCATAGCTGCTGCAAGTGGCGAATCACTGGATAAACGCTGCGGCCAAGCGGGCGACGGCTATCCTGTACATGGTTCAAGGTCAGCGAACGGTCACCACGAATCGCTGCCTCAACGACTTGTATATTAGGCTCACGCACTGACAGTGCATACTGGGTTGAAAGTGCCTCGCGCACCCGCCGATAACCACGCTCGTTGTGAATTGCCGCCACTTCTAACGTCTCTACTTGGTCATCATCAACCAGTAAAAATAGCTTGAGATCGCGCATTACCTTGGGCGATAAAAACTGCTGTATAAACGACTCATCCTTGAAGTTGCGCATGGCAAACTCGACGGTATCGCGCCACGGACTGCCCGCAATATCAGGAAACCACTCACGGTCTTCATCGGTGGGTGCTTCACAAATCCGCTTAATATCCATAAAAATTGCAAAACCCAGCGCATACGGGTTAATCCCACTATAGTAAGGGCTATCAAACCCTGGCTGATTGATAACCGCCGAGTGGGATTGCAAAAACTCCAGCATCAGGCCTTCATCAACCTTACCGTCATCGTACAACCTATTCATTAACGTATAGTGCCAAAAACAGGCCCAACCTTCGTTCATAACCTGAGTCTGCCGCTGGGGATAAAAATATTGCGCCAGCTTGCGCACAATACGCACAATTTCACGCTGCCAGGGAGCCAGCAGCGGCGCATTTTTCTCAATAAAGTAAAGCAGATTTTCTTGGGGCTCAGAGGGATAGCGGCCGCCGTTATGCAAGCCAAGTGGGTCATCGTCACTATGCAGGCTACCCGGTAGCGGGGATACCCCGTTGGGTGGCTCAGGAATCGTTCGCCACAACATATTCACCTGGGTTTGCAGGTAGGCTTCGCGCTCTTCTTGACGCCGAACCTCCTCCTCTGCAGAAATGGGTGAAGGCCGCTTATAGCGGTCTACACCGTAATTTTGTAGTGCGTGACAGGCATCTAACAGCTGCTCTACCGCTTGGACACCATGCCGTTCTTCGCACTGGGCAATATACTTACGAGCAAACACCAGATAATCAACAATGGAGTCCGCATCGGTCCAGGCACGAAACAGGTAGTTACCTTTGAAGAAAGAGTTATGCCCGTAGCAGGCATGAGCAATGACCAGCACCTGCATCATCAGGGTATTCTCTTCCATCAGATAGGCAATACATGGGTTGGAGTTAATGACCAGCTCGTAAGCAAGGCCCATCTGGCCACGTTTGTAGGCCTGCTCAACGGCAAGAAACTGTTTACCAAACGACCAGTGATGGTAACCCACCGGCATCCCAACACTGGCGTAGGCATCCATCATCTGTTCGGTGGTAATCAACTCGATTTGATTGGGGTAAGTGTCTAGGCGATATTCATCAGCAAGCTTGGCAAGCTCCTCATCAAAGCGCTCCAATACGTCAAAATTCCAGTCAGAACCGGTTGCTATTGGTTTGCGGGCTACACTCATGGCGCACTCCTCGGCTCGCGTCACTGTTCTTGGCTCAGACGGCGCTTAAACAGTTCGCGGAAAACAGGATATATATCCCCAGCATCAACGATTTGGCGCATGGCAAAACGCTCGGAAAACTGCTCAGCCACGGTTTCATACTCATGCCACAGCGACTGATGTTCATGAGGGGTAATTTCAACGTAGGCGTAGTACTGCAACTGCGGCATTAGCTTTTTAACCAGCAAATCTCGACAAATATTCGAGTCATCATCCCAGTTATCGCCGTCCGATGCCTGAGCAACATACAGGTTCCACTGCCCCGCGGGGTAGCGCTTGTCAATGATGTTATTCACCAGGTTAAGTGCGCTGGAAACGATAGTGCCCCCCGTCTCTCGGGAGTAGAAAAACTCCTCTTCGTTGACCTCTCGTGCAGCCGTGTGGTGACGAACAAACACCAGCTCTACTTTCTCGTAATGCTTTTCCAAAAATAGATAAAGTAATAAGAAAAACCGCTTGGCAATGTCCTTATGGTTTTGGGTCATGGAGCCGGAAACATCCATCACACAAAACATCACCGCTTGGCTGGAAGGCTGAGGCTGCGCTGCCAACTGGTGGTAACGCAAATCATAAGTGTCAATAAATGGCACCGCTTCAATACGCTTTTCCAAGCGTTCAATTTCTGCTTTCAGCTCAACGATACGGGCTGGATTGCGAAGCACGGGATCTTTACGCTCTTCTGCCGCTAACGCTTCTTGTGCTTCTTTCAAGGCGCGCTTAATCGGCGCACGCATAGCGATCCGCCGCGCATAGGCTTCACGCATTGATCGGGTAATACTGATTCGCGATGGCACCCCATCTCGCGCCAGACCTGCCCGCACCATTTTTATTTCTTCAAGCGACTTTAAGGGCTTGCGCTGCAAATGGGGCAGCTCCAAGCCATCAAAAACAAACTCGAGGAACTCTTCTCGGCTAAGGGTGAAGGCAAACTCATCGTCGCCCTCTCCTTTATTTGAGGCGCCCCCTTCGCCAGCCCCATCTCCGCCGCCCTGGCCACTAGGGCGGCGAATTTTATCCCCTTCTAAAAACTCTTTATTCCCCGGCGAGACAATTTGTCGTGCCCCACCTGGCCCGTGCTGAAACACGGGCTCAGAAATATCCTTGGTAGGTATAGATACCTTCTCCCCCCGCTCCATATCGGTGATGGAGCGGCGGTTTACCGCCTCCTCTACTGAGCGTTTAATATGCTTGCGATAACGTTCCAAAAAGCGCTGCCGATTGACCGCGCTTTTATGCTTAGCGTTAGGCCTGCGATCGATAAAGTAGGTCATACGACCTCCCGATTATCCGCTACTGGGACTTACGTACGCGTAAATACCACTCTGAAAGCAGCCGAACCTGTTTTTCGGTATAGCCACGATCAACCATTCGCGCGACAAAATCCTCGTGCTTTTTCTGATCCGACTTCGACGCCTTAGCATTGAAAGAAATCACCGGCAGTAGCTCTTCAGTATTGGCGAACATTTTGTGTTCGATAACACCTTTGAGTTTTTCATAAGACTGCCAACTGGGATTCATACCATTATTTTGCGCCCGCGCCCTCAGTACAAAGTTCACCACTTCGTGACGGAAGTCTTTCGGGTTAGAGATGCCCGCTGGCTTCTCGATTTTCTCCAGCTCATCGTTCAATGACTGGCGGTTCAGCAATTCGCCCGTTTCTGGGTCGCGATACTCCTGATCCTGAATCCAGAAATCAGCGTAGGTGACGTAGCGATCAAAGATGTTCTGACCATACTCGCTGTAAGATTCCAGATACGCGGTCTGGATTTCCTTGCCAATGAAATCGACATAGCGCGGCGCCAGAAACTCTTTGATAAAGCCAATGTAGCGCTCAAACACCTCAGAAGGCAGTTGCTCGCGCTCTAACGCCTGCTCCAACACATAGAGTAAATGCACAGGGTTCGCGGCGACTTCAGTACCGTCGAAGTTAAACACTTTAGACAGTATCTTGAAGGCGAAACGCGTAGATAAGCCCTGCATGCCCTCATCTACACCTGCTGCATCACGATACTCCTGGATCGATTTCGCACGCGGGTCGGTATCTTTCAGGTTTTCGCCATCATAAACGCGCATCTTGGAGTAGATACTGGAGTTTTCGGGCACTTTTAGCCGCGAAAGCACCGAGAACTGCGCCAGCATGCGCAACGTATCAGGCGCGCAAGGCGCTGCGTTCAGCGAAGAGTCTTCAAGCAATTTTTGATAAATCTTGATCTCTTCGGAAACCCGCAAACAGTAAGGCACTTTGACGATATAGACCCGATCCAAAAACGCCTCGTTATTGCGGTTGTTGCGAAACGCCTGCCATTCCGATTCGTTGGAGTGGGCTAAGATCACACCGTCAAAAGGAATTGCCCCCATGCCTTCTGTGGGGTTGTAGTTGCCCTCCTGGGTAGCAGTAAGCAGCGGATGCAGCACCTTAATCGGCGCTTTAAACATCTCGACAAATTCCATCAGCCCCTGGTTAGCGCGGCAAAGCCCACCCGAGAAGCTGTAGGCATCGGGGTCGTCTTGGGAGTAAAGCTCTAACTGGCGGATATCCACCTTACCCACTAACGACGAAATATCCTGATTATTTTCATCACCCGGCTCAGTTTTAGAGATAGCAATTTGATTTAGCCGTGAGGGGTAAAGGCGTACTACCCGAAACTGGGAAATATCCCCCCCCGCCTCTTTTAAACGCTTAGCCGCCCAAGGAGACATCACGCTGTGTAGATAGCGCTGGGGAATACCGTATTCCTGCTCTAGCAGTTCGCCATCTTCTTCTGGCGAAAATAGTCCTAGCGGTGACTCGTACACCGGCGAGTCTTTAATGGCGTAGAATGGAATACGCTCCATCAACAATTTCAAACGCTCAGCTAACGACGACTTACCGCCGCCCACTGGCCCGAGTAGATAAAGAATCTGCTTACGCTCTTCTAACCCCTGAGCCGCGTGACGGAAGTACGCCACAATTTGCTCAATGGCTTCTTCCATGCCGTGAAACTCAGCAAACGCAGGGTAGCGACGAATCACCTTATTCGAAAAAATGCGTGATAGACGCGGGTCTTTCGCCGTGTCGATCACTTCAGGCTCGCCAATTGCTTCCAACATGCGCTCAGAAGCACTGGCATAAACCTTAGGATCGCGACGACAAAGCGCCAGATACTCCTCAAGGCTCATGTCTTCCTGTTGAACGCGGGCAAATCGGTCTTGAACGTGATCAAAGATGCTCATGGAACTCTCCTGTGGCCCATCCCCAGCAGCTACCGCCAAGCCCAAACATCAAAGCGGTGTGTAAAACGAGGTGTCGCACTATCAGCGTAGTCAGCATTAGCAAAACGTGATGACTAAACCTTCAACGCACATTAATTAACAGTTTGAGCATCACAAGAAAGATTTAGTTGCGTTGAAACACGTGCTTAAACACACATAGTGCCCTACATACATAGCTAGAAAAGTAGTGACGCTGAAACAATTGTCATCCAGAAACAGATGCGCCGCCTAAGTAGGCGGCGCAAGCATATTGTCAGAACTCCCGATTACTCCAACACGGATTTCACATCTGCCAACAGCTGATCCAACAATTCAACGGTAGTGTTCCAGGCACACACAAAACGTGCGCCACCGGCCCCAATAAAGGTGTAGAAGGTCCAGCCCTTCGTTTTCAACGCTTCAATCGCATGGGGCGGCAATTCAACGAACACACTGTTCGCCTGGGTAGGGAACATCAGAGATACACCAGGCAATGCCTGGAGCCCCTCTGACAAATAACGCGCCATCGCATTAGCATGCTCTGCATTGGTTAACCAGGCACCGCTCTCTAACAGCCCCAGCCAGGGTGCAGACACGTAACGCATTTTTGAAGCCAGTTGCCCAGCTTGCTTGCAGCGATACGAGAAATCTTCAGCCAAGTCACGATTGAAAAACAGAATGGCTTCGCCAAACGCCAGGCCGTTCTTAGTACCCGAGAAACACAACGCATCCACCCCGACCTGCCACGTTAGCTCGGCAGGGCTTGCATTCAGGCCAGCACAGGCATTAGCGAACCGCGCACCATCCATATGCAAGCGCAAATCATGCTTATCTGCCATGGCACGAATCGCCAACAACTCTTCCCGTGAGTACACCGTACCCACTTCTGTCACTTGGGTAAGCGACACTACCTTGGGCTTAGGGTAATGAATATCACTGCGCTTAGTCACCAGTGCCTCAATGCCCTCCGGGGTGAGTTTGCCGTTGGCCCCCGGTGAGGTAAGCAGCTTCGCGCCGTTTGAAAAGAACTCAGGGCCACCACACTCATCCGTTTCAATATGTGCGAGCTCATGACAGATAACGCTGTGGTAGCTGCGCCCCATCGCGGAAAGCGCCAGTGAATTTGCTGCGGTGCCATTGAACACAAAAAAAACGTCGCAATCGAAATCAAACATCTCGCGAAAACGATCTGCAGCGCGGGCGGTCCAGCGGTCGTTGCCATAAGCCAAATCATCGGCTTGGTTGGCTTCCAGCAAGTATTTCATGGCCTCCGGACAAATACCGGAGGTATTATCACTGGCTAAAAATCGTGGGGTACACTCCGAGGTCATGACGATAGTCCTTTTATCTGACGGTCATACGGCGCGAGCTGGGTGCCACCCGCGCCTTAGATTGTTAACTGTGATTAACAGCAAAACTGATTGACCAGTCTATCGCCATTTTAACGTTTACGTCACGCGCTCTACTTACACCTACAGAGTCGCCGCAACTCGTGTGCCTTGATCAATCGCCCGTTTAGCATCTAATTCTGCCGCTTCATCAGCGCCACCAATCACATGGAAACTTGTGCCCGTCTGGCTTAATGGCCGAATCAGCTCGCGCACCGACTCCTGACCCGCACACACCACAATGCTATCCACGGCCAGTACTTGCTCTTCACCATCGTGGCGAATATGTAATCCCGCGTCGTCAATTTTCAAATACTCGCACCCGCTTAGGGTTTTAACACCGCGTTGTTTTAGCGAAGCTCGATGCACCCAGCCCGAGGTTTTACCCAGGTTCTTACCTGGCTTAGAGCTTTTGCGCTGGAGCATCACAATGTCACGAGGTGACGCAGGCGGCATCGGTGACTTCAAGCCGCCTCGTTCCTCCATTGCCAAGTCGACCCCCCATTCATCACACCAGGCAGCCAAGTCCATCACAGGGTGCCCCTGGTGGGCGAGCAGCTCCGAGACATCAAACCCAATACCGCCAGCGCCAATCACTGCCACGCGCTGGCCCACACGTTCAGGATGCTCAATGGCCTCGGCGTAACTAAGCACACTGGAGTGATCAGCCCCTGGTAGCGCAAGTTCACGGGGGATAACGCCGGTGGCAATCACCACCTCGTCAAACTCAGCCAAGGTATCGACAGTAGCCGCTGTGTTTAGGCGAACATCTACCGCGTGCTTTTCTAACATCACACGGAAGTAGCGCAGGGTTTCATTAAATTCCTCTTTGCCAGGGATTTTACGGGCGTAGTTAAACTGCCCACCCAGCTCGCTTCTGCGCTCAAACAGCACCACATGATGGCCACGGCTGGCAGCTGCCACGGCAGTGGCAAGCCCAGCGGGGCCACCGCCAACCACCGCGACCCGCTTTGGCGTTTGTGCTGGCTCAAGGGAGAGCTCGGTTTCATGACACGCCCTTGGATTGACCAGGCATGACGTCAACTTGCCCATAAAGGTGTGATCCAGGCAGGCTTGGTTGCAGGCGATACAGGTATTAATTTCGTCCGCAAGGCCCTCTTCGGCTTTACGCACCCATTCAGGGTCAGCCAGAAATGGACGCGCCATCGACACCATATCCGCATGCCCATCTGCCAACACACGCTCTGCAACCTCCGGCATGTTGATACGGTTGGTGGTAATCAGTGGAATTGAGAGTGCTGCTCTAATGCGTTTGGTGACTTCGGTAAACGCTGCACGCGGTACGCTGGTGACAATCGTCGGCACTCGGGCTTCATGCCAGCCAATACCAGTATTGATCACGTTAGCACCAGCGGCCTCGATGGCTTGCCCAAGCTGCACGACTTCTTCCCAGGTACTGCCTTCATCCACCAGGTCAATCATCGACAGGCGGAAAATCATCAAGAAACGCTCCCCCACCGCTTCGCGGATGCGTTTCACAATTTCAATTGGGAAGCGAATGCGTCGCTCAAAATCACCGCCCCACTCGTCATCGCGCTGATTGGTGCGACGACAAATAAACTGGTTAATCAAGTAACCTTCAGAGCCCATTACTTCGATACCATCATAACCCGCCTGCTGGGCAAGCTGCGCGCAGCGCACATAGTCGGCGATCTGCTGCTCAACGTCGTCGCTTGACAGTGCCCGAGGCATAAACGGATTGATCGGCGCCTGAATCGCAGAAGGTGCCACAAGCTCTGGTGAGTAGGCATAGCGGCCCGCATGAAGAATCTGCATACACAAATGCCCGCCCGCTTCATGCACAGCCTCTACCACCCCACGATGTTCCGCTAGCTGGCTCTCATCCGTAAGTGCATTTGCCCCTTGAAATACCGCTCCTTCGGCATTGGGGGCAATCCCCCCCGTCACAATCAGGCTAACGCCCGCACGAGCGCGTTCGGCATAAAAAGCTGCTAGCCGCTCGAAGCCGTTGGGCGCTTCCTCTAGGTTGGTGTGCATCGAGCCCATCAGCACACGATTAGGCAGCGTCAAATGGCCAACGGTCAGCGGCTGAAACAGGTGAGGATAAGCGGGCGCTTGGTTCATCACGGTACTCCTTTATATTGTTAGAACGTCTTGCCAATCATATTCAAACAAGCGTATGACATACTTGCGGCGACGTACAGACCTTTAACCACGTTAATATCGCTTCTTTATATAACCTACTGCGCTACTTGCTCATCGCGCTAAAGCACGTCACATTACCAGGCTAACGATAAGGGAACGTGCTATGCCATTGATTTACTTTTTACCCCCACTGGCCACGGTATTAATTTGGTCAGGAAATATGACTATCAATCAGTTGACTGTTGGTGCTATTGCACCCAGCAGTATCGCCTTTCTACGCTGGTTGTTAGCGCTGGTAGTGATGACGCCTTTCGTACTGCCCGCTGTGTTGAAACACCGTGATGAAATCTACCGCAACTGGCCTAAACTGGCGTTACTGGGGCTTCTTGGCATGGGGCTTTGGCAGGGCTTAGCCTATGTAGCAGCAGAAACGACTACCGCGACCAATATGGGCATATTAGCGGCTATGGTGCCTCTGCTAACGGTACTGCTAAGCGCATTGATTTTGCGCGAACCTCCCACGCTTGGCGGCATCTTCGGTGGGGTTTTAGCATTTATCGGCGTTACCGTGCTGCTTGGGCGTGGCGATCCCCTTTCGTTGTTACAACTGCAAGTGGCTTTTGGTGACGCCTTAATGGTGGTTGCCGCCACCTGCTACGCGCTTTATGGGGTGATGCTGAAACGCTGGGCGATGAAGCTACCTCCTTGGGTTATGCTCTATGCCCAAGTCTGCTTTGCGGTGCTATTTCTGCTTCCTCCCTATTTAATGGGACCCATGACGCCAGTAGATAGCCACAACGTGTGGTTAATTCTTTATGCGGGCATTCCCGCCTCGATCATTACTACTTTTCTGTGGATGCGTGCAGTGCGCCAGATCGGCGCGAACCAGTCGAGCATATTTATCAACCTAATGCCGCTATTTAGTGCATTGATTGCCATGGGCTTTTTAGGCGAGCGAGTCGCTGGATTCCATTTTATTGGTGGTCTGTTGATTCTTGCTGGGGTCATCATGGCACAAACGCTGACACGCCCGCTGGTGCGTAGCGCCGGGGCGAGTAAAACGAGCAACGCACAGCAGTGATACAATGCGCTAACTTCACACGACAGCTGGGAATCCCTGACTATGTCCTTAGAAGAATTGCACCTTAATCTCCGCAACCTCAACAGCGACGATTATGAACAGCTTAAATCGTTGATGGACGCGGTATATCACGACATCGGCGGTGCATGGCCAAAGCATACTATCGACAAGCTGATCCAGGAGTTTCCCGATGGCCAAATCGCCATTGAGGACGATGGCGTTCTGGTTGGCGTAGCACTTACCGTACAGGTAGATTACGACGAGTTTTCTAACCCGCATAAATATGACGACCTGATCGGCCATCGAGAAACCATCCTGAACGATCAAGATGGCGATGCCATGTACGGTTTGGATGTACTGATTCACCCCGACTATCGTGGCTATCGCCTGGGTCGGCGCTTATATGAAGCACGCAAAGAACTGTGCCGTTCGCACAACCTGCGAGCCATTCTGGCGGGTGGACGCATTCCCGAATACCACCAGCACGCCCAAGAGCTCTCCCCAGCGGAGTACATTGACAAAGTCTCTCGCAAAGAGATTTACGACCCGATTTTGTCGTTCCAACTGGCCAACGACTTCCAAGTTAAACGCTTGCTTCGTAAGTACTTACCGGAAGACGAGCAATCTCGCGGCTATGCTACTCTTCTGGAGTGGAACAACATTCTGTTCGAGCCCGCTGAAAGCGTGCTAGATACCCGCCCGACTCAGGTGCGGGTTGGCGCGGTACAGTGGCAAATGCGCGAGTTCGATTCAGTAGAAGCAGCCTTGCAACAAATTGAATACTTTGTCGACGCATTATCAGATTACCAAAGTGACTTTGCCGTTTTTCCAGAGTTATTTAACGCACCGCTGATGGGTCTGCAAGACCGCGCAGCCCAGCAGGATCAAATGGGCGCGATTCGCTTTTTAGCAGGCTTCACCGAGCGCTTTAAAACTGAGCTATCGCGGATGGCGGTATCGTACAATATCAACATCGTCGGTGGTTCGATGATTGAAGTCGGTGACGATGACCGACTTTACAATATTGCTTACTTATTCCATCGGGACGGTGAAATCGAGAAGCAGGCAAAACTACATATCACTCCTCAAGAACGCCGCGATTGGGTGATCGAAGGTGGCGACAACCTGCAGATATTCGATACCGACGCGGGCCGCGTAGGCATTTTGATCTGCTACGACGTTGAGTTCCCGGAACTTGGCCGACTGCTAGCCGATCAGGACATGGATATTCTGTTTGTACCGTTCTGGACAGATACCAAAAACGGCTACCTGCGGGTACGTCACTGCGCGCAAGCACGAGCCATCGAAAACGAGTGCTATGTGGTGCTGTGCGGCAGCGTCGGCAACTTGCCTTCGATTGAAAACCTGGATATCCAGTATGCACAATCGGCGGTGTTCTCGCCGTCTGACTTTGCCTTCCCCCACGATGCCGTGCTGGCGGAAACCACGCCTAACACCGAAATGATTTTCTTCTCGGATCTCGACCTGACCCGCCTTACGGTTGTCCGTGCCGAGGGCTCAGTGACCAACCTGAAAGACCGCCGCAAAGACCTGTTTGACCTGCGCTGGCGCGACTGGTCCTGGAAATCCGGGGCTAATTTGGAAGAGTAAGCCAATCACGCCGCCCGAATGGGCGGCGTTATTTTTTAAAGCGCTTCAGGCTCAATCAGGCCAGATAAGGTGGGCAGGAACACGTCCTTTGCTATCAAACATGACGCCTTCATTACGCAGTTTCTGATGCTGACAATCAGCTCCGCCGTGATCGGCCAGCTTCAGCGAAGCTGCAATCACTCGGTGCCATGGCAACTGATGGCCCTCTGGTAAATGGCGCATCGCCGAGCCTACCATGCGCGGTGTCGCTCCCTCGGTCATCGCCGCGATACGCCCATAGGTGGTTACCCGCCCAGCAGGAATCTGATCCACAATAGTATAAATCTGCTCGAGCAATTCAGGGCGTGGCATGGTTATCTCGCGTAGCTCAACATGTTTCTAGAGCGTTTCGACCAGCTGATCGATGGCTTGAAACGCCTCTTTTAGCGTAGCATCACGCTGAGTATCTCCCATGCTCAAACCTTCCGCAAAGACGATCTCAACATCGCTAATGCCCATCAAACCAAGCATGGTTTTTAGATGCGGCGTCTGGCTATCTAATTCAGTCCCCGCGTACTGACCACCGCGAGCAGCTAAAATAATTGCACGCTTACCTTCGATCAAACCTTGCGGGCCGTTTTCAGTGTAGCGGAAGGTTTCACCAGCGCGCAGCACGCGGTCAAACCACGCTTTCAACTGGGAAGGAATGCCCAAATTGTAGAGTGGCACCGCCAACACCAGCACATCATTAGCTCGCAGCTCTGCCAACAGTTCATCAGAATGAGCCGCTAACGCCTGCTGTTCAGCACTGCGCTCTTCCGCAGGCGTTTGCCAAGCGCCAAGCTCTTCAATGGCAAGGTGCGGTAATGCATTGGCCACTACATCGCGATGGGTAACCACCACGTCTTCGCGGGCTTCCGTCTGGGTTTTAAAATGGTTGGCTAGCGCGTTGGACTGGCCGTTTTCGCCCAGAATAGAAGAGGTTACAAGCAGTGTACGTAGGGTCATTGATAGGCTCCTGAAACATCAGTGGGATCGTTGGAGACTATTTTACGGCGCTTTTCGATTATCAAAAGCGCAACGTTTTCCCAGTTTCATTCGACAAAATCGAATTGTTGCGCAACAAAAAAGCCCCGTCCTGTCATACTCGACAGTAACGGGGCTTTCATCCATAACGTTAATGGATAGCGGTTATTTCCGCTTTGGCCATGCGTTAGGATCT
The DNA here is from genome assembly GCF_013415115.1 of Vreelandella zhaodongensis. Lineage (GTDB taxonomy): Bacteria > Pseudomonadota > Gammaproteobacteria > Pseudomonadales > Halomonadaceae > Vreelandella > Vreelandella zhaodongensis. Next base: position 44,600 of record NZ_JACCDD010000010.1, on the reverse strand, counting down.
ACTTTGTCTGCCAGTTTGGGGAATTGGCTTGGATCAAATACCGGCTCTTTGCCAGCTTTAAGCTGTGTGTCGTAGTCGCGGAACAGCGCAAAGGCAATCGGCGATAGCAACAGAATAGCGACTAAGTTAATGATCGCCATCATGCCCATGGAAAGGTCCGCAAAGTTCCAGATCGCGCCCAGACTTGCCACTGAGCCCACCATGACCATTCCCAATACAGCCAAACGGTAAATCAATACCGCAACCGGCGCGCGACGGCCAGCCAAGTACTCAATGTTGGACTCCCCATAAGAGTAGTTAGCAATCACCGAAGTAAACGCAAACAGCAAGATTGCCACGGCAATAAACATACCGCCCCACTCGCCCACGTGGCTAGAAAGCGCCATCTGAGTCAACTGGATGCCGTTGTTTTCGTCACTCATGAGCAGCTCAGGGCCTGCCATGATGATAATAGCAGCGGTGGCGGTACAAATTACCAAGGTATCCAAGAACACACCTAGCATCTGGATAAACCCTTGTGCGGCCGGATGATTAGGTCGCGTGCTTGCTGTCGCGGCAGCATTAGGTGCCGAGCCCATACCGGCCTCATTGGAAAACAGGCCGCGCTGAATACCACTCATGATGGCCTGGGAAATGGCATACCCCATTGCACCACCAGCTGCCTGTTCAATACCAAAGGCACTTTTAATGATCGTCATAAACGCGGCGGGCAAATCACTGATATTCAGGCCTACGACCACTAGCGCCAATACTAAGTACAGGAGAGCCATTAGCGGCACAACCAATTCAGCCACTTTCGCGATGGACTTCAAGCCGCCAAAGATAATCGGCGCAACCACCGCCATCAGTACCAAGCCCATGGCCCAAGTGGGAATGGCAAATGCCTGCTCCATTGCCTGGGCGATGGAGTTAGCCTGCACGCTGTTAAACGCCAGCCCAAAGGCAATGATCAGGCAGATTGAAAACAGCACCGCCAGCCAGCGCAATCCCAAACCACGCTCAATATAGCGGGCAGGGCCACCACGGAAAGTATTGTCACCGTGATCCACCTTGTACGCCTGCGCCAGGGTAGACTCCACAAAACTAGTCGCCATACCGACCATCGCGGTCATCCACATCCAGAAAATCGCGCCGGGACCACCAAAATAAATCGCCACTGCTACACCGGCTAAGTTACCAGTGCCTACCCTTGCCGCCAAACTGGTGGACAGCGCCTGAAACGACGAAATACCGCCATTAGACTGGCGTGAGCTGCGCAGCAGCTTGAACATGTGACCGAAATAACGCACCTGGATACCGCGAGTCATAACGGTAAAATAGAGACCAGCACCGATCAGCAGATAAATCAGCACACTGCCCCATAGCAGCCCGTTGCCGCGATCAACCATCGCCGTCAACAGGGGTGGAATAGTAAAATCCATACGTAACGCACCTTTTTTATAACAATGAAGGCGCATCATTCTTCACGGTTGCACCAAAATGGCAAGAAAAATGGAAAATTAGTACATCTGCCGTATCAACACCCGCATTATCACTAGCAACCAGTTAATGTCACTATAACGCGCCTCGAACCTCCCTGCTCCCGGTGCTCGCCTAGCCAAATCCCCTGCCACGTGCCCAGCGCGAGCCGACCATCACGAACAGCAACGGTAAGCTGAGTGCCTAATAAACTTGATGCAACATGAGCAGGCATATCGTCAGGTCCTTCTAATGTGTGCTGAAAATAGTTCAGTCCTTCAGGCACCAAACGACGTATAAAGGCATCTAGGTCATGGCGCACGTCAGGGTCGGTGTTTTCATTCAGGGTCAGCGATGCAGACGTATGCATTAACTGAAGATGCAGCAGTCCCCGGCTACACTCTGCTAAGCACGGCAATGCTCTGGCAATCTCATCGGTAATCAGATGAAAGCCTCTAGGCATTGCCGACAGATGAATCTCTTGTTGATGCCACATAAACACTCCATTGTTGTCAGTCTTGCAAGAGGATCTTCAGCACAGAATCAACATAGCGCATTTCCCCCTCATCACCAGAGAAGCTTCGCTAAAAGGCAGCCCACATAGCGCTTATTTCTTCATACTGATAGGTTTAACACTTATATACCATTCATTAAAAAGGACCGTGTGATGCCCATCTCTGCACAAACGCCACGCAATGTAATGGAGAGAGTCACGGAAAAGGCCATGGGAAAATCCCCAAAAAAAACAGTAGGAAAAGGGATGGGTATCGTGGCATTAAACGGCCTCTTGTTGGCTGGCTGCACCGGCATTCCTGACGGCACAGAGCCTGTCACAGGCTTTGAACTTAACCATTATTTAGGTCAATGGTATGAAATCGCCCGCCTAGATCACTCCTTTGAGCGCAACTTAGACTGCGTTACGGCTGACTACAGCCTGCGTGACGACGGCGGCGTACGCGTCATCAACCGTGGCTACAATCTCACAGAGCAAGAGTGGAATGAGGCCGAAGGCCGTGCCTACTTTATTGACGATGAAAGCGTCGGGCGCTTAAAAGTCAGTTTCTTTGGCCCTTTCTACGGCGGCTACAACATTTTAGAACTGGACGACAACTATCAGTGGGCGCTGGTATCAGGCCCGAATCGCAACTACCTATGGATTCTCTCGCGCACGCCAACCATGGAAAGCACGGTGGAAGAGCGACTGCGCCAACGCGCCGCTGAGCTTAATTTTCCTACCGATGAGTTGATTGACGTCGTACAAGATCAAACCTGTCCCGAACGCTAACAACACAAGGAGCCACTATGGTCCACCGTATTGCAGTCATCGCTGGCGACGGTATTGGTACCGAAGTCATGCCCGAAGGTATTCGCGCCCTGGAAGCTGCCGCAAAGCGTTTCAACATTGACCTGGCACTCACCACCTTTGAATTTGGTAGCTGCGATTACTATTTAGAGCACGGCAAAATGCTGCCCGACGACTGGTTCGATCAGCTTAAGAGTTTTGATGCGCTGTTTTACGGGGCCGTTGGCTGGCCCGACAAAGTGCCCGACCATATTTCACTGTGGGGCTCACTGCTCCAGTTTCGCCGCCAATTTGATCAATACATCAACCTGCGCCCCTGCAAACTCATGCCCGGCATCAAAAGTCCATTAGCAGGCCGTGAGCCGGGCGATATCGATTTTTACGTGGTGCGCGAAAACACCGAAGGAGAATATTCAAGTGTCGGTGGCAAAATGTTCGAAGGCACCGAGCGTGAGGTTGTTCTTCAAGAGACGGTAATGAGCCGCATCGGCGTCGATCGGGTGCTGAAGTATGCGTTTAACCTTGCGCAAACCCGCCCGCGTAAAAAGCTTACCTCGGCCACCAAGTCCAACGGCATTTCAATCACCATGCCCTACTGGGATGAGCGGGTTGCCGAAATGGCAAAACAGTATCCCGACATTGCAGTAGATAAATTCCACATCGATATTCTGACCGCTAACTTTGTACTGCACCCAGACTGGTTTGATGTGGTGGTCGGCAGCAATCTGTTTGGCGATATCCTTTCAGACCTTGGACCAGCCTGCACGGGCACTATCGGCATTGCGCCCTCTGCCAATATCAACCCAGAAGGCAAATTCCCCAGCCTGTTTGAGCCGGTTCACGGTAGCGCACCAGACATCGCAGGCAAAGGTATTGCCAACCCTATTGGCCAAATCTGGTCGGGGGCCATGATGCTAGAGCACCTGGGCTATCAAGAAGCCGCCGATACGATGGTAAAAGCCATTGAAGATGTGTTGAGCGAAGGCAATAACCAAGTGCTCACCCGCGATATTGGCGGGCAAGGAAATACGCTAAGCCTAGGCCAAGCAATTGCTGAACGTATTGGCAGCTAACAAAAATGCCTCACTGTTAAGCAGTGAGGCATTGCGTCTCTAGCATGTTGGCGGGTGTTAGCTCGCCAGCTTCGCGGCAATTTCTGCGACATGCTTGCCCTGGAAACGGGCAATTTTCAGCTCACGGTCATCTGGCTGACGTGAACCGTCGCCGCCGGCAAGCGTGGATGCCCCATAGGGTGTTCCACCGCTCACTTTAGAAATATCAAACTGCTCTTCGATGCCATAGCCAATCGGCACAATCACCATGCCGTGGTGCGCCAGCGTCGTCCAGGTAGAGGTAATCGTCATTTCATCACCGCCGCCAGTACCAGTGGAGGTAAACACACTCGCCACCTTGCCACGCAGCGCACCATTGGCCCACAGCCCACCTGTTTGATCTAAGAAAGTACGCATCTGGCCCGCCATATTACCAAACCGTGTTGGCGTGCCGAAAATGATTGCGTCGTAGTCAGCAAGCTCTTGTGGAGTCGCCTCTGGCGTGGTGAAGTCCTGTTTACCGCCAGCATTTTTGAATGCGCCTTCTGGCATGGTTTCAGGAACACGTTTGACGGCAACTTCAACACCATCAACACTTTTCGCGCCCTCTGCCACCGCAGCGGCTAGCGTATCTATATGGCCGTACATGGAATAATAAAGAACTAATACCTTTGTCATTACTCACTCCTTGTAGTGCTATTGATAGTGCTATTGATAGTGCTATCGATGCTGCTATTCACCACCCGTCTCGGGCTTGTGAAAATCTACTAATAAAATAGCTCAGCTCAGCGTAGAAAAAAGCGAATGTTTTCGATGCGCTCCTTCGATTTTGTCGATGGGCAACGCTGCTTTCCGCCTTGTACTTTTAACGCTAGCTTGCCTACCTCCCCCTTTTACGCCCATCTTTTTTTAACAATCTCCGCTAACAAAATAATTTCAGCACCTTGTCACTCATTACCTCGATGAAGAAGAGCAAGAAGTGTTTCCGTCAGCGGGCCACGGATTAAGGATGCAACAAAAGTCGTCGTTTGCAATGGATTACCAGTCTGAAATGCGACGGCAGCAGGCTGATTAACGCCCCATAATTAGCAAAAACTAAAAATGAAAACGCTTATACATCAATCCGTATAGGCGTTTTTTTATGGGTTAATTTTCATGTTCGCACCTGCGTTTTTCATGCTATCGACGTCCCCCCTTGTGATAACGCTTCATCATGTTAAAGGTACAACATTACAAAAAGCTGACGCTCCCTGCGCAAGGAAAACTTCATGCTTGGCCAATGGCTTGATTGGACGCTCGATGGCAAATATCCCATACCGCGGTTAGGCCGCTTTGCTAGCGGTACCTACCAACTGCATGCACCGGGAATTTTGGAGATAACTCCGAGTAACGTTCGCCCAGTTGCGCATGCCTGCGTGTTTTCAGCCGCGATACATGGCAACGAAACAGCACCGGTGGAATTACTGGGTAACTGGCTATCTGCCATTGAAGCTGGCACGGTGACGTTAGGTGCTCCAGTACTAGTGATTTTAGGTAACATCCCTGCCCTGAAGGCTCAGCAGCGCTTTATCACGACGAATCTTAACCGCTTATTTAACCGCGAACTTACCGAGACAGGTGAGGAGCCTGACCGGGCTCGCGAATTAATGTCAGCAATAGATGCCTTTTATGACCGCCATCAAGCGCTACCCAAACTCCACTACGATTTACACACAGCCATCCGCGGCAGCCTCTACACCCGCTTCGTCGTAGAACCCTACGCGGAAACCGTGATTGCCCCTGAACAGTGGCAATGGCTAGCGGCGGCGGATATGCAGGCAGTACTGCACCAGCACCAACACAGCTGGACATTCTCTCACTACAGCAAGCACTATCACGCAGCCCAAGCGTTTACTTTCGAACTGGGGCGTGTGGCTCCGTTTGGAAAAAACGATATGGCTGCGTTAGCGCCAATGCTAACGCTCATTTGCACTCTCAGCGCTGGGGAGGAGCCCCCCAAGAAACCTGCTCAAATGATGACATTTTTCCAAGTTAAGCATGAACTAATGCGCCAGGCAGAGGCCTTTAGCCTCTGTTTTGATGAAGACGTACCTAATTTTAGCCGTTTTGAGCCAGGCACCTGTCTAGCAAAGGACAGCGTGGCAGGTGATTTTATTGTCGGCGATACACCATTACATGTGGTATTTCCCAACTCACAAGTCGAGATTGGCGCACGGGCAGCGCTATTGGTTACGCCAACGCACGCTGCTTAGCTTTCCACACTATCACGCTGACCATGGCAAAAAATAAATTGTATTAACAACAATAACGTAGAGGTGATTCAAGTCCTGCGAATATGCTAAAAGACAGCTGCCTTCCCTATTTAGCATGTAAGGAAAGCGCGCAATATACGCAAGGCCTGATAGAATCGCCCCTTTTTTCGCGCCAGCCGCCAATCAAGCATATGTTTTAAACCTGTTGCTGCTGCGGCAACCCTGTACTGGAGCCTACATTATGGCCGTTACGCCTACCCCCCTAGAAGTGCGCAATATAAAAAAGCGCTTTGGCGATACAGAGGTACTCAAAGGCCTCTCACTCGAAGCTCAAAAGGGTGATGTCATCACTCTTATCGGTGCTTCTGGGTCAGGCAAGAGCACCTTCTTGCGCTGTATGAACCTGCTGGAACAGCCTGACGATGGCGAGCTTTTCGTCCACGGCGAACAAATACGCTTTAAAACTACCAAGCATGGTCGTGAACCCGCTGACTGGAAGCAAGTGGTACAAATGCGTGCCAAGCTGTCGATGGTCTTCCAAAGTTTTAATCTGTGGGCTCATTTGACGCTGCTTGAAAACATCATCGAAGCGCCTATTCATGTCTTGGGCAAACCCAAAAAAGAGGCGGTGGAGCAAGCTCACGCCCTGCTGGAGCGCGTTGGGTTAAGCGCACGTGCCAATGCTTACCCAGCACAAATGTCCGGTGGTCAACAACAACGAGGTGCCATTGCCCGAGCGCTGGCAATGGATCCTGAAGTAATGCTGTTTGACGAGCCTACATCAGCACTCGACCCAGAGCTTGTTGGCGATGTACTAAAGGTCATGCGTGACTTAGCCGATGAGGGCCGCACGATGGTGGTAGTGACCCACGAAATGAGCTTTGCCAGAGATGTATCCAGCAAAGTGATTTACCTGCACGAAGGTTTAGTGGAAGAAGCTGGTGCGCCTGCAGATGTACTCGGCAACCCGCAATCACCGCGCCTAAAGCAATTCCTAGCCCCCAAATACTGATCTGCGAGGCATACCATGCTTGATTTGCAAGGTTACGGCCCCCGCCTGATCGAAGGGGCGGGCGTCACACTTCAATTAGCAGTCCTGTCGCTTATTCTGGCGATTATACTGGGTCTACTCACCGCGACTGCCAAGATGTCGCGTAGCTGGCTGCTACACCGCACCGCAACGGTTTACACCACTGTCATTCGTGGCGTACCCGACTTAGTACTGATGATGCTGCTGTTTTTTGGCGGCCAGATCGGTTTCAATGCCCTCAGCGACGTACTCTACTACAACTATGACATTGATTTTTATATAAATTTCAATGCATTTGCAGCAGGTGTTCTTACCATTGGCTTTATCTTTGGTGCTTATATGGGAGAAACCTTCCGCGGTGCCTTTATGGCCGTTGATAACGGTCAGATCGAAGCAGGCAAAGCGTACGGAATGAGTAATATGCTGGTATTTCGACGCATCCGCTTTCCACAGATGATGCGCCATGCGCTCCCCGGCTTATCTAACAACTGGATGGTGCTGCTCAAAACCACTGCCCTAGTCTCGGTAATCGGCTTGACTGACATGGTGCGTGTAGCCGCAGAAGCATCCCGAGCCACTCATGAACCCTTCGCTTTCTTACTTCCTGTAGCGGCGGTTTATTTACTGATTGCCAGTGTATCCGAGTGGATTTTTGCGCGGCTACAAAAACGTTACGACATCGGCTTTGGGGGGCAGTGAAATGCTGGATATTTCTGCGTGGTTCAACGACCTGCTGGCTGGTAACCTAATTTTCACCCCTACCACCCTGGGCTATTACTGGGAAGGACTGGTGACCACTAGCCAGCTCGTCTTTCTTTCGCTGTTGGCAGGGTTAGTGCTCGCCGTACCGCTCGCTATTATGCGCAGCTCAAAGCGTAAGTGGATTAGTCTGCCAGTCTACTTTTACACCTATGTATTTCGTGGTACGCCACTTCTGATTCAGCTCTACATCATTTATTACGGTGTGGTGTTTATCGATGGCATTCAACAAACCTTCTTATGGCCGATTCTGAGAGAAGCGTTCTATCCGGCGCTGATTGCCTTCACGCTTAACACGGCCGCTTATACCACCGAGATTTTCCGCGGTGCTATCAAAGCCACAGCGAAAGGTGAAATTGAGGCGGCCCGCGCCTACGGTATGTCTCAAAGCCTAATGATGCGGCGTATTATTCTGCCCAGTGCCTTCCGACGTGCCCTGCCAGCCTATGGCAACGAGGTGATCTTTATGCTTCACGCCAGCGCGATTGCCAGCGTTGTGACACTGATGGATCTCACAGGCGCAGCTCGCTTTGTCTATGCCCGTTTCTACGCCCCCTTTGAAGCCTTCCTGTTTGTAGCAGCTATCTACCTCTGCCTGACATTTGCCATTTTGTATTTCTTCCGCTTCTTGGAGAAAAAGCTGTTAGCTCACTTAAGGCCACAAAACACCTAGCGACACTGTACTTAAGGAAAATTATACTTAGCGACAAAGCACCTAGCAAAAGTCGCCTAGCCACAACAATAAGGTTTGACTGACGACCGTCAAACAAACGTTGGTTCACAGTTAAGATAGCTCTTTTCGTTTGCGCCAACCTGGGGTACGTTAAAGAAGATAACTTCTGGTGAACCAGCTTCCTACGGAGTAAAAGAATGAAAAAATTACTAACAATGTCTGTGCTTGGCCTAGCAATCGCGGCAGCTTCTTCTGCCCAGGCGCGAGACTACGACCATGTACGTATTGGCGTCGACGTTCCTTACGAACCGATGGAGTACCGTACTGCCGATGGCGAGTTGACCGGTTTTGATATCGATTTAGGTAATGCGCTATGTGATCGCATCGGCGTTACCTGCGAGTGGGTTGAACAGGAGTGGGATGGTATTATTCCTGGCCTATTGTCCCGCAACTACGACGCTATCATGTCATCAATGACGATCAACGATGAGCGCCGCCAGCAGGTACTGTTCTCCGACCCCTACATCACTATGCCATCTGCTTGGTTCGCGCCCAGCACTCTGGATATTACCGAAGCCAATGAAGAAACCTTGGCGGGTAAAACGATTGGCGTTCAACGCGGTACGCTGCAAGACAACTTCGTCACTGACAACTTCAACAGCATTGCCAGCATCAGCCGCTACTCCACGGCGGACGACATGGTGCTAGATATGCAGGCACAGCGCTTGGATATCGTTTTCCTGGACTTCCCGATTGGCCAATCCACCCTGCTCAATAACGAAGACACTGACTACGTTGTCGTTGGTGAACAGGTCAGCGAACCTAAAGAGTACTTCGGAGACGGCTTTGGTATCGCCTTCCGCCAGCGTGACGAAGCACTGGCAGAGAGGTTCAACGACGCATTAGCTGAACTTCAAGACGACGGCACCTATGATGAAATTTTCGCCCGTTACTTCGGCGAAGAATAACGGCTAACGGCTCATTACACCCTCGGTCTCCGAGGGTGTTCTATAGATGCCACCAAAACAGCTAAACAATCAACAATATAAAGAGTACTGACGACCTCAATAAAGCAAGCCTCGCATTTACCTTTTAGTTCATCCGCGCTGAGCAAGCTATTTGAGGGCTCGTTTTAACAGGGAACTTTATGAAAAGTTTTATACTCATCTCTATCACCGCAGCATCTCTGGCCATTGGCCACGCTCAAGCGCGTGATAGCTACGACCACATACGTTTTGGTGTCGATGTTCCTTACGAGCCGATGGAGTACCGTACCCCCGAAGGTGAGCTTACGGGATTTGACATCGATCTCGGCAATGCCCTTTGCGAGCAAATGGAAGTCACCTGCGAATGGGTAGAACAGCAGTGGGATGGTATTATTCCTGGCCTGCTTGCGCGTAATTACGACGCCATCATGTCCTCGATGACGATCAACGAGGAGCGACGTGCCCAAGTGCTGTTCACAGACTCCTATTTAACGGTCCCCTCTGCTTGGTTCGGCCCCGTTGATATGGCACTTGAAGACGTGAACGAAGCGAACATCGATGGTCTGATCCTAGGTGTTCAGCGCGGCACACTGCAAGATAATTACGCGACTGACTTATATGGGGATATCGCCACCATTCGCCGTTACGCAAGCGTGGATGATATGCTGCTGGATATGGAAGCAGAACGCGTCGATATCGTCTTTGTGAATTACCCTGTTGGTAAAACGACGCTATTGGATAGCGAGCGCAGTGAGTACCGTGTGATCGGCGATATGATCAATGAGCCCTACAAGTACTTTGGTGATGGACTTGCCATTGCTCTTCGGCCACGTGATGAAGCCCTAGCCGAGCGTTTTAACAAAGCTATTGCTGCCGTAAAAGAAGATGGCACCTATGATCGTATTCACGAGCGTTACTTCGGTGAAGATTAAGCACTAGAAGTCTGTATGCCTCCCCACTGAGGGGAGGCTTATACCGCGAGAGGCAACTATGTATACACCTCTTTTTAAAGCGCCAATCCTATCGCCACCCCTGTGTGTGCTACGCCCAGGTAGCCACGGCGATATTGCTCAGTTCTACCTGAGCGAGTGGTTCGACGAATAGCCTTCCCCTCTTGGCACGCCCGTGCCATCTCACGCCCCTGCGCGTGATCCTTGCTGTGCGTTAATAATAACGCAAAGCAATTCTGCGCTTAGCGCCCCCCCATGCTTTAGCTAACGTAAATTGCCGCTAGGCATGTCACTACCCATACTTAAAAATGCTTCAGGAGACTACTATGCGTAATGCAACGCTACCCTTCGCCGCTATCTTAGCTGTTGGTTTTACAACCTCGTTGGTCACTACCAATGCGGTCGCTCGAGACTATGATGAAGTTCGTCTGGGCGTCGACATTCCCTACGAGCCCTTTATGTACCGTGAAGCTGACGGCACCCTTACCGGTTTTGAAATCGAACTGGGCGACGCCGTTTGCGCCTACCTAGACATTAGCTGCACCTGGGTCGAGCAGGACTGGGACGGCATTATCCCTGGCCTTCTCGCCCGTAACTACGACGCCATTATGTCGTCTATGGCGATCACCGATGAGCGGGCTCAACGCGTGCTGTTTTCAGAGCCCTATTACACAACACCTAGCGCCTGGATCACCACCCATGAGCACGACATCGACATTGAAGACCGAGCCAGTCTCGAAGGTCTAACAGTCGGTGTTCAGCGGGCGACGCTGCAGGATAACTACGTCACTGAACTCTACGGCGATGTGCTAGAAATTCGCCGCTACACTGGCGTCGACGACGTCGTCACTGACCTGCTTGCTGGGCGTTTGGATCTCACCTTTATGGATTATCCAATTGCTGAGGCCGCTATTGAAATTGATACGCCTGAAAGCCAGTTTCAACGCATCAGCGATTTCATCAAAGAGCCTGAGCATATCTTTGGTAAAGGGGTAGGCGTCGCATTTCGTCCGCGGGATGAAGCCCTGGCAGAGCGGTTCAATGAAGCATTGAGCGCACTGAAAGAAGATGGCACCTATGATGAAATCATGAACCGCTACTTCAACTACGATGTTCGTTTATAAGTCCGACTAAGTATTGTCTAGCCTATAAGCACGATCTCTGCGCCGGCCAATGGCCGGCGCACATCTTACACCTGTTGCCCCTTGGGAAGCACATGCTGACTCTTGTTAAAAATGCCCAGCTTTTCACACCAGAACCCCGTGGGCTATGCCACTTGCTAATCGCTGACCAGCGAATTGCGGCAGTAATAGACGCCTCCGAAGCGTTGAACCTGGGGTCATTAATTACCACCGTAGACCTTGAAGGACGACGGGTCATCCCTGGCTTAGTCGATCCGTTGGTTCACTATATCGGTGGTGGCGGTGAAGGTGGTTTTGGTAATCGAACGGCAGAACTAAGCCTGCAAGATGCCTGTGCCTCTGGCGTCACGACACTGATTGGCGCTCTAGGCACCGATGCACTGACTCGCACACCGGCTAATTTAATTGGTAAAGCCCGAGAGCTCGCTGCTGGCGGCTTAACCGCTTACGCCTATACAGGCTCTTATCAACTGCCACCGGTAACGCTCACGGGCTCCATCGCCAGCGATATTCTCTATATTCCGGAGTTTATTGGTGTGGGCGAAGTCGCCATTAGCGATCACCGAGGTTCTCAACCGACGACCCAGGAGCTAACGCGGCTCGCCTCAGATGCCCGTACTGCAGGCTTGTTGGCAGGAAAATCAGGGATTGTCTTTATCCACACCGGCGATACCGACTCTCACTTAGAACCGCTGCGTGAGGTTGCTAAACACAGCGCTATCCCGTTATCACAGTTCTACCCTACCCATATCAACCGCACCGCCGCGTTGTTTGAAGATGGCCTGCGCTTTGCTCGCGAAGGCGGCCTGATCGACTTTACTACCAGTACGACGCCAGAATTATTAGCTGGCGGCGAAGTCCCAGCATCAGAAGCCGTCGCCAGAGCACTTAAAGCACGCATTGACCCTAGCCAAATCAGCCTATCCTCAGATGCCAACGCCTCACTGCCAGAATTTGACGACCAACGGCGCTTTGTGGGCCTTAAGCCCGGTAGATTGAGTAGCTTATTCGAGGTACTAGGCGAGTGTATCAATGAACACAGTATCAGCATTGAGCATGCCTTAAGATGCGCATCGACGACTGCTGCCGATACACTAAAGTTGCCTCGCAAAGGGCGCCTAGTACCTGGTGCTGACGCCGATTTTATCGTTCTTTCTGAAGAGCACTGGGCGATTGATCAAGTATGGGCGTTAGGTCACCCTGTTTACGACATGGAACGTCGTGTTGAAGGACGCGGCTAACATGTTTCACTGAAGACACGTCAACATGCACCGAACTTGCTCAGCCAAACTGGGTCTCTAACCCAGTAAGTAAAAACTCACAAGGAAGTACCATGGCTGAACAAACCACTGCGCAGGCATTCACCGCAACAGACACTTCTCATGACGTACGTCCTTCTTCACACTGGACAGCATGGGGACAATGGCTAGCACTATTGACCATGACGGTGGACCACCTAACGCGCTATGTGCTGCCAACCGGGTGGGATTTAGGCTGGGCAGGTTCTTCCATCGGCCGCATTGCGTTTCCGTTGTTTGCGGCCATGGTGGCTTGGCACGGACTGTTTAACACACGCAACCCGCTGCGCTATGCATGGCGTATTTTAATTATCGGCCTGGCAGCGCAAATCCCTTACATGATGATGCCGCGCGCCTCAGATGCCTTTATTCTCAATGTTTGCTTTACGCTGGCCAGTGGTTTGGCGATAGGTACTTTAGTGCGCCAAGGCTGGCAGCACTACCAACAGCAAACCATTGGTTTCGGATGGCTAATGCTCGGCGCTGGGGTAGGCGTCACACTGTGGTATCTGCTGGGGTTCTGGGTGGAATACGGCCATAACGGTTTGCTACTAATTCCGCTATTAATGTTCGCCATGCAGGCATTGAACGAAACTCGCGACGCGCTAAAATCTCGTTTGTGGGCAGGTTTAGCCGCCTTCCCAGTGCTATGGATCGCAGGTCAGATGAATGCCTCCGATATGGCAAAATCGTTCACGGTAGGCACCTGCATAGTTGTACTCGTGCTTGCAGCAGGGGCTGCTCAGCGCGTTCCGCCTGTGGTACTGGCCATGCCGCGCCGCCTATGGCTTGCTTGGTATCCGGGGCACTTTGCTTTAATCGCACTATGGCTGCTGCTTAGCGGTCAGCTGGCGAGATAACCAATCAAAAAGCCGCCCTATTGGGGCGGCTTTTCGGCAGTGCGGTCATTACAGCGAGCTTTCGAAACTCCACGCCACTGGCGGCGCATCAGGTAGCAGTGCCTGACAAGCACGCACTTTTTCAAGCAACTCAGCATGCGTGTCAGCGATAACATTGACATGCGCGAGCTTACGCCCTGCTCGCTCTTCTTTGTCATAGCGGTGCATGTGAGTATTGCCAATCGCCAGCATCGCGGCATTGTCGCCTTCCTGACCAATGACGTTCACCATGCAGGTGGGCGCAATGGCTTGAGTGCTGCCAAGCGGAAGGCCTTGTACAGCGCGCAGATGGTTTTCAAACTGGCTGGTGGCCGCGCCATCCATGGTCCAGTGGCCAGAATTGTGTACCCGTGGAGCCATCTCATTAGCCAGCAAGCTGCCATCACGCGTTTGAAAGAGTTCCAACGCCATCACGCCCACGTAATCCAGTTCATCCAACAGCATGCGAATGTAGCTGTCGGCTGTCTCTTGAACGCTGGCAGCTAAATCCGGCAGCGGCGCAACGGAGTAGCGTAAAATGCCGCCCACGTGCTGGTTTTCCGCCATGGGATAAAACACCACACTCCCATCGCGGCCGCGTACGGCAATCATCGAGACTTCCCGCACAAAATCGACAAACGCTTCAACGATCAACTGGGGATGGCCAATACTGTTCCACGCCTCTTTGGCCTGTTCCGGCGCTTTGAGTACCGCTTGGCCTTTACCGTCATAGCCCTCAGTCACCGATTTAGCGACAACGGGGCAGCCCAGTTCATTAGCGGCCGCCTCAAGCTGTTCAGCGCTCTCAACAATACGATAAGCAGGCGTGGGAATGCCTAAGCGGTCAAATAACGCTTTCTCTTCGACACGGTTTTGGCAAACCGCAATCGCTCGGCTTCCTGGGTAAACCGGCTTGTGCTGCTCAATTTGCTCAACCAGCGCTACGGGCAAGTGCTCAAACTCATAGGTCACTACATCGACCTTATCGAGAAATTCCGCCAAGTGCTGGTTATTGGGGTCGACAATCACATCGCCAATACCCGCGCTTGGGTTGCCCGTCGTGTCTAGAAACGTGAAGCGATTACCTAGCGGGTAGCCCGCCAGCGCCAACATGCGGCCTAACTGGCCCGCACCTAACACACCGATGTTTTTTGAGATGCCAGAGCTCATTACCAGGACTCCTTAGTTCGCTTCCGCATCGGGGCGCGGGTCTGGGTTATCCAGCACCATTTGGGTTTGCTCTGCGCGGAAAGCCTCGACCGCCTCACGCACGGCGGTGTCCTGTAAACCGACAATTTGTGCTGCCAACAAGCCTGCATTGGTCGCGCCTGCTTTACCAATCGCCAGCGTTCCAACAGCAATGCCGCCAGGCATCTGGGCAATTGAAAGCAGCGAGTCCAGACCTTTAAGCGCTTTGGATTCCACCGGCACACCCAACACTGGCAGCGCCGTTTGGGAGGCCACCATGCCCGGCAAATGAGCGGCACCGCCAGCGCCTGCCACAATCACTTGCAGGCCACGTTCAGCAGCGCTTTTAGCGTAATCGAACAGCAAGTCAGGAGTGCGATGAGCGGAGACAACGCGAGTTTCATAAGGAACGCCCAGCCGCTCTAACATCGCCACCGCGTGTTCCATGACGGGCCAATCAGATTTCGACCCCATGATCACGCCCACTTTGGGTGCGCTGTTCGACATGTAAAACTCCTCGGCCTAAGGCCTACGAAAGCAATAAAGCGTTTAACGAGCCGCCTGCCACAGACGGCTCACCAGGAAATTAGAAGGCGCATAGTTTACCAGAGCTAGTCGCATTGAGCGCGTTTGTAAATAGATCGAAATTTTAATCAAAGTAGCATTGAAAAGCGCGCGAGTTGGCGGCATTGTGTGCTTGTCATTTCAGACTGATGGAGTCCCATGAGTACGGCATACTCAACTGCTCACGCAGAAACGCTAGATCCTCCGCGAAGCAGCCCTGACCTCGATGTCAGGGATTTAGAAAAACGTACGCGCCTTATGCGTATTATTACCCGTCTGATCGCCGTATCAGATCTGGGAAGCCGCGAAATCGCCCGCCGGGCGGGGCTTCCAGTGCAAAAGATCAGCGACCTGCTCGCCGGAAGGTTAGAGCACCTGGATGTTGATGAACTCAACGTCTTGCGTCGCACGTTAGAGCTGGAGACGCCATAGCAACAGCCGCTGAACGTGATCTCACTTCCTCAGTATTGTGTTCTCACAATATCCGCCCCACTCACTGGGGCGGCATCATTATCCTACCTAGCGCCATCACCGCCAGCATTGCGACACACTTTAATCAGTCACAGCACCGGTACTGGCAGAACTGACCAACTTGGCATACTTCGCTAGCACACCTTTACGATAACGCGGTTCTGGCTGCTTCCAAGCGGCACGGCGGCGCATCATTTCCTCATCGCTGATGTCCACCTCAATGGTGTCGGCTTCTGCATCAATGGTAATGGCATCGCCATCCTGAACCAGCGCCAGCGGGCCACCATCGAAGGCTTCCGGTGATACGTGCCCGACAACAAAGCCATGGCTGCCGCCAGAGAAACGCCCATCGGTAATCAACGCCACATCATTTCCCAGGCCGCGCCCCATAATCGCAGACGTTGGCGTAAGCATTTCGCGCATGCCAGGGCCGCCTTTCGGGCCTTCATAACGAATCACCACGACATCGCCCGCCACCACGGTGCCATCGTTAATGCGCGCCTGGGCCTCTTCTTCAGAGCCAAACACCCGAGCGGAACCGCTAAAACGCGTACCTTCCTTGCCGGTAATTTTGGCCACGGCACCTTCCGGTGCTAGGTTGCCAAACAGAATACGCAGATGGCTTTCGGCTTTAAGCGGGTTACCCAGCGGCGCAATAATCTGCTGATCCATGGGATACGGTTCAACATCTGCTAAGTTTTCGGCCAGCGTTTTCCCCGTCACCGTTAAGCAGTCGCCGTGCAGTAGCCCAGCATCCAACAGAATTTTCATCAGCGGCTGAATTCCGCCAATCGCCACCAACTCGCTCATCATATAGTGGCCACTGGGGCGAAGGTCGGCGAGAACCGGCACGCGCTTGCCAATCTCAGTGAAGTCAGAAAGCGCCAGTTCAACACCAATGGTGCGCGCCATGCCAATCAAGTGCAGCACCGCGTTAGTAGAACCACCCAGCGCAATTACCACGGTAATCGCATTCTCAAATGCTTCGCGGGTCATGATGTCAGAAGGCTTGATGTCACTGGCCAGCAGTGCCAGCACGGCCTCACCTGCCGCTTTACAGTCATCGCGCTTGTCTTGGGAAATAGCATTCTGCGCCGAGCTACCCGGCAGGCTCATACCCAGTGCTTCAATGGCAGATGCCATGGTGTTGGCGGTGTACATACCGCCACAGGAACCCGGGCCAGGGATGGCGGTTTCTTCGATGTTTTTGAGCTCGATCAGATCAATATCACCACGGGAGTGCGCACCCATCGCCTCAAATACCGACACGATATCGGTATGGCCCTTGCCGGGCATAATGGTGCCGCCATACACAAACACGCTGGGGCGATTCAGCCGCGCCAAGCCCATCACGCAACCCGGCATATTTTTATCGCAACCGCCGATAGCCACCAGCCCATCAAAGCCTTCACAACCCGCTACGGTTTCAATGGAATCGGCGATCACTTCGCGGGAAACCAGCGAGTACTTCATGCCTTCGGTGCCGTTGGCGATACCATCGGAAATAGTGATGGTATTAAAGATTACCCCTTTACCACCCGCCTCGTCGGCACCGTCACGGGCGAACTCTGCCAACTCACCAATATGGCTATTGCACGGGGTCACCATGCTCCAGGTAGACGCAACGCCCACCTGAGGCTTGGTAAAGTCATCATCGTTAAACCCCACCGCCCGCAACATCGCGCGGCTGGCCGCCTTGCCAGGGCCGTCCACCACCTGGGCTGAATGGCGGCGGGTATTGTTAGTAGGCTCGGTCATAGGGAGTTCCTCTTTGCTTGACTCACATCGCTTTACGCACGGTATCCGCATAGCTTGGCGGTGGCCTGTCTCTCGTGCAAGGCAAAATATCAGTCAGGGGATAACGTGAATAAATTTTGCGCCCCTCTACCAATTTCCGCCTCGCTACCAATTAAGTGAGCTCATGTGCTCCTCTATTTTGGCGACGAACTCGCGTACATAAATCGTCTGCATTGAAGTACTCGGGGTCAACACGCCAATGTCACGATGAATGGTGGGTTCGGCAACCTCTCGAAACACCAAACCAGGAATGCCCAGCACATCAACAGCGGAGCGCGGCACTACCGCCAAGCCATCACCACTCTGCACCGTCATTACTGCCCCAAGCATCGAACGAACTTGGTGAAACCAATTAAGCTGGATGGCCTCATCTTCAAGAGCACGTTGGATTTTCAGCCAATTGCCACTCTGCTGGATATTCGATGCCATTGGATAGTCGCGCAAATCCCGCCAGCGCAGCGCATCACATTTAGCCACCGGGTGCTTCTGATGACAGACGACTCCCAATGCCTCACGAGCTAACGAATTGAACTGCACATTGGGATTGGAGGCTGTGTACATACCGATACCTAGATCTAGCGTACCTCTCGCCACTTCTTCGACTAATTCGATAGCGTTCATGTCCAATACCCTGAGAGCGACGAACGGGTAGCGCTTAAGGAACTCGTCCAGAACCGGCGGAATCAGCTTCATACCCAGCGATGGCAAACAGCCAATGCGTATCAGTTCACGTCGGTCTGAAGAAGCTCCGCGCAGACTCGCCAAACTCTCTTCGGTGTCGATGACAATCTTACGAGCCCGCTCAAGAAAATTGCGCCCTGCCGCGGTTAGATGAACCTGACGTGTTGTTCGGGTGAACAGCATCACGCCAATCATCTCCTCTAGCTTGTGAATGCGTCGACTCAAGGCCGGCTGGGTAATATTGAGTTGATCAGCCGCCGCATGAAAGGAACTGAGGTCGGCCACCATAACGAAAGCCTGAAGATCGGAGATTCGCAGCATTGATGCCTTTTTGTTATCAATAATGGATATTATTCAATTTATAATATCAAGAAAGCTGTGCCAATCTTTATCAGTACCACTATCAGTACCACCCCTAAAAAAACAACACCCCAACGAGGTAATCTGCGATGCATACGAAACGTTTTCCACTGCTCGTCCTCACCGCTGCAATGCTAGTGGGGGCCTCATCCACCTCCCAGGCACAGGAAACCCATGAGTGGACGCTCGTCTCACCGCTAACGCCCGCAATTTCCTATATGGCGCTTTATCAGGAGCTTGCCAACAACATCAGCGAGCGTAGCGACGGTCGCCTGAAAATCAACTTTCTCTCCTATGGCCAGCACCCCTTCAGCGGTGCAGAAATCCTGTCAGCTGTGCGGGATGGTGTCGTCCAAATGGGCAATACTGCCGATGTCTATGTAAGCTCAATGGAGCCTTCCATTGCCTTTCTCGGGCTGCCCTTTCTGTTCGATAACCTGGAACAGGCCAAAGCGGCTTACGCCGAGTTAGAGGATCCTTATTACCGGCAAATCTTTGCCGACAAGTACAACGCTGAGCTAACGACCGGCTTCGTTATCAGTGGCTCAGCGATCCATGCCAACCGGCCACTCAACAGTATTGAGGCAATGCAGGGTCAAAAGATCCGTGTTTTTGGGCATGAAAGCGGCGAGATGATCCGCCTTCTCGGTGGCGAACCCAGCACCGTGGCCTTCGGCGAGCTCTACACGTCGTTACAGCGGGGTACCATCGATGGTGCTCTAACCGGCATGGACGGTGCCCGCGCTGCTCGTGTTTATGAAGTAGTCGATAACAACACCTGGTGGAACTGGTCTTATCCGGTGGAATTCACCTTTGTGAACCAAGACGCCATGGAAGCACTTCCCGAGGATCTCCAAGAGATCGTTCGTGAGGAAGCAAGCCTGATCAATGAGCGAATTCAGACCGACCGAGACATTGGCACAATGCGCATCCTCATTGATTCCATCGAACAGTATGGCATCACCGTAAGCGGACTAGATGTCGATACGCTGGAAGAATTTCGCACACGCACCCAACCAATCCGCGATGAGTGGCTAGAGGAGACCGGAGAGCTCGGACAACAAGCATTTTCAATCTATGAGCAAGGCCTACAGTAGGCGACCCTAGGAGGGCTAAAGTAATGCACTTTATCCGCGCCTTACGGAGGATCGACACCCTGCTCGACAGGGTGTCTCGCCTGACCTCAGGCATTGGTCGTGAGCTGGCCGTTATCGCCATCATACTGATGATGTTGCTAGTCAGTGTGAATACACTGGCCCGAGCACTCCCCTTTACCAGTAGTCTCTTCTTTGTCGAGGAGTACGTAGGCTATCTGTTCGTTGCTCTGTCCTTTATGGGCTTAGCCGATACCTTTCGAACCAAGGGCCACATCCGCGTCGAGCTGCTGATTCAGCGACTCCCTAACCAGGCAGCCGCCCTTCTTGAATTCGTGGTCACCCTAGTGGCCATTGGCATCATCGTTATTCTCGCTTGGCATGCCATGGAACTCTTCACCAAAAGCTTAAGCAGTGGCGAGCGTGCTCAAACAATGACTCGCACCCCACTATGGGTTCCACGCCTATTTCTCGTGCCTGGCTATGCCTTACTGCTAATCGAACTGATGGCCCATCTCAGTCGTAGCATCCTGCGGCTGCTGCCCAGCACTACCACCACGCTTGCCAAGGGAGGCTAGCATGGAACTCACCTTCTTCAACTTATCCCTTGCCTTGGCAATATTGGCACTGGTGCTGCTCAGCGGCATCTGGATATCGATCGGCCTGGCAGGACTGGGATTGGCACTGCTCTACTTCTTTCTTCCCGCCAGTCTCTTCCGTATTGTCGAGACCATTCAATATGAAGTCGTCAATGATTTTGTTTTAGCGGCGATTCCCTTGTTTATCTTCATGGGTAGCTTACTGCTCAAGGGGAATATTGCGACCAAGATCTACCAGGGGCTGTCCCCCTTGATGTCACGGCTGCCGGGCGGTTTGGTACAGACCAATATCACATCTTGTGCAATTTTTGGTGCCTGCTCGGGTTCAAGCCTGGCTGGAGCCGCCACCATGGGAACTCTGGCTGTTAATGAATTAAGAGACAGGGGGTACGACCGAAGCCTGATTTACGGCTCGCTCGCGGCGGGTGGCACGCTGGCCACCATGATTCCCCCCAGCATTCTCTTCATCCTTTACGGTAGCTTCGCCGGGCAATCCATCAGCACCCTTTTCATCGCTGGCCTGGTCCCTGCTTTGATCCTCGTGCTCGCCTTTATGGCCTACGTAGCGCTTCTCTCATTACGCCACCCACCGAAAAATACTGACCGCGACAAGCTACCCTGGAGGCAAACCCTGGCAGCGATGAAATTGCTCATTGCTCCACTTACCCTGATCGGGGCAGTGCTGGGTTCTATCTATACTGGCTTTGCCACGCCCACCGAATCGGCAGCAGTCGGCTCCATGGGCGCACTATTGATCCTCGCCCTGGAACGACGACTAAGCCTGGGCACAATCCATGAAGCAGCAGTGATGTCGATTCGCACCACCTGCATGATCGCTCTGATGATGATCGGCGCCCATATCATCTCGACCGCACTGTCCTTCATGATGGTGCCTCAACAGATCAGTCAAATGATCCTCGCGTTAGAAATGGAGCCTTGGCACATTGCCTTGATCGTCGGTCTGCTGTTCATTGCGTTGGGCTGTCTGATCGAAGGCACGAGCATGTTCTTTTTGACCTTCCCGATCATCTATCCGCTGATGATGAGCCTTGGTTTTGACCCTATCTGGTTCGGGGTAATGATGGCGCTGTTCATCGAAATGAGCCTAATCACTCCCCCAGTAGGCCTCAACCTTTTTATCATCAACCAGGTCGCTGGCGAGAGGGGCATGTCGCGCACCATTCGAGGCTCTCTTCCCTTCTTCTTCATCATGGTACTGGTGATGTGTTTACTCATCGCTTTCCCAGGCATCGTGCTCTTCCTACCCAACCTACTGTGACGCCACACATCACTACACAAACAACGAAAGGAACTGCCTTATGAAGATCGCCATCGCCGGGTTTCATATCGAATCAGTTAGCTTCCTGCCGAACACTGTCCACTACGCCGATTTCGAAGAAGGGGTTCTGCGTGGAGCAAAGGTTGTCACAGGACTCACCGATACCAACACGGTTATCGGAGGCTTCCTTGAGATTTGTCAGGCACGCGGCGCAACAACAGTCCCATTGGTTTACGCCTACCTGGGTGCGCTGGGAAGAGTCGCGGATGACGTAGTAGAACGCTACACAGCGGAAATCTGTAAGGGACTAGCCGACATTGATGATCTAGATGGGGTGCTGCTCCATCTGCACGGCGCGGCCTGGGCGCCCGGTTACGAAGACCCAGAGCGTTTTATCATCGAATCAGTACGCCGTACTGTCGGTGAAAGAGTGCGGATTATGGTGGGTTTCGACTACCACGGCAATCTAGATGCCGACAGCATCCGCGCCTGCGACGCTGCCTTCGCCTATCAAAAATCACCGCATACCGATATGGGCGAGACCGGCCGGCGCACTGCGAACTGCATGACCCTCACACTTCAGGGCAAGCTCTCGCCCACCTGCCGTCTGGTCAAGCCCGGCGTCCTGACGCCCAGCATTTTCAGTGCCACCCAGTTAAATCCACTAGCCAAAATTCTTGCCGAGGCACGACGCCTAGAACATGAGTCGGATAGCTATCTCGATATTTCTATTATGGCGGGGTTCTCCTATGCCGATGCCACCAATACTGGCTTCTCGGTCATGACAGTCACCGATGCCAACGCCGAGCGCGCCAACACCATTGCCACCTCACTGTGCGAACGTATCTGGCAAGACCGCCATGAGCTCTACAGACCCGAGCATATCTATAGCCTCGACGAGGCAGTCAACCATGCCTTGGAAACAGCCCCCCGGGTTAGCAAGCCGATTGTGCTGCTGGAACATGCCGATCGAATGAGTGACTCTACCTACCTGCTCGATGCCTTGATCCGCCGTAATGCTCAGCGTACGGCAGTGCCTTTCCTGTGGGACCCTCAAGCAGCTGAGATGGCCGCTGCCGCCGGTGTGGGTGCGACCACTACATTGACCCTGGGAGCGCATAGTTCACGTCGGGCAGGCCCTCGCCTGACGGTAGAATGTGAGGTGCTGCAGGCCGAACCCAAGAGCTACTATATCTCCGGCGCCATGCTCCAGGGCAGCTACGTCAACCTTGGGCTATCAGCACTGCTACGCATTGGCGATATCCTTGTCAGTGTGATCAGCCGTCCAGCCTTCGGCGTCGATGAGGATGCCTTTACCGTCTTTGATCAGAATCCGCGGGATTACGACATCATCGTGCTGCGCTCAAAGACCCACTTCCGCCAGGTCTATCAAGATCTGGCAGAAGAGATTCTGATCGTAGACACGCCAGATTACGGGCCAGCCGACCTAACGACACTGCCTTATGAACGTTTGGACACTCGAAGCGTGTATCCTTTCGTGGAGCACCCAACCATCTCTGTCAAGACGGAGAACTGATGAGCCGCAAACTTGAAGTCAGCCTTGCACAACTGGATTTCGCCCCTCTGGCACCGATAGGTAATGGCGAGCAGTTGATCGAAACCGCCACCTCTGAAGCCAAAAATGGTGCTGGACTAATCGTCTTTCCAGAGCTGTGTAACACTGGTTATGTGGAGCCTTTGGCGCCTGGAGAGGGGTTCCCTTCAGGCGCCGCATCCCATACTGAGTATGCCAAGCAGCTGTATAACGCTGCTGCCAATCACGATGGTGCGTTAATCAAGACGCTATCGGCTGTCTGCGCCCACTACGACTGTCATATCGTGGTAGGGCTCGCTCTGCGCTCAGCCACTCAATCCGGCAAACTTTATAATGCCTCCTTACTACTGGGCCCCGGAGGCATTCAGGCTTGTTACGCCAAGACCCATCTATGGCATAACGAAAAGCTCTACTTCACACCGGGCCGCAGCATGCCAGTCTGCGATATCCCAGCAGCCCGCATCGGCATGCAAGTCTGCTATGACATTCGCTTTCCTGAGGTTACTCGTTGCCTAGCCCTTGGCGGAGCCGAAGTGGTAACGAATATCTGGGCATCATTTCGCCACGCCAACGTGCCCCTTGAAGACCCCGACACCTTCCGCCATCGTGCCTACACCCGAGCGCAAGAGAACGGGCTCTTCTTTGTTAGTTGCAACCGAGTTGGACGGCACGGCGGGATGCAGTTTATGGGGCGCAGCTTAGTAGCGCGCCCCGATGGCAGCACCCTCGCTGCCCTGGATCACGAACAGACAGGCATTTTACGCGCCAGCCTGGCGTTAGATGAAATCGCTGAATACAGAATGGCCACCGGCATCCTGAATGATCGTCGACCAGAGCTTTATAGCGCGATAGCCGATGTTGCTAAATAGGCTAGCTCCACAGCAACACTAAGCAACCAAGCAACCAAGCAACCAAGCAACCAAGCAACCAAGCAACCAAGCAACGACTTCAATGCTATAGCTTAGACTCGGGCAGGAGACATCGAGGCAGTTAAGCTTCAAAACTTAACTTATGGCACCATAGCGCTATTCCCAATGCCTAATGCCGCGAAGGAACACCACCGCATGTCTGCCAATTCACACTGCTCACCAACACCGTTCTCGCCAGCGTCTCTCACCCCTGGCTTTATGGTGGTGCATGCTAACCGCCTGGAAGACTTGCGCGGGCTGGCGGTGCAGTGGATGCGCTTGCACCCATTGGGTCCGTTGGAAAACGAGACCATTCTGGTACAGAGCAACGGCATTGGGCAGTGGTTAAAGCTGGCACTGGCGGAAGACCCGGAAAATGGCGGCGCAGGCATCGCCGCCGCACTGGATGTCATGCTGCCTGCGCGGTTTCTATGGCAGGCCTACCGCACGGTGCTCACCTATGTTGATCAAGATGGCGACGCGGTACCTGAGACCTCGCCGTTTGATAAATCGCGCCTAGTGTGGCGGCTGCTGCGCCTGCTGCCCACGCTAGCGGGGCAGGAAGTGTTCGCGCCGCTGGCACAGTTCTTGGAAGTCGACCGCGACCAGCGCAAACACTACCAACTGGCCGAGCGGCTGGCAGACCTATTCGACCAGTATCAGGTCTACCGCGCTGACTGGCTGGATGCCTGGGCCAACGGTGATGACGTGCTGATTACTGCTCGGGGCGAACCCCGCCCACTGGAAGAGCACCAGCGCTGGCAGCCTGCGCTATGGCGCATACTGCGCGAAGACGTCGCCGTCACCCAAGGCGATGCAGGTCTTAACAGCAGCCGCGCCCAGGTGCATCGGCGCTTTTTGAAAGCGACTGAGCAGCTGGAAGGCCAACCCTGCCCGCGCGGCCTGCCCCGGCGGCTGATTATTTTTGGTATTTCATCGCTGCCCCAACAAACCCTGGAAGCCCTGGCGGCGCTCTCGCGCTGCTCCCAGATCGTGCTGTGTGTGCATAACCCCTGCCAGTTCTACTGGGCAGATATCATCGAACACAAGGATTTACTGCGCGCCAACCGCTATCGCCAGCGGCGCAAAACCGGCATGCCCGAAGCGCTAGATGTGCTGGGCACTGGCGACGCCGACGATGCCCTGCATCTGCACGCTCAGCCGCTGCTCGCCGCCTGGGGCAAGCAGGGCCGCGACTACCTGCGCCTGCTGGATGAGCATGACGATTCGGGCAACTACCAAACCTTGTTTGAGCAGCAGGCGCTGCGTATTGATATGTTCGAGCCGTTTAACGGCGTTGATCGCGACTGCCTGCTCAGCCAACTGCAGGATGATATTCGCGAACTTCGCCCCGTGGCGGAAACCCAAACCCACTGGCCCGCGCTAAACTCGGCAGATGACTCCATGGTGTTTCATATTGCCCATGGTCCTCAGCGGGAAGTTGAGATTCTCCACGACCAGTTGCTGGCCGCCTTCAGTGCCGACCCTGACCTGCGCCCGCGGGATATCATCGTCATGGTGCCAGATATCGACCGCTACGCGCCGCATATCGCCGCAGTGTTTGGCCAGCTACAAAATGACGACCCGCGGCATATCCCCTATACGCTTTCCGACCAAGCCAGTCGCCACCGCCTGCCTCTAATGATTGCCCTGGAAAAGCTGCTGCGCCTGCCAGAGCTGCGCCTTTCGGTCAGCGACTTGCTGGATCTGCTCGATGTGCCCGCTCTGCGCCAGCGCTTTGGGCTTGAAGAGCGCGACCTGCCGGTGCTAGAGCGCTGGATGGAAGGCGCAGGCATCCGCTGGGGCCTGAATGCCAAACAGCGCCAGACTCTCGAACTTCCTGGCGGGCTAAGCCAAAACACCTGGGCGTTTGGTCTGCGCCGCTTGCTGCTGGGCTACACCGTGGGCGAAGGCCACGCATGGCAAGGAATCGAGCCGTTTGACGATATCGGCGGGCTGGAAGCGGGCCTTGCCGGGCCGTTAGCCACCTTATTGGAAAAGCTCGAAGAGACCTGGGAAACCTTCTGCCAGCCTACCGATGCCGCTAACTGGGTAGCGCGGCTACGCACGCTGCTGGAAACCTTCTTCCTGACCGACGACGCCCAAGAAAGCGTGATGCTCACCAAGCTGGAAAACGGCCTGCAGCAAATGCTGGAAAGCAGCGAGGAAGCTCAATTAAACGACCCGCTGCCGCTCTCCATGGTGCGCGAACACTGGCTGGCACAGATTGATGAACACAGCCTTTCCCAGCGCTTTCTAGCAGGTGCGGTTAACTTCGCCACGCTAATGCCCATGCGCGCCATTCCGTTTAAGCGCGTGTGCCTGTTAGGCATGAACGACGGTGAATACCCCCGCTCCCAGCCACCGTTAGATTTTGACCTAATGGGCAGTGACTACCGCCCCGGTGACCGCTCCCGCCGGGAAGACGACCGCTACCTGTTTTTGGAAGCGCTGCTCTCCGCCCGCGACCAGCTCTATATAAGCTGGGTCGGCAGAAGCCAAATCGACAACACCCCGCTACCACCTTCGGTACTGGTCGGCCAGCTGCGTGACCACCTAGAAGCAGGCTGGCAGATCGAGAGCGGCACGCCGCTGCTGGAAGCGCTGACCACCGAGCACCCGCTGCAGCCGTTTAGCCGCGCTTATTTTGATGCAACCACTCAACCGAAACGACTATTTACCTATGTTCATGAATGGCGCGAGGTACACGCACCGCGCACGCCTCAAGCTGCCCAATCCACACTTCCCCCACCGGAAAACACCCCGACTAGCCTGACGCTTGGCCAATTGGGCCAATTCCTGCGCGAGCCAGTACGTGCCTTCTTCAATACCCGACTGGGGGTGTATTTCGAGCAGGAAGCGATTGCCGAGTTGGACGAAGAACCGTTCGCCCTGGATGGCCTGCAAAACTGGCAGCTGCAAGACCAACTGATCGCCGCCCAGCGCTACGCCATTGATCGAGGCGAGCCGCGTATCGAAGCCCTTCACGCAGCCCTTGAACGCTTCCAGGGCCAAGGCGTATTGGCCATGGGAGCCTTTGGCGAGCGCATGCGTGACGCCTTAGCAGAACCCATGGAAGCGCTGTTCAACGATTATGAACAAGCCCTGGGCGCTTGGCCGGTTGCGCTAGATGATCCAGAAGCCATTCACCTGGAAGGCAGTAACGGTATTACGTTGGAAGATTGGCTGGGCGAGCTACGCCAGGATGATGCTGGCAACCGCTGCCGCCTGTTATTGCTTAGCAGCAGCCTGATCAAGAACAGCAAGTACCAATGGCATCTGCTGCTACGCCACTGGGTTGCCCACTTGGCAGGCAATCTCAGCGGCCCGATGACCACCCAACTGCTCTCCAAAGCGGGCAACATCACCCTGGAACCTATCGCTGCCGACACCGCCCGCGCGCACCTGGAAACCCAGCTAAGCGCTTGGCAACACGGCCTGGAAGTGCCGCTTCCGCTGGCTCCCCAGGCCGCCTTTGTGTGGCTGACAAAACTGGGTACACCTGACATTGCCATTGAAAAAGGCAGAGAAAGCGACGCCTACGCCGCGGCCGAAAAAGTCTATGAGAGCGGATTTAAAACCACCGGCGAAGTCGAGCAAAGCCCTTATCTCGGCCACCAATGGCCCCGCTTCGAGCGGCTATTTTTCGACCGCCTCGAAGCATCTGATGATGGCCAGACACACACCTTCGCCACGCTGACGGAAGCGCTTTATGCGCCGCTGTTCAAGACCGTGAAAAAGCCCGATATCGGCAAAACCCGCTAAAGTGCTAACCTTTAAATACTGCACACTCAAGCAAGGAGCAGTCTCCATGCGCCTCACTCAAATACAGCGCGATACTATTCTGTCAGGTGTCCGCGAGTTCGCCGGCGCCTCAATAGACACGCACGTGTTTGGCTCTCGACTGGATGATACAAGGCGAGGCGGCGATGTTGATTTACTGCTGATTTCCCCAGCGGCCATAACGCTGCTTGCCTGTGCCGAGCTTAAAATGGCACTGGAAGAACGTCTCCAGTTACCAGTGGACATTCTGACCTATGTATCAGGTACAGAACCTACGCCTTTCCAGGCAATCGCGCTGGCCCAGTCACAGCCTCTCAACACAGAGGAAGCAGCATGAGCCAGGATATTCTGAGCGACCAACAACGCCACCTTGCACAGCTACTTGAAGCCATCCAACGCTGCGCCTGGTTTCTCCAACAGTCACGCAGCAAAGTTAATTGGCCAATGAATGGCGATTGGCTGGCGGATCATAAAAAAGATGTAAACCTGTTCGAAACACTCGCCGCAATAAATGAGAGTTTTGCCAAGCTGCAAGACTCTTTAGCATCAGCCATGCGACACAGTGCACTACTGGCGGGCGAACCCACTGACAGCTTTCTCAAAGTACTTTCCCTATTTGAAAAGCAGGGGGTTATTGGCGCCACCAGTGATTGGCAGCGCTGCCGAGCTATTCGCAATATAGCGGCCCATGACTACGCAACGCACTATGCCCAGATAGCAGAACACTTCAATCTACTGAACGAACTCGCCGATATGCTCCTATTAACGTCACAGCGTCTTGTGAACTGGAGCGCAGAGCAACTACAAATTTTGCCCGCAAGCCAGGATTTCTCAACTGAGTTTGACAGTATCTTCCTATGAGTCAGCCAACCCCACTCAACCCGCTCACGCTACCGCTTCACGGCAGCCGCCTGATTGAAGCCAGCGCGGGCACGGGCAAAACCTTCACCATCGCGCTGCTCTACGTGCGCCTGGTACTGGGCGGGCAGCACAGCGAAGACGACAGCGCCTTTGTGCGCCCACTCACCCCGCCGGAAATCCTGGTGGTCACCTTCACCAATGCCGCCACCCAGGAACTGCGTGAACGTATCCGCCATCGGCTGGTAGAAGCCGCCGCGGTGTTTAGAAAAGCGCCGGACGCGAAAGAAGCAGGTCACGGAGAGGGTCTTTTTCCAGGGATGGAAAAAGTAGCGCCCAAGGATGGGTTCACAGCGCCCTCGAAGAGACCTGCTTTCGAGCTAACCGATGATGACCCACTGCTACTCCAACTCCGCGAGCAATACTCAGAGGCCACTTGGCCCGCCTGCGCCCGCCGCCTGGAGCTAGCCGCCGAATGGATGGACGAAGCCGCCGTTTCCACCATCCACAGCTGGTGCTATCGCATGCTGCGCGAGCACGCCTTCGATAGCGGCAGCCTGTTCTCACTCAACCTGGAAAACGACCAGCGCGAACTGGAGCAAGAAGTGGTGCGCGACTACTGGCGTACCTTCTACTACCCGCTGGATGCCGATGCCCTGGGCAGCATTACCCGCTACTGGAAATCGCCGGATAAACTCCACGAAGATGTACGCAAGCTGCTCCACGAAAGCGACGCACTCGGCAGTCAACGCCCCGTGCCAGCCGACACATTAAGCGCTGCCGACGCCGAACGCAGCGCACGCCTTGAAGAACTAAAAGCTCCTTGGCGAGCGTGGGTACATGAACTTCGGCAGCTTTTTGACGATGGCCAAACAGCCAAGCACTTTGCCCCTGGCAAAATGCGCAAAGATCATCGAGGAAAATGGCTGGATAAAATTCAGCAATGGGCGGAAAGCGACCTTGTCAGTCCTGATATGGATAAGAAGGCCACTGCATGGAAGCGACTGACACCGGCGGGCATTGCTGAAATCTGGAACGGAGAGCCACCGAACCACCCAGCGTTTGAGGCGTTTGAGGCACTGCCCGCCGCCCTCAACGCCTTGCCCGAACCGCGCAACGACCTGCTGATTCACGCCGTGCAGTGGTGCAAAGTGCGTATGGAGCGCGAGCAGGAACGCCGCGCAGAAATGGGCCCCAACGACCTGCTCACCCATTTAGACCGCGCCCTGCAAGGCCCCAACAAAGACGCCCTGGCCGCGCAGATTCTGCGCCAGTTCCCCGTCGCGCTGATTGATGAGTTCCAGGACACCGACCCGATTCAGTACCGCATTTTTAACGCGGTCTATGACGTCGCCAACCCCCGCCGCGATGCCGCCATGCTACTGATCGGCGACCCCAAGCAGGCCATCTACGCCTTTCGCGGTGCGGATATTTTCACCTATCTGCAAGCCCGCCAAGACACCGCAGGCCGCCACGTCACGCTGGGCACCAACTTCCGTTCCAGCCGCGCCATGGTGGAAACCGTCAATCACTGCTTCCACTACGCCGACCAGCACCCGGCTGGGGCGTTTCTATTTCGCGAAGAAGGCGGTGAGAACCCGCTGCCGTTCTTATCGGTGGACGCCAAAGGCCGCGACGAACAGCTGGTCCACCAAGGCCAGCCGCTGCCCGCCATGACGCTCTGGCCGTTAACAAGCGAAGAACCACTTTCCAAAACCGCTTATCAGACCGAGATGGCCGAGCGTTGCGCCTCCTACATGGTGGAATTGCTTGCGGCAGGCCAAAGCGGCAATAAAGAAGGCAAAAGCGGTTTTCAGCAAGGCGATGACCTAAGCCCGCTAAAACCTTCCGATATGGCAGTACTGGTCAACGGCCTGCAGGAAGCCCGTGCCATTCGCTTAGCGCTGGCCAGCCGTGGAGTAAAGAGTGTTTACCTTTCCGACCACGACAAGGTGTTTAGCTCGCCCATGGCAAAGCAGGTAGAACGCTGGCTGCGCGCCTGCGCCGAGCCTCTCGCCAGCTCCCGCCAGGCCGAAGCCCACCTGCGCGCCGCCTTGGCCACGCCGGTATTGGGGCTAAGCCTAGCCGACCTTGATCACCTGCAACAAAACGAACTGGCCTGGGAGGCTCGGGTAGAGCAGTTCAGCCACTATCATCGCCTATGGCAGCGCCAGGGTGTGCTGCCGCTGGTACGCCGTATGATGGTGGATTTCGACATTCCCGCCCGTCTACTGGGGGAAGAGCTAGAGGGTGAGCGCTTGCTCACCGACCTGCTGCACTTAGGCGAACTGCTGCAGCAAGCCAGCGCAGAACTGGACGGCGAACACGCGCTGATTCGCTTTCTGTATGAAGCCATTGCCGACCCGGAAAGCCACGGCGACAGCCACAAGCTGCGCCTTGAAAGCGACGCGGATTTGGTCAAAGTGGTCACCATCCACAAATCCAAAGGGCTTGAGTACCCACTGGTATTTCTGCCGTTTATCGCCAACCACCGCCCGGTGAGCGATAAAGACATACCGCTGCGCTGGCACGACGCCCACGGCAACCTTCAGCTCAGCCTAAACGCCGATGAAGAAACCCTGGCCACCGCCGACCGCGAACGCCTGGGGGAAGACCTGCGCAAGCTTTATGTGGCGCTGACCCGAGCCCGCCATGCGACTTGGCTGGGGCTAGCCCCACTTCAAGGGTTGGAAAATAGCGCCCTCGGCTACCTGATTAGCGGCGGAAAAACCATTGCACCGGCAGAGCTCACCACCGCGCTGGAAGCGCTGGCACAAGGCAGCGAGATTGCTGTCAGCGAGCCACCGGCACCCACTGCCCAGCGCCTTGCCCTCTCTGAACAAAGCGCCGAACAAAACGCCACGCTTGGGCACGCCCGCACCCCCACGCGCCCGGCCAAGGAGCACTGGTGGATTGCCAGCTACTCGGCGCTGCGCCTTTCCGGCACCCTCACCGCCCCCACAGCAACGCCCCTGGAGCCTACCACCGCCCAGGAAGCCACAACATTTGAAGTACTGGATGAACCACAAGATATTTCGCTCATGCCTGATGACATGGAAAGTCTTCGAGCGAAGGCCAGTCTAGGCAATCTTTCGCGAGAAAGCGGAGTTTACGAGGGGTTAAATGAGCATTTCGAGCGAACGATTAACAACGAATGGGCGAGCGCAGACACTTTCCACCTGCATAAATTTCCCAGGGGGCCAGGGCCGGGCACTTTCCTGCACGGGCTATTGGAATGGGCAGGCAGACAAGGATTTGCAGCCGCTGCCAACGACCACGATTCACTCAACGATATGCTATGGCGGCGCGTGCAGCTGCGCGGCTGGCAAGCATGGCAGGAACCGCTGGCTGGCTGGCTTTCAGCGCTACTCACCACGCCGTTACCGCTGGCCGCGCCAAACCAACAAAGCGTCGCGCTCACCGAACTCAGCAGCTACCAAGTGGAACTAGAGTTCTGGCTAGCCGCCCAACGGGTTAACACCCAAGCAATTGATGCCCTGGTAAGCAAGCACTTACTGCCAGGGGTTGAGCGCCCAGCGCTGGATGCCGATACCCTAAACGGTATGCTCAAAGGCTTTATCGATTTAGCCTTTGAGCACCAAGGGCGCTTTTACGTACTGGACTGGAAATCGAACTATTTAGGGCCGAATGACAGCGATTACGAACCGGAAGCCTTGCGCCATGAGCTGCTAGCCAAGCGCTACGATCTCCAGGCCGCGCTTTACCTATTGGCTATGCATCGGCTGCTAAAAGCGCGCCTGCCCGACTACGACCCGCACCAGCACTTGGGCGGTTCGATGACAGTATTTCTGCGCGGTAGCCGCAGCCCAGGGCGCGGGGTATTTTCCGAGCCCGCCCCGGTTGAACTGATCGAAGCACTGGATAGCCTGTTTGCAGGCGCATCGTTTTCAAGCCCCGCACAGGAAGCGACGGTATGAGTAAGCCAAAAGACACCCACACTTTCGACCTGTTTGGCGATGCCGTCGAGACACAGGATGCCCAGCCCTCAATGGTCCCCGCGCCAGTGAGCGCTCACCCTGCGTTAAGCGATACCACTGAATTGCTAACCCTATGCGAGCGCTGGGTAGCCAGGGGCTGGCTGCGTGATTTAGACCGCGCCCTGGTGCGCTTTTTAGCGGCAGAAGCACCGGATGCCCCCGCGCTGCTGCTGTTGGCCGCCGCCCTGGCCAGCCATCAGCTAGGCCGAGGCCATGTGTGCCTGGATTTAAACGCCACGCTTAACGCACCAGATTTCGCCCTTTCGCTACCGCCAGAAGGGGATGATTTAACCGACCCGCCACCGCTGCCCAGCGACGTGCTGGCAACGCTTACGCTAAGCGAATGGCAAGCCGCGCTGCACCACCCACTACTCACCAGCGAAGGCCCCGGCAACACACCGCTGGTGATAGTGACTACTCACTCAGCTTCAGACACGCGGCTCTACCTACGCCGCTACTGGCAGTATGAGCAAACCCTGCACCAGCAAATCGCCACACGGTTAGAAGCGATGGGTGACGACAGCCAGCCCGACCTTCTCTCCCAGGCGCTGAACGTTCTGTTCAAGCCAAGCGACAGCCTCGACTGGCAAAAAACCGCCTGCGCCCTGGCCGCCCGCAGCCGTTTCGGCATTATTACTGGCGGCCCCGGCACCGGCAAAACAACCACCGTGGTGCGCCTGCTCGCCCTTCTGCAAACCCTGCAACTGGCCCACTCACCCAGCCAGCCG
The DNA here is from genome assembly GCF_013415115.1 of Vreelandella zhaodongensis. Lineage (GTDB taxonomy): Bacteria > Pseudomonadota > Gammaproteobacteria > Pseudomonadales > Halomonadaceae > Vreelandella > Vreelandella zhaodongensis. The sequence continues at coordinate 10,956 of NZ_JACCDD010000010.1, read as the reverse complement.
CTGCGCATTCGCCTAGCCGCCCCCACCGGCAAAGCCGCTGCCCGCCTGAATGAATCCATCGCCGGGCAGGTAAGCAGTTTGCCACTTGCTCAGCTAGAAACGCTGCTAAGTGAACACTCACCCTCCGCAGCCCCCAGCGAGATAGCCATTCCCACTGAAGTGACAACGCTGCACCGCCTTCTGGGCGCCCGCCCCGACACCCGCCACTTCCGCCACAGCGCCGCCAACCCGCTAGCGCTGGACGTACTGGTGATCGACGAAGCCTCCATGGTGGATATCGAAATGATGGCCGCCGTGCTGAGCGCCCTGCCCACCAATGCCCAGTGCGTGCTGCTTGGGGATAAAGACCAGCTGGCCTCTGTAGAAGCTGGCTCGGTACTTGGCGATTTATGCCGCCGTGCCGAAGCCGCCCACTACACCCCGGAAACCGCCCAATGGCTAGAAAGAGCCACCGGCCAGCCGCTGCCACCCGAGCACCTGGATGCTGACGGCCAGCCACTCGACCAAGCCATTACCATGCTGCGGGTAAGCCACCGCTTTAACGAACACAGCGGCATCGGCCAGTTGGCCCAGGCGATTAACCAGCCCAGCCATGCCCAAACTGACCGGAAAAAACAGCAGGCCGTTAACGCCGTGCTGCGCCATGGCTACCCAGACCTGCACCACCTAACGATTGCTGATGACACCGCGCTAGATAAGCTGGTCATTCATGGCAGCGCGGATAAATTTCTAAACGATGGCGCAGGTCGCACTAACCACAAAAATGAGCCCATCGCCCCACCCACCGGCTACCGACATTACCTAAAGGTACTGAACGCACAGCGCCCGCGTGGGGAATCGTTTGAGGAAAACCCAGCGGCCTATAACGCCTGGGCTTCTGAGGTACTAAGCGCCTACAGCCACTTTCAGTTGCTATGCGCGCTGCGCAAAGGCCCATGGGGCGTAGAAGGCTTAAACCTGCATATCGCCAAAACCCTACGTAGTGAAAAGCTGCTGTATGGCAGTGATTACACGTTGGAAAAAGGCTGGTATGAAGGCCGCCCGGTACTGGTGACCCAAAACGACTATGGCCTAAAACTAATGAACGGCGATATCGGCATCACCCTGGCGGTGCCAGATCCCCGCAATCCACAACAAAAGCTGTTAAGAGTCGCGTTCCCGACTAGCGATGCTGATAACCCCATCCGCTGGGTGCTGCCCTCCCGCCTGCACGCGGTAGAAACCGTATTCGCGATGACGGTACACAAATCCCAAGGCTCGGAGTTCCTGCACACCGCCCTACTGCTACCGCCCACCATCAACCCGATTCTCACCCGCGAGCTGGTCTACACCGGCATCACCCGCGCCCGCGACTGGCTCACGTTGATCGAAGCCAAACGCGGGGTGTTGAATGAGGCGGTGACTAGAGAGGTGATGAGGGTTAGTGGGATGGGTTAACACTACCAGCAAAAATATAGTTTTACTGAGCCAAGTTGAGAGACCTTAATAGCTCTTTCCCTATAGGCTTGAGCCCATATTTAAAACAAACAATATTTTTTTATAAGTATGTACAGGTACATTTCCGCAAGATTTAAGGCAATGTAAAAAAGTACCTTATATTGGGTGCCGCCTCCCCCCAATCGTGTGTGTGGCTAAGGTTTCCCAAAGCCCTGCAAACACAAGAACGAATGCAGAAACCTACGGAGGCAGGCGACATAAACTAGCTGTAAGAGAAAATATATTCCCTCTTCTCCAAACTATTCTTTAGGTAATTTGAATTTCTCCAACTAACAATGAAATCGTTATTAAGAACTACTCCACTTTGCTTGTTAAGATCGAATTCTACCAAATTCCCTCTGTTATCAAAAGTGATTTTTTTTACTTTTTCCATCATATCTTTCCTTACTGCTTTATCAATATATGGACAAGCCAAATAATCAAAGTAAAACATAAAGTATTCAGAATCAACAAACATATCATCGCTATTCAGCAAATAATGGTCGGCTGATGCAATTAATATATCTCTAATCAGCTGGCATTCCGGCTTCTTTCCAGCATACAGCATGAATGTTACCCAGCGAAAATAGAAATCATTGGTTACAGAACTCTCTGTCAAGCTACCAAAATACTCTGTTAGTTTCGACTCTGGAATTTGATATTTTGATGGTAGCATAGTTAATATCATTAATAGATTTAAGGTTTCAAGCCCAATTATATCATTAGCATGATTAATAAATATATTCATTGCATGCTTGACATGATCAAATATTTTTTTGTTTATTATTTCCTTATAGTTCTCTGGCCAGCTTTCGGTTGTTTCAAGTATATCGTAAATTAATCTTGCCAACCTATCTGTTGGCCTTATACGAATATCCATTGCATGGACAAAGAATAAAATATCTAAATCAACCAAAACCCAGTTCAAATGAAAATCTTCTTTTACCTCAACCTCTCTAATTTTCGATAAATACGAAGACAGCCTCTTTGCAATCGCACTAAAAAGATAGTTAGAAATTGAATTATACTCAACCTTATGGCTAGCCAAAGCCATTTTAACTTCAGCTATTGCTTTGTTTGCTTTGTAACTTGGATTCTTTAACTTAACAACAGACTCACTATTAGTGTCTCTATCCTTATATCGCGACTTATAATATTCGCCAACAGCATGACTTAATGAGTTTTTCGCCAATGATATATCAGTTGCAAAAGGTCTAGAGGTTATAGTAGTTTTTGCCTCATTCAAATACATCTTATATTCTAAGAGAGAAGACTCAAGTGACTTTATGAAAGCCAACTTTACACTTTCAGAACGAAAGAAAATAAAATAATCATCGACATAGCGCCTAAAGTCATAATCCTTAGAGACCCTATACTCACGCTTACTCATTTTATCAACCAAATTTAAATCTATTTTTTGTAAAATAATTTCCGCAAAAATTCGACTTATTTCAGGACCTATAATAATGCCGTTAGTCTCACGATAATTTGTAAATTGCATCAAACTATCGAATTGTCCGTCAAAATCGCCACATGCTCTTGGCATTGCCTTTGCTAAGCGCTTGTTTTTCACCGCCCATCCAATTGAATGCGTATAAATACTGGGAAAACATTTTGAAATATCAACCTGAAGCATGCTATGGAATTGCTTTTCAAGCTTATGATACTCATAAGATTCAAAAAACCGATATAGAAATGGATATTTTTTATATTTAAAATAAGAACTTGAAACAATTCGCTCTTCGTCCGAACTCTCAACACCATCAACTAACTTTGATCCTTTTCGAGCTTTGCCGTAAAATTTTGTTGATTTTCTATAAGGATACCTTAGTGAATATTTTGATTTTGTACAATAATACTCTATAAGATCATCATATTTATTATAAAAATCACAAACCTTTAGTTGAGCTACCGGATGCATTATTGATATCGTACGTGGTGTTTTCCCTCCTCCTCGAGATACGAGATAATCAAGTGGAATATAAAAACCAGCTTGACTTTCAAAGTCTAAACCAGAAACTGCTCGGTATGCGTTAACATGCGCTTTTGTACTAAATCTTTGATACATAGTAAAATTTGAAAACCACAGTGGCAATTCATAAGGGAGAACATCAGTTATCAATGTTCTCAATTTATCATTGGTATCCACCTTGATAATATTAGGCATTCTTCCAGACTCTCATTATCTTAATTGTTTGGCTTTTACTAAATTTACCTATATTACCTTTTCTAGCATTCCCATATATCGACACTTTTTTAATCTTTTCTTGCCCTTGTTTAGCAAGTCCAAACCGAGGGTCAACTAACTGCTGACAAAGGAAACCATCAACTTCTTTTAAACATTCAAAGCCATCTGTGACATACTGATAATTATAAGCAATTCCAGCTAACAAATCACCATTTTTACCTTTCCGCACATGTTTTAGCATACAAAGATATTCAAGCCTTCTTTTCAAAAGAATTAAATCGTTTCTCTTTCTATAATCGCAGAAACTTTTAACTATTCGTGTCTTTATTCTATTTATCTTTGACTGAGATATTCTTACATTTACTTTGTTTGGCTTTTTATTCTGACGCTCCACCTTAATAGAATAACCTAAATAATCAAATTCTGCTGAACTTGAGAGACCACTATAACACTTGTCTTTATTATCATTTAGAGACAGGCCCATTTCATTAATAAAAGACTGAATATCGGCCTTCACTTTATCTTCTTTTCCTACTGGTGTTAAAAGCACAATATCATCAACATATCTTGCGCAATATATCACATCATTATGTGATGCTATCTTTTTATCTAAATCTTCCAAGTAAAGCTCAGCAAGCGTAGGGCTTATTGACAACCCCCTTGGCAAACCATGCATATTTTTTTCTACTCGAAGATCAGTAAAAACATCATTAAGCAACTTAATACACTCAGGTGCAAGTATCATTTCCTCTTCAAACTTCCTAATAATCGAATCAGATTGAATGGATTCGTAACAATCTTTTATATCCAACCGAAGAACATGATAACATCCTGAGTCTTTCAATAAGGTTATTAGCTGTCTAACTATTCGATTACGGTCTGATTGCCGGACTTTATAAATCCTTCTAACAAACCTATCAAGCAACTTAATTGCGAAAGCATCTTCCATAACAGCAGGGGAAAAGACTGTCTTTCCATTTATTATTCTTTTTTCTAATAATGACAAATTTAAATTGTGTAATTTCCAATATTTAACGGTATGATCTACTGCTTTTTCGACATCACCATAAATTGACAGCAAATCCCATTGCCAAACATCAGATGATGTAAGTACTTTGGAAAGCTGTTCTTTATCAAAAACTTGTTTCAACATAATTTAAGAATATTATTAAGGTTAATTGTTTGCATGTAATTAAATCACACGCATGCTGAATCCTCTGCTTCAATAACACCATGAGGATACCAAGCTGCACTTACTCATCCTTCACCTGCACTTTTACACTACCACCTGCAAACGCCACCCTACCCGCAATAGCTTCCATGCCTTCAATCGGCTGCTCGTAGCTCCAGGCGATATCCTGGCGCTCACCCAGCGAAAAATACACCGCATGCCCTTTAAACGGGCAATACGTGGTGGTTTCTGACACGGTGAGTAACTCCATCCGCACGTCTTCGCGTGGGAAGTAATGGCGTGGCGGATAGCCGCGTTCGCGGAGTTGAAGCGTATTAATGGAGTCGGCGATTAACGTGCCATCAACATGCACCTGCACGTGTTGGCTAATAGGGTGAAGCTCAATGCGTGGGGCATTTGGCATTAGGTTGTTCCCTGCGGCATTTATTGCTCTAGTAAAATTAGCTTAGCAGTTAAATCCGTTGAGTCCTACGCCTCCCTCGTAGCACTTTAGGCTACGGAAATGACCTGGGTCATATTTATGCTAATGCTGTCTATTTCACTATGACTGCCCTGCCACTGCCCGTAACATCTCCTTAGTCTCACGCTTGCTTGAGTGGTCAAGCACAGGCCGACTAACGAAACCTCCGTATAATTTTCAAGGGTTTTACCACCCCGGCACGATGACGAGAGTCTTATGACGGGCATAGGAAGGAAAGGAGACAGGGAAGGGAATGATGACCGGCAGCGTTATGGCGCTGCCGGTCTTGGGAAAGCAAGCCGTGCTATTTCGCGCTTTCCAGTTTGTCCGCGAGATCTTGAGCCAAGGCCACCATGGTCAGTGTTGGGTTCCAGGAACCACCCTGCGGCCATAAGCAGCCACCGGTGACATACACATTATTGCTGCCTCTGAATCGATAATTCAGATCCACAGGGGCGGACGCTTCTTCACCAAGATACAGGGTGGAACTTTCGTGAACCAGGGCATCAACCCGCCGCTGATCCTCACTCGGCCGCTCGGAACTCCATTCCCCCAAATCAGGGTCACCATGCCAGTACTCAACCTGAGAAGCCCCCATTGGAGACAGCACATCTTCCAGGATACCGAAAGTGGCATTATCCATGGCCTTCCAGGTCTGATAGTCTCGGGTATTCTCCTTGACCTGAAGCAGTGAATTGGTGGTGATATTTTGGTCCTGTGCATTGCTCAAGAACCAGGATTCCGCGTTTTTATAATCCAGTTCACCCAACACCGCACAGACAAACACCACATAGCCTTCGGATGATTTCAGTTGGGTTTGTGACGCGGTTGCCACCACATCCGGCATGTAGCGCAATGCCGTACCCGCATTCTTCTCCGGGTTCACATCCCATAGCGATGACAACTGAATATGGAATTGCTGTTCATAGCTTTTTTCGGCCACACCAGCCACATAACAGGCACTCAACTCCAGGTCGCCAAACTTATCTTGCGGATCCAGTGAAGACTTGGGAACCCGTGCCACAATGGAGCTGATGAAATGCGCGGAAAAACGTTCACCTAGCGTTTGGGTGTCTGGGAAAGAGTTGCGCAGGAGAGTAGTGGGCGGCAAGGTGCCCATGGCAAGAACCAGTTTTGCCTCGCCCAGTGGCAGCACGCCTCGGGAGGTTTCCAGGGCCGTGGCCTGACGAGAACCATTGATCTCTTGTTGCTGAATTCTTTCTACAACGCACTCAGTGACAATATCCAGCCTGGCGCCTTTCCCGTCAGCATGCAACTTGGCCTGCTGATCGGCCAGTGCGAGAATATCGCCAGGTGTTGAATACTTCTGGAAGTCAACGCCGTTGACATTCTTAGAGGCGGACGCCAAAGGTGCGGCCTGGGTTCGGTAGATGCCCTCGACACTCTCCCCCTTTTCTTCAAGCAGCGATTGAATACGCTTCTGCAGGGGGCCATAGACGGGCCGACTCTTGCCGATGACGTTTAACTCCTCTGTGCTGCGCCCCTGGTCAATTTGATCAGCTCTCTGGACTCGCAGCAGCTCCTCAGCGGTATCAGAATACTTTCGTGCGGCATCGATGGTAGCTTTCGGCCAACCGCTAAATTCAGCATCATTCGGCCGTGGACACCAGGCACTCCACAGCGTAGAGCGACCGCCAAAGAAAGGCACCATGCCGTGTTGCCAGCGAACCGGGCCATTCTTGCCCAGGGCAGTAGAAGCGGACATCGTCCAAGGGAAGGTTTCAGAAAGCCCACCCAGGGTGTCTTTAAAGGGCAAGGGAAGGTTTTGAAAATGCTCCGGAAGAAAGAAAGGGCCGCGCTCGATCATAAGAATACGGCTATGAGGGTTTGACGCCAAAACACGTTTCGCAAACGCCAGGGCACAAAACCCCGTCCCTACTACCACGTAGTCGTAACGGTTCTGCTCTCTGGCGGCTTTCCACCCCGCATTGGACAAGAAGAACACATGATCCATTACCCGTTGCCCGGAGGGGGTTTGCGGCCCGGGTGTCGGGTAACCATATTGAAGATTCTGACTTGCGGCTGCTGTTCCCATGTCGTAGCTCCCTACGTTGATGTTACTTTCATTTTCTGGGAGTTCAGTGCGGGGTTATTCCCGGCTATTTATTCACTCTCTCGTCTCCCCCACTTCCTCCAACGATTGCTCATAGCTCCACGACATATCAGCCACATCATCAAACGAGACATAGGGTCATCTCTTGCGTATAGGTCGCGCCATTAACAGTTATTAATAATCTAATGCTCAGTCTAGTACCTAAGAATGATTTGTCCACACGTAGGATTACCAAAGGCTGACGGAGCTTGTATCGGCCTACGCTCCAACCCGTGGCGCCGGAACTGGGCAGCGTCACATCGAAGGGGCCGAAGCGCTGGCCGATCTAGGCAAAGCCGTCGAAGTAGCTGGTGTCGCCGCTAAAAAAACACGTAGCCCGTCGTCCTCGATGCCCCAGGAGGCCCATAATGCGCGGTTGCCATCGGCGAGGCCGTATAGTCACCAATGGAAGTACGGCCATGAACTATCTGGCACGCTGGCGCATGCTAATGGCAGCGGACCGTTTGCGAAGCGGTAACGAGAATGTGGCCGTCATATCCTTCTCACTGGGTTACGAGTCCGAAAGCTCTTTCAGCACCGGCTTCTTTGGTAGAGAAGCGAAAATATAAAGAAATCAGTATGGCTTTGCGGCCTCGGGCGCAGTCCTTACGAGTGAAAAGAAGGATCACACCGTACCGCATACTACTACTTCATTTAAAATACATATGCGAATGAGTTACACTTCTTAGCGTTATATTTAGTCAATACGCGCTGAGGTTGGGCGAGTACTAGGCGATGCTCCGCACTTGACCGAGCGGATGCGCCCGATCATTGATATCCAGACTAAAGAGCCCTGCCATGAGAGATACCTCTCCTTCATCCTACGTGACGACCTATCGACGCGGGCTCGAGCTGGTTCGCGCACGCTATCCGCGATTCTTTGTCCATCTCGTATTGGTGGTGCTGCTGATGATCGGTATAGCGGCGGTGGGTGCATCTGTTCCCTATTTACTGCGGCAAACAACCAACCTATTAGTAGAGGATTCGGGTGAGGCGGCAGTGGGTATGATCTACGTCTTTGCTACTGCCTATGCAGTCGGCTGGACGTTAAGCAACATGATGGAGTGGGGCAAGAATCTCGCCAGTGCATACGTGATGGCTAGATGCGATGCGGCCGTGTACTCGAGTATTGTGCGGCGTCTGCTACGGTTACCTTACCAAGCGCAGCATCAGCTTGATACAGGCGTGGTCATGGCCGACGTGAACCGGGCGATGAGCAGCTTTGGCCTGATCAACCACGCCCTCTTCTGGACCATCACCCCGGTTGTAATTCAGCTCTGCTTTGTCTTTGGTATTCTCTGGCAGGTGATAAACCTTGCCTTCGCGGCCGCCTTCATTCTGGCCATCATTGTGCTCTTCGTGCTGACCTACCGAATTGCCGATACGACAACCCGCATCCACAAAAACTTCTACCAGACGCATACTCAGCTGAGTGAATTCCTCGCCGAGCGTCTACGCGCACTGTACGACATTAAGATCAACCTCGCTGCTGGACATGAAGAACGCACCCTCGACCGTCACTTGCGCACCTACGTTCACACCGTATACGGAACCCATGCCAAGCTTAGCGGTTTGATGGGTGGACAAGTGCTCGCCGTGGGACTCGTGCTGGGTGGGTTTACGCTCTATACCGTCAGCGAAACGCTACGCCAGCACTATCAAGTCGGCGACTTCATCATGATCACGACCTATGTGGTTCAACTTACCTCCCCGTTCGTCATGATTGCGGCGGCGTTGATCGACCTCAAGAAGAACTACGTCGCTCTCGGTGACGGCCTTAGATACCTTGACCTGCCGACCAACCCCCAGGCCACAGCCGATATCACTCTTGACTCTCAGCAGCCAGTGTTCACGCTACGTGACGTTGTCCTGCGCGCCGATGACGCTACTTCAGCCATGCCGCTCAGCGCGGAGATTCAGGCTGGCAAGATGTATGGGGTGCGTGGTCCATCGGGAAGCGGAAAATCCACGCTGTTAAGAACCCTTCTGGGGCTTGAACCTCAAGCTGCTGGCGAGATTCTCTTCCACGGTGTCAGTGTTCGCCGCCTTTCACCGGAAAATATTCTTTGCGAAGTAAGTGTCGTTCCCCAAGCACCGCTGATTTTCAGCGGTAGCGTTCGCGAAAACCTTCTGTACGCACACCAACAGCCCGTGCCTGACCAGGAGCTACTGGCAGTCGTCAAACTGCTGGATCTAGAACGGGTCGGCGGCGAAACTTCTGGCGACAGCGTGCTGGATCGGGATGTTGGCGTACAGGGCAGAAATCTCTCCGGTGGGGAGCAACAGCGCATCGCCATTGGCAGAGCGCTACTGCGCGGCACACGCACCATGATTCTCGATGAACCCACTGCGGCGCTGGATAGTATGCGTGAGATTCAGCTTATGCAGGCACTAAGGTCACGTGTTGAGACCCTGGTGGTAGTAAGCCATCGTGAGCAGGTACTTGCGCTTGCCGATGAATGCATTGATGTCGGATCGAACAAAGCACCGATTTTGGCTGAACAGGAGAGTTAACCTTATGACGTTGGGGCACTTAAAGGATGCACTACATGATGGCATCAATAATCCTTGCACTAACAGCGTTGTGTACCAGCTCATCGGCCGAGGTTTGTAGTGGCATAGTGAATTTGGCTGCGTTATTGGTAGTGCTAACGCCGCGTTCACCGGCTTGACCGATGCAACGCATTGTTAGCCAAAATGTTGTTTCCTATGGCAATTTGGGCAGAGTGCAACCGCATTTTCAATGGTGTCATCGCCCCCATCTGAAAGCTGTTGACGATGATGTACTTCGAGATATGGTGTACCGTTCGAACTCCTCAAAAAGGGTGCAGTTTTTCCACATTCTTCGCAGTTGCCGTTGGCCCAGTGTAACACCTCCGCTACAACATCAGGATTTCTCGTGTAGACCGCAACCTTTCTCCACACCTTCTTAGCCTGCGGATCCGCATACTTTAACCTTTCTTTTCGCTCACTCTGCGGATCATCAAGCGCGGCTTTCACGGCTTCATCAAACTCCGCCTGACTCCTTTCGGTTGCAAAGTCGAAATCCGTCAGGCGGTGCTCTGTAATGAGCTCAACGAGCGCACGGAGATCGCCCGAATCTTTTAACTCTAGTTCCGTCCATTCATCAGCTTCTATCTGTACTTGGGCACGCACTGATCCGCTCTTACGAGCACGCAGGAGCACGTATCCTCCGGATTCTTCGCCGTTGAACCGGTATTCCGCTGGAGCGAAATCGACGAAGCCTGAGAAATCACCACCGTAACCCGCTTCGAGGGTGCGAATCGCTCCAAGTAGCAGGGCAGAGCTTTCCGTATTCCCATCAATCCAGCGCCGCGCTTTAGGTTTTCTATCAATGTTTCTTGATCTAGGACTTTGCATGATTTTCGAGTGGCTCGCTTGTTGGCTAACGAGGCTGTAGAAAAACCCGATTTCGAGCCGTTTCCACCGCCTATTGTCCTTATTCATTTACCCAGCCGGTCATCTGGCTGAGTAATCTTAATATCGGCATTTAGCCACTTGAGCGC